>JAZSEY010000026.1:0-232381 GCA_045531905.1 Lachnospiraceae bacterium
TTGGATAATCATTCACCTTGGATAGAACCACATCATCAACTCCGGTCATCATATCTGTTAATGATAACGGTGTCTCCCATTCATTCTCGCCAAAATACAGCACCAACGACAATACAGGTGAAATAAAATTCTCATTCTGCAACTGTCTCATATATGTGTTATAATCATAACCCATCATCCGCACAGGCATCGTGTTATCAACTGTAGTTTGATTCTCAATACCTAATGAAACACATATGAAATTAGAGTTGTGATATCGCTTAATGCAATCTCGAAAATTAGAATGTAAATTACCATCATAACCAAATGTCTGCGTCTCAGAATCTTCACTACTTAAACCAGTTACATCTATGTAATTATCATCAAATACAAGCACATTAAAAATGTCTGCAAATACATCGTTATATGCTTCTAAAAACTTGGATGCTTTATCCTTCTGTCCCAAATGAAAACCTCTCATTCAAAAATATGTTAAATTAATTTTAATGCACAAATCATTAGATGTCAATAGTTTTTTATCATTTTATATCAAGATATTCATTTAGTAACATCATGTTCCGGATGGAGTATTATCTGATTACATATTAGTGAATGTGTTAGTGTATTTTGAGTAGTTTTTAAACAGACACACATTGTTTGAGCAAAAAAAGGAAAGCGTATTTGCTTTCCTTTTTTGAACTAGTTTAATTGGTTCTTCTACCCTTCCAATACTTCCTTCACCGATTTCCGTTCTTTCTTCCTAGTAATCTCCACAAGTCCCAGGGCTGTGGTATCCACATAATTGGTCTTAATGCGGTCTTTTGCAAGATGTTCCTTCAGTGACTGAATTAACATGTTCTTATGCTCCACACTATCCATGTTGATAAAATCAATGATGATAATGCCGGAAAGGTTACGCAGTCGAATCTGCTTTGCACACTCCTTGGCGGCTTCCAAATTTATATCCAGAAAATGCTTGTCCTTATCCTGTTTGCCGATAGATTTTCCGGTATTTACATCGATGACAACCATAGCCTCCGTCTGTTCGATAACCAGATAGGCACCGGATTTTAGCCATACACGCTTGTTGGTAGCCCGTTCCAAATCCCGATGAATATTATACATGGCAGACAGAGAATAACTATCATCCTGGTATAAGGTAAGTTTATCCATGATAGCTGGATCATACATAGAAAAATAATCTCTCAGACTATGATAGGTCACTTCATCATCTGTGATAATGCTTGCCAGGGATGAATTGCAATATCCAAGAATTTCCTTACTAAAACCAGCTTCCATTTGATATAGACAATACCCTGTGGTGCGATATTTCGCGTATTTCAGAATGCTTGTCATACTTTCTTCCAAAGATGTTAATTCTCTTATGATATCGTCCTCACCCGCTTCCGTGGCATTGGTTCTGATAATCGCACCATAGGAAGGGGAAATATTCTTTTTGATCATACCCTTAAGTGATTTTTTCTGTTCACTGTCTTTGATTTTATTGGAAATGCCAAATTGCCCTGCTTCTAGGGTTAATACCAGGTATTTTCCTGTTAAAGTAAGTTTTGATGAAACCTGAGGCGCTTTGGTTTTAATGCCGTCTTTGACAATCTGTACCAAAATGTCGTCTCCGATGGTAAGCTTGTCATTTTTCTTATTATTGAGAAAGATTGGTTTCTCATCGGCCATAGAATAATACGTAAGCAAGCCATCCTCTAATTCTACAAAGGCAGCATTGATATTTGGCACAATGTTTTTCACCTTACCTACATAAATATTTCCAACCGTGCTACAGGCATCACGAAATACAATGTCCACAAGTTTATCAGCCTCATAGACAAGCATAACTGGTTTATCTTGATATTGCGTTAAGAGAATCTTTGTTTCCATAACTGCTCCTATTACATCTATTCTATAACAGTGCCTGCTTCGGTAAGTGGTACTAAGTTACCTGCTTCATTTCTTAGATAGGTCTCTATTCTATGAACAGTAAATCCAAACTGTTCGGCAGGGATGCCCAGATACTGCATATATGCCTCCATAACCAATTCAGGTTTTAAGTTTGCAGCACTTCCTGTGGCAAGATACAAATAAAACTGCTGCTCTCTAACCTCTGCCTTTAAAATCATCGGCTTAATATCAGTAACGCTTTCGCTTTTCTTTGTTTTTTTCAGGATTTCGATGGTGTCCTGTGCTAAAAATGCATCAAATTCACTGAAAATGCGTTCCAGAGAATCCTCATAATACCCATCACGAACAGAAACCAAATAATCGGATGCCTCAACTACAGCCATGGCGGTTTTTGCCTTTTCATCCAGTAAACGGATATCTAAGACTTCCATACCTTCTGCCATAACCGCATTTAAGCGGTCCATCATATCCTTCGTGGTGGTAACTGAATGGAATTCGCCATCAAAATACTCGCCCTCACTTGTGACACCAAGTCCTAAAGGGGCTGCAAAGGTGATAAGCTGATGTGGATTGAAGCCCTGTGAATAGGCAACATCTAATTTGGCTCGTCTAATTGCCTTCTGAAAATAACGCATCACATCCAGATGTCCGATGAATTTTAAATATCCTGTTTTTGCATATTTAATTCTTAGCTTCAAAACAGACACCTCCTCCCCATTTTGCTACGCCACAGCCTTGACACTGCATACGGCAATTTGGTGTGACAACGCCATTTTTTGCATTTTCCCATTCTTTTAACAGGTAACGCTTGCTGACACCGATATCGATGAAATCCCATGGGAATATCTCATCCTCAGAACGTTCTCTGGTAAGATAAAAATCCATATCAATGCCACACTTTTCAAAGGCATCTAACCAACGCTGATGGTCATAATACTCAGACCAAGCGTCATAAATGCCACCATTTTTATATACTTCATAGATAACAGGTGCCAATCGTCTGTCGCCACGTGCCAACACGCCTTCTAGTAAAGACACATCAGCCGGATGATACTGAAAACGCAAACGCTTCTGGTTTAGCTGTTCTCTAAACTTGTCCTTACAAAAATGTGCTTTCTCTAAGAAACTTTCCATGGTATCCATTGGCGCCCACTGGAATGGGGTAAATGGCTTTGGAACAAAGAAGGAAGCACTTGCATTGATGGCTACAGGGCCATTTCGCTTCTCCTTTGGAACATTATCATAGTATTCCTCAGAAATGCGCTGAGAAAGTTTAGCAATACCCTCGATGTCTTCATAGGTCTCAAAAGGTTGTCCTAACATAAAGTAAAGCTTCACTTTATTCCAACCACCAACAAAAGCCTCTCTGGCACCCTTTAGGATAATTTCCTCTGTTAATCCCTTATTGATAACATCACGCTGTTTTTGTGTTCCAGCTTCCGGTGCAAAGGTCAGGCTCGATTTTTTGATATCCTGAACCTTGCTCATTACATCCAATGAAAATGCATCAATACGAAGGGAAGGCAATGAAATGTTCACCTTACGATTTCCCATTTCTTCGATTAAGAAGTCCGTTAATTCAGGCAATTTTGTAAAATCACTGGAGCTCAATGAACTCAAAGAAATCTCTTCATAACCGGTACTATCAATCATTTCCTTTGCATAATGCTTCAAATCCTCTAAATCACGTTCTCTGGTTGGTCTGTATATCATACCAGCCTGACAGAATCGACAGCCTCTAATACAACCACGCATGATTTCCAGCACTGCTCTATCCTGTGTGGTTTTCATGAATGGAACTAACGGATGCTCCGGATATGGCGCTTTTGTCATATCCATAACAACCTGCTTCTCAATGATTGTCGGCAAATCCTCATAGATAGGCTTGAAGGACGCTATGGTATTGTCCTCGTGATAGGTTGTCTCATAAAATGCAGGTACATAAAGACCAGGAATTTTACCGGCTTCATGTAGGAATGCATCTCTGTCATAACCATTCTTCTTGTGTTCTTTATAAAGGTCCAGTAACTGGTCGTAGGACACCTCGCCCTCTCCCATATATACAATATCCACAAACTCAGCAATCGGCTCTGGATTATACGCACACGGACCACCAACAATAATAATCGGGTCCTCGTTGGTTCTATCCTTTGCCCAAATTGGAATCTGACTCAACTCAATTACCTGTAAAATGTTTGTATAGCACATTTCATATTGCAGTGTAATTCCCATGAAATCAAAGTCTTTCACAGGGTCCTGAGATTCCAAAGCAAATAACGGAATGTTCTTATCCCGCATGATTTTATCCAAATCCGGCCATGGAGAATACACGCGCTCGCACCAGGTATCTTCACGGCGATTGAACATGTCATATAATATCTGAATGCCCAAATGGCTCATACCAATCTCATAAACATCAGGAAAGCACATGCAAAAACGGATATCGATTTCCTCTTTGTTTTTTGATACATGATTGATTTCGCCACCGATATAACGGGCAGGTTTTTCAATTGTCATCAAAATTTCATCTGATAATGCTAATTTTCTCATATTGATTCCTTTACTCAAATAGCTCTACAAGATAATCTATAAAGCGACTGTGATATATTTTGTCAAAGGTGTTTTTCACGGTTTCATTTGTGGTTACCGCATCGCTTATGACCTGTACATAGTCATTTTGGGTATCCACATAATCCATCACAAAAAAGACAAACACCATAAATATCATTATAAAAAGCAGGTGGTGAGACTTTTGCAGTGTATCTTTCGGTACCGCAAAGCTTTCACCGCCTGCTTTTTGATATAGTGCATTTTCCTGTTCGATTGAACGTTCCCGCATCTTTTGTATAAGAGCAATTCGTTCTTCTTCGGACATAACACACCTGTTTTACTTATTTATTCAAGTATATGGATGTCTGACATCCTTTATGCTTATGAGAAGGATACCTTTAAGAAATTCTTCTTACCCTTCTTCACAATAGCAACACCGTCATCATTTAAGGAAGCATCGCTGAATTTGTACATTGGGTCTGTAATCTTCTCATCATTTACGCTAACACCACCCTGGGTTACATTTCTTCTTGCCTCAGAACGAGTCTGGCAAAGCTTAGCATCTACTAAAACAGTGAGAAGGTCAACGCCCTCAGCAAGCTGAGCCTTTGTGTAATCAAGGGAAGGCATATCTGCACTGATACCGCCACCTGCAAAGACTGCTCTTGCAGCTTCCTGTGCCTTATTTGCTTCTTCCTCACCGTGAACAATCTTAGTAACCTCGTATGCAAGTACTTCCTTTGCCTTGTTAATTTCAGCGCCTTCCAAGGCACCTAAACGTCTAACCTCATCCATCGGAAGGAAGGTTAATAAACCAAGACATTTCTCAACGTTTGCATCCTCGATATTTCTCCAGTACTGGTAGAACTCATAAGGAGTTGTCTTCTTTGGATCCAACCAAACAGCACCCTTCATTGTCTTACCCATCTTCTTGCCATCTGATGTGGTAAGTAATGTAAATGTAAGACCAAATGCAGGATCCTTTGCAAGTGGTGTCTTATCTTCTCTTGCAGCAACTTCTTTTCTACGGATTAAATCAGCACCGGCTAAGATATTTGACCACTGGTCATCTCCACCCATCTCAACCTTACAGCCGTACTTCTTATTTAAGTAATAGAAGTCATATGCCTGCATCAGCATATAGTTGAACTCGAAGAAGGTTAAACCATTTTCCATACGCTGCTTGTAACACTCTGCTGTTAACATACGGTTTACTGAGAAATGAACACCGATTTCACGCAAGAAATCAACATAATTCAAGTCTAATAACCAGTCAGCGTTATTTTCCATAATTGCCTTTTCATTATCGAAATCGATGAAATGAGACAACTGCTCTTTGAAACGATTTGCATTATAATCGATAGTCTCTCTTGTCATCATAGAACGCATGTCTGACTTTCCGGATGGGTCACCGATCATAGTTGTACCACCACCGATTAAGGCGATTGGTGTGTGGCCATGCTGCTGCATATGCATCATAGCCATAATGGTAAGGAAGTGACCAGCTGTTAAGCTGTCTGCAGTGGCATCAAAACCAATGTAGAACTTAACCTTTTCTCTTCCCAACAAATCTCTTAACTGTTCATCATGTGTGGTCTGTGCAATGAAACCACGCTCTTTCAGTACGTCATATACATTACTCATGTTTCTTACCTCTCTATCCTCTAGTTCTTGAAACTGTGAATTGGTGCAGGAATTCTTCCAGCACGGCCGATAAATGCATCACAGCTATATTTGTTCACTTCCATAATTGGTGCATAACCAAGCAATCCACCGAATTCAACCGTTTCGCCAACACCCTTGCCAATTACAGGAATCAAACGAACTGCTGTGGTCTTCTGGTTAATCATACCAATCGCCATCTCGTCAGCAATAATACCTGAAATGGTAGTTGCCTTTGTATCACCAGGAATGGCAATCATATCAAGACCAACGGAGCATACGCAAGTCATAGCCTCTAACTTCTCTAATGTTAAAGCACCTGCTGTTACCGCGTCAATCATTCTCTGGTCTTCACTGACAGGAATAAATGCACCACTCAAACCACCAACATATGAGGATGCCATGACACCACCCTTTTTCACCTGGTCATTTAACAATGCAAGCGCCGCTGTGGTACCAGGAGCACCGGCATACTCTAAACCAATCTCCTCTAAAATCTCACCAACACTATCACCAATAGCAGGTGTTGGAGCAAGGGATAAATCAATGATTCCAAATGGAACACCCAGTCTCTTAGATGCTTCCTGTGCAACCAACTGACCAACTCTTGTAATCTTAAATGCAGTCTTCTTAATGGTCTCACAAAGCACCTCGAAGCTTTCGCCACGAACCTGCTCTAAGGCAGCCTTTACAACACCAGGACCGCTGACACCGACGTTGATAATTCTGTCAGCCTCTGTCACGCCGTGGAAGGCACCTGCCATAAATGGGTTGTCATCCGGAGCATTACAGAACACTACGAACTTTGCACAACCGATACAGTCATTTTCCTTTGTTAACTCAGCAGTTTCCAGAATAATCTCACCGATTAGTCGAACTGCGTCCATATCAATACCAGTCTTTGTAGAACCAACATTAACAGAACTACAAACATATGTAGTCTCAGCCAGAGCCTTTGGAATCGAACGAATTAAAAGCTCATCTGCCTTTGTCATTCCCTTAGACACCAAAGCACTGTAACCACCGATAAAGTTAACACCGCAGGTCACTGCAGCTTTATCCAATGCCTTTGCAAGTTCCACAAAATCATCACTTGTTTTACAAACAGAACCACCCACCAAAGCAATTGGAGTAACAGATATACGCTTGTTTACAACAGGAACGCCGTATTCTAAGCCGATATCATTACCAACCTTCACTAAGTCTTTGGCAGATTCTGTAATCTTATTATAAATGTTATCACAGGTGGACTTCACATCAGCACCAACACAATCTAAAAGGGAAATTCCCATGGTGATAGTACGAACGTCTAGGTTCATCTGATCAATCATTTTATTGGTTTCAATAACTTCATTTATATTAATCATGTCCTCAAACCTCCAACATCATTAAATTCTGTGCATCTTATTAAAGATATCCTCATGCTGAAGACGGATTAATACGCCAATGTCCTCGCCTACCTGGCCAAGTTCTTTTGCAAGTGTTGCCAAATCCTTTGGAGACTCCTCACAATTTACAATCATCATCATGTTGAAATAACCCTGTACGATTGTCTGCGAAATATCAAGAATATTGATCTGGTTATCTGCAAGATAATTACATACTGTAGCAATAATACCTACCTTATCTGTGCCTACTACTGTAATGATTGTCTTTTTCATATATGTATCCTCCTTTTTATATTACGATATGCGATGATGGAAAGTCTCGACTTGCCACTGAAAGATTAAAATCCCGCACATCCTTTGTATATTCATTGTTCATCAATGCAAGCTTGACCGTCTCATATGCCAAATCCGGATGATTATTTTCCTTACTCAAATGTCCAAGGATAATACCTTTTACATGCTCATGGAGCAAAGTCAAAATAAACTCACCACTTCGTTCATTGGATAAATGACCATGATCACTTAAAATACGTTGTTTTAAGGGGTATGGATATGGTCCAACTTCTAACATACGGACATCGTGATTGGCTTCTATCAGCAATGCATCGGAATCCTTTAATTTATCCACGAGATAATCGTTATAATCCCCTAAGTCCGTGGCAATGCTAATCTTCTGTGTCCCATTTGTAAAGCAGTAACACACCGGGTCCGCTGCGTCATGCCAGGTGCGATTTGCTTCCACATTGATATCTCCGATGGCAAATGCCTTATCCGGCTCAATGCTTTGATACAAGTTCACATCATAATTACCAAGAGACTTGTCTGCTTTCAAAGCCTGTATAGTACGGAAGGTTGCATACATAGGAATGTTATACTTCCTGGCAAGAATGCCAAGACTCCTTGCATGGTCACTGTGTTCATGGGTAATGACAATTCCAGAAATGTCCTCACAGGTCAAATCAACCGACTCTAACCCTTCCCGAATTCTCTTTGCACTGATTCCGGCATCCACCAATAGCTTTGTGTTATCACTGCCAACCAATATGCAATTCCCACTACTGCCACTGGCTATGCTGAGTAGTTCCATGTCATCCTCCGTAAGCTCACATTTAGGTAAAAACTCACCAAACTAAGGTATTATACCACAGATTTACGAAATCTCAAAGCCATAAGTGGAAGGTTTTAAAAAATTCTGCAACCAATTTGCAAAATACTTGTTGTCATGACATCGCTCCAGTATATTTACAGGTATCAATTTCTTATCCACAAACACAGTCTGATACAAATACGGTAAACCAGGGAGCTCGTCTGCCTTTACTAGAATGCGGTCTTCATGCAGATAAACACTGTATATTCTCGTATTTGCTTCCTCCAAATAACTAATTTTCAATTTTAGTACATCCACATAATCTTCATTCTGTGCATATAAAACCTGCGCCGCCACAGGATATTGTTGATTATCAACGGTTACAAACTGTTCTTTCGCTTCTTTTAGTCCAAATACGATGGTTATGCATGTATCCTCAGTATAAAAATGAATTGGAACACCTTCCTCTAAGATGCTATCAAAAGAAATCCCCGTCAAATTCTTTTGTTGAATCTGATACACCAACTGCATGGCAAATGGTATTACCCCAAGGATATGTTCCTTCAATAGATACTTTTTTTCCACCACCCTGTCCATAACTGC
This sequence comes from Lachnospiraceae bacterium, assembly GCA_045531905.1. Classification (GTDB taxonomy): domain Bacteria; phylum Bacillota; class Clostridia; order Lachnospirales; family Lachnospiraceae; genus RGIG6919. The sequence goes on from JAZSEY010000026.1 coordinate 9,184, forward strand.
ATTCAACTTTTTATATTGATTGGAATGAGTTTTCTTGTTCATCTCTATCATTCGTTTGCATAATATTTTTATCGGTAATTCGTTGACGTGATTTGCATAATTATCTACATACTGCACCAGCTTTCTTGTAGGCACAAAGCATTCCATCCCCCCTTGTGTGACAATTACAAGTTCTTTTTTAGGATAAATGAATATATTTTGACCGAGCATGCCATTAAATAAAATGGCGTCATCTAGTACCCACATATGCAAGCCATAGTCATATCCTACTGGCATTCGTTTTACATGAATTTGAGTAGCTAAATCAACATACTCCTTTGATACTATCTGCATCCATTCACCAGTTTTTTTATCGAGCAACGCCCCTTTTTGTAGCCATAGTAATCCCAACTTTGCCATATCTTCTAAGGAAAGCTTCATACCAAATCCACCCTTTTCAATACCAAGAGGACAGACATCCCATGTGATGTCATAGATATCCAGTTTTGAAAAAATACGCTGATTTAATAACTGCAAAACAGGCATCTGATATAGTTCCACTAAAACAGCGCACAAAATATAAGAATTCATACTGTTATAGTAAAAGTCTTCTCCCGGTTGAAATCGTTGACGACTTTTAAAATAGTCACGAAAATAGTTGTCACTATATGCCTGAGAAAACTCATGAAATTCCACCCCCGCCTGCATAGTTAGCAAATGCCTGATTGTTAATCCTTTTAGGCTTTTATGAGTGAATTTGGGCAAGTCAACAATATCACTAACCTTTGAATCTAGTTGTATCAAACCATCATCATAAGCTAACCCTATCCCCATAGAAACAATGGATTTACACAAGGAATAAGAGGCGTGTCGGTATGTCTTTTTATACGGCGAAACAAAACGTTCAAATATAACATTTCCCTTTTCCACCACCATCAGGCTGTGAAGATTACCACCTTCTATGTTCTGTAAATGATAAAAAAGCTCCCACAAAGACCTGTATTTACAAATATGAAATAAACAGTTCTTTCGTGGAAGCGGATTGTCTGTATGAGATTCTTGAAAGGGTTCTTTTTGATATGCAATTTTAGGAATAAACCCTTTTCCTTTTATCAGATTTTGTATAAGTTCCAGATATTGGTAAGTATCCATGATTATTCTCTCTTTTTGTTATGATTCAAAAGACAAAGCTTTTATAAAATGATTTTGAAAATCAGGTACATTTGCAAAATCATAATATGTAGAACGACAAACAAGAGAATTGGCAGTTTTTTGCAGTAATTCCGGTTCAAATAGCAACAAGGATGCACCCTTTAACGCACTATTGCCAACAATGTGAATTTGCTCTTTTGGTATCTCTGGTAACAGGCCTAAACGAAATGCACCATCAAGTTCCAAATGAAACCCAAAATTACCAGCCAAATATACATTGCAATCCTGAAATGATATCCCAGCTTTTTCTAGCAATAAGTCAATTCCGGTGCGTATTGCAGCCTTTGCCTGTTGTAATGCTCGAATATCCCTCATACGAATGGTAACACCATCTGGAAAACAATACCCATTCTTTTGATACCGTTCAGATAAAAGCCCATCTGCACTTAATATGCCTCGGACTTTTAACAAGTCAATCCTTGATAATATGTCTGTACCGTAATTGCCGCTGGATATATAAGCATCAAATGCTGGTCCACAGGAGGTAGCCCCACAAAAGCCATTCTCGTCATTTAATAGATATAATTCCCCATTTGTGCCAAAATCAATCAAGAAATCATAGTTTTTCTTTTGTCCTAATTGGTAAGCACAAGCTCCTGATATGATATCGCTTCCGACAAATGCACTAATTCCAGGATAGGCATAAAGCATGCAATCAGAAAATGTAGCATTACATGCCACTACTCTATTTAACTTTACTGTCACAGTATCTAAATGTTCGGCATTAAATGGATATGCACCCAAACCACAGACTTCATATCCCATTAACAAATACAACATTGTCGTGTTACCGGCAATGGCAATTCTCGCAATAGATGGTTCGCTTGCAGGCTCCAAAGCATTTAACATATCCATCATGGCAGAAAATAAACAGTTCCAAGTTAAGGCTTTTAATTCTTTTAATGATTCGTCACTTTTTGCATATTGTATACGGGAAATCACGTCCGCACCATAACATACCTGCGGATTTAATATGCAGTGGGAAACCAACAAAGCTTTACTAGATATATCATATAGTTCCAATCCGATAGATGTGGTTCCTAAATCAACAGCAAATCCCAATTGTCTATCTACAAAATCAAGATCTGATTGATGGACTGCAGGCGCTTTTTGGTTTTGAAAGGCAAACGGAAGCTGTATGCACATATCTGTCTCAATTACAGTCTTGCAGCATTTTATATAGCGTTCCTTCTCGCAATCAAATACAGTACACGCTTGACAAGTTCCATTTCCACCACAATTACCGGGAAGCAAAATATTAGCCTCCATGAACGCAGAAAACAGGGTTGTCCCCTGTTTTGCTGTGATAGATTTCTCTCTATGCAATTGATCTCTGACCTTAATTTCAAATGTCATAGATACTCCAATCTAATATATACTCTTTGGATTCTTTTCTACCGGGGTATACCCCTTTTCTCCTAATGCACTGATAATTTGTTGCTTGTGTTCAGGTCCAAAGGCCTCCATGGTAATAACAAGCTCTACCGCAGAATTACGATTCAAGCTGACAAACTGATTGTGCTCTAATTTAATGATATTACCCTGCATCTCAGCGATTAACTTTGACACATTCATTAACTCACCCGGCTTATCCGGCAATAATACGGAAACGGTAAAGATGCGGCTTCTTGCAATCAGACCGTGCTGTACAACAGAAGCAAAGGTAATCACATCCATGTTACCACCGGAAAGAATACTAACTACCTTTTTACCGGTAAAATCAAGATGCTTTAACGCTGCAACTGTAAGCAAACCGGAATTTTCAACCAGCATTTTATGATTTTCCAGCATATCTAAAAATGCAATAATTAACTCACTATCTTCCACAGTAATAATCTGGTCCACATTTTTTTGAATATATGGGAAGATTTTAGAACCTGGTGTTTTGACTGCAGTACCATCAGCAATAGTATCAACAACTGGTAACGTTGTGACAGAACCATTTTTAAGGGAAGTCTGCATACAATTTGCACCAGCCGGCTCCACACCAATCACTTTGATATTAGGATTCAATAATTTTGCGAAAGTGGATACACCAGTTACAAGTCCACCACCACCAATTGGAACCAAAATATAGTCAACAGTTGGTAATTCCTTGATGATTTCCATTGCGATGGAACCCTGACCGGTTGCCACATCCAAATCATCAAATGGATGGATAAAGGTATAGCCCTTATCCTCTGCTAACTCCAAAGCATATTGGCAAGACTCATCGTATACATCACCGTATAAAACCACATCTGCGCCATAACTCTTTGTTCTATTTACTTTAATCAATGGTGTTGTTGTTGGCATTACGATCGTTGCCTTTACTCCATATGCCTTAGCAGCATAAGCAACACCCTGAGCATGATTGCCCGCAGATGCTGTAATTAAGCCTTTGGAACGCTCTTCGTCAGTCAAAGTGCTAATCTTGTAATATGCACCACGAATCTTATAAGCACCAGTCAGCTGCATATTCTCAGGTTTAAAATAAACTTTATTGCCGCATTGGTCACTGAAAAACTCACTGGATACCAAATTGGTCTGTAAAACTACCTTTTGGACGGTGTTATATGCTTCTTCAAATTTGTCTAATGTTAGCATTTATGCCATCTCCTTTAATCTTATTCTTCCTCAGCATCAATGAGAATTTCTAAATCTGAACGGATATCCATGTCTGCAAACAATGCGTCTACATAATTTACCGGATCAAATCTCTGTAAATCATCAATTTTTTCTCCAATACCGATAAACTTGACCGGAACATTAAGCTCTGACTGAATCGCAATCGCGATACCACCCTTTGCAGTTCCATCCAGTTTTGTAAGAATAATACCATCTATTTTTGTCACTGTACTAAACTGTCTTGCCTGCTCTAACGCGTTCTGACCGGTAGAACCATCTAATACAATTAAAGTCTCCAAATGTGCCTCTGGATATTCCTTTTCGATGATACGTTTCATTTTTGCAAGCTCATCCATAAGATTTTTCTTGTTATGCAATCTTCCTGCCGTATCACAGATTAAAATATCCGTATTTCTTGCCTTTGCCGCACTAACAGCATCAAATACAACAGCGGACGGATCACCACCCTCAGCCTGTGCAATAATATCAACCTGTGCTCTTGTTGCCCAGGTCTTTAACTGGTCAATGGCTGCGGCACGGAAGGTATCAGCAGCTGCTAATAAAACCTTTTTATCTCTTTCCTTGTACTGGTGTGCCAACTTACCAATAGAAGTCGTCTTTCCTACACCATTGACACCAATTACAAGCATAACAGTTTTTTGATTTTCAAAATCATACGCTGAATCATCCACTGACATCTGACCGCGGATAATGTTCATAATCAGTTCCTTACATGCTTCCGGCTCTTTAATCTTCAGTTCCTTCACACGTTTTTTCAAATCATCAATAATGGTCTCAGTTGTATCCAGACCTAAATCAGCCATGATCAAGGTTTCTTCCAATTCATCATAAAAGTCATCATCAATCTGGGAAAAACCACTGAAAAGATGATTTAACTGTTCATTGAATTGATTTCTTGTCTTTGTAAGTCCTTCTTTTAATCGGGAGAAAAAGCCCTTCTTTTCTGACATAAACATCTCTCCTTTAGTCATCTAATTCATTTTCTACAAGATTTACAGAAACGAGTGTAGAAACACCCTTTTCCTGCATGGTAATACCATACAATACATCTGCAGCCTCCATAGTACCCTTTCTATGTGTAATAACAATAAACTGGGTATCAGAGGTTAATTTGTTCAGATAATTTGCAAAACGTTTTACGTTAGAATCATCCAGCGCCGCCTCAATCTCGTCTAAGAGACAGAATGGGGATGGCTTTAAACTCTGAATTGCGAACAATAACGCAATGGCAGTTAAAGACTTCTCACCACCGGACAACTGCATCATATTCTGTAGTTTCTTTCCAGGTGGCTGTGCTATGATTCGGATACCAGTCTCTAACAGGTCTTCCTCATCCACTAACTCTAAGCTAGCCTTACCACCACCAAAGAGTTCTTTAAATACCTTATCAAACATCACTTGAATTTCTTGGAACTTCTCAGCAAACTGCTTCTTCATGGCAGCATCCAATTCAGCGATAATACCGAGCAGGTTATTCTCAGCAGTCACAATATCATCATGCTGAACCTTCAAGAACTCGTAACGCTCTGAAACAGACTTGTAATCCTCAATCGCATTTACATTGACATCACCAAGCGCTTTAATCTTGCCCTTAACGATGGATACTTCTTTCTTCAATGCATCTAAGTCGTTAAGATTTTCATCCTTCATACTCTTAACAGCCTGCAAAGTGAGTTCATATTCTTCCCACATATACTGATTCAGTAAATCCAGTTTTTCATTTACCTTCTCAATCTGATTATTCAGACGGAAAGCATCCTTTTCTAAGCCGGAAATCTGTTCATTTAAGGATTCACGCTTATTAAAGAAATCCTTATGAGAAGCTGTTATCTCTGCTTTTCTTTCATTTTGCTTTGTTAACAGCAATTCCTTTTCTTCAATTGACTTCTTATTGGTAACTAACTGTACGCGCTTATCTGCAATTTCCTTAGTCAAAGCTTGGATGGTCTCTGAATAGCCGGAAATACTTTGCATATAGCCATCTAACTCAGCCTTTAACTTTTCTTCTTCTGCTAAGATACGTCTTACGTTTTCAGCAATGAATTCTTCCTGCTGCTTCATACCGTTATAGGTAATCATACATTCAGATGCCTTTTCATTTGCCTCCTGTAAACGCTTCTTTTCATCAAGCAACTTACTCTCGTAAGTTTTAATCTGAGCCTCACAGGTAGCAATTGCCTCCTGTTGTTGCTTGTTAGATGCATTCAACTGATCCTTGTTGCCATTTAACTCTTCAATCTGATTATCTAACTCTTTGTCTTCCTTTTGTACAGAAGCAAAGGAAATGGCAGCCTCAGATAAACGCTTACTAACCTGTTCAATATTAACAGTTAAAGTATTCTTCTCTAAATAAAGCTGTTGTAAGCGATTGTTGATATCATCTTTTTCCTTTTTCAGCTCTTCTCTGGTCTCTCTTAACGCATCTTCTTTCTTCTGTGCCTCAATCAGAGCCAATTTTAATGTGTTCACACTTTCGCTGATTTCATCTAATTCACGCTTACGACCAAGCAAATTGCTGGAATTCTTATAAGCACCACCAGTCATGGAACCGCCTTGGTTTAATAATTCGCCTTCCTTTGTAACAATACGGAAGCTGTGCTTATATTTTTTCGCAATCGCAATGGCATTATCAATGTTATCAACCACCAAAATTCTACCTAAGAGGCTTTCTGCAACTGGTTGATATCTGTCATCTACCTTTACTAAAGTAGAAGCCAAACCAATGGCCCCCTTTTCTTTTAAGGCATCTGGTCTGTTAAAATAAGATGACTCCTTTAAATTGGTCAATGGTAAAAATGTAGCTCTACCAAACTTATTCTCTTTTAAATATGCAATCATTTGCTTTGCTGTTGCTTCGTTGTTGGTAACGATGTTCTGAATACTACCACCAAGTGCGGTTTCAACAGCAATCTCATATTTCTTTTCTACTTCGATAATATCAGCTACAACGCCAATAATACCAGGCACTTTTGCCTTCTGATCCATAACACGACGAATACTGTTGCCATATCCATCGTAGCGTTCAGTAATATTTCTCAATGCCTCATACTTAGAGTTGGCAGCACTTAAAGCCTGACCTTTTTCTGTTAATTCGGCACGATTCTTTGTATTCTCATCATGATTATGAGAAAGCTTTGCTTCACAAGCATCCAAAGACGCCAACAGTTGATTTGCTTCCTCTTCAATCTTCTGTAATTCAGCATTGTACTCATCATACTGTGCCTTATCAGCCTGCTCATCACTCTTGAATTGCAGATAACGCTGTTTTAACTGCGTCTTACGGAAGTTAATATTCTCCAGCATCGTATCATAACGTCCGGTCTTTGCCTTCAAAGAAGCGCCTTCGTTCATATATGTAATAATATCTGACTTGCACTTTTCAATACCGGCATCAATATCCGTAATTTTTTGCTGAATCTCATCACAATGTTGTTTTGCTTCCTTTAATGACGCATCTGCTTCCTGCATCTGCTTATCGATACCCTGTTTCTTTTCATCAAAACCGGCACGTTCTTTCTTTTGATTCTCTAACTCTCTCTCAATACGTGAAATCTGTGCAGATAAATGGGTATCACTCTGCTTAGCGCTTTCAATACGCTGTTCTAACACACCGATTTCACCTTCGGTTCTCTGATTATTTAACTTTAACTCGGAAATATCATTGCGAGTATCTTCAATTGCCTGATTATCCTTCTCTAACTCTAGTTCCAGACGCTCGTACTCTTCTTTTGTCTCCTCAAATTCTTTCTGAAGACGTGTGGTATCATCAGTCACAATTGCAAGTTTTTCACTATATTCCTGTAAAAGTCCTGCTGTTTTATCATTTTCTAACAAATAGACATTTACATCATAGTGCTTTAACTCTTCTTTGAAAGACAGATATTTCTTTGCAGTCTCAGATTGTTCCTTTAATGGACCCACCTGTTTTTCCAATTCATTTAAAATGTCACTGACACGTTCCAAATTCTGACGTTCGTTCTCTAATTCTTTTTCAGTTGCAATCTTGTTTTTCTTATATTTTACAATACCTGCAGCTTCATCAAACAATTCACGTCTTTCATCCGGTTTACCACTTAAAATTCTCTCAACCTGACCCTGACCAATGATAGAATATCCTTCTTTACCAATACCGGTATCAAAGAAGAGATTGTTTACATCCTTCAAGCGGCATACAGTACCATTTAACAAATACTCACTTTCTCCGGAACGATACACACGTCTGGCTACAGTCACTTCTTCGTAGTCTACATTTAGACTGTGGTCACTATTATCCAAGGTAATGGCAACATAAGCAGAACCATGTGGCTTTCTCATCTCGGTTCCGGAGAAAATAACATCTTCCATCTTCGCACCACGGAGTTGCTTTGCACTCTGTTCACCAAGTACCCATCTAACAGCATCCGCAACGTTACTCTTACCACTACCATTTGGACCTACGATACCTGTAATTCCATCGTGAAATTGAAACAATATTTTATTTGCAAAGGATTTAAATCCATATACTTCAATACTTTTTAAATACATAATGTACCTACTTTACTTTTTGTTTTTCAAAATGAGCAAGGCTTCATAAGCAGCCATTTGCTCAGCATTTTTAATTGAGGTGCCTTTTCCTGTTGCGAATACTTTACCACCAATGGTAACATTCGTGACATATTCCCTGTTGTGCTCAGGTCCATTTGTCTCAATCAATTGATAGGCAAGTTCACCCATATCACCCTGCTGAATCAATTCCTGCAAATGACTTTTTGCATCATAAAACAGTTTTTTATTATCAATATCATTTAACAAAAATGAGAAAACATATCGCTTCGCGGCTTCAAAACCACCATCTAAATAGATAGCACCAAGCAGTGCCTCAAACAAATCACACAGTATAGAATTGCGTTGTCTGCCACCGGTTAAATCTTCACCCTTGCTTAAACAAACAAATTCTCCTAAGTTCAACTCCTGTGCAGACTTTGATAAAGTAAATTCACACACCAAACTGGCACGCAACTTAGTCAGCTCGCCTTCTGTCATGTCTGGGTATTCGTTATAGAGATATTCACTGACTATGTTCTCTAGCACTGCATCGCCTAAGAATTCCACTCGCTCATAATGAGGAGGTTTATTCACTTTTTTCTCATTTGAAAAGGATGAATGCGTCATCGCCTGTTTCAAAAGACTGATATCCTGAAACTGATATCCGATAATATCACAAAGCTCATGCAGATTCTTGCCAACCATATTAATTCCCTCTTATTCTTCAGAAGCATTCTTTTCCGTTTTTTCTAACTCTAAAAATGCTTTAATCTTACCATTAATATCCTGCTCCACAAATGAGATACACTGAACCATTGCATTCTTAATCTCTTTGTGAGAAGCATTACCATGACATTTTACTACAAGACCGTTAAGTCCAAGTAGCGGTGCACCACCATGCTCGGTAGCGTCGAATTTTTTCATGGCTTCTTTTAAATTCTTCTTTATTAAAAGTGCTCCAATCTTTGATAAAGTTCCCTTCATCATGGCACCCTTTAATTCCTTCATCAATACCTTACCTGTACCCTCAAAGGTCTTTAAGATGGCATTACCAGTAAATGCCTCACAAACCGCAACATCAACCTCACCTGCAGGTAACTCTCTAGCTTCCACATTACCAATAAAATTAATATCAGTACATGCCTTTAATAATGGATAGGTTTCCTTTGTAAGGGCATTACCTTTTTCTTCTTCCGTACCAATATTAACAAGTCCAACCTTTGGATTCTCAACACCCATTACATGCTTCATGTAGATAGAACCCATCTTCGCATACTGTACAAGCTGCGATGCTTTAGAATCCACATTTGCTCCACAATCTACCAGCATAGAAGCGCCTTTTGCTGTAGGGAACAAGCATCCCAAAGGCGCACGCTCTACACCCTTGATACGACCTACAACAAATAAACCACCTGCTAAAATTGCGCCTGAACTACCAGCTGAGATAAAAGCATCTGCTTTTCCATCCTTCACCTGATTCAAAGCCACAACCATAGAAGAATCTTTTTTTGCACGAATTGCAGCAACCGGTGATTCATGACAAGTGATTTCCTCAGTTGTATGAATGACTTCAACCTGTTCCTGGGCATACTGATACTGCTTTAATTCTGCCTGAATCGCAGTTTCATCACCAACTAAAATAACCTTCATATCCGAATGCTCTGCAATAGCAAGCATAGCACCCTTTACAATCTCAGAAGGTGCATTGTCACCACCCATAGCATCTAATGCAATCGTTAACATCTTTTCCATTATTCCTCCATATATATGTACACAAATCTAAAAACTCAATCCTTCTTATTATAGTATTTTCAAACTTTGAAGTCAATCTAATATAAAGCAAAAAAAGAAACCCCATATGGGGTTTCTCTTCTTGAAATTAATCCTGAGCGATAATCTCTTTCTTGTTATATGAACCGCAGGCCTTACATACTCTGTGAGGTACTACTAAAGCACCACACTTGCTGCATCTAGAGAATGCTGGAGCGCTCATCTTCCAATTCGCACGTCTCTTATCTCTTCTAGCCTTTGATGATTTGTTCTTTGGACAAATTGACATTACATTACACCTCCTTCAGTTGATTGAAGATATCACCAAAAACTGCCATTCTTGGATCTGGCAATGTTTGCCGACAATCACATGGTTGAATGTTGCGGTTGTTACCACAGACCTTGCACAATCCCAAGCAATCATCCTTACATAATAAGGAAAGTGGAATCATGGAATATAACTCATTAAACAATAGGTCATCAACATCCAAACTGCAGTCTTTAATATAGCTTAGTTCATCATAATCATCTAACTGATCTGTATCCGCCGGCTCCATATCAATATCACGTTCTAAATGAACGGTATAACTGTTTGTTACGTCGGCAAGACATCTGCTACACTGTCCGACCAAAGACAACTTCGTATCCAACACTACCATCACTGACTTCTTGCCAGTATTGCTAATCTTAATGGATATCGGCTCTGCATCTAAAATCTTATAATCAGAACCCATAAATGCAATTGTCTCTGCTTCCAGATTGCAAGTCGTCTCAACAACTTTTCCCGGTACAGATAAAATCTCAGATAAATTAATTAACATTCTATCTCCTATATTTTCACACCTTGACTATTATACATATGAAACCAAGACTTGTCAACAAAAAATTAATATTAGAACAAAATTAAATGAGAGCAACTGTTTCTCTTGCAATTGCTAACTCTTCATTTGTAGGAACAACATATACCTTCACTTTAGAATCCTCTGTGGAAAGCATTATTTCCTCACCACGAAGCTTATTCTTTTCATCATCCATGGTAACTCCAAGATACCCTAAATACTGCATAACCATACTTCTTACAAGACAATTGTTCTCACCGATACCTGCAGTGAATACAATGGAATCCACACCATTCATAACTGCTACATATGAGCCAATATAACTAGCAACCTTGTAGCTAAACATCTCAAGGGCAATACGACATCTGTCATTACCACTTTCCATACCTGACTGCAAATCTCTAAAGTCACTGGAAACACCTGATACACCAAGCATACCCGAGTCTTTATTCAGTATATTCATGACTTCGTCAATGGTCTTATTCTCTTTCTTTGCGATATAAGAAATGATAGTTGGATCTATGCTTCCACTTCTTGTACCCATAACTAAACCTTCTAAAGGAGTTAAGCCCATAGTCGTATCCACAGAAACACCACCATCTACCGCAGTGATGCTGGAACCATTACCAAGATGACACACAATAATTTTGGTATCCTTAATATCTTTTCCCATAATTTCAGCAGTTCTCTTTGAAACAAAACTATGACTGGTACCATGGAAACCATATTTTCTTAACTTATAATTTTCATAATAGCTATATGGAAGGCCATACATATAAGCTTTTTCTGGCATTGTCTGATGGAATGCGGTATCAAATACAGCCACCATTGGCACATTCGGCATTAAATGTTTACATGCATGAATACCAATTAAATTAGCAGGATTGTGAAGTGGTGCTAAATCGTTACACTCTTCAATCGCTGCCAACACTTCATCATCGATAATGCAAGATGCAGCAAATTTCTCTCCACCATGTACAATTCTGTGACCAACTGCATCAATCTCCTGAAGAGAAGCAATCACACCATTTGTGCTGTCACAAAGCTGTTCTAATACCATTTGTACTGCTGCTTTGTGATCTGGCATAGCCGACTCAATTACAACAGTCTCTTTTCCAGCCGGCGTATGCTTTAACACACCGTCAATGGTAATTCTTTCACATAATCCTTTGGCCAATACAGCCTCAGTAGCGGAATCAATTAACTGATATTTCAAAGAAGAACTTCCGCAATTAATAACTAAAACCTTCATACTACATTCACCTCTATATTTATTCATCTAAAGCCTGTGCCTGTAATGCAGTAATTGCAACTACACCAACAATATCATCAGCGCAACAGCCACGGGATAAATCATTTACAGGTTTAGCAATTCCCTGAGTGATAGGACCATATGCATCTGCCTTTGCTAGTCTTTGTACAAGCTTATAGCCAATATTAGCAGCATCCAAATCTGGGAATACTAATACATTTGCTTTACCGGCAACATTACTAGCAGGCGCTTTCATAGCAGCAACCTCTGGAACAATTGCAGCATCTGACTGTAATTCACCATCTACTAATAATTCTGGATTGCGCTCTTTCGCAATCTTGGTAGCCTCTATTACTTTATCCACCTCAGGGTGCTTTGCACTTCCCTTAGTTGAATGTGAAAGCATTGCAACAATTGGCTCTTCTTCTACTAAGAGCTTGAAGGATTTTGCTGAACTCTCAGCAATACATGCCAATTCTTCTGCATTTGGACTTTGATTTAAACCGGCATCAGAGAATACGAAAGTTCCATCTGCACCCATATCACAGTCTGGTACTACTACGACGAAAAATGCAGAAACCAACTTTGTTCCAGGCGCTGTCTTTAACACCTGAAGAGATGCTCTTAATACATTTGCCGAGGAATTAATTGCGCCTGCTACCATGCCATCAGCATCGCCGGCTTTTACCATAATACAACCAAAATACAACACATTGTTTAGTAAGATGGATTTTGCCTCATCAAAAGTCATACCCTTGCTTTTACGCAAATCAGCCAGTAACTTTGCATACTCATCCAGCTTTTCGCAGTCAAATGGGTCTACAAAAATTGCGCCGGTAATATCCAATCCATCAGCCACTTCCAAAATCTTCTTCTTATCACCAACCAAAATAATATTGGCAATGTCCTCTTTTAAAATCTTGTGTGCAGCAATTATCGTTCTTCTGTCTGTAGTTTCAGGCAAAACAATCGTCTTCTTGTTTAATCTTGCACGCTCTTTTACGATATCAATAAATCCCATAACAAGCTTCTCCTTTGCCGTATATTCTAAATTAACTATTTACATCAACAACGTCTGAACCATCCACCTTAATCTGACCACGACCATGCTCTTTGGCATAGTACATCGCCCAGTCGGCTCTCTTTAATAAATCATATGGATTGTCGCAAATCTGTGGATATGCGGTTAGACCAATACTGACATTCATACCAATTCGATCGCCACCATATTCGACAACTGATGTGGCAATCTTTTTATGTAATACTTCAATAATCTTAGTAGCATCATCCACGTGAACATTCGGCAACACAGCAACAAACTCTTCACCACCATAACGACAAACAAAACCGTTATATTGCTCTATGTGTTCTTCGGTTACACGAGCTACTTTTTTTATCACTTCATCACCCGCTAAATGACCATAAGTATCATTTAATCGTTTGAACTTATCGATATCAAATAAGGCAACACTAATACATGATTTTTGTTCAATAATCTGTGTAAGTGTCTCATTATAAATCGTATTAAAATGTGTTCTATTATTAATTCCGGTTAAACCGTCCTTCTGTGCCATACGCTGTGTCTGACGGTACAGTTTAGCATTGCTCACTGCCGTATTCAACTGTGCAATCATGGCATCAATGAACGAAAGATTACTATTGTCAAATTCGTGATATGTACTACCAACAATAAATACGCCGTACAACTTATCCTCCAAAAACATCGGACGAAGAATAATTGCCTTTACCAAATCCTCACCGATAAACGGATATTTTTCAACTGACGCTTCATTATCGATAATCACAGCAGAATATTTTGCTCTGTATTGTTTATAAAATCCAGGCAAATCACGATTTAGTCTTCGCTTAATTCCGCTATTATCAGAAATTACCATACTGGTTGCATGACGATTTAAGTATACATCACTATTTACATAAATCGCACCAAATGCTAACTTTTTCTCTTTCACAATTGTCTCTAAAACCAACTGGATTGTGGCAGGAATATCGTATGTGGAAGCAATATATTTTGCAATATTGGCCTGTACAGTGATTTCCGCATTGGCTATACGAATCTGGTCATTGGCATGCTTTAATTCAATACTTTGCATATTTAATTCTTCATTAACAACTTTCACTCTATCCTGATATTCCAGCAAGTTAAGATTCATAGATTCAGCAGTACTTAAACGATAATCTCTCTCATGAATATCTTCCTGATACGCATGAAAAATGCCATTGATAAACAATACCACTCGAAGAATAGCAATAAATAAAATAATAAACGATAAACAAATATATAACCATTTATACTCTTTATCACTGCCCATCATCACAATAGAAAATACAAAAATTGGAATTAGCAATCCAACTAAACGCCACATATAAGAAATACTGTCAAACATATCTCCTGCAACGATGAACTCAATGACAAACAAAAAGCAAAATGAAAGAATCGCAATGGTTGCATATGGGAAATCAAAACAATTATATAACCCAACAATTGTAATCAAGTACTGTACATACCGCCATAAACTTAGAAAGATATTTTTCTGAAAATAATCAAATATCAGAAAAACCTCATCTAAAAGAGCAATCATAGCCAACACACTCAAAACGATGATTGTTTCTGTCAGATTGTTATGTACATTCAACATTTCCAGCAACACTAAATAAAACGCAAAAATTACATATAAGAATCTTTGTATTGTCACCAAATTATTCATTTCTTTAATAATAATTTTTGAATTCATGTTGCTCTCCCATCCCAACAATTATCTGTCTATCCATCACTTTTCCCAATAGATTTCAAGCACATCTCCACTGGTGATTGGACTAAAATGTTCTGCCGGGTTTCCGTTTAATGTCATTACAAGGAATTTTCCTTGTACATTCTTTAAGTCAAAAGGATAAAAATCAAATATATCAACAAATACATACGCACCCTTACCACTAAGCTGTACAGAAGTTTTATTCACCTGTACACGAATGGTCTTATCAGATGCATTTCGTTCTTTAAACAACTGGTCTATGGAATCATCCTGTTCAGTCACTTCCGATACAGTAGTATCTGTATCTTCTTCAACCTTTTCATTATCCATTACAGTGGGTTCTGGTGGATGTTTGATATCATCCTTTGAACCTGGTTCTAAATCAGAGAATTCAGGTGTATCCTTCCAACTTACCTTGAAATTCTCGTAAATACGAGTCTGCATGTTCGCTTCCTCATTGTTAACCAACACCTTACCGGCTGGCTTCACATCCATGAAGCGGAATAACTCTTCTACAGTGTAATATGTAGCAATCTCAATATCATCCCCATCTGCAACCTGATAGAATCCGGCTTGCGCCTGTCCATTTACAATTGCATAACCAGGACAAGTAACGGATGTATCGTTTACAATAAACGTCATACTTTTCTTTAATTCCGGTAAACTACTCAATTCAAAGGAAGCCGCTTCACCGAAGGTAGATTCCTCAATCTGAATTTGGTCATTAGCATGAATCACCGTGTTCATACCGGCAACTTTGCCATTGATCTTGATAACAGCCGCTTCACCCGTCTTGCCACGCACAATTCTGGTCTTACCATCTACTTTGAAAGTGATATCTGCGCCACGTCTAGGGAAAATCTTTTCATTGGAAATGCCATACTGCACAGCTGCATCAAATACTGTTAATTTATCATTATCATAAAGCTTAATGCGCTCTTGATTTAAATTCACAAATATAAAATTGTTCTTTTGTTCATAGAAGTTTAAACAGATACCTATTGGAGTAACTAGCAATGGGTCTTTTTTAACCCCATCCACCAAAATATTAATATTCTGCATTACTTCCATGCCACGAAGGGCTACTCTATCCTCGGCAATCTTAAGATGCTTTGCAAGCAACTCAGTAAATCCAGGTAATTTGCCACCTCCGCCAACTACAAATAAAGCACTGATGCTCTTGCCGCCGTTTAATTCTATAATTTTATCAGCAATGCTTTTAGTGATGTCATCAACCACACTTTGAACGGTCTTTTGAACCTCTTCTGGAGTGATTTTATGGGAAATCCCCATAATGTCTTTATATGTCAAGGATTTGCGTTTTCCTATCATTTTGATTTTTTCAGCAGTATTGAAATCAACTAAATACTTCTTAATCAAAGTTTCAGTAATCTCATCACCGGCAGAAGGAATCATGCCATAAGCTGTAATACTACCATCTTTGGTAATACAGATATCTGAGGTTCCTGCGCCAACATCTAAAAGTCCAATATTTAACAACCGATACTCTTGAGGAATGGCAACATTCATTGCTGCAATTGGCTCCAGAGTGAGATTCACAACCTCCAAATCAGCCAAAGCCACGGCAGCATACAAACCGTCAACTACCTCTTCCGGCAAAAATGTAGCTAATACGTCGGCTCCGATATTGTTTGCCTTGTGACCTTCCAAATTCAAAATATCCAGTCCGTTTAAATAATACTTGATTACTGTGTAACCAACACAGAAATACTTAACATCTGTGCCGTTCTCTTCCACAATCTGTTCATAGGCCTTTTCTACACCAAGCATCTCCAAGGAATGAATATAATCTTTATTCACTACTGTATTTTCTGCATATTCATGATAACCTGTACCAACAGAGGTCTTTAATACACGTCCAGCTGCAGCAATGCAGACTTCTTTTAACTTTCTGCCATCCAACTGAGCCTCTAAGGTATTCTTAACTTCAATAATACTATTGCCAACACTTTGAATATCATGAATCTGACCATCAATCATAGCACGTGTATCATGAAATTTTGTTGCCTGTGCAACAATATGAAATTGATTATGTTCTCTATATCCTACAGTACCAACAATGCTTCTGGTTCCAATATCCAAGCCAAAAACAAGTGGTTCAGGGAATACGCGTTGTTGTGCCATTTGAACCCCTCTATTTCATTGCATAATTTACAAAAATTATATCATAATCATATTATTTTTTCAACAAATTGTCTATTTGTTGCTTCGTATAAATAAAATCTGCACTATTATCAATCACTTGCTGGCAATTTTCCCGATAAAATGCTTCGTTTGACTGGCTTTTCATGATGGAAATACATTTCTCCTTAGAATAACCTCTGGATGCCATCAATCTTTGAATTCTCACATTTTCATCTGAGTAAATATACCAGATTTCATCACATATATCTTGATAACCGGTCTCAATTAGCAAAGCTGCTTCAATAACAACAAATGCATCCTGACCACGAGCCGCTTCTCTTTCAATGGTATTTACTATAAAGTCTTTCACGGCTGGATGTGTAATGCTATTTAATTGATTCAGTTTTTCTGCATCAGAAAACACAATTGCCCCCAGTTTTATTCTGGAAATACCACCATCGGCCTCTAAAATTTCTTGTCCAAAGGCTTCAATGATTGGTTGATATGTAGCGCCTCCAGGCATCATTAACTGATGCGCCACTTTATCTGCTTCAATAATTGTAGCATTGTATTCTTCTTTTAAAATGCTGAGAACGGTACTTTTGCCCGTTCCCACACCACCTGTAATACCAATAACCTTCACGTTTATTTTGCTTCAAACCAATCTGTACCGACATGCATGTCTGCCTCTAATGGCACAGAAAGCATTAAAGCCTCCTCCATAGTCGTTTTTACAATATCTTTCACTTCTTCTAATTCATCAATTGCCGCTTCAATCAACAATTCATCATGAATTTGTAATACCAGTCTGGATTTTAGTCCTCTTTGTACTAATTCCTTATCTACACGAACCATTGCAATCTTAATAATGTCTGCAGCAGTCCCCTGAATTGGAGAATTCATCGCAATTCTTTCACCAAAACTTCTCTGCATAAAATTGCTGGAAGTAAGTTCTGGTATCGGACGCCTTCTGTGTAGCATTGTTTCAGAATATCCGAGTTTTTTTGCAGTTTCCACAGAACTGTCTAAAAATGCTTTTACAGATTGATATGTTTCAAAATACTTTTCAATATATGCAGAAGCTTCTTTTCTGGATATATTCAATTCTTCTGACAATCCAAAAGCACTTTGTCCATAAATGATACCAAAATTAACAACCTTTGCATGTCGTCTTTGCAAATCTGTAACCTCATCTAAAGGCACCTCAAACACCTCAGATGCGGTACTGGCATGAATATCCAAGCCTTTTTGGTAGGCATCTATTAAAACCGGATCATTTGATAAATGTGCCATCACACGAAGTTCAATCTGTGAATAGTCAGCATCTACATAAATATAATCCTGTTCCGGAATAAAAACCTTGCGAATTTGTCTTCCAATGTCCATACGCATTGGGATATTTTGCAAATTGGGTTCCGTAGAACTAATTCGCCCTGTTGCAGTAATAGTCTGATTAAAGGTTCCATATATTCTGCCATCATCAGAAATATAATTCGCCAATCCGTCAGCATAGGTTGATTTTAGCTTTGCATAGGTACGATAATTCAAAATATCCTGTACTACCGGATAGTCATTTTTTAACTTATCAAGAACGTCCGCGCTGGTAGAATAACCTGTTTTCGTTTTCTTTCCATTTGGCAAACCAAGTTTTTCAAATAGAATTACGCCTAACTGCTTCGGGGAATTGATATTAAATGTTTCGCCACAATTCTCATAAATTCTTTTCTCTAACACACTAATTTCATTGCCAAGCATAGTGCCATAATCAAGCAATGCCTTCTTATCGACCTTAACACCAGCAATTTCCATGTGATAAAGTGTAAACACGCAAGGCAATTCCAAATCCACATAAAGAGACTCCATGTTTACTTCCCGTAGGTTAGAAAGCAGAGTTTCTTTTGCATGCAAAGGTGCATAAGCCGAATACACAAGGAACTTCTGTACCGCTTCATCCTGTAACACCAGGTCATTTAATTCCTGCTTACCCAAAAGTTCTTTTTCAGAGGCAAGCAATTTTCCAAGGTAATCTCTGCTGATATCATCATAGCCATAGGTATCCTTTAATGGATTTAATAAATATGCTGCTACACCAGCATCAAATGTTTGCATTGTAAATGCAATATCAGCCTGCAAGCGATGTAAAGTACTCTTTAAATCCATCACAGCCAAGGTAACGCCCGCTTTTGCCAATTCCTTTACCATGTCCAAAAGACACTCCGAAGTCAAAAATCCCTGTCTTGTAAATAAATAATTTTGTCCCGAAGCCAGAGAAATACTGACAGTTAAAACATCTTCATGATCGGCACCAATAAATAAGCCAAGTACCTGCTCCTGCTTTAACTGATTCAGTTTGTCCATCGCTTCTGACCAATCGTTAATTACCTGATACTCAATGGTTTCTTCAACTACTTCCACATTTTGAAAATGCTTCATTAACTGTTTAAATTCTAACTGTTTAAACAAGGCGTAGGCTTCGTCAGTAAATAGATTGTCCAACTGCCCTGCTTCTAATGTTACCTCTAATTCACAATCCAATTTGATGGTAGCCAACTGCTTAGAAAAAATAGCCTGGTCATAGTATGTTTCTAAGTTTTCTTTCGCTTTCTTTGGTTTAATTTCATCTATATGTGCATATGCATTTTCAATGGAATGAAATGCAGTAATAATCTGAGTTGCTGTCTTTTCTCCGATGCCCGGAACACCCTTAATATTATCTGAGGCATCTCCCATTAAGCCTTTTAAATCAATAAATTCCGTTGGAGTTACCTGATAGGTTGCCTTTACATCGTCCGCATAATAATTCTCAATCACAGTACCAGATGGTTTTGTTTTAGGAATGCGCACCAAAATATGGTCTGTTGCCAACTGTAATAAATCTCTGTCACCAGACACAATTGTTACTTGAAACCCTGCTCGATCTGCAATTCGTGACATAGTTCCTATAATGTCATCAGCCTCATAACCACCCTTTTCTACCATGGAAACTCCCATGGCTTTTAATACTTCCTTTAGCAACGGGACTTGTTCCCGTAATTCATCAGGCATTCCCTTTCTGGTGCCTTTATATTCCTTGTATATTTCATGACGGAAGGTTGGTTGATGCACATCAAATGCAACAAACATATGGGTTGGTTTTTCCTCATCCATCAATTTCAACAAAATATTTATAAACCCAAGCACCGCATTGGTGTGCTGTCCCTTTGAATTGGTCAGATTAGGAAGTCCATAAAATGCTCTATTTAAAATACTGTGTCCATCTATTAACAATACTTTATTCATCATCATCCTCCTCCGAATCTATCATCAATTGATTTAAATTGTATTGATGAATTTTGTTATAAAACTCTTTTGTTGCATCTGGTTGCGTCTCTTCTACCACTACATTAAAATCTCTAATTTTTAATCTATTCTCATTTAAAACGACATCTGCAAAGGTGTCATAATAATAGTATTCTGTCTGTCTTGATAGTTTAATCTCCTGCTCCTTATGATAAACCATATTTAAGAAGTTATTATAGGCAAATATCATAACACCAATAAACACTGCACTCACAACGAAAACTGTTGATTTCTTCAGTGTTTTTGTATGATTGATACGATTCATAGCACTATCCAGCTTATGATTTAGTTCCTTTTTAAAATCAGTGCTCAGATTTTCATGATTATCAAGTTGCTTCATGCCAACTAAAAGAGTATAGTAAATCTCTAACTCTTCCGCACAGTTATTGCAACTCTTAATGTGCTTTACAAATGCGTATAAATCTTCATCTTTTAATTTGTTATCTATGAAAGCCATAATCTTTGTTTGTGCTTCCAGACAAGTCATACTATCGCCTCCCAAAAGACCCTAAAGGCCGTTGGCAACGGAGTTTCTTGCTCCATCTTATCTGCTGTTACCCAGGTAAGCTTTTCACTCATATCATTACAAGATAAATAATAAGCCGTCATATGCCATTCCACATGGGTAAAAATATGTGTATACTTTAACTCTTTGAAAACATCCTTTGGAGATACCTGATAAATTTCAGCATACTCCAAAGCCTCTTGTATTGAAAATGCATTTTCAACATTCGGAAACTCATATAGTCCCGAAAGCAGTCCTTTTGCAGTTCTCTTTTGCACACCATAGTGATTGATTCCATTTTCATCTGTATAACAGAACACGTACACTGTCATATCCACATGTTTTCTTGGTTTCTTTTCACTGCGGACCGGAAGTAAATGGGTTCTATTATTTTGATGTGCCAGACAATGAGAACGAATCGGACACAGTTCACATTTAGGAATCCCATTGGGAATACATACAATGGCTCCAAGCTCCATTAAACTCTGGGTAAAATCACCACAATTTTGCTCCGGGTATAGTGAAAGCAATTCCTTAGCATACCGCTTTTTTGTGTCTGCCAAATCTATATTGCTGTCATCATTCCACACCCTAGAAAGAACACGAAGCACATTGCCATCCACGGCTGGTGTCTTCAAATCAAAGCAAATGGAACCAATCGCTCCTGCTGTATAGTCGCCGATACCCTTCAAGGATCTGATGTCTTCGATATGATTGGGAAACACACCATCATATTCCTGCATAATGGTGGTTGCCGCAATTTTCAAATTGCGAACACGGTTATAGTATCCCAAACCTTCCCATAACTTCAAAAGCTTGTCATCCGGACATTCTGATAGACTTTTGATATCCGGCAAAGCATTTAAAAACCTTGTGTAATATGCCTTCACAGCCTCAACACGGGTCTGCTGTAGCATGATTTCGGACAGCCATACATGATATGGATCTTTATCCTTACGCCAAGGTAAATCTCTTTTGTTTTGATAAAACCAATCCAGCAAAAGAGTCGTAAATTTGTTCATAGTATCTCCTTATTATGGCAACACATTCCCAGCAGCCTGATATAATTCATACCATTCCTGCTTTGTCAAGTTTACTTCAGTAGCCCTACATATGTCTGCTATATGTTCCACATTCATGGAACCGGTAATCACCTGCATATTGGCAGGATGTTTTAATATCCATGCAATTGCAATCATTGCTTTTGTCACCTGATAACGGTTGGCAAATGCCTGCAACACTTCGTTTAATTTAGGGAACTTTTCTTCATCGAAAATGCTGCCCTCAAACAAGCCATACTGCAAAGGAGACCAAGCCTGTATTGTAATCTCTCTTAATCTACAAAAATCAAGCATGTAACCATCTCTGTCTGGTGCAGTCGGAAGTACTGTATTGGTAGTAATTCCACTGGCAACCATACCGCAGTTACCAAGTCCAAATTGCATTTGATTTACAAGCAATGGCTCATCTAAAACTTCCTGTAACAATGCTATCTGCATGCTATTAAAATTGCTGACGCCAAAAGCACGCACTTTACCAGAGCTCTCTAAAACAGAAAACGCCTCAGCTATTTCATCCGGATCCATAAAGGTATCCGGTCTGTGCAATAACAACAAATCCAAATAGTCTGTCTGCAACCTGGATAAGCTGTTATCCACTGACTCTAAAATATGCTTCTTGGACAAATCATAATAATTCGGTTTGATGCCACATTTTGTCTGAATTCGCATTTTGTCACGAAGACCTTTGTTTTCTCCCAGAACCTGACCAAACAATTCTTCGCAACGACCACCACCATAAATATCTGCATGGTCAAACAAAGTGATACCCATATCCAACGACTTATGAATCACCTTTTCAACCTCATTGACACTCAAATCGGCCATACGCATACAACCAAGTACAATTCTGGATGCATCTAACTGAGAATTGCCTAAAAACATAGACATCTTACTAGGAATTGGTTTCCATTCCTCACGTTCATATCCAATTCTATCGGCCACTTTATCTGCAAGTTTGTCGATAATTGATTTATGCGTGCGCTCAGCATGGAAATATATATTTTCAATCTTATCTGCAAATACTTTGGTAGAAAACTTTTCTACACTCTCCATCGCAACCTTTGTCCAAGGACCAATGTAGTTTTCTGCATTTGCAACATTATCCTGTTCCTTGTAAAGAACGTTATCCAAATACTCTAAAAATTCTGTCTCTGTCTCATAAGTGAATCCATTGACACCCTGTTCAATCACATTATCTAAGCATTCATCAGCCCGGGCCACAACAGGCAAGCCTGACGCCAAAGCTTCGATATAGGTCAAGCCTTGCGTCTCACTGGTAGATGCACTGACAAACACATCACCTGTTTGATAATAATGAGCAATGTCATCCCAGGATTTTGAGCCTGCAAATAGCATCCGGTCTCCATGCTTCAAAGTCGCCTTCAATGGTTCTAAAACAGACTTTCTATACTGTCCATCACCAACAATGACAAATTTACAGTCATTATGGATATCAAAATATCCATCCAGATATTGCATTATTTCATCAATATTCTTTTCCTTTGAGATTCTACCAATGTAAAGAATAGCCTTATCTTCCGGCTTTAAACCTAAATCCTTGCGATAGTGTTCTCTTTGCTCCATGGTATCTCTTGTACCGAATTTCTCAAGATTGATACCCGTTGGAATGACTGTAATATCACCCTGTACACCATAAGAAACCAACAACTCTTTTACCTTTTGTGTTGGCACTACAATTTCCTCAGCACCCTTTACACTAATCTTACTAAAGCTTCTAGCTATCTTCTTCGCACGCTCCGCATTGGAAATATACTCTTTAATATAATGTGTATAATCCTCATAAATAGTATGGTAAGTGTGCACAACCGGAAGCAACAATTCCTTTGCCATGATTCTTCCAAAAATGCCTAAAGAAAACTCAGTATGGGTATGAATGACATCCAAATCTAACTGTCTAATTTTCTTTGCCAATAATGGCTGATAAAACAGTCCTATTCTTCGTTCTGGCACAAAGGAACATGACATAGACGGCACTCGAAATACGTTCACTTCATTTTCTGGTGCATCTGGAGTCTTTGTTGTAATTACATAAACTGTATGTCCCTTTGCCTCTAATTCCTTTTTCAATAAAAATACGGAATTGGCAACACCATTTATCTCTGGATAATAGGTATCTGTAAATAATCCAATATTCATGCTCTCATCACCTTTTCAATATCTAGCTTAATTTGTGTTTTTAATGCTTCCACATCGGAGAACCTCATCTCCGGTCTTATAAAATCCAAAAAATCAATCTTTAAATGCTTTCCGTATAAATCACCACTGTAATTTAAAATATGGGTTTCCAAACCAATGACATCATCTTGTTTTACAGTCGGTTTTGTACCAAGATTTGCCACGCCATCATACTCACAACCATCAATAATGGTTTTCACATGATACACACCATAAGGTGGTATCAATTTATCATCGGGAATCTCAATATTGGCTGTTGGAAACTGAATGGTTCTACCAAGTTTATTACCGGATACCACTTCTCCTCTAATAGAATAACAGCGATTTAATAACTGATTGGTCAGTTTCATATCTCCTTTTGAAATAAGTTGCTTAATCAAAGTGGAACTGACAACTGCATCCTCATAACGCTGTTGTTCTTTCACCACTAATTGAAAATTATATTTCTGACTTAACTCACGAAGCAAATCTACATTACCAGAACGGTTTCGTCCAAAACAAAAATCTTCACCAACAACTAACATTTTCATAGAAAACTGCTGTATCAACACATTATATACAAAATCATCCGGTTCCATTTTTGCGAATTCCTTCGTAAAAGGATATTCAACCAATGCATCAATTTGACGGCCCTTCATGATATCTAATCGTTCCATTCTGGTATCTATATAACCATCAGTCGCACCGGAAATAATTCGTAACGGCGACTGGTCAAAGGTAAATACTGTTGCCAGTAAGCCATTGTCTTTCTGTGACACAATCTCATCCAATAGCAACTGATGTCCAATATGCAAACCATCAAATTTTCCCAAAGCAATTGCTGTGGATTGTTCAATTTTATCTGTATGATTATTTATGTAAATCATAGTAGCTCCAATTTTAAAATCTAGGACAAAAACATTTTATCTGGTACAAACATCTGCTTTTTATCCTGGTATATATATAATCCCTTAATTTCCTGTTCTTGATTACAAACAAAAATACGCATTCCTTCAAACACCTTTGCTGTATCCATTTCAACAAAGGAATTCAGTGTAAGCGGATTGCCGTTCATCAAATATTTTTCAGCCTGTGACCGAATCTGAATAATTGGATAACTCGGAAACAAAGAAGGTATCGGATATACGCATTCGGATATACGCCCTTCATCTCGCATCATTTCAACATCTGACAATTTCAAAGCATCCTCTGCCGAAAACTGACTTACTCTATTTCTTAATAGATGTGACATGGCACCACCACAGCCAAGTTTTTCACCAATATCCCGGCATAAACTTCTAATATAAGTTCCCTTAGAACAACACACAGAGAACTTTACAAATGGTAAATCCATTGAAATAATATCTATATGAAATACCTCGATATCGCGAGGTTCTCTTTCAATCACAATGCCCTCACGGGCTAATTCGTACAATTTTTTTCCATCCTTTTTGATGGCAGAATACATTGGTGGAATTTGCTTTTGTTTTCCCACAAAGGACAGAATTGTTTCCCGCACCTCTGATTCTGAAACATTTACAGGAGATTGGGATAACACCGTTCCCGATGTATCCTCTGTATCAGTTGTAATTCCAAGCTGCAATGTAGCAATGTACTCTTTATCCTTGTCTGTCAACATTTCACATAGTTTTGTTGCATTTCCCAGACATAGAACAAGCACACCTTCAGCGTCTGGATCTAACGTGCCGGTGTGCCCAATCTTCTTTTGCTTCAAAATGCCTCGCATTTTGGCAACAACATCAAAGGAAGTATAGCCCGGCTCTTTATAAATATTCATAATACCATCAATCACGCACGCTACTCCCTTTCTGTTATATTTGTTTATTCACTTCTTCAATTATATACTGTAATGTATCCAAATAATCTGCCTTTACCTGGACGCCGGCAGCACGAATATGACCGCCGCCACCTAATGCAGTAGCAATCAAATTTACATTTACCAAGCCATTCGAACGCAAACTGTACTTAAAATCACCCGGATACTTCTCGTATACAAAACAAGCCACTTCAACACCTTCGGTAATTCTAAGCTGGTCAACAATACCATCTGTGTCCATTCTGCTGGCCTTAATAGATGCAAAATCATCCATTGTAATACAGGTTACGATTAGTTTTCCATCTAAAAACAATTCCGCCTTTGAAAGTGCCAGGCCTAACAATTTGTTCTGAATATAGGTTTTCTTATAAAATGTGTGGTCAATAATATAGTCTGACTTTGCTCCCAAAGATATCAATAAACCGGCAATTTCCATGGTTTTCTTAGATGTACTATTGTGTTTAAATACACCTGTATCATGGACAATGCCAAGGTAAAATGCCTCTGCACATTCCTTTGACAGCGCAGTATCATTTAACAGTTTAAATACAGCCTCAGAGGCAGAACTTGCCTCCAAATCAACGACACAATAATCACCAAAGCCTTGATTGCTGATATGATGATCCACACAAGCAGTTTTCTTGGCAGATGCAAAATATTTTCCAAAGTCGCCATGTCTTAATAAATCGCCACAATCAAGACTAATAGCCAAATCATAGCTAAAGTCCTCATCTGTATTATGACATACTAAGTCAGCACCATTTAAAAAGCGAAAATCCTTACTAAATGGCTCTAAATATACCTGCACTCGTTCCTTGGAATAATGCTCAATAATGTAATTATATAATCCCAAACAGGAACCAACGCAATCACCATCCGGACTAATATGTCCCAAAATGGCAATTGTATCAGCTTCTGCAATTAAGTTTAATAATTGGCTCATAGTCACCTGCAGATTATTCCTGCTCTTCCTCTCTAACCGGCATATCCTTTGTTACATCATCAATCTTCTTTGACATGGTAACACCATATGCAATGGACTGGTCCATAACAAACTGAATCTCTGGTGTGTTGCGCAAATTGATGGAACGGGCTAATTCTTTACGAATATAACCTGCAGCACTGGTAAGACCTTTTAAGGTATCTGCCTGTGCTTCCTCATCACCTAACACACTGATATATGCTTTACACTGCTTCAAATCAGGAGTTACAATTACATCCACAACAGATGTCATTGGATGAATGCGCGGGTCTTTAATCTCATAAGAGATAATACGACTCAATTCTCTCTGAACTTCTGCATTAATTCTAGTATTTTTAATACTATTCTTTCTCATTCCTACTCCTCCGTCTGTAAATGACAGACTTATTATCTAGGTACTTCTACCATAATATACGCTTCAATCTGATCTTCTTCCTTAACGTCGTTAAAGCCTTCAAATACAAGACCACACTCGTAACCGGAACGAACTTCCTTCACGTCATCCTTAAATCTCTTTAAGGAAGCCAAAGGTCCTTCAAAGACAAGCTCGCCTTCACGGGTAATTCTTACAGTACTATTTCTCTGAACAGTACCATCTAATACATAAGAACCTGCAATAGTACCAATCTGAGATGCCTTGTATGTCTGACGAACCTCTAAATGTCCGATTACCTTCTCCTCAAAGATTGGATCTAACATACCCTTCATGGCAGCCTCAATATCTTCGATAGCATTGTAAATTACCTTATAGAGACGTAAATCAACCTTTTCACGTTCAGCGATAGATTTTGCCTGAACATCTGGTCTTACATTGAAACCAATGATAATCGCATTGGACGCAGACGCTAAAATAACGTCTGACTCATTGATGGCACCTACACCTGAGTGAATTACCTTAACAACAACTTCCTCATTGGAAAGTTTTAATAAACTTGCCTTAACAGCTTCTACAGAACCCTGTACATCAGCCTTAACAACAAGATTTAACTCTTTTACATTACCAGCCTGAATCTGACTAAATAAGTCATCCAAAGACATCTTAGCCTTTGTATCAGCCAATAATTTTTCCTTACCATAAGCAATAAATGCCTCAGCCATAGAACGAGCTTCCTTCTCATTCTCTGTGGCAATACAGATTTCGCCAGCATTTGGAACGCTGTGTAAACCTAAAATCTCAACAGGAACAGATGGGCCAGCCTCTTTTAATCTTCTACCCTTGTCATCAATCATGGCACGTACTCTACCATGAGCTTCACCAATGGCAACTGCCTCTCCTACATGAAGAGTACCCTTCTGTACCAAAATAGTAGCAACCGGACCACGACCCTTATCAAGTTCGGCCTCAATTACGATACCTCTTGCTTTACGGTTAGGATTTGCTTTTAACTCCAATACCTCAGCTGTTAAAAGAATCATCTCTAATAAATTATCGATACCTTCTTTTGTATGCGCAGAAACAGGACAGAATACAGTTGTACCGCCCCAATCCTCAGCGATTAATTCATGCTCCATTAACTCCTGTTTAACACGCTCAACATTGGCACTTTCCTTATCAATCTTGTTTACTGCTACGATAATTTCAATACCAGCTGCCTTGGCATGGTTAATAGCCTCTACAGTCTGAGGCATAACACCGTCATCAGCTGCTACAACTAAGATTGCGATATCTGTAGCCTGTGCACCACGCATACGCATGGCTGTAAATGCCTCGTGTCCAGGTGTATCCAAAAATGTAATCTGCTGACCAGCCACATCAACTGTATATGCACCAATATGCTGAGTAATACCACCAGCCTCACCGGTTGTAACAGAAGTCTCACGAATTGCATCCAACAATGAAGTTTTACCATGGTCTACGTGTCCCATTACACAGACAACTGGTGGTCTTTCCTTCATAGTTTCAGGATCTTCTTCATCTTCACGGAGTAATTCTTCGATTACATCTACTTTTTCTTCTTCCTCAGCGATACAGTTATATTCTAAAGCAATATCTGCTGCCTGTTCGAAATCTAAATCAGAATTCACTGTTACCATCTTGCCAGCCATAAATAACTTCTTGATTAACTGTGCAGCTGGTACCTTTAACTTTTCAGCAAGCTCACTTACTGTTAACACCTCTGGCAATGTAATTGTCTTAATGACTGGTTCAGCCGGCTTTGCTGGCTTTGGTGCCGGTTGTTGCTGATTGTTGTTCTTGCCATTCTTGTTATTTTGCTGATTCTGATTGTTTTTATTGTTATTGTTGTTATTCTTATTGTTTTTATTCTTTAAATTGGTATTTACCCACTGTGCCTGACGATGCTGGTTCTTATCACCATTCTTTTGAGCATTGTCATTATTAGCATTCTTCTTATCCTGCTTTTTATCCTGCTTTTTATCCTGCTTCTTTGGCTGATTCTGTGCCTGCTTATTGTCAGATTTCTTTTCTGCCTTTTCCTTCTTTTCAGGCTTTGCCTCTACCTTTTTTTCAGGCTTAACTTCTGTGTTCTTCTCTTCAGCCTTCTTTGGTTCAGTTTTCTTAGTTTCAGTTTTCTTTTCCTGTTTAGGTTCAGCCTTTTTCTCTGCTGGCTTTGGTGCAGCAAAATGCTTCTTTACCATATCTACTTCTTCATCAGTTAAACCACTGGAAGAAGACTTTACTTCAACACCATTTGCATTTAAAAATGCAATGATTTCTTTATTATCTATGTTTATTTCCTTTGATACTGTATATATTCTGGTTTTTGCCATAGATTACACCTCCTGGAATTCATCATGGTCATTATGTTTCATAATCTGAGTAGCAAAATTGGAATCTGTAACGGCAAGGGAAGCACGAAACTCCTTACCAATTGCATTTCCTAATTCTTCTTTTGTACTACATATCTGTATCGGTACACGATAAAAACTGCATTTATCGCGAAATAACTTTTTTGTGTTCTCTGATGCGTCATTGGCTACGATTACAAGTTTTGCCGTTTTTGATTTCACCGCTTTTTCCGTAGAAAATTCGCCGGAAACAACCTTGCCCGCTCGCATTGCCAAGCCAAGCATCCCAAATGCTTTTTTATTCAATTGCTTCCAACTCCTTTTTTAACGCCTCATAAACATCTGCAGGAATCTGCTGCTTGAAAGAACGCTCCAAGCCCTTTGATTTTATAGCCTTATTAAGACACGCAGATGACTTGCAAATATAAGCACCTCTTCCATTCATCTTTCCTGTTACATCAATAGAAAAGGTATCATCTGTCTTGTGTACGATTCTGATTAAATCTGTCTTCTGTTTCATTTCCTGACAACCAATACATTGTCTTGTCGGAATTTTCTTAGGCATATAATCACTTCCTACTCATCATATTCTTCGACATCATCAATATAATCGTCCATTTCTTCAGCCTGTGACTCGCTCTTAATGTCAATCTTATATCCGGTAAGTCTTGCTGCAAGACGTGCATTCTGACCTTCCTTACCGATTGCAAGAGACAACTGCTGATCTGGAACAACTACCTTTGCACTCTTTTCATCTAAATCAACCACTACAGAAACAACATCTGAAGGGCTAAGTGCATTCTTAATAAAGATTGCAGGGTCCTCATCCCATGTAATAATATCAATCTTCTCACCCTTTAAATCACTAACGATATTATTTACTCGGTCACCCTGAACACCTACACAAGCACCAACAGGATCTACGTTGCTGTCATTTGAATATACAGCCATCTTTGTACGAGAACCTGCTTCTCTTGCAATGCTCTTAATCTCTACAATACCATCAGCAACCTCAGATACTTCCTGTTCAAACAATCTCTTAACCAACTCAGGATGTGTTCTGGATACTAAAATCTTTGGTCCCTTACCTGTTGTCTTTACATCAACAATATAAAGCTTAATTCTGTCCTGTGGACGGAAATGCTCTGTCTTTACCTGCTCCTTTTCATTCAAGGAAGCTTCTGTTTTTTCATCCAGACTAACACGGATATTTCCCTTCTCATCATAACGCTGTACGATACCGGTAATGACATCCTTTTGCTTACAACTAAAATGCTTAAATACTGCATTTCTTTCCTCTTCTTTAATCTTCTGCACGATAACATTTCTTGCCTGCTGTGCAGCGATACGTCCAAAATTCTTTGGTGTAATATCTACGTTGTAAATATCACCAACCTGCAACTTTTTGCTGTGCATCTTTGCTTCTTCAATGCTAATCTCTAAATTTGGGTCTTCAACAGTTTCTACAACAGTCTTTTCAGCATATAAGGTAATCTTTCCAGTCTCTGGATCCATATGTGCCTTAAAGTTATCATAGTTACCAAAATCCTTCTTACAAGCAGTAATCAATGATGACTCAATTGCCTCAATCATTACTTCTTTGCTGATTTCTTTCTCCTTTTCAATTAAATCCAATGCATCAATTAACTCTGACATTTTTATCCTCCTTATGTTCCTCAATCTTATTTAAATTAAAAATCTAATGATAACCGAATTAATGCGATGTCCTGTCGTTCAAATACACGCTCTCCATCGTCAAATGAAAGTGTTACAGTTGTTTCATCATACGCGCTTAGGGTACCTGTAAATTCCTTAGAACCTTCTAATGCTTTGTAAAGTTTTACATCCACATCTTTTCCTATGCTGCGTTTAAAATCCTTTTCCTTTTTAAGTGGTCTTCCAAGTCCTGGAGAACTCACTTCTAAGATATAGGCATCTTTGATGAAGTCTTCTTCGTCTAATTTTACCTCTAAGGCACGACTAATCAGTACACAATCATCAATGTTGATGCCACCTTCCTTATCTGCATATACACGCAAATAATAGTCAGCACCTTCTTTGACATACTCCACATCTACAAGCTCAAATTGATTCTCGTCAATGATTGGAGTAACCAGTTCTTCGCAGCGTTTTTCAATATCCGCTTTCTTCAAACTATAACCACCTTTCCTCGCCATCACAAAACGAAAGAGTGGACCGAACGCCCACTCTTTAGCTTAACTCTTATGCTACTGAACATAATAGCACAAGAATTCATAAAATGCAAGATAAAATTTACAAGATAATTAATTATGTTTATTGTATGCCCATCCATACACACCACCACAAATACCACCTAAAATATGGGTAAGCTGTGATACATTGTCCTTTGTAAATACACCAGCAATCAATTCATTTCCCAAATATAAAATGACAACCAAAATCATGGTAATTGGAATCTGTCCCTGCTTGAAACTAACCATTGATGAAAGCACAATCATCATAAATACAATACCACTTGCTCCAAGTAAACCATTTGTAAAGAAAATGGTATTGATTAATCCTGTAATCAAAGCGGTAATCAAAATCATAACGAGAATATTCTTGCTGCCGTATTTTTCCTCTAAAATTGGACCTAATAACAGTATGTACAACATGTTATTCACGTAATGGGAAATATCAGCATGCCCTAACACGTGGCAAAACATACGAACATAGGTCAGAGGATCTCCCCAAGATGAACGATACACACAGAAAAAGGTTCTTGTAGACACACCACCTGTTACATAACCAAGAATCAATGCAATCAATGATATAATAGCAAAGCAAAGAACCACCGGTGAGTTAAATTTAAATTTAATAACCATATTTTCTTCCTCCTCATTTGTTTAATCCTGAATTCGTTTGAATTTCTTTTCTATCTCAGTCTGACTCATTTTAATGATTGTTGGTCTGCCATGTGGACAGTTGTATGGATTTTCTAATGTCATCAATTCATCCACCAAAGCAGTAATCTCTCTATCTGTTAAACTGTGATTTCCTTTAATTGCCGCTTTACATGCCATGGTCGATAATTTCGTAACAAATAATTCTTCCGTCACTGCTCCACTGTCATCAGACAAAGACGCAATCAAAGCAGTAAACACTTCTTTGGCAGGAACGCCAAAAATATCTTCAGGTACTGCTCGAATTACATACTCATTACCACCAAAAGGTTCTACAGTAAATCCCATAATTTCAAATGTATTGAGATTCCGGTCCAGTGCGTCAGCTTCTGCAGGCGATAAGGTCACTACCATCGGAGGCATCAGCTGTTGAGAAAATATCTCGCTATTATGAAACTTTTTCATCAGTCGCTCATACATAACCTTCTCATGAGCAGCATGTTGATCCATAATAAATAACTGATTTTCATACTCTATTAAGCAGTATGTTTTAAATAACTGACCAATCAGACGATGTTTTGGCTTTGCCTCCTCTGTTAAAAGAAGTGTTTCCTGCTCATATACTTCTTTCTTTGGTACAGGCGCCTCATATCTTACCGGTTCCTCTGCGACCTCTGAAACAGGTATTTTCACCTTTTCTTGCATTGGAGGCTCATGTTTTAATGGCACAGAAGGCTCCACGAGTTTTATCACAGGTTGCATCACAGGTTTTGGTGCAATAACCTCCGCCACTATCTGTTTAGGCGGCTCTACCACCCTTTTCACCTGTTCGATTCGTGCCTTTTCAAAAGGCTCAATTCTAGGTTTTGCTAAATTTTCCTTAATCTCAGCAACACGTTTTGCTGCAGTTTCCTTTGCAGTATCCGGTGTCACATTTGGAATTAATTCTTTTTGTAACAGGGCATCCCTTACAACTTTATATACAAAATGGTACAGTTTATCACTTTCACCGTAACGCATCTCCATCTTAGTAGGATGCACATTGATATCTAACAAGCTTGGTTCTAATTCAATACTTAAGGCTGTAAACGGAAACTTATGTACCATAACGAAGGTCTTATACGCCTCCTCAATAGCCTTTGTAATCACGGAATTTTTCATAAATCTTCCATTTACAAAATAATTCTCAAAACTTCTGTTTCCTTTATTTACAAATGGTTTTCCGATATATCCGGTTATTTTCATATGGGCATCCATGGCATCAATTTCAATTAAATTGGCCGTCACGTCTCTGCCATATATCTGATATATCACATCTTTTAGTTTTCCATTCCCTGTGGTAGAAAGTTTATTCTGTCCATTTACAATCAACTGCATAGCAATATGTGGTTTAGACATAGCCAGTCGCATCACCAATTCTTGTATGTAACTGCCCTCTGTCATGGCAGTTTTCAAGAATTTCTTTCTGGCAGGCGTATTATAGAATAAATTACGTATTAAAAGGGTCGTTCCTTCCGGACATCCAATTTCTTCCATGGCAATTTCTTCCCCGCCATGAATTTCATAGCGGATACCGGTTAGCATTCCTTTTGTTTTTGTAATCATTTCTACCTGTGCTACAGCCGCAATACTTGCAAGCGCCTCACCTCGAAATCCTAAAGAAGCAATTGAAAGCAAATCATCCGCAGTTCTCAGCTTACTTGTAGCATGTCTTAAAAATGCAGTAGAAATCTCTTCTTTACGAATACCACATCCATTGTCAGTAACACGAATAAAGGATAAACCACCTTCTTTAATCTCTACAGTAATTGCAGTTGCACCTGCATCAATTGCATTTTCCACAATTTCCTTTACTACTGAAGAAGGTCGCTCCACAACCTCTCCTGCCGCTATTTGATTGATAGTTTCCTGGTCTAGTACTTTTATCATAATGATTTCTTTAATCGCTCCTGTAACTCATTCATGTATAACAACGCTTTCATCGGCGTCATATTTGTTAAGTCTAAGCCCTTCAATTCAGCAATCAATTCGCTTTCAACCTGATTGCCAAACATTGTAAGTTGCACATTTTCTTCTTGTTTTTTCTTCATTTTAGATTTTGTAATCTGTTTGGTATTATTGGCGATGTCAGAATCTGAAAGTGCAGCGGCAATTTCATTGGCGCGTTCAATAATATCTCGAGGAACCCCTGCAAGTCTTGCAACCTGAATACCGTAACTTCTATCTGCACCACCCTGCATAATCTTTCTAAGGAAAATAATATCCTCACCTTGTTCTTTTACTGCAATACAATAATTATGCACACCATCCAGTTTACCCTCTAACTCAGTTAACTCATGGTAATGAGTGGCAAATAAAGTCTTTGCACCAACGCAGGTATTGATATATTCCACAACTGCCCAGGCAATCGAAAGACCATCAAAAGTTGATGTACCACGTCCAATTTCATCTAGAATCAAAAGACTGTTTTGTGTTGCATTTCTAAGAATGTTGGCAACCTCATTCATTTCCACCATAAATGTACTTTGTCCGGAAGCCAAATCGTCAGAAGCACCCACACGGGTAAAGATTCTGTCAACCAAGCCAATTTCAGCGGTCTTAGCCGGAACAAAGCAACCAATCTGTGCCATCAAAACAATCAACGCTGACTGACGCATATATGTAGACTTACCCGCCATATTCGGACCGGTGATAATGGCAATGCGCTCCTCCTTCTGGTCGAGACAAGTATCATTACAGATAAACATCTGGTGATTCATCATTTTTTCCACAACAGGATGTCTGCCGTCCACAATATGAATGTGGCCATCTTCATTGATGGTTGGTCTTACATATTGGTTTTTCTCAGAAACTACAGAAAGGCTGGCGAACACATCCAGTCTCGCAATGGCAGAAGCCGTTTTTTGCACTCTTGTCAGTTCCCCTGCCAATCGGTCTCTAAGGGCAACATAAGTCTCATATTCAAGTGCACACAATTTGTCCTGTGCACCGAGAATCACATCTGCTAATTTATCCAATTCTGCCGAGGTATAACGCTCTGCATTTGCCAGTGTTTGCTTACGAATAAAATGCTCTGGAACCAAATCTTTATAAGAATTGGTAACCTCAAAATAATATCCAAACACCTTGTTAAATTTAATACGAAGATTCTTAATACCTGTGGCTTCTTTTTCTCTTGCTTCCAATTCAGCAAGCCAGCTTTTACCATCTGTACTGGCCTTCTTTAACATATCAATGTCTTCTGAATAGCCATCCTTAATAATGCCACCTTCTCGAATCAAAATAGGCGGTTCATCAACAATAGCATCTGAAATCCATTGAAATAAATCCTGTAAATCGTCCATATCAGCATTGATATCAACTAACAATTGCTCAGAAAATGCTTCCAACATCCTCTTTATATAAGGCAAATATTGGAGAGAAGAACGAAATGCAATCAAATCCCTTGGATTCGCAGAACGAAGAGAGATTCTTGTCATTAAACGCTCTAAGTCATAAACAGAATTTAAATATTCTCGCATCTCCTCACGGGTAATCATCTCCCGTGTCAATGCCTCCACAGCATCCAATCTATTCTCAATATCATTTTTATTCAACAATGGTTGCTCCAAATAGGAACGTAACAGTCTTGCTCCCATTGCCGTTTTTGTCTTATCCAATACCCAGAGCAAAGAACCTTTTTTCGTCTTATCTCTAAGAGTTTCCAAAAGTTCTAGATTTCTTCTGGTAGCATTATCCAGCAGCATGTAATCGTCAACTGCATAGACCTGCAATGCACGAATATGCTCCAGCGTATTTTTCTGAGTTTCATGTAAATACTTTAAAAGTGCACCAGAAGCCATGGTTGCCGCAGGCAAATCCTTTAATCCAAGTCCCTCTAAAGTGCCAACATGAAATTGACTTAAAATCTGTTTTTCGCAGTTATGCGCATCAAAATAAATGGCATCCACAGTTGAAATCGCAATGTGCATCCGTTCACGCATATAAGAAATATCAAGTCCGGCTGTCAAAATGCTTTCTAAACCAATTAACTCCGCAGGAGAAAACTTATAGATTTCATCCTGTAGTTTCTCGATATCAGATATTTCACATACTTTAAATTCACCGGTTGTAATATCACAAAGGGCTGCACCGATAGTATAATCAGGCTTATTTTTTCCCTGCTTTTCCTCTAAAAATACAGACATAATAAAGTTGTTCTTCTTTTCATCCAACACCTGTGTGGACATATTTGTACCAGGTGTAACAACTCGAATCACCTCACGCTTCACAAGGCCCTTCGCCTGCTTCGGATCCTCCACCTGCTCGCAGATACCCACCTTAAAACCACGTTCAATTAACTGATTCAAATACACATCACAGGCATGATAAGGAACGCCACACATTGGTGCGCGTTCCTCCAATCCACAATCTCTTCCTGTTAGAGTAAGTTCTAATTCTCTCGATACAACTTTTGCATCTTCAAAGAACATTTCATAGAAATCACCTAAACGATAAAATATAATACAATCTTTATATTCTTCTTTTGTCTGTAAGTATTGCTCCATCATAGGAGACAATTTTCCCTTTGTCATATTGTTTTCCGTCCTGTTCATGCCAAATTTAATTGGCTTTCATTTCACCGTAATAATAAAATCCCTTACATTCCTTTAGTTTCACCTGGAAGAACTTTCCAACCATAGAGGCGTCACCAGGGAAATGCACCAGTAAATTATTAGACAATCTACCTGTAACATATCCATCTAACTGTGAATTCACTTCTTCCACCAAGGCTTCCATTATTTTGCCTTCATGAATCTTTGTTTGCTCCGCAGCAATATCCTGTACAAGGTTTAACAATCTGTCAAATCTATCCTTCACCACATCCTCTGGAATCTGATCCTCTCTGGCAGCTGCCGGAGTACCGGTTCTCTTGGAATAAATAAAGGTAAATGCCGAATCATATCGCACCTGTCTCACAACATCCATGGTTTCCTGATGGTCTTCTTCCGTCTCACCCGGATATCCCACAATAATATCTGTTGTTAAAGACAAATCCGGCATGGCAGTTTTTAATTTATCTACCAATTCCAAATATGCTTCCTTTGTATAGCGACGATTCATGTCCTTTAACAATCTGCTACTACCAGACTGTACAGGCAAATGGAGATGTCTGCATATCTTCTTGGAATCCTTCATAACTGCAATTAAATCGTCGGACAAATCCTTCGGATGAGAAGTCATAAAACGAATTCGTTTCAATCCATCAATCTTCTCTACTTCCTGTAATAGTTCAGCAAAGGTCATCGGATTATCAAGTGTTTTTCCATAGGAATTCACATTCTGACCAAGTAGCATAACCTCTACCACACCGTCTGCTACCATTGCTTCAATCTCTCTAATGATATCTTTTGGATCACGACTTCTTTCTCTGCCTCTTACATAAGGTACAATGCAATAACTACAGAAATTATTGCAGCCAAACATAATGTTTACACCAGCTTTGAAGCTGTATTTTCGAGTGCTAGGTAAATCCTCAACAATCTCATCTGTATCCTTCCAGATATCAATGACCTGAGAATCACTCTCAAATCTTGTCTTTAATAACTCAGCAAGTTTAAATACATTATGAGTTCCAAAAATAATATCCACATGACGATAACTCTTTTTAATCTTTGTAACTACCTCTGCTTCCTGCATCATACAGCCACAAAGCGCAATAATCATGTTAGGATTTTTAAGTTTTCTCTTCTTTAGCTGTCCCAGACGACCATAAACTCTAAGGTTTGCATTTTCTCTAACAGTACAGGTATTGTACAACACAAAATCTGCATCCTCATCCGGTGCTTCCACATAACCAATTTGCTCCAGGATACCAATTAACTTCTCAGAATCCTTGGCATTCATCTGGCAACCAAAGGTAGTCACGCAGTAAGTAAGTTTTCTGCCTAATTCCTGCTCTTTTTTTGCTATTATCGGTTTTAATTCCTCAATGTAGGTTAACTGTCTTGCAGTTTCTTCTCTGCTCACTTCGTTCATGTCAATCTATAACCTCAATTCCGTATATTAAATCGAATACTTGTTAATGATGCTATCCAACTTATCCATATGGCCGGTCACTCTGTCATTTAAGGATTGCATCTTACTATTTACCAAAATGTCCTGATTATCCATTTGTGCTAAAATATCAAGTTGAGCCAAATAAGCAGGATCCTTTTCAAAGTACGCTTTTAATGTTCTAAGCGTATCCCGATATCCCATCTCCATGCGCATCTTAATATCTCTGGTTTTAAAATTCAGAGTGCCATCAATCAAATCACCTAGATTTTGTGAAGGACGAATGAGCAAAATCTCACAGTCCGGATACAAGTCAGTATTTATGGTTGCTTTATGACTCAATGCAATCACGATAATTTTTCTATAACCAGCATCATAAAGCGGCTTGATTGGCATATTATCTGTCATACCACCATCACGGTATAACGCACCATCCATCTCTACTGCCTCATATATAATTGGAAGTGCCGAAGACGCTAAAACAATCTTTTCAATTCGTTCAGCACTCTTGTTGTTCAATTTTTCATATACCGCAACAGAGCCTTCCTCTAATCCATAAGGCCCCATCTTCGTAATATTTACAAACAAATCTCTGGAATCATTTGCCAGCGTTGTATAGTTAATATTGTGACGCATGATACTGAGCATTTCATTTCTGGAGAATGTACCTTCCTCCATATCGATTAAATCAGGCTCTGTATCAAATACCGTCAAAAAATTAATACTTTCCCAAAGGTCTTCACCGGCAGCCTGGGTCATAGAAGCCATTATCATCTCATTAATGGCGCCAATAGAATCTCCTGAAAATCCCTTCACCTTAGGAAATAAACCGTATTCCTCTAGTGCTTTCCATGAACCAATCTGGTAGGATCCTTTTGCTCCACCACCACAAAGCACTAACCCCCATTTATCATCGTTAGTAACCTGATTTGTTGTCATATTTTCATCCATACAAAGCACTCCTTTCTGACACTATTTCGGTGCCATCAAATATTGAATAGATTCCTTCAATCCATCCACAGTCAATTGATACATATGAATTAACTCAGCCAAAGCACGCTCTGATTCCATCCAATGCGCACCATTGGTACTTGGATGATACTTTGGATTCAGCCATACAATCTTTTTATAAAATCGATTGATATACTGCATCCATTCATAACCACTCATACCGCTATTCGGTCCACGGTAATTACCATCCACATCATAAAGTTCTTCCGGTGCCATAGCTGCATCACCAACAATAATTACTTTATAATCCTTATCAGTAATTTTCATTAGTTGATCAATGGTAATCCAATCCCCAAGCTCGCACTCGGCAGATTTGTAAACGTGAGAATAAATACAGTTATGGAAATAATAAGTCTTTACATCTTTAAAATGATTTGCCTTATGCACAGCCTGGAACAATGTATTACATAGTGCTGTAAACGGATACATTGTTCCGCCACAATCAAACAATAACAGTAATTTAACCGTATTTTTTCTTGGTTTATCAAATTCTAACTTTAACATGCCGCCCTGTTTGCAGGTAGAATCGATAGTTTTATCAATATCTAGTTCCGTCTTAGCTACATCAATACGTGAAGAATATTGACGCAATCGACGAAATGCCACCTGAAATTGGCGCATGCTTAATACTCTGTCATTTCTAAAGTCAGCATATCGATGCTCACCAATGACAGCAAAGGCTGAACGCATACCGGATTGCCCGGTCACACGGATACCACCCACATTTCTACCGGAATGACCATAGGCTGAACCACCAGAGGTTCCAATCCAAAAATTACCACCGTTATGCTCACTGTTCTGTTCGGTCAAACGTTCCTGATACATTCTTTTTACATCGCTGGCAATTCGTTCCTGATTAAATTGATACATATCCTTGTTTGGGTCATCAGAGTCCCGATCCTCATCCGCATGTAACCAATCCAGAATCTTATCTGGAAGTACATCCTGCGACCGAATATTTTTATAGTATTCATTGAACGCCATGTCATATTTGTCATAATCTGACTCTGTCTTCACAAGAATCATACGACCAAGATAATAGAAATTTGTAAAATTACCCTCACAAAGACCTTTATCCAAGGCATCCATAAATGTCAACCATTCAGTCATAGAGATATCTAAGCCCTTCGCCTTCAACATGGAAAAAAAGGCTGTAAACACTAATTTAATCTCCCTTTATTCACAACATCTAAATCTTCATCTTTTTTCACTAATACACCGAGGAATGGCAGTTCTGCATGAATCCTGTCAGCACTAATTCCTGAGATTAACAATGCTCGAATCCAATCGACCAATTCTGATGTACTAGGTTTCTTTCTAACTTCACGGAAGCTACGAATCCAATAAAAGGTATCCATTGCTTCTTTTAATAAATTATCTTCTAAGGCATCGAAATGTGCATGCACAATTTCAGCCATTTGTTCTTTATCCGGAAAGGCAATGTAATGGAAAATACATCTTCTAAGGAACGCATCCGGCAATTCCTTCTCGGCATTGGATGTAATAATCACGATTGGACGCTGTTTTGCCTTGATGGTCTCTCCTGTCTCATGAATATAGAACTCCATCTTATCAAGCTCCCACAGCAAGTCATTTGGAAATTCCAAATCTGCTTTATCAATCTCATCAATCAATAAGATGACTTGCTCATCCTGATTAAAAGCCTCACCTAACTGACCAAGTTTGATGTAATGCTTGATATCATCAACACCTTCCACACCAAACTGACTGTCATAAAGTCTCTGTACAGTGTCGTAGGTATACAAACCATCCTGTGCCTTTGTAGTGGACTTAATATTCCAAATATAAAGTTTCTTTCCTAACGCCTCGCTGATTGCCTCTGCAAGCATGGTTTTTCCTGTACCGGGCTCACCTTTAATTAGCAATGGCTTTTCTAATGCGATGGCTACATCAACTGCCTGCATCAAATCATTAGAGGCAATGTATGTGCTTGTTCCTTTAAATGTAGTTCCCATATTCTTCTCCTTATTTATTCACGAATCTGTCCATTACCGAAAATGATATACTTGACGGTAGTCAATGCAGTAAGTCCCATTGGGCCTCTTGCATGTAATTTCTGAGTACTGATACCAATCTCCGCACCAAAACCAAATTCAAAGCCATCTGTAAATCTTGTAGAAGCATTTACATATACAGCTGCCGAATCGATTTCATTTAAGAACTTCATGGAAGCACTGTAATCCTCAGTAATAATGGCTTCTGAATGACCGGTACTGTAACGGTTAATATGGTCAATGGCCTCATCGATATCCTCTACAATCTTAACAGAGATAATCTTAGCCAAATATTCTGTTCCAAAGTCTTCTTTTGTTGCCTTATCAATATAACTATCTATGCTACAAGCCGCTTCATCTCCACGCATCTCACACTCAGTAGCCTTTAAATCTTTGGCAATCATTGGAATTGCTTCTTTTGCAATATCCTTATGCACAACCAAAGACTCACAGGCATTACAAACACCAAGTCTTTGCAACTTAGCATTATGAATAATTGGAAGTGCTTTTTCTAAATCTGCATTCTTATCCACATAAATGTGACAATTACCGGTTCCTGTCTCAATAACCGGCACAGTAGCATTCTGAATTACATTTTGAATCAAACCTGCTCCACCACGTGGAATAATGACATCCACATAATCATTCATACGAATCAATTCATTTACGCTACTTCTATCCGTATCTGTAATGAGTGAAACGGCATCCGGAGTAATCTGGCATGCAAGCAATGCATCACGAATTACCTTCACCAAAGCGATATTAGAATGAATGGCATCAGAACCGCCACGTAAAATTACAGCATTACCTGTCTTAAAACATAAAGCAAAAGCATCTACTGTAACATTTGGTCTGGACTCATAAATAATACCAATCACACCCATAGGTACTCTTTTTTGACCAATCAATAATCCATTTGGCCTTTCCTTCATGGAAAGCACCTCTCCGATTGGATCTTCTAATGCAACAACCTGTCTGATTCCCTCAGCCATTCCTTCAAATCTAGCCTCAGTCAAACGCAAACGGTCAATCATTGCATCGCTGACACCACGTAATTTTGCTGCATCAATATCCTTATCGTTCTCTGCAATAATCTCATTTTTATGTAATAATAAAGCCTTTGCCACCATTAACAACGCTTCGTTTTTCTTTGTCTGAGATAAGGTTGCCAATGTTTTGGAAGCTCTTTTTGCATTTTTTCCTAATTCTACCAACATGGTACTCCTCCTTTATCGTGTAATCACGCGTTTTTCTGTAATAATCATATCCGGTTTTACATCGAAACCTTCTGGCTCTAACTTATCAACCATTTGAATCTCATAGGCTAGGGCAATACTATATAAAGCCTTATGCTCTGCTAAATATTTATCATAGTAACCGCCACCATAGCCAATTCTGTTACATTCCAAATCAAATGCCACACCAGGCATAATCAATAATGCATCTTCAGGAGTGATAATGTTGTCTCCCTGTGGTTCCATCACTCCAAAACTACCGGGGGCTAATTCATCCAGGGAAGAAAACAGCACAAAATCCATTTCTTTGCCACGTACCCTGGGAGCTGCTACCTTTTTTCCTGCATACAAGGCTGACGTTATGATGTGTGTGGTATCCACTTCATTTTTTGTACTGACATACAAACAAATGGTATCCGCACATCGATATGCATCTGTAGTAAGTAATTCTCTTGTGATTACTTCGGATAATCTGTTAACAGCCTCTTTCGGCATACACATCCGTTTATCTTTAATTGTTTTTCTTGTGATAAACTTATTAATCATTCTTTAATTTAGACTCCCGGACTTTCTTTAATTCACGAATCGTTCCATCTGCTTCTTTAATACTAACATTGTCAAGGGTTGCACGCATGTTACGTCTTATGCTTGCAATATACTCTTGTCTTAATGTCTGTTGTTCTAATTTCTCTTCATCCGTTAAGCCTTCCGCTTTCGACTTATGATATAATTCATTGATTCTTGCAATCTTCTCGTCTGTCATAATATCTCCAATCTATTTTGTATATGGTTTTGTCTCTAAATAGGTTACCAAATCAAAATCTTTTTGTTTATGTGCACGGAATAAGGTGCCAACATTCTCTCCTGCAAACACTTTAGCAAGATTATCAATGTCACTACCATTGATAATCACCATATCCGCACCGGAATCTGCTGCAATGGAAGCTGCTGCAATCTTAGTGGACATACCACCTGTACCATACATAGTTGCTGAGCCTTTTCCCATATGCAATAATTCTTCTGTAATCTCATCCACCTGCTCAATCATAACTGCATCCGGATTGTTGTGTGGATCATCTGTATACAATCCATCTATATCTGATAATAATACCAACAAATCAGCCTTAATAAGAGAAGCCACAATTGCAGAAAGGGTATCATTATCACCGAACTCAATCTCCTCAGTTGCCACTGTATCATTTTCATTTACAACAGGAATGACATCCAACTGCAGCAACTCGTTAAAGGTATTGATTGCATTGATGCGACGCTCATTATTAGTAATAACATCAAAGG
The DNA here is from genome assembly GCA_045531905.1 of Lachnospiraceae bacterium. GTDB lineage: Bacteria > Bacillota > Clostridia > Lachnospirales > Lachnospiraceae > RGIG6919. The sequence continues at coordinate 53,408 of JAZSEY010000026.1, forward strand.
TTAACAACACCTGAGCCGATGATTGATGATACTCAGAAAACAGTTTTTGGTAAACCATCATCAACTGTCCCTGACCAATAGCGGCACAAGCCTGCTTTAGGGATGTAGTTCTTGGCTTCTTTCCAAGACCAATTACCTTTACGCCAACGCCGATTGCACCAGAGGAAACCAATACGACCTCCTTACCCTGATTCTTTAAATCACAAATAAAACGCACCAGTTTCTCTAATTTTAAATAATCAATATCACCTGTTTCTGTATGCACCAATGTAGATGTACCAATTTTAATTACAATTCTCTTTTTGTTTTTTAATGCTTCTCTAAACTTGTTCATATAAAATCCTCTTTATCTGTTTTGTTTTGGGGCATATTGTGAAGCAATTGCCTCATATACCTTCATGCCGTCCATGGCAGCTGACATAATACCACCTGCATATCCGGCACCTTCACCACAAGGATATATCCCCTTTATATTTGACTGAAAACTATCATCTCGTTCAATGCGTACCGGCGAAGATGTTCGGCTCTCAATTCCTGCTAAAATCGTGTCACCATCAGCAAATCCGGTTAGTTTCTTATCAAATGAAAATATTCCCTCTATTATATCATGAACCACATACTCAGGCAAACAGTTGTTTAAGTCTGCCATCTCGAAATTTCCTTTGATATTCGGGGAAATTTTACCAAATGCAGTGGTCTTCTTCTTATCACAAAAATCTTGAAAACGCTGTACTGGAACCTTACCTTTTCCAGCCTCATATGCTTTCTGTTCCCATTTTCTTTGAAATTCCACACCAGCCAAAGGTCCTGTTCCATCATAATCCTCAGGCGTGACAGATACAATAATGGCACTGTTGGAATTCTTTTCATCTCTGGCATGATTACTCATACCATTTACCGCAAGCATGCCCGGTTCTGAGGAAGCATTTACCACAAAGCCCCCGGGACACATACAAAATGAAAATACCCCCCTACCATCCGACGCCTGATGTGTAACCTTATAGGATGCTGTAGGTAATTGTTTTGCAATATCACTGTCTCCATATTGCACACTTTGAATCATTTCCCTGTCATGTTCTACACGAAGACCAATGGCAAAAGGTTTTGGTGTCATTGTCAATTTTCTTTCCAATAACATATAAAATGTATCTCTTGCACTGTGCCCTAACGCCAAAACTAATGTATTGGTATTCAGTGAATACTGTTCACCAACCTCGTCTGCAACCACAATGGACTGCACATCTGTACCGTCCTCAGATAAAATGATATCCGTTAATTTATGATGAAATCTTACCTCACCACCGAGACGAATGATTTCTTCTCGCATATTCTTAATTACGATTCGAAGTAAATCTGTACCAATATGTGGCTTGCTTTCAATTAGTATCTCCTTCGGCGCACCATACTTCACAAATGACTCCAAGACAAATCGATTGCGACCATACTTATCTTTCACCAAAGTATTAAGCTTACCATCAGAAAATGTTCCAGCGCCACCTTCACCAAATTGCACATTACTATCAGGCTTTAATACACCATCTCTCCAAAACGCTTCAATGTCTGCGGTTCTCTCATCCACATTACCACCACGTTCTAATATGATTGGTGCATATCCTGACTGTGCAAGACATAAACCACAAAACAAGCCTGCAGGTCCTGCACCAACAATAACCGGTGACAATTTAAGCGCTTTCTCACCTAAACTCGGATGCTGATACACCACCGGTTTGTATTTTGAAATGTCATTATCTTTTCTGGTGCGTTGTAACACCTTATCTTCCTGTTTTGTGGAAACCAATACGCTATATACATAACGAAGTTCATCCTTTTTTCTGCTATCAATGGACATTTTTGATATCTCATATGTAAACTCGGAAGTGCCACCAAGACGTTTTTTAATTGCCAGTTTCAAGTCTGCCTCTGTATGTGTGATAGGCAACTTTATCTGTCTTACTTCAATCATAAATTACTCCATACTAAATAATGTGCTTTCCAGCCTTTAATCCACTTAAAAATGCAAAACTCAAATTATAGCCACCGCAGGCACCATCCACATCCAAAATCTCACCAACAAGATACAAGTTCTCTTTCTTTGTGGAAGCAAAGCAGTCGCTAATTTCCGCTAAAGAAACACCACCTGCCGTCACCTGTGCCTGTTCAAAGCCACGGTTACCGGATATATGAAATACAAGGGATTTCATCACCTTAGCTACCTTCAGCATATTATCGCCATTCACTTTAGAAGCAATCTGCTCAGAAGCAAGACCGCTTAACCCGATTACAACATTTGCAAGTTTATCAGGTAAAAATCCACTAACAATATCATATAGACTCGCATATTTTGCTTTCTCAGATAAATAAATCAATCTGGCAAGTAACGCCTTTAATTCAATATCTGGCAACAAATCCAATTCAACGTCCACAGACATATCTTTTTTCAGTGCCAAATTCGCAAATCTACTCATGTTAAAGATAACTATGCCAGAAATGCCATAATCGGTGAATTGCACCTCACCCTGTTCTTCATAAAATACTTTGCCATCGATTTTTAAAACCGCTTTTGCATTCTGTCTGACACCAGATAACTGCTTACAAAAAGCAGCATCACTTGTTAGAGGCACCAATGCAGGAACCGCATCCATCACGCTATGGCCAAACTTTTTAGCAAGTTCAAATCCGAAACCATCGCTGCCGTGCTTAGCAGAAGCACAACCACCAGTTGCTAAAACCAGATTTTTTACTTCATAGATATTATCCCCACAGTTAATCTGGAATCGTGAACTGTCATAGTGAACATCAGTCACGCACATGCCACAAACTATATTTACTCCGTAGTGTTTTACACCATGCTCCAGTGCTCGAATCACAGTAGTTGCCTGCATAGAACTTGGATAATAATATCCATTTTTCTCTGTACAAGGAACTCCTAAATCCTCTAAAAAGCTTAGCACTTCATTGTAACTATTCTCATTCATCAAATGGTTTATGATAGCCTTATCAGTACTTCTATAACAGCTATCATCAAAATGCGTATTGGCAACATTACATTTGCCGTTACCTGTTGCCGCAATTTTTCTTCCAATCCTATCATTTTTTTCTAACAATAATACCTGCTTACCATTTTTAGCTGCTGCATATGCACATGCCAAACCGGAAGCACTCGCCCCAATAATACCTACATCATATAACATATCATCACCCTTTTTCCGTTTGCAAATGAATAACCTACTCCGCTAAATTTTACCACTAAAACCTTGGATATTCAACTGGAATAGGCTTCTAGAAAATTGTACAAATCATAATCATCATAAAAATACATCCCTTCCGACAACTTATTTGCAACACCTGTTGGCAAAGTTCTGGAATCAATTCCGGTTTCTTCAAAAACGGTTCGGTTTTCATCGTTATAATAAACAATGACATAATACTCTTTTAGACCAATAAAATATTTTGGTCCATTATCCTCTTTTTCATAGCATTTTCGTAGCGTAACCTTATCTTTCGAGAAAGAAATTAACTGAAAATCATATAAACCGTCAACCTGGTCCTGTACACTCATATGTTTCATATAGGACTTTGTGTAATTTATCACTGCTTCTCTATCTAGCCCTAAATAATCAATATTACTTTTCAAGGTTTCATAGGAAGTTCGATTATTCACCACATCATAGTACTCCATTTCAATGGTTGTCTGTTTCGTTACCACTTCAGGAATAGAAATAACGCCCCATACATTTTCATCTTCTTTTGCTTTTTCACTGACTTCCGAGGTAGTATCAGATTCTTCTCCAATTTGATTTCGATTTTTAAAAAAATAATAGCTGCCATAGTACAGTACTGTGGCAGCTATCAATGTTACTAATATAAATATCCATTTTTTCATAATCCACATCACTCCTTACGGAGAGTATTGCCGAAAACATCCGCAATATACATGGATTTATAAATCAAATGCATGTGGCATCAATTCTTTCAGTGTAAAAGTCTTTATCTCATCACCATTTGCAACGTGAACCAGACCATCTGGCATAAATTCAGACATCACCTGCAAACACATTCCACAAGGATATGGAAATTGTTCGCCATCACACACAATCATGATTTCTTTAAACTTCTGATGCCCCTCAGACACCGCTTTTAAAATGGCAGTTCTTTCAGCACATATGGTTGCACCATAGGAAGCATTCTCAATGTTGCAGCCTGTAAAAACCTTGCCATTCTCATCCATAACAGCGGCACCCACATGAAACTTTGAATATGGTGCATAGGAAAAACCCATAGCGCAAATCGCCTGTTCTCTTAGTGTCTCAATTACTCCCATACACGCACATCCTTTCCATTACTCTACAATGATATCAGACTTCTGAGTATCCTTGAAAATAGTAATAAATGTCTTACCTGGATTCATCTTTAACTGCTCACCATCAGCAGTAAAATACTGTGTAATACCTCTATCTGTTTCCTTCTTCCATGTAATTGGAATAATCTTTCCGTTGGAAGCATAGAAACCTTCGCCTGTACCAACTAAATCAATTTCCTGTAAATCCTTCTTTGCATCCAATACAGAGTGAGGTGCAAACTGAACGATAAGATTCTTAAATGCAAGCTGGTTACCTGTTAATTCATCAATATGCTTATCGCCATACTGGAATCTGTAGTATAACTTATCTGTTGCATTATACTCAAACCAAGGCTTTCTAGAGCTATTGTATGCAGTGGTAATCTTATTAGCAACTGTACCATCTGCAAGGTCTGTATCCTCAGCATTGAAAGCAAACTTTGCACTGTTGTAAGTATCCTTATGTGTTAACTGGAAACCTTCCTGTGCAAATGCAGCATCAATCTTTTCAGATGATGAATAGCAGTTATGTGGCGCCTTTCTATCCTTTGTTCTAAAGCAGAACACATTACCAATGCCCTTTGTTCCATCGATGTGATCAATCTTAGATTCTTCTAATTCAGTAACAGCATAAGTAGAATGTCCCACATGTACATAAATGGAATCATACTCTAAAGCCATCTTTACATAGTAATGTCTTGCACTACGAATAGGTCCAATCTTTTCTAAGCCTGAGTAATCAGAAAATACACCAAGTAAACGGGTAATTCCACCCTCTACCAAAACTTCATAAATAATATCTGCTTTTTCTACACCTGCCTGTGGAATGGCTGGCTTTAAATTATTAATCATAACAGTAATTGGTCTCTTGTTGTCATATGAAGCTTCATCAATCCATTCACCTGTAAGTGGATGCTGAATCTGTCCCTCATGTCCTGGAACGACTGCCTCAGTTGCTGTTGTGTCCTCAGCAACAGGAGCCGATGTTGATGTTGTAGCCTCTTCTTTTTTACCACAACCTGTTAACATAGATAATGTGGCAACTGTCAAAGCAGCCAAAACTACTGTTTTTTTCATCTTTTTCATGTTGATTCACCTCATCATTTAGTCTCTTATGTAACCCTTTGAAGATAAAATCTCTTCCTGCATACGTTCCATCTCTATGCGTTCTGACTCTTCCTCATGGTCATAACCGCAAAGATGTAGCATGCTATGTGCAATTAAAAATGCCAACTCACGTATCGGAGAATGACCATATGCTTCTGCCTGTTCATATACCTTTTCAACAGAAACTACGATATCCCCTAACATCAATTCCCCTGTCTCTGCATCGAAATAGTTCTCAGGATGTTGCTCACAAGCATCAAATACACCTGGAACTTCGAAATCCACAAAAGGAAAAGAAAGCACATCTGTTGGATGGTCCACACCTCTATGCTCCAAATTCAATTGATGAATATGTTCATTATCCACCAACATCACATCCAGCATACATTCATAAGGACAATTCACATAATCCAATGAAGCAATCACAACTTCATGAATAATATCCTCAAAATTCTCTATAAAGGATTGTTCTGTTTCCTTCTCCACATAAATGTTCATGTGTACCTCCAAAAGCACATTTTCTTCAAAGTAATCACTTCATTTATTATAAATCATTCCCAGTGCAATAGCAAGGAAAATAGGCACTAACGTTTGCTTGTCCGCTTCTTTGCATCTCCCCTTTTTGCCTCCTGCGCTCTTGCTTTTCTGACACTTTCCCGTTGTTCATATTCATCATATGCAGTAACAATCTTTTGCACTAAAGGATGTCTTACTACATCCTGGTTTGTCAGATAGGAAATACCAATATCATCAATCTTTTCTAGCACCTTTAAAGACTCTTCCAAACCAGACTTTTGATCCTTTGGAATATCCTTCTGGGATAAGTCTCCTGTAATAATCGCCTTTGAGCCAAATCCAATACGGCTTAAAAACATCTTCATCTGAGCCGGCGTGGTATTCTGCGCTTCATCCAAAACAATGAAAGCGTTGTCCAAGGTACGTCCACGCATGTAAGCAAGAGGAGCAACCTCTATCAAACCTTTTTCCATATTCTTCAAAAAGGTCTCTGCACCCATAATCTCATACAGTGCATCATAAAGTGGTCTTAAATAAGGGTCAACCTTACTCTGCAAATCACCCGGTAAAAATCCAAGTTTCTCACCTGCTTCGATAGCAGGTCTAGTCAAAATGATACGATTCACTTCATTATTCTTAAACGCACTGATTGCCATGGCCATAGCAAGATAAGTCTTACCTGTTCCGGCAGGTCCCACACCAAACACAATCATCTTGTTGCGAATCTGGTCAATATATTGCTTTTGGCCAAAGGTCTTTGCCTTTAGTGGCTTTCCATTGACTGTATGACAGATAATTTCCTTATCCAAATCGCTGATATGCTTCTTTTCACCCTCTTGGAAGGACAAAGACAAAGCATAATCAATATTCTGCTCTGTAATCACATCCCCTCTTTTAGACATGGTTAACAGTTCAGAAAATATCTGTTTCGCTTTTTCTACCTGCTCCTCCTGTCCAATTATCTTCAAATTATCATCTCTCATGATTAAAGTCACATTAAGCGTTCTTTCAATCTTTTTTACATGAAAATCGAAGCGTCCAAACACATTTTGTGCATGGTCAGCAGGAATGGTTATTGCTTGTTCATAAGTATTCATAATTAATCCTGACTTTCTGTTGTAGTCTCTTGTTTTACCAAGTCTCTTGGAATCCCAATTCTCTCCTTCACAATGATAGTTCCGGAAGCCACACATTGATTTTCCAACACTTCTATTGTAACATTATTTTCCATTATTTCTACCCCTTTTTCCTGTAAGCCTGTTAATTTTTTGAGCAAGCGTTCCTTCGCTTTTTTCATTGCACTTTTCTCATCATACTGCTTGCGAACAGGGGTGTATTCCCGATATGAATTCCATTTCACATAAAATGGCAGATAAAAGGTATCCCCTAATTGATTCATATATGTATTGCTGGTAGTGTCATAATTAACATAATCAATCTTTGGCTTATAAATCAAATACTCTTTATTCAAAAATCCCACAGCAATCCCCTGTTTTTGATTCTTTGTGTATTCTTTTTCATAATAGGATAAATCAAAACTGTCCTGATATGCATAACTAACAACGCCGAACACATCTCCATCAGCAGCTACATAATCTGTCTCCATAATTTCATCACTGTCATTGTAAATATGAATGATGCCGGAAATTAACACATCTCCCTTTTTCACCGATTCATTCACCTTTGCTACCGGTGTTCCATTTCTGGTAATAATAGAAATAATCTCCGAATCCTTTGCCGCAACAATGTCCGAAGGTCTGTCGCTCATAACTACAGGTTCATTGACAATGGTTTCTGTTAAATGAATTAGCAACTGGGTTCCTCTTAATTCACAGCTAATCCAGGCAATCTCATCAAACTGTTCCATTAATTTTGTTTCCATATCATGACAGGAAATCTCAGATTTCTTGGTTCCCAAGGTCACGTATTCCTGTTCCAAAAACTTAACGATCTCATCCTCAGTATAGTATGTACTGCCCGTCACATGAATATCCCAAACAAATAACGACATGATATAAACCAATGAAAAACAAAGCAACAAACCCATGACGAAGCTTTTTTGTTTTCTATGCTCATAAAAGAAAAATGGCAGACCACACTTTTTAATGATATGTAGTCTGCATTTCGTTTTTCTTAAAATGGGCTGTAGTTGTTTAAAATCATGTAGAGAAATGTACATAGACATCTGTCCTTCACTCTGTTTCATATCCCATATTGTCATCTCTTTATGCATGCAAAGGTTTAAAAATCGTTCTATACCATATCCGGTAACACCGATTTCCACATATCCTTGCAAATACTGTCTTACACCTGCCATAGTTTCTCCTTATATATACTGAATTTGATGAATACAGCCTAATATTTTCATGTCCATACTAGTATAATACGCAATCTCCAAATGCTCTCCTGTCACTACGATATATCCTTTTTTACCTTGCAGTTTAATCTCATTCGGATTGCAGGTAATTAAAGCTTTATAGTTTTCTATTGTCACCTCATATCTGCCTACTACTGAGACCAAAGTGGCTCCGGCAAATACATCCTGGGGCAATTGTAATTTTCTCAAAAAGTTGTTTTTATAGTTTTCGTAGTCCAAATGAGCACCTGGATATTTGTTTACAGTATTTTATGAGAAAGGAAGTGAATTTATGCTTTATAAGACGCAAAAAGAGTTGCTCACCGAAGTGAACAACTCTTAATTTATTATTTGTATTTGCGCTTTCTAGCTGCTTCAGACTTTTTCTTACGCTTAACACTAGGCTTTTCGTAATGCTCTCTCTTACGGATTTCCTGCTGAATACCTGCCTTAGCACAGTTTCTCTTAAATCTACGAAGAGCGCTATCCAAAGTCTCGTTCTCTTTAACGATTACGTTTGACATATTCTCACCCTGACCTCCCTTCAGTTGCATATTGCGCCTATCCAATACAACTGTTTGGGTTATTTTAAAGCACTATTAAGATTATAGCATAAAAAATTTGTACGTCAACCATTATTTTCATTTTCTGGCAGACAATTTTTATTGAGCTTCAATCATCGGAAAATTATCACTTCGTGTATTTATATAACTTCCATCAATTGCATTTGTGACTAAATCAAATACCATAAAGGATATCCCCTGTTCTGAAAACTCCTTAGTCTTCGTATGATATAATCGCCATGTAGGTATAATACTTACTGTATTTTGCATATCATTTGCCTCACAACAATAATAACACAATTCAAACTTATCATAATTTTCTGTCAACTCACCTGATAAATATGAATAATTCATCACATTTTCTATAACTGCTTTTTGTATTTGTTTATAGGATAATAACTTAACATTCGAAGCCTTCACCATATTAACATTCATTGGATTATAATACGTAAATTCTATCACACCTTTATCATGGACACAAATATCAATCTTTTCTGAACCATACACGATTTGACCATCAACAGCCCGATATAAACTCATATAATAGCCATTCGAAACAATGACAGTATATAATGGTTCAATTTCACCTGTATCAAAATTATAGGTCCACATTGTTGGATCTAGTTTTGCAATCCCCAGAGGGTATATCTCGCCAATAACAAAATCAGATAGATTTAATGAATCTATAAAGTCATATGCTTTTTCCATACATTCTTCTTGACTAAATTGAGATACATTTTTAATTTCATATCCTTCCATATTTTCTAATATTGGCTGTAGCGAAATACGATCCCAACCATTATCTTCAATATTATATGTATTAATGTTCACTAGAGAAGCCAAATCCACCGCCGACAATTTAATTTTTGTTGTTTTATTTTCATCATCTTCAAATGCTACAAAGTATTCATGTTCTAAATAATGAATAACATATTTATCTTCATTAAAATTGTCGACTTCAACAAAATCCAATGGTGCCTGTTCCATCAGTTTCTGATAATCATTTTGATTTTTTGCCAATGTATCTTTTAAATCTTCCACATCAACTTCTACACCATTATCACCTGTTAATCCCCTACAAGATCTCATACTTTCTACTTGTTCTTCCAAGGAATTCATCGTGGATTGCATTGCCCACATAGGAAGATGAGCATCATCACCATAATAAATTTTAGTTCCAGGTTCAGAAAGACAATCTAGTAGTTTTTCTTTATCGCTAGCATTATAATACTTATATTCGCCACAAAGCACTTTCATTTGATCGACATTTGGTGTTACTACATTTGCATCAATTCGTACACGTTCTGCTTGTCCTAATTCAATCTTATATGCAGATTCCCAACGATCATCCACACACCCCACAACTTCGTTGATGTTCGTCTGTATTTCCGATTCAGTAGGATTTGACACACTATTATCATCAACATAATCAATCCTTTTATTCGAACATCCCGACAAACACGCACCTAACATAAATAGTGCAAAAATCGTATAAATACTTCTACATGCATGCTTCATAATATCACTACCTTTCTTTGTATAGTCATATAATAAAACAGAAATGTATCTAAAATGTATCAAAGATCATAAAAAAAGTGGAGATTACACTCCACTTTTTTATGGGATTTTTATCTCATACCACTTATCCTTCAACTCATAATCCAAGCCATAACGATTTGTCACAACTGAAATAATCCTATCGTGAGCATAACGAATTCTTTTCCATCCATGAGCATCAATTAGTGGATATTTATCTTCATTTTCCAAAGCATATTCCACAGGCACAACACCGATGGTTTCATCGGACCAATATACACAAGTCGGTGTTACTGAAACAGATTGCAGTTTCTTTTCGTCCTTATCCTTATAAAAAGAAACGTTCATCATCAATCCCAAATCCTTGTCCGGACCCGCTTTATTAGTCTGACTTGAAATAAAATTACCTAATGAATAAATAGATACGCCGATTCTGGTACTACCATCTGCATTTGCCAAGCTTCTGATTTCCATTGGCTGCACCACATGGGGGTGACTGCCAAAAATAACATCAGCACCTGCATTAAACAATCTGTCAGCTAATTTTTCCTGATAGGAAGATGGAACTGTCTTATATTCAACGCCCCAATGTGCAAGCACTAATACAAAATCAGCACCTGCCTTTCTCAAATCACGCACCTGTTGACACATGGCTTCCATCTTATCTTCCTTGTATTCATTCAAAGTGTTTACCAGATACGGCTGATCTGACGGTATTGGTAAACCGTTGGTTGCATAGGTAAATGCGCAGAAACCAAATTTAATCTCATTAATCTCCACAATACAAAGTTTTTCTTGTTCTTCCTCGCTTCTCGCAGTTCCCGTATGAGGAATCCCCATTTTATCGAGATAATCTAACGTAGCAACAATACCTTTTGCTTTGGAATCAATGGAATGATTATTGGCTGTCCCTAAAAAGTCTACACCAGAATTCTTTAACGCATCTACTAGACTTTCTGGAGAATTGAATTGCGGATAATCACTATATCCATGAAATATAGGCTTTACACCGTTATTTCTTCCGGCAATGGTAGTCTCTAAATTACCAATTGTATAATCCGCAGCACTCAAGGTATCACCCATATATGCAAATGCCTTGTCAAAATCAAAGGTATCCGTCTCACTATCATAAGCCCGAAGCATTTGTGCTCTATGTACCATGACATCTCCAACCGCAGTTAACGTCACTTCCCGACTAGTATCAATATAAACAGGACTAGCGGTGCCCATTTTCATCACTTTTGAAAATGTCACCGCTTCCAGTTCCTGACTTACAGGCACAGTCATATAATGTAAATATATCACTCCACCTGATGTCAGCGCAGTCAAGATAAACAATACAATAAATACACGTTTTACAAGACGCAAAATATTTACTTTTGTTGTCTTATTATCTTGATTTTCCATAATTCTATTTTATCTGTCCCTCAAGGGTTGTTTTTGCTGCTTCCAAAGCATCCTGAATACCGGCTGGATTTTTACCGCCTGCCTGTGCCATGTTTGGACGACCACCGCCGCCACCACCAACGCATGGAGCAATTGCCTTAATTAAGTTACCTGCATGTGCACCCTTGCTAATTGCTTCATCGGTTGCCATAACAATCAGATTTACCTTACCATCAGCGTTAGACGCTACTACTACCACACCTTCACCGATATTTGTCTTTAACTGGTCGCCAAGGTCACGTAAGCCATTCATGTCTACACCCTCAACTGAGGTAGCAATCAACTTCACGCCGTTTACTTCAACCATCTTATCGCTGACATCACCAAGAGAATCCTTTGCAAGCTTACTCTTTAATGATTCATTTTCTGAAGCAAGTGCCTTCTGCTCAGCAAGCATATGTTCAATCTTCTCAACAAGATTTGCAGGACTTGCCTTCAATAACTTAGCAGCCTCGTAAACCTTCTCTTCCATTTCTTTGTAATATGCAAATACGCCTGCACCTGTTAACGCCTCGATACGACGAACACCTGCAGCAACACCAGCCTCAGATACAATCTTAAATGTTGTAATCGCTCCAGTATTGGCAACATGAGTACCACCACAAAGCTCGATGGAGAAATCACCCATAGATACTACTCTTACTGTATCGCCGTACTTCTCACCGAAGAGAGCCATAGCGCCTGTCTTCTTAGCATCTTCAATAGACATCTCTTCTGTCTTAACAGTTAAGTTGTTTGCGATTTCCTGGTTAACCAAGGCTTCAACCTTCTTAAGCTCATCCTCAGTCATTGCTGAGAAATGTGCAAAGTCAAAACGAAGTCTGTCTGGTGTAACCAAAGAACCCTTCTGCTCAACGTGAGAACCGAGTACTGTCTTCAACGCCTTCTGTAAAAGGTGTGTTGCACTGTGGTTCTTACAAGTATCAGCACGACCTGCTGCATTTACCTGTAATGTTGCCTTATCGCCAACCTTTAACATACCCTTAGTAACGGTACCGACATGTCCAACCTTGCCACCCTTTAATTTAATGGTATCCTCAACAGCAAACTCACCATCCGCTGTTGTAATCACACCAGTATCACCTTGCTGACCACCCATGGTAGCATAGAAAGGTGTCTCATTTACAAAAATAGTAGCCTTTTCGCCTTCAGAAACTGCTGCAATAATCTCATCTGTTGTAATGACAGTAATATCTGATTCATGTGTTAAATTGTCATAACCAACAAACTCAGAAGTGATAGCTGGGTCAATGTCATCATATACAGTGGCATCGGCACCCATGTAGTTGCTAACCTTTCTTGCACTTCTTGCACTATCACGCTGCTCCTTCATGCAAGCCTGATAACCTTCTTCATCAATGGTATAACCCTTCTCTTCCAAAATTTCCTTTGTTAAATCAAGAGGGAAACCATAAGTATCATAAAGCATAAATGCATCATCACCAGAAAGAACCTTCTCATTCTTTTCAGCCATCTTTGCTTCCATTTCTGCTAAAATACTAAGACCTTTATCGATAGTCTTATTGAAATTGTTCTCTTCCTGAGTGAGAACATTTAAGATAAATTCTTTCTTCTCTTCTAATTCAGGATAACCGCCCTTAGAACCTTCAATTACAGTCTCTGAAAGTTTTGCTAGGAAAATACCATCAATACCAAGCAATCTTCCGTGACGGGCAGCACGACGAATCAAACGACGAAGCACGTATCCACGGCCTTCATTAGTAGGCATAATACCATCAGAAATCATAAATGTAGCCGAACGGATATGATCAGTAATCAAACGGATAGAAATATCCTTCTGTAAATCTGCATGATAAGTAACCTTTGCGAATTCACAAACCTTATCACGAAGTGCCTGTACTGTATCTACGTCAAATAAAGACTCTACATCCTGTACAACAACAGCAAGTCTTTCAAGACCCATACCTGTATCGATGTTCTTCTGGATTAACTCAGTATAGTTACCCTTACCATCATTGTCAAACTGTGTAAATACGTTGTTCCAAACCTCCATGTAACGATCACAGTCACAACCTACTGTACACTCTGGTTTACCACAACCGTACTTCTCGCCACGATCATAATAAACCTCAGAACACGGTCCACAAGGACCAGCACCATGCTCCCAGAAATTATCAGCCTTACCAAAACGGAAAATACGTTCCGGTGCAATGCCGATGCTCTTATTCCAAATTTCAAATGCCTGATCATCATCCTCATAAATAGATGGATATAATCTGTCAGCGTCTAATCCAACAACCTCAGTTAAAAACTCCCAAGTCCAGGCAATCGCCTCATCCTTAAAATAGTCACCAAAGGAGAAGTTACCAAGCATCTCAAAAAATGTACCGTGACGGGCAGTTTTACCTACATTTTCAATATCTCCTGTACGAATGCATTTTTGACAGGTAGTGACTCTCTTTCTTGGTGGAATTTCCTGACCTGTAAAATATGGCTTTAAAGGTGCCATACCAGAATTAATTAGTAATAAACTATTGTCATTGTGTGGAATCAAAGAGAAACTCTTCATTCTAAGATGTTCCTTGCTCTCAAAGAACTCTAAAAACATCTCTCTTAATTCATTAACGCCGTACTTCTTCACAACTACTTCCTCCTAAATCTATGCATCTTTCTCTTCTGTAAGATTCTCATTCTTCTTTGCTCTTAAATATTTTCCAAAGAATACACCGCCAACTGCAATGGCAAGTAATACAACATACTTAAATAAATACTCAAAAAACTCAACCCAAAATGCCATATCTTTGTCCTCCTTTAAAATAAGACTAAACATTCAAACTATTATACTACTAATTTGCCAAATCTGTAAAGAAGCAGCTTCTTTTTCCTGTATGACAAGCTGCACCAACTTGTTCCACCAACGCTAAAATGGTATCATTGTCACAGTCAATCTTCAGTTCCTTTACATACTGATAATGTCCTGAAGTATCACCCTTTATCCAAAGCTCATCTCGACTTCTGGAATAATAAGTCATAATACCGGTTTCGATGGTTTTCAAATAGGCTTCTTCATTCATGTATGCAACCATCAGTACTTCTTTATTTTCATAATCCTGTGTTACCACTGGAATCATGCCATCGCTATTTAACTTAAATTCAGAAAAAGACATATAGCTTGTCAATGTTCTTCCTGCCATATTACAAAGTTCCTTTCGTAGATAATACCTGACCGGACAAACGGCTCTCTGTCATAGTCGCCTCATCCAATGCCTTGGCAAATGCCTTAAATGCAGCTTCAATAATATGATGATTGTTACTGCCATCCAACTGTTTTAAATGCAGATTCATACCTGCACTATAGGAAACAGCATAAAAGAATTCCTTTACCATCTCTGTATCCATGTAACCGACTCTATCAGTTGTCAAATCTAAATTATAAACCAAAAATGGTCTCCCCGATAAATCCAATGCACAAAGCACTAAGGTTTCATCCATTGGAAGCATAAAATTACCAAAGCGTTTAATGGCTTTCTTATCGCCTAATGCTTCTTTGATTGCCTGTCCCAATACAATACCTGTATCCTCGATGGTGTGGTGACAGTCCACATATAGGTCACCTTTTACCTTCACATCCAAATCAAAAAATCCATGTCTGGCAAAACTAATTAACATATGGTCAAAGAAACCAACACCGGTGTCAACATTTGCTTTGCCAGAACCATCAATATTGAAATCTATAACAATATCAGTTTCACTGGTTTTACGAACAACATGTGACTTTCTATCATTCATAGTACAATCTCCTTTCTATGCATTCTAAGCATACAATCTCATTCACAAAAAACTATCATGATTTCTTATCATTACGTTTTAGTTTAACACTGTTATTTTCTACAATAAAACAATCCATACTTCGCAAAAAGCTTGATAACCGACTATAGCCATAATCATGCAAATCAAAATCTTGGTAACATTTCTTTAATTCTCCATATATAATGGATAAATTATTAATTGAACCATGATTCTTCTTGATTATAGTGATGATTTCTTGTCTTATATCTTCACGTTTTATTGTTTCCTGCTTTATAACAAAATAATGTCTTCCCTCACGCAACAAGCATATCTTCGACATACCTTCATCAATGAAAACACTTAGTTTAGAATAGCCATAATTACGTACATCAAAATCTGGATATTTTTCACTTAGGCGATTACCAATTATACCTAACTCCAGTCGTCCTTTGGAAGATTCATTTATCATTGATACAATATCAAGTTCCAAGTCCTTCACTTTAGTAATGTTATGTTCTTCAGCATCAATCACACTACTTTCGCTATTCCCTCGTTCCATATCTGAAATTAAATTCAAATGGATAAATTTATTACATGCTCGAGTCAATGCTTTTGGTGTTTTCGATTCACCCATACCAATAACGTATTTGTTCTCTTCTCTCAAACGCATGGCAAGTCTTGTAAAATCGCTATCACTGGTAACCAAACAAAATCCATCAACTTTATTTTGATGAAGCAAATCCATTGCGTCAATCACCATTACCATATCAGTACTGTTTTTACCTGACGTATAAGAAAATTGTTGAATCGGTATGATGGAATATTCCAACAATACCGACTCTTTCCAACTGCTTTCTTTTGACCAATTTCCGTAAATTCGTCTACACGATGCAAAACCATACTTTTCTAACTCATTAAATATTGCATGGGCATACTGTGAACTGATATTATCAGCATCGATTAAAACTGCTAACTGCATTTTATCTTCCATAAAAACCTCACCTCTACTCAAAACGCACCTTGATGGAATTTGCATGTGCTGTCAGCTGTTCTGATGTTGCAAAATCAATAATATCCTGATGAATTGGCTCCAATGCTTCTTTTGAATAATAAATCACACTGGATTTCTTAATAAAGTCATCTACACTCAGTGGTGAGAAGAACTTTGCTGTACCATTTGTAGGAAGTACGTGATTTGGACCTGCAAAATAGTCGCCCAAAGGTTCACTGCTGTATTCACCGATAAAGATTGCTCCTGCATTTCGAACTCTTGTCATCACATCAAATGGATTCTGAGTCATAATCTCTAAATGCTCAGAAGCAATATCGTTTACAACATCGAGAGCCTCGTTCATATCCTTTGCAACAATAATATATCCATAATTATCTAAAGACTTTTGCATAATTTCAGTTCTAGAAAGCTCTGCTACAAACTTATCAACCTCAACCGATACCTTATCCGCCAGTTCTTCACTGGTAGTAACCAGTACTGCAGATGCCATTTCATCATGCTCTGCCTGAGAAAGCAAATCTGCTGCCACAAATCTAGGATTTGCAGTTTCATCTGCCAAAACTAAAATCTCGCTCGGACCGGCAATGGAATCAATGCTGACATGTCCGTATACTGCACGTTTTGCAAGCGCAACGAAAATGTTACCAGGACCAACAATCTTGTCCACCTTAGGAATAGATTCTGTTCCATATGCAAGTGCTGCAATCGCCTGAGCGCCACCAGCCTTGAAAATTGCTGTAGCACCTGCTTCATTGGCAGCAACCAATGTAGTCGGATATACTTTGCCCTCTGCATTACATGGAGTTGTCATAATAATGTTTTCAACGCCTGCTACCTTCGCTGGCACAATATTCATAAGTACAGAGGAAGGATATACCGCTTTTCCACCAGGTACATAAACACCGACAGATTGTAAAGGTGTTACCTTCTGTCCAAGCATTGTGCCATTTGTCTTAGTATCAAACCAGCTATACTGTCTCTGCTTTTCATGATACTCACGAATATTCACTAACGCCTTACGGATAACCTCAACCAAATGTGCATCCACCTGGCTATAAGCTTCCTCAATCTCTTCCTTAGTAACTTTTACGGTCTCAGCGGTGATATCTGCCTTATCAAACTTCTTTGTATAAGCAAATAGCGCCTGATCTCCATTTGCCTTTACGTCTTCTACAATACCATTTACCGTAACTGCAAATTCGTCATAGTTACCGGAACTACGCTTTAATAAATCATTTAAAATGTTCTTCTTCTGTTCTTCATTGATAAATACCTTACGCATAAATATCCTCCTTTTCGAAGCGCCCTATTGATTTGCTGCTTCTACAACCTTTGAAAGGTCTGATAAAATCTGTCTGATTCTTTCCTGTTCCATCTTTAAACTAACCTGGTTTACAACCACTCTTGCAGAAAGTGGACAAATCTCCTCTAACACCATCAACCCATTTTCCTTTAAGGTAGAACCGGTCACCACAATATCCACAATCACTTCCGACAAATCAACAATTGGTGCAAGCTCCACAGAACCATTTAACTTGATAATCTCAACCGTCTGATTCTTCTTGTTATTGAAATAATCCTTTGCAATATTCGGATACTTACTTGCTACTCTAATAATCTCATTTCTCTTTAAGAGTTCCTTAGCAGATTCCGGACCACAGACACACATACGGCATTTTCCAAAGCCCAAATCCATAACCTCATAAAGATTCTTGCCTTCTTCTAAAATGGTATCCTCACCAACAACACCAATATCAGCAGCACCATACTCCACATAAGTAGGCACATCAGAAGCCTTTGCTAAAAAGAACTTCAACTTTAACTCTTCATTTGTGAAAATCAATTTTCTTGTGCTTTTATCTCTCATTTCCTCACAATGGATACCGATTTGATTAAGCAAATCCAAGGTCTTCATTGCAAGTCTTCCCTTTGCAAGGGCAAATGTTAAATATCTCATAATATCCTCCAAATCGTACTAATAAATAAACATACCACTCTTTAAGTACGAAACCTCAATTGTCTGTTCTTCAAAATTCTTATCCGCATCATACACCTTCACAGTGTTATTGTCCTCTATATAGAAAATCATTTGAAAATGATGCTTCAATGCATAATTCTTGTAGTCATCAATGGAACTCTTTGTTGACATACGAACCAACTCCACACAATGACCTTGTTCTCTTGCAAGCTTTCCTACCATAATGCCGGTTTCCTGGAACTCTCTTGGATATAGCATTAAAACGTCTGTATATTCTACATCCACTTCTATTTTCTGTCTGGACAAAGCCAACATCAACTCATCCACAGAGAAACAAAAACCAATTGCAGGAGCATCCTTGCCAAACTGCTTTAGAAGATTATTATACCTTCCACCCTTTACAATCGCATCACCGGTTCCATAAGTATATCCTCTGAAAATGATTCCGGTGTAGTACTTGTAATGACTTAACATACCAAGGTCAAATCCAACATATTTTTCATATCCATAGATAGAAAGTGCCTGATATACTCTTTCTAATCTGGAAATCGCTTCTAAAGAAACCTCATTTGTCACAAAGCCTTTGGCGCGCTCTAACATATCCAAACCACCAAAGAGGCTATCAAAATTAGAAAAGGCTTCCACAATCTCATTCTTCAAATCTAATGTTTTCACATAATTAGATAA
This sequence comes from Lachnospiraceae bacterium, assembly GCA_045531905.1. GTDB lineage: Bacteria > Bacillota > Clostridia > Lachnospirales > Lachnospiraceae > RGIG6919. The sequence goes on from JAZSEY010000026.1 coordinate 72,698, forward strand.
TCCAAAAGAGTTCTTGTTATTGATGTAACTTCTAATATTCTCCTCTTCGTCAGCATCAATGCCTGCTTCTGTAATCAATCCCTTGAAGAAATTCACATTGCCAACTTCAATCTGGAATTCTTTTAATCCGGATGCTAAGAAGCAATCAATAATAGTCGCCAGAATCTCTGCATCTGCTGCCGAACTGTCATCATTTACCAATTCACCGCCAAGCTCGGTTGACTCCTTAAGCTTACCCTGCAAATTATGAATATTTTTATATGTATTTCCCTGATAACAAAGACGAATTGGTAAATTGTCATCTGCATAATACTTTGCAACACATCTGGCAATACTTGGTGTCATATCTGGTCTTAAAACCAGGGTATTATTCTCTCTATCGAAAAACTTATACATTTCATTGGACTTTGCCGAACCTTTGTCTCGATTAAAAATATCAAAATACTCAAAGGTTGGTGTCTCAATGTCGTGATAACTGTATAACTCCATGACATGATGTAGCTTGTCTACTATCTTTAATTTCTTTTTACACTCTGTGTCATAGACATCTCTTACTCCCTCTGGAGTATGCAACAATTTCTCGTTCATATATATTCATCCTTTCGCAACACTTTATTTGATTAAAGTGATAAATCGCTAATTCATTAAATCGTATGTATTATATAGTTGATTTTTTAATATGTCAACATCTTATCATGATTATTGCAAATTGTCTCTTCCCTGTAAATCTAAATTCAAACACTCCAAATAATGTACAATGACACCATTTGCAGAAGGAATAAAATAATCCTCATCCAATTCATCAAACAACACATTCTTTGGATGTCCATCCTCTATACTGTTCATAAAACTCTTCAGTTCACGGAAACGCATATAATAAAACTTGTTTCTAGCTGTAAAGTGAATAATTAAAAAACTTACGCCCTCCTGCTGTTCAAAGGCTTCCATAAATGCATACTGATGCTCATGCAAATTGCGAAGCGGAAAGGTATCTGTTGCACACTCCTTCGCATCAAAACATATCGGTACGCCCTGACACACGCCAATATAGTCCACCGTAGAATCCTTTTCAAAATATGCCAAGGTAATCTGACTGGTTTTGCTATCTATTTTAATTGGCTTAATTGGCGTTGGTATCTTTTGTACCAAAGCCAATCCCTTTTCCTTATAGGCATCATTTGAAAAATTGATAAATTCTTCCAATGTAGAGCCTCTAAGTCCTCTGGAATTCCATGTCGCCATAGTTCTCCTCCGTCATTTATGAAAACAATGCACTTTCTATCTGTTGAAATACTTGCGGTTTCTCAGCATAAAATGTTACATCATCCACAATCGCATCATCTGGGAAAGTCACTTCATAAGCATGCAATAGTTGATTCTGCAATCGGAATCGCTTTTTCATTTCCTGATTGATATTTGCATCCCCATATTTGCCATCGCCGATAATTGGATGTCCCACAGAAGCCAAATGTGCTCTGATTTGATGGGTCTTTCCAGTTACAAGTTTTATTCTTAACAAGGTAAAACTGCCATTATTAGCAAGAGGTTCGTATTGTGTCTCAATCGGTGTCGCGTCCTTTGTATTTTGCTTAGATATGCGCACCTGATTCTGGTTATGGTCTTTTACAAGAAACCCTTTTAAAGTCATAGGTTTATCAATCACACCGGAAACAATGGTAAGATAATACTTATGAAGGCTACGATCCTTTAATACCTTAGACAAATATTGGCTCCCCTTCAATGAAATACCACAAAGCACAATACCACTTGTATTTCTATCTAAACGATTGCATACAGACGGCTTAAAGGTTGCAGTGGCTTTTCCCTGCTCCATACAATACGCAAGCAATCTTTCATTTAAGGAAACATCCTCAGGTTTTGCCTTTTGAGTTAGTTCTCCAACCTTTTTGTTCACTAACAAAATATCCTGATTCTGAAAAATAATCTCATTGGGTTTTAATGCATATGGTAGTTTCGTTGGGCCCGTTCTGGAAAACATTGGTCCTGCCACCGCCTGCTTCATGGAATCAATCGTCTCATCTGCCAAATAAAGTTGAATGACATCTCCGGAAACCAAATGTTCATTTCCTTCCGCCTTTTTCCCATTTAACTTTATATTCTTCTTCCGAAGCATTTTATAAAGAAAGCTTTTAGGTGCCTGATTCATATATTTTAATAAATATTTATCCATTCTTTGTCCGGCATCCTGGTCACTAATCTTAAGCTCGCGCATCTTTTATACTCCCAAATTTATAATCGCTGAACGAATATTCTTCGTACACTTATCATCCGGTTCATGATCTGCATTATGACTAGCCATATGCTTTACAAAGGTATCCACCGTTTCCTTAGAACCTTCAAATACATAAACCTTACGGTCATATCCAGCTCGTTTTACGATTCTCTTCAAATAATTTGCAATATCCTCTTTACTATACTTCTTGTTACCATAACCTCGACTGGCATAAACATTGCCATCATAAAGCAAAACCAAGTCTAAAAAGGAAACTCCATCTTCCGACGCCAATGTTGCATCGTATATGGTAGCAATATGATCCATGTCTTTTATGTTGTTTTCAACATAGTCATGTGCTTCCTTTGACATTGACCGGAATGGTCTTACCATCAGATAACTAACCAAAAACTTAGCAAACGGTAATACCAAAATAATTGGAATTACAATCCAGTAATTAGATCTCGTACCATAAACAGCCAATATCACAGTGCTTAAAATTGCAATCACTACTATAAAAGCTGCTGAAATATTCAACTTTAATTGCTTGGATTCATCTATGAATCCATATTCACCTTTTTTCATACAATCTCATCCTTACATAAATCCCATAATGATATCAGTTGGCAATATCTTAGTTAACACATGGAACACATTCATCGGACCACCATAAATAGAAACTGCCTTATACTTACAAGCATCAATAAATGCTTGATTGGCAACAGACTTTGCATCCACAGCAAATGCTTTCTTTAATGGCGACTGTTTTTTGCCTGCGTATGCCTTGTCCAAAAATGGTGTTTTTACAGGACCCGGACATACTGCTGTCACATAGATACCATCTGACTTATGTTGTTTTCTTAGTTCCTCATTCAATGCTCTTGAAAATGAAAGAACAAAGGACTTTGTTGCAGCATATACAGCAAATCCAGGTTGTGGTGCATAGGCTGCCGCCGAGGCAAACTGTATAATATTGCCTGGCTTTGTCATATAAGGAAGCACCATGTAAGTAACCTCCATCAAAGCCTGACAATTAAGCTCCACCATTTCAGTTTGCTGTTCCAATGATAAATCGGCAAAATCTCCGGCATAACCAACACCTGCTGCATTTACCAGCACTCGCACGGAAGGTGATGCTTCAGTAAGCATTTTATCAAACATTTTTCTATCAATCTTATGGCTTAAATCTAAATTCAATTTACGAAAATGCTTGTCAGGATATTTGCGTTCCACATCAGTTAATGTTCCAATGCTGCGTCCCACAATCCAAATCTCTTCAATTGTCTGAAACTTTTCCGCCACAATGCGGACACATTCAGCACCAATACCTGATGTAGCTCCTGTAATAATAGCAATCTTCATACATATCTCCTTAACTATTGATATCTCCAACCCGGTAAATACTTGTTTTTCAGTGTTCCTCTGTTCATCTTTCCAAATCCCAAAGGATATCCATCTACACAGAGCAATAACCAACCATCTTGTCCACTATCCAATTCTATGGTCTCACCCTTTAAATACTTGATTACTCTGGCATCATCTGCAGACAACGAAACTGCATTATCAAATTCATCCATTTTCAAATGCATTGCCAAAGCCTGACTCGGTTCAAACCGATTCTTTTTCATCTCACCAAGCAATAAACCTGTTCGAAGTAATCGAAGCCCTTTTACATTTGGCATCTTTTCCGGCATATAAAATACTCTGTCACCGGCAACCTCAACTCTTGATATATCAAGTGAAAGTTTTAAGTTCTTAATAAACTCTTCTGCTTCCGGTGAGAGTTTACCTTTGCCATAGGAATATGGCGTTATGCCATGGGAATATCCACCGTTTTTCGTAACCATAGCTACAAAGTGACCTTCTCCTTCGATACGATGTGGCCATAAACGTCTGGTCTTCGTAAGTTCAGGGTTATTGGTGTTCCCCCATTCCGGATGTCCCTTATCAAATCCCGGGTACATTGGCAATTCTACCAGAGATAAGGTATCATCTAGCTCTAAAAGATATTCAATGGACTGTTCATTCTCTTCCGGTGAAAAGGTACAGGTAGAATACAGCATCGTTCCACCTGGTTTCAACAGTTTAACAGCATCTCTTAAAATGCTTCTCTGTAAATTTACAAATAAATCCACACCATTGTTCTCCCATGCGGTCACCATGGAATAGGACTTTCTAAACATGCCCTCGCCGGAACAAGGTGCATCAATTAAAATCTTATCAAAACACCCCTCGAAATACTTTAATAATGTATTCGGTGGCTCACTAACTACTGCAACATTCCCAATTCCAAATAACTCAATGTTCTTAAGTAACGCTTTTGCTCTGGAATTACTGATGTCATTGGACACTAACATGCCTGTATTGTGAAGTTTCACGCCAAGCTCCGTAGACTTTCCGCCCGGGGCCGCACACAAATCCAACACCACATCCCCTTCCTCGATAGGTAGCATACTAGCCGGTGTCATCGCTGAAGGTTCCTGCAAATAATATAACCCGGCAAAATAATACGGATGCTTTGCAGGCTTTTCTGATTCCTCATAATAAAAACCATTGGTTGTCCAAGGGACAGGTTGCAAGGAAAATGGAGAAATTCTTAAAAATTCCTCCACTGATATCTTACTGGTGTTGACACGAAGTCCATGATGAAATGGGGTATCCAGGGATGCCTCATATACATCATAGTCCTCTTTCAACATCTCTCTCATTCTATTTTCAAAGCTAACTGGTAACTTCATATTGCTTCCTCTAATCATTAATGTAAACTTTGCGCTCGATAACCCTCTGAAATAATATCCAGCTGTCTACAGAATCGATCAAGCTGTTCAATATCCTCTGTATTAAACACTCTATAAAATTCATCCTGTATCTTGACAATCTCACGCTTGTTGGCAACCTGGTATAAATTCTGTAAGTTCACTAAAATATCAGCAACCAGTTTTGCCTTTAACTGGAAGGAATTCTGTGCATCCATAATCTCGTCTCTCACAGAACTCATCTCACTATCCAATACAATAATGGCATCAGACGCCGAAGTCAGCTTATCCTTAATGTGCTGAGGCATATTGCCCTTATACTTGTACTGCAGCGAATGCTCGATGGTTGCCCAGAAGTCCATGGCAAGGGTTCGAATCTGAATCTCTGCCTGAATACGCTTCGGACCATAAAGAGTCTGTACGTCATAAAAAATAATAACATGATAACTACGATAACCACTTTTTTTAATATTGGTTATGTAATCCTTTTCCTCTTTAATCTCCATATCAGAACGCTTTCTGATAATCTCCACTACCTTATCAATATCTTCTACGAACTGACAGATAATACGGACACCAGCCATATCATCAATACAATCCTCTAACTCCTCAAAGGCAATATTCTTTTTCTGCATCTTATCTAAAATACTGGAAATCTTCTTCACACGACCATGCACCTGTTCAATAGGCGAATACTGGTTTGCATTTCGGAATTCCGATATGATATGTCTAAACTTTAAAACCAACTCATCAACTGCTAATTGATAAGGGTCAAGCAACTCTCTCCAAAGTTGTATCTCCATAAAAATCACCCCAAACTATTATAGCACAATACCCACAAAAAATCTTTATTTTTCACTAATTTCTAAAAACTTTTTAGCCTTTTCAAAAAAGGAAAAGGATTCAAACTTTTTTCCGATTGATTCTCATCATAATAATAAATTCCCAAGTGCAAATGCACAGGAAAATTCCCGGTAGTCCCTTCTACCTCACTATATCCGGTGTCCCCCATCATTCCGATAAACTGACCGGCATGTACTCTGTCATTCTTCTTAATATTCGGAGCATAACTATCCAAATGTGCATAATAATAGTACATTCCGCTATCAGACAAAATACCAATACGATATCCACCAAGTTTTAACCATCCAATATTCTTAACAATACCATCTGTCATAGACACAATAGGAATCGTACCTCTTTCAGAGGATAGTGCCATAATATCACAGCCTTCATGGGTTCTTTCACCACCATAAGTGCGCGCGCCACCATAAGAATCCTCATAGGAAACCAGAGATAGATACTTCTTCTCCACTGGAAAAAATGTTATCTCAGACAAAACAGCTTCTGTATATTTTGAATATTTGGAAAACCCTTTTCGATACCGTGTATTCTCAAAAAAAGAGATTGGTGCATCGCGATATGCCTGCTCCATCTCCTGTTCAAATCGAATATCATTTTCCTTTGCTACAAACATCATAGCATTCAATTGCCACGAAAGCAGACATGCCAGTAAAAATGCGTAGAAACTGAAAGTAACCCATTTTGTTTTCATAAAAAGACCTCCATTACAAACTATGCAATGGAGGCACTTCTTATGTAATAAACTATGCCTGATTTAATTTAGCAATAATCTCTGGCAATAAACGCTCTGCATCTTCATTTGGAACCTGGCAAGTTCCGGCATTCATATGGCCACCGCCACCGTATTCCAAACAGATGTCACCTATATTCACGTTAGAGCTTCTGTTCACGATAGACTTACCAATGGTAAATACTGTATTCTGCTTCTTTAATCCCCACATAACATGAACAGAAATCTTTGTTTCAGGATACATTGCATATACAAGGAATCTGTTACCAGTATAAATTGGGTCCTCATCCTTCAAATGCAATACAACAACATCACCTTCGATGGTATGTACTTTTTCAATCTGATTCTTGAAAAGCTCCTGCTGCTCAAAGTACATGTCAACACGTTCCTTTACATCAGGTAACTCCAAAATCTCCTCAATTGGATGCTCTAAGCAATAATCAATCAAAAGCATCATCAATTCATAATTAGATACTCTAAAGTTACGGAATCTTCCAAGACCTGTTCTTGCATCCATCAAAAAGCTCAAAAGCTCCCATCCCTTTGGATTCAAGATGTCATCCATATTAAACTGAGCTGAATCAGCCTTATCTACAGCTGCCATAATCTCCTCTGTAATACGAGGAAACTTCTCAGCACCACCATAATAGTTGTATACAACTCTGGCAGCACTTGGTGCATCCGGATCAATAATATGATTATCCTTCTTTTCGCCTACTCTGATTGTCTCACTTAAATGATGGTCAAAAGCAAGATGAATACCTTCTACATAAGGTAGATTTGTTGAAATATCCTTGTCAGAAACCTCAATCAAACCATCCTGCATATCCTTAGGATGTACGAACTTAATATCATCAACCATACCTAATTCTTTGAAAATCATGGCACACACAAGTCCGTCAAAGTCACTTCTTGTAATTAGTCTAAATTTATCTCCCATATGAACCTCCCGTAAGTATTTTTACACCCAAGTATTATTTTACAATGAATTAGACGCTATTTCAACTGCAAATTCGCTTAGTTATGGCATTACATCTTTCATAAATTGCATTCACATGATAAGAAGAAGGATAAATGCCATTTTCATATAGAATCTCGCCATCTACCATTGTCATCAACACATTTCTCTTATTGCCGCTATACACAAGATTCTTCACAAAATCATGTTCCGGTTGCATATTCGGCTGATGCATATCTATCATAACGATATCTGCACGCTTACCAACCGAAAGTGTATCACAGTCTGATAATCCCATAATCCTTGCACCATTCACAGTCGCCATGGAAAGAACCTGTTCAGCCGGCAGCGCATCAGCACGACCTTCTTTTAGCTTCTGCAGGCCGGATGCCAAATGCATTTCCCAAAACATATCCAGGCAATTATTGCTGGCAGGACCATCCGTTCCTAAACCAACCAACACACCAGCGTTCACGTATTGCTCCAGAGGTGCAATTCCACTGGCAAGTTTTGCATTGGAACCCGGATTCGATACTACAGCTACATTATGTTCAAGCATACATTCCACATCGCCATCCATCGGATGTACCATATGAAACAATCCACCACCATATTCAAACATCCCAATTTCACTAAAAAACTGTACCGGTGTCTTTCCGTATCGTTCTATACAACCCAAGGTTTCTTTTTCTGTTTCTTGACAATGAGTATATACCGGTGCCTGATACTGCTTTGCCAACGAAACAACACCCTCTATCAGTTCTCTAGAGGTAGAATACTCTGCGTGAAAGCCTAATTGATAACTGAGCAGGCCACCTTTTTGATTCACTTTTTGATATCGGTCTTCTAGTCTTTTCAGCCATTTGACATCTGAGCCAACCAAAGCCCCTGAAAAAACAGTACGAAAACCCATATCTAAGCTTGCTTGTTCAATGCCTTCATCTATAAAATACATCTCAAATGAACTGGTAATTCCACTGGACAAATATTCCAATATAGCCAACTTGTGAAGCCAATAGGTATCTTCCTCCGTTAGTTTCGCCTCTGCAGGAAACACCTGTTGATTTAACCATAAATCAAGGGGCATATCATCTGCTTTGGAACGCAGGAAAGTCATTGGTCCATGGGCATGTCCATTTTTAAAGCCTGGCATCAATACATTGTTTTTGCAATCTATCTCTTTATCAAAATGGCTATCCTGCAAGGAATCATCCTCTAAAGAAGGACCAACATAACTAATGCAACCATCCTTTACATGTAATTCCCCTGATAACAAGGAAGCATCCTGCATGGATAGAATACGAGCATTGTATAGTCTTATTGTCATAAAGACTCTCCCATCTCACTTACCACACGAGTGACAAGTGCCTTAAACTCTTTTGATACACGGTCTGCTGTTTCTTTAACTTCCTGATGATTCAGTGGTGTTGCAGAGATTCCACTGGCAAGATTGGTAATACAAGAAATACCACAAATCTGCATACCCATGTGATTTGCAACCAGCGTTTCACAAGCCGTACTCATACCACACGCATCAGCACCTAAGGTTCTCGCCATTCTTACCTCCGCTGGAGTTTCATACTGAGGACCTGTAAATTGAATATAAATACCTTCCTGTAAATCAATATCTAATGCAACAGCGCATTTTCTGATTAACAATTGCAATTCTTTGTTGTATATCTCTGACATATCTGGAAAACGGGTACCAAAATCGTCATCATTTGGACCGATTAACGGTGATGGAATGAAAGATGCAATCTGGTCAGTCAACATCATCAAGGTGCCTGGTTTCAATTTGTATGAAATGCCGCCTGCAGCATTTGTAACGAATAAGACCTTTGCTCCCATCATTTTCATTAATCGAATCGGAAGCACTACATCCTCCATAGGATATCCTTCGTAATAGTGCACTCTGCCCTGCATAATTACAACCGGTGTTTTTCTGATATATCCAAACACAAATCTACCTTTGTGACCGGATACAGTTGACTGTGGAAAACCGCTAATATCGCTATAATTCACTCTATCCACAACTTCAATTTCATCAGCAAGGTCACCGAGACCGGAACCTAATACCAAGGCAACGTGAGGTGTAAATACCTTACCGGTTTTTGCATCCGCCTCGGTAAGACAGGCAGCCTTCTCCTTCACGCTTTCTAAACATTCCAATACACGATCCATTTGTTTGCTCATAAATACCTCCTTATCTACTACACACTGTGCAGTGTAACCACCATTAATTCTGCCGGATTGTTAATTCTTAATTTGATAGTATGACTACCAAGTCCTGCTGATAGTAGCATCACACTATCTGCTTCCTCAAATCTACCTGCATCGTACTTAGGAAATGGTTTCAGCATCGGAGAAACCAATCCTCCAATCCCAGGTAATCTTACAATTCCACCATGAACATGTCCGGAAATCACCAAATCGCTACCATAAGTTGCATATTCCGGAAAGTACTCCGGATTGTGCGCAAGCAAAATCTGAAATACATCCCGATTGTCAAAAGGAATCAATTCTGATAAATAGGCGTCAGACATTTTTCTCTTATAAAACCGTTTGTAATAATAGGCATCCATACTGAGCCCTGTCATGGCAATTGCCTGACTACCACGGTCAAGATAAATGGTCTCATTGTCCAGCCATATACAGCCAAGGTCCGTCGTCTCCTGATAATACCGTTCCCAAGCATCCTTATATGTATCCGGGTATATTTTCATACGATACTCATGATTTCCCAGTGCCAGATATACAGGATACGCATCCACCAATTCCTTTACTAAATGAATTGCCGTATCAAAAGGCTCATCTGGTTTACCCACCAACAAATCACCTGCACCAATAATAATGTCCGGTTCACATGCATGTATGCGCGCTATCAAATCTGCATTTTCCTCACCGAAACACTGATTATGCAAATCTGATAGCACCACCATACGGAACCCTTCAAAATCTACCGGGATTTTTTTATTATGTATTTTATACTCTGTCGTTACTAATTCCATCTTATAATCCTTTAAGCCAATGCCATAAAACGATATAATACCCGTGTCAGACAATGGGTAAAATCTATTTTTTCTATATCTTCGTCCGCAATAATATCAATGGCGCCTACCGGATTTCCTTGATACAAATATGTCACAGACCCTAGTACGTCACCATTTTTAATGGGTGCCTTTAATTCTAACAAATCAACTTTCTTTTCGACGCTATTGATATCCTCTCCATGCACAAATACGCAAGAAAAAGCCCCGTCCTTTTTATATTTTACCATAGTTTTCTTTCCACCTGCAACCGGAATGTCACCTACCAGATTATATGGAGAAGCATCCTTGTAAATCTGACATTTAGCAAACCCATAATCCAATAATTTTCCCGCTTCTTCATTACGAATTTCTTTTGTTTCAGAACCCATGACGACTGCAATCAAATCCACATCCTCCCTAGTTGCCGTTGCAGAAATGGAATATTTGGCCACTGAGGTATAACCGGTTTTTAGTCCGGTGGCACCAGTATATTGTTTCAAAAACTTATTGGTATTTGCTAAAGTAAACTCCTTACTGCCCCGTCTTGTCACATGAACTATACTATCCATCCAAATCGTAGAATATTCAAATATTTTTGGATGATTGACTGTTAACTCCCTTGTCATGATGGCAATGTCTCTAGATGTCGTTACATGTCCGTCAGCATCTAAACCACAGGCATTTTCAAAATGTGTATTTGTCATACCAAGCTCAGCAGCCCTTGCATTCATCATTTCTACAAAGGCAGGCTCACTTCCTGCAAGATGTTCACCCATGGCTACTGCTGTATCATTTCCACTGGCGATAATAATACATTTTATAATATCTTCCACTGTCTGCTGTTCACCGGCTTCAAAAAAGCATCTGGAGCCTTCCATGGAGGCGGCATATTCACTGATAGTAACAATATCATCCATTTTCATCTTGCCACTATCAATGGCCTCAAAAGCCAGTAACAGTGTCATAACCTTAGTTACACTGGCTGGCTTCAATTTTTCATCGGCATTTTTTTCATAAATGATTGTTCCTGTAGAGGCTTCCATTAAAATGCAAGAAGGAGAAGAAATATCTATTTCTTCTCCTTTTGCTTTTGTGGGAACACCGAACAGGGACAAGCCAATTATCACAGCACACGCCCAAACAAATCCTCGCCGGATTACATTCCCTACATGATTCTTTTTAAAGTAACGCTTCCTTTTCATAGTCCAAACTCAGCATTCTACTTACCTCATTTTATGACCATGTCTTATAATTTAGAAGCATTTATTATAATTGAGATTCTACAAAAATATCATAAATTGCCTTGATAGCAACTTCGAAATCAGCATTAGATACACCGATGATGATATTTAACTCAGAAGAACCCTGATCAATCATCTTAACATTAACATTGGCATGTGCTAACGCTGAGAAGATACGACCTGCAGTACCTCTTGTAGCCTTCATACCTCTACCAACAACAGCGATTAAAGCTAAATCAGACTCAATATCAATTACATCCGGTTCTACCAATCTATGAAGACCAGCAACTACCTTCTGCTCCTTCTCCATAAACTCATCCTGATGTGCAAATACTGTTAATGTATCAATACCAGATGGCATATGCTCGAAGGAAATGTCATTATCCTCAAATACCTGAAGCACTCTTCTACCAAATCCAATCTCAGAATTCATCATATCCTTATCTACATTAATCGCAGCAAAGCCCTTCTTGCCGGCAATACCTGTGATAGTATACTTAGACTTCTGGCATGTACTCTCCACAATCCATGTACCCTCGTCATCAGGTGCGTTGGTATTACGGATATTGATCGGAATACCACCCTTTCTAACAGGGAAAATAGCATCCTCATGAAGCACAGTCGCTCCCATGTATGCAAGCTCTCTAAGCTCCTTATATGTGATAGTCTCAATTACAGCAGGATTGTCAATAATTCTTGGGTCAGCTACAAGAAAGCCTGAAACATCTGTCCAGTTCTCATATACATCCGCCTTTACAGCCTTTGCAACGATGGAACCTGTGATATCAGAACCACCTCTTGAGAATGTCTTAACCTTACCATTCTCATATGCACCGTAAAAACCAGGGATAACTGCCTTATCCACATTCTTAAGTCTCTCAGAAAGAACCTCATTGGTCTTATCAGCCATAAAGTTACCTTCTTCATCAAAGAAAATAACCTCAGCAGCATCAATAAACTCATAGCCTAAGTAATTAGCCATAATGATACCATTTAAATACTCACCACGGGAAGCCGCGTAATCCTTACCAGCCTTTGCCTTAAAATCATCCGCGATGGTTTTAAATTCCTCTTCGAAGGTAAGACTTAATCTTAAGCCCTTAATAATTTCCATATAACGGCCTTTGATTGCCTTCAACTCTTTTCTAAATTCCTTGCCTCTTTCTGCTAAATCATAGCATTCGTAAAGCATATCTGTAACCTTTTTATCATCAGGTGTTCTCTTGCCTGGTGCAGAAGGCACAACGTATCTTCTATCTTTATCAGCCTTAATAATAGCGCCAACCTTTTTAAACTGTTCAGCACTTGCCAATGAACTTCCACCAAACTTCACAATCTTTTTCATACTTCTTCTCTCCTAGTTAAAAATCTGTTTTCACACCTTCATAAGTATATACGCACATTTACAAGATGTCAAAGCATTTTTAATCCATTTCTCTTAACATGGCAAATCTACGTTTGGTTCTGGCAATCATGCCATTGAAAAAGCCATTTAAGTACAATTTGTATACAATAATACCTAATAACACTGCCACGATAAATCCGACAATACCGGCAATCTTAGTTCCGACGTACATTAAAATCAATGTGACAAAAGGATTTAAGCCAACTGTTTCACCAATAATCTTTGGTTGCAACAACTGTCTGGAAAGCAGACAAATCACATATAATACTATCAATCCTACACCCAAAAAGAACTTGCCTTGGAAAATAGCAACAACAGCCCAAGGAATTAAAGCCGTTCCTGTTCCCAAAAATGGAATGGCATCTAAAATTGCGATTAAGATTGCTAACAAAAGTGGATGTCCCGCCTGCAATATCAATAAACCAACAAGCAAAATCAAAGCAATAATCATCATCAGTTTAATCTGTGCAAAAATGTATTGAATCACAGAACCAAAGACATTTGTGCCAATTAAATCCATCTTTTGTTTTAATTCCTTATCCTGAATATTCTCATAAAAATGCACCATGTCATCCTTATAAATCAGAAGGAAATATGCCGCTAAAAACATAACTATAATGCCAATGATAACATTTGTAACACTAGTAGCAAAGCCAGTAATATGTCCTATATTTTCTGTTCCAATTTTGGCAACAAAACTACCGATTTCCTCGCCCAGAGTCATCCATAGATTTTTCAAACTATCCGCCAAGGACGCATTAAAACCGCCAACAAAGACAATCAAATCCTCAATAAATGCATCTGCTGCCTGCACAACATCCTGATACACCTCTGGCATAATACCAACAAGATAAGAACCACCAGTAACAATGGCCATAATTACGCCATAAATAGCAAGCGCTACCAAGCCAAGCAACAGAATTACCATCAGAGTAGCGCCCACTCGATTGGGAATTTTCAAATGTCGCTCTAAAATATTCTTCAACGGATTCGTTATCGCTGCCAAAATTGCAGCCAAAACGATTGGCCAAAAAAACACAATGAGTTTCGGTGCGCCAAAACCAATAAAAGCAACAATTGCTACAAAAATTAACAACTCTAGAAAAATTTCTAAGTATATTTCCCAGCGTTTCATATTGCTCACTCCTTCCCTTGCATCTAAAAGAAAAAGGAGCATCACGACACGGGCGACCTTCAAATCACCCATATGAGATACTCCTTCTTACTAAATATTACTCTGTAATCGCTGCGTACTGAATCTCAGTAATTACGTTATCAGCATCATAAAATACAGTTAAAGTTGAAGAACCCTTTGTAAATACAATAGAACCTGAATTCTCAGTACCTGTACCGTAAAGTTCTTTTGCCTTATCTAGAGACTCGCCGATAGCCAAGCCCTCCTTTGTGGCAACTGTATCATCCTTAAAAGTTACATAAAGCGTTGTCTCAACACCATTATTCTCATAAGTATCTAATGTATAACCAGCATAAGTATATGTTCTATCCATTCCCTGGAACGCACAGCTTTCTGCCTCATATTTATCCTGTGGCTCACCGAGGGCTGCGATAATGTCTGCTGCTGGAACATTCATTGCAATGCTTGTACCATTCACATCAAACACATAACCATCTGCCTGTGTTGAAGTAGCCTCATTACTCTGTGCTGCTGTTGTAGTATCATTACCAGCTGATTCGCCACCACCACATGCAGTCAGTGCAAGCGCCATAGCTGCTACTGTTAATAATAATAAACTTTTCTTCTTCATGATATAATCCTCCTTGTAATACGTGAATTACTTTATGACATTTCAACAGAAAAGTCAACCATTTGTCACGATAAAAAGTCTTACAAATTCATAAAATATAATTAATTATTCAGTAGGAGGATGACCACCATAGCTCTTTAAATAGCCATATTTTTCCATTTCCTCATACTGGTGTTCTTTCATTTCGTAGTACTTCTTAGTCTTTTCTGCCCAAATGCTTTGAATCTTCTCATCATTTTCGTGAGATTCAAAGGTAAAGTTATCCACCAAGAGTTGTCCAAAATAATCAGCCATCTTCTCGGCACCCTTGATATTTAAGTGAAGACCCGCATCATAGGTATCCGTATTCCAGTCGATACCAATCTCTTCCTGCATATCTAGGAAATTATAATAGAGCAAATCATGCTTCTTTGCATAGTCAACCATCTGCTGATCCCACTCATCATACCATGCAGGTGAAAGCGAAGGCGCCTTAATAAGCACAAGCTCAATATCATTTTCCTTACAAAGATTTGTTATCATATCCAGATACTTATAACTATTTTCGCCAAACTGATAATCTGTTAATCGTTTTGGCTCAGGAATCTTGTCAACTGGGCGCTCTTCCACATGCATCAAATACCCGGCAATGGTTACCTGTCTCTTTTCAGCAAATGCATATTTGAAATCGTCAGCAGTTAATTCGCTCCATCTACTATGATAACGAAGTAATGGGAACAAATAACTAATCATTGTTTCCTCTTCCATCATGGAAGCTTTGATGTTATCAATTTTGCTCTGTGACAGCTTCATACCGTCAATGGACATTCTATTGTAAGCCTCACTCTGTGGTTTATCATACTTCATAGAAAGTACGTTGAACACCACCACATCCGGTTTTTCATATTTTAATGTCTCTTCTAACAAATAATAGGACTGCCATATTAACTGCTGGGCACTACCTCTCATATAAGAAGTAATCCCATACTTTTCCCACAATGTAATTGGAGAAAAATTCTCATATACTTCACAGTCACCAATAAATAATACGTCGTGATCTGCTTCTTCATTATAATATTCTGAAATCATGCCACCTTCTAAAATCTCAGAAGTAAATTTCGGCACAAAAATTCTCTGTAACACAAAGAATAATCCAATCATCAGTAGCACAACCAGAATATGCACAAAAATTCTTTTCTTCATCATGCTACCTCCTAAAATTGATTGTAAATAAACTGGCTGGCATCATAACCAATACCATAAGCACCAAAGATTAACGTTGCAAAGAACAATCCCCAAGGCACTGCATATCTAACGATTGCAGGCTTTGTAGCAATTGCTTCTCTCACATTTCCCTTCTTCTCTTTAAAGATACTCACTGCCAACATTAGTATTACGCCAACTATAATCACAATATAATCAGCCAAACCAATACCAAGCTGTAGCAAAGTACCGTCAACCAGCTTACTACCACTAAAGTTTGTAAAAATAGTACCCATCATAGCAAATGTTAATGGCACATTTCTGTAACAGTCAAAGGAACGCAAAAAACTCATAAGCCAAAAGGTTCTGAACATACAGAAAAACTCATAGCCCCATTTTCCTCTTACATTAAACTTTTCATGGAATTTATCATATAACGGCTTGCACTCCTGAGACAACAGGATAATAATACCATTTAACACACCCCATACGATGAAGTTCCAGCTGGCACCATGCCAAACACCGGTTACAAACCAGGTAACCATCGTACCAAGATAAATTGGCATACGCTTACCAATATGATCACCAAATATCTTCTTCCAAGTAGGCACTTTCTTGATGACAGAACGGGATACAGAAATTGGGTAAAAGATGTAATCCTTAAACCATGTTCCCATTGTAATATGCCATCTTCTCCAATACTCATCAATGGTCTTAGAAAAATATGGTCTCTCAAAGTTCTCTTTCACCTTAATACCCATAGTCTCTGCCACACCTATGGTAATATCAATACCACCGGTAAAATCAGCATAAAGCTGAATTGCATAGAAAAACATACCTACAAGTACAAAGACACCTTGGTAAGTCTCTGGTTCTCTGATAATGGTATTCACTGCAGTTAACAGTCTGTCAGCAATGACCATCTTTTTAAAGAAGCCCCATAAAATACGCTGCAATCCAAAAGAAACTACCTGCCAGTCAAACTTATGCGTAGCAAACAATGTCTCTGATAAGTCTCCATAACGACTAATTGGACCCTGTACCAATTGTGGGAAAAAGGACGTAAACAATAACACCTTAAATGGATTCTTTTCAGGCTCCACCTTTTCCCAGTAGACGTCAATCACATATCCCATTGTCTGGAACATATAGAATGAAAGTCCCATCGGCAATGCAAAATTCATAAAGCTAAAGTTGCCACCGATAAGTTGATTTACATTTGCAATGATAAAGTCTGTGTACTTAATTACACCTAACAAAACAAAATTCACAACCAAACATAACACAAGCCAAAACTTTGCCTTGCTCTTTATCTTTGCCTTATATTCCTTCTTATCCTCTCTGGAAAGTTCTGCCTTATGCTCCTTTAAGTAAACAGACTGTTTTTCATGTAACTTTCCAATCTGTATGGTTGCCACATATGCAGTTAGAGATGTGAACAACAAATAGAACAAAAACTTCCAGCCTGAGTATGCGTAAAATCCATAGCTGGCAAACAAAAGAAATGGCCATTGCCATTTCTTCGGAATTGCGTAATATAGTACAAAAACTGCTAATATAAAAAATATAAAGGTATATGAAGTAAATAACATAACAATCCTCTACGCTTTCTTAACATAGGTATTCTTTAAGGTAACACGGTCAATCTTGCCATTTGCAGTCAGAGGCATCTGTTCAAGCTGATGAATCTGGTTTGGCATCATGTAACGAGGAAGCTTCTCCTTTAAGAAGGTAGTAACCTCCGCCTTAGAAAAGTCGCCTACATAACAAAGAATAATCTTCTTCTTCACATCATCAAAGATACAGCAGGCACTCTTAATACCCTCTAACATATTGACAACAACCTCAATCTCACCAAGTTCAATACGATGTCCCATATGCTTAATCTGGTAATCCTTACGAGAAAGATAGATAAGTTCTCCTCTCTCATTGTACTTAGCCAAATCACCTGTTCTATAAATAATCTCAGGATACATATCATTTAATGGATTCTGTACATATGCCTCGCTGGTCTTTTCTGGATTCTTATAGTATCCAAGAGTAACAGATGTACCACGAATGCACACCTCACCCTGTTCACCCTGCTTTACAGGCTGATTGTCATCTCCTAACAATAAAATCTCTGTATTGTTAAATGGTCGACCAATTGGAATTGCCTCATCCAATTCAAAATCTCTGTCAACCTTGTAATAACAGCACATACCTGTACCTTCTGTAGGTCCATAGAGATTGGTAAACTTACATTCTGGAAGCGCCTCTTTCCATTTCTTAAACTGCTTAATCGGAAATACCTCACTACCAAATGCAATGGTATGCAAATATTCAGGCTTTACCGTATCAAATGTACCAAAAGCAGAAATCATGGTAAGGGCTGAAACAACCCAGCATACAGTATTAATCTTATATTCATTCAAGAACTCTACTAATTTGATTGGGAACATAAATAGTTCTTTAGGAATCAAATAAGTTGTAGCACCAAATTTTAAAGTTGGATACAACTCCTTCAAACAGGCATCAAAATATAACGGTGTTTGATTACCAAACACAGTATCCTCAGAAAATTCCAATACCTCTGAAAGATTCTCGATATAATCAAGTACAGAACGATGACAAGCCATAACCCCCTTAGGGATACCTGTGGAACCAGATGTAAATACAATATACATTGGGTCTGTATCAATCTGTCTATCACGAATGCTATTTAAATCTGCCTCGCAAACAGTAGATGTTACCATCTCTGAATACAGATACATCTTGCCTGTATAATTGAACTTCGCAACCATTTCCTTGGTTACATCATCACAGATAATAGCCTGTGGATTCAATGTTTTAAAGATTAACTCAATTCTATGAGCAGGCATTTCCTCGTCAATTGGTACATAGTAGTTACCACCATATACAACACCAAAGAAGGAAACAATTGCTTCCGGACTCTTTTCCATAAATACAACTACCGGTTGTTTATAAAAACCATCAGCATAGAGACGACTACCGATTGCTCTGGAATTGTCATAAACCTCTTGAAAGGTCACCTTTGACTTTGGACTGCCATAAGCAATCTTGTTTGGAACCCTTTTTACTGTCTCTTCTAAATACTGTAATACATTTCTCTGCTGCATAATTACACCTCTATTTTAAATTGAATTTATCCGTAGCACGGTCTGGATATAAGCTCTTATCAAAAATATGACTGTTGTTGTGTGTGGAAGAATACGCCTCTAATTCCGCATCTGTCAACATAAAGAACTCACCGCCACCCTTTCTTGGGGTACAGTCAAAATGATAATAGCCTGAACCAATATCAACCAAACTCCAATAATGAGATGAATGACTGGTATCGCTCTTTACAATATCTACATTATTTACACCTAATACATTTAACAAAGCCTTACCTACACAATAATAAATGAAGCAGTCACCCTGCTTTTCAGTGAAGCCCTGATAAGCACCCTTAATCCAATCTGACTTATCAGAGGTATTAATGTAACCGATATTAGACTTTGTCCACTTATAAACAGCATATATCTTCTCTGTGTCAGTCATAGAATCATTGACAATGGTATCCAAAACCTGCTGTGCAAGATAATTTACAATCTCTTCATTGTATACGCCCGGTTCCGGCTCATTGACAATCACATTTATCTGCACAGTAACCGTGTTACCAGCGGCATCTGTAGCAGTATATGTAACAGGATAAGTACCCGGCTTCTTCATATTTACCATAGTATTATCAATCTGCAACTGTACGTTTGTGTCCAAATTGTCTGTTACCGTTACATCCTTCTTATAAGTAATGGTATCACCAATGCTGACAGTAATATCCTGTGCACCGGAAATCACAGGAGCCTGGTCGTCCTTTGCAATCGTCACCTTTGTCTTAATTTCTGTCTCATTCTTACCTAAATCTGTCAAGACAACTACAACATCGCGTTCGCCAAGTGTAGAAAAATCATACTCTTTCTTAAAGCTAGCTGTTACAAATGAATTATCCTTTACATTTGTTACCAGATCAGCTGGATTTACAGGCAAACCGTTATATACAGTTTTAGGAGCTGCCTCGCCAACCGGGTCAATGGTATCTACAATCTTAAGTTTAGATGTATAAGTCTTGTCATCTAGTTTTAATTCAATTTCATATTCACCCGGTCCATTTGTTTGGATTGTGGAAATGTCTGTCACAAATTCTGTTTCATATTTCTCTTTTTTCTCAAACAAATCAATGGTAATATCCATACCCGCCTGAATAATTACCTTCTTGTATATCTTTCCACCAGCAATCAATTGATATGCCAAAAACATGAACAACAATATACACACTTCAATCGCCATAATTCTATATAAAATCATACGAATCTGTCTTCTTCTTTTTGCTCTGCTACTTCTTCTCACTGTAATCCTCCATATTCTAAAACATAGCCATGGGTAAACCACCCATCATTATAACAATGCTAGAAAACACTGTCAAGGGAACTGCACATCCGTCATACGCTTATGAATGAATCAATTCGTATATGCAAGATTTCACTTCCACAGGCATTTTACTCACCGTATATGCTAACTTTAACCTACTTTTTGCTACTTCTAGTTTCTTCCTATCATTTGCATATAAATAGGCGAATGGTTCACCTTTTGGTACATAATCACCTATCTTATGACAGATTTCAATGCCAACAGCCAAATCCACTTCATCCTCTTTCTTCTCACGTCCACCACCCAAAATAAGCGATGTCATTCCCACTTCATTGGTCTGACAGGAAGATAAATATCCTTCATCTTCTAAATAAACTGCTTCTTTATATGCAGCCTGTGGAAACAAAGACAAATCATCAGTTATATCTGCATTTCCACCCTGGGCTGCAACAAATTCTTTAAATTTTTGGAGTGCACTGCCATCTGCAATGGCTTGCTTTGCCATAGCAATTCCCTCCTCCAAGGAACTTGCCTTTTTTGCTCCCATCAGCATGAGGCCTGCTAAGTTCAAAGTAACCTCCATTAAGCGTTCCTCACCATTGCCTTTTAAAGCATCAATCGCTTCTTTCACTTCAAGAGCATTTCCCACAAAACGTCCTAATGGCTCATTCATATCTGTAATCAAGGCATACATTTCCCGTCCTGCCATAGTTCCGATAGAAACCATAGTTTTACCGAGAGAGGCTGCCGCTTCCGGTGTCTTCATAAAAGCACCGCTTCCAACCTTAACATCCAAAACAATCACATCTGCTCCGGCTGCCAGTTTCTTACTCATGATACTAGATGCAATCAAACTCTCTGAATCCACAGTTGCAGTAACATCACGAAGAGCATAAATCTTTTTATCTGCCGGAGCTAAATTGGCAGTTTGTCCAACCAAAGCCATTCCCATGGTATTTACATTTTCAATAAACTGCTCTGTAGGAAGCACAGTAGAAAAACCGGGAATACTTTCCAACTTATCAATGGTTCCTCCAGTATGTCCAAGACCACGGCCACTCATCTTAGCCACAGGCACACCAAGTGACGCCAAAATTGGTCCTAATATCAAAGAAGTTTTATCTCCAACGCCACCGGTCGAATGCTTATCCACTTTTATCCCTTGAATGGCAGATAAATCCATTCGATCTCCACTATTTGCCATAGCCAGTGTCAAATTCACCGTTTCTTCATCAGACATACCATTAAAATAAACTGCCATCAAAAACGCAGACATCTGATAGTCAGGAATCTCCCCATTGGTATAACCGGAAATTACAAATTCTATCTCTTCCTTTGATAGCGTTTCTTTATATTTTTTTTTGCTGATAATGTCATACATTCTCATACGTAATCCCTCCATGTAAGTCAAAACGCACTATATCAAATGCTTTACTTGACTGTCTCCAATCAGTAAACCATCCACTTCCAAAAACTCTGCAACGGTACATCCAATGTTGGCAAAGGTATTTCCCGTACCAAGGTTCACAGCCTTCTTAAAAGACGGGCTATAGAACAATACCGGTACATACTCTCTTGTATGATCAGTCCCCTTATAACCAGGATCACATCCATGGTCAGCTGTAATTACCAGCATGTCTGATGCAGTCAGCATAGGTAATAATTCACCTAACTGCACATCAAACGCCTCCAAGCCCTTTCCATAACCTATGGCATCTCTTCTATGTCCCCATTTCGAGTCAAATTCCACAAGATTTGTGAAAATGAGTCCCTCTTTCACTTTAGAAAGTGCCTCCATCGTTTTTTCCATACCATCAGTGTTATCCTTTGTGTGCACAGCATCTGTAATGCCTACTCCTGCAAATATATCTTCGATTTTACCAATGGCATAAACAGTCTTACCAGCGGTTTTAATATGAGACAACAAATTATTCTCATCCGGCGTTCTGGAAAAATCCCTCCGATTTGCTGTTCTCACATAAGTATCGCCCTCTTTTACAAACGGTCTTGCAATTACTCTTGCCACATTATGTTCATCAGTCAACAATTCTCTTGCTACACGGCACATCTTATATAATTCCTCAGGTGAATAAACCTCTTCCGAAGCCGCAATCTGAAATACACTGTCAGCCGAGGTATATACAATTGGCTTTCTAGTTGCCATATGTTCATCACCAAGTTCATTGATAATTG
Source organism: Lachnospiraceae bacterium (assembly GCA_045531905.1). Taxonomy (GTDB): domain Bacteria; phylum Bacillota; class Clostridia; order Lachnospirales; family Lachnospiraceae; genus RGIG6919. The sequence goes on from JAZSEY010000026.1 coordinate 95,465, forward strand.
TAGTACCGGAAGCGACACAATTACCCAGCACACCCAGAATACCCGCTTGTTCAATGAACTTATCAATTAAATCCTTTGGAAATCCCTCAGGATAAGTTGGAAATGGCACTGGAGTATGAATGCCAATCATCTCCCAATGGCCAATGGTAGTATCTTTTCCATTAGACAACTCACCTAATCTTCCATATGCTCCAATCGGCGCGTCCACAGGTGAAACACCTTTCATACCATCTATATTTCCATATCCAAGTTTACGAAGCATTGGAATATTTAATTCTCCACAGGCTTCTACTGTATGCAAAATCGTATTTGCCCCTGCATCTCCAAACTGTTCTGCGTCAGGCAAAGCCCCCATACCAACACTGTCTAATACAATCCAAATTACTCTATTTATCATACTCATAAAACCACCTCCAAGGTCCCATAATATATATCTTAATACCACCATTTTATTATATCATACTTATCAATAATTTTGCTTATCTATTTGACGAATATACACAAATATGATAATATAATTCCGTTATTGTGAATTTTCACAATTTAAAGTGTTAAAGGAGTGTATCAAAAAATGGCATTACATCAGATTAAAAAAGTTCCAACAGCCGACGAGATTAAACAGATTCTTCCTGTTAGTGACAAACTGGCTGCGATGAAAAAAGAAAGAGACGAAGAAATTGCAAAGGTTTTCAAGGGCGAATCAGATAAATTTATTATGATTATTGGTCCTTGCTCAGCTGATAACGAAGACGCAGTCTGCGACTATGTGAATCGTCTTGCAAAAGTTGGGGATAAGGTAAAAGATAAAATCATCTTAATTCCTCGTATATATACAAATAAACCAAGAACTACTGGCGCTGGTTATAAGGGCATGCTTCATCAACCAGATCCTGAGAGCAAATCAGATTTATTTGCAGGTTTGATTGCAATTCGTAAAATGCACATCCGTGCAATGGAAGAAACTGGTCTTACTGCTGCAGATGAGATGCTTTACTCTGAAAACTGGCCATATATGGATGATATTCTTTCCTATGTTGCCATCGGTGCACGTAGCGTGGAGGATCAACAGCATCGCTTGACAGCCAGTGGCATGGACATCCCAGTAGGTATGAAGAATCCTACCAGTGGTGATTTAACCGTTATGATGAATTCTTGTCTTGCAGGACAGATGAAGCACACCTTCCTCTACTCTGGTTGGGAGACAAAGACAGACGGTAATCCACTTGTACATAGTATTTTACGTGGTGCCTTAAATAAACACGGTCAGTCAATGTCTAACTATCACTACGAAGATTTAATGCAGTTAGCTGATTTATACGAAAAATTTGACGTGGTTAATCCAGCATGTATCGTAGATGCAAACCATAATAACTCAGGCAAGAAATGGGACCAGCAGCCACGTATCGTAAAGGAAATCCTTCACAGCATGCGTCACTCTGATGACATCAAGAAACTTGTAAAAGGTGTCATGGTAGAAAGTTACATTGAAAATGGTGCACAATCCATTGGTGAAGGCTGCTATGGTAAATCCATCACAGACCCATGTCTTGGTTGGGACTTATCCGAAAAGTTAATTTTAGAAGTTGCTGAATTACTATAATATTAAAAGATGGGGCTGTCGCAAGGCAGCCTCTTTTGCTACTATTCTTTTGCTGTATCAGATGCTATTGTATGAATGCAGACATATGTACTATACATATCATTGTGTTTTCTATCTAGAATACTTAATTCACTTCTTTTTTATCTTTTTAACCCAATGCCACACACAAACTTACAAAACCGGGGTACAAGTGATTGAGGTGTGCCTCAAAATGCGTCAGCACTTATGCCGTGTATTTTCGGCATTAGTACTGTTACGCATTTTGGGAGTGAAAACATCACGCCGAAATACTTGTACCCCGGTTTTGTGCAAACAGTGTGTGTGGAATTGAAAAGACAAAAAAGAAGCGCAACGTATTCTACGACAGAAAACAATATGACATTTTATAGTACATATGTCTGCATTATCACAACAGTATCTGATACAGCAATTGAAATATTACAAAAGAGGCTATCTTGCGACCCCATCTTTATTATATATTAGAATAATGTTTTAGAACTTTCAAAAAGCAATACCAAAAGTCAATCTTTTGTATTTCCTCACCTGCATATATGGGGACCGATTGATAAAACATATCATTGATATAAATATTCACACTACCCACTCTGCTATCCTTTTTTACAGGAGCCTCTAATTGAACAGGCAAATCATAATTTACCCTAACATTTTCATCTGCTTTCAATAGTAATGACACAGTTTCATTTGTATACACACCAACACTATTCTTTTCAATTCCATCATGCACCGGAATTCTTTTCACTTCATCTGTCGGCTCATAAACGGTTTTATATGTATAATTCTGAAATCCATAATCAAACAACCTACGCATATCCTTCCATTTATAGGTTTTATGTGGAGGCCATCCACAACCCAAAACCACCGCAATCAAAGTTCGTCCATCTCTCCTAACAGCACCTACAAAGCAATATCCGGCATTTCCAGTGAATCCCGTTTTGACACCAATCGCACCTTCATACATGCTTAAAAAGGCATTTCTGTTGGTAGCAACAAAACTTCGGTTTCCAGCTACATCTGAAAAGGAATAGCTTTTGGTATTTGTAATTGCTACAAATTCCTCGTTCTGAATTGCATATCTCGCTATTAAAGCCATGTCATAGGCAGTGGAATAATGCCCTTCTGCATCTAATCCATTTGGCGTTACAAAATGCGTATGGTAAGCGCCCAAGTCATAAGCCATTTCATTCATCAAGGCTGCAAAACCTTCCACATCTCCTCCGATATGCTCAGCAATGGCAACCGCCACATCATTATGGGATTCCAACATGAGGGAATACACTAAATCCTGCATATAATATTGCTCCCCCTTCCGAATATTTAACTGCACATCCGGCATTGAGGCAGCGTAAGAGGAAACTGTTACAATGTCTTCCATATTTCCGTATTGTAACACGCAAAGTAATGTCATAATTTTGGTAGTTGAGGCCATAGCCTTTTCTTCATAACCATTTTTTTCATACAATACTCTTCCATTTTCCGCATCAATCAAAATCGCCGAGGTTGCTGATAAATCCAAATTCTCTTCCGCACTGACCACAGGATTTCCAAACAAAAAAAGAACAGTGCATATAAGGATGATTCCTATCCATACTCTGTTCTTCATTCTCTCTTTCATATTTGCACCCACATAACTATTCAAAACATCATATGCAGACACAAGTTAAATCATTCAGTTTTTTCCTTTGTACCTCTTCCATATACAAAGTAATACACAATCAAATACATAACAACAGCTGCAATTACATCAAGTATAGAGTGTTGCTTTAAAAATACTGTAGATAACACAATACTTAACGATAATATCGTGCAAAGCACTTTTGAAAGTATGCTGGTAAACACATTTTTGCTCTTAATAATTGCAATAGCTGCACAAATAGAATTATATGCATGAATGCTCGGTATTACGTTCGTAGATGTATCCGTACTATATAGTTGCTTTACCATATCCACAAAAATATTCTCCCGCTCAAAGCTAACCGGTCGCAAATCCAATCCATTCGGGAAAATGAACGAAACAGCCAAAAATACAGTCATACCGATGTACAAAGCACTCACATACTTTACAAACTCTTTTTTATCCTTCCAAAAGAACATCGCAAAGGTTATCGCTATAAAAGGAAACCAAACCAAATACGGAATAATAAAATACTCAATAAAAGGTATACTATGGTCAAAAGGAATGCTAATAATGGTAACCTCTGTATTAATTTTTTCTGCTATTGTAAATGTTATGACATAGAATGGAAAATAAAATATCGTCCACCAATATCGCATTCTGTCTTTTGTACTCATTCGCATATCTCATTTCTCAATTAAAGTGATATATTTTTTGTGCAATCGAATATCCTGTCTTTATAACGCAATTCCAAGGCTTGCTATCATTCTTAATAATCTTTCCAAGCAATTGCTTATCAATCAGATGATAATGCTCCGGATACTGTTCTTTTAAGTCTTTCCATAATAACCGCTTCTTATCAAGACTTTCCTTGGAGCCATCCTTAATTAACAATACAGACGAAACCGTTACCATAATGGTCAAATATTGTGACATATAATGTTGCAATTTTTTGTTCGTCAATGTAGATAAATCATGCATTCCAAGCATCAGTCGAGTTACCAAAAGTTGTTGATCAATACGTCGAATCATAATCGCTTCATTCACAGACTGATCCTCTCTGCCAATATAATAACGATATAAATCCACGTTCATATAATACATCTTCTCCACATAAGGCAGCGGATAATATACATAGATATTATCTACATAAAATGTATGTTTTGGTAATTGCAAACCGCAATCTAACAGCAACTGTCTGCGATAAATTACAGAATGCATTAAAATGTACTGTCCGTATTGAAAGCGACCGATATCATCCCAAGTAAATGATGTGTCTTCAGGCAGCACACCTTTATAGGAAATAGCCACCTTACGTTTCTCCCCAGCCTTATCATACACATAATTACATAAAAACATATCCTGATCCTGATTCGACTCATGAAGAATAGAAAGTCTTTTAACAACTTCCTTAATAACTCCTTTGTCAAACCAGTCATCACTATCCAATACCTTAAAATAAAATCCGGTTGCATGATTAAGTCCAGTCATCACAGCATCACCATGACCACCGTTTTCCTTGTAAATGTACTTCACCTGTCCCGGATATTCCTGCTCTAGTCTCTTGCCAATCTGTTCTGTATCATCAGTGGAACCGTCGTTTACAATCAATACTTCAACAGTATCTCCCCCACTTAACGCTGACAAAACAGCCTTTTCCATATAATCCTGCGAATTGTAGCAAGGTATAGCTACGGATAAAATCTTGTCATTCATTACGCTCTCCACAAATACCTTTCCTAAATACATAGTTTAGCACTATGCAAAGTATTATAACAAAATGCACTTCATTTCTCAATCAAAATAACCTTAACGAATTCTAAAGATTTTATAACACACTATCTTTCTTGCCTATAGTTGATAAGAATTTAAAATATACCTGTGCTTTCTCTCTTACTATCTTAGACTCTGCTTCTATATCCAATTTTTCCCATATAGGTGGACGCATACCTAAATCCATGGCTTTTACCGAAAATGATACCTTGCCTGCATAACAATGTAATCCAATTTGTTTTACTAACGATAACACTTCCAAAAGTGCATTCATCGTTTCAGCAGTTAAAAAATCCATTACCGATTCAGGTGTTAAACATTTTACAATAAAGTTACGAGAAAACTCTCTATTCACAATCATCTCAACATCATCCGTAAATTGATATATAAAACGCTTGTTACGATATCCTTTCGAATAAATAACAATTGGATTTCCCGTATAATTTACATTAGTAATCTCACCAACAATTCCTGTGTAGACGTGTGTTTTACCATCTCGTATCAAATTATTATCTCTTGAGTTATAGTTATAGCTATCCACGTATGCACCTTCAAAGGAAACATTTCTGTAACTTCCAGAGAAATAATTACATACATCTACTTCATCGCCTACAGGAGAAAACCCTGTCATTTTAATTTTTTGTTCATCAGAAAAACTATTCTCAGTAAAGCGAACCGTCACATCGTTCTCATTAAACAAAGCCTTCTTGACAACAATCTCATGATAAAGATTCTGATATTCTTTTTTTAATCTATCCACAGTATTATATAGAAATGCAAATGCAATTATCAAAACAACAAAAACCAATATAAATATATAAGTATACGTTTCCATGAAATTACTTAATGCTGGTAACATGCAAATTACAAGCCATGTAATAAGATCCAAAGCCATCAAAACAATGAAAACAATTTCTAAAATAATTGCTGTGGCAAGTTTTTTTCTGTGTTTTTCTATTATAATTTGATTATCCAATGTTATATCTCCCCTTGAATTGTATTAACAAAAACCCTTGGAAAGTTGATATCAACTCTCCAAGGGTTTTATATTCATCATTTAAATTAAATACAACCTAGTTGCCTGCCATCTGAGCTGCAACTTCTGCTGCGAAGTCCTCATTCTTCTTTTCCATACCTTCACCGGTCTCAAAACGAATGAACTTCTTAACTGCAAGTGCACAACCATTTGCCTTAGCAACCTCAGCAACATACTGAGCAACTGATTGCTTACCATCTTCAGCCTTAACATAAACCTGATCTAATAAACAGATTTCCTTTAATTCCTTATTGATACGACCCATTACCATACCATTGATAATCTTGTCATTAGCATCTGGCTTCTCTTTCTTAGCTTCCTGAGTAAGGATTTCCTTCTCTTTCTCGATGTAGTCCTGATCAACTTCATCTCTTGTTGTATACTGTGGCTTCATAGCTGCAGCCTGCATAGCAACGTTCTTTAAACACTCCTTAACAGCTTCGCTATCAGAATCTGTATCAGCAATTACTAATACACCAATCTTACCACCACCGTGGATGTATGAAGCTACCATACCATCTGTCTCTACCTTCTCGAAACGACGAATGCTTAACTTCTCACCGATAGTAGCTGTCATGCTTGCTAACTGATCAGCAACAGTAACTGAAGAATCCTGTACTGCTGGCTCTGCCATAAATGCATCCATATCAGCAGCGCTAGATGCTAAAATCTGATTAGCAACCTCTGATACATAAGTTGTAAACTTCTCGTTCTTAGCAACGAAGTCTGTCTCAGAGTTAACCTCTACCATAGCAGCCTTCTTGCCATCAGCAGATACAACAGTTGTAACAATACCTTCAGCAGCAATTCTGCTCTGCTTCTTAGCAGCCTTAGCAAGACCGTTCTCACGTAACCAGTCAACTGCCTTATCCATATCGCCGTTTGTCTCTGTAAGAGCCTTCTTACAGTCCATCATACCAGCGCCAGTCATTTCTCTTAATTCTTTTACATCCTTAGCTGAAATACCCATTTTTTAAATCCTCCATATTATAATTATCATTTACTTAAAAGCGACATAAGCCTCAGCCTATTGGCTGAGGCCTACAGTCTCTATATATTCGTTATATTAGATTTTCTTATGCTTCCTCTGCAACTTCCTCAGCATCATCAGCTACAGCATCTGCACCCTGATTAGCCTCGATAACAGCATCTGCCATCTTAGCAACGATTAACTTAACTGCTCTGATAGCGTCATCGTTACCAGGAATTACGTAATCAAGCTCTTCTGGATCACAGTTAGTATCAGCAATACCAACCAATGGAATTCCTAATGAATGAGCCTCTGCGATACAGATTCTCTCCTTACGAGGGTCAACTACGAAAATCATATCTGGAGCGCCACCCATCTCCTTGATACCACCAAGGTTCTTTGTAAGCTTCTCCATCTCTTTCTTAATCTTGAATACTTCCTTCTTAGGTAATACTTCAAATGTACCATCCTGCTCCATCTGCTCATACTTCTTTAATGTAGCAATACGAGTCTCGATTGTAGACCAGTTAGTAAGCATACCACCTAACCATCTCTCATTTACATAGTACATACCACAACGCTCTGCCTCAGACTTGATTGAGTCCTGAGCCTGCTTCTTTGTACCTACGAATAAAATCTTGCCGCCTTCAGCAACACAATTCTTGATTGCTGCATAAGCATCATCTACCATGCCTACAGACTTCTGTAAGTCGATAATGTAAATACCATTACGCTCTGTGTAGATGTATGGAGCCATCTTAGGGTTCCATCTTCTTGTCTGATGTCCAAAATGAACACCTGCTTCCAATAACTGCTTCATTGAAATAACGCTCATAATATACCTCCATGGTTTTGCGCTTCCGCAGACTTCCTACCAAAGCCAACCTACAACTTCATATGCAAAATACTTTATCTATTCTACACATCCATTAAAGGCACCAGGCTCGCCATTCATCTGCGTGTTTATTTTTTACCTCAGATAGTTTAACACATAAAAAAAGTGCTGACAAGCACTTTTTCTAAGAAAACACTATATTATTCAACTTTTATGACCTTCCGGTAAGAATTTTGGCCAATTTTTCATATGAATAGGAATTTTTCACTGTATATGTGCCAACTCTTAACTTCGTTGAATATCCATGTTTGTTCAAATATCGGTCAAAATCATCAGCATCCGTTACGATTCCTTCTCTCTCTAGCATCCTTGCTACTGTGATAGACTGCATGCCTCTTTTAATCGTAATCTTTGCAGATATTTCTTTTTGTTCCGTGGAAGGCTCTTCACTAGTAGCCTCAGTGGTAACTTCTTCACTTGTCGCTTCTGTGGTAACTTCTTCCGTCGTTGCTTCTGTTGTTGGTGTTTCCGTCGTGGCCTCTGTTGTTGGTTCCTCAGTTGTAGCCTCTGTTGTTGCCTCCTCAGTTGGTGCTTCCGTTGTCGAACTATCAGAACCTTCTTCAGAAGTCTGTTCATTCAGCAATTCTTCCATTTGTGAAGGCGCCTCAACCATACCAAGTTCTTTTGCTCTTGCTATTACATCTTCATCTGTCAGTAATTTATTTGGGCTTGTCTGATACGCTGCAACAAATATTAATGAGCAAAACAAAAAACCAACACCCAAGCCTCTTAAAAAGTATTTAAATTTCATTTTTTAAACTCCTTGATACAAATCTACAACCAACTTTACTTCTCCTACACCAAGACCGAGTTGTTTTGCAATTTCAATAATACTCATACCACTTTTCTTTAATTCAAGAATAATCTCATTAGCATTCTCAGTTGTGGTACTGGTTGTATTTTCATCTGCATCGGAAAAATCAATCTCCATTGCATCAAGTTCCTGTAACGCTGCATCGAAAGAATCCTCAGTTTCTGCTTCGTTGACAACAGGCTGTGCAACCTGTGACTGATTAGTTTGAACAACCTGAGCGGCAGCTGTCGCTTCCTCTAACAACTGATTTGATTGCATAAGTGTATCACGCAAATCCTTGCGAAGTTCATCCACTTGTTGAACAAGCAACTTTAATTCTTTTTCTTTTTCGCCTAGCATGCTGTATAAGAACATCTCTTCTTTGTGATTTTTTTCAATTTCTTCACAGACAGAAACAGCATAATCACCTAAAGCCAATGTCTTTTCATTAGACATAGTAGCCAATTGATTTTCTGTCTGATATAAAATATTCTCACAATACTCTGTAATGGCATCTTCAATTTGTTGTTGAACCGTTGTTCTCTGTTCTTCAGTCAAGGTTACATCAACTGCAACCTTTTCTCTCTCTTCTGAGCTAGAATCATTCATTGCCTCAGAAATAAAGAAACTAACAAATATGAAAATTAAACCAATCACTATAAGTACGATTACTGTTCCTGTCATAACAATCCCCTAAATCTGTATATTAAAATTCATCCTTGGCTGTTGAAACTCTCCATCCTTTTTCTCGTCATCATCTTGATCCTCTTTTTTATCCTTATCATTAGGACGAGAATATTTGTTTCTACCTTCCTCTTTTGCATCATATCGATAATTTGTTAACTCTAATGTATCTTTTGGTATTATTGTTTCTTGAGCTTTTTGAACATTTTTTTGCGTTGCCACAGAAGCCTGATTATTACCAATTACGCCTCGTTGATTCAAATTCTGTTGTGTCTGTGACACATTGTCTGTATGTTGAATCGACATTTGCAAATGAACTTGACCAATCATACAATCAACCTCCTAATAACTAACAGAAATAATACTACCTTGATCCAACTTAAACTTACATCTTCTAATATTATCTTTTATCACATGTCGGTTATCATTAATGTAAATTTCCGTACCATAATTCGCATTATCAGAAATCTTCACATGACTCTTTTGACTATTTTCAATCAAATATTTTATTTCGTTCATTTTAGACTCATTGGCTTCAAATTTAGCATCCAATTGTTTTTGAATGGAACCAACACTCTTTACCTTCATAACCTGTTCAGGTGTGAATTTGATTCCTTTTTGAAGTTGCACTTTAAACATCTCTAATATCTGATTATACTTAGTCATTTCTTCTTTAATAGTGTTATTTTCTTCCTGAAGTTGTTTGTACTCATCAAAAGCACTACTATGAACACCAACTCGAAGTATAGTCAATGTTCCCATGTGGTTACCAACAGCGTGAACGTCAATCATATTCCGAGCACAAACCTCACCACCGATAATAAACGCTTTTTTACCACTAACGATAATATCATGACCTGCATCCACTCTACTGTGTAACAAAGAACCAACATTGATATCATTCTTAGCAATCAGCGTTCCACTTTCCACAAACTTAGCCACAATGTCTTTTTCTGCTTCTAAGAGACCTTTAGACATTCCCTGCATACCTCTTTTCAGTACAATGCTATCACCGGAATAAATATAAGCACCTTCAACTACACCATTTACCTGAACAGAGCCTTTTGCACGAATGGTAAAACCTGTTCTAACATTACCAGTAACAACAACATTGCCATCATACACGATATCTCCAGTTGAAGTATCAACATCAGCAGGAACTGTATATGTATCGGATACGAATACAGTATCCCCCTCTAATTTAACATCACCAGAAACTTCACTATATAAATTCAATTTATCTTCTGACAAAACTAAATTTCGACCATGCTTTAGCATCATATGTTTCAGTTTTGCAGGTGGAATGCTGTTTCCGAAAATATCTTTACCAGCTTTACCCTCTTGGGCAGGTGTTAATGTTGCAAGCAAATCACCCTTTTGCACTCTTGTGAAAATATTCAATTCATGAAAATCTACTGAACCATCCTCCAATAGTTTTGGTTTACTGGTCGGATTCGTTTCAAAATGATATGTGATGAAAGCATCTTTTCCTTGTTCCACAGGCATGCCTTTTGCAATCACAATATCAGTACAGTAAATTTTTAAAGCAATCCATTTTTTGATAACTTCAAATGAGATACCAAATTGAATACGATAAGCATGTAATGCTTTCACAATATCATCTGGTGCCATATGTTTACCCTTAGTTGACGGTGGGTAAAAACGTGCTACTGCCATCATATTATCATTCGATACACGAACCGTTAAAGATTCATCACACTCAAACGCAACCTCATCTGTTACCTTAAAACGCTTCTTTTCAGTATCCGCTGCAGCCACATAGGTCTTAATTGCATTTGCATCATATCCCGAAATCGCCTTGCGATCCAAAAACTCGCAAATCTCAACAACATCTGGCTTATGACCACCTTCCTGTGGTGGATAAATTATCATGTAGGTTCCATCAGTCTGAATATCAAGTTGAAAAAAACCATTTTTTGTACTCATGTACAACCCCCCCTAGACATTAAACTGTAAATAACACACGAATATCCTCACCCAAATATTGTTTCATTTTAGATAGTGCTTTTGTGTGGATTTGGGAAATTCTGGATTCCGACAATTCCAAAGTGCTACTAATTTCTTTTATCGTCAATTCTTCATAGTAATATAACGCAATCACTTTTTGCTCATTATCCTTTAATGCATCAAAAGCTTTTGCTAACTTCTCTTTTAACTCCTGGCGTTCAAAGGCAGCCTCCGGTTCAGACGATGAACCATTTTTTACGTCTGTTGTATGATAATCATTACCCAATTCTAAATACTCATCAAATGACGAAAGACTCGTTACCTGTCCCTGCCAATTATATAACTCATCAACTGAAATCTCCAAACTGGTTGCTATCTCTTCATCAGTCGCCTGACGTCCTAATTCAGATTCTATCTTTAATATAGCTGCTTCCATCTGTTTTTGTTTTTGTCTCACAGAACGTGGAATCCAGTCCATTTTACGAATTTGATCTAATATAGCCCCACGAATACGAAGACTTGCATAGGTTTCGAATTTGTTCCCCTTTAAATAATTGAATTTATCGATTGCATCAATCAATCCAAATATACCATAACTAACCAAATCCTCATACTCTACCGCATAACCCAAATACATGTTTAGTCGACCAGCCACAACCTTCACCAGAGGAACGTATTCCATAATTAACTTTTCTCTTGTTTGGGCATCCTTCTTTTTCTCATAGGATAACCACAACGCATTACGTTCTTCTTCTTTCAATCGTACCACCCCTTAAGGAACATTACTCTGTTGCTTCCTCAGTCTGCTCTGTTCCTTCATCATTTTCGTTTTCATTTTCCTGCTGTTCAGTTGCAATTTTCTCAGCAGCCTCGTCTTCCTTGTTTGGCATCTCTAATGCTTTTCCTATCGCCCATATTACAATACTTCCAATCATATAAAAAGCAATTAGCACAACCAAGAGACGAACAAGCATTGGCGTTAACGCAACATGATTCATAAAATCACAAACAAATACAATTAACCCGGCTGTCAAAACAATAAATGCTCTTAAATACTGTAGTCTCTTTCTTGTATCCATTATAACACCTTATCTTCTCTTCCTGCAGATTTTACTTTCATCTTCCAATCATTGGTATCAAAATAAATAGTCCGTCCATAATCCAAGCCCACATCTTCTGCCAACAATGGAATGCGCATTGATTTTAAAACATCGCGCACTGCCTGAATATTCTGTTCCCCTATACTAATGCTACTATTATTTCTTGAAAATTCAAACATCTTTGCGCCACCGGCAATCTTGGCTTTTATGTTACGAGCGACAGCACCTTTCTTTAACATGGCGTTTGCCAAGGCCTTCACGCCTGTATCCGCAAATTTTGCTTCATTTGAATTCTCTCGAATTCTTGTACTGTCAGGCAGCATAATATGTACCAGTCCCGCTATTTTATTTTGTTCATCATATAAAACAACGCCTACACAAGACCCCAAGCCAATTGTAGTCACGGAATCCGGTGCAGAACATACGGCAAACGCCGCAATTCCCACTTTTATTACTTCACTCATAACTACCTCTATACACTTGGCATCAATACATCACACATTTTCTGGTATGACTCTGCATTTGAAATCATTAACAAATGTCCATTAATCTGCAATAATTCATCATCAAATGACGATTCAACCAAAAATGCTTTATCTCCTGTCTGACCAAACTCAATTACAGGAACACTCAAAATAGCTCCTGCCATATCCACACATATCTGAGGCGGTAACAATCTTAATCTCAATCCTGTCAGAGACTCTAGTGCCACCAAATAAGAGCCACCAATGATATTCCCTGTCTCTTTTAGTGAAGATGATTGAATATGTGAATATGTACCAATTTCATCATGGGTTTGCAATAACATATTCACCAAATTATCTGCCTGTTCCTTCTCCATCACAAACAAAAGCATGCCATCTACGTCACCCTCAAACAAACTTAACACACCAACAGCTAAGTTCTCAGGACCACCTAGCAGACTCATTACCGCATCAAAATCTAAGGCATAAACTTTTGTAAAATCAATAGACAGTTTGGAATTTATCATATATGACATAGCTGTTGTGGCATTCCCAATGCCAATGTTGCCAATTTCTGCCAAAATGTCGCGTTCTATTTCATTTAAAGAATCTTTATTTGTACTCATGATAATCGCTCCTTTATGAACAAATACCTACTGCCATATATGAAAATCCCCTGCAGAGCAGGGAATTCTCAATGGTATAAATTAATCGTTGTCAATATCATTCAAAAGACTTGGAATATTCAGCAATGAAATTAAACTCTCGCCATATTTTCCAACACCAGTTAATGTTGATGGCTCACCATTAGAGTCAAAAGATGTTTTCTCAATAGCATCTTCTGACAAAGTAACAACTTCACGAACCTCATCAACAACAACGCCAAGTTTTGCATTCTGTTCAGTTTTAATAATAATAATTCTTGTGGAATTCGTAAAATCCTTTAGATCCAAATCAAATTTTAAACGTAAACTCATTACCGGAATAATCTCACCACGAAGATTAATAACGCCTAGAAAATATGGCTGTGTGCTTGGAACTCTAGTAGGTTTCTGCATTCTAACAATATTATCCACAAATCCAATATCAATACCATACTGCTCGTCATCTAATTTAACAACAATATACTGTTTATCCATGCTCATTGTACGTTCATCCATGCTACACACCTCCTACACTAATGAGTTTGAATCGATAATCAGGGCAACTTCACCATCACCAAGAATAGTTGCACCACTAATCATTCTTGGAACATTGATATATTTACCAAGTGGCTTAATAACGATTTCCTGCTGGCCAATCAAGTTGTCAATAACAAGACCTGCCTGCTTATCACCCTTCTTAACAATAACTACTACCAGATTTTCTGCATCACGGGCAGTTGACTCACAATCCAGAACCTCATCTAAGCGTACCAACGGAATTACTGTTCCTCTCAAATTGATTACTTCATTTGACTGAACGTATTTAATCTCTGATACAGGTACATCTTCAACAGTAACGATAGAGTTCAATGGAAGTGCATATTTCTCTTCTCCAACTTCTACCATTAACGCCTGAATAATCGCTAATGTAAGTGGTAATCTAACAATGAATGTGGTTCCTTCACCAAGTTTAGTAACAACTTCTACGTCACCACCAAGACCTTCAATCTTATTCTTAACAACATCAAGTCCAACACCTCTACCAGATACGTCAGAAAGCTTTTCTGCGGTAGAGAACGAAGGCATGAATAATAAATCAATAGCCTCTTTGTCAGACATATATTCTGCCTGTTCTTCACTAATATGACCTTTATTGATAGCTGAACGTTTTACCTTCTCAACATCAATACCGCCACCATCATCACTTACTTCGATTGTTACGTTGTTACCATCCTGATATGCATCCAAACGAATAGTTCCAACCTGTGGCTTACCCTTCTGAATACGCTCCAATGTAGACTCCAAACCATGGTCTGCAGAATTACGAAGCATATGCATTAATGGATCACCAATCTCATCGATAACGGTACGGTCAAGTTCTGTATCTTCACCAGTCATGATTAATTCCATTTCTTTGCCAAGTTTCTTAGACAAATCACGAATCATTCTTGGGAATCTGTTAACAACACTTTCAATTGGTACCATTCGTACTTTCATAACGGACTCATGAATGTTAGTAGTAATTCTCTCTAAATATTCAATCTGCTCGTTAAAACTCTGATTATTTTCTTCAAAAACAGATACTGATACTAATCCATTCTTCGCAATAATCAACTCACTAACCTGATTCATCAAATCATCAAGTTTCTCAATATCAACTCTTACAGAACGATTTACAACTGCCTTACCAGAAGACTTCTTTTCTGGCTGTTTCTTTGGAGCATCAGTTTTGGCAACTGTAGCCTCTTTATTGACAGTTTCCACCTTTTCTTCTTCTACAACCTCCTCTGCCTTTGGTGCATCAGAAAGAACAATTTCCTCTTCAACTGAATCTTCAATCTCAGATACATCCATAACAGCCTTATGAACATCTTCTATTGACTTTTCTGAGATGATAAACATACTGAAATCAAAGTCAAATCTCTCATCTTCAATATCCTGAACGCTAGGATCTGATTTAATAACCTCACCAATAGCTTCAATGTTCTTAAATACTAAGAATGCTCTTGCAGCTTTCAATATACAGCTTTGCTGTACATAAACAGTCACGCCATATACATGCTTACCACTCTCTTGTGCTTCCTTAATTACGTTTCTTTCGTAATCAGCCAAAGGAAGTTTCTTAAACTTCATTCTATCATCGCCAGTAGCTGTACTTTCCAGCTGAACAGGTGCTGCTACAGCAACTGAACCCTCATCAGAGTAATCAGGGATGTCTGGTTGCTTTACACCACCATTTAAACATGCATTCAGCATAGCAATAATTTCTTCATTATCCTCAGTACCTTCATCAGCACTTTCCTGAATGCTACTTACATAAATCTCAATTGCATCTAAACATTTGAATACAACATCTACCAAATCAGGAGTCACACTCATCTTACCGTTACGAATCTCTGAGAACACATTCTCCATATCATGTGTTAATCTTTGCATTCTCTTGAATCCCATCGTACCTGCCATACCCTTTAAGGAATGTGCAGCACGGAAGATTTCATTAATGGTATCTTCATTGTCTGATTCAGACTCTAAAATGAGAACCTGCTCATTTAAGGTCTGTAAATGTTCTTTACTTTCATCGATAAATATTTCGAGATATTGGCTTAAGTCCATCTTAAAACACCCCCACTTTTTTTACTATCGCATCTGCTATTTCATTTAATGGTTTAATCTCATCGACTAAACCAGCCTCTGTAATTGCTCTTGGCATACCATAAATTGTACTGGTTTCAGCATCCTGGGCAATTACATAAATCATCTTACTGCTATTTAAGTGACCAATTCCTTTTGTACCATCGGCCCCCATACCTGTTAATACAACACATACAATCTCTTCGTACTCAGATTGATCTAAGCTGTAAAAAGTCAGGTTCGCACATGGTCGAAGTCCACTAATCGGAGCAGCATCAGAACACACTATAAAATGCTCTGAGCCACGAGACTCAATTAACATATGCTGACCACCTTTGGCAATATACACATGGCCCTTTTGTAACATAACATTGTGTCCCGATTCATGTACTGAAATTTCACTCAAATGGTCCAATCTGCTGGCTAGAGAATTTGTAAAACCTGCAGGCATATGTTGAACAATCAATACCGGAGCATTCAAATTCGCCGGTAACAATGGAACAACATCCTGTAACGCTTTTGGTCCTCCTGTAGACGAAGCAATTACAACCAGTTTGCCACGACCACTTTTCTTCTCTCGAACAGTCTTTGGTCTAACTTCAACATAATCAGATTGTACCTCTTTCTTTTCAGCAATCGCATATTTTAACACTCTCAAAAGCACATGTCTAAATGCATCCTTATCAGCCACGATATTGTCTGGCTTTCTTAAGAATTCAAGCGCACCAAGCTCTAATACTTCAAGTGTATCCTTAGTATCCCTCTGAGAATATCCACTGATTGTAATAACAGGTATTTGAATCTGATTCTCCTTCAATACTCGCATGAATTCAACACCATTCATTCTAGGCATATGCATGTCCAAAATGATAATATCTATTGATTCACTATCCAGTACTGCCAAACCTTCAAAACCATTTGAAACTTCATGAGTCACCTTAAAATCTTCAGTTTTGTCTATTATATCAGATATAACCCTTCTCATAAGTGCAGAGTCATCAATAAGCAAAACATTTTTCTTCATTTTTTATCATTTCCTATTCTTTGATAAATTCCTACGCTCTTCTTCAAAAATAAAACGAACAATTTTTTCCTGCACAGTTGGATTCATATGTACAAACTCCACACGAAGATCACGTAATTGAGGATTATTCTCTACGCGCAGCGAACGGAGCACATGACCATATAAAACCATCATCTCAGTACCAGCCGGTAAACGAATTGGAAATCTCACCTGAATATAACTATCTTTTGCTTCGTCAATCGGAGAAATTACTCGTAGGCCACCACCACTTAAATCCATCATAATTCCACTCTTCCATGGTGATTCCTTCTCATTTTCTTCTTTTTCTTCGTTATCTTTCCCCAATGCTAACTCAGCCGATACATTACGGTATTCTATCGTTGTCCTATAAGCATAACGGAAAAACTCGCGACGTTGCACCTTAGTCAACGGTGTATAAACTGCTACATCCATATAAAACATGTTGTTGGATTTGTAGCGTTCCACCACAATGATGTTGCATTTAAACAATCCATTTTTTGCATAAATACATATCTCATGGCGACTATTCACTGCAAGCGGAACCACTTTTCCTTCATGAAAAGGCATGGCAAGTTGCAATACATTATTCTCTTTAATATCCAGGATTCGGCTGTTATAAACAGGCACCTTTTGGTCGTCGGATAGCGACGCCTTGTTTAAGCTTTGTAAATCAACCTTATCCCCAATCGCAATTATTTTTTGCATATCCATTACTTATTTCTTCTCCTGGTTTTAATGTAATTCAAAAACAAACCTGCAATTCCCTGTTTCTCTTGTTGTTCATATGTCTTGTCATTCAAAATTCTGTCCGCAATTTCTTGAATTGCACGAGCGGTTTCTCCTTCTGGATCTGTAATTGATAACGGTTTCTGATCAATCACCGCCCTTGACACTTTTACGTTATTCAAGATATACCCCACATATTCCAAAGGTATATTCAAGAATTTTGATGCAACCGTATTCAGCTTGTTATATATTTCTTCACCCTCGCTGGAACTCTCCACCTTATTAGACAATATGCGAATCTTCTTTTGAGAAGCATCAAACTCTTTTTTTCTGTTTACTGCTTTCAATAACGCATATGCATCCGTGATGGAAGTTGGTTCCGGGGTTGCAACCAAAACTATCTCCGGACTGGACAAAACAAATTCTAACACCGCATCTGAAATACCCGCTCCCGTATCAATAATAATTACATCAAACAAACTATCTAACATAGCAATCTTGGATATTAACATCTTAATACGTTCTTTATCCAGATTCACCAACTCTTGTACACCGGAACCTCCAGATATAAATCCAATATCCAACGGCCCCATTGTTACAATATCTTCAATACTTTTGTCATTAAATATCAAATCCGCCAAATTATACTTTGGTCGAATACCCAGCATAACCTCTACATTAGACAGTCCAAAATCTGCATCTAAAATGACAACCTTTTTTCCCATTCTCTTTAACTGTATCGCTAAATTCACAGAAAAACTGGTTTTACCTACGCCACCTTTGCCACTGGTTACTGAAATTACTCTTGCACTTGAGATGCGGGACTCTCTCTGATTCACTTGGGCACGTAAACTCGCTGCCTGATCCATTAATCATTCCCTCCTAACAATTGTTTAGCAATCTCTTGTGCATTCACTTCGCCTATATCATCCGGAACATTCTGTCCCCAAGCAACATAGGATAACATTGACTTTGTCGCTAGTTTTAGATTTAAAATATTACCATTTGCACCTGTTTCATCTAATTTTGTAAAAATCAGACTGTATTTTGTCATACTTTCATATGCCTTTGTAATTCTTATTAAATCATTATATTTTGTTGTAGCACTTAATACAAGAAATACATCCCTTTGATCATCAGGCACACAATCAAGTAATGCCTTTACCGCATCATATTGTTCCTTATTCTTGTGAGAATGTCCAACTGTATCCACAAACACTAAATCATAGTCTTTAAATCGATCAATTTTCTCCTGCATATCCTCAGGAGTATATACTATCTCAAAAGGAATATTCATGATTCCTGCATAAGTCTTCAGCTGTTCCTCGGCTGCAATTCTATATGTATCTGCAGTGATAAACGCAACCTTTAAATTCTGATTTAACTTGCACTTAGCTGCAAGTTTTGCAATTGTGGTAGTCTTGCCCACACCTGTTGGACCTACAAAAAATAAAATGTTCGTCTTCTCTTCTAAAGGCTTAATAGTGTGAATCTCACCAAGTTTCAGAACAATTTTTTGATATACACAAGCTAGTAGGTCATCCAAAGTACTCTTTTCAGTCTTATCAGATAAATCTGCCACAATAGCCTTGGCATAATCTTCATTCACTTCATTGTTACGAAGCTGCTTGTATATCAAATCAGACAACTTATCCTTTTTTAATTTTCCTGTCTCAGCGACACTTTCTTGTTCCTGATTCTCAGTTTCCTTTTTTTGTTCTGTGTGTGCCGAAGCATCTTCAACACCCTTATCCTTCTTGACCTCATCTGCCATTTTGCGTTCAAGCAACAATGCAAGATTATCCAATCTTTCTTCTAAAGCCGACGCTTGTTGTTTTGTAGATTCTACCGCAGTTGATTCTTTCACCTGTACAGCTGATTTATCTTTTTCTTTACTGGCAGGTGTTTCATCAATAGCCGCAGTTATCTCGACAGACGGCTTTTGAAACAATTTCCGAAATCCTTTTGGTTTCATTGTTTTCATATTCATAACAACCGCATTCGGACCAAGTTCTTCCTTAGCCATCATAATTGCCTCGGTCTCTGTGGTTGCAGTATATTTTTTAATTATCATCTATTGTCACCATCCCCACTGACTGTAATTCAATATTAGAATCTATTTCATTGTATGAAATCACAACTAAATCCTTTAAATAATCTCCAACCAACTTTTTGAAATACATACGAACAATTGGTGAAGTTACAATAATCGGCATCTTGCCGGCATCTTCCAGTTTCTTTAACTCTCTTTCTGTATTGCTGATAATTTTCTTAGACATAGCAGGGTCCAATGAAATGTAAGAGCCCTGTTCTGTCTGTTTTACCGAATTCATAATATTCTGTTCAATCTTTGGATCCAAAGTAATTACACTTGTCATTTCATTGCCGGCAAAATATCGGTTTGAAATGGCACGTTTCAATCCCTGTCTTGCGTATTCTGTCAAGACATCTGTGTCTCTGGTTGTAGGCGCAAAATCTGCCAAGGTCTCAAAAATTGTAACCAAATCTCTGATAGAAATTCCTTCACGAAGCAAATTCTGAAGCACCTTTTGAATCTCACCAACACCAAGCATCTTAGGAACCAAATCATCCACAAGAGTGGTATTAGCTTCTTTGATATTGTTAATAAGATTCTGAACATCCTGTCTGGTAAGCAACTCATCTAAGTGCGCACGAATTACCTCTGTTAAATGCGTTGCAATAATAGAAGGCGGATCTACAACAGTGTAACCAAGCGACTCTGCACGTTCTCTCTGTCCTTCTGTAATCCAAATAGCAGGCAAATGGAAGGATGGCTCGAAAGTAGGAATACCTGTAATCTCTTCTTCCACATACCCCGGATTCATAGCCATGTAGTGATCAAATAAAATCTCACCTTCACTTACCTGGATACCTTTTATTTTAATAATATATTGGTTCGGATTCAACTGGATATTATCTCTCAAACGAATAATTGGCACAACTGCACCAAGTTCTAACGCAATCTGACGACGAATCATAACAACTCGATCTAACAAGTCACCACCTTGATTCACATCAGCCAGTGGAATAATACCATAACCAAACTCTAATTCAATAGGGTCAACCTGCAACAGTGAATTCACATTCTCATGTCTTCTAACCTCATCAGCCTGAACCTCTTCTTCTTCCACTTGGTTTTCAATAGTTGCAGTTTCTTTCACATTGGCCATCAATCGACCAATCACAATTAAAAGCAGACCAAATGCAAGATAAATCAATGTTGGAAACGCTGGAACAAATGCCAAAAAGCACATTACAGCACCAACCATATACATAACCTTTGGTGTGCTAAACAACTGCCCCACCATTGTGCTACCAATACTCTCTTCATTAGAAGCCTTGGTCACAATGATACCGGTAGAGAGCGAAATCAGCATTGATGGAATCTGGGAAACCAGACCGTCACCAATTGTCAATAATGTATATGTATTTGCAGCATCGCCAATTGACATTTGCTGCATCACTACACCCATAACAATACCACCAACAAGATTAATTAAAGTGATAATCAAACCTGCTGTGGCATCTCCTTTAACGTACTTTGTAGCACCATCCATAGCACCGAAGAACGCCGACTCAGCTTGAATATCAGCACGACGCTTCTTTGCTTCCTCATCTGTAATGGCACCGGTAGACAAATCTGCATCAATTGCCATCTGTTTACCAGGCATGGCATCCAACGTAAATCTGGCTGTTACCTCAGATACACGTTCAGAACCTTTATTGACAACCATCATCTGTACAATAATCAAAACAACAAAGATAATGGCACCAATAACAATGCTACCTCCACCTACGAAGGTACCAAAAGCACGTATAACTTCACCTGGATCACCATCCGTCAAAATCAATCTGGTTGATGATACGTTCAAAGAAATTCTAAAAATGGTTGTAAACAGCAGAATGGTCGGAAAACTAGACATTTCCAAAGTATTCTTGGCATAAAGAGCCGTAAACAAAACAACCATAGCAATAATTAAATTAAAAGTTACTAATATATCAAGTAATATTGAAGGAATTGGTACGATAAAGAACACAACGGCCGCCATTAAATAAATGCCAATAAACAAATCCATTCTTTTCACAACAATTCCTCCTTTCGTAAGTCATTCTAATTAGCCTGCATCCGCCCTCGTTCGATAAACGTATGCTAACACTTCTGCCACCATTTGATAAAGCTCAGGTGGTATCTCTTTATCTACATCCACATTGTAATACAACATTCTTGCAAGTGGTTTATTTTCAACAATTTGAACATGGTTTTCTTTGGCAATATCTTTTATTTTCGCCGCCAAAAAATCTGCACCTTTCGCTGTCACAACTGGGGCTTCTGAAACCTCGGAGTCATAACGCAGTGCAACTGCAAAATGTGTCGGATTGGTAATAACTACATCAGCCTGTGGTACACTTTGCATCATTCTTCTCTGAGATGCCTGCTGTCTTCTCGCTCTTTGCTGAGACTTAATCTGCGGATCACCTTCAGAATTCTTAAATTCATCTTTTACTTCCTGTTTAGACATTCTAATATCTTTATTTAACTTCCAGCGCTGGAACATATAATCGCCGGCGCCAATTAAACACAACACAGCTGCTGTCTTATAGCCCATATCTAAAACAATATCATATAATGCAACAAGCCCTTGACCAATGGTCATATCATAAATTCTAAATATTAAGTCAACTTCGTCAACAATACAGGTATATGCCACATATGAAACCAAAACAATCTTCAAAATAGACACCAGCAGATTCTTAACAGCTGTCATCGAAAATATTCTCTTAAATCCGTTGATTGGATTTAGTTTAGATAATTTGGGTTCTAAGGGTTTTGTCGTAACCATCCATTTAAACTGCATCTTAGTTGCAAAGAATCCTACAACAGCACCAATAATTAAAAAAGGCGCACATGCAATCATCGTCTGTATAAAGGTTTGATTCATAAGATTCGTAGCCGATACGTTATTCACTCCATCCCTTACATACATTGGTATCAAACCGTAAAAATGAATAAAAACATCGTAAAACCTTTGTCCCAAAAAACTTACAAACACTTGTAATGCCACAATCGTTGCAAGCAAAGTAATCCCAATGGTAAGTTCAGTGCTTTGAGCTACCTGACCTTCTTTTCTGGTCTCTTCTTTCTTTTTCGGTGTTGCTTCTTCTGTCTTATCGCCATCATCTGCAAAGAACTGCAACTGATATCTCATATACAATTGTCTTTCTTCCATAATGACCACCAACTATTCTTATTCGTACATCGTCTGTATCATTTTACTTACAAAATCACCTACAGCATCATACACATATTGAGTTACGTCTGGCATAAACGCAATCGTTAAAAAAATAACCATCAAACCAAGTAGAACTTTTAATTGCATACCAATCGTAAACATACTGAGCTGCGGAGATGCTTTTGCCAAAATACCCAAAACTACATTTAGTAAGGTAGCTGATAAAAAAATCGGCATGCAAATTCTAAGAGAAATAATAAAATAGTCTCTCAACAACTCCAACACCAATGTATACACAGCATCACCATCCCACATAGCACCACCGATTGGTATCACTTGAAAGGAATCCGCCAACGTAACTAGAATAAAATAATGCATACCCGATAACACCATAACTAACATAACCAGATAATTATAGAAATCAGCAGTAATTGTGGACATACCACCATTCACCTGATCAAAGGTTGACGCCATCGAAAATCCAATTTCTCTATCAATAAACTGTCCCGCCATATTAATCATAGCCATGGAAACAGAAGCCATCAAACCAATTGACAAACCTGTAACCAGTTCCTTTAGCAATATTGCAGTAAAACCAAATGTAGTTGTATAACGCAATGGCTCATATTCCAACGTCCCCACAACAAGCATCGCAACGCTACACGCAAGAAAAAGTCTGACTCTTGCAGGGACAGACCTAGAATTAAAAATAGGTGCCGTAGACACAGCTCCAGCAATTCTTACTAGCACAGCTAAGAAGAATTCTAAATTATAAATTGAAAAGGAAGTTTCAAACATACCTCATCATCCATTCACATAAGTAGCAAACATACTAAATAGTTTTTTGGTAAAATCAGCCAATTCAGATAAAACCCAATTACCACAAATCAACAATGTAATAAAAATCGATAAAATCTTAGGTACAAACGTCATGGTCTGCTCCTGAATTGAAGTAACGGTCTGAAATATACTAATAACCAAACCAACAATCAACGAAACAATTAACATCGGCGCGGATAATTTAATTATTAACCAAATAGCTTCTCTAGCGATATCAATCACGGTATCGACTGTCATAACGAATCACCTCAGAAATTAAACGAATTCACAAGCTGCTCAACTATCAATCCCCAGCCATCAACTAATACAAACAACAACAACTTAAATGGCATCGAGATGGTGGTAGGCGGTAACATCATCATACCCATAGCCATAAGTACCGATGACACAACCATATCTATTACAATAAAAGGTATATATATTAAGAAACCAATAATAAACGCTGCTCTCAATTCGCTAAGAATAAAAGCTGGAATTAATACTGAAGTAGGAATCTCTGATAAGTCTTCCACAGCCTCCATACCTGCCATGTTCATAAACAACGTTAAGTCATCAGGTTTTACCTGATTGAACATAAATTCACGCATTGGTTCCATACAATTCTCAATTGCTTGTTCTTGAGATATTTTTCCCTCCGATAATTGGTTAATACCATTATCAAACACCTTTGTTAATGTCGGGGACATAATAAAAAACGTCAAAAACAAGGAAAGCCCAATCAAAACATTATTTGGTGGCGTCGATTGTGTACCTAGCGCTGTTCGCACAAAATGAAGCACAACAATAATTCTAGTAAACGACGTCATCATAACAAGTATTGATGGAGCTATCGAAATTACAGTCAACACAATCAACATCTGTAACGTACCAGATAAAGAACCTTCGTCATTATCTGTATCTAACGTAACACCGATGGAAAGTGGAGAACTGCCATCTCCTGAAGCTTCCGTTGTTGCTTCTACATCTTCTGTTGTCTCAGCACCAGGAACTCCTGGTGGTGTTGGGCTTGTAGCGTGTACAACACCTACTCCCATTAACAGCGTCATAAAAACAACAACATATGTAATCAGGAATTTTTTAATTTTATTATTTATTTTCCGGGAATGTGTTTTCTTCATGTTTATCTTTCCTAACTTTAGATAAAATTTCTTTAAAGTCCGGTTTCTTCATCGGCATTGTAGAAACGTCAATAATACTATCTTCTTCCAATTCCGTGAGAACTGTAATTGTGTCCTTACATATTCCCAAAGCAACACACTGATTGCCAATCTTAACAATCTGAATGTATTTGTTATTCGCAATTCGATAAGTTTCAATTATCCGGATATTACTTCTATTGTTCAACACGTTAGATTGATACGCACCAGCAATTCTAGCAGCCCAATACGCCAAGAATATAACAAAAGCAAACAATAACAAAGATATTAATAATTCAAGAAAATTATCTAACCATGCAATATCCGTAAATAATGCAAAATTCATTATCCAACAGCCTTTCTAACCGCCTCTAAAACTCTTTCTGGCTGGAACGGCTTAACAATAAAGTCTCTCGCACCAGACTGAATAGACTCAATAACCATCGCCTGCTGACCCATAGCAGAACACATAACAACACTTGCATTTGGATCAGATTCCTTAATCTTCTTAAGTGCCTGAATACCATCCATCTCTGGCATAGTAATATCCATCAGTACAAGATCTGGCTTTGTCTCTGCATACTTTTCAACAGCCTTTGCACCATTCTCTGCCTCACCAGCGATGTCGTATCCATTCTTTACAAGAATATCCTTAATCATCATTCTCATAAATGCTGCATCATCACAAATTAAAATACTCTTACCCATATTTAAACTCTCCTCTTACAAAATAGATTTTTGCTTAATTATATCTGTAACTCTGATACCAAAGCTTTCTTCAATTACTACAACTTCACCTTTGGCAACAAGTTTACCATTCACTAAAACATCAATTGGTTCACCTGCTATCCTATCTAATTCTATAATAGTTCCAGGTGAAAATTCAAGTATTTCTTTTATGGATTTACTTGTACGTCCTAGTTCAACAGTAACTTCAAGAGGCACATCCATAATCAAATCAATGTTTTCCTGCTGTGTAATCGGGTTTACACCAGTTGCAAAGGTTTGGAACTGTACAGGTTGTACGTTCACATCCTGTGCTGGTGGTGCATAAGGATAAGGCATACCTGCCGGTTGACCATATCCCATTGCCATTTGTGGCGGTGCCTGCATTTGCGGTGGTGCCTGCATCTGCGGCTGTGCTTGCTGCGGTGGAGGTGTCGGTGCCGGTGTTGGAGGTGTTTTCTTCTCCTCGGCTTTTTTCTCACTCTCCTGTGACATGGAGAACACATTGAGCAATTCTCTTGCAAAATCCAAAGGATACAACTGCATGATATTGCTGTCAACCAAGTCACCTATTTCCATATGGAATGATACCATAGCAAATCCACTTTGGGAAAAGACTGCAATCTTTTCTTCAGGTATATCACTCGCCAACTTCACAAGTTCTGCCGTTGGTGGTGAAATATCAATTTTCTTGTTCAACATGGAGGACATAGACGTTGCCGCCGAACCCATCATCTGATTCATCGCCTCACAGATTGCACTCATATGTAACTCGGATAATTCATCAACCTGACCGGTTCCATCACCGCCCATCATTAAATCCGTGATTACCTTAACATCATTTTCCTTTAAAATCAGAACGTTGTTTCCTTCAATACCTTCCTGATAAGAAATAGTAATAAATACACAAGGTTCTGCATATTCTTGACATAATCGCTCCCAGGTTGTTGCTTCAACTACTGGCGTTGTAATCGTAACTTTTTGATTGACCAACGAATACAATGTGGTTGCTGCGGTACCCATACATATATTGGAAATTTCACCTAAGGCATCTTTTTCGTCTGCAGCCAAATCATCTACTTGACTGGAAGTATCTGCACTACTGCTATCGTCGCCACCAAGGTTGCCCAACAGTGCATTAATTTCTTCTTGTGATAACATTCCGTCCATTGCCTTACTCCTCTCCTCTTATTATCTCGGATACCTTAACTCCATAGTGGTCTCCTGACGCTCCAGGCAACGCTTTAAACTTCACAATATTGCCCACATATACGTCTAAAGGTTCTTCAACCAAACTATCGAGTTTTATTATATCACCTTTTTGTATATTAATAAAGTCTAATACTGAAATAGTACTCTTTCCAAGTATTGCTTTCATCGGCACAGGTGCCTTCGCTATTGCAGTTTCAATCAAATCATTATACTTCTGATCCGATACACTCTGCATTGTTGAGAACCAATACTTTGTATTTAACTTATCCATAACATCTTCCAAAGTTAAAAATGGAAGACAAATATTCATCAAACCTTCAATATCACCAATTTTAATATTGATTGTTACAATTGCTATCATCTCACTTGGTGAGATAATCTGTGCAAACTGCGAGTTCGTCTCAATTCGTTCAAGACGAGGTGTTAATCTCACTACGTTCGCCCACGGTTCAATGAGCTGATTTCCTATAATCGTATATATACGTTCGAGAATACTGATTTCTATTTCAGAGAAATCTCTCGTTTTTTCTAATGGTTCACCGGCACCACCAAGCATTCTGTCTATCATAGCAAAACCAATATTGGTCGCTAACTCAATAATGATATTGCCCTGTAACGGAGCAAAATTCATAATTCCCAACAATACAGGATTGGACAAGGCATTTGTAAACTCGCTATATGTTACCGCTTCTGAATTCATTACATCCAACTGCACTGATTTTCTGAGATATGCCGGCAGATTTGTAGAAACCAAACGATTGAAATGTTCAAAAATAATTTCCAATGTTCTTAAATGTTCCTTTGAAAACTTTGCCGGTCTTGCAAAATCATAATCTTTTATTTTCACGGAATTGTCATCCGCATAGTCTTCTACATCAAGTTCGCCACTACTTAACTGTTTCAGCAAACTGTCAATTTCGCTTTGAGACAATACATCTGCCACTTATCTCACCTCCTTAATGCGAATTCCTTTGCTGTCTATGAGGTTATCAGGCTCTTAAAGTCTACACTGTAAATACAATCTGTGTTAAATCTCTTTTGTAACTTCTGTAAAATCTCTTTTTTCGCTTTATTCTGTACTTCCTGAGAATTAATCTCTGAAATGGTATACGATGCCAAAACACTTCTAACATCATCATTGATAAAACCTTCACCAGAAGCCAAAAGCGTATTCAGATTTGTATAATCCTCAGAAGCACCGTCCATGGAAATGGCAATACTAACAACTGCATAATGAGGCGTTCCTGAACCATCATCTTTTAAGTTAATTGTGATATCCTCTGTACTCTGAAATACTTTAATATTCTCAATCTCAACCAACGGCGCATCTGAACCAACTAATTCTAGTTTTAAAACTGATGCAATCTCAGTAATCAGACTATTCACCTTCTGGCTTGATGGCATACACACAAACACCAACAAACAATTCAGTATTAAATTCACGACACAAAGTGCCAGAATAATGACACTCATTAAATTCTTTTTCATTGTAAACTATCTCCTTCTTCTAACTGAGAATTCAATTGATTGTATATTTTGATAACAACACGTCTGTTTCGTGCTCTACCTTCTGCAGTATCATTGGACACAACCGGACGATCCTCACCATAACCGGCAATCTTCATATTCTCAGAAATCAAGTTTTCCTGCTCCATAAGATACTCATAAACCTTAGCAGCTCTGGCAACTGATAAATAACGATTATCTTCAAATCTACCGCTCGTCATCGGCACATTATCTGTATGACCTTCAATTTCAATAATACAATCTCTATATTTTACCAAAATACTGGCAATCTTTTTTAAATACACCTCAGATTCTTTACTAAACTGTGCCTCACCAGATGGGAACAAAATAGAACCATTCATATCCAATTCTACATACTGAGAATTGAAATCAATAATTTGTCGATCTTCAATGGAATAAGTTTCAACCATATCCCGAATCTCTTCATACATTTGTTCTGATTGCTCTAATCCCTTTTCAGACATCTGTTCAGCCAATTCTTCTTGAGATAATGTTTCTGACTTGTCCGGTTCTTCCTGCTTTCCATCACCGTCCAAATCTCCGTTATCTCCAATTGCATTTTGATCAACATTATTGCCAGTCTCTTGCTGTGCATATCCAATCTCAGATAAAACTGACATAACATCCGGCAATTGAGTCACGCCACCAGTAATGGCAGAATCCTTAATCAACGAAATAGCACCTTGTGGCAAAACACTATAACTCATATTTTCAAATGATGCCGCGATTTTTTGCAACTTTCCGGCATCCATAGTGGAACTGGCAAACAACAAAACGAAGAAACATAACAACAGATTCATTAAGTCACTGAAGGTAGCCATCCAAGCTGGTGAACCTTCGTCAGGTGGCTGTTCTTTTCTCTTTGCCATTATTCAACACCACCTTCACTATTCATACCTGCTCTTACCTTAGGTGAAAGGAATGACTTTAATTTTTCTTCAATTACTCGAGGATTTTCACCTGCTTGAATCGAAAGCAAACCTTCAATCATAATCTCTTTCATCATCATCTCGCTATCATTCATAGTAGCCAATTTCGTTGCAACCGGAGTACACAACCAGTTAGCCAACACCGAACCATAATATGTAGTAATCAAAGCAACCGCCATATTCGGACCAATGGAATCAGGATCTGATAAATCCTTTAACATCAATACCAAACCAATCAGGGTACCAATCATACCCCAAGCAGGACCCGCCGCACCTAACCCTTTCCAAAAACCAATGTTTTTCTGGTGTCTAGAGTCAATGTTAATAAGTTCTGTTTCCAAAATATTACGAACCAATTCCGGATCAGTACCATCTACAATCAGCATAATGCCCTTCTTCATAAATCCATCTTCAATACTGTTACTTGATTCTTCCAAAGCCAAAAGACCTTCTTTTCGAGCAACATTTGACAGTTCAATAATTGTCTTAATTGCCCCTGCCTCATCATTCTTTGGCAATTTAAAAATCAAGCTGATTGATTTCATACCGTCAACAAAACTCTGCATTGTATTTGCGGCTAAAGTTGCGCCCAAAGAACCACCAAATGTAATCAACGCTGAAGGTGGATCCCAGAAACTTGCAACACCTGCCATACCTGCAGGGCCATCAGACATACCATATATCATTAACGCAAACGCTAAAATCAAACCAACTATAGAAGCTATATCCATTATGTAATACCTCTTATCTCTCTAGTATTTTTCTATAAAACTTGTACCAAACAGTACATTAAACATTGTCTGAAATTAACAACGTTGAAAAAACATTCTTCCTATATGATATTACTAAATTTGTCACCTCTTGTCTACTCTCTTTTACAATTATCTTCTTTCCTGTGGTGAGAGTAATAACGGTATCCGGTGTTTCTTCAACCAATTCTATTATATCAGAATTGATTGTAATTTTCACATCATTTATTTTGGTAACTTCTATCATATTAAAACGCCCCTTTAGACAACACAAAAGCCAACTAATAAAAATTAGTTGGTTTTGTGTAGCACTATGTTAAATTATCGCTTCAAGTTAATTAATTCTTCAAGCAAAGTATCAGAAACTGTGATAATTCTAGAGTTTGCCTGGAAACCTCTCTGGGTTACGATCATCTCTGTAAACTCAGAAGAAAGGTCTACGTTAGACATTTCCAAAACACCCTGTGTAATAGAACCGCCACCTTCTGAAACTACCTTGCCGATTCCATCGAAATCACCAGAGTTCTTTGTTGTGGCATACATACTGTTACCCATCGCCTCTAAAGAAGCCGGATTTGCAAATTCCGCAACAGCTACCTGACCGAACAATCTGGATACACCGTTGTCATATACACCATAAATCATACCCTCTCCATCGATGGATACCGAAGAAAGCTTACCAACCGGAAGACCCTGGTAGTTATTTTCAATATCACCTCTGTAAAGCTGTAACGAAGAAGAATTACCGCTGGCATACATTTTTACATTAGACATATCAATCTCAATGGCACCAATTTCCAATACTCCATTCTTGTCATAGGTTCTGAACACATCACCTTTTGCAGGATCAGTTGGAGTAATTGTCAAGTCAATATTATCAATTACTTGATTTAGGTCTGTACCACATGTAACAAATGCACCAGACGCCACATCAAAATTTACAAGATTGGTAGATAAGGTTGCCTGATATCCATTTGCCAAAATATTTTCATTGTTACTATCTTTGATGGAAAGCAATTCCACGTTGTACTGTGAATCATTACCTTCTGTTGCTCTTGATAACTTTAAATTCACTGTATAGCTGTAACCCAAATTATCATATATGGTACTAGACATTACAACACCTTCTTCGGTATCCAATGCCTTATCACGGCTATCAATATTACCACCTACGTACATTTTACTTGTCATTTCTGCCTCAGCAGTGTCAAATTCAACACCACCAACCTTAAGTCCAGATACCTGATCTCTGATTATGGTATTAGTTTCTGGGTCAGCCTGCCAGCCCTGTACGATAGCACCTGTACTGGTTACCAAGTTACCTGCACCGTCCTTAGAGAAAGCTCCAACCTTTGTAAAGTAGTTTACACCACCACTATTTACGATAAAGAAACTGTTGCCGGAAATCATCAAATCGAACTGATTACCAGTCGACTGCATAGAACCGGTTGCCGATGGGTCAAAGTTAATAGAAGAAACACCAGCACCAAGACCAATCTGTTGCGCTGCAGTACCACCGGAATTTGTTTCTTCGTTCGCAGCTTTCGCATTTTGAGTTGTCTGATACAACGCATCCTTAAATACAACGCTACTTGACTTAAAACCAATTGTGTTAACGTTTGCAATATTGTTACCAATTACATCCATCTTTGTCTGATGTGATTTCAGGCCTGAAACACCTGAGTACATTGATCTCATCATAATAAACGACCTCCTTAAAATTCATTGATTGTACGCATTTCATCTGTCAGTCAGAAATGCCAAGCTTCCTAAAAAGGTCCAGCTTATACAATCACTGCTCCATCAATATTTGTAAAAATCTGTTGGTCACCGCTCTTATTGTCTAATGCTGTAACCACTGTGTCATTTTTGACATTCACGATAAAGGATAAATTATCCATCATCACCAAGGATTCCTGTATACCTTTTTCTCTTGCTTGTTGCACACCGGTAATAAGTCTTTCCACCTGTTCACCTGTCAAAGAAATATTTCGACTTGCCAGTCTTTCGTTGGCATGCTTTGAAAAAGTCAAACCGGAAACCTGATTTGTAGCTTCTGCTTTTTGCTTTAATACTTCCTGAAAGCTTACAGAATCAGTAGCCTTTTGTGTGGTTGTTCGTTTTGAAAAATACTGACTCTGGATTTGCTCTATGGAGGTAAAAGCACTGGTTATCTGTTCCATAGAAACCCTCCTATCTATTTTTCATTTACACACCTTCAGTATTACCACCATTCATTCCCAATACATAACTTGGATCTACAACAGAATCAAAGTCTTCATATGGGTAGTACTGACCATCAATATTTAACATAGCCTTTCCTTCAGTAACAGTTACATAATCAACAAGTCCTGCAATCTGCTTAATATTACCAGCCGCATCCGTTGTATTCATAATAACATAAGAGCCTGTTAAACTCATAGCCTGTGTCACACTAGCCTGAGAACTGATATTGGTCATTGCTTCCAAAGAACTAAACTGTGCTAACTGAGACATATACTCTGTATTATCAGTTGGCTGTAATGGATCCTGATTCTGCATCTGTGTCACTAATAATTGTAAAAATGCATCTTTGTCAAGTTCTGAATTCTTAGCGGTTTTTGAAGTATTATTCACACTTGCTGCTGCACTTGTATCAATTCCGTTAATTGCCATATAACTTCCTCCTTCCTTTCTAAGCTGTATAATCTACATTTCTTCCTTCTGCCTTCATCATTTCAACTTGGATCTGCTCTTCCTCAGTTAAAACCTCTTCTTCCTCTAGGAACTCTTCCAAATTGATTGGACGTCTAGAGTTAGAAGACTTATCATCCTGATTCTGATTAGCTTCTTTGTTCAAGAAATCATTCTGGGAAAAGTCCGGTGTTGCAACCATGACTTCAATTGCTTCTACTTTGATTTCCTGTGTTGCAAACGCTTCACGAAGTGATTGTAATCCTCCTTCTAATGCCGCTCTAGCCATTTCATTTTCCGCTGTAATCTGAGCTGTTACAGCACCATTTCTGGTAGATACTTCAATCGTAACTTTACCTAAATGTTCAGGATATAATTGCAATTCAATGCTCTTAACATCATTTCTTGCAACCAACTTAATCTCTTCCACAACCTGTCGTACAATCTCTGGTGCAGTCACTTCACCATTCCCTTCAACCTGATTGATAGCTTGCGCAACATTTTGTGTCAACTGATTCACTACCTTTGTGTTAACATCAGAAAAAGATTGTTCCCTGGCAGAATGTTCACTGGATGTAGAGTTCTGATCACTTGTCTGATTCTGCACATCCGATTCCACTGTTACCTGAACCTGCGATGTTTCATTTGCATTGGAATCGCCTGTATTTACATTTTGATTATCACCCATACCTGCAAGATTCATGTCATCCGAGAGATTGTTACTTGTCAGTTCCACTACAGCCGCTTCCACATTTGCAATTCCTTCTTCGCTAATGGTCTGCAATAAATCACTTGCAATACCAGACTCATCAATCATGTTTTCCACAGTTGCATTTGCCTGTTGTAATAAGTTCGCAAGGTTTTCATTGGTAAGCAAATCAAGCGGTGTTGCCTGATTAGCCGCAAGTAAAAACTGTTGTCTCTGCTCTGGAATTAATAAATCTGACAACTCCATGTTTTGTTGCTTTAACAAATTCTGGAATTCCTCATCATTCATACCAAGCATTTGTTGTAATGTATTTTGAATGTTGTTAAGAAGTTCCATAACCGCTGTCAAGTCATCTTCAGAAATCAATTCCATATCAGAAATCTCTTCTAGGTCTTGAGACTCATCCACCACATCCGCAGTCTCTGTTTCATCAACTTTTTGATTCATGTCCTTATCAGAAACCTTGTCAACATCAGAAGTTTTCTCTGCCTCTCTAGCAACATCACTTTCACGCAACGCTTCTGTATCATCAACACTATCCTTCTGCACCTTATCTGTCTTAGCGGTATAATCCGTCTTGCTTACAGATTCCGCTTCATCCGCTTGACTCATAAAGGATTTAAAGTCTTTTTGTTGATTCACCTTACTTGGTTGAGATGATACATTGACACCTAGCGACATCACATCTGCTGTTCTATTAGATGTTGTAATCTTCATCTGCCTCCTCCTTTCTTAAATTGTATTATGGAGTTAACTTTTTCGTCACGTTTGCAGCAAAAGCCGCATCCATTTTCCCTAGGATTGCACCTCTTTCCTCAGCACTCATCGCACTAAGAATCGCTGCAACTGTGGTCAAATCGTCCCCCATTTCTTGTAATATGGTCGCTGCCTCCTGAGGCTTCATAGCGGCGTAGGTGGTAGCTAATTCTTTGTATTTATTATCCTTAGCCTCCTCCTGCACTACCTGTCTATATATACGTTCTGCATTCTCAGGGTCCAGCAGACTATACCACTTACTATATGTATCGGCATCTGGCGCATTTTGTCCATATACAACTTCATTATAAAAATTTTCTTTTTCTTCCTCAAAAGCAGCTTGGTTCTCCTCAAATACCTTTAATCTCGATATTTCGCTATCTTTATCTGAGATTGTTTCTTGTGCATCTTCCAACTGCGAGGTCAGACTTTTATTGTCTTTCTCCAGTTCCGTAATACGATCCAATGCCTGTTGCAAGGTTGTATAAGGCAAATCTGTTTCTCTTGCCGCCTCTTCATCATCCGCAGGTGGCAAAATCATATTGATGACTGGTACATCCTTTAATACCGGACGCAACACCTTCGTACCAAATCCACCAACATCCATTTTTACCAACACTATTAATACCGCCAACCAAATAACGATAATAACAATCACCACAATAGCAGATACCAGTTTGCTACCAACTGATTCTTCATCTTGATTTTCAATCTTATCTTTCTTTGCCATGAAATCACTCCTCCGATTGATTAAACTTATAACTCACAAGTTCGTCAATTTCTTTACTTTCCTGATGATTTAACTCATCAACAAATTCTTCAAATTGTTTTTCTTTCAATTTTTCATGCATCTTTCTTTCCTGCATCGCTTCATTCAGACGTATTCTGGCGCGTTCCACTTCTCCTCTAAGCGCTGCTATCACACGTTTTTGTCTTGCAATCTGCTCACGTCTGTATGTAATGGCATTTTTACAGGCTTCAATCTCTAGCATATCTAAAACAGACATCGTCGCTTTTTTGTAAGCTTCCATATCCTCTTCTAACATTTGCTCATACTTTTTCAGCAAATCCTCTGCCGCGTTTAATCTGGCTTGAATTTCAGCATATTCCTGCTTTGCCTGTTCTTCCAGTTTATATTTGATATCCAAAATATTCTGCATTCGATACATGAATTTAGCCATAATTCACCTCATGACCTTAGGCTATTCGTTAAACAAACCTAACAGTAAATCTACTTCCTCTTCAAACGAGAACTTCTCATCAGTTTGCTGCATCAGATATTCATTCACGGCATCTATCTTTGATATAGCATAATCAATTTGCCGATTAGACCCTGCCTTGTAGGCACCGATATTAATCAAATCCTCTGCCTCACTATAGGTCGCCAAAACATTTTTCAGTTTTCCTGCAGCATCTTTATGTTCTTTGGTTGCAATCGCACTCATACAACGGGAAATGCTTTGCAAAATATCAATGGCAGGATAATGATTTTTATGCCCAAGTTTTCTATCCAAAATAATATGTCCATCCAAAATACCTCGTGCGGTATCAGCAATTGGTTCATTAAAGTCATCACCATCCACCAACACTGTATATAATCCGGTAATGGAACCTCGGCCTGCATTGCCAGCACGTTCTAACAGTTTTGGCATCTCCGAGTAAACAGACGGCGGATAACCTCTTGTTACCGGAGGTTCTCCAGATGCTAAACCAATCTCACGCTGAGCCATAGAAAAACGGGTCAATGAGTCCATCATCAACAAAACATCCTTACCTTGATCTCTAAAGTATTCTGCTATGGCAGTTGCAGTTTTAGCAGCTTTATTTCGAACAAGAGCAGGCCTATCAGAAGTTGCAATGACTAATACAGAACGTTTTAAACCCTCTTCACCTAAATCTCGCTCAATAAACTCTCCAACCTCTCTGCCTCGCTCTCCAATGAGCGCAATTACGTTAATATCCGCTTTCGTATTTCTGGCAAACATACCAAGCAAGGTGCTTTTACCAACTCCGGAACCCGCAAAGATACCAATACGTTGCCCTTTACCAAGTGTAATCAAACCATCTACTGCTTTTACTCCCAGGGCAAGCACATCCGTAATCATATTTCTGGACAATGGGTCAGGTGGTGCCGCTTCTACAGAATATGCGTCCTCTGTAATCAAAGAAGAACCATCCATGGGACGACCAAACCCATCAAGTGCTTTTCCTAACAATTCTGGTCCCACAGGTACCTGCAATGGTTTTTTCGTATTTTCCACCGTCGCACCTAGACCAATACCATCTACGCTATCAAAGGGCATTAACAAAATACGGTTATCCCGAAAGCCCACGACTTCAGCCATAACCGTTTGTGCACCATCCTTTGAAGTAATTCGGCACAGGTCATTCAAACTGGCAGAAGGTCCAACAGATTCTACTGTAAGACCTACCACCTTTGCAACTTTGCCAAGTTCCTTTACATAGGACTTCTCTTTTAAGTTTTCATACTTTGAAAAATCAATACTAACCAAAATAATCACCTATTGTGTCGATGATAACAATCTGATGTCACGAATTAAATTCTTCAACTGAACATCCAAACTACAATCAACCATTCCGTTATCTGTCTCAATCACACACTGATTTCGAGACAATTTCACATCAGCAAAAATCTCAAGGAAAATACCAGGATTATTGGCACCATAGATTTCGTCCTTACGGCTCTCTAATAATTCATAGTCTTCTTCTGAAACCTTCACAATAAAATGCTTGCTGTCCTCAATATCGCGCATAGTACGGTTAATGATATAAAACAAAACATCTTTTTGTTCTTCTACTACAATACCTGTAAGTTTCGTAACCAAATCGCAAGCTAAAGCAGCCATTTTCGGTTCAGCGTCATTGAGAAACTGATTCTTCTCTGCTTCAATAGCCGAAAGCACTTGCAATTTGTCTAACTCTACCTGTTTTTGCAATTCTTTCAAGGCATCTTGTTTTTCTTGTTCAGCTTTTTCTATTCCTTCAGCATATCCTGCCTGATAACCATCCTGTTTCGCCGATTCCATAATCTGAGCAGCTTGTAACCTGGCTTCTGACAACATACGTTCAGACTGTGATTTTGCATCCTGCAGCATCATATCTGCAAGCACTCTCTTTTCCTCAAACTCAGCCTCTTTATATGTGTTATCTTCCAGAATATCTTCCAATTCTAAATCTTCAATATCTTCGTCTTGTTCATCAATACTTCGAATAACCTTGTTTTCCTTTTCTGCATATAACAGTTCGGGATCAATCACAAGCTTATCATCATGAGCAAATGCAACAAAACCAGACTTAATCACATTAGACAACGATCTCGTCACCTCCGCCACGAGAAATAACAATCTCGCCTGCATCTTCTAACTTTCGAATAATGTTTACAATCTTCTGCTGTGCATCTTCTACATCCTTCAAACGTACCGGACCCATGTATTCCATATCTTCCTTGATCATGGCAGCCAGACGTGAAGATAGGTTGTCGAAAATAACCTGTTGTACTTGCTCGTTTGTGCTCTTAAGAGCAATTGCAAGTTCGTTATTATCAACTTCACGAAGCACTGTCTGAATTGCACGATTGTCAAGCGTAAGAATATCTTCGAACACAAACATCTTACGTCTGATCTCATCAGCAAGTTCTGGCTCTTCGATTTCCAGAGTTTCCATAATATGTTTCTCTGTACTTCTATCAACAGCATTCAAGATATTTACAATTGCATCTACGCCACCAACGGTAGTGTAGTCCTGATTTACAAGGGAAGCCAACTTTCTCTCCAAAACTTTCTCCACTTCTTTAATCACATCTGGTGAAGTACGATCCATCATAGCAATACGTTTTGCAACATCAGCCTGCTTTTCCGGTGGTAAAGCACCAACAACAGCAGATGCCTGCGACGATGGCAAATATGCCAAAATCAACGCAATTGTCTGTGGATGTTCGTCCTGAATGAAGTTCAACAACTGAGATGCATCTGTCTTACGCACAAATTCGAAAGGACGAACCTGTAAAGACGCCGTCAAACGACTGATAACATCCTTTGCCTTCTCTTCTCCCAACGCCTTGTCCAGCAATTCCTTTGCATAACCAATACCACCCTCAGCAATATACTGCTGAGCAAGACACACTTCATAGAATTCATCCATAACTGCATCTTTTAACTCAGGAGAGATACTTCTGGTATTCGCAATCTCTAAAGTCAACTGTTCAATTTCATCATCTTTTAAATGTTTGAATACAGATGAAGACTTTTCCGGCCCTAATACAATCAACAAAATGGCCGCTTTTTGTACTCCACTAATATCATCTAAGACCATGCTCATACTATCACTCCCAATCCTCATTCAGCCAGTTACGAAGCAACGCTGCAACGGCTTCTGGGTTCTCATCAACAAACTTTTCAATCTGCTGTCTTGATGCAGATTTTTCACTAAATTCAATATCATCCAGAGTCTGATTCTCTTTTGTAGTAGCAAGCAGAGCTTCAACTGAAAGTTCTGGCTCTAATTCCACTACTTCTACCGGCTTCATTCCCTTGAACACCACAAAGAGAATTAATAAAACAATCATAGAAGCCAAAATAATCTGCACGATATTCTCAAAATCTAATCCCGGATTCTCTGTTTCATAGAATACAGGAACCTCGTATGCCAAAACCGAAACTCTATCAATATCAATACCTGATGCATTTGAAATCAATGTAATAATAGATTCATCCACCTCTATTAAAGTAGATTCGCTATTCTCGCTCTTAAACTGAGCAAAAGTTGTACCTTCCAACTGTCCCAGTTCTTCCATTTCATCTTCGTTATAAATCTTATATTTCGTCAACACAACTGCAATGGAAGAGTTATCAAGATGTATCTGACCTACCGAAGATCTGCTGACAACCTTTTCATAACTGGTGTTATACTCTTCCTTCATAATCGAAACAGTAGAATTGCCATTGGTTGTATTTTGTAATGCAACGTCAGTAATTTCTTCGCCATTAGCATCCGTACCGGTCAAATTCTCAAGACCTTCCACGTTGTCTGCTTCATAGGTATAAGTATTGGCAACCGGACCTGTGTCATCCTCATCATTGGAACTATATGTAACCTTTTCAATCTCGTCCGGGTTAATCTGGATGTCCAAATTCGCAGCTACCTGCGCATCGTTATACACACCAGAACTGATTAACACATTACGAATACTGTTATTAAAATTACTCTCAACCTGATTTTTAATGTCTAATGCATTGCTGGCATTTCCCATGTCAGTATTGTCTGTGCCAGAGAACAACAATGTACCTGATTGATCTAAAATACGGACACTATCAGTAGAGGAACCAATTAAATTGGCTGCTATACTTGCAATCTGAGATGCATCCTTTGTAAATTCATCTGTTGTATTTAATGTAATACTGATAGTTGATTCTTTTTCGTCTTTATAAATGCTGTTTGTTTTATCCGGAACATGAATCAACACTTTACAACTCTTAACACCATCGATGGTTTCAAACATTTTTTCAATCGTGTTTTGCTTATCAAAAAGAAACTTCAATTTTCTTTCATAGTCAGTGGTACTCATACTATTTTCGAAAACGTTACTCTTATCATCGCTACTACCTGCAACCATATCATTCTCTCCAAGAATTAACATTGCATCATAGTATTGCTTCTGGTCAACACTTAAAATAGTTGCGTCATTACCACCTACCTTTACTTCAATACCCTTCTCAGACAGCAAGGTTTTTGCTTCTGCAGCTTCTTTTGTAGTGGTAAATACTTGTAACTGTTTATATTCTGTTCTGGAAAAAACCGCAACAAGTATTGCCAGCAGAAAAATCACTGCTGCCAACACTGAAAGTATAATTGTCTTTTGTTTATTTGTGTATTTATTCCAAAATTCAATAATCATATTTGGAATCTGTTTTAATCTCTCGCCCATATGATTCTCCGTCATATCTTATGATTTAAAATGAAAACGAACACTATAATTGCATATTCATTAATTCTTTATATGCCTCAATCGCCTTATTCGTCACGCGCACTGTATATTGTAATGCAATATTTGCTTTTTGCTGCGCGATTGCCAAATCATGGGTGCTCGTCGAATATCCCAAAGCAAAATTAATCTCTGCCTGCTCTGCATTCTTCTGATAGGTATCTGCTTCTTTATACATGTTAACTGCAGAAGACAGCAATGATTCAAAGGCCCCTAAGTTATCACCATTCACCTTCGTATCATTTTGAATGGTCAAACCACCAATACCATTATTCACAAGATCAATACCTGTAACATTCATATACATTCTCCTTTAGACCGTCTGTCCTATTAAGACTAATTTTTCATTAATTCCAAACCTTTCATTGCCATAGATTTGCTGGCATTGAAACTGGTAACGTTTGCCTCGTAGGAACGACTGGCATCAATCATATTTGTCATCTCAGTTACGGTATCTACATTTGGATATGAAACATATCCATTCTCATCTGCATCCGGATGATCAGGATCATATACTAATTTAAAATCTGACTGGTCCTCGTGAATACCTGCAACCTTAACACCAGTCGGTGTGTATGTATTTAACTTGTTAAACAAAATCTGGTCAAATCCGGAAAGTGTACCCTGATCCTTGAAGGTTACCATCTTTCTTCTATATGGTGTTCCGTCTTCAGTTCTTGTTGTATTTGCATTTGCTATATTCTCAGCAATCGTATCTAATCTTACCTGTTGCGCAGTCATACCTGTTGCTGCAACATTCATACCTGTAAAAATACTCATAACCTACACCTCCTATGAAGATAACACTGTCTTGAATCGAGAAAATTCCTGTGTCATCTGATCCACAAGGGCATTGTATCGAATCTGGTTCTCTGCCAGATACGCTTCCTCTGTATGGATATCCACATTATTTCCATCTTCGCGATAAGATAAATCAGCATCATCTGTATAAATCAAAGGCTGATAATCTTCACGTTCTTGCACAAGATTTTCTACCTTACTATCCAATGAATGTGTACCGTACATCGCAGACTGCAAAATACTTTCAAAAGCGATATCCTTCCGCTTATATCCGGCAGTATCCACATTCGCAATGTTATTTGCAATTAATTCATTTCTTGTATTGGCTGCATCAGCGGCCATATCTAACACATCAATATAATTATAAATATTAGAATTAATCATGATATCCTCTCCTTTGCTAAATGTAAGCACGATGGCGTTCACCTGTCATCATCACAAAAAGGACTTATGAGTCCTACCCACAAATCCTTTTGTAAACATTGGAAATCCTTTTCCAACACAATCATCTAATGATTACTGATTTTTTCGAGCTCATCAAATACAACG
Source organism: Lachnospiraceae bacterium (assembly GCA_045531905.1). GTDB lineage: Bacteria > Bacillota > Clostridia > Lachnospirales > Lachnospiraceae > RGIG6919. The sequence continues at coordinate 137,287 of JAZSEY010000026.1, forward strand.
TCATTCAAAACCTTGATATATGTACCTTTCATTCCTGAAGAGCGTGATTCAATAACACCTGCACTTTCAAACTTTCTAAGTGCGTTTACGATTACAGAACGGGTAATTCCTACTCTGTCCGCAATCTTGCTTGCAACCAAAATACCTTCATTACCATCCAACTCATGAAAAATATGAATAATCGCTTCCAATTCAGAGAAGGATAATGTGCTGATGGCAGACTTAACAATAGCAAGTTTTCTGTTCTCTTCCGCGTTCTCTTCATTCACTGAGCGCATCATCTCAAGACTCACAACGGTTGTACCATACTCTGCAAGTATTATATCGTCAATCTCGTATTGTTTATCCAGTTTATACATAAAAACTGTACCTAAACGTTCACCGGCTATATCAATTGGAGTAATAATCGCCTGATAACGACCAATATCCGTACCTTCGAAGCCTAATGTAGCAAGGTTAACATTCTCCTTTGTTGACAGAACAGATAACAGACGTTCATTCAACATATCGTCAATATGTCCACCAACCTTGTCCTCAATCAACTCCGAAATCTCCTTGATGCCGGAACGGTTCTTCACACCCAACACTTTTCCCTTTTTGCTTATAACAAGCACGTTTGATTCCAAAATTTCTCCAAGCACTTCACAGATGTCATTAAAAACTACCATATGGGAATTGTTGTTATGCAGCAGTTTATTTATTTTTCTTGTCTTGTCCAATAATTGAACGCTCATAGACATCCTCCTATGCATCGAAAAACCATATAGACATATTACCACATTTTATTCCTATTAACAACAATAAAATGCATTCTAAGGCATCTCATTATGTCATTTATGATTCCTTCTTTGGTCTATTAAAAACAGCTCCACAATCACTATTCTGACACACTAAATGGGTTCCCTTCTCTACAAGATATCCACCACATTTATCACATTTTTCATTTACCGGTTTCTGCCATGACATAAATTCACACTCAGGATAACCAATACAACCAAAGTATTTACGTCCTTTTTTCGTCTTTTTAATAACTATTTCTTTGCCACAATCTGGACAATCAACGCCTATTTTTTCAAAGTAAGGCTTCGTGTTTCTACAGTCAGGAAAACCAGGGCAAGCCAAGAACTTACCATGTGGACCATACTTAATTACCATCATATTTCCACAAACATCACACTGCTCATCGGAAACCTCATCAGCAATCTTAACAGATTCCAATTCTTTTTCAGCAACCAAAACTGCCTCATGCAAATCCGGATAGAAATTACGCACTACCGTCTTCCACTCAATATTACCTTCTTCAATTTGGTCAAACAAGCTCTCCAGATTCGCTGTAAAATTCGCATCAATAATAACAGGAAACGCCTGCTTCATCATATTGTTAACAGCCTCACCAAGTTCTGTCACAAATAAATTCTTATTCTCTTTGACAACATAGCGTCTCGCTATAATTGTAGAAATGGTCGGAGCATAAGTACTAGGTCTTCCTATTCCCAAATCTTCCAACGCCTTTACAAGCATCGCTTCATTATAATGAGCTGGAGGTTGTGTAAAATGCTGTTCCGGATGCATAGTTTCAATCTTCAACTTAGAATCCTTTGTAATACCACTCAAAGATTTGTTAGTATCATCTTCGTCATTATCCACTACATATACCGCCATAAAACCATCAAATGCAAGTTTAGAAGCCGATGCCTTAAATGGATAACCGGCAGCCTCAGCCTTTACAGTTGTAGTAGCATACACTGCAGGTTGCATTCTACTAGCCAGAAAACGATTATAAATCAATTGATATAATCTAAATTGATCTCTGGAAAGAGCATCTTTCACAATTACCGGACGCAAATTGATGTCTGTAGGACGAATCGCCTCATGTGCATCCTGCACATTTAACTTGATATTGTCACTATTATTGTCATCCACAACATATTGCTCACCATAATTCTCAGCAACAAATGCTTTTGCAGCTAAATGTGCTTCGTCAGATACACGGGTAGAGTCAGTACGAAGATATGAAATCAAGGCGATTGTACCTTTTCCCTTAATATCAACACCTTCATATAATTGTTGTGCTATACGCATAGTTTTTGCAGTCGGAAAATTCAGTTTTTTGGATGCTTCTTGCTGCAATGTAGATGTCGTAAATGGTAATGGTTGTTTTCTACTTCTTTTACTTTCCTTGACTTCTTTTACAACAAATTCAGCATCACTCGTGGCTGCAGAAATTGTATCTAATTCCTTACGGGAATTAATTCTCCCATCTTTATCACCACTATATTTAAATATAATATTCTTTTTCACATCTGGAGTAGATACTTCAGCCTCTAGACTAAAATACTCCTCAGGCAAAAAGGCATTGATTTCATCTTCTCTATCACAAATCAAGCGTAATGCAACAGACTGTACGCGACCGGCACTCAGTCCTCGTTTAATTTTTGCCCATAAAAGCGGACTGATCTCATATCCCACAAAACGGTCAATAATTCTTCTAGCCTGCTGTGCATCCACCAAATCCATATCAATATCACGTGCTTTTTTAATAGAAGATTTGACGGCATTCTTTGTAATCTCATTAAACGTAATTCGCTTAAACTTTTTAGCATCCAGTTTTAATGATTGACTTAAATGCCATGAAATTGCTTCTCCTTCACGATCCGGGTCAGTTGCGAGATAAACCATATCTGCTTTTTTAACAGCTTTTCGCAAAGCAGCTAACAAATCACCTTTTCCACGAATAGTAATATACTTTGGTTCAAAATCCTTATCTATATCCACACCAATTTGGCTTTTAGGCAAATCCCTAACATGACCATTAGAGGCAACAACCTCGTATTGATTCCCCAAAAATTTTTTGATTGTTTTCGCTTTTGCAGGCGACTCCACAATTAACAGATTGTTAGCCATGAAATAACTCCCTTCTACCTTAACACCCTAACATAATAACTTTTTACTATTTGCTTTATGTAACCCTTTATCTCCAATGACAACAATGTACTAAGCACCTCGGACGGGGATAATTGACATTGTTGAATAATTTCTTCTATATAAATTGGTTCCAAACGAACACAACTATACACTATTTTTTCTGTGTACGCAAGCAAATTTTCTGTCAATTCATCTTTAAGAGTCTCATTTTGGCTAATCATTCCCAGTTCTTTCAACAATTCATTGGGACTAACAACAGGTCTCGCCCCCTGAGAAATTAAACGTATACAACCAATGCTATTCTCATCCGTAATCCTACCCGGGATGGCAAATATATCCTTCCCCTGTTCCAAGCCTTGGTCTACTGTGATAAATGTTCCGCTTTTTTCTTTTGCCTCTACAACTAAAACAGCATCTGCCAATGCACTAATCAGTCTGTTGCGTTCTGGAAAATGATATGGCTTTGGCGATGCATCCGGCAAGTATTCAGATAGAATCCCTCCATCTTCCTCCATTCGCATATACAAATTATAGTTTTCCTTCGGATACACGGTATGTATTCCACCACCTATTATTCCAATTGTATATCCACCAACCTCTAAAGCACCTTGATGCGATGCTGCATCTATCCCTAACGCCAACCCACTCACGATGCCAACACCATTACGAGCAAGCTCTTTTGCAAAATAACCGGTAACTTCCATACCATAAAAGGAAGCATTTCTAGACCCTATGACAGCCACCAGTTTTTGTTCTTTTCTCGGCAGTTTTCCTTTATAATAGAAGGCCAAAGGATAATCTTCTAACGCACAAAAACTTTGCGGATAAACATTGTTTTCTCGATGACAAAAATGCACCCCTTTATGAGCCAAGCTATTCCACTGTTTTTCAATAGAAGTCAAATCTTTTTCATGTTCCCAAATACAAAATTTATCGCCAGAAACAAATAACTGTAGCTCGTCCTGCCTTGCCATATAAATATTATAAGGACTACCAAAATATTCCAACATTTGTCTTTTTTTCTTTCGTGAAATGACTGTAGTATTCGCAAACCACATCCAAAACAAATCATTTTGATTCACGATATCCCCTCCATTCCCCGGTAAGACAATGCTTCCAACACATGCCGTTCTTGAATGTCATCACTATGCTCCAAATCTGCAATTGTGCGGGCTACCTTTCTCATGCGAACATTTGCTCTGGCAGATAGGTTCAATTTTTCGTTTGCAGTCTTCATAATTTCTTTGCAAGATGCAGACAAAGAACAATACTTCTCTAAGGAATCTCCATCTAATTGTGAATTAAACAATATACCCAATTTCTCATATCGTCGTTGTTGTATTTTATGTGCACATGATACTTTCTCTTTTATCTCTTTAGATGACACAGATGCTTTTCCCGCATATAAATCCTCATAAGCAACTGGTGCAGCCAAAAGCTGCATATCCATACGATCAAGTATCGGCTGACTAATCTTTGATATATATCTTTTCCTTTCTGAAACAGAACATGTGCAACGTTTTATGTTGGGGTAATTCCCACAAGGGCACAAATTCATAGCCGCTACTAACATGAAATCAGCCGGAAATCGAAAATTTCCATGAATCTTTGACAAAACAATCTCCCGTTCTTCCATTGGTTGTCTCAAAACCTCTATAACACTTTTTGAGAACTCGGGAAATTCATCCAAGAATAACACTCCAGAATTAGCCAGTGTAATTTCACCAGGCTTCGGGATTGCACCACCTCCTATAAGTGCATACTTTGTGATTGTATGATGCGGGCTTCTGAAAGGTCTGTGCATTAGTAATTGTGATTTCCTATCCAGCAGTCCTGCTGCACTATATATCTTCGTCATTAAAACACGTTCATCATATGTCAAGTCAGGCAAAATGCTGGGAATCCTTTTGGCTATCATAGTTTTACCCGAACCAGGCGGACCTGCTAACAGCACATTATGCATACCTGCAGCTGCAATCGTAACCCCTCTCACCAAAGCTTCTTGGCCTTTTACATCCTTAAAGTCACTCAAATTACCTGTATTTTCCGGCACACTCACTTTCTGAGGCTGCAACACCTCTTCACCAGATAAATATGCAATGACATCACAAAATGAATGGACGCCTACCACATTACAATTATGCACTAATTTTGCTTCACATAGATTATCAGCAGGCACAATACAAGTATGAATACCAGAATGCATTGCTTCATCCAGAATTGGAAGAATTCCTTTTACTGGCTTTATTTCACCACCCAAACCCAATTCTCCCAAAAACAACACATCCGATATACTCTCTTGTTTTACAATGCCATAACTGCAAAGCATAGATACGGCAATCGCTACATCAAATCCGGTTCCAGATTTTCTAATATCAGCTGGAGATAAATTTACAGTAATTCGCTTTGCCTGTAACTGATATCCGCTATTTCGAATTGCATTCTTAACTCTCTCGCCAGCCTCCTTGACTTCAGATGCCAATAATCCCACCAATGTAAAACATGGCAGTCCTCCACTTACGTCAGCTTCCACCGTTATAATTTTCCCTTCGATGCCATAAACTATCCCACTATATACTCTGCTATACATATTAACTCCTTTTTTACATTTTTACTTAATTATAATACACAAAGTTAATATGTCAATATATTTTTACATTTATATTCATAAAAAAAGTCGCTACAACTGTAACGACTTTTCTCAACCTATTTCTCGACTAAAAGTTTTTTAATTTCATTCATAAATGTATTCACATCTTTGAATTCTCTGTAAACTGATGCAAAACGCACATAAGCAACCTGATCCAGTTTTATGATTTCATCCATAACAATCTGACCGATTACAGTGCTCTCTACCTCTCGTTCCTCCAGATTAAAGATGGCATTCTCGATATTATCTACGCATTTTTCAATCTCATCCACAGAAACAGGTCTCTTGTGACAAGATTTTAATACACCAGACTCAATCTTAGCACGATCATACGGTTCTCTATTCTTATCCTTTTTGATGATAATAAGTGGAATTGTCTCTACCTTTTCGTAGGTTGTAAATCTTCTTCCACATTCATCACATTCACGACGTCGTCTGATGGAATTATTATCATCAGCCGGTCTGGAATCAATTACTCTTGTATTGTCATCTCCACAAAATGGACATTTCATATTATTTTCTCCTATTCTTCGCAGTTTAATAATACATCATTTGCATCTACATCTACCAGTACAATATCTGGTCCAATTCGTACAATTTTGCAAAATGGAATCACATATTGATTGTGAATCCCAAAGCATCCTAAAAAACGACTATTGCCGGGAACAATCAATTTACATATCTGCCCACTACACGGGTCAAACTCCAAATCTGCTACAAACCCAAGTCTGCAGCAATCTCTGCAGTTAATGACCTCTTTCTGTCGCAATTCAGAAAAACACATATCGAACTCTTTTTTCTTTAGTATATGCAACTACTGGATAACTTTTACCGGACATTTCTCCACACAAGTTCCACAATTTGTACATTTTTCAGGGTCAATATGAGCTAGATTATTTTCAATGGAGATTGCCTCACTCGGACAATTTCTTGCACACAAGGTACAACCTATGCAACCTGCAGCGCAGACTGCTTTCACATCCTTACCCTTATCCTGAGAGTTGCATCGCACCACCTGTTCCAATTCGTATGGAACCATCTCAATCAAGCCTCTTGGACAAGCAGCAGCACACTGGCCACAGCCTCCACACTTATCTTTATCAACAAAAGCAATACCTTTAATAAATGTGATAGCTCCATGAGAGCAAACCTTTGCACAGTTGCCAAAACCCAAACATCCATAGGTGCAACCCTTTGCACCACCGTTTGGACTATTTGCCGCCAAACGACAATCCTGTGGCCCCACATATTCATATAAATCTTTTGCCTGTTCGCAGGTACCTGCACATTTTACGACTGCCACACGCTTAACGACTTCACCAGCCTCTACTCCCATAATAGAAGCAATTGCTTCCGCAGTGGAAGCACCGCCAACTGGACACGCATTCGGCGCAGCCTCACCTTTTGCAATCGCAGCTGCTAAACCATCACAGCCCGGAAAACCACAACCGCCACAGTTATTTCCCGGCAAAGCTTCTCTAACTGCAATTTCTTTTTCGTCTACCTCAACAGCAAACTTATCGCCGGCGATACTCAAAAGAATAGCTAACACAATACCCGTACCACCAACAACTGCTGCCGCTAATAATATTCCTGTCATCGCTATCCCTCCTATTTAATCAATCCCGAAAATCCAAAGAACGCAATCGACATCAATCCTGCCGTAATCAGCACAATCGGTGTGCCCTTGAAACTTTCCGGAATATCATTGTACTCAATGCGCTCTCGAATGCTAGCTAAAATTACAATCGCAATGGCAAAACCAACCGCTGTACCAAGTCCATTTACAATACTTTCTAAAATACCGTAAGACTTTTGCACATTTACCAATGCTGTACCCAATACTGCACAGTTTGTAGTAATCAAAGGAAGATATACACCCAAAGACTGGTATAGTCCGGGACTATACTTCTTCAGGAACATTTCTACAAACTGCACCAAAGCGGCGATAACCAAGATAAATACAATTGTATTTAAATACTCCAGCTTAGTTGGCACCAAAATAAATTCATAAATCAAACTGGTAACGGTAGACGCAATCAACATAACAAAAATTACTGCGCCACCCATACCAAGGGCTGTATCCGTTTTTTTAGAAACACCAAGGAATGGACAAAGACCCATGAACTGACTTAACACTACGTTATTTACCAAAGCAGCACCGACTGCAATTAAAATAATGTTCATTTATTTGTCCTCCTTTCCATCATCTACTACTTCCTCAACAGCTTCTTCATGAATTTCCTGATTAACTGTTTCAGTTTCCGATTTCGGTTGGCCATTTTCAGATTCCTGTTCAGATACTTCGTTTCGTTCATCTGTCTCTCCCGAAGTCTTCTCAACCGTCTCTTTCTCCAACGTTTTCTCATCTGATGAGGTCTCTTGTTTATCTTCATTTACACTCTCCTCATTCATCATTTGAAATACTCTGCCACCACATAAGGCATTGGTACAATTTCTACAATCCTCATCCCTACAAATCTCGTAAGGTAATCCAGCTTCTTTTGCTTTCTTCATTTTCATCTTGTTCTGCACAGCTACTAAAGCAGCCAAAACAAAAAATGCACCAGGCGCCAATATAAAAATGGTAATTGGCATATATCCAGATGGCATAACCTGAATGCCAAAAATCTGTCCTGCACCTAATAATTCACGAAAAGCTCCAATAAAGGTCAAACCAACTGTAAAACCTAATCCCATACCCAATCCATCAAAAATAGATGGCAATACCGGATTCTTCGAAGCATAACTCTCTGCACGACCTAAAATAATACAGTTTACAACAATCAATGGAATAAAGATTCCCAAACTGTCATAAAGACTAGGAATAAATCCTTCTAACAAAAACTGCACAATCGTTACAAACGAAGCAATGACGATGATATAAGCAGGAATTCTGACACGGTCAGGTATCACCTTTCTTAAAAGAGATATCATCATATTGCTCATGGTCAAAATCACAGTGGTAGTCAGGCCCATACCCACACCATTTATAGCTGAAGTAGTTACCGCCAATGTTGGACACATACCTAACATCTGTACAAACGTTGGATTCTCTTTGATAATTCCGTTGTGCAAACGCTCCATACATCTATTCATTTACGGCACCTCCTTCCAAACTTTTAAAATATGAAAGACAACCATTTACTGCTTTTGTAACAGCGTTCGTAGTGATTGTAGCACCGGTAATGGCATCAATGTCTTCTGGAGCAGAAGCACCAGATTTTGTTGCAATAAACTGATTCACCTGTTTACTTGCAAACTGATTTTTGAATGCATCATCCTTTGCTTTCATACCAAGACCAGCAGTCTCACCAATTGATAAAAAGGAAATACCATTTACTGTACCATCATTCCGGATACCACATGCAAGCTCAATATCACCTGCATAACCCTCGTGCGTTGTTACCTTCATAACATAACCGATTGTTTCAGTACCCTTTTTAGCCATCATAACCTCATTGATAGTAACCTCAGTAGCAACATATCCCGCTGCTTCCAAAACAGAACCGGAATCGCTGATATCCAATGCCTCAAAACTCTCAGCATCAGAAAATACTTCTTTATACGCAGCTTCCTTCTGCTTCTGCTTTTGCTTTGCTATCGGTTCTTCTGTAATCATATACACAGCACCTAACAAAAGACCTGCAATTGCAGTGATTAAAAACAAAGAAACTGTATCTCTAATCAATCCTTTATTCATGCGCCTCGGCCCCCTTTCCAAATGATTTTGGAATAGTGAACTTCTCAATCAATGGAACAAATAAATTGCCAATGATAATCGCATAGGAAACACCTTCTGCCGAAGCACCAAACATTCTGAAACAGAATGTTAAAACTCCCAGCAAAACACCAAATACAATCTTGCCATTAGGAGTAATTGGACTGGTTACATAATCTGTTGCCATAAATACAGCACCAAGCATCAATCCACCACCGCAAAGTTCTGCTAACAAGAAATAAACCGGATCATTCATACCTACAGCCAAAGCATAAATGAATATCAAAATACCGAATGTTCCCACATAGGAAACAGGAATTCTTGGACTGATAATCTTTCTGGCAAGCAAGTAAATAAAACCAATCAACAATGCTGCTGTTGATGTCTCGCCAATCGTACCGGCTGTACTACCAATAAACATTCTAAATAAATCTACTGTCTCACCATTTTTAATCAATGCCAAAGGAGTTGCACCGGTAACAGAATCATAACTAAAGGTTGTCATCGGTCCTGTAAATGACAGCAACAAAAAGCATCTGGCTGCCAAAGCAGGATTCATAAAATTCTGACCAATACCTCCAAACAATTGCTTCACTACTATAATCGCAAATGCTGCACCCAAAATTGGCATCCATAAAGGTACGTCTGCTGATAAATTAAGCGCCAATAACAAGCCCGTTACAACCGCACTAAAATCACCAACATTTGACTTCTTTTTCAACATTTTGTCATATAACCATTCAAAACTTACACAGGAAGCAATGGTAATCAATATAATCAAAAAAGCACGAAATCCAAAATTGTAAACACCAAATATACTAGTTGGAAGCAATGCTATCACCACATCCAACATAATTCCACCTGTAGAAAGGGAAGAACGTATATGTGGAGATGCAGATAATTTTCTAGTATTACTCATGTTCTAACCTCCTACTTCTTTCTGGATGCCAGCACTTGTTTTCTTGCCGCACCAATCGTTTGTGCCAAATGTCGTTTTGCCGGGCAAATATAGGAACAACAACCACATTCTACACATTCCATACCATCACACGCCTGAAATGCTTCTAAATCTCCTCTTGCACCAATATTAGCAAGATTGAAAGGCATCAGCTGACTTGGACATACAGATGCACATTTTCCACAACGAATACAATTGGATTCCGGTATCTCTGCAACTGCATTATCCGCCAAGCACAAAATGGCAGATAAGCCTTTTACAGAAGGAACATCCAAACTAATCATATCCTTGCCCATCATCGGTCCACCTGCTATCACTTTTCCAGGTTCACCATCAACAAACCCTCCGGCAGCATCCACCAACTCCTGACAATTGGTTCCTATTGGCACTCTAAAATTCACAGGCTCTTTGATGGCATCACCGGTTACTGTAACAATACGGTCAATTAACGGTTTTCCTTCCATAACTGCATGATAAATTGCAATAATGGTATCCACATTACTTACGATACAACCAACATCCGCTGGTAACATCTTCGAGTTCAGTTTCCTACCAGTATTGGCATAAATGAGAGAACGCTCACCACCCTGTGGATACTTCGTCTTCATGACATTTACAGAAATATTATCTTCCTTCTCAACGACCTCTCTTAACTTTTGAATCGCTGCCGGCTTATTATCCTCAATTGCAATGATTCCCTTTGCATTTGGAAACATACTAACCACAATCTTTAATCCGGCAACCAAATTCTCTGACTCTTCCACCATTCTTCTGTAATCAGAAGTTAAATATGGCTCACATTCCGCACCATTTACAAGCACATATTCAATGGCATCATCATTCTTTGGTGACAGTTTTACATTGGTTGGAAATCCTGCGCCACCCATACCAACTATGCCGGCTTCTTTTACAATATCTCGAATATCTTGTGGAGACAATCCTTCTAGTGGCTTTACATTCTCGCTAAAATCAATTGACTCGTAGAGACCATCATTATCTACTACAATTGACATCACCATATTTCCACCGGATGTACGTCTCGGTTCAATTATCTTCACGGTACCAGATGCTGATGCATGTATATTCGCAGAAATAAATCCTCCTGCCTCCGCAATCTTCTGACCACGAAGCACTCGATCCCCCTTCTTCACCAGTGGTTTTGCCGGTGCACCAATATGCTGGCTCAGCGGATATACCATCTCTGACTTAGAGAAAAAATCTTGAATCTCCTTGTCCATGGAAATATCCTTGCCATCATAAGGATGAACACCACCCTTAAACGTCAACAAACCCATAATTTTACCTCATTTCTCTCGTATATATGAATTCCATTCATAGTTTAAATATATAATATATAAATCACAAAATTCCAAATAATATTTTACTACAAAATGCCTTTAAACACAAGAAAAATCAGCATTTTTCCGCAGACAAAATCTGTAATTCAAACAAGAAAAAATGTGGAGCGAAGACCTTGAACCTTGGGTTCAAGGCACGCTCTGTTCCAGAAAGCAAAAAGGTAACTCATAAGTGCTACCTTCTATCCCTTCACGCAGGAGATGGGGCGCAAGAGGTCCGGTGGACCTCGGTTTTGCGCCGACCGGAGCGGAGCGGAGACCTTGAACCTTGGGTTCAAGGCACGCTCTGCTCCAGAAAGCAAAAAAGGTAGCTCAAATGAGCTACCTTTTGCTTTCTTAATGCAGGAGATGGGACTTGAACCCACACGAAGTCGCCCTCGGCAGATTTTGAGTCTGCTGCGTCTGCCATTCCGCCACTCCTGCTTGTCTATTCAATTTTCTTGAACTCACGAATGCTAGTATAACAACAATTGTTTCTTTTGTCAATGCAATTCAAACAAAAAGTGGCAGGAATTTTCCTGCCACTTTTCATGAAACTAATCGTTACGCTTTGCAAACAATCTTAATAACTTCAAGAATAAGTTAATAAAATCTAAGTACAACTGTAAACCACAGTACATTGCTACTGTTAATTCGCTTGAATCTGCACGATCAATATTAATCTGCTTCATTTTCTGGATGTCATAAGCTGTTAAACCAGCAAACACAACAACACCAACAACTGCAACAATATTGGAGATCATCTCTGAACCAAGGAACAGGTTCAAAACTCCGACTAATACTATACCTACAAGACCCATAATCAAAAAGCTTCCTAGTGGAGTCAAGTCAGCCTTTGTTGTAAAGCCATATAAAGCCAAAGCACCGAACATAACAGCGGTAATGATAAATATTGTTACAATAGATCCTAACTGATAATTAAAGAAAATAACTGAAAGTGTAAATCCACTAATTGCTGAATATGCAAAATAACCAATTGCAGATATAACAAAATTATCTTTCTTCATAGCAAAAGTTGCTATACAAAAAACAATCAATTCAATGATGATTGCTGGTATCATAGTTCCAATATAAGCGTATGGATCGTTCTTTCCCCAGGCAAAACCAATGAAAGCTGTAATTGCAGAAATAAACAATGCAAGGCACATAAAGAACATGCTCTTTACTAATACCGACTGCTCTCTTACTGATGCAAATGCACCGTTATTTACACGAAACGTGTCAGCATCATATCCCACAGTTGCACTGTTCTGGGAATACATCTGACTCACCGCATCCTCAGCGGAAAACTGGTCAAATGCGTTCTGACTTTGTGACTGCTCATTATAATGATCTGAACCGTCATAGTTACTAAATGGATTGTTACTACTCATAATTCTCTCTCCTTTACTTTATCTTCTTTGCTACCACTACGTATCTACCATTCTCCACATGATAAGCACATGTAGATAACGTAATTAACTCGTCTCCAAATTCTGCATCGGCAGTCTCATAAGGAGTAAGGGCCTTTGCATTTTGAACGAAATAATCGAATGGTCCTGCGTAATCTGCATCAAAGAAGGTATAATACTTAAATTTTCTGGCATCCTTTGCACTAATCTCAGTATAGAATGCCGCAATTACTTCATAAGTTCCCTCCCGGTAAATCGTATCAAAGGTGATATATTTATGGGATTCATAGAACTCTTTGTCATCATATTTTAACAAGTCATGGAACATCTTTCCCGACTTCATATTATGACCATAAATCATCATATTCACTGTAGGCTTTTTTACATCACATTCTGTATCCAAAAAAAGCATACCAGCCTGACTACTCTTCTTCTCAAAATCTCGTCGTAAATAATACTCTTCATCATCTAACTTCTGCATAACCGGGTAATCAATATTAGTATCCGGTACAGTTAGCCAACCGACAAAATCCTGATTCATTTCATACAAAGTTCTAAACTTCTCTTGGAATACAGGCTCATCTGATTCTTCAGAAACTGTTTCTTCTGTTGTTTCCGTGGAAACTTCTACAATCAGTTCTGCCAAATCCTTCTGCTTGTCATCAGCTAATTTACTGCTTACATAATAAATTACCAAATACGCCAAACAGCCTGCAATAATGACTGTTAAAAGCCCCATTAACAAATAATAGAGTTTTTTATTCATTTTCATCAGCCTTTCCGAAATAATAGTACCATAGGCATTTTTTATTTACAATATTAAATCATTATATTTTTATGAATTCATCCTACAATCACACTGTAGATTTTACACTTTATGCAACAAAAAAGGACATGCTGCCATGTCCTTTTTTGTTTAGAAATACTTTTTACTGCCCCAAAGGTTGCTTTGCTTCAAATCTGCATACTCACTATACGCCTGTTCCAAAATCTGTTTTTCATTTGGAAATTTCAGCAAATGATATGCTTCATGATACTTATAGTAACCAGAGTCCATAAAATATTCCTCTCTTTGTGGTTTGCTATAATAGCTGTCAGCCATCATCAGATACCAATGCACATCCTTGTTCACTACGTCACTGGACGTATTGAACGTATAATTACTTTTTCCAACATACTTAATGATGGAGGCCTTCACTCCTGTCTCTTCCTGCACCTCACGAAGAGCAGTTTCTTTATACTCCTCGCCTTCTTCAACCGTTCCTTTCGGAAGAACCCAACCTTCATACTTGTTCTTGTAGTTTTTGTAAAGTAATAATACTTTTCCTCTGAAGATTACCACACCACCACAGCTTACTGCTTCTACCATTGCAATGCCTCCTGGATTCTTTGATTGGTGTGTAACGTGTTATATCTCATTAATTATAACAAAATCCATAAAACAATACAAGAAATTTTTATACAAAACAACCAATACTAATTATCCTTATAATAAGCATCAAACAACTTACGAGCAACATTAGCCGCCTTCACACCTACTGTATCTGCATCTTCAATCAGTATACTTACAACAATATCAGGATTTTCTACATTAGAATACCCAATAAACCAAGAATTGACATTACCATCATTACCATATTCCGCTGTTCCAGTCTTTCCGGCAACAGAATATTTGCAATCACCAAGATACTTGGTTGCGGTGCCATCTTTTACCACATCCTCCAACATCTTGGATAATGCTTTTGCTTCGTCCGTTGTAATAATACGCCCATATGAAGAACTAGTAAACTTTTTCACCCTAGCTCCTTCATAGTTTTCAATCGAATCAATTAAATATGGTTTCATCATGATACCGCCATTAGCAATCGTGCTAATAATCATCGCATTGTGTAGCGGCGATATCGTTGTATCCCCTTGACCAATGACAGTTTGCGGTACATCAAATGCTTCCGAATCACCATCTAACAGAAAACTACTTGGATTATAAACTCCATTATAAGGCAAATTATGATTAAACAGGAAAGACTCACATAAATCATGTAATTTTTGAATATTAATCTTTGTACCAATATTGGCAACTGACGTATTGCACGATTGCGCCAAGGTCTCAGCAAGTGTTACTTTTCCATGTGTTTGCCCCTTCGCACAATGAATAGATACACTATCAAATACACCTTCGCTCTCGCAATCATATTCATAACTGACGTAATCATTATTCTCGCGAATATACTCTAATGCAGTCAATATTTTAAAGGTAGAACCAGGAGCATATCTGCCCTGTGTCGCACGATTTAACAACATGGATTCTTCTGAATCAGACGCAGTAGCCTGTTCCCATACCTTTTCAATATCATTAGGATCAAAATCTGGTTTGGAAACCATCGCCAAAATCTTACCAGTATCCGGCTCCATAACTACAATTGCACCTTGAACCCCTTTCAATGCGTTGTATGCGGCTTTTTGCATGTCATAATCCAAAGTGGAAATTACATTATCACCAATATTTTTCTCTTCTTTCAAGGTATGATATACACGCTCAAAAATATTTGCAGTTGAAGTCAACAAATAATAATTACCTTCTAACTCCAAACCTGCCTTGCCATAACGTGTATAGCCCACAACATGAGCAAACATTTCATCATGAGGATATTTTCTACTCTCTTCGCCGGATTTTGACACTTTCGTTTCTGCAATCACTTCGCCATCACTGGTAATGATTTGTCCCCTGATGACCTTATCCGCAAAGGAATCTTGTCTTTTATTGGCAGAATTGGCAATAATCCCCGTAGCATCTACCGCCATAAAATAAACCAGATATCCAATCATCGCAAAGAAAATAAGCGCAAAGACATAACTCACCACCACAACAGGACGATTCATTATTTTATTGTTTTCGTTTCTTTTTTGTTCCTTTTCCAACATTGCCTGTAGGTTGGGATTCTGCAAGGAACTCTTCTCTTGCTTTTTCAATCTTTTTTGCCTCTTTATTTTCTATAATATATACACCCTGCACAATATTAAATATAATCAGCGTGCTTAAAACCGAACTCAAACCGTAACTTACCAAAGGCAGAGTTACACCCGTGGAAGGTATAAATTTGATTACTCCACCAATATTTAAAATCACTTGAAAACCATAGCATACCGCAAATCCAACCGCCAAATACTTGTAAAAGCGACGTTTGCATTTCAATGCCGCATTCATAATTGCAATAAAACAACTTAGACAAACCAACATCAAGGCCAAGCCAAATAAAACACCATATTCCTCGCCAATGGCTGAAAAAATGAAATCACTTTCGGATACCGGAATCGTCTCCGGCATACCTTCCGTTAGTCCAGAACCTAAAAATCCACCTGTGCCCAAAGCAAACAGCGACTGTGCCACCTGATATCCCTGATTATTAATGTAAGACCAAGGGTCCTGCCATGCCAATATTCGTACTGATACGTGTTTTAACAGACTATCCTTCAGAATCAAAAATGCCATAGCCGCCAGTGCACCACCGCCACCAATCAAACAAAGCGGATATCGCAGTTGCCCTGTTGCCACATACAGCATACATACGTAAATCACAAAGAAAATCGCAGCACCACCCAAGTCCTTTTCCAACACTAACACTCCAATATGCATAAATGCCAGTAAGGACACTTTAATAATGTGACGAAACTCATTACTTTGTGATAGCATACTTGCCAAAAAGAAAATGAATAAGATTTTCACAAATTCCATTGGCTGCAAGCTTAAACTTCCTATTTTTATCCAATTTCGAGCCCCATACTTAGAAATACCAACTCCCGGAATAAACACAGTCAGCAACAATGTCACACCAACAATCGCATACATTTTCCAGTAATTCTTCAACTTTTTAAGTTTAATCATATAGTATGGAATAATGGTTACCACAATTAAAACAGCCGTTCCTATTATAAACTGTTTTTTTGCCAATTCAAAATCCAATCTAGTCAATATGGTATACCCAATCAACAACAAAAAGGACATGTTGTTTGTTATCAACCTAGACGATTCTGGATAAATATAGTGATAAACCACCATATAAATGGCCGCAATCAATATCTGCAAAGCATAGAACAACAAAATCTCCGTTCCACCCAGTTTCAAATAATATGTAAGATATGATAAAAAGTGAATGCCAAATACATATACAATCTGTCTATTCAAAATGTGATTCATGCGATCAAAATTAGAAGGTTGAAACACAGTAAAACAAGACAATGTATAACACATCATCAAAAGTATAATTATGTACTTGGAAATCTCTGTGATTATGGTTACCATATTTACTCAATTCCTCTTTTAAAATGTCCTCTCGTAAAGTCTTTAACATCACTGATGTGATGCATATTCGTGCTTATATGATCATCTTCTGATATGCCATATTCTATCATAAACTGCTCCAAAATCGCACATGCCTGCTCTTTTGATTCATCCCGTAAAATCACCCGAAGGGCAACTGGATTTAATTCTCTCACTTCTTTACTTAAGCCAGATAAATGGTACAAAACTTTATTAAACATCAGATTATAACAATATCGGCATACGCATTGTATATCATAACCAACTTGTTTTCGATCTGTCATGGAAATACAAGCATCATTTAAATTACAATGCTTTGTATTTTTCTGCATGCATTGCGCCGATACCATAACAGGCTGATTCCCATAAATATCGCAAATCACATTAGAATTACCTAAAGTTTTCAATTGTTCCTTCGACAACTCCCTTGGCATTACAAATTGCATTTGCTCTTGCATTCCCTGATAATAGCAAACAGCCTCGCTATTATACGCATACAGAGAATAATCTCCAATCCACTTTACATGTCCGTAATACTTCTTTACAAATGCCAATTCATCCAATGTTCGTACAAGCAAACCATCAAAATATTCTATCTGATTCAGCAATTTCGAAAATGATTTCTCAGCCTTTTTTCTAAAAATGTGTGGCATACAAATCACTAAATGTTTCCCTGCCTGTTTAACCTTTCCGCAGGCATCCAAAAACATTGCATCACTAAAAAATGCCGGGTCTACGTATAATTCCCGTACCGATGAATATGCAAGTGCACATTCCAACAAGTCCATTCTCATCGGATACACTGCAACAGACGGAAGTAACTCCTTGTTATCATCACTATCCAGATACTTCACACTGACCTTTTCAACACCATTTCTACATTGTGTATTTTCCAATACTCGTTGTAATGCTTCAACGGCATCTCTTCTCAACTGATTCAACGAACTTACAGGTAAGAATACATTATCATCCATGATAAGTTCACAGACTTCCACCTCAAAAGGAGTATTCCCAAATTTCAACATTTTTTCCATTACAACATCCTTTTGCAATGGTTTTTTATCCGCTGGCATAACTACATCTCCAGAAACCACCACAACTGCATCATCATGACTTAATGTCATTGTAGCACACATATCTTTCTGAATTGTAATCTTCATCTTAACTTTTTCTTTCAGTGTCTTATCTATGATGTTTTTTTGTATTTCATCCACAAGCTTTGCATTTTTCATTCGATGAACAACAGAACCAATCATCAGATCTTTTGTTCTTGGTGCTTTCAGAGTAACAGTCTCACCAGTTTTTCCAGATGCGCCACCGGTAAGTTCCATTACTTCTCCATTTTTCAGGCACACTTCAAACACATCGCCTTTTAAAATATCCTTTTCCGCAACAAAAGAAAAGGTTCCGTTTTGCAATCTTTGAATCGTTCCCACAGGTACACCCTGGTGATTTGGACGCTTCATTGACATCATTTCAGGACCATTATGTTTATTATAGTATCCTTCCGTGAAACCTCCGCGATTGTAGGTTTCTGCCATCCGCTCTGTGAGTCGACTTACTAACTTTTCATTGAATGCACCTGCATAATATGCATCAACAGCTTCACGATAAGCAGATACCGTAGCACCTACATAATTTTCATTTTTCATTCTTCCCTCAATTTTTAGGGAATCCATTCCGGCTTGAATTAAATCCGGCACATGCTGTAAGCCACATAAATCCTTCGGACTTAAATAGTATTTTGTCTTACCAGATTGATATGGTAATCTGCAAGGCTGTGCACATCTACCACGATTGCCACTTCTGCCACCAATCATACTACTTAAGAGACACTGACCGGAATAACAATAACACAAGGCACCATGTACAAACACTTCGAATTCTATGTTTGAATTTGCCTTCATATATGCAAGTTCTTCCAAAGACAGTTCTCGTGCCGGCACCACGCGAGTCACGCCTAGCTGTTCTAATTCATGCACACCATTTGCATTTGTTATAGTCATCTGTGTGCTGGCATGCACAGGCAAATCCGGGAATTGTCGTCTAATATACGACAATACACCTAAATCCTGTACTATCACCGCGTCCAACCCATGCATATATAATGGTAACAAATAATCGTAAAGTGCATCTATTTCCTCATTTTTAAACAAGGTGTTCACTGTTAGATACAATTTACGATTATGTAAGTGTGCATACTGAATTGCCTGGATTAATTTTTCTTCTGTGAAATTATCAGCATAGGCTCTGGCACCAAACTTTGTTCCACCCAAATATACAGCATCCGCACCTGCGTGGATTGCTGTATAAAAGGTTTCTAAAGAGCCAGCCGGAGCTAAAATCTCAATCTTGTTCATTTCTTGTCTTCTCTGCCTCTAACTGAATTAATTTTCTCTGCAAAGCATTTACCTGTTCTTTGTATTCTTCTACCAAACGCATATCAGACTCATGCTTGATTTGCGCCTCAATCATCTCATGACGAAGATCATATAACTGCTTTTCCTTCTCAGTATCTTCTTCTGAAAGATTCTCAGCCTGATTCTTTGCTTTAAAGAAATCATCAGCAATGTTTAAAGCGATTAGCATGTTTTGATGTTCTTTATTCAATCTTCTAAACTGTTCAGATGCTTTGCATTCTGATAATTTACCATTGATATAGTTCACTACACTTTGGATATAATCATCATTTTCATATCCACTTAATGTATATACTCTGTCATTTAATACTACCGGAATATCTCTTCTCTCTGCCATAATTACTTCTCCTTTGTTCTCTGTTTATGATTCATCAGGCTTTGCAATACCAAAATGTGCATAGCACAAATCCGATACTACACGGCCTCTAGGTGTTCGATTAATAAATCCATGTTTAATAAGATATGGTTCATACACATCCTCAATCGTACCCGCATCTTCGCCAATGGCGGCTGCCAAAGTCTCTAATCCCACCGGTTTCCCAGCAAATTTAAACATCATCGTTTCTAAAAGATTGCGGTCTGTTTGATCCAGTCCCATGGAATCCACTTCTAACCTATCTAATGCTTCTTTTGCTACTTCCTCATCTATAACGCCGTAGTATTTTACTTCCGCAAAATCGCGCACGCGTTTTAATAATCGATTTGCCAATCGAGGCGTTCCCCTTGCTCTTCTGGCAATCTCTAATGCCCCTTCTCTACTTAATTGAACCGACAAAACATGAGAAGAACGTTCTACTATATCCGCCAGTTCATCCTCTGAATAGAACTCTAAACGATTCACTACGCCGAATCGATCTCTTAACGGTGCTGAAAGCATACCCGCTCTTGTAGTAGCTCCCACCAAAGTAAATTTCGGCAAATCCAAACGGATAGACTTTGCAGTCGCCCCCTTACCAATCATAATATCGATGGCATAATCCTCCATAGCCGGGTAAAGAACTTCTTCTACCTGTCTATTTAATCGATGAATCTCGTCTATGAATAATACGTCATTTTCAGCAAGACCATTCAAGATAGCCGCAAGTTCTCCTGGCTTTTCAATGGCAGGACCTGATGTGATTTTTAGATTTGTCCCCATCTCATTTGCCACTATAGCCGCCAAGGTAGTTTTACCAAGTCCCGGTGGACCATATAACAAGACGTGGTCTAATGCTTCGCCACGCTGCTTTGCAGCTTCTATGAAAATTTTTAGATTTTCCTTCACCTTGGTTTGTCCGATATAATCTGACAAATGTTCTGGTCTCAGCTGGCTTTCTGTCTTAAAATCTTCAGTTGTAATATCAGTAGAGATAATTCTCTTTTTCATATAAGCTCCATTCTGTCGCCATGATTATATTAATTTCTTCAAAGCCGCCTTTATCAAGGCTTCCACATCCATTTGCTCAGCATTGTCAACTTTTTTAATTGCACCTAGTGCTTCCATGTTGGAATATCCAAGAGAGACTAATGCCATAGCCGCCTCAGCCACCCTGTCATCATCCGAGGACACTACACTATCACCACTATGCTCAAGCATATCTTCTAAATCCAATTTATCCTTTAACTCCATAATGATTCGCTGAGCACCCTTTGTTCCAATGCCATTCGCTTTGGTAATGCTTTTTACATCACCACTTAATATCGCCATACGAAGCTGGTCCGCATCTAAAGCAGTCAGAATTGAATTCGCCACCTTCGGACCAACACCGTTAACTGTAATCAAAAGTTTGAATAAAGATAACGCATCCTTGGAGAGAAAACCAAATAAACTCATCTCATCTTCACGGACATGCATATATGTATGCAAAGTTACCTGCTTATGCAAGCCACCAATCGCCTGAGAAACCGAACCCGGAACCTTAATCAAATACCCCATTCCGCCATTCTCAAGAACGATATAGTCTTCTCCAATTTCTTCTACTGTTCCTCTAATAAATGCAAGCAAAGCGTTACCTCCAAAACTCCATATTCGAGCATTTCACAACCATCAATAGTATATCTTATTTGAGATTGCTTTTCAAGTAATGACAAATGCATTGTTGAAAAACTTAAAAATCTCCGATAAACTATATGTAACCGTATTTATGCAAGAAAGGAATAAAAATGATTTATACCGAATATACGCTTAATACAAGCAAAAACACTTATTTTGACGGCCAATATGCCAAGTCTGAACAATTGTTTTTTGATATCGAAACTACCGGTTTTTCGCCAAATACAACTGTTCTATATTTTATTGGCGTTATGTTTTATAGGGATCATTCATGGATTGTGGGACAATGGTTTAATGATGACGGTTATAGCGATAGAGAAATGTTAGAAGCCTTTCACACATTCACCATGAATTATAAGGTACTTATTCACTTTAACGGTGATGGTTTTGACATACCCTATCTCTGCAAAAAAGCAGCTGATTTAGGTATGAATATTGATTTTTGTCATATTCAAAGTATCGATATATATAAACTATTAAAACCATACAAAACCGTATTGCAGCTTCCAAATTTAAAACTTAAAACAATAGAACGTTTTCTTAACATCCACAGAGATGATGAATATTCTGGCGGTGAACTGATTGCTATTTACCACAAATATCTCCATACCAAATCTGACGATGACTACCAGTTGCTTTTTGGTCATAACTTTGAGGATATCAAGAATATGCTGGATATAGCAGACAGTTTACAATACAAAGAACTCTTCGACGGTAATTTTGAAGTTATTGCAACCAACCGAAATCAATCTATGTTAGAAATACAGTTGAGCACTAACCTTCCGAAGGGATTTGCATTCACAAAAGAAGGCTTTTATTTACAGGCGAGTACAACAGAAGTCATTTTATCAATTCCTATTTTCAGTGGTGAACTAAAGTATTTCTTTGCGGATTATAAGAACTATTACTATCTGCCAATCGAGGACACGGCGATACATAAAAGCGTGGCAAATTATATGGACAAGCAATATCGAAAAACTGCCACCATGGAAACCTGCTATCAAAAAATTTCCGGCGTATTTCTTCCTAGTTGCGGTTATAAAACAGAAAAAGGTTTTGGAACAACCTTCCAAAACCGTCTTTCTTACTTTCAATATTCAGATATAACAAAACCAGAATTTGATAATTCATCTTATGTACAGAATATCTTAAATTGGTTTCTGCACTAGCATTTTTTAGGCGGAATAGGACGAGTGAGCGGCTTCCTCTCAACAGGGGAAGTCGTTATTTTTCTCTGTGTTGTTCCTGTTGCAACAGATGCACCAGCCTTTTGATAAAAGAATGCCTTGTATGTAGTAAAACCAAGATCTTTTGCATTCATAATCTGTTCGGTACTTCCAATAAACAATATGCCCTCATTACACAACGATTTATGAAATCCTGCATAAACCATATCTTTTGCTTCATCTGTAAAATAGATAACTACGTTACGACATACCACCATGTGAATATCACTAAAATATTTATCCTCTAATAAATTGTGTTTTCTGAAATCCACACATTTTTTAATGTCATCAGATATCTGATAATGCTTTCCATCCTTTGTTTTCGTAAAATGCTTTTCTAAAAATGCCTTTGGTAAACCCGCAACACTCTTATCTGCATAAATTCCAAGTTGCGCTTTCCTAAGAACTGCGTCATCAATATCAGTAGCATATATCTTAATGTTCTCTAATGGCATATATTTTGCCATAATCATAGCAATTGTATACGGTTCATCGCCTGTGGAACATGCCGCACTCCAAATAGTGAGTTTCTTTCCGTATTTTTTCATCAGAAATGGAAGGACATCTTTTTCAAACATTTCCCATTGGGATGGATTGCGATAAAACTCCGAAACATTGATTGTTAAGTAATTCACAAAGATATCTAATAACTCTTCATCCTTAGTCATTGCTTGAAAAAATGGCTCAAAACCACTAAATTTATGTCTGGTAATCAATGCCTCAATACGACGCTTCATTTGTCTTTCCTTATACAAATCCAAATTAATATTCGTCAATTTATATACATCTTTTTTAAATGCTTCATAATCGTATGCCATTTCACGCACCTCCAGTCAATCTATCTATGCAATATGTTAGAGAAAAAAAAGCTGCTACATATCTCTATGCAACAGCTTTATATGCTTTTCAAATCGAAGAATTACTCTTCTTCTGCCGAAACTTCCTCAACAGGAGCTTCCTCAACTTCTGGCTCATCATCAGGTAATAAAGCCTTAACACTTAAGCTAATCTTCTTCTCTTCAGCCTTAAAGTCAACAACCTTAGCTTCTACTTCCTGACCAACCTTTAATACATCTGCTGGCTTCTCAATATGCTGCTTAGCAATCTGAGAAACATGTAATAATGCATCAACACCTGGCTCTAGCTCAACGAAAGCACCAAAATCAGTCATACGAGCAACCTTACCTGTTACTACTGCACCAACTGCATACTTATCAGCAGCGTTAGCCCATGGATTCTGATCCTCAAACTTTAAGCTAAGAGCAATCTTTGTACCATTAATCTCTTTGATAAATGCCTTAACAGTATCACCAACGTTAAATACCTTCTTAGGATTCTCAACTCTACCCCATGACATCTCAGAGATATGAAGCAAACCATCAGCACCGCCTAAGTCGATGAATGCACCAAAATCTGTTACATTCTTAACAGTACCTTCTACTACATCACCAACTGCAATCTTCTCAAAGAGAGCCTTCTGTGCTTCTGCTTTCTTAGCAACTAAAAGCTGCTTTCTGTTACCAATAATTCTTCTCTTACGAGGATTGAACTCACTGATCACAAATTCAATTTCCTGATCCTTATACTTTGTTAAGTCCTTCTCATATACATCTGATACAAGACTAGCAGGAATGAATACTCTTGCCTCATCAACGGTAACGCTTAAGCCACCATCTAATACCTGGTTAACCTTAGCAGTTAAAACTTCACCGTCATTGAATGCCTTCTCTAATCTTTCATTTGCCTTCTCTGCAGCTACTCTCTTGTAAGATAATGATACCTGACCTTCACCATCATTTACCTTAACAACCTTAGCCTGCATAGTGTCGCCAACCTTAACACACTCTGTTAAATCAACAGCTGTGTTAGAGTACTCAGCACGTGAGATAATACCATCAGCCTTATAACCGATGTTTAATACAATCTCATCTTCCTTAACAGAGATAACAGTACCTTCCACAATCTGACCATTGTGAATGCTCACTGGTTTCTCCTCATTTAATAACTGTTCAAAACTTAATTCTGACATGCTATAAGAACCTCCTTAATAATATTATTCGGGGTAGATGCCCCTGCAGTAATACCTACCCTACTAACGGATTCAAAAGCTGCCAAATCCAAATCAACGAGTGTCTGTATATAGTAAGTATTCTCACATTCTTTTTTGCTAATATCATATAGCTTTTGTGTGTTTGAACTGTTCATACCACCAATCACAATCATAGCATCCACACTCGCTGCTAATTCCTTTGCTTCTGCCTGTCTCTGATGTGTAGCGCTACAAATGGTATTATAAACATTTAGATTATACCCTTTTTCGTCAAAAATAGCAAGTATCTGTTTAAATTTATTCACATTAAATGTGGTTTGGGAAACAACACAAATCGGAACCGCCGATTCCAATTCCAAATTCATCGCCTCCTGTTCCGTTTCGATAATCATCGGTTCAGACTGACACCAACCTTTGATTCCTTCCACTTCAGGATGATTGCGATTTCCCACAATTATAACCTGACATCCTTTGCCACTTTCTTCGAATACAATGTTGTGTATTTTTTTCACGAAAGGACATGTGGCATCCACAAGTTCTAACCCTTGTTTTTGGATGAAATCATAAATCTTTTTTTCCACTCCATGGGAACGAATGACAACACTGCCATCAGTAACCTTAGACAGTTCTTCAATATTATGAATAATTCGCACACCTTGACGTTCTAAATCCGCCACAACTTCTTCATTATGAATAATTGGACCATAGGTGTATACATTCCCTTTCCCAACTTGTTCATACACTGTATCTACGGCTCGCTTTACACCAAAACAAAATCCAGCCGTTTTCGCCACAATCACTTCCATACAAATTCCTCACTTATGCATTTACACAAGAAATAATCTTATCAACAACCTCTTCAATACTCATATCTGAACTATCAATATACACCGCATCCTCTGCCTGTTTCAGTGGTGCTATATCTCTATTCATATCACGATTATCTCTGTCAATAATATCAGCCTCAATCTTATCTAAATCTGCATTTTCACCTTTTTCAACCAATTCCTTATATCTTCGAGTTGCTCGTTCTCTAGAAGAAGCCGTTAAATAAATCTTCACCTGGGCATTCGGCAATACATTTGTTCCAATATCTCTACCATCCATTACCACATTATTATTTCTGGCAAGTTCTCTTTGCAATTCCAATAAAGCAGCACGTACCTCCGGCTTGGCAGATGAAACAGAGGCCATATTTCCTACTGCTTCCGTTCGCAAATGTGCTGTCACGTTTTCGCCATTCAAATACACCTGTTGCATACCATTTTCATATTGAATGGAAATCTGTATTGATTTTACTGCTTCAGACAAAACTGCACTATCCTCAACATCAATTCCATTATTTAATAAATAATAAGCAATAGCACGATACATGGCACCTGTATCCACATATATATAATCCAATTTTTTTGCAACCAGCTTTGCAATTGTGCTTTTTCCTGCTCCTGCCGGTCCATCAATGGCAATATTCATCATAATCATTTCCTCCTGGTCTTTATTCTTATTCCTATTCAGTAGCACTAATACCTGCAAGATAGCCGGTTGACCATGCAATCTGCAAATTAAATCCACCGGTTAAGGCATCCACATCTAAGAGTTCACCTGCAAAATATAACCCTTTCACTTTCTTGGACTCCATAGTAGATGGATTGACATCTTTCACAGATACACCACCCTTTGTAATAATAGCTTCATCATACTCTCTCAAAGACAAAATAGATAGTGGTAATGATTTCATCAAATCCAGTATTCGCATGCGTTCTTCTCTGCTGACTGAATGCACTTTTTTCTCCGGATCAATGCCGGATAAGGCAATTATTACAGAAATCAACCTTTTTGGCAACAATTCATCCAAGGCATGTTTAAATTGTTTATTCTGTACCTTCTCAAAATCTCTTAGAATTCTTTCATCCAACTGTTCTCTGGAAAGTGCAGGTTTCAAATCAATAAACAAACTTAAAGGTTTATTCAAATATCTATGCACATATGCACTCGCACTTATAATCAATGGTCCACTGACACCAAAATGCGTAAATAGCATTTCTCCAAATCCTTCGTAGACCTTCTTTTTTTCCTGCATTACTTTGACAGACACATTTTTCAGTGACAATCCCATCAATTCTTTACACCAATCTTCTTTGATATTGAAAGGCACCAGTGATGGGTAATCTTGTACCATATTATGATTGAGTTGATTCGCAAATCGGAATCCATCTCCTGTTGACCCGGTTCGAGGATATGAAAGACCACCAGTCGCAATAATCACACTGTCTGCCATTTCTGTTTTCTTATCGCACAATTGAACGCCAACAATCTGTTGATTTTCCGACAACAACTGTTTAATAGGAGTTTGCAAATGAATGTCAACACCTAATCGTTTACATTCTTTTTCTAACACCTTAATCACATCTGACGAATGGTCCGACATAGGAAATACTCTGTCCCCCCGTTCGACCTTAATGGATAATCCCAATTCCTCAAAAAAAGACATGGTCTGAGCATT
Source organism: Lachnospiraceae bacterium (assembly GCA_045531905.1). Lineage (GTDB taxonomy): Bacteria > Bacillota > Clostridia > Lachnospirales > Lachnospiraceae > RGIG6919. Next base: position 164,839 of record JAZSEY010000026.1, read on the forward strand.
ATCAAAACTATAAAAGGCACTATATAAAAACTTGGGATTTGTAACTACATTACGAAATAAATCCTCTACATCACATGCATTGGTAAGGTTACACCTTCCTTTTCCTGTAATGAATATCTTTTTCCCTAATTTTTCATTTTTTTCATATAGAGACACCTTTGCACCACTTCTTGCAGCCCAAATTGCAGCCATCATACCTGCAGCGCCTCCGCCTACAACTATTACCCTTTTCATAAGAGACCTCATCATTTCTTAAAGTAAAAAGAAGATGCGAATGAACCGCATCTTCTTTTGTATATATACCCTAATTATACAGGATATGTCTTATTCTCTGTATCAGCCTTTGTCACATCGACCTTTGTCTGCTGTGCTTCACGATACTTAAAGAACTCAGTAGCAACCTGTGGGAACAATGCATAAGATAATACATCCTCATCCTGCTGCTTATACTGTGCAATCTCTGCCTCAAGCTTCTCAAGCTCTGGCTCAATATCGTCTGCTGGACGATGTGTAATTGGTGTAATGTCACCAATTGCCTTCTTCTGTACTTCAGGATCAAAAGGCTTAACTGTCTGGCCATACTTACCAGATAACAAATCCTTTGTCTCCTTAGTTACCATCTTGTATCTCTCACCCATGATTACATTTAATACAGCCTGTGTACCAACAATCTGTGATGAAGGTGTAACAAGTGGTGGCTCACCAAAGTCTTTACGTACACGTGGTACTTCTTCTAATACTTCATAATACTTATCTTCCTGCTTCTGCTCTTTTAACTGAGAAACAAGGTTTGATAACATACCGCCTGGTACCTGGTACATCAATGTCTTGATGTTTACACCCATTACCTTTGGATTTAATAATCCAGACGCCAAAGCCTCTTCCTGAATTGGTCTGAAGTAATCAGCAATTTCAGCTAATAATGTCTGATCAAATCCAGGATCATACTCTGTTCCCTTAAATGTTTCAGCCATAACTTCTGTCGCTGGCTGAGAAGTACCCATTGAGAATGGGCTCATAGCTGTATCAATGATGTCACAGCCTGCCTCAACAGCCTTCATATATGTCATAGCAGCTACACCTGAAGTGTAGTGTGTATGCAACTGAATTGGTAATGAAGTACCTTCCTTTAATGCCTGAACTAACTCTGTAGCCTTATATGGAACTAACAAACCAGCCATATCCTTGATACAGATAGAATCAGCACCCATATCTTCAATCTTCTTTGCCATATCCTTCCAGTAATCCAATGTATAAGCATCACCTAAGGTATATGAAAGAGCTACCTGAGCATGTCCTTTTTCCTTGTTAGAAGCCTTAACTGCTGTCTCAAGGTTACGAAGATCATTTAAACAGTCAAAAATACGAATGATATCAATACCATTTGCAATTGACTTCTGTACAAAATACTCAACTACGTCATCAGCATATGGACGATATCCTAAGATGTTCTGTCCTCTGAATAACATCTGTAACTTTGTATTTTTGAAACCATCCTTCAACTTACGAAGTCTCTCCCATGGATCCTCCTTTAAGAAACGAAGAGATGCATCAAATGTTGCGCCACCCCAGCATTCTACTGAGTGGTAGCCAACCTTATCCATTTTATCGATAATTGGCAACATCTGTTCTGTTGTCATACGAGTTGCGATCAAAGACTGATGTGCATCACGTAATATGGTTTCGGTAATCTTTACCGGTTTAGCCTGACCTGCCATTTTATTTCCTCCTATCATGTTTAAAAATCAAATCGAATTATTTTACACCATAAATCGCCATAAATGTACCGGCTGCTACAGCAGTACCGATAACGCCGGCAACGTTAGGTCCCATAGCATGCATCAATAAGAAGTTTGTAGGATCTGCTTCCGCACCAACCTTCTGTGATACTCTGGCTGCCATTGGAACGGCAGATACACCAGCGGAACCGATAAGTGGGTTAACCTTACCTTTAGTAGCCCAACACATAATGTTACCAAAAATAACACCTGCACATGTACCAACAATAAATGCAACCAAACCTAAGATAACAATTTTGATAGTATCCCAGTTTAAGAATGCCTGCGCTGTGGTTGTAGCACCTACAGATGTACCAAGCAAGATAACTACGATATACATCATCGCATTGGACGCGGTCTCTGTTAACTGCTTAACTACACCACACTCTCTAAACAAGTTACCTAACATCAGCATACCAACAAGTGGTGCTGTTGTAGGAAGAATCAAACAAACAACAATTGTAACTACAACAGGGAATAAAATCTTCTCAAGTTTTGTTACAGGACGAAGCTGTGCCATCTTAATCTTTCTTGTTTTCTCAGTTGTTAAAAGTTTCATAAAAGGTGGTTGGATAACTGGTACTAACGCCATGTAGGAATATGCTGCTACCGCAATCGGTCCCATCAAGGTACCACCCATACCAAGTTTACCGGCTAAGAAAATTGATGTAGGACCATCTGCACCACCGATAATGGAAATCGCAGCTGCTTCCTTACCACTAAATCCAAATACAATTGCAAGGAAATATGCTGAATAAATACCAAACTGAGCCGCTGCACCTAAGAGAAAACTCATAGGATTCGCAATCAACGGACCAAAGTCCGTCATGGCACCAACACCCATGAAAATAAGTGAAGGAAGAATCGCCCATTCATCTAATAAATAAAAATAATGTAATAATCCACCTTCCTGGATAATGTCAGGGAAGATATTCGCCAACAACATACCAAAGGAAATAGGGATTAACAATAAAGGCTCAAAGCCCTTACGGATTGCTAAATATAGAAAAAAACAAGCAACCAGAATCATGATAAAGTTTCCAAGCTCGAGGCTTGCGAAACCGGTCTGGTCAGCCAGATTTTTCAATGTATTACCAATGTAATCCATTTCGTCATTACCTCCTGTAATATTTCAGTGTGTGTGGATTAGTTCAATGTCGCTAAAACATCTCCCGATTCAACCATATCACCAACTGCAACATTGATACTTGCAACAGTACCGTCTGCAGGAGCAACTACTTCATTCTCCATCTTCATAGCTTCAAGGATAAGGATAACGTCGCCCTTCTTTACTGCCTGTCCAGCGTTTGCCTTTACACCTAAAATCTTACCAGGCATTGGAGCTGTCACTTCTGTACCACCCTGTACTGCTGGTGCTGCCTTTGGAGCCGGAGCTGCTGGTGCTGCTACTGGTGCTGCAACAGGAGCTGCTACTACTGCTCCTCCTGAAATTTCCTCAACAGCTACGTCATAAGCTGTTCCGTTTACTGTAATTCTATAATTCTTCATGATAATATCCTCCTAATATTATTTTCTCGCTCTACTGATAGAACGAACAATTAATGTATCTTTGCTTGTAGCATTATTGCTACCTGATGCTGCATAAATAGCTGCTGTAATGACTGCCACCAATTCACTATCATCCATCAAATTCTCAGTTACCGGTGCCACTATCGGTGTAGCCTCTGCTACCGGTGCTGCAGGCTCATTCTTGTTAGCCTTGGCAATCTTTTTCTTCTCCTGTTTTTCCATCATCATAGGAATATATTTGAAGAAACTAATAATAAATGAAATAAACAATAATACAGCAAATACTGTACCCATACCCATGAGTGTATTCATTCCAGCCTGCTTAATATAATATCCCATAGAGTAAACAGACTGAATTGTAATCTCAGTAGCTACATATGGTAAAATCTCATCTGCATTTTGGTATACATCCTTATAATCATATACACTGTTTGGTTCATAAGTAAATACCGCTTCTACATCGTTCTTTTCGAAAGCACATAAGAGAATAATCTCAATGCTGTCTTCTTTTTCCGTAAATTGTGTTTCCTTCAAAGAAACATAAGCGCCTGATTCTTCATAAGCTGTAACAAGATTTGACACTGCACCAGAAAACGGTTCCTCACCCTGAGCAATTGTATACTTCTGACCTGATTCAGATAAATTCAACATATACTCAAGATTTGTTTTTGCATTGTCAATTAAACGCTGCTGGTCATATTCATATGGAAGACCAGTATCCTTACCACAGCCTGTCACAGAAAAAACAACCGCTATCATCATTAATAATAATACACGAAATTTTTTCATTTAGCTGCCCCTCTCTTAGATTGCACCATGCTTCTTGTATGGTCTATCTTCAGTCTTTGTATAGAGCATCTCGAATGATGCAATCAAACGCTTTCTGGTTGCATCTGGCTCGATAATGTCATCAACATAACCTCTTCTAGCAGCAGACTGTACATCTGCCTGTAATGAGTTATATTCTTTCTTCTTTTCATTGATAAATGCTGTCTTGTCATCAGCCTTAGCAAGTTCATCAGCAAAGATAATCTTCACTGCCATCTCGCTATCCATCATACCAATCTTTGCACATGGCCAAGCAAACTCAATGTCATTTCCTAATGCCTTAGAGTTCATGGCTGTATAAGCTGTACCATATGCCTCACCGATTAAAAGATTTACCTTTGGCACTGTAGCGTTTGCAAAAGCATATGTAAGCTTTGCAACAGCCTTAGCAATCTTCTTCTCTGAACATACAGTTGCCTGGTAACCAGATACACTTGTTAATGTTAAAACTGGAATATTGAATGCATCACAGAATGTAACAAACTCAGCTGCAGCATTTGCACCCTGAACAGAAAGCTTATCACCACCGTCAGCTACCTGATTTGCTACACAACCGATTGTTGCACCATTTAACTTGATAAAACCAGTTACCATGTCTGGTGCAAAGTGAGCCTTTGTCTCAAAGAATACATTGTTATCAGCAATATTCTGTAATACTGCTCTTGCATCCTTGTTAAGACCATCTAAATTAGGAATCACACGGTTAATATCATCTGTACAATCACAGAAACATGTATCATCCTCATTGCATGCTGGAAGCATGCTTACTAACTCGCGAACTTTTACAAGCACATCAGCATCTGTATCTGCTACTACATCTACAAGACCAGACTGCTCGCTGTGGAATGCAGCTGAAGCTGTATCCAACTTGCCCTCATAGTTGCCATCTAAAGCATTTGGGCTATTTACAAAGAGCTTAGCATCTTCCTTTGTCATAAATACAAAATCAGATAACGCAGGAATCACAGCAGCACCACCGCCACAAGTACCGAACAATGCAGTAATCTGTGGAACAACACCTGATGCCAATGACTGCTTCAAGTAGATGTCTCCAAATGCCTCTAAAGCATCTGTTGCCTCCTGTAATCTTAATCCCGCACAATCAATCAGTCCAATCACAGGTGCACCAACCTTGATTGCCATATCGTACATCTTGCTAATCTTCTTAGCGTGCATCTCTCCGATAGCACCACCAAGAACTGTTGCATCCTGGCTGTAAACATATACAAGGTTACCATTGATAGAACCTGAACCTGTTACAACGCCGTCTGCCGGTGTTTCTTTTTCTTGCATGTTGAAATCAGTACTTCTTGCAGTAACATAAGAACCAATCTCAACAAAGCTTGAGTCATCAAGTAAAGAAGCAATTCTTTCCCTTGCTGACAACTGCGTCTTATTGCTCATTTTTTGACCTCCGTTAAAGTTTATTTTATGGCTTCTTAAAAAAGAGAAAACCAATTTTCTGCCAATTGTAATTGTATATCTTTTCCTAAAAATAAGCAAGGATAAAATCGTAAGAAATTCGAAAAAAACAAAAGAGTTTTCGAAACAGAAAACTCTTTTTTACAAAATCAATCATTATTTTGTTTTGTGATACATCGATACACCAAAGTCAGTGCATTTTTAACGGTCAGTTCTCGTATTTCGGTCCGATCACCTTCAAAATGAAATTCTTTCACTTTGACCTTACCATCATAGTAACAACCCATAAAAACAGTACCAACTGGCTTTTCATCTGTACCGCCATCCGGACCTGCTATACCGGTAACCGAAATTGCTACATCAGCCTTAGCTCTTTTAGCAGCACCTTTTGCCATCTGTTTTGCAACCTGTTTTGACACTGCTCCATATTTTTTTAAGGTCCGCTTCTTCACACCAAGCAAATCTCGTTTGGCTTCGTTGGCATAAGTGATAAAACCTTGATGAAATACCGAAGAAACACCTGAAACATTCACTAAGGTCGCACCAATCATACCACCGGTGCAAGACTCTGCGGTGGTAATCACCAATCCCTCTTCTATCAGTTTTGCAACAACTTTTTCTTCTAAGTTCATGTGTTTCCCTCACACTAATCCTTTAATACATCTTTATTCTTACTCAAATAGTCAACCAAAGAAATTACTGTCAAAGCAAGCGCTGTATATATCAAGACGTTCTCAATAACAGTAAACACGGTGCCACCAATATTTAAAATGACAACACAGATCATAACCATTTGAATGGCAGTCTTCACCTTGCCCCACCAGCCGGCAGCAATTACAACACCTTTATCTGCTGCAACCAGTCTAAATCCACTAATAATGAAATCTCTCGCAATAATCACAATTACAATCCAACTGGCAATTCGACCCATACCTACAAATGCAATTAGCGCTGAACACACTAATAATTTGTCAGCTAATGGGTCCATAAATTTTCCAAAATTAGTTACCAAGTTATGCTTTCTTGCAAGATATCCATCAAACCAATCTGTCAAACTTGCAATCACAAACAAAGCAAACGCCACCCATTTTCCACCTGGTATACCCGGAACCATCAGGAATACCAAAAAGAATGGAATCATAATCACTCTTAAAATCGTTAGTTTATTCGGTAAATTCATCACGCAACACTCCAATCAAATCATATTCATTACAATCGGTAATTTCTACAGAAACCATAGTACCAGACATCAACTCCCGATGACTATGGATAAATACATATCCATCCACACTTGGAGCATCCATGTAACTGCGACCAACATAGACATCATCATCAAACAAATAGCCTTCCACCAAAACCTGATATGTATTGCCTATGTATCTCTGGTTTAATTCATAGGAAATCGCCTGCTGTAGTTCCATGATTGCATCCTGTCGTTCTTTCTTGATATCTTCATCAATCTGATTATCAAACTCAGCTGCAGGCGTGCCATCTTCTCTGGAATAGGTAAATGCACCTAAACGATTAAATTCCATCTCATCGATAAAATCCAACACTTCCTCGTGATGTGCTTCTGTTTCTCCAGGAAATCCCGTTATCAAGGTGGTACGAATTGCAATATCCGGCATCGCTAAACGCAGTGCATTTATTTTTTCAATAATTTCCTGCTTAGATATCTTCCTACCCATTCGCTTTAGAATCTCATCCGATGCATGCTGAATCGGCATATCTATGTAATGACAAATCTTTGGTTCTGATGCCATCACAGATATCAGTGCATCATCTATCTCCTCCGGATAACAATACAATAAGCGAACCCATGCAAGCTCTTCAATGGCACAAAGTTGCTTTAACAACTCCGGAAGCATCTTTTTTCCGTATATATCCACACCATAAATCGTCGTTTCCTGTGCTACTAATACCAATTCCTTTACACCCTCAGCAATTAGACGCTTCGCCGAGGCAACTAAATCTTCCATTGGCACAGAACGGAACTTGCCTCGAAGTTTTGGAATCACACAGTAGGTACAGTATTTATTACAGCCCTCAGCAATCTTTAAATACGCCATATTGGCATTTGTTGTGACCATTCTGTGCTCCGTTACTTTAGGCAAATAATTGATATCCTGGAATGTTTCTATATATTCTCCATGTTCGATGGCATTGACTGCATCCACAATACCCTCATAACTGGTAGTGCCTAAAATAGCGTCAATCTCAGGTATCTCATTTTTCATATCCTGCTGATACATTTGAGCCAAACATCCTGTCACAATCACGCCTTTTAAAAGCCCTTGTTTTTTTAACTCGCACATCTCCAGAATATTCTCGACACTTTCATCTTTAGCATCATGAATAAATGCACAGGTATTCACCACAACAATATCAGCTTCCTGTTCTTCATTTGTTATGTCATGCCCAGCCTTAGTGAGCATGCCCAGCATTTCTTCACTATCTACCAGGTTCTTATCGCAGCCCAGTGACACAAACAATATCTTCATATTATTACTCCACTATCAATTAGAATAAACCAACAATCTTACCTTCATCCGTTACATCTACATTTTCAGCAGCCGGAACCTTTGGAAGACCAGGCATAGTCATAATACTGCCACAAATGGCAACCACAAATCCTGCACCTGCACTTAAATATGCCTCTCTGATATTTACAGTGAAGCCTGTCGGTCTACCAAGTAATGTAGGATCATCAGAAAGTGAATACTGATTTTTTGCCATACACACAGGTAAATCTGTATATCCAAGACCTTCTATTGTTGCAAGTGCCTTCTCTGCTGCAGGTGAATAGGTAACACCATCTGCACCATAAATCTTCTTAGCAATCGTCTCAATCTTACCCTTTAATGGACCTTCTACATCATAGAGCATCTTGAAATTGCTTTCTTTCTGTTCCAATGTCTCTATTACTTTATTTGCAAGCTCAATACCGCCTTCGCCACCTTTTTCCCAAACCTGAGAAAGTGCGAATTCACAACCACGGTCTTCGCAGAACTTCTTAACAAAATCAAGCTCCGCCTCTGAATCTGACACAAACTGATTTAATGTCACAACAACTGGAACACCAAATTGCTTTAAGTTCTCAATGTGCTTACCTAAATTAGAAATACCACGGCTAAGAGCTTCCAAATCAGGATTATTCAAATAACTCTTAGAAACACCACCGTTGTATTTTAAAGCACGAACTGTAGCTACCAATACAACAGCATCCGGCTTCAAGCCTGATTTTCTACATTTGATATCAAAGAACTTCTCTGCACCTAAGTCAGCACCAAAACCAGCTTCAGTCACAACAATATCAGCAAGTTTTAATGCCATCTTTGTTGCACGCACACTGTTACAACCATGTGCAATATTTGCAAATGGTCCACCATGCACAATGGCAGGTGTATGCTCTAATGTCTGAATCAAATTAGGCTTAATTGCATCCTTTAAAAGTGCTGCCATAGCACCAACAGCATTTAAATCCTTCGCTGTAACTGGTGTAGAATCAGCAGTATACGCTACGATAATATTACCGAGACGTTCCTTTAAGTCTGCCATATCATTAGCCAAACATAAAATAGCCATAATCTCAGACGCTACTGTGATAACAAAATGGTCTTCACGTACAAAACCATCCATCTTACTACCTAAACCAACTACTACATTTCTTAATACACGGTCATTCATATCCACGCAACGCTTCCATGTAATCTGTCTTGTATCAATATTCAAAGCATTTCCCTGCTGGATATGATTATCAAGCATTGCTGCCAATAAATTATTTGCAGAAGTAATTGCATGGAAATCACCTGTAAAGTGCAAATTCAAGTCTTCCATCGGAACCACCTGTGAATAACCACCGCCAGCAGCTCCACCTTTTATACCAAAACATGGGCCAAGTGAAGGCTCACGAAGAGCAATCATAGCCTTTTTATTCAACTTTCCCAATGCCTGTCCCAAACCAACAGTAATGGTAGTCTTTCCTTCACCTGCAGGTGTAGGATTAATCGCAGTTACCAAAACTAACTTTCCATCTGGGTTATCCTTTACACGATTCATTAAATCATCAGAAAACTTAGCCTTATATTTACCATAGAATTCCAAATCATCCTCTGTAATTCCAACCTTTTCAGCCACTTCCTTAATCGGAAGCATCACTGCCTCCTGTGCAATTTCAATATCTGTTTTCATGATATTGTCTCCTCTCATTATACATATTCGTCAACATACTGTTCAAATTCTTCCATAGACATTAAGACTTTTCTTGGTTTTGTTCCTTCTTCCGGACCTACAACACCAGCCTCATAAAGCTGGTCCATAATTCTGGCAGCTCTGTTAAAACCAATCTTATATACACGCTGTAACAAACCAATAGAAGCCTTATCCTTTTCGATAATGAACTTTCCAGCTTCTATAAAGTACTCATCTCGGTCATTTGCAGGGGCAGACTTACCACCTGCTGTCTGCTGTGATGATGCAGTCTCCATCTGACTGGAAATATCTGTATCATACTGCGCTCCTGAACCTTGAGCCTTAATAAAATCAGTAACTGCAGAAACCTCTTCATCCGAAACAAATGCACCTTGTACACGTACAGGTTTTGGATAACCGGTCGGATAAAAGAGCATATCTCCCTTACCCAACAATTTTTCTGCACCCACCATATCTAAAATGGTTCTGGAATCCACACCGGAAGATACAGCAAATGCAATTCTCGATGGCACATTTGCCTTAATCAAACCAGTAATGACATCTACCGATGGTCTTTGTGTAGCAATTACTAAATGAATACCCGCTGCTCTGGCAAGCTGTGACAGACGCACAATGGCATCTTCTACTTCGCCATGGGCTACCATCATTAAGTCCGCTAACTCATCTACAATAACCACAATCTGAGGCATCTTCTTCGGCATGTTCTCAGGATCTACCTCACCGGTTCTTATTACTTCTTCTATTTTCTGGTTATAACCCTGTAAATTTCTAACATTATATTCCGCAAATGTCTGATAACGATTTGTCATCTCAATTACGGCCCAGTTAAGAGCGCCTGCTGCCTTCTTTGGATCAGTAACAACCGGCACCAACAAATGAGGAATGCCATTATACACGGACAACTCCACCATCTTCGGATCAATCATAATCATCTTTACATCATCTGGATGCGCTTTGTAAAGAATACTCATAATCAATGTGTTGATACACACAGACTTACCAGAACCGGTAGCACCTGCAATCAACAAGTGTGGCATCTTGGCAATGTCTGTTACCACTACTTGTCCACCAATATCCTTACCTACTGCAAAAGAGATATTAGAAGACGATTTTGCAAATTGATTTGATTCTATTAAATCTCTAAAACTTACAATTGAGTTTTCCTTGTTTGGAACCTCAATACCAACCGCAGCTTTGCCTGGAATTGGAGCCTCAATACGGATATCCGCAGCGGCAAGATTTAATTTGATATCATCCGCTAAACCAACAATCTTACTAACCTTTACGCCCTGCTCCGGTTGCATCTCATATCGGGTAACAGCCGGACCACAGCTATAATCTGTAATTGTAACGTTGACACCAAAGTTCTTCAATGTCTGCTGAAGTTTCATGGCTGTCTCACGAACATTTTCTTCCTGACTGCCACCTGAACTGCCCGCACTTTGCTTTAACAAATCCGGAGTTGGAAATTGATATGTATCTCCTTCTCTTACCACAGAAGCAACTGGCATTGATGACTTAGTCTCAATATCTAAAGCAGATGTCTGATTTTGATTAGACGAAATTTCCTGTGTAACCTTTGCAGTTTCTTCTGCTGTTTCCATGGCAGACTGCTTTGTTCTCTTTCTGCGTCTCTTCACAGGCATTTCCTCAGAAACCATAACTTCATCATCACTATTATCCTCAAAAGCCATTTGAATCTCATGAACTTCTTCATCCACCACCGGATGTCTGGATAAATCTTTTTTCTGTCCGATGATGCCTTTGTCAGTATCTGCCGGCAACACACGAAGGGCATCAGCCATATTTATCCCTGTTTTCTGTTTTCTATGGAACGGATCATCCGGATCTGCTATCTGTTCTTTTTGTGAATGATTATTCTTCTCTTGTTTATTTGCATTCTTTTGTTTTCTTGGTCGTTCTTCATCATCATACTGAGTTCGCAGCAAATCCACAAAAGAAATCTCTGCTAAGAGTATTATAAAAATAACTGCCAATACAGCCAGTACCAGGTATCCGCCAACAGCACCTAAGCCTTTTATCAATACATATGCCAGCATTCCACCAATCAATCCGCCGCCGGTTTTTGCAGCGGCACTGTTCTTGTAAAACGCCAATACATTCTCTACATTGACACCAACCAACATCTGAATAAAAATGCCAATCACGAAAAGCAAAATGCCTGCATAAACAACTTTCTTCACAACGCGTGGCTTGTATTGATTAGAAATCAAAAATGCCGCACTGATAAATATGTAAATAGGAATTAAATAAGCGGTAAATCCAAATAAGCCAAACATCACATTACTAATAAAACCACCTATCACTCCACACAACCCGAAATTGCTCAGTTCCATAATCAGACACAGTGCAATCAATACAAGTAACACAATCTCTTCACCGAAGGACGCCTCATCCGCAGGAATTGAATTTTGCTGCTTTTTAGATTTGGCAGAAGTAGTGCTCTTGCTGTTTTTAGTATTCGATTTTTTATTATGATTTGTAGACTTCTGCATATATTACCTCACTACAATACAAAGTGTCCTACTACAGAGAATACGCCTGCTAACAGACAATATACCGCAAAATACTTAAATTTGTTATTACGAACTAACTTTAAAACTGTTTTAATACAGATAAAACCAACCACACCGGAAATCACAGTACCAATGGCATAGTTTACAAGCATATCACCACTTACCTGTGTGATGCCACCATCCATTAACTGCAATACAACAGCACCTAACACAGCAGGAATAGACATAATAAAGGAATACTTAACAGCAAATTCCTTTGTAAAACCACACGCCAAACAAGCTGTAATCGTACTACCGGAACGGGAAAGACCTGGTAAGGTTGCAATTCCCTGAATCGTTCCGACCTTCACGGCATCCTTATAAGTAGCCAATTCCTCATTCTTAGCGCCACCCGGTAATCTGTCTGCCATAAATAAGAAACAAGATGTTACAATTAAGCAAATACCAGGAATCAACAACATCTCTCCAGCTGAACCAATGACATCTTCTAATACAATACCTAAAATACCCGTAGGAATCGTACTGATAATCACCATCATCACAAATCTACGGTATGGAGTATCTAACACAGTGCGATATGGCTTTTTATCTTTTGCAAACAAATTGGATACAAAAATTCCGACATTTACACACCATAATCCTAAAATTGCAAAACCATTCACAACTAATTCCTTAATATCCTTCCAGTACGCAACAAAGATTGCCACCAGAGTACCAAAATGCAATAATACATCAAACAACAAACCTGTTTCTGTATTCACATGAAATACATTTTTAAATATTGCTAAATGACCGGAACTAGATACAGGAAGAAACTCTGTCAATCCCTGAATCAATCCCATAATAATAGCTTCAATTAACGACATACACTTATCCTCTTTTCCTATTTTTCACTTTTTCGCATACAGATTACATTTTACTATCTTTTTTTAATTTAATCAAGTCATATAAACACTGCATTGCCTCATGAATACCCCCAACTTTATCTATCAATTTTTTATCTACTGCCTCCTTGCCGACTAGCACTGTTCCAACGTCTTTTGCCAATTGACCTGTATTAAACATCAGACGTCTTAAATCCATCTCAGCAATGGACGCATGCTTTGCGGTAAACTGAATAATGCGATCCTGCATTTTTTCAATATATTCATAATTATGGCGTACCCCAATCACAGTTCCATTCATGCGAATTGGGTGTACTAGCATCGTGGCAGTTGGCACAATAAAAGACTTTTTCCCTGCCACAGACAATGGCACACCAATAGAATGACCACCACCTAGCACCAAGGTAACAACCGGTTTGCTCAGTGATGCAATCATCTCTGCCATCGCAAGCCCTGCTTCTACATCTCCTCCCATGGTATTCAGTAAAACAAGAACTCCATCCGTTTTATCATCATCTTCAATTGCAGCAAGACGTGGTAGTACATGCTCATACTTAGTAGTTTTAGAAGCTGCCGGCAAGCATTCATGGCCTTCAATTTCTCCTATTATATTCAATAAATGAATGTGGTATTTCATTTTATTACCTGATAAATCCATTTGACCATTGTCAGCGACATCCTTTAATTGCACATCTTTATCTTCCATATAACCATCTCCTATTTACCATTGTAATAATAAAAAAGGATACCACTCATAAGTGATATCCCTTTATATTTATATGATATTTTAGAAACAATTATACATACAGAGCACAATAGCCCCAACCAACCAAAACACCGATAATAATACCAGCAACAATTTGTGTTGGTGTATGTCCAACATATTCTTTTAAGATTGCTTTTGTGCGTTTGTCCTTATCTGCACTTAACAAAATGTCACGGATTTCCTCAGCAGTTAACAAATGATTAATTACCACAGACTGCTTTCCGGTTTCTAATCGAACATTCAGTGCGTCATAAATCACAATCATACCAAAGGCAAAAGCCAAAGCAAATTCATATCCACTAAATCCACAATTGATACCAACTGTAGTCGCTAACGCTGATACAGTAGAGGAATGTGAGCTTGGAAAACCTCCACAACCAAATATTCTTTCTTTATCAAATTTTTTATTCTCTATCCAATTGATAAGTGTTTTTAGGAGCTGCGCTGCAAACCACGCAAGCAAAGTTCCCATAAACATTTCATTGTGAATGATCTGACTCAATATGTTCATTAAATACCCCTCATATCTTGTGTTTTGTGAACGATTATATTATCTAGTATTACATAACAAGAAGAATTTCATTCTCATCAGCTAGCATATCAGCAGGAATGTAATTATTCTCTAACTGTTTGCCATTCAACGCAAGTGACTGATATCCGCTTTCCTTGCCATCTGGATTTTGCACTGTAATATTTAACTTCTTACCTCTAAATACCTTGTGAATCTTAAATTCTTTCCAGTCTGAAGGAACAGAAGGTGCAACCTTAAGTCCATCCTCATCTGGACGCATACCAAGAATACCTTCCACACAACCTACCATAACTGTAGACGCTGTACCTGTTAACCAGTGCACATGAGAACGTCCCTCAAATGGACTGTCTGTACTCTCTGTAAACTGACCATGACAGTATGGCTCTAACTTACGGATTTCTGCCTTATCATTCATAGATGCAGGTGAACTCTCTGTAAAGTAAGTAAACGCTCTATTACCATGTCCCATCAAAGATTCTGCCAAAATAATCCAACCCTGTGGCTGTGAGAAAATACCACCATTTTCCTTAGTAGATGGATTGAATAACAACATCAAAGCACCTTCAAATGCATGATCCACATAAGATGGAGCCATCAATCTCACACCATAAGGTGTATTTAACTCTCTATATACGCTATCCAAAGCCTTTTCAGCCTGCTCTTTTGTAGCAAGACCACTGATTACAGCCCATGACTGTGGATTTAACCACATATTTGCCTCTGGATCCTTCTTTGCACCGATAACCATGCCATCATCCTTGAAACCACGAATATATCTATCCTCATCCCAGCAAAGACTCTGCAATGTATCACCAAGTTCTGCCTGAATCTTATCCAAATACGCAATATACTCTGTATCCTGCTTACTCTCAGCATAGCCTCTTAAAATTGTCATAGCATAGTATAACTGGAATGCAACGAAGGTTGACTCACCCTGCGCACCTAAACGCAAGCAGTCATTCCAGTCTGCATGAAGACCTGCAGGCATTCTGTGATTACCCAAATGATTCATTGAGAAATCAATGGCTCTCTTTAAATGCTCATATACAGTATCTTCGCCACCATTTGCATATACAATCACTTCATCCAAAAATGCCTTATTGCCAGTCTCTGCAATATACTTATAAACAGTAGGGAACAACCATAAAGCATCATCTGCACGATATGCAGGATGTCCTGTCGCCTGCACATAAGATGCATCATCCGGAGTATCCTCATGACCTGCATTATGGTTAAACTTAACAAGTGGCAAACCACCGCCATTATCTACCTGCGCAGATAACATGAAGCGAATCTTATCCTCTGCCATCTCTGGAGCCAAATGGATAATACCCTGAATATCCTGAACTGTATCACGATAACCATATCCATTTCTCAAACCACAGTATGAGAAGGATGCTGCTCTCGACCAGATAAATGTCATAAAGCACTGGTAAGCATTCCATGTATTAATCATATTATTAAAGGATTCACTTGGAGTCTCAACCTGAAGGTTGTTTAATTTTCCATGCCAGTATGTCTTCAATTCAGCAAGCTCAGCCTGTGTCTGCTTAGCAACATCATCATAAGATGCAAGTACAGCAACAGCCTCCTCATCTGCCTTCATACCAAGAACAAATGCAATCTCTCTTGTCTCACCCGGCTGTAATTCCAATGCACAGTGTAAAGCACCACAAGCATTGCTGTTATAGTTTAATACATTGTCACATTTTCCATTCTCAACTGCTACCGGATTAGAATAATGATGATATCTGCCAATAAATGCTTCCTTATCACCATTGTAAGAGGTTACCTCAGCACCCTTTACACCAAAGAATCTGGATACACTCTTATCACCGTTAATTGCATGCTTATTTACATTCTCATTGATAACCTGAACGATTCTGTCACCCTTGAAATAAGTCTTTGTAATGAACAATGTATACTGTAGATTCACCTGATCCTGCTCATAATTACTATCATTTGTAAATTCACAATATCCATACGCAGAAATCTTACGAGGCTTATCAGATGTATTTGTAACCTTTAAATTCCAAACCTCATGTGTCTTATCTAATGGCACATAATATAGAACCTCTGAGTGAATACCTGCGTAATCAGCCATAATATCAGTATAACCGGTACCATGATGACACTCACTCTTATAAGAATCTAAATCTTTACCAACAGGCTGCCAAGAAGCAGACCAAAAATCCTTTGTCTCATCGTCACGGAGATAAATGTATCTACCTGGCTCATCAAACTGATTAAAAATGTAACGGATAATTCTTCCGTTTGCACCACTCTTTACAAAACTGTAACCACCTGCATTATTTGAAATAATTGCACCATACTCAGGTGAACCTAAATAGTTTGCCCAAGGAGCCGGTGTTGCAGGATTTGTAATAACATACTCTTTATTCTTTTCATCAAAGTAACCAAACTGCATGATTGTGAATCCTCCATTATACTATACCTACATTATTTTAGTTTATATTATACTCATTAGAGTAATTAAGGGACAAACACTAGGCTTGTCCCTTTTCAATTCTTTTATACTTCCTGGTCAACATCTTTGAGACTCAAGCTAATCTTGCCCATCTCAACCTTTAATACCTTAACCTTAACAACATCGCCAATCTGAACCACATCTTCAACCTTCTCTACACGCTCATGTGCAAGTTTTGAAATATGAATCAAACCATCCTTGTTTGGTGACAACTCAACAAAAGCACCGAAGTCCATAATACGAACAACCTTACCCTCGTACACCTTGCCAACCTCGATAGGATCAACAATTGAGTGGATAATCTTACAAGCCTTATCCATACCAGCCTGCTCAACACCACAGATAAATACATGACCATCTTCATCGATATCAATCTTAACACCAGTCTCATCAATAATCATGTTGATAGTCTTACCTCTCTGACCAATTACCTCGCCAATCTTCTCTGGGTCGATTGTCATCTGGATAATCTTTGGAGCATACTCATTTACTGACTCTCTTGGAGCAGCAATTGCAGGCTTCATGCAATTGTCCATAATGAACATTCTTGCCTCACGACAACGAGCAATCGCACCTTCTACGATAGGTCTGGTCAAACCGTGAATCTTGATATCCATCTGAATTGCAGTAATACCATCTTCAGTACCAGTTACCTTAAAGTCCATATCACCAAAGAAATCTTCAAGACCCTGAATATCTGTTAATAATACAAAATCGTCATCTGTATCGCCTGTAACAAGACCACAAGAAATACCTGCTACCATCTTCTTAATAGGTACACCTGCTGCCATCAATGCCATACATGATGCACATGTTGATGCCATAGATGTAGAACCGTTAGACTCAAATGTCTCGGATACGGCACGAATTGCATATGGGAACTCCTCTTCTGAAGGAAGCACTGCAACCAAAGCCTTCTCAGCTAACGCACCATGACCAATCTCACGACGTCCAGGACCTCTTGAAACCTTTGTCTCACCAACAGAGTATGCTGGGAAGTTATAATGATGCATATATCTCTTAGAGGTTACATTCGCATCTAAACCATCAATCTTCTGCACTTCAGAAAGTGGAGCCAATGTAACGATATCACAAATCTGTGTCTGACCTCTTGTAAACATAGCAGAACCATGTACACGAGGAATTAAGTCAACCTCTGCAGCCAAAGGACGAATCTGGTCGATTCTTCTACCGTCAGGACGCTTGTGATCCTTTAAAATCATCTTTCTAACAGTCTTCTTCTGATACTGGTAAACTGCCTCACCAAGAACAGCTAAATACTCCTCGTTATCAGCAAAAGCCTCTTCGAACTTAGCAGTTACCTGACGAATATTCTCCTCACGAACCTGCTTCTCATCTGTGAACACTGCTTCCTCCATCTCTTCAGGAGTAACAATCTTCATCATATCTTCAAACATCTGTGCAGGAATTGCACAGCTTACGTATTCATGCTTCTTCTTACCAACCTCTGCAACAATCTCATTGATAAAAGCAATGATTGTCTGGTTGATATCATGTGCCATGTAAATTGCCTCAAGCATCTTCGCCTCAGGAATCTCATTTGCACCAGCCTCAATCATGATTACTTTCTCAGATGTAGATGCTACAGTAAGCTGTAAATCACCATTATCCCACTGTGCCTGACTTGGGTTTACGATAAATTCGCCATCAACCAAACCAATCTGTGTTGTAGCACATGGACCATCAAATGGGATATCTGAAATACATGTTGCAATCGCAGAACCAAGCATAGCAACTACCTCTGGTCTGCACTCAGGATCTACTGACATTACCATGTTGTTTAATGTAACATCATTTCTATAATCCTTAGGGAATAATGGACGCATAGGTCTATCAATTACACGAGAAGTTAAAATCGCATTCTCTGATGCCTTTCCTTCACGCTTATTAAAACCACCAGGCATCTTGCCAACGGCGTACATCTTCTCCTCATATTCCACGCTAAGTGGGAAGAAATCAATACCATCTCTTGGTTTCTCAGATGCAGTTGCTGTAGATAATACAACTGTATCGCCATAGTGCATTAAGGCTGCACCATTTGCCTGTGCGGATACTCTGCCGACATCAATACTTAAAGTCTTGCCGCCAATTTCCATCTTAAATGTCTTGTACATTCTTTTTTCTCCTTTTACTTTTCTTCTTATCTCGTTGAATAAGACACCGAAACAACTGAAAAAACCAGACCTTGTCCAATCTTTTCAGAAGTCTCGGCTCTGTCTTACCACAATCCATATGATTATAGCATAACTACATCATTTCTTCAAGAAAATTTGCTCACAAAAGCACACAATTCCAAAGTCATTTTACAGCAAGAAAAAAGAGACTGCTATAAACAGTCTCTTTCTCGAAAATTACTTTCTTAAACCTAAACGCTCGATTAAGCTTCTGTATCTTTCGATATCGCACTTCTTTAAGTAAGCTAAAAGGTTTCTTCTTTGACCAACCATCTTTAAAAGACCTCTTCTTGAGTGATGGTCATGTGGATGAGCCTTGAAATGCTCATTTAAATCGTTAATTCTAGCTGTTAATAAAGCTACCTGAACCTCTGGCGAACCAGTGTCGTTGTTTCCGCGGCCATACTCAGCGATGATGGCTGCCTTCTGCTCTGTTGTAATCATAGTTACAATCCTCCTTAAAAATATAAATATGCCCAAATCTGGGACGCAGGTTGGAGTATCCTACATCGCGGAAAAGGGTAAAGTTTGAATTCTCAAACCTTGATGATTATAGCACACAGTTTTTTTCTTGTAAACACTTTTCTTTCAATCTATTTTCCGTTATACTTAGACACACGTAGTATTATGAAAGGAGCAGAATTTCATTCTGACAATCATATGGCAAGTTCAAGTTTTGGAAATATTTTTCGAATTACAACATGGGGAGAATCCCACGGAAAAGGAATCGGTGTAGTCGTTGACGGCTGTCCAGCCGGACTTCCACTATCCGAAGCGGATATCCAACCATATCTCAATAGAAGAAAACCGGGACAATCCGTTTTTGCAACTCCGAGAAATGAAGATGACGCCGTAGAGATTTTATCCGGCATATTTGAAGGCAAAACTACTGGAGCCCCGATTTCCATGGCAATCTTTAACAAAACACAGCGTTCCGCAGATTATAGTGAAATTGCATCCTACTACCGTCCTGGTCACGCCGATTTTACCTTTGATGAAAAGTATGGTTTTCGCGATTACAGAGGCGGCGGTCGTTCCTCCGGCAGAGAAACTGCAGGACGCGTTGCAGGCGGTGCTATTGCTGCTCTCATATTAAAAGAGATGGGCATCCACCTTACTACCTATGTAAAATCTGTTGGTCCAATCACCATTGATTACAATAATTTTGATAAAGACGAGATTTTTAACAACAGTCTATATATGCCTGACAAAGCTGCTGCAGAGAAAGCCGGCAAATACGTCATCGAAATGACCAAACAACACAACAGTGTTGGTGGTGTCGTGGAATGCGTCATCGATGGCATGCCTACAGGTATCGGTGATCCCGTATTCGAAAAACTCAATGCAAATTTGGCAAAAGCGATTTGTTCCATCGGCGCAGTCAAGGGTTTTGAAATTGGAGATGGTTTTCAAGTCGCTAGTGCTCTTGGTTCAGACAACAATGATGCATTTACCATGGAGAATAACAAAGTTACAAAATGTACCAATCATGCCGGTGGTATTCTCGGTGGAATGAGCGACGGCTCACCTATCATTTTACGAGCAGCATTTAAGCCAACACCATCTATTTTAGCGGAACAGCATACCGTCAACAAATCTGGTGAAGACATCACCATATCCATCAAAGGCAGACACGACCCAATTATTGTTGCCAGAGCATCGGTAGTTGTTGAGTGCATGGTCGCTACTACTATTCTGGACGCTTTGATGATGAATATGAACGCAAAAATAGATTATCTCAAAGACTTTTATAAATAGGACTACATAACAAAACCAGATGTGATTCCAATTGGTATCTCATCTGGTTTTTATATTGTATGAAATTGTGTCATTGGATGTGCTTTATCGTATACTTCTTTAATACCATTTCTGGAATTCTTCATATATACCTGGGTGGTAGAAATATCTGCATGCCCTAACAACTCCTGTACAGATTTCAAATCTGCACCATTCTGCACTAAATGATAGGCAAAGGAATGACGAATCATATGCGGTGTAATCGCCTTGCTAATTCCTGCCTGAGATGCATATTGTTTTAATATCTTCCAGAAGCCTTGTCTGGTAAGCGGTGCCCCCTGACAGTTAGTGAAAAAGTACTCCTGTTCATAACAAAACGTATCTCTTGCTTTATCTAAGTACAACTTCAATGCTTGATATGCGTTCTCTTCAAAAGGCAATATTCGCCCTCTATTATCATCCTTGCATACAATATAGCGCATGGACATATTCACATCCTGCACTTTAAGAGCGATTAATTCTGACACTCTTAGACCTGTTGCATACAAAAGCTCTAACATGGCTTTATCACGAATCTCCTTCGGAGTCTTTCCTGAAGGTTGTTCCAATAAGCGTCTTACTTCATCAACAGTCAATGTATCTGGCATCCTTTTATCAATTTTAGGTGGTTTCAGTAATTCTGTCGGGTCAAGTCTTACAATCCCCTGACGCAATAAATACAAATAAAAAGACTTAATTGCCGCCACACTTCTTGATACACTTGACGATGCACTACCAATACGCTCCAAATATAGTACATAAGAATTCAAATTCGTAGCACTGACCGCCTGCACCGAAGGTACATCATGTTCATCCATATATGTATTCAATTTTCTCAAATCCCGCATATACGAAGCCACTGTGTTCTTGCTAGATTTTTTAACATCCAACAAATAGGCTTCATACATCCCTAATTCATGCCACATGCAAATACCTTCTTCGCTAACGAAATATATCATTAATTATATCAGAACCTTCACAAAAATGAAATATAAAATATGTGGATTCACAAAGGATTCTACAAAACATCCCACTATCAACACTGCCAAAATCAGAATACTTTTCATACCGTTTGCTGCAAGGTCTGATTTCTTAAATGCATATACCGGCTTCTTAAAAAACAGTACATACAACAAATACATGGCAACACCATAAAACACAATTTGTGGCATCCATGCAGAAACACTATAGAGCACGCCCGATACACCAAAATGCATGGTTTCCACAGCGGTCTGCATACCAAACACAAACCCACACACAACAACTCCAATCAAAAAGAAATTAAAGCGTTTCCATGTATGGGCAATGATACAAACCAATCCCAGTTGCAAAAATCGCATACAAAGTACATGTAAAAATAATTCTTTTCCAGAAACATCCGCAAGTTCATCTAACGCAACTTCATGTATCGCGAATACATGCATCAATCTATCAAACTCTGGCATTAACACATTTGCCAACATAGCACCTACTACGATTGACAGATAAAAATATATTGTATAATGTATTTTTCCTACTTGCAGTTTCTTTCCTTTCACATAAACACCCCGTCAATCATTCTTGTCCTATTCATTATATTGACGTTGTATCTTTATTATTACCAAACATTTTGTCGTATCCAAGAATTGCCACAACAGTTTTTGCATCCACAATTTCGCCTGTCATAACCAAAGAAAGTGCCTGCTCAAATGGCATTTTCACAATATCTATAAATTCATCCGGATCCAAATGACGCTCACCAAACTCTAAATCTCTAGCATAAAATATTGTGACTTTTTCATCACTAATACCAATATCCGTAATAATCTCAGTAAAGTATGTTAATTGTCCTGCCACGATTCCCAGTTCTTCCTGCAACTCTCTTCTGGCACAAATTTCTGGTAGTTCCCCAGGATAATCATAACACCCCGCCGGTAACTCCAAATTTACGCGATTCAAGGTGTTTCTATATTGTTTTACCAGATAAACATTTCCATCATCATCCAACGGCAACACGCTGGCTCCACCTTTTTGTTTTACAATATCATAAACAACCTCTCCACCATTAGGAAGCACCAGTCGTTCCCTTCCAAGTTCCATTACCCGACTCTGATAAATGCTCTCGTAACCATGCTTTGTAAAACACAATTTCAGTAAGGAATCCAAATCTTCTATAGCCTGTTCTTGTGTAAGCACATGAATCCCCTGCATTCCCAATTTTCTTGCCGCCAACACATTTGGCAATCTATCATCTAAAAATACAGATTCCGATGCTTTCAAATTGTATTTTTGAAGCAAGTATTCGTATATATCAGCATCTGGTTTTGTACATTGAATTTGAAATGAAATCACTGCTCCATCTACCAAGTCCATAAAGTCAAACTTTGTCTTCCGATGCAATTCAAAAATATTCTTTGGATAATTAGATAGCAAATAAACCTGATAACCTTGCTCTTTTAGATTGCTTATCCATTCCCTACTCCTTGGAAAACTTGTGACTACATTCTCAATATTAGCAAAAAACAAATCAATCTCATCACGATATTCCGGTATCTTATCCTTAAACTCTTCAATAATCTGTTCTTCCGGAAGCACACCTAAATCAAATGCATTCCAATCAGGAGACAAAATCATTTTTTCTCCTAACACCTGAACTGCTTCATCCGAAAACTGTAAGGAACGCATCAATTTTTCCCAATGAAAATCTATTAGTACCATTCCAATATCTAAAATAATATTACGAATCATGTTATCACCTCGTTTCTATATTACCATACCTGTCACAAATTTGCACAACAAGAAAAGCCAGCCCACTACGGACTGGCTTTTGTGCATATGAAGAATTACTTCGCGTAATCTGTTGCTCTTGACTCTCTTATCAGGTTCACCTTAATCTGACCAGGATATTCCATCTCGCTTTCAATCTTCTTAGAAATCTCACGAGCTAATAATACCATATCAGAATCGCTAACCTGTTCTGGAACTACCATAACACGAATCTCTCTACCTGCCTGAATAGCAAAAGTTTTATCAACACCCTTGAAGGAATTAGAAATATCCTCTAACTGCTTCAAACGAGTTGTATATGTCTCTAAAGTCTCACGTCTTGCACCAGGTCTTGCAGCTGAAATTGTATCTGCAGCCTGTACAACACAAGCAATGAGTGTCTCAGGTTCAACGTCGCCATGATGTGATTCAACAGCATTGATAACAACCGCTGATTCCTTGTATTTTCTACAAAGATCCACACCAATCTGAACATGGGAACCTTCCATCTCATGATCCACTGATTTACCAATATCATGTAACAAACCTGCTCTCTTTGCTACTCTGATGTCGAGACCAATCTCGCCTGCGAGTAAGCCTGAAAGCTGAGCTACTTCGATAGAATGCTTTAATGCATTCTGTCCGTAACTGGTTCTATACTTCATCTTACCAAGTAAACGTACTAACTCAGGATGAATACCGTGAACACCAACCTCAAGCAATGCTGCTTCACCAGCCTCTCTAATGGTCTGTTCAACTTCCTTCTGTGCCTTCTCAACCATCTCTTCGATACGAGCTGGATGGATACGACCATCAACAATCAGTTTCTCAAGTGCAATTCTTGCAATCTCTCTTCTGACTGGGTCGAAACACGAAAGAATAACAGCTTCAGGTGTATCATCAATAATTAACTCAACACCAGTCATGGTCTCTAAAGTACGAATATTACGTCCTTCACGACCAATGATTCTTCCCTTCATCTCATCATTTGGTAACTGAACAAGTGAAATTGTGGTTTCTGCTACATGGTCAGCGGCACATTTTTGAATAGCTGTAACAACATATTCCTTTGCCTTCTTACCAGCATCTTCCTTCGCTCTTGTCTCGAGCTCTTTCACCATAACAGCGGTTTCATGTTTGACTTCTTCTTCAACAGTTCTTAATAAGTATTCTTTTGCTTGTTCAGAGGTTAATCCAGAGATTTTCTCTAGTTCCTGTTGACGCATACTCTCAAGTTCTGCAACCTTAGCACGCTGCTTCTCTAATGCAGCCTCTTTTGATGCAAGACTTGCTTCCTTTTTCTCGATAGCATCTGTCTTACGATCTAAGGTCTCTTCTCTTGAAAGCACTCGTTTTTCCATTCGCTGAACTTCATTTCTACGTTCCTTGATTTCCTTGTCAAGCTCATTCTTAGCCTTGGAAGCTTCTTCCTTAGCCTCTAACAATGCTTCACGTTTCTTAATCTCGGCGGTCTTCAGCGCTTCATCTATAATCTCTCTGGCCTTTTCTTCTGCACTTCCGGTTGTCTTCTCTGCAATCTTATTATGATATGTAGTTGAAGCAACCCAAGATACAACTGCAACCAGAACTACTATAACAGCAACAATTATATAATGAATTGGTTCCACAGGAGCACCTCCTTATTTAGTTTTCATTGTACATAATACAACGTTACAATTTTACTATTTATTGTATGAATTGTCAAGACAATATCCCATCATCACACACAATTCCTAACTCGCTAAAACATTCCCGAATTATATGATATGAGAAGCCTTTTCGCATGAAATATGAAAGCATTTTTTCCCATTCTTTTTGCGAAAAATGTTGTTGGTTTCCGATTCTTTTTTGGATCAAACGAAGCAGAACCTGTCTATCATCTATGGAAGCACTTTCCATACATCGGGAAATCACGCTGGAATCCACACCCTTTTGCAGTAACTTTTGTTTCATATCCTGCCTTCCCATGTGCTCAGAGTGCAGCAAAATATAATGTTCACAAAACCGAACATCATCTAAGTAATGGTAGGAATACAGAAAGGCTATAGTATCCTCTATAGCCTTTCGTGGATAATATGCCTGTTCCAGCTTTTGACGAATCATATGCTCAGTTTGATCACAACGCATCAACAGATTCATGGCTTTCTGCTTTGCTCTTCGTAAGACCACATCCCGATACAGTTCTTCATATACCGTCTCAGACACTTCTTCACCGACAACTATATGATACTGCTTCATATCCTGTGGATACAAAACGAAAGCAAACATATCATCAATAAAAACCTTTATTCTATTCTTTGATATCTCTTCAATCCCTGAAATCAGCATCTCTCAAATATCCAATCTTTATTCTTCCTCTGATACACTCTGTCCAGAATCACTCTTAGCGTCTTCGCCATCTGATAATACACCGGCACGCTTCTTTACTTCTAATTCTACTTCCTTCGCAATCTCAGGATTCTCAATCAGATATTGCTTTGCATTCTCACGGCCCTGTCCAATCTTCTCTCCCTTGTATGCATACCATGCACCAGACTTCTGAATCACATCATACTGTGCACCTAAATCCACGATATCGCCCACCTTGGAGATACCTTCACCAAACATAATATCAAAGCAAGCCTCTTTAAATGGAGGTGCCACCTTATTCTTCACAACCTTCACGCGTGTGCGGTTACCAATAACCTGATCGCCCTTCTTCAATGACTCAATTCTTCTAACTTCAAGACGAACAGAGGAATAGAACTTCAGAGCACGTCCACCAGTTGTTGTCTCTGGATTACCAAACATAATACCAACCTTCTCACGAAGCTGATTAATAAAGATAACCACACAGTTCGACTTACTGATGGCTGCTGTCAGCTTACGAAGTGCCTGTGACATCAATCTTGCCTGTAAACCAACATGAGAATCTCCCATGTCACCATCAATCTCAGCCTTTGGTACCAACGCTGCAACAGAGTCTACAATAACAACATCAATCGCACCAGAACGAACCATAGTCTCTGTAATCTCCAACGCCTGCTCACCATTATCCGGCTGTGAAATATAAAGATTGTTCACGTCCACACCAATATTCGCAGCATATACAGGGTCTAATGCATGCTCAGCATCGATGAAACCGGCAATACCGCCCTGCTTCTGTGCCTCTGCCACAATATGTAATGCTACCGTTGTCTTACCACTTGACTCTGGTCCATAAATCTCAATAATACGTCCCTTTGGCATACCGCCAATACCTAAAGCCAAATCCAATCCCAATGAACCTGTAGGAATAGCTTCCACATTCATATTCTCAGCGCTATCTCCTAACTTCATAACGCTTCCTTTACCATACTGCTTTTCAATCTGCGATAACGCAGCACTTAATGCTCTCATCTTATCCTGATTATCCATGTTTACCTCCTAAAACATATGTTCGATTTTCTACATCAATAGTAATATAACTGATACTTTTTGTCAACCATATTTTCTATCAAATGCATATTCAAAATAACATGCTACTGTGCCAAACTATGGCACAAATCACAAAATTCTTCAAAAATATAGAAATTCATCAAAAAAATGGTTATACTGTTTTTATTACCTTATCAGAAATGTAAAAGTATTTTATCACATTTTATACATTCTGTAAATACACTATATATTTTTTAACACGAGGTAACTATGAAAGTATTAGGCATTGTCGCAGAATATAATCCATTTCACAATGGACACCTATACCAATTCAATACCGCAAAAGAACTTGTAAAGCCAGATTACTCCGTAGTTGTCATAAGTGGTAATTTTTTGCAACGAGGTGAACCTGCTCTCTTTGACAAATATACCAGAACAAGAATGGCACTGCATGGAGGTTTGGATGCCATCTTCGAATTACCGGCATATTATGCACTTTCCAGTGCTGACGAATTCGCTGCTGCTGCAGTTATCACTCTATCCAAAGTTGGCGTTACCCATATTTCCTTTGGTGTTGAGGCTGAACATTTCGAAGATTTGGTTGCCATTGCAAAATTCTCGGTATCAGAACCAGAGGACTTCCAGGTTCATTTAAAAAGCATGTTAAAGAAAGGTTTAAGCTATCCAAAAGCATATGCCATGAGCATAGCCAAACTTATAGGAACTAAGATAGATGAATCCGTATTATCTACTCCAAACAACATGCTTGCCATCGGATATTTAAAAGCAATTTACAAATATTGCCCTGAGATGATTCCTATACCGGTAACGAGAAAAGAAGCAGCTTATCACGACAACCACATTCATGGTGACATCTGTTCCGCTACTGCTATTCGCAATACCATTATGCAAATGCAGTCATTCAAAAATGAGGACAAATCGGATGTCAACAATGCTTTGATAGGTGCAATTCCAACCAGCACATTTAACCTCATGCCAATCGAAAATGAATTGATTCAAGGTATGTTCTTAGATGATTTTGCAAAGGATATGCAATATGTAATGCTCACTTCCACCTGTGAAGAATTGACCCATACATATGATATTTCTTCTGAGCTTGCAAACCGCATTACCAACACGGACTTAACTTGTGTCACTACCGATGAGTTTTATCAAGGTCTGCATTCAAAACAATATACCAGCACGCGTATTCAGAGAGCATGTATGCACAGGTTATTACAGATGACACAAGATGAATTCACAAACTTAAAAGCACATAATTATATTTTTTATGTCCGCCTGTTAGGTGTCCGAAAAAATGCATTATCATATTTAAAAGAAGCCAGAGCACACTGTGATGTTCCTTTCATTCAGAAAACCAGCGAAGGAAAAAAAGAATTGCAAGCAACCTCAACACAAGGATTCCTGCTATTCCAAAAAGACATCTTGGCTTCAGACTTGTATCGCATGCACTGGTTCCAAAAATATGGCACCCCTTTACTGTCCGATTACCAGCAAAATGCAATCATTGAGACATAATTAAGAGTGTTTTCGCATATATTGCAATGATGATAATGAAGGAAATACAATGAAACGCCTTATTCAATATCTATGGCCCGTTCTTGCACTTACCATTTTGGTTATTTTCTCTAAAACCGCCATCGAAGGTGCAAAAAACGGGCTATTTCTATGGGCAAATGTCATTGTACCAACCTTGCTTCCATTTATTATTCTCACCAATATCATTTTAAGGGGACAGACACTCGCTTACCTGGTAAACCAACCATTATTTAAAAAATTCCATCCCGGCATCCTTATGAGTATATTTGTAGGTTTTCTCTGTGGATATCCTATGGGTGGAAAATTTGTACATGATTTATTTGTATCCGGATACATCGATTATAAACTGGCTAATATTTTGCTTGTACACTGTAACAACGCCAGTCCCATGTTTATTTTAGGATATGTGGTATATTACGGATTATCAAATGACCTGTCGCCTCTATCTGTATTTATAGCCATATATGGACCTAATCTCCTATTATTCTTTTTTCGCTACAGACGTTACAAAACACAAAAGGATAAATCTGCCCGATTAGAAATTCCAAACCATGAACTTTCCTTACGAGACATTTTCTTAGATAGTTTAAGTACCATTTTTATCATTGGTATTTATATTATGATTTTCTCCATCATCACAACACTGCTAATTCCCTTTGCCAAAGGACTGTTCTTTTACCCAATCGCCTCCTTGGAGGTTACGGTTGGCATTTCTTTGATAAAAGAGAGTGTATTTTCAGACATAAAAAAAACAGTACTGATAGTGATGCTCACTTCCTTCGGTGGCTGTTCAGCCATTGCCCAAACAAAAAGTGTTGCCAATCACAAAGCACTGTCTTTTTTTTCTTATACATTTTGGAAATTGTGCATCGCCATGTTAAGCAGCACAATGATATACCTTATGTTATTAATATAAGTTGTCGCCACCCATAGCGTAACCATCTACTACAGTTCCTAACGAACGAGCCGCAGGTGCTTCTGCAACAGGCTCCTCATAAGCAGCCTGCTTTGCTGCAGCCTGGCTTGCCAAAGCAGCCTCTACAACTGGGTCTACAGGACCTTCTACTGCAGGCATAACAGGTTCTGGTTTCTCTTCTACTTTCTCACCTGTCATGACACGAATCTGGTTGTCAATTTCCTCAGCATTGGTATTTACTACAAATGCATCATTCTCTAATGACTCAATCAAATGTGTGTAATTTGTCTTCTCAGCTTCTAAAGTAGCGTTGATGTACTTCTTGATATTCTCAAGCTGACCCTGGGTATAGTACATAGCGCCTAATCTTACTTCATCAGCTTCCTTCTGTGCTGCACCAACAATCTCTGCAGCCTGTGCCTGTGCCATCTGAATAATCTCATTGGCCTGCATCTGTGCAAGCTCCACAATCTGATGCTCAGCAACTAATCTCTTAGCCTCTTCATTTGCCTCGTACATCATCTGATCAGCACGATTACGGGCATCTGTTAAGATTGCTTCCTTATTACGCATAATCTTCTTGCTTCGCTCAATCTCACTAGGTAATTTCAAACGAAGTTCGTCTAACATCGCACCAATCTCATCCTTTGGCACCATAATTTTATTGCTTGAAAGTGGAGAAAATTTACAATTATCAATAAAAATCTCCAACTCTGTAATCATATCTTCTGCACCCTTTTTACCCATCTTACAATCCTCCTAAATTTATACTCCAGAAAATTTACTTTTCATAGCCTCTGCTACATTCGCCGTAACGAAATTCGATACATCTTCACCATACTTCGCATACTCTTTTACAATGCTGGAACTTAGGTATGCATATTCCAAACTAGTCGTCAAAAACATCGTGTCAATCTCCGGTGCAACCTTTCGATTACTCTGTGCAATCTGTAACTCATATTCAAAATCAGTTACCGCACGAAGTCCTCTAATCATCACATGAATATCATGCGCCTTCGCAAAATCAACTGTCAAACCAGAAAAGGTCTCCACGGAAACATTCGGGATATCCTTTGTAGCATCCTTCAACATATTAACACGTTCTTCCACAGAAAACAATGGAGATTTTACACTATTACATAATACACCAATTACTACATGGTCAAAAATTGCTGCGGAACGCTTGATGACATCGATATGTCCTAATGTAACTGGATCAAAGCTTCCCGGATAAATTGCCTTACTCATGATGATATCCTCTCAAAAAATGTATGTTTATTGGTTTTATAGCACTTTTCTTTATAAATTGCAAATGGCAATTCATCTAAATAGTCAAAACTTGTCTGCAAATCTGATTCCACAATAATCACAGTATCCTCATTTACAATCGGACTATCTGCCAGTGCATACAAAACATTTTTCTCTAATAAATTACCATATGGTGGGTCCATATAAATGTAATCAAACACAATCCCTTTTGTAGATAGCATAGAAATGGCAGCAAATACATCATTTGCCATAACCACACCTTTATCAGCCAAATGGGTAGTGTTTAAATTCTGGCGAATACAGGCAAGCGCCTCTCTTCCCTGTTCTACAAAATATGCCTGCTTTGCACCACGACTCAATGCTTCAATTCCAATCTGTCCGCTTCCACTAAACAAATCCAAGAAATAAGCTCCCCCCAGCCCAACATTTAACATATTGAAAAGCGTCTCTTTTTCTCTATCCAGAGTAGGTCTTGTCTCCATTCCCTTTGGTGTCTGTAATTGTAATCTTCTGGCACTACCTGCTATTACACGCATATTTGCTCTCCTATACTACTTATTCTTAATGGTATCTAACAACCATTTTCCGGACTCTGACAAATCCTCTTCCGTAAAACCACTGGTCTTCGAACAAGAACTCTTAAACATGGCTGATGTCTCTGCTTTGTTACACAAACTCCATCCGCAGAAACTCAAATTATACTCCTTAGCTAATTCCATCCATGTATTTGCCGAATCATAATCAATGGCACCATTTCCGGAAGCATCACAGATACTAAACTCACTAATAAAAATAGGAAGTCCTGCGGCAATCGCTGTTTTTACTTTATTACGGATATCATCCTTATGAGTTGCTGCGTAGAAGTGAACCGCATACATAATATTGTCATGTCCCTTGATTGGGTCCTTACTTGCCACATCCACATCCTGTGACCAGTTTGGTGTTCCTACTATAATAATAGCATCCTTATCATTTTTTCTGATAATCGGAATAATATCCTCTGCATAGGCCTTTACATCAGACCAACTTGTACCACCATTTGGCTCATTACAAATCTCATAAATAACATGGTCTTTGTCTGCATATTTCTTAGACATTTCCTCAAAGAACTTCTCAGCCTCACCCTGATGCACCTTCGGATTTAAGTCATGTAAGATATGCCAGTCAATGGTCACATACATACCAAGACTCTCTGTATCCTTTACAGCCTGGTCAATCAATTTTTTTAGATTATCCTTATTGCCATCTGTACAGTAACCACCATTTTCAGCAGTATACATAGCAAGACGAATCATGTTTACATTCCATTTATCCCGTAAATCCTTGAAGGCATCCTTATTGACATATTGTGGAAACCAAGCCAAACCATGAGTGGAAATACCACGAAGCTGAACAGCCTTTCCATTCTTATCAACCAGATTCGTTCCCTTTACAGAAAGCTTACCATATGTACCAAATGGAGTCTCTCCATCTGCAACAGCAGGAGCCTCTTCTACTGCTTCAGTGGTCACTTCTTCCGTAGCCTCTGTTGCCTCAGTAGGTTGCTCGGTACTTGCGTCATTCTTAACAACCTCACCGCCAACAGAAATGGTAACCATCTCTGGTTTGATAACGTCGCTGGCGTACATAATAAATCCAATCGGAATATTACTATTTGCCGCAATCTCCTTATTATAATCCACACTAGTAATGGTCAAAACATTATTCTTTAATTCATATGTACCATTCCATGCAGAATCAGTTCTAAAGTTATCTGGAACAGCAATCTCTATCTTCCAATCTGTTAAGGTTGCGTCTGTCTGATTATAAAAAATCAAATCGCACTGTGCACCAATCAGACCATCTCCACTTTCCCACTGGTTGCTAACCTTAACGTCAACATAATAACCATTTCCAGACTGCTCCGCCGCTTTAGGCTGCTCGGTAGTATCCGTCGCTGCTTCCGTAGTAGCCTCAGTAGTTGTAGCAGATTCTGTTGCTGCCGTTGTTGTATTCTCCTCTTTACCGCCACAGGCAACTAAAGAAAATGCCAGCATCAAAGCCATACTCAATACAACGCATCTATTTTTAAAATTTGTATTCTTTTTCATATGTTATCCTCCAAACCAAAAATAGTATTACTATCTTAACAAAAATTCATTATACCATTTTGTGGCTTCTTATTCAAATGTTTCTAGTTTATTATGATGCACAAAAGACATAATAATCACATAGCAGCAAACAAGCAGCTATTTCATATAAATATTTTAAAAGAAAGGTCGGTAATGAAAATGAGTAGATCAAGAAATTCAGTCCCAGAAGCAAAGGGTGCATTAGACAAGTTCAAATTTGAGGTCGCCTCAGAAATCGGCGTTCCTTTAAAGCATGGTTACAACGGTGACTTAACTTCCCGTCAGAACGGTAGTGTCGGTGGCGAGATGGTTCGTAAAATGATTAAGGCTCAGGAAGAGCAAATGGCAGGTAAGTAACACCGAAATGCCTACACAGTTGATATGACTGTAAAAAAGTGGTCTTGGAGTAAATACTCCAGGACCACTTATTCTATACTTATAAATTCATAGAAATAGACAACTTCTCCTTAAGCGCTTCGGAAGGCAATGATTTTAAATCATATCCCTGACGCTTCAAATGAGAAATACTATCCTTTGCAAGTTTTAACATATCCGCGTGATTATAAATATCCGCCAATTCAAAGAATGTCTCACCACTCTGGCGATACCCAAAGAAATCACCCGGTCCACGAAGTCGTAAATCTTCATTTGCAATGAAGAAGCCGTCATTAGACTGATTCAGAACTTCCAATCGTTCCATGGCTTCCTTGGATTCCTTGCCACATATGAACACACAATAGGACTGAGCATCCCCACGTCCAACACGACCACGAAGCTGGTGAAGCTGTGCCAAACCAAACCGTTCTGCATTTTCCACAATCATAACGGTAGCGTTTGGATTATCAATACCAACTTCTATTACAGTAGTTGATACGAGCACTTGAATCTCTTTTTGATAAAACCGCTCCATAATTTCCTGTTTCATATCTGCAGACATTTTGCCATGCAAATACTCTACGGAAATACTGCCACCCAGAACTTCTTTTAAAGTATCCGTGTAGGATACAACATTTTCCACTTCTAACGTATCACTTTCTTCCACCATCGGACAAATCACATACACCTGATGTCCGGCAGAAACTTCTTTCGTAATAAAACGATATGCTGCGGGTCTATATTTTGTCCCCACAACACAATTCTTGATAGGAAGCCTGTTTGCCGGTAACTCGTCCATAATCGAGATATCCAAATCGCCATATAAAATGATTGCCAGCGTTCTTGGTATCGGAGTCGCACTCATAACCATTACATGTGGCGACATGCTCTTTTCAGATAAGGCCTGTCGCTGTTTCACACCAAAACGATGCTGCTCGTCTGTCACCACCAACCCAAGATTGGCATATTCCACCTTGTCCTGAATTAAGGCATGCGTACCTATTACCAAATCCAGTTCATGATTTTTCAAATCCTCATAAATGCGTCGTTTATCCTTCATGGATGTAGAGCCAACCAATAATGCCACTCTCACCCCATGCGGTTCTAACAATTTGCGTACAGTCTCATAATGCTGACTGGCGAGTACCTCCGTCGGAACCATATATGCACCTTGATAACCGGCCTTTACACACATCAAAAATGCTATCACAGCAACAATAGTCTTACCGGAACCTACATCACCCTGCACCAAACGGTTCATGACATATTCCCCTTCCAAATCCTGTCGAATCTCGGAAATGGTTCGCTTTTGTGCCCCAGTTAATTCATAAGGAAGTGCATTGATGAATGCATCTATATCCTTCGTATAAGACATCGGAAATTGATTGCTCTGGTAACTTCTTCCATCTTTTATCGCCTCCATGGCAGCCAAATAGAAGAAAAATTCATCAAATACCAAACGGTTACGCGCCTTAAGCAAGGTTTCATCAGACTGTGGAAAATGCATCTCTTTCAAAGCCTCGGAAAAAGGCATCAATTGATGCATATCTAAAATCTCTGTTGGAAGCGGGTCTTCCAATCCATCCACAAGTGGTAATACCTGCTGAATTGCCTTCTGCACAAGTTTATTTGACAGTCCCTTTGTCAGTCCATAAACAGGTTGACGCATGCTTCGCATACTCCGATATGCCTCTACACTGTAATGCTCAGGGTGTTCCATAATCATCTGCCCTGACTTCACAGTTACCGTACCCACAAATACAAATTCCTGCCCCACATGGAAGGTCTGTCTCAAATACGGCATATTAAACCAAGTAAGTTTTAACACACCGGTATAGTCCTTACAAAGGCAAGTAACCAACGTAAGCGAACGCACTCTCCTTACTTCCACATGGGAAGAAATGGTTGCCTGCACGGCCACTCTCGCTCCTGTTTCTACAGATTCAATATCTATAGGCGCATCATAGCTCAGATAATGTCTTGGATACAAATGAATCAAATCCGAAACAGTATCTACATGAATTTTATGAAAAAGAGTAGACGTTTTATCGCCTACTCCTTTTATTTTGCTGATAGAATCCTCTAAACGCATAGAATTTCCTCCAACAAAGTATATGAATATTACTCAACTGAAATTACATAGTAATAAATTGGCTGTCCGCCATAGTATACTTCCACATCTGCATCCGGAAGCATCTCAGAAATCTTTGCAGCCATAGCATTTGCAGCATCCTCTGTAACTTCTTCACCATAGTAAATGGAAACAAGTTCAGAATCCTCATCAGAAATACTGCGAATCAATTCGATGGTTGTGCTCTCCATATCCTGACCAACCGCTTCAATACCTGCATCACCGATACCCATGTAATCACCCATGTGAATCTCTTTGCCATCAATGCTGGTATCTCTTACAGCATATGTTACCTGGCCACTCTTAACAGCAGCCATAGCCTCAATCATAGCTTCTTCATTTTCTTCAGGAGTTGCCTCACCACTAAATCCAATCATAGCAGAAATTCCCTGAGGAACTGTCTTAGATGGAATTACGATAATCTTCTTATCCTCTGTGAGGGACTGTGCCTGATTTGCAGCAAGGATAATGTTCTTATTATTAGGAAGAATATAAATGCACTCTGCATTAACAGAAGCAATTGCCTCTAACATATCCTCTGTACTTGGGTTCATGGTCTGACCACCGGCAATGATATAGTCCACATTCAATTCTGAGAAAATGTCATTCATTCCATCACCAATAGAAACTGCGATAAAACCATATGGCTTTGCAGGTTCTGCCGGCTTTGCCTGTGCTCTTTCTGCTTCCTGCTCTTTCGCAAGTTTTTCAGACTCTTTGATAACCTTCTCCTGATGCTCTAATCTCATGTTGTCAACCTTCATATTGCAAAGAGAACCATATTCAAGACCCTTCTCAAAGGCCTGACCTGGATGATTGGTGTGAACGTGAATCTTCACAATCTCATCATCAGCTACCACTACAAGAGAATCACCGATAGAAAGCAGGAATTCTTTGAATAACTCCTCATCCTTCTCAGTAAATTCCTTCTCTAACATAATGATAAACTCAGTACAATAACCAAATGTAATATGAGATGTATCGATATCCTCAGCATTTACTGCAGTAGTCATCTGTGGCTTTGCAACAGTTGGAATCTCTACATTGAAATCTGCCGGATTACCAACAAATGCATCATATGCTCCATGAAGCACTTCCATAAGACCCTGTCCACCAGAGTCCACAACGCCTGCTTCCTTTAATACAGGGAGCATATCCGGAGTCTTTGCTAACACTTCATAGCCATAATCTAAAATTGCCTTAAAGTAAGCATCCATATCTTCTGCAGTAGGTGCAAGTTCTAATGCCTTATCAGACATTCCCTTTGCTACTGTTAAAATGGTACCTTCCTTTGGCTTCATAACAGCCTTGTAAGCTGTCTTCACTGCACGTTCAAATCCTGCTGCGAAATCCTGAATCGTAAGCTCTTCTTTCTCGCTAATCTCCTTGCAGAAGCCTCTAAATAACTGAGAAAGGATAACACCTGAGTTACCTCTGGCACCTCTCAAAGAACCACTGGAAATAGCCTTTGAAAGTGTCTTCATAGACGGATTATCAAGAGACTGAACCTCCTTAGCCGCTGACATAATAGTAAGCGACATATTTGTTCCTGTATCACCATCTGGTACAGGGAACACGTTCAATTCGTTAATATACTCTTTTTTTGCCTCAATACGCTTAGCACCTGCTAAAAATGCTGCCTGCAACTGTGCCGCGTTCATTGTACTTGTACTCACAACTGATTCCTCCTGCTAATTAATCAATCACTCTTACGCCTTCAACGTAAACATGAATTGCATCTACCTTCAAACCTGTAAACTCTTCCACCTTATAGCGGACAGTCTGCATTAAATTCTCTGCAACTGTTGAAATACAAACACCATACGCAACAATAATGTGAATGTCAATAGTCAAAGCGTTGTTCTCGTCAACCATAACTGACACACCCTTGCTTACACTGTCGCCCTTTAATAACTTTACAAGACCGTCCTTCATGCTGACGGTTGCCATACCTACAATACCAAAGCACTCATTTGCTGATGAACCAGCATACTGTGCAATTACATCATTCTCAATTATGATTCTGCCATTTTCTGTAGTCATTGTTCCATTCATAGGGATTCCTCCTTTTTTTATATAAAGTTGCACTATGTAACTCATCGTACATATGCACATAAATACATGGTTACGCATATTATAACCTCTTTCCATAAAAAAATAAACAACTATTTTTTGAAATTATGCTTGCATTTCCATTTGATATCTGTTAATATTGACGTGTTGCGAACCCCTAGGGTAATTTTGTGCAAGGAGGTGCTAATCATGGCAAAGTGTTCAATTTGTGATAAGGGTGCTCATTTTGGTATTAAGGTGAGCCATTCCCATAGAAGATCTAATAAGATGTGGAAGTCAAACATCAAGTCCGTTATGGCGAAGGTGAACGGCGCTCCTAAGAGAATCTACGTATGTACTTCATGCTTGAAGTCAGGTAAAGTAGAGCGTGCTTAATTAGACGTAAAAAAAGTGTGACGGTTGTCACACTTTTTTTATTGCACTTTATTCTCTCCTATCTTCAATTCTTTGCATTGCCATTCTTCGCCCAGAACACAATATGTCTCTGTTGTGTCAAGAATTACATCTTCGAATCCAACAGACTTGTAACAATGATAAGCAGAAGTGTTATTTTCAAAAACACCTAATGACACGCTTTTTGCTCCATATATTTCAAATGCATATTTTAATCCTTGTTGAAGCATTGCTTTACCATATCCTGCACCACGTTTTGTAGGATTAATAATTACAAATCCCATGCGCAACTCATCCATACATTCATTAGGAGTTCGAAATGTAAAAAAACCTAGCACACCATTTTCATCAAATGCTGTAAAAGGCATTAGGTGCTCAACGAATGCAAATTCGGTATCTGTAATTGGATAATTCCCCATCACTCCTGCCGTCCATTGATAAAATGCCCTTTCATCTTGGCACCAAGACAAAATGGTTTTTGCATCCGTATTTTTGTATGGTCTAATTCTAATCATAAATCTTCTCCTTAAACATCCTTTTCCCTCTATATTATTAAAATATCAAATCCACTACCATTGTCAAGAAATAACTAAACAATGATTGAAACAACTTCATTGATAGATTGTAAATTTGTTATTGACAAGTCAATTCATATTTGATAATATCTGCATATGTTATTTTTTACATTTTTATCTTTTGTGCTTGTATATTAGTGATACAAATGTTATGATGAAAGAAGATTTCATGGGAGAAAAGGATTTAAACACCAAGAATTTGGAAGCATATAATGATGTCTTCGCAGATATTTTTAATGTGTTGATATTTCATGAGGATTATATTGAGGAATCATTGCTGGTGGACGGCCCAACTGAAACACAATATATGACAGAAACTGGTAATTTACATACACATCACCGAGACTGTATGAAATATTATCAGGATACAAGACTTGCTTGCGTCACATTTGGAATCGAGAACCAGACAACGGTGGACAAGAGTATGCCTGTACGGATGATGAGTTATGATTGCGACAAATATATAGCACAACTGAAGAATGAGGAAGCAATCTCACCTATCGTTTCGATTGTGCTTTATTTTGGTGACGGACACTGGGATAAGCCATTGTCACTGTATGACATGTATCCGCAAATACCGACACAGATAAAACCATATGTTAACGATTATTCCATTCACGTTATTGACATCAAATTGATACCAAAGGAACTGCGAAGCAAACTGAAAAGTGACTTTAAAGTCATTGCAGACTTTTTTGCCGAAAAAGATGACAAAAACTACACCCCTTCGAACGATGCAATCAAGCATCCAGAGGCGGTACTACATATGCTTAAAGTATTTACAAACGATAATCGATATAATGATATCGAAGAATCCATGCTATTAGATATACAGGAAGGTAAGGTGATTACAATGTGTAATTTTGCTGAAAGAATGGAACAAAAAGGAATCCAAAAAGGTAGACAAGAAGGTAGACAAGAAGGCGAATCCCTACTGGCAGAAGCCATTTTAGCTCTAAAAGCCGGTAGAACCATAGAGGAATTGAAGGATGCATACAATGATCATACGCTAGAACTGGCACAAAAGTGTCTTTACTAAAATACACTATAGCTCCATTACAAACCCCTTTACATACCCTGCAATTCCATCTTCAATACACAATCTTCCGCCATGCTTTTCTGCAACTAGTTTCGAAATAGCAAGTCCTAATCCAGTTCCGGTTCCACCTGAACGGGCTGTATCCCCTTTTGCAAATGGTTCAAATATCGCAGTTGCTGTTTTCTTGTCAATGACTGCTCCATTGTCTGCAATCAGAACTCGAACCATTTCCCCTTGCTTAGAAACTTGCACTAATATGCTAGCACCAGTTTCATTGTGCTTATAGGAATTCACCAACAAATTGGTGATGGCACGCTTCATTTCCTTTTCATCCACATTACAAAGAACAGCAGTTTCTGGAATATCTATATCCAGTTCCATACCTCTGGTTTCAAACTCATCATAGTGTAATGCCACCAGTTCACGCACCAAGGAACACATATCCACTTCTCTTAGAGATAATGCATAGTTATCCGTATTCAGCTTCGAGAAAGCAAACATGGTATCCAGTAATTCATTCATATAACAACTCTTGTTATAAATAATATCATATACTTCCTCTTGTTCCTCCGGCTTTACTTGGCCTTCCTTTAACGCTGTGGCAAACCCCTGCACAGAAGTCATAGGTGTTTTTAAATCATGGGCTATGCAAGAATACAGCATATTACGCTCATTGATTTGGCGCATACTCTCTTTTTGCAACGCTTTACTAGTCAGTCGATAAAAGATATAAGAAAATGCAACTATAACAACCAAGGCCGTTAACAGAGTCCATTCAATGAAAAGCACCGCTACATTATCACTGGAAATGTATTGTGACTTCATCAATATGTCCATGACACTAAAAACAATTGCTTCCACCACAAAACAGCCAAGCAAACACAATATGAAATATAAGACAACTTTCTTCTTTACTTTATTCATGAATCTCCAATCTGTATCCTAAACCACGAATAGTTTTGATAGCATCATTTCCAACCTTGTCACGAAGACGACTAATGATAACACGAATGGTGTTATCATCCACCACATAATCATCTCCCCATGCATACTCATAAATCTGCTCCTTCGTAAACACTCTTTTCGGATGCTTCATAAAAAGTTCCAGCACTTTATATTCCGCTTTTGTAAGTTCTTCTGCAACACCATCACGGGTTATTACACATTCATCACAATTGAGAAGCAATGTACCAACTTCGATGGTATTGGTTTCTGCTTGTGCAATGGTCTGTGCACCTGCTCTACGCAAATGAGCCCGTACCTTAGCAGTTACCTCTAAAGGTTCAAATGGTTTTGTGATGTAATCGTCTGCACCTAAATCAATTCCAAATACGCGATCCGACAACTCTACCTTAGCTGATATTACCAAAATCGGGATATAACGCCCTTTTCTAATTTCTTTGATGATTTCATATCCATTCTTCTTCGGCATCATAATGTCCACAATGGCAAGATCAATGCTTTCACGGTCTAAAATCTGCAATGCTTCTTGTCCATCATTTGCTTCAAATACAATATTATCATTTGCTTCAATATACATACGAAGCAATCGAACAATTTCCTTCTCATCATCTGCTATCAATATATTTGCCATCGGAACACCTCTGCTTTCTACGCAATGTACTATATATTATAAAACAGAGCACTTTTAATGTCTATTTTTACTTCAACTCTTCCTTCCTAAATTTGATGTAAGCCAACATTAAAGTAACCACCAAACCCAACACAGATGCCACTACAGAACAAACAAGATTCTCATTGCTTGTATCAGTCAAAACAAAAAATGTCTGCCCTAATGGAGTAAACTTCATAAAATCCTCTGCCCATTCCTTCGACACAAGTGCCTGACCAACAGAGTTTAACACTAGCATTGATATCAGATTCACAGAAATTGCTGCGCCAAGATTTGTAACTAACATGGCTAAAAAGAAACATATACTAACAAAAGAAATTTCAACAAATGTATAAGCTACAATTCGCAATATTACCTCTCTTAAAAAGTCATCTACAAACACCTGACCGTCCCCTGATGCCAAGGCAACCGCCAAACCTGCAGACATTGCACATATACTAAAAATTCC
Source organism: Lachnospiraceae bacterium (assembly GCA_045531905.1). GTDB lineage: Bacteria > Bacillota > Clostridia > Lachnospirales > Lachnospiraceae > RGIG6919. Next base: position 206,451 of record JAZSEY010000026.1, read on the forward strand.
AACTGATAATGAATAAGAGAATAATTTCGCAGCCAAAATATGGAAACGATTATAACCTGCCATAACTGTAGCCTGAATTCTGCGCTCTTCAAAGGAACCTGTCACATGAATTCCTGCAAAGATACCAATAAAAAGCAAGATAAATGAATTAAAATCACTACAACCCTGTATGAACAATTCGAATCCTTTTTTCCCGCCATCTACGCTAGTAATAATCAAAAATACAGCATTCATTAACGTAAGTACAATACCAAATCCCCAAAAGTATTTTGATTGAAATGTCTGCTTTAATTCCCAATTTATAAGATTTTTCATGATTTACCTCCCAACAGTTCCATATAATATGTTTCAAGTGTTTTTTCATATTTCATAAGAAGTGTTACAAGAATATTTGCATCATGCATCCACTTTGCAACAGTTTTTATAGAAACATCATCATAAATTTTAATTGTCTCATTCTCATTTTGTGCTGACTGCACACCATGCTCCTCCAGTATTTTTAATGCAGCCTGTGTTTCTGGTGCTTCCAAAATGATATAAGCCAAGCATTTCTCATCCAACGCTTCTTTGGAAATGGTTTCCAATATCTGGCCATGCGAAATAATAATATAATCTGTCACAAGTTGATAAAGTTCCGCAAGAATATGACTTGAAATTAGAATTGTAATGCCATCATCCTCACATAAAGAACGGAGCAATTCACGCACATCGACCATTCCCATGGGATCAAGACCATTTACAGGTTCATCCAGAATGAGCAACTCCGGACTATTTATCAAGGCCTGTGCAATACCAAGACGCTGTTTCATACCAAGGGAGAAATCCTTGACTTTTTTATGTTTGACATCCCCGAGTCCTACTCGTTCCAATAGTTTTTCAATCTTATCAGGGTCCTTCTGACCAAAAAGACATTGTTGCATTCTCAGATTCTCAAATGCAGTCTTATTTAATGAAAGAATTGGACGCTCCACCAGACATCCCATCTTCCTTCTTGCTTTCTCCAAACCCTTCTGATCTGAGGCACCGAACAATTCCACCGTTCCTGTCGGAACCGTTGTCAGGCCAGTTATCGCCCTAATCGTGGTAGTTTTTCCGGCACCATTTTCACCGATAAAACCATAAATCTTTCCTTTTTCAACTGTAAAACTCACATCCTGTAATGCAGTTTTTGTACCGTATGTTTTGGTGAGATGATTCACCTTCAAAATCGTATTGCTCATATAATCAACTCTCCTTTTGTTATTTACAAAACAAATGATAATGCAAAAATCTTACAGGAAAAATCGATTAACATTAACTGAATATTAAAAAAGAGCGCTTTATGAACATAAATGCTCACAATCGCTCTTTTCCTATCATATAAATATTCTATTTTAACAAACACAATCTCTCTTACATATACATCTGTTCATACTGACTATCCAGCCATTCTATCACTTCCATACGACCGTCAAGGGAAAATGGAAAACGCTTTTCCTGCATATCTTCCTTCGCTGTCTTTTCAAAACAAAATACATCCGGATATGTAATCGCTAAATACTGCTTATCTCCGCCTTCCTCTCCCGGCAATTCACAAGCTACACGAAAACGCATTTTCTTGAAACTGCCAACAAACGGCTGTTTATAATTAAAATAGTTGTGGTTTGGTATACATTTCTCATTTAAATATTTCATAACAACACCTTTTCTCCCAGTTTATTCATTGGACTTTCTATACTGTTCCAACAATGCAATATCTTCATCTCTTACAGTGCCCGTAACATCAACTAAATCATCTCCGTGATATAAATATCGAATAGAGAAGCCATATTCTTCATCCAGTAAACGCTTGATAAATATGCGGTCACCTTCCCAAAGATTTAATTTCATTACTTCATCCTTCGGAACCCACTGTAAATCCCCTTCATTGCATTCTATCTGTTCCCCGGAAAATGCAGTGACTACATATAAGAACATATACTCAGTTTCCCAAATGTCAGATAAAAAGGTAATAACACCTGCGAATACATAGTTTTCCACATGATATCCCGTTTCCTCAAACACTTCACGCTTCATACAGTCTTCAGGGCTCTCATCCGGTTCTAACTTGCCACCAATGCCTAGCCATTTATCGTGACTTTGGTCATTTTCCTTCTTGGTACGATGAAGCATTAGGTACTGATTATCTTTTTCTATGTAACATAATGTAGTAAGGCGCATATTTCATTCTCCCTCGGCTTCCTTCCGTTCAATCTCTTGCACCATCTTTGCCACTTTCACGGCATTACTCTTTGCTCTCCATATGATGACGCAAACGATACACATAATTAATCCTATAATAAATGCCACAATGATTTCTCCATTAGACTTTACCTCATGACTGTTCGTCTCAGCATCTACTTCAAAAATATAGTAATCACCGACCTCGTAATCATTGTTATTAGGCATACCATTTGTATGCTTTTCCCCATCCTTATCATACCAAGTTACACGGCACATAGGCACTCCCGAGAATGAACCTCCATGTCGTACACCGTTATGAGTTTTACTAATATATGTATGTTCTACTGTACCATATATCAACTCTGTTTCTTCATTCATAAGAAACAGATTACACATCATGCAAAATCCCATTAAAAAAACAAATATCAACATTAACTTAGATATGATTCCGAATTTTACTTCTTTACCCATATTAACCTCCTCCTATTTCTGCAACATGGTATCCACAGGCTCTTGCAGACGTGATTGAAAGAACTTCACAACAGAACCCGTACAAAGTGCCGCGATAATTGTACCTTCCCTAGTTCCTACAATCGAAAAATTAAAGAAAATCAAGGACAAAACAATCGATAGCAAAACACAACTGATATCAAACACCGTTTTTACATTACCAAAATTCTTATGTACGGCATCTGCCAGCACCTTCACAAAAGCCTCACCGGAATTCATAATCACATTGGCAATTACCGAAAGTGAAATACCAAATCCCAACACAATGACTCCAATGATAACCATAAGAATTCTAACTGGATATACATCTGCCGGAATAAATGACACGCACCACAAACCAAAATCTGTAAAATATCCAAACAGAAATGATAATGGCACCTGTAACAGCTGAATCAACTGGAATTTCTTTCTAAGAATTAAGATTTGTCCAACAATCATCAGACAATTCCAAATAATCAACCAATTGCCCATGCTTAGGAAGGTATACTTATAACTCAGTACATTTGGTACAGAGGAAATGGGTGACACACCAAGCTCACCATGCTTTGTAAATGCAACCCCTAGTGCTGCAAAAAACAAACTAATAATAAATAACAGATATCTTTTCGCTAATTCTTTTTGGGCCATAGCTATCTCCTCTGCAAAAACTCCTTATCCTCTTGTTTTACTTCCAACTGTTCCATTTTTCTATCGGTCACCTTAATTCTTATCAATGACTCCATGAAGGAAACCAAAAAATCTATTCTATCCTTAGTCCCCTGCGCTTCCACCAGCACGGAACCATCTTCCAAATTCTCACAAAAACCAGTCAGCCCTAAACGTTTTGCCAACTCAAATACTTCCAAACGAAAACCTACATGCTGCACCCGTCCCGAAAAAATAATCTTATAACGAACAGTTTCGCCGTCAGGAAAATCAGGTATACTGGCACGATTCACCTGGTTAATTACATAATTATCTCTAATTGATATAAATATCTCTTTGATGCCCAAGATAAGTCCTCCTAATCATTTTGTCTCAATCACATTCCCAGACATTATTTACTCACTCTATACATAAAACACTCTCTATCATGAGAATAAAGGATGCCAATCGCCTGCAAATACGAATAGATGATGGTCGAACCAACAAACTTCATGCCTCGCTTTTTTAAGTCAGTTGATACCCTATCCGACAAAGCCGAACTGGTCTCACCGACCTCATGGATTACGCTTCCCTCTGTAAAATGCCAGATATAATCGGAAAAGGTTCCATATTCCTTTTGGATATCTCTAAATATCCTTGCATTATTGATTGCTGCATTTATCTTTAATTTGTTCCGAATGATATTCGGATTCTGAAGCAAAGCAACTACTTTATCCTCATCATAGCAACATACTACGTCTAAATCAAAATTATCAAAGGCTTCCCGAAAATGCTCTCTCTTATTCAAAACACACTCCCAGGAAAGACCTGCCTGAAAACACTCCAAAATTAATAATTCAAATAACATATGGTCATCATAGGTTGGAACACACCACTCGTAATCGTGATACTCTATGTATTTTGGATTCTTTAAGTTGCACCAAGTGCATCTGCGCATACTGTCTTGCATAATATCTTATCACTCCCAAAAACACTATTACAATATTAACACTCAAGTAGCACATTTTCAATGAGTTCCTTATCGTTTAGAAGCATCCCGCAAACAAATATACAAAATATTCTTGACATTACACATTGATTATGTTTTTAATCATCAGTTGTGAGACTGCACTAATTGCAATCTCATTTTATATTTATTGTGCTAATTTAATCATTTCATTCGTTATATATATGAGTACTCAATACGGAGAAGTATTTTGAAACGCATAAAACTCCAAACCACAAAGGAAGTGATAACCATAACTAACGAAAACTTACTTACACTTTATGAAAAATATAGTAATTCCGTTTTCAGGTTAGCTTTGAGCTACACTCATTCTGTTCAGGATGCAGAGGATATTACACAGGCGGTTTTTATGAAACTCATTGAAAAATGCCCCCATTTTCTACCTGACAAGGAAAAAGCATGGCTCACTAAAGTTACCGTAAATACATGCAAAGATTTGTTAAAATCTCATTGGAAGCAAAAGTATGATGCCTTAGATGAAATTTCTGAGAACGTGATTTGGGATATGACTCCAAATGAATATGATGTATTTCACGCAGTAATGAATTTGCCTATTAAATATCGCATTGTTGTGCATTTACACTACTACGAAGGATATTCATTTCGTGAAATTGCAAATATTTTAAAAATCACTACCTCTGCAGTATCTATGAGACTTCACCGTGCCAGGGAGATTTTAAAAAACACGTTATCAAGGGAGGATTTCATATGAATAATTTATACAAATCTGCAATGAACAAAGTTGCATTATCAGAACTCAAATCAGAAGAGATATTAGATAGGTTGTCGGAAACAACTGAACACAAAGCTAATTATAAACACCACAGAGAATTGCAAACGGCTGTTATTGCTGCAGCTTTTGTCATTGCAATTTTTGCCATCCCTTCTACAAGGGCAGGTATTGCATCTGCTGCAACCTATCTTAAACAGGCATTTCAACTTTTAGATGGCACTAGAGTAACTGTTACAAAAACTGTCGATACCACAGAAGCTTCCATTGTAATTGACGAGAATTCCTTTAACTTAGATAAGTACGTAAAAATTGAGAATGATAGAATTTTCTTTGTTCTAAATAACACAAAAATTGACGTTACAGACCAATGTAGCAATACTAGTAGTTTCCGTTATGATGTAGTGGATGATAATGGAAGAAACCATATTATTTTTGTTGGGGGCAACGTAGACACAGTCGGATGGGCAGAATTTGTCTTTGACGCAGATGGCACATATCTTACCAATATGATGCATGTTCCAGTTGTAGAAAAATGGCTTTACAATGCAGAAATCAGCATCGATGTTCCAACCGGTAATCCAGAAATAGATTTTAGAGAATAAATTTTCTACATATTCCACAATATTTTTTCTTGCAACATGATACACTTCCATGTATAATTATAGTGCATTTTTAGGGTACAAAACTTTCTCCTAAAAAATGCACTATATTTAAAAAGAAATGAAGGTATGCAACATGGAAAGAAAAGTAGGAACCGTTTCAAGAGGTGTTCGTTGTCCTATCATCAGAGAAGGCGACAATTTAGTTGACATCGCAGTTACCAGTGTTATGGAAGCAGCCGAAAGCGAAGGATACGCTTTTAGAGACCGCGACGTTGTGGCTCTCACAGAGTCCATCGTAGCCCGCTCACAAGGTAATTATGCTTCTGTTGAAGACATTGCCGCTGATGTAAAAGCTAAATTAGGCGGTGAGACAATTGGTGTTATTTTCCCAATTCTCTCTCGTAACCGTTTTGCTATCTGCTTGAAAGGTATTGCAATGGGCGCTAAGAAAGTTGTTCTTATGCTGAGTTACCCTAGTGATGAAGTTGGTAATGCTCTTTTAACATATGATCAGTTAGACGAAGCAAACATCAATCCATATAGCGATGTATTAACATTAGAGAGATACCGTGAGTTATTTGGAGAGAATAAGCACGAGTTTACCGGTGTGGATTATGTACAATACTACTCTGACATCATCACAAGCACAGGTGCAGAGGTAGAGATTATCTTCTCAAATCAGGCTAAGACCATTTTAGATTACACAGATTGCGTACTTACATGTGATATTCATACACGTGCCAGAACAAAGCGTCTGTTAAAGGCTGCTGGTGCTAAAGCTGTTTGTGGCATGGACGATATTATGACAAGCTCAATCAATGGTAGCGGATACAATACGAAGTACGGTTTACTTGGTTCTAACAAATCTACAGAGGATCAGATTAAGTTATTCCCTAGAGAGTGTCAGGATCTTGTAGAGGCTATTCAGGCTCAGTTATTGGAGAAGACTGGTAAGCACGTAGAAGTTATGGTATATGGCGATGGTGCTTTCAAGGACCCACAGGGTAAGATTTGGGAGCTTGCTGACCCAGTTGTATCTCCTGCTTTCACAAACGGTTTAGTTGGTACACCAAATGAGTTAAAGTTAAAGTATCTTGCTGATAACGATTTCAAGAACTTAAGTGGTGCAGAATTAAAGGACGCTATTTCTAAGAGTATCAAAGAGAAGGATGCTAACCTTGTTGGTAACATGGCATCTCAAGGTACTACTCCTAGACAGTTGACAGACCTTATCGGTTCTTTATGTGACCTTACAAGTGGTTCCGGTGATAAGGGAACACCTATCATCCACATCCAGGGTTACTTCGATAACTTTACAGATTAATATATATAATAAAAGTCGTCCATTCAACCAAATGAATGGACGGCTTTTTGTTTGATAGTATAAACTTTTTAATCGAAGAACTGAAAGTTCCTATCCCTTGTATGTAATAGGCAATAAAGACAAAGTCGCCTGCTTCAATAATTGTTGAATCAGCCCAAAATTCATTAACTTCAAATTTCATTCTTTGTGTCTTTTTGTATCTGCTTAATAACATCTAAATATTCTCTTTCAACAGAGCTTAAAGTCCTTTGCTTATATTTTTTATATTCTGTTTCAGCTTTATTCATAGCCTGTAAGTGTGATATCACACCATTGCCCTCTAACAATTGCTCCCCTGTAGAAACTAATATTCTATCAAGATGTTCTGCCCAATCCACCATCGTCATTGGTATTTCACGTTCCGCTTGTCTTTCTGCAAAATCTAAATATCCGGATACAAGTTGTCCCATAGCACGCAATTCTTTTTCGTTCAGGTAGTTTTTTGCCACTTTTGCTTCTTTTAACGTTGGTTGCTCGCCCGTAAAGGTCATTAAGCCCATGAATTCCTTTTCAGCATCTGCTCTATGATATATAACTTCTGCAGCAGTTTCCCCAGATATAGCATAATGAATTTTATTCTGTACTTTTTTAAAGAAACGTACAGATTCCTCTGATTTTGGATCATAATCTATACTGGTTGCATATATTTCCAAAATCTGACGATAAAAAACCTTTTCAGATGCACGAATATCTCTAATACGCTCAATCAGCTCTTTAAAGTATCCACCGCCACCTAGTTCTTTTAACCTCTGGTCATCCATAGCAAAGCCTTTTCGCATATATTCTTTTAAAATTGCAGATGCCCATATTCTAAACTGTACTCCTCTTTGTGATCTAACACGATACCCGACAGAGATTATGACATCCAAATTGTAGTAATTAGTAGGTTTTGTAGAAAATTCGGAATTTCCGAATTTTCTCATAGTACTACTCTCGTTAAGTTCGCCATCTGAATATATATTCTTAATATGCTCATTTATTGTTGACTTAGATTTTTGAAACAAGTCTGCCATCTGTTCCTGCGTCAGCCACACAGTTTCATCAACAAAAGTCACATCAACTTTCGTAATACCATCTTCAGTTGTATATAATATCAATTCTGATTCCATATTCGACACCTCTTAGAACATTTGTTCTTATATCATACCACATTACCTTCTATGTTACAACATAACTCATGCACAAAACTGCGAAGTAGCAGGAGAAACAAAGTTCTCTCCTGCTACTTCACGCAGTCATTGTGTATAACTCGATTAATTCACACCATAAGCACTAATATCCTTCACCCATCCGGTTACACCCTCTGACAATCTGTCATCAGCAGGTGTTCCATCATCAAATATCAAATTGTGCTGTATCCAATTAATCATGCAGTGCTGTCCCATCTCTCGGCCATAGAATACAGATGAAATGCCTCCATCGCCATTGTATACCCACTTCGGGAAGAAGGCGATACAATTTGGCAGTTTCTCGATGGACTCTGCACGAGGTGCAAACACTTCCTCAAAAGGAACAAACTCATCATGTTGTCCCTGCGCTATCAACAAATGTATACCGGAAGCCACAAGTTTTTCTAATACAGACTGCTCTGGCAAATAATACGATGAAATAGGAATAGCACCTGCAAAATAGTCCCCATAATCCTCTAGCAACTTCCACGTAAAGTATCCGCCAGCAGAAGCACCCATAACAAAACGCTTTCCTATATTCTGTGCATTCTCTGCGCAAACCTTATCATAAATAGCTTTCACAGGCTTAGAGTATTCCTCACTCCAACATCCTATAATCTCACCATTTTCCAATCTCTGTTCGTTGGCAAGTGGCACAATCAAGTAAGCACCGCCCATGGACTTCTGATACTGTGGAGAGGCATACTGCTCTGCACCACAGCACATGATACAGCCATCCCCCATCAAGGAATTGCTGGCTCCATGGAGCCACATCAACACAGGATATGTCTTATTTGCATCAGCGCCATGTTTCACAGGGTCATATACATAATAGGTAATGTCTCCCGTTTCCTCACAGGCAAAGGAGTATTTATCAAACAAATCAAAGTAAATTTTGCTCTGATATGTATTGTCATAACTGATAAACTCGCCATCTTCCATATACTTTGCCCAGTCCGGCAGAGTCGTTTTATCTTGTTCTAATTGTTTAAAATCAGGTAATTCCATATACTACTCCTTTTCATGTTCTGGATTCTATTTTATCTTAATTTTAACAGTTGCCTTCTTACCGCTTCCGTCCGTTGCCATCACAGTAATGGTTACTGTCTTACCCTTTCCAGCCTTCTTAGCGGTTACAACGCCCTTCGCGTTTACTGTTGCATACTTTGTATTGCTGGATGTAAATTGTAACTTCTTATTCGCATCCTTACCTGTAGTCTTTACAACCGTCTTAATGGTCAGTTTTTTGCCAACCTTTAAGGATGTCTTTGCTGTCGCCTTGACGCTCTTTACAGCATGACGCATAATCTTAATCTTATAGGTCGCTTTTTTCTTACTGCCATCCTTGGCGGTTGCTGTAATAGTTACAGTCTTGCCAATACCAGCCTTCTTGGCAGTTACCACGCCCTTACTGTTAACAGTTGCATACTTGGTATTACTTGACTTCCACTTAACAGATTTCTTTGTAGCATTCTTAGGAGTAACTGTGGTAGTGAGTTTCATTTTCTTACCTGCTGCCAATTGCTTTGACAAACCGGTAATCTTAATCTTCTTCACCTTCACAATCTTTTCGCTACTTACCATGTAGGTTGAATTGTGGGTAATATCGAACTGACACCAGTGGTCTGTGCCATCTAAAATGTATTCGATATCACTACTCTTTTCATACTCTAACTTCTCTGAGTCTGGATTCAAATAGTATAAGTACATGGCCTCTGACAACTCATACACTTCATATACATAGTCAGACTTAATACGGACATTTGCTTTTCCCGGCAATTCACCGTTATCTTCAAAATCGATCTGCAACAGCTGCTTTGGTCCGTTATACTCGGTTCCATCAACCATTTCCATCTTGATTTTTAATTTGATATCCTTTGGAACAGATACATCTTTTCCATTGAATACCCACTGATAACTATCCTTATAAAATACCAATGTCTTATCTTTTCCCTTAATGGCTTCGAACAAATCCTTAGTGGCAATTCCCTTACCATCGATGTAAATTCTACCGGTCTTTCCTTCCGCCATGCTGTTAATCTTGTTTAACAGCTTCTTATTGGACAAGGATAACTCAAATGCAACATCAAATTCATCTTCCACCACAATAGCCTTATTCTCGGCAAAATATGCGATAACCGTATCATCATAATGGTCATCCATAAATGCTTTCCCATCTTTTTCTGCATACCCAGTCACTACCGCGTCATTGAAATACATTCTTTCATTACCGGAATAATCCTTTAACTCAATGCGCTCCACATAATACTCAGCGGATACCGTATCCGTAGCAATTGGCATCTTCAATGTAATCTCAGACTTAGATTCCTTTGTAGCATATTCCTTTGTGTAATTCAGAATATCCTGCTCAGTACCACCTAATCTACGCAAATACACAGTAATCATCTTTAACTCATCTGCCTCAGCAAACTTTAAATGAATTGGAAGCACGCCAGGCTTCTTGACTGTATGTGTCTGCATAGTAATCGTCTCGATAATAGGTGCCACATCATCACCAGTAGACTGCACAGTAGCGACTGCACCATCCTTAATATAACATTTGTAATCAGCATCTGCCGTGTCCTGCAAATAAGAACCGGTATCGTCTTTATAATACTGATTAATAGTAGAATCATAATCATATCTTCTGGTATTACCCTCAGTATCAGTCAAAATAATATGCGATACGTAATAAGTACCAGAGGTGTGGTCCTCAGAAACAGCCACATTAGCCGTTATGGTATTCCCTGAAATGGACCATTCGATTGGATAGTATGCAATCATAAGCGGCTGCTTGCCCTTCATACCACCATAACCAACTTCCACATCCTTAATCTGAGATTCCTCAATCACATCCATTTGCAACTGAATCGTGCCTGGTTTCGCAACAGATGGTGTCAAAATCTGTGCCTCAGTTACAATCGGTGCAGTATCGTCACCATTAGAAATGACTGTAATTGTCGCACCATTATTAATATAGCAGGCATTGGTTGCATCCGTCTGACCATAACAAGGTAGGTAGGAACCAGTAGCATTGGTATGATAACCGGAAGCGTTATAATGATCAAAATACACACGCTCATTACCGGCATTGTCACGGATAATAATATTACCAACATAATATGTACCTGCCGCATCACTTTGTGATACTGGAATATCTAACGTAATCGTTCCCGTAAATGCACTACTCTCCTCATTTACATAAGATTTATCTCCAAAAATCAAAAGTGGACTTCCCGTAGCACTCTTGTAACAATACAATCCAACCTGAATATACTGTATACCTGTCTCTTCCTCCACTACATTCATGCTAAGCTGAATGGTTCCCGGCTTATTCACCGAACCGGTAACAATCGTCACATCCGTTACCAATGGGGCTGTCTGGTCTGCTCCTGACTCCGCTGCAAACACCACAGTCTGCATCGCCATACATGCCACCAACGACAATAAACACAATAATACTCTCATTCTTTTTTTCATAGGCATCCTCTCTTTCTTTGCATCATTAATTAGACTTCTATATGGATAGGGTGTCTGAAAATATTATACTATATCTCACAAAAGCCAACAACAAAATTGTGCACATTTACTTGTGAAATTTTACTATCGGGTGTATAGTATACAAGGTTAAAAAATGGAGGCTTAACAGTATCATGACAAAGGAAAAATTAGGAATTATATATGTTATATTTGCAGGTATTCTTTGGGGCATCATCGGATTGTTTTCCAATCAATTGGCAGCATTTGGGGCAACAGCCATTCAAATTACAGAAAGTAGATGTCTGGTTGCTGCAATTCTATTGCTAATTGTCATCTGCATCAAAGACCCGAAGCTACTGAAAGTAAAAATCAAAGATTTTTGGTTGTTTATGGGTACTGGAATTATCAGCATCGGTTTCTTTAACATCTGTTACTTTCAATGTGTTGAAATGTCAACCTTATCCATCGCATGTATCCTGCTCTACACAGGACCATGCTTTGTTGTGCTAATATCCGCACTATTATTCCACGAAAAAATAGGAAAGCAACAGATTATTTGTCTGCTGCTTTCCTTTCTTGGCTGTATATTCGTATCCGGTCTCTTTGACCAAGGAAATGCCCGTATCACGGAGATGGGCTTTCTAATCGGTCTCGGCTCCGGATTTTTCTATGGCTTATATAGCATTTTCGGTCACTATGCACTACAAAAATACAGTTCCTACACAGTAACCGTATACACATTTATCGTTGCCTCTGTTGGTCTATTGCCATTTTGCAAGCCAATGGAACTACTGGCAATCTATCAAGACACTACCAAGGTGGGTTTTGATTTGGGTGTTATCCAAACAACCGGTGCATACCTTATCCTGGTAGCAATTTTGCTAGGTATCTTTTCTACTACCCTTCCATTCCTGTTCTACACAAAAGGATTGGAGGTATTAGATGCAGGAAAGGCTTCTATCTTTGCATTTATCGAGCCTATGACTGCAACCATCATTAGCATATGTGTGCTAAAGGAAGGCATGACCGCATTTAGTGCAGTAGGCATCCTGCTGATTATGGTATCGGTAGTATGCATGAACCTAAAATCACTCCACTGAATTCAACACGCCGAAAAATACTGGTAAATTGGTCTCTGTATCCACAATCGCATAAACAAATGGTCTGTCTAATATTACGTACTTTGGTTCTTCCATAGCCGCTGCACAATCAGTCATACCAATCATGGTAGCTGCCGCTGCTTTGGTTCCATGCTCATCTACCTCGATGAAAGTCTTTTGCAATACCTGGTTGATATAAAGCAAACCTGTCTCTGTATCCGCCATCTTAGAAAAATCCGCAGTACTAGGACTAAAAGCAGAAGGCATACCCATGCTGCGAAGTGCATCATTTAAAGAAACAGAATATTCGCTCTTAAAACAAGGCATTACCACATTAACATCTTCATAACTACGATTTTTGAAAATAGACTGTAACTGTTCACCTGTCAGGGAATTCACATAATCTACTGCACTACCTTCCTTTGGAAGCAATGCTGCAAATGCATACTTTCCACCCTTATAGGACTTCATAAATCCGATGGCACTATCATCTTCAAGATAATGTTTTTCCTCACTGCTTAAGGCGCGCATAGTCTGCTCAACACCAGCTGCATTGGTGAAAATTCTTTCATTAATCTGGTAATCCTCATATGGAAGTGACCACTCAGCCTCAAATGCCAAAGCATTAATAATATACGCAACCGCATCCTCTGGAATCTCCTTCAGCAATTCCGGAATCATCTGATTTGTATGCTGATTCACCCAGCCATTAATATCAGCTACCGTGGTATCGTCAAATGGTGCCTGATACGCCTCTGCGTCAAAAGACTTAATATTCTGCAAAAATTCCTTCTTCACTTGGATTCTATCCTTGTCATCTCTTACCCAGAAGGAATTGGCACTGTGAAATTCCACACCTTCCGCATCAGACAGCTGCTTCACAAAGGTAGTCAAATATTTCGTAAGTTTAGAAATATCCATACCATCTCCACATTTTCCAGCCATCAGTACAGATTCCATCTCCTTTAAAGTATCGCCGTCTGCACCATTGGCAGCAATGGCAAGGGCAAGCTGTAAGGAAGTTGGTGATACCATAACATTTTGTGTATCTGATTCCATAGCAGCCAGACATTGCTGTAGCATAGTCACAGAAAACTGACTGGTTCCCAATAAAAATGCTTCATCTAAAGCAATCTGCTCCGCAACTGCTGCATCCACATCCTCTGTCAGATTCACAGCGGTCAATTTCACATCCGGCTGAACATCTGGTTCAACATCCGGCTCCACATCCGGTCTTGGTGCATCCGGTGTCAGTACGACTTCCTCGGTTGAAGTCGTCACCTCATAGGTTGCTGAACACCCTGTCATAAGTCCTACAAAGCATGCTAGCAAACCGGTGATTGCCATTCTTTTGATCATTCTTCTCATGTTACGATTTCTCTTTACACTATTCTTTCTCATAATATTCGCTCCTTTCACTATAAAACGTCTCTCTTTTCTTGCCGTTTGATATATATACGAGTGAATCATAGAAATTTATGGAAATATTTTAAAAATTTTTAATTTACTTTGCATTTAATTTTTTCTATAATCAAACTGACCATATAAATATGTGATTCAATCACTAATATGAAATGGTCAGAAAGGAGTCGCTATGCTAACCTATTCCTTTGAACATATTGGAAAAGAATCATTATATACATATCTATATCAATGCATCAAGGAGGACATCGTATCCGGAAAACTATCCGTAGATGAAAAGTTGCCCTCCAAACGTGCCTTTGCCAAGCATTTAAACATCAGTACCATTACCATAGAAAACACTTACAGTCTGCTTATGACCGAAGGCTATATCTATTCTCTGCCGAAAAAAGGGTATTTTGTTTCCGATATTCAGGAGTTGATACCAACAGTGGAAAAAGACAGACAATTATCGCTTCCACTAAACGCCCCTGCTCCGGAACCAACCTATTTTGCAGATTTCACCAGCAATCAAACCAGACCGGATAATTTTCCATTTTCCATCTGGACAAGGCTGACTAAGGACGTTATGGCAGACCATTCCGAGGCCCTATTAAAAAATCCGCCTGCCGGAGGTATCCTGCCTTTAAGACAGGCTATCGCTGAACATTTGCAGGCCTTTCGTGGTATGTATGTGAATCCGGAGCAAATTATCGTAGGTGCGGGAACCGAGTACCTTTACGGGCTTTTGATTCAGTTATTAGGCTTTGACAACGTATATGCCGTTGAAAATCCGGGCTACCAAAAAATCAGTGCCATCTACACCTCCCACAATGTACCATGCCGTTACATCAACATGGACAAACACGGCGTTCTCGTAGATGCTCTGGAACAGGAGCAGGCAAATGTCATTCACATTTCGCCATCCCATCATTTTCCCACGGGTATAACCATGCCCATCAGCAGACGCTATGAGTTACTAAACTGGGCCTCCAAAGCCGACAACCGCTACATTATCGAAGATGATTATGACAGCGAATTTCGATTAACCGGAAAGCCGATACCGACTTTGCAAAGTATTGACATGTCTGACCGGGTTATCTATATCAACACATTTACCAAAAGCTTGGCATCTACCATCCGTATCAGTTACATGGTATTGCCGCCACAGTTGTTGGCAATCTACCAAAAGAAGCTTCGCTTCTATGCCTGCACAGTATCGAATTTTGAGCAATATACATTGGCTTCCTTTATCTCTGGCGGATATTACGAAAAGCACATTAACCGCATGCGAAACTTTTATAGAAAGCTTCGGGACAAACTGTTAGAGGAAATCAAACAAAGTCCACTATCCTCTCTGGTATCCATATCAGAAGAAGATGCCGGACTTCATTTTCTGATGCAGATACACACGGATTTGTCTGATGATGCCATTGTAGAACACGCCGCCAACGAGGGCATCCGCATCACCAGCCTCTCCCAGTATGACCATAAAAAAAATGTGCAGGCAAAGCTATATGGTGCTTCCACCCACACATTTGTTATCAACTACTCCAATCTTCCCGCAGAACATATCAAGGAGGCTGTGGAACGTTTGTATCGGGCACTGAAATAGTGTCCGATATTTTAATTTGGTTTTCCCGGCTGTTCTGTCAGCATGCTACCATCAATGGCATTGATATTATAAACCATTTCTGCCTCCGTACTTACCAATCGCCAAGTTGGCAAAATTGCCAGAGACTTTTCATCATCCTTATCTGGATAACAAGAATATACCAATTCCATCTCATTAATTACCACAGTCTTCAAATCATAATTCTTTAATTCACAATTGCCCATTGAATCTCTAACAGCGGACTGCAAGGATTCAAAGGATAGCAAATTCGTAGTCTCAGCCAAAACCTCCTGTACTGTTATCGGAGCATAATGTGTAAATGAAATCACACCGTCCTTATGCATGGTTATCTGAATCGTTTCTTCACTATAGATTCTATGGTCATCTACATAACGATGCCATATGGTAACACAACCATCTCGCCAACGGTTTTTGCCATCAAAAGAATCATATTCAAAATCACTAATCTTATCCAACTGAAAATCGTTTAATCCGATTTGCTTCAAAAATGCCTGCCCCATATCTTCATAGTCTGTTTCGCTAAGACCACTTTTATTAGCATCCGACGTATAAATACCCGAATAACCACCACGCCCATAATAATTATCTTCGGTATAGCCATACTCGTATCCAACAACCTCATCGAATTTGACAGGTTCTAATTGCATACTTTCATCCAACAACACCTCAATCAAGTGTCCATTATGAGTAATATAGTATTTATTCTCTTTAAAATCATTTGTTTTGACATATGTATCTGGCGCATTCTTTTGCTTATCCAATGCATCTTGAATCAAATCCTCATACCAAGCAACTTCACTGTCTATGTCCCATTCAGTATCTAAATTTTGCGCTTTTTCAATGCGATGTCTCCAATTATCAATTTCAAATTGAAATACTTCCTTTGGGATGTCCTTGTCTTCCGCACTGTATATCTCTGTCCCATCATCTCGTAATGCCTCCAAAATTTGTTTCTTTTTGTCTTCATCATACTGCATAATATCCGCCTTTATGATGCGCATATTCTTTTCCCCAATTACATTCACATCCGTATTTATTTTTACTTCTTGGGGATTCGTAACGTTAGTTGTAAAAGTCTCCTCCCATCTATCAGGTACACCTAACTGTTCCTTTATAGCATTGGTCAAAGAACCTCCAGACGGTTCTTCTGTGCTGGCTTCTGTTTTCTCTTCAACCGTTGTTCCTTCCATGGTTACATCCTGACTCATTGCTGTAGTGGTTTCTGATATGCCATATTCCACCTCCTGCTTGCCACAACCCGTTATGGAAAATGCAAGCAATGAAATAAATATTAGAGTTTTAATTGTTTTCATGATATCCCTCGTTTCTTTTTCAAATAATATAAACATATCATAACAATCAAATGTATCTAAAATGTATCTGAAAATTTTTTCTAGCAGTATAAAAACAACGCAAAAAACTCTTGCAGTTTTTACATTGTTTTACAATTCCGCTCAGGCGCGAAAGAGTCGCAAGCGACTCTTTGTTCATTTTCTTGTTTCTCTTATCGAGAAAGGCAAGAAACGCAACTATAAAACCACCAAAAGATATTTAAAAAAGGAGTGCCACTTATTCTGTGACACTCCTTTTTCTTACTTACGCCATTCCATTTACTGTCTTATACTTCCAAATCATCTCGGCGTGATTCTGTTCCTCAACCAAAATGTCGGCTAACAGCTTACGCACATCTGAATTTCCAAAGATAAAAACATCTTCATTATACTCATGGGATGCTAACTTCTCACTGGCAATACAATCCGTACACAAAAACTCATCATGCTTCTTGTCTGCCGACTGTGTCATCTGATCATAGGTGGCCTTTGGCTCATAATTCTTACCGTCGGTATCGTTGCAATCGCATGCCGGTACACTACCATTTAAAACCTGCTGAAGAGAATCAAAATGCTTCTGCTCCTTCTGCTTCAAGGTATTAAATAAATCCTTTAATACTGGATCTTTTGCCTGTTCAGCAAACTTACCATATCTGTCGATACAAGCCTGCTCCAATGTCTGTAAATCCTTGATAGCCTGCGTTTCTTTTTCCTTTAAAATCATATCGCACCTCATTTACATGTATTTGCAGCCATGCTGCTTACACATAGTATTGGTGGATATTGGGAGAAATATACCGTTAAACTTGCATCTTCCTACAACTTCTTCAAATACTCCTCCACATTCAGATAAGCCACATCTTCCGGTACGTCAAATCCAGCCGCAACCAAACTAGTAGTCTCTCCTCTGTAAATCACATATTTACCGACAATAGAACCATATCTAAACTCTGTATCCTTGCATTTTTGTTCATCCAATAAATGTCTGCACTGTTGGGGAACCACTTCTTTGCTATGCTTGATCTCATATATCTCACAGGTTCCTGCCTCTGGGTCAAAAACCACCATATCAAATTCACCAACTGCAAACTGCAGTTTAAACACTTCACAATTCTTTCTAGATAATTTCGTTTCCAAAAGAATAATATCTTCCAACATTCTGCCCTTCACTTCACTCAAGATTCTCTCTGTGATACGTTTTCTTTCGAGGAAGGAAAGATTTCTAAACGTTTCATCTTCCATAAGGGACTGGATGAGTGCCTCAGCCTGAGAATACCGCATACCCGGTTGCGAAAAGACAGTTCTTGTTTCCTTATGATTGTAATCAGACATCCACCGATTTTCAACCTCCACCGTCAAATCCAACAGGTCCAAATACTCTTTAATCTCAAAACGATGGGCATCCTTGATATCCACAGATTGTTCTTTTTTGTCCCTAATTTCCAACAAGGTTTTCAGTGTATCATTCACCTTGTGAATATCAATACAATCCAAAATATCCGTAGGCGCCTCTCTGTCCTTTCTCAAATTCCCTGCAGAAATTCTCAAATCATTTGACCGAAAATCTCTAGTTAAAACTTCAAGCGTAAACCGGTGATTCATATCTTCTACAATTCGATTGATTGCATTGGTCAACTCATTCTGCTCATAGAGCTCCCACAATGACCGAAAATGTCCTTCGTTCTTATAATTCCTCAAAGAATGTTGTATATTCTTTGCAATAGCACTATCTACGTATTCATCTGTGCTTTTCTTACTGGAGAAAATCATCGTCTTATCATTGTAATGGGTGCCACCAATACTCATAGTACCACCATGACGAATGTAGTTATCAATCCCAACAACGCCTAACACATTTTCAAACTCACGATACGGAATAAAAGTGGTATGGGACATCACACATCTGTCATACAATTCCTCATCTTCCGTAAACATAAATCCCAAAGAATCAGTACCGGACAATACAATCTTCATACCACTAGCAGCAAAAACATCAGAAAACAAAGCTGCCCCTTCAATAAAATCCGCCAAAAGAGTCACTTCATCAATAAATACATATCGATACCCATTCTGCTCCAAATACTTCAAATCATGGTTCACATCATCTAATGTCTTTCCCTCTTGTATCTGAATAAAAACAGTCTTACTACGCATGGAAGCATCCATGTCTGATATCAACTGTCGAATCAAGGTCGTCTTACCGGTTCTTCGCAAACCATACAAAATGTAAACTCTGTCATGCACATCACCATAAATATAATCATCCAACTGCTGATAGCACTCACGCTTCACCCAGGATTCCACAGGCTTTACAAAACGGTCCAATGCTTCGCCCAGTCTCACCGCAAGACGAAACTGATGAGAACCGCCCACCTCATCCGTTCTTTGCACAACAATGTCTCTTATCATATTCTGAAGCAACTTTCTTCTCTCAATCTGCTCACTAAGAGATTCCAATTCTTCATCCTTTGCTCTCCTGGAACGTTGTTTACCGGCTTCCCGCCACTGGTAGTAAGCATACCGTTTTCCGTTAATAGTCTTATAGGTAATGCCGCCAGATGGTAGTGTTTCAATCTCAACAATAATCTTATTATACTCATGGATTGTCATAAACACACCTCCTCTTACAATCATTTTAACTTTTTTAACTTCGATTGTAAAGTTAAAAGTTAAGAAGAAAAATCGGTAGCATCATCAAAACGCTACCGATTCTCAACTTCCTACTTCACCGTCAAATACTCCACAGCAAATATTACGCCAACACCAACTAAGACACTACCCAGCATATAAATCAAAGCCGTCAACGTATTGCCATTCTTGATTAACTCCGTCGTCTCCAATGCAAAAGTAGAAAATGTAGTAAATCCACCACACACACCTACTTTCAAAAACAAAAGTAGCTGCGGATTCAGAGATGTATTCTTTGTGGCTGCAAGGGAAATCATTCCAATCACAATACAACCAACTATATTTATCAAAAATGTTTTGATTGGAAACACCGTTGCCTCATTCACAGGAATCAGCCCAATTAAATATCTGCAAACAGCACCTACAAAACCACCCAAACCAACAACAATAACATTCAACATCCTTACTTCTCCTCGTTATACAACTTATCTACCTCACAACTATAGACATTTTCAGTCCTTTCGTCAAACAATACCCATTCCACCAAATCAAATGCATCCGCATGCTCACTTAAAAATCTGGCAACCGTTCTGACAGCGATCTTTGCCGCCAACTCCACAGGAAAATGATACACACCTGTAGATATAGAAGGAAATGCAATGGTACGGATTCCATGGTCCATGGCAAGTTGCATGGAATTGTAATAGCAATTTGCAAGCAACTCCTCTTCCTTACTAGTGCCACCATGCCATATAGGGCCAACTGTATGGATAACATATTCACAAGGTAAACGATAGGCTTTTGTAATCTTAGCCTGTCCGGTCTTACAACCATTCAGACCACGACATTCATTGAGCAGTTCCGGTCCGGCTGCTCTATGGATAGCGCCATCCACGCCACCACCGCCAAGCAATGAGCTGTTAGCCGCATTCACGATTGCCTGTACACCTAATGGATTTGTAATGCCACCTTTGAGTGTTTTAATTATGTACATGTCTGATTCCTCCTTCATATATTCAAACGCAAAGAACAATCCGAATAGCAGCTATTCCCACTATTCGGATTTGTATGTATAGTAATGAATTGTATGACTCTAATCAAAATATTTTATAAAGAACTCCTTTATCTTTTCAGTGACACGCCCCTTTGTTTCGGCTAGCAGACCTGCTTTAAATCTCGATATAGGTGGTAATATTTCTGCAATTTCAGCATCACTAGGTTCACATTCACCAATTCTAAATATTTTTTCGATTAAAGATCTAGTAAGTTCTTCCTTTAATTTCTCATCTACAATTAACTGTGTCAGTTCTTTCTCCTTTTCTGCAGTCTTGAATTTCACCCAGTCTGTTATTATATCTGATTCTGCATTTAAAGTCGCAATGAAACGTTCAATAAGTTCCTTCTTAGGTTTCAACTCAGGATTAGATGTGACGGCTCTAATAATATCAGCAGGTATCTCTTTATCTAGGATATGCTTATTATGGTACAATTTTATCAAGTTAAGAATATAATCAATATTAACTACAATTTGTTTTACAAGTTCCATCTCAAAAACAATATCTGCACTAACATCGTCCTTCGTAACTACCACCTTAAATTCGTCATACAACATACCATAAAATGACAAGTAATCCTGCAAGTCGCCCTCTGTAAAGATTTCCTTACCTGCAAACTCGTCAAAACTCCTTAAGATATTCAGTAGTCGTAAGATTGCACCGAAGAGCTTAATAAACTGTTTCTTCTTCTCTTCACCTATAAGATCTATAGGTAATGGATACTCCGAATACAGTCTCTCCACAAGTTCCTTATAACCTGCATGGTGCTGCGGCTTACCGTTCTTGTCAGTATCGCTGTAACCGTTGTAATAATCGTTAAAACTCTTTAAAATAACAATTCCCTTGGCTTCATCATCACCAAATAAGGCAATTGCTTCATCCACCTGTTTTCTGAGGTCACGGAAGCACACAATATTACCATAGGCTTTTACAGCGTTTAGGATACGATTGGTTCTACTAAATGCTTGTATCAGACCATGCTGTTTCAAATTCTTGTCTACCCAGAGAGTATTAAGACCTGTAGCATCAAAGCCTGTCAAAAACATATTTACAACTATCAGAATGTCGATTTCACCGTTCTTTACCCTCATACTAAGGTCTTTGTAGTAGTTAGGAAACAGCGTACCACTTGTATCATACTGTGTACCAAAATTCTGGTTGTACTCTTCGATTGCTTGCGCTAAAAATACTCTATCATCCACATCCAAAGCATCTGTGCTATCTGAATCTTCGTCAATCAAGTAATCAGTACTAGTATCATCTTCATTAACTCCGTAACTATAAATCGTAGCAATCTTAAAGCCATTATATTTTGGATTTGCATCTATCTGCTTCTTAAATTCTTCATAATACACCTTTGCAGCGTTAATACTTGATACAGCAAAAATAGAATTAAAACCTTGTCTCTTGGTATCTTTTCTTACTTCTTCTATCAGAATTTCACCGTTAGAATCAGTCTTACCATAATTAGCAACATAATCTGCAACATTTACTACAGTACTGTAATTAAACGCCTGACCTGCTTTCATGGTTTTCTGGTTGTAATGCTCTAAGATGTAGCGCACAACATTAGATACTCGCACTTCTGACAGCAGAATCTTCTCATCATCAATAGCTTCGATTAAAGAATCATCGCCCTTGTTATCTTTGATGGTGTTAACGTAATCCACTTTAAATGGCAACACGTTCTTGTCATTGATAGCATGAACAACTGTGTATGTGTGAAGTTTACGTCCAAATGCTTGTTCTGTGGTCTTTAGATGGAACTTACTCTCTTTCTTCGCAAATGCCTGCGAAGCATCACTTATTCTACTACCACCTGATGTATTGGCATTAGCCGTAAAGATAGGTGTACCAGTAAATCCAAATAATGCATACTTCTTGAATTTCTTTGTAATCAGCAGATGCATTGAACCGAACTGAGACCGGTGGCACTCATCAAAGATAAGAACACATTTCTTTCCAAAAATAGCATGGTCATCATACTTTTTAATAAATGAATCCAACTTCTGAATAGTTGTAACCACAATTTTCTTAGTATCATCATCCAGATTTCTCTTTAACTTCTCTGTATTCTTACTACCGTTAGCCGCACCCTTTTCAAACCGGTCATATTCACGCATGGTCTGATAATCCAAATCCTGCCTATCTACCACGAACATAACCTTATCTACAAAGGCAAACTCGCTTACAATCTGAGCAGTCTTAAAAGAAGTGAGAGTCTTACCTGAACCTGTAGTATGCCAAATATAACCACCTGCTTCGATTGTACCCCATCTCTTATAGTTCTCTGCTATCTGTATCTGATTAACGATTGCTTCTGTAGCCGCAATCTGGTATGGTCTCATAACCATAAGCATCTTGTTACTTGTAAATACACAATACTGTGTCAGTATTTTTAAGATGGCGTGCTTTGCTAAAAAGGTCTTTGTGAAGTCCACAAGGTCAATGATTGTCTTGTTCTTCGCATCTGCCCAGTAACTTGTAAATTCAAAGGAACTGCTACCAGTTTTTTTAGCTTTACGCTTACCATTGTGTTCTTCCACCACATTAAAGCGCGTGCTGTTGGA
This sequence comes from Lachnospiraceae bacterium, assembly GCA_045531905.1. Taxonomy (GTDB): domain Bacteria; phylum Bacillota; class Clostridia; order Lachnospirales; family Lachnospiraceae; genus RGIG6919. Next base: position 229,882 of record JAZSEY010000026.1, read on the forward strand.
GTAATACTTAGTAAATGTACCGTTACTGATTACAAATATCTGTATGTACTCATATAAACCTGCATCTGCCCAGAAAGAATCCCTTTGGTAACGGTCAATCTGATTAAATGCTTCTTTAATCGGTACACCCCTGCGTTTCAGCTCTATGTGTACAAGCGGAAGTCCGTTTACTAAGATACTAACATCATATCTATTATCAAAGTTACCAGTAGTGGCATACTGATGAATAACCTGCAATTTATTCTTATGAATATTCTGCTTCTCAATGAGCTTAATATTCATAGTAGTGCCGTCATCCGTCTTAAACGCCTGTATGTAATCCTTCTGAATCTTCTCCGTCTTTTCTTTAATACCATCGCCTCTGTTGGCAATAACAGTCTTAAAGAACCTGTCCCACTCAGAATCTGTAAAAGTGTAATCATTCAGTTCCTGCATACAGTTTCTAAGATTATCAACCATTTCCTGTGGTGTATGCAGTTCCAGATATTCATAGCCTTGTGCTTGAAGCTGTTTAATCATGGCATCTTCTAATTCTGCTTCTGACTGGTACTGCTTACGATTCTGCTTTTCAGGACTGTACTCGGAAACAACCGTAGCTTCATCTGTACTCAATACCACGTTGTAATTCTGCATGGTTTACACCACCTTTCGCTCAAAAGCAAGTAATTTATCTCTGTAATATTCATACTGCTTGTGACGCGCTTCTGTTTCAGCTGGAAGTCCACTCTTTGCGTCAGCAGCTATTTCATCGAACTTCTTAATAATTTCAACAATACGTTTCTGTTCAGCGATTGACGGAATCGGAATCATAAATTTTCTTATTTTTTCCATAGGTATATTCTTCATTGACGAACTTTGAAGCAATTTATTTATTTGACCATTCCAAAACTGATTTGTTTGAAAATAATACATCATAAACTCAGGGATAACATCATCTGTAATAAGTCTTATCATTGCAACATTCGGAGCAAGATAAAATTTATTATCTTCATCAATAAGTGCTACTTCCCCAACAGTTCCAACATACGTAAACAGCATATCTCCTATCTGCAACTTGCTTCTTGTCAACTTTGATAATTCACTTCCGTCAATATACTTTACATCTGTCAAGTCAAGTCTACCTTTCTTTACATTAAGCCCTCTAAGGGCAATTATTTTTCCAGACTCAACATAATTAACATATTCTGTAAACTCAAATCCAGCCAACTTAGTGACAACCGCTATATCTCCAATCCTACCAAACCTCGTATCTGTATCAAATGCAAATAGTAAATCTCTATAATATTCATATTGCTTCTTTCTTGCTTCCAACTCAGCCTGTAATTCTACTTCTAGCTCTGTAAACTTGTCCAGAATACGAACAATTTCTTGCTGAACCTCGATAGGTGGTACTGGGATTTCAAACTCTTTCATTTCAGAATCGTTAATAGCAGGGTAGCTTGCACCGTGCTGAACACTTTCAACAAAATCGTAGAAATCTCGACTATTCATGCAATGATAAACATACTTATTCAATACCGCTTTATCTTTAATACGAACAATGTTAAATCCTGTACTTGCAATATAACCCTCATATTTATTTGGCACCATACAAATTCTTCCCTGCATTGGTCTTGTTCCACCAAACAAAATATCCTCACCTTTAACCACCTGCTTCGCCCTACTTGGTGCAGAATCCTTTGTTATTTGCACTATTCCATGTTCAAGAATAGAATGTAGTTCTATACTTACTGCCGATAAATCTATATAATATTTTATTTCTTCATCCCATACTACATTTTTAATTTTTTCGCATAAAGTTCCTAATTTTCTATATTCCACTCCATCAGGACACTTCTGCTTAATAAATTCTACTATCTTACTCATTGCTGTCACCGCCTTCCAAATCAGCGATAATATCATCAATCTCGCTTCTAAGACGGTTTACGTTTTCTACAATGCCCTTAATTTCACTATTAAGTTTTACTATATCAATTTCCTCTCTCGTATCTTCTTTCTCGACATAAGTAGATACACTAAGATTATACTTTTCCTCTACAACTCTATCATAATGTACAACCGATACCGCGTAGTCAACATCCATTCTGTCCGTATAATATTTCAGAATATTTGTAATATTATCATCCGTTAATCGGTTGCTGTTACCGTCTTTGATACACTCCTTATCTGCATCAATAAACAAAATATTATTATCTGCCTTATTTTTCTTCATCACCATAATACAAGTTGCAATACCTGTACCGAAGAACAGATTACTTGGAAGCTGAATAATTGCATCAATGAAATTGTTATCTACAAGATACTTTCTAATCTTCTGTTCTGCACCACCTCTGTACATAATACCAGGGAAACATACAATAGCAGCTGTGCCATTCGGAGCAAGCCAACTAATCATGTGCATAATAAACGCCATATCCGCCTTTGTCTTAGGTGCAAGCACTCCAGCAGGTGAATAGCGTGGGTCATTGATAAGCGTAACATCATCCTCACCAACCCAGTT
>JAZSEY010000023.1:0-73863 GCA_045531905.1 Lachnospiraceae bacterium
CATTTCCTTCTCTAACTGCTCATAATCCTCGTTAAAGAACTTAACGCCATCCTTTGTAAGCTCAACAATCTCTCTATTATCAATGTAATATACATTTCTTGTATGCTCTAATATAGCAGGTACGTCTGATGCGATATAATTACCACTCTCAGATACACCTACAATCAACGGACTATCCTTGCGGACAGCATACACCACGCCCGGTTTATCCTGGAACATAATACCAAGAGCATAAGACCCCTGTACACGGTGCATTACCTTTACAATCGTCTCTAATGGATTACCAGTATTATAATAATCCAACATATGAGCAACAACCTCTGTATCCGTTTCGGATACAAATGTATATCCCCTGCCTTGCATTTTTTCCTTCAATGGCTGATAATTCTCGATGATACCATTATGTACCACTGCAATCGTCTTATCCTTATTGTAATGTGGGTGTGAATTCGGCACAGATGGTTCTCCATGGGTTGCCCATCTGGTATGACCGATTCCCTGCACACCGGAAAGATTCTTCCCATCATTAGTAAGGTCACAAAGAGCCTCTAAACGCCCCTTTGCCTTCACTACCTCTATTGAATTTCCATCAAACACAGCCACTCCTGCTGAGTCATATCCTCTGTACTCTAGCTTTGATAATCCTTTTAATAAAATTGGCGCTGCCTGTTCAGTACCGACGTATCCTACGATTCCACACATATTATATACCTCCCTATCGGATAACCCTTAATAGCAATTTCGCATGTTCACCAAATTGTGGACATGCGAAATCAGAATCCATATTTAAATATTTGTCTTAATTACTTCATTGATCTCTGCAGACTTGAAAGATGCCTCAACAATCTTCATCTGTCTTAAAATCTGCTCTGTAGTAACGTATGGTTGCTCCAATCCCTTAGCAGCCTTTACAAGATTATCCCAGTACTCCAAAGTCATATCTTCCTCTTTTGGGATCTCCAATTTCTCCAAATGCTCAGGCTGCAATGGTGCCATAGTACGGCTAGGTCCCAATACCTTCTGACCTACTACACTATCAAAGCCTTGAACCTCGCCCTTAATGCGAGCAACGCCTCCAACTTCACCTGAGAAATCATCCAACTTCATAGTTCCTCTGTCACCAAATACAAACCATCTTGGAAGTTTTTGTAAAGCAAATGTACCAACAGATACTTTGCCACATACGCCATTGCTAAACATCATGGTAATTTCAAAGAAATCATCTACAGCCGGAGTCAATACACTCAGAATGCGAGCATGTACACTAGTTACAGTCTCACCCTTATATAACTGCAATAACTGGTCAATTAAGTGCACTCCCCAGTCATATAACATACCACCGCCAGATTCTGGATCAGCACGCCAGCCAAAGCATACGCCTCGCTCACCCAATACTCTTGACTCGATTGTGGTAACTTTACCAATCTGTCCACTATTTACAACATCACAAACAGCTCTATAATCTGGGTCAAATCTTCTCTGCTGGTGAACAGTAAAGAACTTACCTGTTTCATCAGCACACTTCATAATATTCTCTAATTCAAGCACAGACATAGTAGCAGGCTTCTCACACATAACATTCTTACCAGCACGCATAGCTGCAATTGCATACTTTTCATGCCACTGATTTGGTGTAGCGATTACAACCAAATCAATATCTGACTGCAAGAACTCTTCCAGTGTATGATATGTTTCCATACCCTCAGTTGCTGCTTCCTTTAACTTCTCATCATCAGTATCGAAAGCGCTGATAACCTTAACATCTTCAAAGTGCTTTGTCTTTTCCAAATGGAAATGACCCATATATCCAAAACCGATAATTCCTACTTTTACCATAATTTCCTCCATTGTCAATTACAACTATCATTTCTCAATTGTTCCAACAATTTAGTTTAACTCATTATATTGTATTTGACAAGTCTTACAAACAAAATTGTCATCCAACTTACAACCACACTTACATACCCAGCCAATCTGTTTAGCCGGATTTCCCACCATTAATGCATGTGCTGGTACATCCTTGGTAATTACACTTCCAGAACCTACCATAGCATACTCACCTACAGTATTGCCACACACAACTGTAACATTGGCACCTAAAGAAGCACCTTTCTTTATCAATGTATTGGTGATTTTCCAATCTACATTAAAAGCTCTTGGGTAAAAATCATTTGTAAATGTCATAGATGGTCCTAAAAATACATCATCTTCAACTACCACACCATGATATACATTTACATTATTCTGAACTTTTACTCCATTGCCAATCTTAACATGTGCATCAATATATACATTTTTACTAATGATGCAGTTTTCACCAATTTCACAATCTTCTCTAACCTGTGCCAAATTCCAAATCTTTGTACCATCACCGATTTTTGCCTGCTCTGACACCTCGGCTGTTGGATGAATAAATACTCCCATAATTTATCTCCTATTTGTAAAACGCTTTCACTGATTCCACAATATACTCTAACTCTTCCTGTGTTAATTCAGGGAAAATTGGCAAGCATACTGTCTGCTTTGTAATCTTCTCAGCAACTGGCAAGTCACCTTCTTTATAACCTAAATATGCAAACGCCTTCTGCAAATGCAAAGGTACTGGATAAAACGCTGCACTTCCCACTTCCTTAGATGCCAAGAAATTACCCATTTCATCCTTATCATCACATCTAAAAGCGTATTGATGCCAAACCACCTTCACATCATCAGCTACCTTAGGCACTGCAATTTTGCTACATTCAGCCAATTCACGGTTATAGAAAGCTGCAATGTCAGTTCTTCTTTGATTGAAATCATCTAAATAATCCAATTTAATATCTAACACTCTTGCCTGAATCGCATCCAAACGAGAATTATATGCAATCAAATAATTGTAGTACTTATATGGATTATATAAACCATCAACGGAAGCACTTCCTGCTAATTCATCCTCAATACCATCCAGATAAAATCTTGCCTTCGCACCATTCTGTGCACTACCATGCTCTCTCAAAGCACGACAGATTACTGCAACTTTATCATCATTTGTAGTAATCATACCACCATCGCCAAAGGCTCCAAGATTCTTTGTTGGGAAGAAAGAGAAGCAACCTGCATCACCAATAGAACCAATCATTTTTCCCTTGTAGGCTGCTCCCACTGCCTGACAAGCATCCTCTACGACAACTAGATTGTGTTTGTCTGCAATTGCCTGAATCGCATCCATATCTGCCGGTTGACCAAAAATATGTACCGGCATAATTGCCTTTGTTTTATCTGTAATCTTTTCTTCAATCTTTGTTGGGTCAATATTGTATGTCTCTTCATCAACATCAACAAACACAGGTACTGCTCCAACCATAGCAATGGTCTCTGCAGTTGCAAAGAAAGTAAATGGAGTGGTAATAACTTCATCGCCCTCTTTAATACCTAATGCCTTCAGGGAAATAACCAATGCATCTGTACCACTGTTTACTGCAATGGCATGCTTTACGCCAAGATACTTTGCAAATTTTTCCTCAAAATCTACTACAGCCTTTCCACCAATGTAAGCACCACTTCTCATCTGCTCACACACAGCCTGTTCTACTTTCTCCTGAATTAATTTGTACTGTCTTGTCAAATCAAGGATATTCACCTTCATATACAATTACCTCCCTAAACTAAATATAATAACACCAATTACAATGATGATATTTCCTAAAATCTTTTTCTTTGTCAGTTTTTCTCCCAACAACACTTTACTTAAGACCATAATATATAAATATGTCAGTGACTCTAATACAGCAGCATATTTAAATGGCATACCTTTCAAGGCAACGATAGTAAGCACCATACACAAAGCGGTAATCGCATAACCACCAATTACATATGGATTTAGGTATTCTTTAATCACAGAGTCTTTTTCTTTTTGGGCACTCTTTTTCAATAATATCTGTGAAAATGATGATAGCATACCAGAAAACAAAGCAATCAAATAATATTTAATCATCAGACGACACCATCCATATTCCAAAAATAATAATACCTGCGCCCAAGATATTACCAAACGAAATTGTTTCACCAAACAATATCACTGACCATATTAAATTCAATATCACCACTATGCCCTTACTTGCCATAGCAGTCACAAGTGAAAACTTCTTCAATACCTGTTGCCAAATAATAGCATATACACCCAAGCACACAAACTCTAATCCAAAGAATACTAGCACCTTTATCATGGTAGGCTGTGTCGCCGCTAACTTTGCACAGATACTTGAACCTGAATAAATCAAAAATGCACCATATAATAATGCATATTTTTTAATATTCTCTACTGACACAACATTCACTCTCCACTACTTCAATTCTTCTACACTAGAAACCAAGAACACTGGTCTCTTTCTAGCAGCATCATAGGTTCTCCACAGATACTCAGCAATAATTCCTAATGAAATATTCGTAATGCCAAATCCCAATGCCATAATGCTTGCTAATGTAGAATACCCAATCGGAACATCCGGATTCATTATCTTATTCACAATAGTTGCAATTCCAATAATAACACCAATTACAAACATACAAATTCCAATGATACTCACTAAACGAATTGGCATAAATGAAAACGCTACAAAGGAATCAATGAATAATTTAATCTTCTTTGCGAGAGTCCATTTTGAGACACCTGTTAATCGTTCATTAAAATCAAGTGAAATAGTACAATTCTTAAATCCAGCATCCATAATTTGCAACATGATTGATGAGTTAGATTCCACATTATCATTTAAATAATCAATAATTTTTCGGTTGAATACAATAGTACTAATACCACCAGAGGAATAATTTGAAACAGCGTATTTTTGCATTAATTTGGAATAAATCTTTGAAAAACTTCTATTTGCTTTCGATACCTTTACACTTTTCTTCTCAACATAGACCGCATCGTATCCTTCTTGTAGTTTTTCATAGGACAATTGCAAAAATTCCTTTGGCTCTTGCAAATCGCTACCCATCCATGTACATGCATCATAACTAGCATGATTCACACCTGACCTAATAGCGGCATGCGAACCGTAGTTTTTAGATAATTGCACAATCTTAGCCGAACTAACATACTCAAATTTATATTCTTTTAAAATCTTCACTGATTGATCTGTAGATCCATCATCAACAAAAATTACCTCTAATGGAAATGTCAATTCATTTGCATATTGTTCCAAAGCCTTACAACAAAGCAAGATGCCATCCTCTTCATTTAAGAAAGGCACTATTATTGACAACCCATTTTTTCCATCATTTGTACTACTCATTATACTCAAACCGTACCCCTTCTTCTTCCAAAATTACCCTTCCAATAACCTTGGCAGGCACTCCTGCAACAATGCTATAATCTGGAACGTCTTTATTAACAAAACTATGAGCGCCTATCACACAATGTTTTCCTATTTTTACATTACACCCTATCATAGACATCGTCCCGATAACAGAATAGTCTCCAATTGTTACCGGACCTTTATCAAACGGCACTTTACCACCAGATACATAATATTTGGTAGAATCATGGGTGTAAATCATAACTCCTGCATCAATGCTGACAAAATTACCAATGATAAGTTCTGCTGTACTTCCTTCTAACAAAGTATATGGTCCAACCCAAACATGATCTCCAATTTTTACATCTCCCATTACAACACTTGTATCGTAGATAGAAGAATTTTCACCACACTTTAAATCTTTTGCTTTATCAAATCGATTATAAATCAATTCTCCACTTGGTAAAACACGGTTATACTGTTGTTTCATAGCTTCCCTTTTCAGAAGCATATACTTTTCAAATTCGTCACCAAAATTGAACGTATCCATATATTATCTCCTATTTGGCTTGCATATACCAATCCAAAGTCATTTTAATTCCTTCTTTAAAGTCAATCTCTGGCTCAAATCCTAAAAGCTCCTTTGCCCTCTTAGAATCTGCACACAGGTTTCTCACATCACTGGTTCTTGCAGGACGGTGCTCCCATTCACCGGTATAATTCATGTAGTCACAGATGCCCTGTAACAACGAATTAATTGAAATATCTTTTCCAGAACCAAGATTGATAATCTTACCACGAGACTCTTCTTTTTCGTATGCAGCAATCAAACCTCTAACAGTATCTGTAACATAGATAAAGTCTCTTGTCTGTTCGCCATCACCTTCCACCATTGGCATACCGCCTTCTTTAATACGTCTTGCTGTAGCAGGAATAATAGCAGCCAAAGAGCCTTCTGCATTCTGTCTAGGACCATAATTATTAAATGGTCTCACGATAGAAATGTCTAAACCTAATACCTTGTAGAAACTGTGTACCATTAAATCCGCTGCTGCCTTACCTGCTGCATAAGGTGTAGTAGGGTCCGTTGGATGGTTTTCATCCATTGGAGAATATTGAGCTGTTCCATATGCCTCAGATGATGAGGTATGAATTAATGTCTTATACGCACCAACCTTTAATAATTCAAGCAATGTATTGGCAATCTCAACATTTACCATATACGCATCAAACGGATTGAAGAAAGAATAATTCAGAGCGATTGTTGCCATGTTAAATACAACTTCAATCTCTTCCTTTTCCATAATTGCCTGTAGCACACCAAAGTTTCTTGCATCATCTCTATATAATACAAAGTTATCATGTTTTAGTGCTTCTTCAAGATTCTCCATCTTTCCTAAAAAGAAATTATCTACACAAACTACCTTTGCAGCGCCTCTCTCTAATAAACCATCACACAAGTGACTTCCGATAAATCCGGCACCACCGGTAACTAATACATTTTTATTCTTAATTGTTGCCATAGTTCTCTCCCTTTCTATTTGTTATCAAGCATTTCACGAATCTTTTGAACCACATAATCCTGGTCCTCATCTGTCATCTGAATGTAAAGTGGTAACGTAATTGATAGATGATCACAGGCATATGCATTTGGAATATCCTCTGGCTTATAACCAAAACGATTCTTATAATAACCTAGCATGTGAACTGCATGCGTTCCCTGACGTGTTGCAATTCCGATATCTTCAAGTTTTTGCAGCAATGTGTTTCTATACTCTCCACCTTCTGCCACAGAAGAAATACCAAGTTTTTCGATGTTCAGCATACATACATATGACTGATAGGTATGATAATATCCCTCTGGAACTGTAGGTGTAATCAATTCAGGTAAAAATTCCTGGATCAAAGCATCATATCTCTGAGCTTTTTTGCGTTTTTCTTCGATAATATAATCAAACTTCTCAGCTTGTGCTAATCCAACTGCACCCTGAATATCAGTCATTCTATAATTGTAACCAGCCTCATTAAATTCCGGAAGCAAAAATCCTTTTCCCTGATGACGTGCATCGGCAGAAACAGTACTACCATGTGTTCTCAGTTCTTTCATGCGCTTAGCCAAATCAGCATCATTCGTTAATACCATTCCACCTTCTCCAGTAGTGATAGACTTACGTGGATGGAAACTGATACAAGAAGGATTACCAAATGCACCTTCATGAACCTCACCAATCTTAGCTCCTAGAGCACATGCTGCATCCTCTACGACCTTTAAATTGTATTGTTTTGCAAGTTCATTTACTTTATGAATATCACAACACAAGCCAAATTCATGTACCGGTACAATTCCCCAAAGCACATTACCTGTCTCTCTATTTACTAACTTGCCATCTTTTTCTACATAATCCTTTTCAATCTTTTCACGAACCTTGTCCACATCAATATTAAAGGTTTCCTGATGAATATCCACTAGGATAGGGGTGGCTCCTGTTTGAACAATTGCATTTGCAGTAGCAACAAAGGTAAAAGATGGTGCAATTGCATCCATGCCCTCACCAAGTCCCATGGCAACCATCACAAGGTGTAATGCGGTCGTACATGATGTTACCGCTACTCCATGTGCAACTTGTTCATGTTCTGCTATTTTTTCTTCAAACTTAGCAACTGTTGGACCCTGTGCTACCCAACCAGATGCCAAAACCTTTTCAACTTCCTTCAACTCATTTTCCGTAAAATACGGAATCGTAACTGGTATCTTTCTCATGTCCATATTCTCCTCTTATGAAATCATTTCTTTCTGAGCCCACTCCAATACCTTCATTACTCGCAATGATGGTTCTGGACCAGACAAAGATTGTTGACCTGTCTGAACACAATTTTCAAAGAATTCTAAACTATTCTGCAGTGAATCCTCGAACTCGATATTCGGAATATAAATGTCACCTCTACGATTTAAAAAGGCATAATCCGCATACTCCTTAGCAGGGATTACGTCAATTCCACAATCATATATTTTTACTTTTTCTGCACTCATATCATCGAATATGACCATCTTCTTTGTGCCGGCAATCACAGTCTGACGTACCTTTAACGGCGATACCCAGCTTGACTTTAAGTGTGCAATGAAGCCATCATACTTCATAGTCAAATATGTTAACGTCTCCTGCTGACCAAACGGAGTTTCACCAAAAGCCGAAAGTTTAATCGGCTCTTTACCTCCTGATAGCCAATCGATAACTGCCACATCATGAACTGCCAAATCCATCAGTGCATTTACATCCTTACGAATTGGTCCCAAATTTAACTTTTCGACATCAAAATAGATTAAATCGCCCAAATCGCCTGCATCATACATTTCCTTGATATATCTGTAATAAGGGTTGTACAACATGATATGGTCGCAATGAAGAATAACATTCATTTCCTTTGCACGCTCCATCAGCTTGATAGAACGCTCAACTGTGGTCGCCAATGGTTTTTCCATGAAAACATGCTTACCCATTGCCATTGCCTTCATACCAATATCAAAGGTATTTACAGTCTGAGTTGCAATTACAAATGCATCTACAGTGGGATCATCTAAATAATTCTCATAATTATCACTGATTTCGACAGAATCAGGCAATTCTCTTCTCGCCTTCGCCGCTCTGTCCGGCAAAATCTCACACAAAGCCTTAAACTCAAACTTTGAAGATGCCACTAATTTTTTTGAGATATTAGCTCCCCAATATCCGTATCCTACTTGTACTACTCGTAACATATCTATTCCTCCTGTTGTCTATATTGATGCACTCTTTATGCACTTTTCCCATTCTTTCTTCTCCAATTATTTGGTTTTAACACAATATAAATTGTAATCAGAACAATAGCCACCGCCTGAAAACCATATCCCCACATGAGAGAATCAGGATAATATACAAATTGAACCTCAGATTGACCTTCTGGCAACAACGTTCCTATATTGGTATAATCAACCTGTAACAATTCGCTCCTTTTTCCATTAACGTATACTCTCCACCCTGACGCATACAACGAAGCACAGGCAAATATAACATCTGAGTCAGAGTTTACCACAAACTTAAGACTGTTGTTATTTCTTTCTAACAATTTTACTTTAGTTTTAATATATTCATTATCAATATCAGCTAATTTCTTTATCGCCTCTTCTGACAATAGTTTCAAATCCAACAAAGCAACTTTAGACAAATCATTTTCTGGATTATTTATCCATTCTCTAATTTGTTCTTCGGTCATATCTTCTTGTGAATCCCAAGTCCCAATACACCAGCCAGCACCTAAGTTATTGTTCACCTGATATACACTAACAGAATCTTTATCTTTTATACCATACTCTCTATATAAGTTCAATTTATAATCGGTCTTTTCAAATGCATCATATCTCGCATTGAACCAATCTAAAAACTGACTATCATTACTATCATTAATCAAAAAATAATCAATATCTTGCAACTGGCTTCTCTTATCCAATTCCACTCCATTTTGTAAAAACACAGCTTTTTTTGAAACTGGATTATAATAGCCCTGTACGTCTCTTAAACTAAATAGTGATTGTTGATTCAATGGTAAACATTGAGCTCCCCAACTTGTAATACATGCATACTCACCATAATTATTTAATTTTTCCATTTCTTGCTTATTATGAGTATTAACTACTTCAATTTGTTTGATCGCTTCTTGTTCATTCAATATACCACTAAGGTCCATCTTATTATAAAAATAACATACATTAGCAGCCACTGAACCCAGCAACATTAAATAAATAAGTACACCATTATACTTTTTTAACACACAATAGTTTAGTGCTACAATAAGCACAAGTAACATTAACACATAACAAAAACTTTTCCATGTCAAAACATTATGTGGCATTAAATTATATAAGATATAAATTACTAATATTATAGACAGTATCCTATTATTGTTTACGTAATGATTTATTGTTTTACTTTCATTTGCGCACATTCTTATAGATCTAATTCCATTAGCCGCTACTAACGAGGCAAAGAAATTGAACAAACATGCATACATAAATGGTTCTCGTAACACATTTAACAACGGAATATAATAAACAATTTCTGGAAAAACGATACCTAATGCATAGAAAAATGTGTAGACTAAACCGACAATAGACCACCTAAAAACTATCTGATTTTCCGCTTTTGCAAAAAGACCAACAATCAATAAGAGCAAAAAAATACCGCCTATTGATATCCAGTTAATCGTCGGAATCACATTAAAAACAGCTCTCAAATCATCGAAGGTACATCTTAAAGAATAAAACGAACTAATTGGAACCGTTTGTGCTGTTTCTATCCATCCTACTTCAGGGACATATCTGTTGGACTCACTAATGTACACTAATTGCTGTACAATTACTGGGAAACATATAAAAATAGCTACAATCCCGGTCATTCCCATTTTCAATAATAGGTGCCACCATTCTTTGTTATTGATCATATGAAGAGTTAATAATACAGCTAAAAAGGCAACGATTATTACCAACATTTGCGACACACTTAACAAGGCTTCCAACACAAATAGTAAACATAAACAAACTGTTCCAGTCTTTTTATTTTCAAACATATAGAGAGTTGCTAGAACAATTAGAGGAAACCATGTGAATCCATCAAAATACACTATCCATGTATAAAATTTTGCAAAAGAAAATGCCATAACAGATAAAACGCAGATTACTACTGCATCTATCGATTTTGTTTTAAGTTTTCTCAACAAAAGATACAACCCAACAAAATATATAGAAATATGCACTGCAAGATTAGCAGGAATAATGGCATAGGATAACACTTCCGTACTATTATCATAAAATAACCAACATAACAACCAATTCACGGGATAACTTGCTTGGGTAGCAGCTCCACCAATATCAGATACGCCTCCCCAAATATACGAATTCCAAAGTGGTAATTCACCATTATGCAAGCATTTTGCCACTGTTGAATATATTGCATATGTCAATGGTGCATTATCGCCATCCACACTTTGTATCCAGTGAGCAGAAAGCACAGTATAAATACATAATGAAAGACCTAATAAAAACACAATCCCTGCCAAAATGTTTTTTTTATTTATAACTTGTTGTATTTTCATTTATTATTCCTCTCTGTACAAAAACTATTTTTATTATTCGATATAGATTCTTTTAATCAATCCACTAAGTTCTCTACTATCTGCACTTCCATCATCAGGTTTATGTATACCATTAAAATCAAAAGTTATCATATAAGTATCTGCACTAACCATTGCTGCTATATCATAAGTCATGTCAAAATTTGAATTTGATGAAATATCAATAGTATCTAATAAATAATCACCTACATAAATATCCAATTTAGTTACTTCTGTAAACGTATCCGGTACATAACCACTAAAGGATAGTCTAGACTTGTGTTTGCTATTAATAACAATTGTCCCTTTGTCTGCAATCCACCTATATTCCTCATCAGTAGTCTGCGGTTGCCATCCATCTTCAAATTTTACAATATTGTCTGATATATTCGTAGGAAAATATAAATCAATAGGCTCCTGTGTACGATAAAATTGGACCATTAAAGTCAGTGCAACCGATAGATAACAAATTACCAACAATCCAGTTGATATTAAGTCTTTTTTTACCTTCAAGACATCACTAACCGTTTTATGCTTAATTTTAATATCAATATTAGATATTGTATTTACAACTTTCTTTATAAAAATACCATTGGTGCCAATTAAAACATTCACAACAGGTATCTTTTTTAAGAGAATCCAAGTTATAACAGCTATTGATTCTGATATCATTACAATTAACCACCAAAATTTGTTACTAATTTCTTCACTTGGTGTAAGACGTGCAATTTCACTAAATTCTGCTATACCCAAATAATAGAATAACATAAAAATCATCTTAAAAACAATAAAATGAAATAATACCACACCCATAGTGTTTTGACCAATTCTAGCACAAAGTTGGATAAATGGTTTGTATCTAATCTTTCCCAATAATGAAGCCAAACAATACAACCATATAATTCCCACTAGACTCGTAAATGTGTTTAGCCATATATTATTCAATTCTGTGGATATGTAATCCATTGTCACATTTTTTATGTTTGCACATAAGAATATAATTATAGTAGTTACTAATAAGCCACATATGCTAGTAGCAACTTTAATTTTATCCAACTTTCTTCCTATTATCCTATTTGCAACAAATCCCAATCCATACCAAAAATTTGCTATTAAAGCAAGATTAATATGCCAATCATGCATTACCCCTTTACGAATTGCTAAATATCCTAGGAAATAGATAAGTAACACATATCCAACATATAAGGGCAACTTTTTATTTGCTATTATCCAACACAATTTTGCAATTATTGAAACGACAAAAAGTGTTACGCAAAACCATGCTGCCCCCAATAGCCATGTATAGATAGAACCTCTCAAAAAGAACTCTTTAATGATAGCGAAGAAACCAACATAATTTAAATCACCAAACAGCGTACTATAATAATCATACCTATAACTAATTTCCATAAGACCCGCATTGATGATTATCAATGTCAGTAAAGGAAGCATCAAGGTATATCCTTTCTTAATTATTGTTGTCAGGAATCCTTCAGAATCAAACCTTGCAACATATCCTGATATAAAAAAGAAAGCAGACAAATGAAATTGATAAATATACAAATTAAATTTGCCTGTTGCATGACCAATTACCATGAGCGTAATAGCCAACGCCTTAAAAATGTCTACCCATATAATTCGTCTTTTTGTCTGCATGCTTCCTGTCATTAGTCGCCCTCCTAACAACATGCTCAAAACATGTTAAACTTCCATATCCGCCAACAATACTCGTTTAGCTTCATCCTCAGTAAAGTACTTTGTAATAAACTCTCCACCTGCATCGGACATAGCCTTTAACTGGTCGTAGTCCTCATATAACTTGCAGATAACATCAACCATCTTATCGGCATCATCTTCTACAACCATGTTTCCAACAGCATCATCTAATCCT
This sequence comes from Lachnospiraceae bacterium, assembly GCA_045531905.1. GTDB lineage: Bacteria > Bacillota > Clostridia > Lachnospirales > Lachnospiraceae > RGIG6919. The sequence continues at coordinate 13,312 of JAZSEY010000023.1, forward strand.
TCTGCTCCAATTGTAGTTGTAACCAAAGGGATCTGGAAATAAGCAGATTCTACTACCTTACCCTTAACACCAGCACCAACACGAAGTGGAACCACCGCCATTCTACTGGTACGGTATAACTCCTCTAACGCATCATCCGGTACAAATCCAAGAATCTTAATGTTATCACTGGCAAGCTCTTTCACCTCTTGCGGCACGCTACCACCAGCGACATACCATACCATATCCGGGTATTTCTCAAGAATCTTAGGAAACACTTCCTTACCAAACCACACCACTGCATCTATATTAGGCGGATGTCCAAAGCCTCCTACATACATGATATTGTTACGTGTGCTGAAGTCCTTATTAACACCCTCTGGCAACTCATCATAGATATACAGCGGAATATTTCTCACAGGGGTATCTGGAAATGCCTCCTGCATAATCTTCTGCTCATAATTACCTACTACATGTCCAACATCTGTCTTCTCAAACAACTCATATTCAATCTTCTTCCACTTCTCAGATGACTTTAACTTCTCCTCATCACCTGTCAGTTCATATTCTCTGCGCTCACGAATATGATGTAAGTCATGCGCAAAGTAGAGAATCTTGGCATTTGAATATTCTTTAACGATATCAATATACTTGATTGAAATATGTGGTCTCTGCAAATAAATATAATCGAAATAATGTGCATTATCCTTTAACCACTGCTGCCAATTGTTGTAATAGTAATTACCATACAGCACTTCTATACCAAACTGATTTAACTGCTCTGTGTATGGTTGCTGTGGATAAAAGTTATCACCAATAAAGGTTACCTTCATCCCCATCTTTACAAACATTTGCAGATACATATAGGTACACTTTCCACCAGCATCTTTATCATGATTTGGCACATAATGATCAACTACTAAAATATGCTTCTTATTTCTACTTCTATCCTTCGCCAAAAATACATTTTCACCATTTGGAAAATGCTCCGCTTTCAGGACATCTTTCCACTTTTCATAAAACTTCTTCTGGTTAACAATCTGGTACTCCTTCTGCCCAGAAGATGTATCCGTTCCATTAGAAACGCCTTCAAAATGTACCACCATAGACAACGGCTGATACATTACCTTATATCCATGCTTGCGAACCTCAAATGCTAAATCCGTATCCTCATAATACGCAGGTGCAAATCTGTCATCAAATCCACCAATCTCTTCCCACAGAGACTTTCGAATCATAATTGCGGCACCGGAAATATAATCTGCTTCCTTCACATAATTAAATTCAGGTTCCAAAGGTCCTCGTTGATGACCATAATTCCAAGCAGAACCATCTTTCCACAAGATGCCTCCAGCCTCTTGTAACGCGCCATCCGGATAGAGCAATTTAGAACCTACCATTCCTATCTGTTCATCTCTATCCATCAATTCTAACAAGCTAGCAAGCCAATTTTCTTGCACTTGTGTATCGTTATTCAAGAAGAAAATATATTCACCCTTTGCATGCTTTGCTGCATGGTTACAATTTCTAAGAAAACGCATATTCTCTGGCGTTCTAGCAACTACAAGGTTCTCTACAATCTGCTCAATATCCTTTGTCAAATCAGTAGAACAATCATCCGCCAAAATTACTTCATATGCAATCCCATCTGTATACTTGATAATACTTTTCAAACAGTTATAAGTATAATGAAATTGATTATATACTGGCAACACAATAGATACCAAAGGCTTCTCGCACTTTGGCAATTGTAGTTTCTCCACATCTGCAATTGTAAACATATGCTCATTCACCGGGAACAAATCCAGCTTGATACGCTCTATATCCTGTCCCGCATTTACTGTAGCAGCATCCAATCTATTTGCAACACTTTCCGGACTTTCCGTTTTCATATATTTTAATGTTCTGGCAATTCGAGATGGTGTGCATTTTTTTAACATATAAATCGGATGCTTTATAAACTTCTTTGCAAATTTTGCAATTAATCGTCTCTTGCTTCCCTGTGGGAACATCTTATCTTTAATTTTCCACCAAACCTTCAACACTCTCACACCTTTAGAATTCAGTAAATTAACATAATCTCGTTCTGTCTCTAAAAGTTGTTCAATATGACCATTCTTGCATATAATTTGATTTGCTTTCTCTTGCAATTCGTTTTGCTTTTCTTGCAGTTCATTTTGCTTTTCTTGCAGTTCATTTTGCTTTTCCCGCAATTCATTTTCCTTGTTTTGTATTTCCTTCTCTTTCGAATACAACATACTATTTAGCTTTTCACACTTCTGATCAAGGCCATTAATCAGCGAACCTACAGCATCATTCGAATAAGGTGTTTCTAAAAAATTCATGTTATTCATATTAAAGCTAGTATCGAAATACTGTTTATACACATTAAAAGAAATATCTTGGTTCACCCATAATTTCAATGTTATACTGACATCATCTACATTGATACATGCATTTTTTAAATAATATATAACTTCCTTTGATAAATATACATTATCATCATATTGCAACACATTTTGAACAATAATACTCTTTTGATTACAAGTAGCAGCCATCACATGAATCTGTGACGGCTGATCAATCACCAGTTTAAACCAAACATCACCTATCTCAGTTTGTTTCTTGACATGAAATTTAAACTCAAAGACGTGGTCATTTTCTTTTGCAACAGCGTAATACTCTTTTTGACTATTATTGACATACCTTACAAATAAATATCCTTTTAAATACATCATTTCATTACTCATCTTCTACTACGCCTCCAATTATACAATCTACAAGCCTATCATAATGTACATCAGTCTTCTTTTGCAAATCAGATACTATATCATATTCTTGCTTTCCAGATTGTTCTAACTCCTGCTGTATCATATTCATTATTGAATTCACATCAGATATTATATGTGCATTCCCACTCAACCAGTGATATAACCCATCCATTTTTCCTACTATTGAAGTATACATATCAAAAATAATTACTGGTACTCTGTTTATCTGAGCAGTTAAAGTTCCATGTAAGCTCGTTCCTATGAAAAGCTTTGCCCCTGCGATTACACTATATATATCTTCAACGCTAAGTAAATTGTTAAAAACTAATACACCCTCATCAGCAAACTCACTCATTTTCTCTGCTATAACCCTATCTGTATGACAATAATTGATTGGTAGAATTACGATTTTATAGTTATATTGACGCTTAATTTCTTGTATTACATCTATCAACTGATCAACTTGATATAATGTACCATATTGAATTACAATGTACTCTCCGTCAATGATTTGTTTGTATGGTAAATATCTCTGCAAATTCCACAATGAATCCGGTACACACATACACGTTGGTATGATAGAAACCAATCTTTCATAAGAGTACTTATCCCTTACGGAAACATATCTAGCTTCTGATAAGTAATTAATTATAATATTCTTTTCCTCTTTGGAAAAGGCATTCGGTATTCCCACACTATTAATTACATAAGGAATTCCTTGCGATTTAGCAAAATCAATAGGCATCTTCCATAAATATCCTGGTTCGTACGTTAATTCCATTCCATCTTCATCATGAAATACAATCGGCTTAAAATGTAATAATTCTCCTCCACCAATGATAATCATGTCAAAATGATATTGTGCATGAATTTCCTCAAATTTCTGATAAGAAAATACTTTTGTTTCATTACTATATAAATGATCTGTACCATTAGGAGCAAATAATATAATATTGTCCAGGTTGGATACTCTCTTTCTTAATTCATATTCAACTGCGATTGGAAACAAAGCATCTCCATAACTTATCACATCAAAAGCGCCACAAACCGCTACATTATAACTACTCATACTGCCACCCTTAACTTAATTCAGTATAATCCTCTTGCATCAGAATCTCCCCATTTATCGTCCAGCAATGCTGCATATCTACAATGCCAGAAGAATGCTGACTAGGAGTTTTTATATCAAAATTCAAAACACTATATAATGCATCCGATATTGTATTATCTTTTTCTATAATAATGTCCATCATAAATTTGGACTCTAAAAGATCAACACTCGGTATCTGCAATTCGAGCATTTCCTTATTCTTAAATTCATATTTACGTCCATTTTCAAGTTTCAAGGAAAAGCCTGCTGAATATATCCAATCAGCTCTTGTAATACACACAGAAATTGTTCCTTCGATTCTATCTAAGACTTGCTTCTCATACTCCATTTCAACAATCATAGTTTCACCAGTTTTAAACTTCTGGCATTCTTCCCGCTTCTCGTTCAGAAGACGAACCTTGGTAAAGACAACTTCACCCGTTCCCTCTCTTCTGGCATCCGGTCCACACTGCTTACAAATTTCTCTACAAGTAGCATTTTTCGCCTTTCGTTCTTCTTCCTGGCGTTTTCTCTTGTTCTCTTCTTCTTCCTTCTTCTTCGCTTCCTCTTTCTCGCGCTTCTTTTGCTGCGCCTCAGCCTTTTTCTGTTCTTCCTCTTCCTGCTTTCTTCTCTCCTCAGCTTCCTTCTGCATCACATATTCCTGTTCCGCACGTTCCAAACGGTCATATTCCATGGAATCCAGGTATTGTTTGCAAATTGCACGTGGGGCACCATCCTCTTTAATTAAACCGTTCTCAATCCAAATGGCTCTATCACAGATTTTCTCAATCTGTCCTAAGGCATGGGAAACAATCACGATGGTAGTTCCATTTCGTTTTACATCTCTTAATTTCTGGAAGCATTTTTCCTGGAAGTTTACATCTCCTACAGCAAGAATTTCATCAATTAACAGTACATCTGCGTCCACATTAATGGCAACAGAAAAAGCCAGTCTCATATACATACCCGATGAGTACGTACGAACTGGATTATCTATAAATTCCTCTAACTCAGAAAAACGAATGATGTCGTCTACTCGCGCGTCAATTTCCTTTCTTGTGAGTCCAAAAATAGAGGCATTAATATATATATTTTCTCTACCAGTCATATCTTCATGGAATCCGGCACCAAGCTCGATCAAACTAGATACCTTTCCATTGATTTCCACCGTTCCTTCATTAGGATAAATGATACGATTCAAAAGTTTTAGCGTGGTACTTTTTCCACAACCGTTTTTACCAATGAGACCTACTGCCTCACCCTTTTTAATATCAAAACTCACTCCATTTAAGACCCATCTGTCCTCATGCTTGTTTCGGTTCGCAAAAATCAATCGCTCCTTCAGCATGTGACCTTTGTCAAAATAGACCTTAAACTTCTTTTTCATATCTCTTACTTCTATAGCATTATTCGGGTTCATTATAATTCCTCCGCAAAGTTTCTTTCCATTTTTCTAAAGGCAACCACACCGATTATCAATACAACAATACCGAACGCGCCGGCTAATAGCAAGGTTCCCATCTTTGGAATCTGTTCAAAGTATAAAATCTGCTGATATGCCTGAATCACAGGAGTCATCGGATTAAAATAGTACACACCTCTTAACTGCTCAGGCACCATATCAATCGTATACATAATTGGTGTCAAGTATATCCACGCCATCATAATAACACTTACAATATGTTCCATATCTCTAAAGTAAATCGTAAGGCCCGATACTATCATGGTAAATCCTAATGCCATAATATACTCTATAATCATAACCAACGGCAGAAACAATAATGCCACCGCACTGAAGCCTCTTCCAGAGAATATAATGACTGCAAATATCATCACAAAACAAAATAGCATATTGATAAATGCACTGGTAACGAATGAAATTGGCAATACCTCTCTAGGAAAATATATTTTTTTGACCATTTCAGATTGATTCTTAATACACATGGTTCCACCAGACACCGCTGTGCTAAAGAATATCCACGGAATCATTCCACTAATCAGATACACATAAAACTGCTCAATTCCGGTTCTCATGATAAACTGAAATACAAACGTGTATACCAATATCTGACATAATGGATTAATAAAGGTCCACAAAAACCCCAAAACAGAGGCTTTGTATCTACCTCGTAAATCTCTTCTTACTAAACTGAAAATCATTTCTCTGTATTGATATATTTCCTTGAACTTCTGTCCCATAACCAAACTCCTCTAGTCTGTATTTTATCTAATAATCATGACGTTACCGATTTTATCACGATTGATATAGCTTTACAATCTCTTTACCAATCTTATTCCAATCAAACCGTTCAGCAATATAGTCATAACCAACATCTGCCATGCCTGCCAACTCTTCTCGCTTTTCATATGCTTGATACATTGCTTTTGCTAAACTGTCCACATCATTTGGCTCACACAATATACCTCTACTCTCATCTACAATATCCATAAATGCTGGTATTCTTGTCACAATTGCCGGTTTGCGATGTGCATAGGTCAACTGTATAACACCACTTTGATACACTTCCCGATAAGGCAATACACAAATATCCGCTGTAGAATAGTAATCATCCACCTCTTCATCCGGAATATATCGGATATCTAATTTTAAACTACCAGACAATTGTTCTCTTTTAATAATTTCTTCACATTTTCCAAAATCAGTTTTCCAAACACTACCCGCAATAACCAACTGCACTTGATTTTTGAGTTCTGGATGTTTTTGTAACATTTCGGCGTAAGCCTGTAACAATACATCTACACCCTTGACTTCCTTAATCTGCCCAAAAAACAAATACACAAATTTGTCTTTATCAATGCCTAGCGCTTGTCTTGACTGTTTTTTATCTTTTATTTTTGCATACTCCAAAAAATGCCCATGTGGAATCATCTCCACTGGTATGTTGTTTTCTGGAAATAACTCATGAAATCTCTGCACATTATCAGGTGCTTGCACAATAATCTGGTCTGCCAATTCATATATCTTTTTATGATATCGATAGTCATAAAATTTTTGATTGAATGGCAATATATCATGGATAGTAATTACCAGCTTTTTACCCATCTTCTTCACTCTTTTTAAAAAGAAGTAATCAACCGGGGAAAAAATAATCCATTGTGTATGCAATACGTCATACTGCTTCATCATCGACAATATGGATGACATAGAACAAATATAATTAAACGCTTTATTTAACTTGGAAATATTCTTTTCATCCGTATTAAATAAACGCTTTCGTTTGCAAAGACAATTCTCTGCTTCTTCTTTTTGATCAATTACCATATCCAGTTCGATATTCTGCTGTTGAATTGCATTTGCCAGGCTAAATGAATATTTATAATTCACCTTTGCTATCTGATCCACTAATAAAACTCTCAATATTATCTCCCAATTTCTTGAAATAACTGTTCATATTCACTTACTATCTTTTCATGTGAAAATGCAGTATGAATTCGATTTTTTGCACTTAACTCAAGTTTTGTTCTCTCATCCTCAGTTAATGCTTCTGCTTTTTTCATAACATCACAAAGACTATCTGTCTCATTTGTGAAATAATAGGCAGCATCTTCTCCAACCTCTCTATTAAACCCAACATCGTAGAGCAAATTCACCTGTGTAGCCGCTAATGCTTCTAGCAGACTTGGATTGGTTCCTCCTACTGCATGTCCATGAATGTATGCAACTGCATTTTCCCGAATCGCAACAAGCAGTTCCTGATCATATACCGTTCCAACAAATCTAATACGGCTATCACCTTCAAACCCTGTTTTGGACTGCAGAGCATGATAGAACTTGTTCTTTTCCAAATTGGTAACTATCACCAAATCACACTGTGTATCTGATCTCATAAACTCAGTAATTATCAGCTCATAATTGTTCTCCGGCACAAACCGTCCTACAATCAAATAGTAATTCTTCAAACGAAGATCATGTGCATCAAACCATTGTTTTACCTTGTCAGAAATATATTTCTCTTTTAGATTATCCACAGTAGCACCATACGCAATATATGTTGTTTGTGGATGATACTTTTTATACTCTCCCTGAATATAAGTTTCAATATTCTGAGAATCGCATACTAAAAGGTCTGCATGTTTTACCATCAGCCTCTCCGAATACTTCCAGTATTTTTTAATGACCCAGTTCCATTTTGCACGTAACCATTCGTGGCCATCAGGATTCACTAGCAAAGTTCCTCCCAATCGTTTCAATACACGTTTCAAACTGCCAATAAATGGCCCTATTCGACAAGCCAATATATAAATGATTGGATTTTTACACTTATGCTCTTTAATGTACTGAATGCAATAACGAAAAGCAGCTATATCATAATAAACTGCCCTGGCTGGTCCTATATTAGGAACAGGAATCACAAAGCAATGTGCTCCTGCATAATCATACTCTTTTTCCTGTCCTGTGATACATGCCACATGATACTTTATTTCTTCGCTTGTTTGATGTTGAACTAGATTGTCCACAAAGGTTTCAAAACCGCCATATGCAGCCGGTATACCTTTAGAACCTATAATAAACACATCTCTCATCGTCATGTCCTCACAACAAAGTTGTCAACAACGTACCTTCAAAAGTTCTGCCTTGCCCAGCAAATGACATCTTCCCATTCCTGCCGGAATAAAAATACAATCTCCCTTTGTAAAGCGAACCGGTCTTCCTGCAGCTGTCTCAATACCACCCTCACCATCTAAGCATAATAATACTTGGAAGGATGTATCCAACACAGAAAAGGAACAACCAGTTGTTATCTGGATACGTTCTGTTTCAAAATACTTACATCTACATAGTACCTCACGGCAACATCCTGGATAATAATGCACCAATCTTGTCTGTTTTGCAAGTTCTGGTCCCGGATTCATATTCATAACCTGAACTGCCTTATCAAAATGCAACTCTCTTAGATTGCCATCCTTATCTACACGATTATAATCGTATACTCTATATGTGACATTGGAACTTTCCTGAATTTCCGCTACTAATGTGCCTGCACCAATTCCATGTACAGTACCTGCCGGCACATAATACAAATCTCCCTTGCTTACCTTGACCTTGTGAAGATGCTTATCTAATGTTCCATCCTTCACAGCTTGTGCTAACATTTCCTCTGTGACCGGATGCTCAAATCCGTATATCAGACTGGCATTTTCATCTGCATCCAACACATACCACATCTCAGTCTTGCCGTTCTGGTGCTCATATTCTCTTGCATAAGCATCGTCTGGATGCACCTGTACAGATAAGTCCTGTTTGGCATCAATAAACTTTACTAATATAGGAAATTCCGCCCCCCCTGGAAGCTTTGTTCCCATATATTCTGGATGTTCTTTTAGCACCGCTGCTAATGTTTGTCCGGCATACTCTCCATTTAGAATCACACTAAGTCCATCCGGATGTACCGAACACTCCCATGTTTCAGCAAGTGGTGTTAACGGAATATCTTTTCCATATTCTTCCCGAAGTCTTGTTCCGCCCCAGAGATAATCCTTTCCCTGTGGCTTTAGCTTCATAATCTCCATAAATAACCTCCGTTATTATGTCTATTCCAATTCATGCTTCTTTTTATCATCCGCGCTGATATTCTCACCAATCTGAATCTCTATAATTCGCATATCAGTATCAGCGATTACCGTATGCTTGCAACCTGCTGCAATAGTAAGCACATCGCCGGTACGAAGAATTCGCTCCATTCCATCTATGATAGCTTTTCCGGTTCCTTCAATCACAGTCCACACTACATCTCGATAATCATGGCTCATATAACTCATACTTTTTCCAGCTTGCATAGAAATCTTAACTGTCATCGAACCTGACTGTACATCCATAACCGCATAAGAGCCCCATGACTTTTCAGCAAACATTGCCTCATCGCTGTCCAACTTCTCCACATACGGCTTCATATAGTCACTGCGTTCTTTGTCAGATACCAAAATGCCATCTCCGCTGGCAGCAATTACCATATCCTTACATCCCATACAAATAATCGGAATATCCAACTCATTGACTACCTGTGTGTTTTCACAGGTTTCATCCAAGACAACCTGGCCTTTCGTATCATCAGCCATAACCTCTGCCATCATATTCCAGGTTCCTACATCTTTCCAACTACCGTTATAACGCATTACCTGAATACTTGCTTCTTTTTCCACTACAGCATAATCAAAACTTATCTTTGTTAAGGTATCATACTTATTATACAAATCACGATAATCCGTAAAATCAATCATACTATGAGCAATTTCCAGAAGATAGCCAAGACGGAATGCAAATACACCGCCGTTCCACAGCGCCTTTTGCTCCAGATATTTTTTAGCAGTTTCTGTATCAGGTTTTTCTTTAAATTCCTTTACCTTGCTGACAGCACCATCTGTTTCTGGAATAATATATCCATATTTCTCACTTGGCGAATCTGGTTCAATTCCCATCAGAGTCAAATTGGCTTCCCCTGTTTCCACCAACTGTCCCATTTTCTGAACAGCCTCATAATAGCTGTTATCCACATATGGGTCTACTGGACATACTGCCACACTCTCATTCTCAGCGATACCTAATTCATCATGCAAATAAGTCGCTGCTAACGCAATCGCTGGAAAAGTATCTCTTCTACAAGGCTCCACGCAGATAGACACCTTATCTCCTAACTGATTCTTGATAGCACTTGCCTGAGACTTACTGGTAGCAATTGTCACTTTCGCAGATGCATCCACCGTTGCAATCTGTCTATACACGCGCTGAACCATAGATTCATATTCATTATTATCATCTTTGAATAACTTGATAAACTGTTTACTTCTCACATCATTGGATAATGGCCAGAGTCGCTTACCACTACCACCGGATAATAAAATAATATTCATATGTCTACTCCTATTCTCATTGATTACTTCCCAGATGCTCCAAACACGCCTAACACTGTCTGCAGAAGAATCTTAATATCCAATCCCAAATTCCAATGGTCTATATAATCCAAATCCATTCGGACAATCTCTTCAAAATCCAACACTTCATTTCTTCCATACGCCTGCCACATACCGGTAATTCCAGGCTTCATAGACAAACGTCTCTTATGGTGACCTTCATACAGTTTAAATTCTTCTACTGTCGGTGGTCTGGTTCCCACCATGCTCATCTCACCTTTTAATACATTGATGAACTGCGGAAGCTCGTCGATACTGGTCTTACGAATGAATTTTCCAACCTTCGTAATACGAGGGTCGTCAGTCATCTTAAACATAAGACCTTCCATCTCGTTTTGATCCATCAGTTCCTTTTTCTTTTCCTCAGCATCCATAGCCATGGAACGGAACTTGTATATATAAAAGAACCTACCATTCTTTCCAACTCGTTTCTGTTTAAAGAAAATCGGTCCCTTTGATTCCAACTTAATAGCAGGTCCCACGAAGATAAGAGCAATCAGCATAATCACAATGCCAACTAAACTACCCACAATATCCATCACTCGTTTTACTGCCAACAATCTATAATCATAGAATCGATGTGCAAAGGTTACCACACTTGTATTGGCAAAGGTGCCAAGTGTAGCATCAAAATCACTAAAGGTATCCATGATATCCAACTTGATGTGTACTGTAACACCCATGTCCTCCAGTTCCATAACGAGAGGTTTTATCTTCTTAGGACTCGTGGTGCCAATATCTACATATACCTCATCCACAATTTCCTTGCGGATGTATTCCATCATGTTGTCTTCTCCGGCTAATACTGGAACGCCACCAATGGTTTTATTGCCCATATCCTCATCCACGATAATGAAGCCTTCAATACGTCTTGTCCAATCATCCGAGTTAGTCACATCCTGAAGCATCTCCTCTGCACGGGCTTTTGTGGTGATTACCATGAGGCGGAGCGTGCCTTTGCCACCCATCTGCATTTTCAAATACAGCTTAATTAGCGCTCTGACAATCCACATAGAAATCACGGACATGAATAGCGTTAACACATATACACCTCGTGGGAAGCTGGTATCTCCACGCCAAAACAGTACGCAGACAGCCGTCAGTGCTGCTATGGTAATTCCCTTTTTTATTACTACCTTGCATTCCTCAAAAAAGCCACGTATCACAAAATCCTTAGGCTCCACATACAATGCAAAAGAAAGGATATACCCCACAATCAACAAAGGTGCATTATATTGTATTTGCCCTAATGCCATTTCGTTTGGAAGCTGCTTGTGCAAAATCAACCAAAAATATCCGGATAGATAGTAACTAACTAAAATGCACACGGTATCCATAAATAGCAATATGAAGTTTTGTATTCTCTGTCTGTCTTTATCCATGTTCACTCTCAAGTTTTGGTTCTAGCTCTTGCTCAACGGTATCTATCTTGTTTTCTGTAGGCAATTCCTGCCCCATAACTGCGCAATTAATGGAAAGCATAGTAAATAGACATAACCACGTAAACGTATCCTGATTAGATAAACCCAACCCATTAAACGTATTTAATTGGGCAAATAACAAAGAATATCCTAACCAACATTGTACATTTTTGCGTTTTAACATCTGATAAGATGCATAGATATATACACCTAAAAACACGAATATCGCAAACAATATACCATGATCAAGTGCACTCATTAGTATCGAAAATTCAAATCCTGCTTTATATTGCACAACATCAGTGTCAAACACGCTGTTGGTTCCATAACCTATCAAAAATTTAAATGGATAGATGCCACTTTTAAAATAACCTATTAAATGATCCATTCGTCCCGACGTTAAAGAAAACATCGTAAGTCTTTCAAATAAACTGTTAAAGGCACCTGCAAGTAGCGATATTACCAACACTACACCACTACCAATCAAGAATTTCTTATTCTTCCAACTGGACACAACTAAGTATGCAAGCACCACTACTATCGCCGTTTTACTTGCACAAAGCAATACTCCTGCCAATGCTATAATGAAAAACAGAATCTTTGGATACTTAATTTTTGCATTGGTAAAATATAAATCATTGATAATAAAAAATGCATTGTAAAATACCGCGTTTAATAATGCATGTCCCCATATGGTATGCGCTCTCCAAACATCGAAGGTGAAGCCTTCAAGATATATTCTGAATTCCTTAGAATCGAGAGTTTCTGCCATGTATCGAAGAAATGCACTGTTAGTCTGTTTCTCAATTATGGACAGAATTAACAAAAACACCACAAACGCATCAAACGCTATCAAAAACCATTTCATAAACTTCCTATAATCAACAGCACGAAAACGGTACAGTACAATAAAAGTTGGTGCTAGCAACATACAGAACGCCACTAATGTTCGCCCAGTCTTAATTGAATAATTAGAAACGCACATTAACAAAGCGCTAAAGCCCCAAAGCAATACCATAACCTTATCAATTAAAGAAAAATCTCTTTCTCTCACCTTTTGGTACAATAACAAAACCATGCCCAAAAGAAAAAATACATTGATTCTACTTAGTATTTTTAAAGTATCTTTTAGCAACAAATATCGCATATGGATAGGGAACAATATTAAGCCTGCTACTAACAAACAACTCACGAAAAAATACATATAATCATTTTTAAAGTCAAATAATTTTGTATTTTTCTTCTCGTTCATTCTCATCCTCCTGTTCCAATTTCGTTTTATATTTCATCTCCAGATGTCACTACTTGCAAAATACTTTCCACTCTCTTAGCAAAGGTGTGCTCCCTCAGAACAATCTCTTGTCCACATTTTGCTTTTTTCTCTCTCTCCGCATCTGCCTGAAGATAATAATCGATCTTTTGCTGCAAGTCTTCTCTGTCAGTGTATGTTACTACTGCGCCATCAAAAGTTTCTACAATCTCTGTCATATCATCACTAATGACAAATGCCCCTACTGCCAGCGCATCAAAAATACGATTAGAAATGATACCATATTGTCTCATATCATCCCAATGATCATTCAGAAGTATTATTGCATCATGATATGCTTGCCCCACTTTTTCGTTATCAATATAGTCACTGACTACATAGTCCTGAACAGGATAAGCTTCCCAATGTCTGCCATAAACGGTCAAATGGTGTTCCGTCGGCAACAAATCCTTCAAAATCTGGCGATATACATTCCTACTATTTCCCACAAACAATAATTCATATTTCTTATCATGATTGTCTGTTGCTTGCATGGTTTCTGGATCTGTACACTGCAACAACACCCCTGCTGGCGGTATTATTTGACTCTGATACATATCTAACATCCTTTGTGATGCAAAAAACACATAGTCATATAAATTGTATTCCTTTATAGTCACATCCTCTGGGTGTGATATGTTCCACATTATATATTTTTTGTTATCATCAGTAGTGGGATAGTAAGCTCTATTTCCACGTAGTACTATACGGTACTTTGCATTACTGTGTGCATACCAATCATTTCTCGTCCGAACAACAACTTTATATCCTTGTTTTTCGAACTCTTTTTTTAATGCCAAAGCATAATGCCAGTCTCCCCAATACTTTTTACTCTCATCACCCGGCATTGCACCCAGAACATCAATTTGTTTTTCATCTAGTTCCTCATGCATATTCGTCTGCAACATATTTATACATGTATCGACGCCTTGATTCACTATTGAGTTATAATTGTCTGATACCCAAGGCACAATTAATACATCAGACTTCATGTGATACATGTTTTCAACATCGAATTTATCTGTAGCAATAATACATACATCTGTTCCAACACCTATATCATACCAATCTTTGTCTTCCCTCGGATGTATATATCTGACTTTGTATCCTTGTTTTTTCCATTCTTTAATAAACTTAATCAATGGTCTTGGGCGTTGTTCCTTATGCTCCCATTGCTCAGCATCATAACATATAGAAAGTGTTAGTATTTGTTCCGTGTAGAAATGTTTTTTTAGAATCTTGTCTGACAATAATTGTTCTGACAAATAAATCTGCCACTTGCCTTTAAACCATTCCATGTTATGACGTCTGCGAGTTTTAATCTCATCCTCATTATCCAGGCTTTGTGTGCCAAACTCATAATGGTATACCACACATTGGTTAGCCATATAATTACGGTATCCTGCCTTTCTTAATTCCAGACACAAATCTACATCTTCATAGCCATAATTATAGTTTTCATCAAACCCGCCAATTTCATCAAAAACAGTTTTTCTTACCAAAAGCACCGCGGCGGTCACTGCAATTCGTTCTGTATACGGTTCTGATGCTACTTCATATTCTTCACCATTCTTCATATTGTATGGTTGAATAAAATAGGTTTTATCCCTAGTCTTGTCTTTAAATGCGATTCCATCATGCTGAATCTTCTTTGATTTCTCTCTCTGCGGATGTCCCTCAGGCAGCTCCGGATACAATAACCTAGCACCAATGGCACCTGGATTTTCGGTATTTTTCATTGTTTCCATCAAGGAATCAAGCCAATTATCAGTAATTTCAATATCATTATTTAGAAATAATAGATATTCGCCCTTCGCATCCTTTGCCGCTATATTATTCGCAGCCGAAAAAGTCATATTATCAGCATTGGCAATCACACGCAAAGGCAACTGTCCTGCCCAACTCTGCATAAACGTTAAAGAATCATCTGTCGATCCATTATCCACTACAATTACTTCAAAATTCCTGTAAAAATTACATTTTTTCAAGGAATTGAACAGAATTTGCAGTTTATCTTTTCCATTGCGATTTAAAATGATTACAGAGACTAAAGCATCATCTTGACGTTTTCTATTCGAGACTATTCTTTTCAACTGACTAAATATATTTGGCATCTATAAACTCCAAAAAATTAATTATACTACCCATTCGCCTGTGCAAACAATGCCGCTATCTGATCTGGACTTAACTGTGCATTTGGATCATCCGGCATCTCTACTGCTGGGGCTGGTTCCGGTTCTGCCGCAGGCTCTGCTGCTGCAAATAATGCTGCAATCTGATCCGGGCTTAACTGTGCATTTGGATCATCCGGCATCTCTACTGCTGGGGCTGGTTCCGGTTCTGCCACTGGCTCTGCTGCCGCAAATAATGCTGCAATCTGATCCGGACTTAACTGTGCATTTGGATCATCTGGCATTTCTACTGCTGGGGCAGGTGCTTCTTCTTCCGTTAATGCCGGTACTGCCACCGACTCCAATATATCATCTGGAATGCTGTCAGCCGCTTGTGCCGCTGCATCCTCTTCTTTTTCTTCTGATAACAAATCCTGGAACAACTCATCTGCTGACACTTCAGGAACCTGAATATCCAAATCTGCAAATGCCTGCTCTGCCTCTGTTGGTGCTACCTCTTCTGCAACTGGCTCCTGTGCTACAGGCATTTCCTGTGGCATTGCCATCTCCTGTGATGCAGGCATTTCCTGCATTGGCATTGTCTGTGGCATCACTGGCATCTGAGGCATCATGCCCATTGGTTGATACATCATAGGCTGTGGCGCACTCTGAAGCTTCACAACATTTTCACTGATGTGACGAAGTTCGGAATCTCTGCTGGTTGCACCTGCTGCAACAGCCTGTGTAATCTGCTGTCCCTGAGCCTGCACACTGCTGACAGTGCGATTGGTGTTCTTCTCGTTATATTTTACAAGCACCTTTGTAGACTTTGTCTGGGTGCTGATTACTCTCTGTAATAAAGCATTGCCATCTCTTTGATTTTCTAACAATTCATCTTCAAATCCTGCAAGAGCTTCTCCGATTTTCTTTGTGTAGAATACATTCGCCTTGGTGTTTTTCTGTGTCTCTTCACCGGCTGCCATCAACATATTCTGAATCTCAGAGATGCGGCTTTCTAACAGCATCTTTTGTTTTTGCTGATATGCCTTCACTGCAATACATGCCTGGTTAATTACAACACCTGTCATAATTAAGAATGCCGCACTGGCACCTAACACCAGACCAACGGTATCGCGATACTCAAGCATCGTATAAATCAAAAATATTAATGTTCCAAAAAACAGTACTCCCGACACAACCCATTTGTTGTTATTCTTCATATGTAATCCGCCCTTTCCATTCTCCATTTTATATCTTAAAATCTCATGAAAGATGTATCTGTCTCTGAAAAATTCAGACACTAACCCATATTCTTTCCTAGTATAGCATACTTCCAAAAAAAATGGAATACCACCCATTGATTCAGGATGATATTCCAGTTAAGTTTCTTTTATTATTTATCTTGTGCTCTATATATGTTCAATCCCCAGAAACAAATCTATTGCATTGATATGTCTGACGCCTTCCTGTTGGTCACGAAATTTATCCAGAGAAATAATATATCTTGGATAGCCATCTTTTATACTTCTAAATGGTCGATATTCCCTTTCTATAATTTTTTCCGTAGAACTAATATCGCCTCCCTGCATGGTATACGTCACCTGTATATATGCATAATTTTGATTCCGGTCTCTGACTATGAAATCGCATTCCATTTTTCCTATTCTTCCGATGCTAATCTGATAGTCATTACTGGCTAAATAAAGATAAACAACATTTTCAAGACTTGGTCCATAACTCAATCTATTATCAGTGTTCATCGCAAAATATATCGCAAGGTCAGCAAGATAATACTTTTGGTCTCGTTTAATAGCTTTCTTACTCTTCAAATCAAACCGGTTGCACTCATACACAATCTTTGCTTTTTTTAATTCTTCTATATACCCACGTACTGTTGCTGGTTTTGTTGATAGCCCTTCCTTTTTCAAGCATTCCATCAAATTCGAGATTGAAAATGGTGCCGAATAGTTATTTAAGAGAAATGATTGCACTCTCTCGTACACAGGCACATTTGATATACGTTTTCGTTTTTTGACATCCTTGTCAAATATCTCGCCTATAATTCCTCGAGTATAAACCTGTCTTGCGCTAATATCCGTAAACTCAAGTGTTTTGGGAAACCCGCCATTCAATATATACTCATTAAACTCTATTTCCATATCAGTATGAATATTGATACCAAAGAATTTTTTCATATCCAGATATTCTTTAAAGTCTAATGTGTAGGTTTCAAAATTCAAATATCTGCCCGTAAGCTTCGTAGAGATTTCATCACTAAGTAAATATGAATTTGAACCTGTCAAGAATACAGAAAAGCCCTCCTCTGCATATGCTTGAACAACACTTTCAAATCCATGGACATTCTGAATCTCATCTATGAAAAGATAATAAAATATCTCTTCTCCTATCATAGATTCTATCTTTTCTTCTAACTGTTCTGGTGTTCGAATGCTTTTATATCCCCTTTTATCTAATGGTATAAAAATAATCTGCTCTTCGGATATTCCTTTTTCCAGAAGCTCATTGATAATTCCCTTTAACAGAAAGGACTTACCGCATCTTCTGATACCAGTAATGACTTTAATAATATCAGAATCAAAAAATGGACGAATTTTAGACAAATACTTTTCTCTAGGATAAACATTTTTATACATGATACCACTCCTTTCTACAATAATATAATATCACTAATTCCCGATTCACGGTACTATTTTTTCCATTTTTTCATTTTTAATACCGTTAACAATCATTTTTCAATGTGTTTTTCTTTCTATAACTGATATTCCCGTGACATTCCCTCCCCTTTATGCTACAATGGCAAGCAGATATTTATTTGAAAGGAGACATTTTATGTTATCAGAAAAATATATACAGATGACCAGTCAAAAATCAGTCATCAGAAATATCGCCGAGGCCGGAGCAAGACGTGCCCAGGAAATCGGCTATGAAAATGTATTTGATTACAGTTTAGGCAATCCATCCGTACCGGCACCTGAATGTGTAAGAACAACACTTCACGAATTATCTGACATGGAACCAAGTGCATTACACGGCTACAGCCCAAGCCTTGGTATCGGCTCCGTGAAGGAAGCCATTGCCGATTCTTTAAACCGCCGCTTTGGCATGAGCTACAAGGGCTCACACATTTTCCCTGTTTCCGGTGCTGCCGGTGCCATTGCACATGCAGTCAGAGCAGTGACAGTTCCTGGGGATGAAGTACTGACCTTTGCTCCATTTTTCCCGGAATACATGCCATACATCAACACCTGCGGTGCTGTCTTGAAGGTAGTGCCTGCGGATATTACGAGTTTTCAGATTAACTTTGATGCATTTGAGGAAATGTTAAATGAAAAGGTTATGGCAGTGTTAATTAACACACCAAACAATCCTTCTGGTATTGTTTACTCTACCGAGACCATCAAGCGTCTGGCTGAGATTTTAACTGCCAAGGAAAAAGAATATGGTCACGAAATCTTCTTGATTTCTGATGAGCCATACCGTGAAATTGTATTTGCGGGAGTGGATGCCCCATTTGTGGCTAAGTACTATGACAAGACAATTACCTGTTATTCATTCAGTAAATCATTGTCACTTCCAGGCGAGCGTATCGGTTACATTGCAGTAAATCCAGCTTATGAAAAGGCTGAATTGATGGTAGATATGTTTGGACAGATTTCCCGTGGTATCGGTCACAACTGCCCAACCTCTATGATGCAGTACTTAATTGCAAAATGCATCGATGAGACTTCAGATATCTCAGTATATGAGACGAACAAAAATATCTTATATAAGGAGCTTACCCGTATGGGCTTCGAGATTGTGGAACCAGGCGGAACCTTCTATATCTTCCCGAAGGCTTTAGAAGAAGATGCTGTTGCATTCTGTCAGAAGGCTGTAAAGTACGACCTGCTTCTTGTACCAAGTGACAGTTTCGGCGTACCTGGTCATTTCCGCATGGCGTACTGTGTGCCAACTGAGAAGGTAGAGCGTTCCATTCCGGTATTTGAAAAGTTTATAAAAGAGGAGTATGGAAGATAATTAGCCTAGTCAGCCTGACTCAAACTGCAAGCATAATGAAAGCCTAGGAAGTGTAGCAGACTTCCTAGGCTTTCGCTTATCATGCATTACATATCTCTTTAGTGCTATTAAAACACACGGCAAGCATTATGTCAATATATTTTTTACAATTCTCAATTATCTCTCACATACCTCTCCACCAAATACTCCTTCGTATTGTGCTCAGGACTCTCCAATACATCCTCCAGCATTCGGTTCAACATATCTCCCATATCTTTTCCCGGCTTTACGCCAAGAGCAATCAAATCACCGCCATTGACTGCCAAATCCTTCACCGTTAAGCAATCTTCATCTGCAAGAATCTCCTCGTATAATGCCTGCATATGAGCAATACTCTTCATTTTTTCTTCTCGCTTGTAATCGCTCTGTGCAAGGGTATCTGCCAAACGTATTTTTAAAATGTCAGGAAACCACTCTGCACCGCCCATGCGATAAATCGCTTTTCGAAGGGTGTTTTTCTTTATCTTTTCATCAATTCCATAATCATGCCATTCCACAAGTTTTAGCACACGTTTGATTGTGACATTGTCAAGCTTCATTCGACGGAGCACGGCTCTTGCCAAAGGAAGTCCCTCTATATTATGACCGTAAAAATGGTCCGTGCCATCTTCTCCTGTGGTCTTCGTTACGGTTTTTCCTACATCATGCAAAAGTGCTGCCCAACGAAGCGCCGGCTCATTTTCAATGTTGCATACCACATGCATACTGTGCTCACCCACATTATAGCAATGATGACAATGATTCTGTTCGGTCTCTATCATGGCGTCAAACTCTGGCAACACAATCTTTGTAATGCCCAGCTTGTATGCATCCATCAGTCGTTCCGGATGCGCAGAGGTTAACAGTTTTGTAAGCTCTACCTGAATACGCTCTGCACTGATATCCTTTAAAAATTCTTCTTTTTTTATGATGGCCTTTTGGGTTTCTTCTTCTATAACAAAGTTAAGCTGCGCCGCAAATCGCACCGCACGCAAAATACGAAGGGCATCTTCATCAAATCGATGCTCTGCCACACCAACACAGCGAATAATGCCACGTTCCAAATCCCCCATGCCATCATATAAATCTATGATGCCTTCCTTGTCATTGTACGCCATGGCATTGATTGTAAAATCCCGACGAAGCAAATCTTCCGACAAAGAGGTGGTAAATGAAACCTCCGTCGGTCTTCGATGATCCTCGTACTTGCCATCCACGCGATAAGTGGTAACCTCATAGGCTTCACCACCCATCAACACGGTAACGGTGCCATGCTGGATACCCGTATCCACGGTTCTGCGAAATAATGCTTTTACTTCCTCCGGTTTTGCAGAAGTGGTAATATCCCAGTCATTTGGACACTTTCCAAGGATAGCATCTCGAACGCAGCCACCCACGATATATGCCTCGTAGCCTTCTTTTTGCAATATATGAATAATCTTTGCCGCATTTTCCGGCATTGAAATGTGTTTCATGTTGTACTCCCAGTTGTTATTTTATGCAATCATCTGCACCGTCCTATCATATCACAATTACGCCAAATCTTCCACTGCACATCCCAGTGCTTTGAAAGATTCAACCAAAAGAAATTCTGCCTACCGATTTTCTCGATAAGCAGAATTTAGTAATTCAATCTATTATAGGTACTTCCTCAGCGCTGCGCCAGCACCCCATTTATCCATTTCCAATCGATATACAGTTTTTTGTAGCACACAACAAATGGCTGTTACCACCACCAGAATCAGTGCACTAATCAATGTGCCTTGCACCATAGTAAGACTACCGACAGGCATACGTTTCGCCATATTGGTCATCATTGTAAGCGGCATGCCCGCAGCGACTGCCACAATCATCACAATGGTA
The DNA here is from genome assembly GCA_045531905.1 of Lachnospiraceae bacterium. Taxonomy (GTDB): domain Bacteria; phylum Bacillota; class Clostridia; order Lachnospirales; family Lachnospiraceae; genus RGIG6919. Next base: position 34,842 of record JAZSEY010000023.1, read on the forward strand.
GATAGAATCATTTTCTTATAGGCAAACACAAAATAAAACAAGACAACCGCTATCAACAAAGATACTTCAACCAATGTCATTGCCAAACTCTGTTCTGTCGGCATCACCATGATATCCACGTCTTCATCCGCCACCGGCATGACATCCAATCTGGAATATCTCCACCAAAAAGAAGCAAGCGTGATCAAATACCCTATCAACGTTCCCACAGCATTCATAAACATGACTGTCTTTGTAACAATGCTCCGTTTTCTCGGAGATGCCGACACCGTATCAGCCATGGTTAAAAGCATCATCACCTGGGACATAAAAATGCTACCCAGGGTTACATACACTGCCCCCATAACCTCCATGCCACTTCCCAGAAACAAAAAGACTACACCTATTACAAAAAAGAGAAAGCCCAAAAACATATTCGCTTTAAATTGAAAACCATATTTTAATAATTTTAAATCCCGAACGATTCCCTTCATCAGAATCCCTCCTCTATATTTTACCTTCGTCATAATAATACTTCTGAACCTGGCTCATAACCATTTTTATCTGCGTCATCGTTAAAAGCAAGGTTGTGAGCGCAAGCAAAATGATAACCCCCCAGGATGCACCACTTGCATCTACTAAGATGACACCAAGCACATATACAAAGCTCATCACATATGCCATGGCAATATTAATCACCCAGCCTGTAAAACGTCTGGTTATCATATTGGAAATAGTGCAAACCACATATGCCATCAAAAGCATACCCAAAGCATAAGCCGGCGTTGTCATTTCCTGATAATCAAATGGTGCATTTAGAGTGCGCAGATACATCGCTACATGAATAACGAAAAGACTCACAAATCTTCGAATACTATCCACAATGACACCATAACGGATTATCTTCGTACCCTTCTTAGATGCCAACACATAATCCATTGGCCAACCATCTTTTTTTGCAATACCGCTAAAGGTAAATCCATCCACAAATATTTCAAAAGTGAGTGCAAGCAATCCTGCCGTCAACAAACCTAGGGAGGCATTTTCCGAATCTATCCAGATAAATGAAAGTAGCAGCGGATAAATCAGATATATGGTCCATCGCCAAATGCCAGGACGCTTCGGAATAAACATGTGATAACTTCTGATCCATTCCTTCATACGACAACGCCCCCTAACCAAGCTTAGAATACTGCTTCATCACTGCAATACTAATCTGAGACAAGGTTGGCCTTTCCTTTGACACATCAAGACCAGCCAGCATTTCTGCCTGCTCTGCCAGACAAAGACCTTCAAATCCATATGCATTGGACTGGCAGTTAATCAAGACATTTTCCAGAATATCCAAATCCTGTTTTTCGCCCTTTACCAGTATGTATTTATCCTTTAAATCTTCCACAAAACCCTGCTCTACAATCTTTCCTTGTTCCATAATAATGGCATAATCTGTAACATTTTCCATATCGGCTATATTGTGGGTAGAGAAAAATACGGTGTGGTCCTCTCGCTCATCGATATATGCACGGAGCATAGAACAAAGCTTATCACGCATCAATGGGTCAAGCGGAGAAGCCGGCTCATCCAATAACAGCATTTTTGTATCTCTGGCAAACGCGGAAGCCAACGTCACCTTCATTTTCATACCATCTGAAAGATTATGAAACTGTTTATCCTTCTTCTTGGCACCTTCCGGTGTTTTCACATCTAACTCACTACAAAGTTCCACATAACGCTTTTTATCAAACTGGTCATAAAGCAATTCACTAACCTCGCCAATCTGCTCAATACTCCATTGTGGCATGAAATAATTGCCCGGACCAGTGTATCCTACATTTTCGCGAATCATAATTTCATCTGTCTCCCCGCCAAAATACGATACATCACCTTTATAGTCTAGACGAATACCTGCCAATATACGAAGCAGTGTACTCTTACCTGCACCATTTTCACCAATCAGAGCAGTTGCAAAGCCCTCCGGAATCACAAGCTCTGGCACATTCAATTCAAATCCCTTAAACTTCTTTATTAAATTCTTTATTTCAATACTAGGTGTCATCTCCATGGTATTATCCCCCTCTAAACATCCTCAGACTGCAATAAAATCTTTAGCGTTGCAATCAACTCTTCTTCTGATAATCCAGCAATTCTTGCCGCAGTAATTGCTTCCATCAAATGTGTTTCTAATTTTCTCATATGCTGCTCCTTTAGCATCTCACTATCCTGTGCATTAACATAGTATCCCTTGCCCTGGGCCGCTGTTACCAAACCTTCCTGCTCCAACTGTTCATATGCCTTCATTGTAGTAATGACACTGATTTTCAAATCCTTTGCCAAACCTCTGATGGAAGGAAGGTATTCTCCCTGCTTCAGCTTGCCGGACAAAATATCTTCTTTAAACTGAGTTGCGATTTGTTGATAAATCGGAACCCCTGAATTCTGTAATAATTTCATATTCTCACCTACCTACTAATTAGACGCCGTTGCCGCTGCATTTGCTGCCGCAATCGCTGCAATCATCGCCATCTCCGCTGCAACCATCACTGCCACAGTTCCTGTCAAAACAGTAGCCTCTGTATCTAAACAATGATCAGAATAGTGTTCCATCACCAGTGCAGCCGCATATAACAATCGAACTCTCTGACCTGTACCAAAGAAGTTGCCAAAGCCCTTCTGCGTTACTAACCAATCACTAACCTCACATACTTCTTTCACAATAGTTTCATTATCTAAGCCCAACATAATCAAACTGCCGAAAACAGCAATTGTGTTATAATCCAGACTTTCTCTTTCTGCCTTAAACCTGTTATACAAATCAATCACTGCATCACATTTTGTTTTAGCATCTCTCTCATCTAATGCCAACACATGGCTCAAAGACTGTACACCGTTTGCCGAATGAAACACAGGCTTTAAAATCTGGTAACAGGCTTCCATATCCTCTAACACCTTTTCATCAGATAATTCTGACATAGCAAGCAAAGTTGCAAATGGTACATCCTCACTGGATGTCAGAAATGGATGATTCTTCTTCATCTTTTTATAAATCACACCAATCTGTGCGATAATGTCATCAATCGACTGCTCTCCATGCTCATCCACAATAGTCATAGCGGCAAGCACGGCATAATCAGAACCATACAAGCCCTCCAGCTTCAATTGTTCATACACCTTTAACACCTGTTCCACATACTGCTTTGGGCTGGATGTCAATGTCATCTTCGACAGTAAAATCAACTTTGTATTACCTCTAAGATAAGAAAATGCACCAACTTCCTTCTTTAAAATGTCATTGCATTCCTTCATCAGTTCTACATTCACTTTTGCCTTCATACCTGTAAATAGCAAACTGCAGGCTGGCATCATGTAACTACTTTCCCACTTAAATGCCTTCTGAATCAAATCTCTGTTCTCCACAAACAACTTACAGCTTTCCTGTAATTCTGTATTCATAAGTCATCCCCCTATCTTTCTTGAATCACTTTTATCAACATGATACTAATACCCATACAAAAACCACCAAACAATTTTCATCGCCTCCAAACTGTTTATGTGTTATATATACACCTATAACAGTCGTATGTCAATACCTTTTTTCTAAAAAATTAAAAAAGAACCTCATCTGCTATACCAGACAAAGTTCTTTCTCCACAATATTCTCTTTCCTATGGCTTTGCTTTACAATATTTCACGCCAGCAACCACCAATATCACACCATACAATATAAACCACCAAAGATTTATCGTTTCCTTCAACTGTTTTCCGTACTGCATATCCTCATTTGTATACACCTTAATTGGCAAATATCCATCCTCCGGGTCCCCTATTTCATACATCACCACGGTTTCATTTCGTCTAACAAATTCACACAACACTTCGGATTCCTCGATATCCGTATATACATATTCTGTTAACGCTTCCCCCTCAGGAATCGGATTGCCATACTCGTCAAAATATTCCGTATCGCTGTTATGGGCATTTGTCACATCGGTTTCCATATATACTTTAAACGCATCAAAGCTGGCAAAGGTTGTACCTGTAGCAAAACTTTCCACTCTGCTATCATTAAAAACAATATGCAATAAAATCAATATTGCATATATTCCAACTACCCGCCAAACAAAATCAACACGCTTCTTATGCCATGCTTGAAATTTTTCCTTTTCCTCGTCACCGACTGCCATAAAGCCCTTTTTCACTTGCCAGTGTTCCAGTTTCCATTTTCCAAACAATCCAGCAATTATGCCTACAATCACCGCACAGGCAACGCCAAAAATCAACCAGGTAAGCCCTGTAACCCCTAAATATGTATCCTCCGGCAACACAATCAAAGGCAATGTACTGGCAAATGCCATTAAACCACCCACCATAACACTGAAAAAATTATCAATCAGTGTCTTTTTACATGTAGTAATCTTCTCGCCTTCATATTCTGTTACATCCACCGCGTCATAGGCCAATCTATAAAACACAATTTCACATATCGCAGCTGTCACAAAAAATGCCCCACCGATAAAAAAGCCCAAATACGCTCTCAAAAACCCAAAATTACATATCATCGCCGCAATCAAGCCCAAAGCACATAATGCCACTGATATCATACTTCTTAAAAAGAATTTTTGCTTACAATCACTTAACAGTCTGTCCAACTGCTTTTCTGTTCGGGAAGACGAAACCACTTTATCTTTCATCATTTCATCTTGAACCATCCGTTCGCCCCGCAACAATTCATCCGATGTCACGCCAAAAACTTCCGCCAGCACCGGAATCAGCATTAAATCCGGTGCACTTTCATCCCGTTCCCATCTGCTCACCGATTTATCCGACACATTTAATTTTTCAGCCAACTCCTTTTGCGTAAGCCCATTCGCTTTTCGCAAGGCAGCAATAAAACTGCCAATTGATTTTCTCTCCATACAACATCCTCCTGTATAATCTGATTTTCTCTGTCAAAGCTTTGTACAGCTCAAATTCTACAAAAATGACAACCAAAATCACACCCCACAGACCGAAAATCACTCTCGCATAGCGAGAATTTCTCCATTTTGGGAGTGAAAACAAGACACCGAAACAACTGCAACCCCATCCACTTAAATATAAAAAACACTTCTGATATAGGGGTGCTCTGTGCCCGTCTGCACTTGAATTGCGTATTCCGCAATTCTATGTGCCGCTACGCGCACAGGCAAGTGCGAACGTCCCCTATACAGAAGTGTTTTTTATCTACTCTACTTTCCCCTCTTTACGTCTCTTGAAGAAATCCTTTGTCTCCTTCGCAACAACACCACTTAATGCAAACAATGCAATCATGTTTGGAATTGCCATCAAACCATTGAAGATATCTGCGATAGTCCAAACTGCAGATACTGTCATGTATGGTCCAATGAATACAGCAATGATGTATAACCAACGATATACCTTTAATACTTTCTTCTTTCCGCCTGTTAAATACTCTAAGCATCTCTCTGAATAATAATCCCATCCAAGAATTGTCGTAAATGCAAAGAACACCAAACAAGCCATTAACATAAATGAAGACACTGTTGTTGGGAATGGAAGTCCATTGTTAAATGCATATGTCGTAACCGCCACACCTTCTAATCCAGGCTGCTGCCAAGCACCTGTAATCACTACTGCAAGACCTGTCATTGTACAGATAACAATAGTATCAATAAATGTACCTGTCATAGAAACTAAACCTTGACGTACTGGCTCTTTTGTTTGGGCAGCTGCCGCTGCAATTGGTGCAGAACCAAGACCAGCTTCGTTTGAGAAGATACCTCTTGCAACACCCTTTTGCATTGCCACAATAAAGGAACCAACCACACCACCGGTAACAGCAGCAGGATTAAATGCACCCTTAACAATTGTTACAATTGCATTTGGAATCTCTGAAGCATTGCAAATTAATAATACGACAGCAAATACTACATAAAGGATAGCCATAAATGGTACAACTATCTGGGATACACTTGCAATTCTCTGAACACCACCGATTAATACCAACGCTACACAAACAGTTAAAACCAAAGAAGCGATAACAACTGCCCATGAATATGTACCAATACCAGGAATAGCAACCACTGCCTGGTTATTAGGATCAAAGAAATTATGTATCGCCGATGAAATACCATTTACCTGAGTAAATGTACCGATACCAAGAAGACCTGCTAATACTCCAAATAAAGCAAACATCTTTGCAAGCCATTTCCACTTTGCACCCATACCTTTTTCAATATAGTAGAACGGTCCACCAAGTGCATGATTATTCTCATCGATTACACGATACTTAACTGCCAAAAGACCCTCAGAATATTTTGTTGCCATTCCAAGGAATGCCGCAACCACCATCCAGAACAATGCACCAGGACCACCGGCACAAATCGCTGTCGCTACACCGACAATATTACCAGTACCAATGGTAGCTGAAAGCGCAGTACAAAGTGCTCCAAAGGAGGTTACCTCGCCGTCGCCACCTTCCTCATTCTTTACCATCCACTTTAAAGCCAGTGGAAGTTTGTGTACCTGTAACACTCCTGTGCGGATAGTAAGTAGCAAACCACCACACATGATTAACACCATCAGTGGTACGCCCCATACAAAGTCATCAATCTTCACCAGCATTTCATTAAATGCTTTCCAAAATGCGTCCATATTTAACCCCTTTCTTAGTACGCGCGTCCAAAGTAAACCATCTTTTTAGCAGGCTTGCCACAATGTACGCAAACATCAGCAAAATTCTCCTGTGCAAATGGCATACATCTGGTAGAAGCACCTGTCTCCTCTTTGATTGCCTCCTCACAAGAAGTTTCACCACACCACATAGCCTTGATGAAGCCCTGCTTGTTCTCAATGATTTCTTCAAATTCTTTCCAGCTCTTCGCTACATGAGTATTCTCTTCGCGATGAGCCTTAGCTCTATCATACATATCCTGTTGAATAGACTCTAAAAGTGTTGCCACCTCTGTCTCTAAAGCATCGATATCTACAACCTTCTTTTCACGGGTATCACGACGTACTAATACGCACTGACCAGCCTCGATATCCTTTGGTCCAATTTCCACACGAACTGGAATACCACGCATTTCCTGCTCGCTGAACTTCCAACCTGGACTCTTATCAGAGTCATCAACCTTTACACGGAATGCACCTAACTTATCACGAAGCTCATAAGCCTTGTCAAGAACGCCTTCCTTTTTCTGCATAATTGGAACTACCATTACCTGTACAGGAGCTACCTTTGGAGGAAGCACCAAACCAGAATCATCACCGTGTACCATGATGATGGCACCGATTAATCTGGTTGTCATACCCCATGAGGTCTGATGTACATACTGTAATTTATTTTCCTTATCTGTATACTGAATGCCAAATGCTTTCGCAAAGCCGTCACCAAAATTGTGACTGGTACCTGACTGTAACGCCTTACCATCATGCATCAACGCCTCGATTGTATAAGTCGCTTCCGCTCCGGCAAACTTCTCCTTATCAGTCTTTCTACCTCTTACAACCGGCATTGCCAATACATTTTCACAGAAGTCAGCATATACGTTTAACATCTGAATGGTTCTCTCTTCAGCTTCCTCTGCTGTAGCATGGGCGGTATGTCCCTCTTGCCACAAGAACTCTCTGGAACGCAGGAATGGTCTTGTCTCCTTCTCCCAACGCACTACTGAACACCACTGGTTATACACCTTTGGTAAATCTCTATAAGACTCAATCTCATTGCTATAAAAATCACAGAACAATGTCTCGGAAGTAGGTCTTACGCAAAGTTTCTCCTGTAAAGGATTCAATCCACCATGCGTAACCCATGCTACCTCTGGAGCGAAACCCTCTACGTGATCCTTCTCTTTCTGTAAAAGACTTTCCGGAATGAACATTGGTAAATATACATTTTCAACTCCGGTCTTCTTAAACTCAGCATCTAACTGTGACTGAATTAATTCCCAGATACGATATCCATAAGGCTTAATTACCATACAACCCTTAACACTTGTATAGTCAATCAGCTCAGCCTTTTTCACAACGTCCGTATACCATTGTGCGAAATCCTCTTCCATAGAGGTAATCGCTTCTACTAACTTCTTGTCTTTCGCCATTTCTCTATCTCCCTTTTGTATTTTTGAAAACACACTTCAATATTATATAGAGGTTCCCCGCGGATTGCAAGAAAAACCTTGCAATTCAGGAAGCACAGCAGAATATATCTCCTTCCCTAAAAGATATGCAACCGGTCCAAATAAAAAACCTAAAACTCCAAAAATCTGCAATCCCACATACATACAAATCAAACTAGTAATGGTAGAAATGCCAACCTTATCCCCCACTAATCTCGGTTCCACCGATTCTCTCACAAAACTGGAAATGATATACCCCACCAAAATTATCAATGCTTTATAGGGCATGCCCATTAACAATAACACAAAAGCCCATGGTAGTAAAAACAAGCCACTGCCTATTAACGGCAAAGAATCTAACACCGCTACACAAACCGCCAATATCAACCAATAATTGCTGCCAATGATACGAAAGATAACCATAAACAGAATAGCATTGATTATCATAATAACCACCTGCGCCCGCATATATGCCCCTAAAGTAGTACACACACTATGTCCACATCTCGCTGTCAGTCTACCGATACCACTGGCATTTAATGATTTACTAATCGTCGGGTACTGCTTCGTAAATATAACGGTTGCCACCACAGCCACAAAAACAAAAATAACCCCATCGAACAGTCCCTTTACCATCCGCATGGAATTTGTCGTAAGCTCCGGTAACACCGTATCGCACAGCGTATCCTTAATACCTAATATCAACGTTGCCATATATGCAAAACTGGCACCGTCCGTAAACTGAAACCATTTATCCACCTGACGACAACAGGTTTCCAATCCATGCATAAACCTTGCCTGATAAAATGGGAATGCACAAATAACATTTTGCCCCTGCTCAATCAAAGTCCGTAATAGCAATGTACAAATCAATACCAATAAAAGAGCAAAAACGGAAATTGCCACCCACACAGCAACCTTTCTCTGCATGCTAAATTGACCTTCCAGCTTCCGTATCAACGGTTGCAACAAAAAGGCAACAAACAAAGCAATTAAAAAAGGAATTACAAGGGGTACCAACCATGTAAAAAGAAAATAAATACCCACTGCAATTCCCAATAACAAAATCATTTTTTGAACAATTGGTTTCCTAAACAGTTCCATACTACTTCACTTTCTTTTCTGTCTGCTTGAAAGCCTCGGGCAGAATATTCTGCCCGGTTCTTCCATCAAAAGTAGTATGTACATATTTTGAAATATTATGTTAAAAATCTTCCATTTCAATAACGTCAAAAGCTTCCCCTTCTGGTTCACTCTTAAACACAAGCCACTCTCCTGTTGTTGGATGTGCAAATTCCAATCTACAAGAATACAGCGCAATCTGCTGATATCTGCGTTTCACCTTCATAAATCTTGGATTGTACTTTGTATCCCCATAAATGCCGGCATTTCTACTGGACATCTGTACACGAATCTGGTGATGTCTGCCCGTAATCAGCTCAATCAAAACATAAGACAGCACACCCTCATTGGTTTCAAACACATCCAGCACCTCGTAATTAAGCTCTGCTCGCTTGGCATTCTTCGTACCCTTAGCAACTACTTTTGATGTGTTGGTCTTGCTATCCTTTACAAGGTAATCCACCAAGGTTCCACATTCATCCGGCAATTCTCCTGTCAACACTGCCTGATAAAATTTCACCATCTCACCGCCTGTAATCTGGTCTGACAGATTGGCCGCCGCTTTCTGGTTCTTGGCGAACACCATGACACCACCAACCGGTCTGTCTAGCCTGTGTACCACGGCGACATATGGTTCCTCATCCATCTCCTCATTTTCAAATATATAATTCTTAATATAACTTTCCATATCCTCATCATTTGATTTATCCGGCTGGGTAGGTACGCCCACTGGCTTCACACAAACAATGATATCTGCATCCTCATATAATATTTCAATCTTCACGTCATCAACTCCTTTTACTCTAGTATATATAATCACCTTTTCTTTTTCAATCAAGAAATTCAATCTTTATAAACCTTTTATTTTACATATTGACATTTATTGTAAGGCGCATTATGATATAAATAGCAAAATAATTATTTTCATTTATATGTTTATGCATAAACGAATCCATATTAGGAGGCGTTACTTTGACAACAGAATCAATACTAAAGAAGCATTTTCCGATGTTACGAACTGCGGAGGAAGTCATGCAAGATATTCAAGGCAATCCGCACCTGCTACGGCAGTACCAGAGCTGGTCGGAGGAACAGCAACAGGAATTCCTTGATATCTGTACTGGCACAAGAGGTGTCAAGATGGTGTACGACACCTTTTTCAAGGAAGTGATGAATCCGGAGTATACACCGGAACGGGTAGGCGATTTTCTTTCTGTACTGTTAAAGCAGAAGGTTACAGTATTGCATGCCCTGCCTAATGACACGGTAAGAATTGGCGCAGAGAATTCATTGTTATACACCGACTTAGTTGTGAAGCTAGAGGATGGTAGTTATGCCAATATCGAGATTCAGAAAATCGGTTATTTGTTCCCGGGACAACGTGCAGCATGCTATTCTGCAGACTTGTTATTGCGGCAGTACAAAAGAGTACGTGCAGAAGCAAAGAATGTAAAAGGAAAGAAGTTTTCCTATAAGGATATCATGCCAGTGTATACTATCGTGCTGTTTGAGCGCAGTCCTCAAATATTCCATGAATTCCCTGATAAGTATTTGCATTACATAGAAGCAAAATCTGACACTGGAATCGAAGTGCCATTATTACAAAAATACCTCTTTATACCACTTGACATCTTCAAGAAAAATGTTCAAAATAAGATTAACATTGATAATAAAGTTGAGGCATGGCTGAGGTTCTTTTCCACAGATGTACCAGAGGATATTCTGCTACTGATAGAGACATATCCGGAGTACAAAAAGATGTATGAAGAAGTCTACCAGCTCTGCCTAAACACAGAGAAGGTGATGGGGATGTTTTCTGAGGAATTAAGGATATTAGATCATAATACAGCGGAATATATGGTAGATGTGATGCAGGATACGATAGATAGTCAACAAGATGAGATAGATGCACTGAAACTGCAGAATGACAGTCAGCAAGAAGAAATCGCATACCTAAAAGCACAACTAGAATCATTCAAACAGTAAACTATTATCGTAGTAGATTAGCATATATATGCCAAAAACAATTGTAGCCAGGGACATCTATGTCCTTGGCTACAATTTGTTTTTGAAAATTATAAAAATATCATTCCCGCACAGACAATGTGTGCGATGCTTCCCATTACGGTAAAAATGTGAAATACAAAGTGTGCATATGGCTTCTTTTTTCCAAGGCCATAGAATACTGCTCCAACGGTGTAGCAAACTCCACCGACTACCAATAATGTCATGGCGCTCGCTCCCATCAGCTCAGCTAATACCTTCGCCTTAAAAATTATTAGCCAACCCATCATCAGGTAGCAGCACATGGAGAAGACTTTAAACCTCTTTAAATCAATCGCATTCAATACGATTCCCACCGCAGCAGCAATCCATATAATTGCCAATATCAAGATAGCCGATACCGGCTCCGCCTTGAATAATGTGCCCATCACAAATGCGGTGTAAGAACCTGCAATTAAAAGAAAAATGGTACAATGATCAATCACCTGAAATACCTTTTTCACATAAGTATTCTGTGGCAATCCATGGTAAATGCCAGACATCAGATACAGTAGCACTAGACAGGCACCAAAAATTGTACACCCAATAACTCCTGTAAAATTATGATTATGTGCTGCAATCGCCGGAAATACGGTCAATACCGGCAGACTGATAATAGCTCCGGCAAAATGCGAAATGCTATTTGCCCGTTCCTCTTTTACTGTATAATTCGGTAACGTTCTATCTGCTAACTTTGTTCTTGTCATAATAATCACTTCCTTCTCTAGTTGATGTAGTTTTCAAAACCACATGTTATGTTGTTGATTACTTTATATCATAATCATAACCATCTGTCAACTATCTTCCAGAAGTTCTTATTTGCATCCTAATCAATTATCAAAATACCCTCGATACTGCACCTGCAAAGCACTATCAGGGAACAACCAAGCAAATAAATCAATGAAATAATCATCTGTCATACTTGCAATATAATCCGTGACGATATCATTTGCATCTGATAATAAATACCCTCGCAAATCAAATATACGGGAATACCGATTAACCTCCGCTATATACGAAAGATATTGCTTCACCACAACATTATTGCCACAAGATTTTAAAAGAGTCTGTAGCAACTCTTCATTGTTCCCATCTATATTTTCCGCCAATCTCTGAGCTGTAAGTGCCAATCTAAGCAATTGCTCATACACCATTTTAAACATAGGCTTTATGGTATTTTGATAGATATCTTCTAACCAATCATTGCCATATATAAGTGCATAGTTTTCCTTCTTAGCCATTTTAAATGCATCAAAATACTCTGGCGACATAGATAAGTACGGCTTGCCATAACTATTTTCGATGAGATTTACAATCATATTGTTAATAATCTCTGCATTGGAAGTTCCAATTGCAGCATTACTAAATACACCATCTCCTGATACGATTCCTAATCGCATAGCATCCTGTCTATCCTTACCCAAATAGGCAATGATATCACTAACACGCATGACACAACCTTCTAATGTACAAGGTATCTGTACACGATTTGCATCTTCCTTACAATAGCAATCCTCAACACGTTTATCAAAGGCAACAAAATCGCCCATAGGAGCGGGTTTGTATTCTTCTAACTCCATTTCCCCATTGTGACATAGCACACCATCTAATACCTGTAAGCTGATATTTCTATGAACAAGTTTATCCAACACCCTTACACTGTGTACATTATGATTAAAGAATCTTCCTGTGTGTTCATGATACAGCGTATTCAGCATTCGCTCGCCTGCATGTCCAAATGGCGTATGCCCTATATCGTGCCCAAGGGAAATGGCTTCAATTAGGGATTCATTTAGATTTAATGTAGCACCAATATTTCTGGCAATTCTGGCTACCAACTGCACATGTAATGCTCTTCTGGAAATATCATCATTCTTATAGAAAGAAAATACCTGCGTCTTATCTGAATAGCGATTGTAATATGGGTTATGCAATATTTTCTCAATATCTCTGACAAATGCCGGTCTCCAAATATTTGCTTTGTCATGTTCCATATCCCTTCTTATAATATCCTCATCCTTACAGGCATATGGATTCTCTTTATGCTGTTTTTTGTCTTCCAATATTTGCTGTTGCAATTCATTGGATAACTTATGATAATTCGCCATAATTACCTCCATTTCCACTTTACTAATAATATCATAGAGAAACAATGGGCAGACACATACGTGCCCGCCCATCAAAAATCTCATTAAATTACATTTAAAAACTTCAGTCCTAAAAAGATAACAACCACAATAATCACAAGTGGAATGATGCTAGCCAAGCTATTCTTCTTGTCTTGCTCTTCAATCACATGCTGTGGACGATAAGAACTGGTTGGGATACTACCATCATAATGTTGCTGCGGTGTCTGACCACCAGATAACACACCTGTATATCCGATATCAGATTCCTTTCCCTTCAACACTTCTGTACTACCCTTTGCCAAACTAAAACCACTCTTTTGTTCTTCAGACATATAGATCCCCCTTTACACTTTGATTTTATTTACTCGTATATTTTTTTACCTTACTAAACTTACCATCTGTGGTCAGACCATTCTTTTTACGATATGCACAAACCTTAATCTGATATGTGTAACCACGACCGGCATAGAGTTTTGCACTTCTACTGCTTGTTGTTACAATCAAACGCCAATCTCCACCTGGCTGCTTTCCATATACCTTATATCCTGTAGCACCCTTTACCTTGTTCCACTTTACAGTAATATAATTGTAATATGTTGTTCTCTTATAACGTTTTACAGAAGTAATCTTAGTTGCCGCAAGCTTCTTTGGTGCAGTATATGCCTTCAGTGCAGCTGACTGCTTACCAACAATCTTTTTGGAACCATCTTTAATATATGCTGCAACCTTGAACTTATAACTCTTTTCTGCCTTTAACTTAGAAACCTTTAAGCTTGTCTTTGTTGTATCCTTATACTTCACATACTTCTTTTTCTTTGTATCGTACTTATATACACGGTAACCATCTGCACCAGATGTACTATACCAGCTGATTGTGGTGCTAGTCTGCTTTGTAAGTGAAATACTCTGTGACAATCCCGTAACCTGTGCTGGTTTCACAATTACCTTACAGGTTGCTAACACTTTATCATTTACATCAGAGGTTGCTGTAATTGTTGCAACACCAACACCTCTTGCAGTTACCTTACCAGTCTCATCTACATATGCGATATAATAATCTGTTGTGGACCAAACAACATCTGTGCTTACTGCATCTGCAGGACTTACAGTTGCTGTCAACTGGAACTCATCATTATCTTTCATAGTAAGACTTGTCTTATTCAAAGTAATTGACTGTGGATTTGTATTTTTAAAAGTAATCCAGTATGCACCTGTATCACTTGTGCTAAGACCAGAAATCTTAATGTAATACTCGCCAGCAGGCAACGTTCCTGAATAAGAATAAGTTGCAGGCGCCGCCTCAGAACCATCATAAAAATTCTTTGAACTTACTTGTGTGAAATCTGAACGATAGATTGCAATGTTGCCTGAATCAAGGGTATTTATCAAATCAATCTTATACGGACCCTCTGCAGGCATAGTCACCTTATAAAAGTCCACTTCCAAATCTGTCCGCTTTGTTGTCGCACGAGTAATTGCACCTTTTACTTGATGTGATGCTGGTAACACCATAGCAGATGTAAATTCACCATTCGGTTCTACCTCAGTATTGTTCAACGCTTCAAACGTAACCTTAAGTCTGCAATCACCTGCATCTTCACCACTACTCTTATCTGCAATTTTTACCCAATATGTACCTGCACTTAAGTGATAAGTTACACTATCATTTTCAGGGGCAGTTGGAGAACCATTCCATAAGCTTTTATCATAATATGTAAATCCAAAATCTGGTGTACCAAACGCCCACCACTTATCATCAACGAATGACTGGCAATACAAGGAAACTTTACCATCTGTTGGTAAGGTAAAACTAAAGTATTCAACATCATCTGCTGAGTCAATGGTTGCGGTAACAAAATCTGCGTTCAACACCAAAGGTGTTGGTGTAATCGCCGCTCTTACTGTCATGGAAATCATAGTCACCATGCAGATAACGGCTACGAGCAATATGCTCAATTTCTTAGTAACTGTTTTCATAAAAATAATTCCTCCCTTTTTGTGATATATATTTACTTACTACTATACTTCTTAGGCTTACTCATCTTACCTATCGTAGTAATATTATGTTTTGTTCTAATCGGAGCAACCTTAATAGAATAAGTATAACCTCGACCTGCCTCTAATAGTATCCTAGTTTCTTTTACCGTACCAAGCAATTCATAACTACCACCTGGTTCTTTACCGTACACCTGATATCCAGTAGCTCCTTTTACCTTCTTCCACTTTACGGTAATATAATCTACAGTAGATGTTCTCTTGTTCCGCTTAATTGAAAGAATCTTTGTCGCACCAAGTTTCTTTGGAGCAGTATACAAAGTCTTTGCAGAAGATTGTTTTCCAAATATCTTCTTGCCGTCCACCTTAACATAAGCCTGAACTTTAAACTTATAAGACTTCTCTGTCTTAAGCTTACTTACCTTGTAATAACGCTTTGAAGTATCCTTTATCTTAACATAGGCTTTCTTCTTTGCATCATACTGGAAAATGCGATATCCGTCTGCACCCTCTTGCTCTTCCCAGGTAAGTGTGATGGATTTCATGGTCTCGTCCTTAGCCCGAACATAACTAACCTTTTCTGGCTTGATAACCACCTTACAAGTGGCTGATAAATTACTACCATCCGTAGTCTTAACAGTAATTGTCGCTACACCAAGTTCAAAGTATGAACGTACACGACCATCATCATATACACCTAACAAATCTGTATTTGATGAACTCCACTTTAATTCCGGTGTTACTGCACCAGCCGGTAACATGTTAACCTCTAACTGGTAGATTTCATTTGGCTCAATCTCTAAATATGTCTTATTTAACTGAATACCGGTAGCAACTGTATCGTTAAACTTAATAGTATATGTACCAGCACCGGAACCAGAATACCGTCCAATCCTGATATAATATGTACCCGCCTTTAATGCAAGTTCTGTGGTTCGCTCTGCTGCAACCGTATCTGAATAGCAAGTAATGGTTGACTCCTTAATTCCCTTCTGATTTGCATCAAATACATCAACATATAGACTTAGAAATGTTGAAATATCGAATGAAAATGTACCAGCACCCGATACTGTTACCTTATAGTAATCAAACTCATCATTCATGCCTAAGAAGCCGTTCACTTGCTGATTACCAGGCAATGTCATTGCTGTTGCAAATGAGTCATTTGGTTCAGCATCATTACTAGCCACAGCTTCGAAAGAAGCTTTTACCTTAATAGGGCTTTCCTTATCTTCCTTCCTTACCGTAAATGTATAGGTACCAGCCTTTAAAGCAAGTTTCATGGTTTCCGTCTTCGGTTCTTCTACGCTGCCATCAAAGATATGACGGTCATCATTATAAAGTTTCTGTCCATTGGCATACATATTCCAGTCCAAGCTGAACACGGTTGATTCCACTGTCAAACTTAAATATCCATCTGATGGCAACACAATGTTATATAACAATTCTTCATCTGAAACCGTTCCTTCTACATAAGTATCATCTAGTGGTAGCGGTATCTCTACTGCATATACCGTCATAGACATCATGCAGACAAAACAAACCATAAGTGCAATCGTTACGCTGATTTTCTTTGAAAACGCTTTCATCATCATCCCCCTTTTCACATCTAAAACATTCTAAATATGTCAGTTTTAACAAAATATCTGCCTCAAATCAGACAAATTATCCCAATTATGTTGATTATAACACTAATTCTATTTTCTTACAATTAGAAATCCTTCATTTCCTGATACAATCTTGCAATAGGCAATCCCACAACATTGTTATAGTCTCCGTCTATCTTCTTCACATGAATGGCAAATGGACCTTGGATCCCGTATGAACCTGCTTTGTCTTCTCCATCATGGGTATTTAAGTATGCCTCCAACTCTGCCTCTGTCAGCTCATAAAACACCACATCCGTGCTTTCGTAAAACACCTTCGTCTGTGCCCCCATCAGACAGACGCCGGTAAGCACCTGATGTGTATTGCCAGATAGCATAGAAAGCATCCGCTTCGCATCTTCTCTGTCTTTTGGTTTTCCTAGGATTTCATTTTCATAAACCACAATGGTATCTGCACCGATAACGAAAACATCTTCCCCCTCATGCTTTTTGAATATTTCCTCTGCCTTTTGTCTTGCTAAATGCATGACAATCTCTGCCGGGGTATCGCCAACCTGTGTCTCCTCTCCCACTGCAGGTTCAATGGAAAATGTATATCCCGCCTGAGTCAGTAATTCTTTTCTTCTTGGGGATTTGGACGCTAAAATAATAGACTGCATATATTCACCTCATTTTCTGACAAAAATTCCATTTATTCTCCACTAATATAGCATATTTCCTCTTGACTTTTCCACATATCGGGCATAAAATTTGTGTTAGTGAAAAAAGCGATGACGAGAAGAGTACGTTTCTTAAGCTTTGTACAGAGAGGGTATCATTTGCTGCGAGATACCACTTAGCCGGAAGCCGAAGACCACCTCTGAGCTGCCTGCTCGAAAGCAGGACGGGACATCCCGTTACAGATGAAGCGATTCATTTTACGGAGTTTGTAGATTTGTAGAATGGATGGCGTGAGTGCCTTTTTTAAGGAAATAGGGTGGAACCGCGATTATTATCGTCCCTAGCATATGTAGATGCATGTGCTTTGGGCGTTTTTTTATGCCAAAATTTATGCATTTACGTTTTTATTTGTCATATTTCAGAAAGGTAGGTAACACTATGAAAATCACTTTAAAAGACGGCTCTTTTAAAGAGTACGAAGGTGCTATGTCTGTTATCGATATTGCTACAGACATTAGCGAAGGTTTAGCGCGTATGGCGTGTGCAGGCGAGGTTGACGGCGAGGTGGTTGACTTAAGAACCGTTGTTGACAAGGATTGCAACTTAAGCATTTTGACATTTAACGACGAGGCTGGTCAGCACGCATTTAATCATACTGCATCCCACATTTTGGCACAGGCTGTAAAGCGTCTTTATCCAGATGCTAAGTGTGCAATTGGACCATCTATTGACAATGGCTTTTACTATGATTTCGATATGCCATCTTTATCCCGCGAGGAATTGGATAAGATTGAGGCTGAAATGAAGAAGGTGGTTAAAGAAGCACATGACATTACCCGTTTCTCACTTCCTCGTGCTGAGGCATTAAAGCTTATGGAAGAAAAGGGTGAGCCATATAAGGTTGAATTGATTAACGATTTACCTGAGGATGCTGAAATCAGTTTCTATACACAGGGAGATTTCACTGACCTTTGTGCAGGACCTCACGTAATGAATACAAAGGCTGTTAAGTTCTTCAAACTGACTTCTTCTTCAGGTGCTTACTGGAGAGGTAGCGAAAAGAACAAGATGTTAACCCGTATTTACGGTACAGCTTACACAAAGAAGACTGATTTAGAGGAAAGACTTGCTTTCTTGGAAAACATCAAGAACCGCGACCACAACAAGCTTGGCCGTGAAATGGAAATCTTCACTACTGTTGATGTAGTTGGTCAAGGTCTTCCATTGTTTATGCCAAAGGGTACCAAGATTATCCAGACATTACAGCGTTGGATTGAGGACTTAGAGGATTACGAGTGGGGTTATGTAAGAACAAGAACACCACTGATGGCTAAATCTGATTTGTATAAGGTATCAGACCACTGGTATCACTACAAGGAAGGTATGTTTGTATTAAATGATGACGAAGACGAGAACGGTGTCAGTGCATCCGGTCAGGACATTTTGGCACTTCGCCCAATGACATGTCCATTCCAGTACTATGTATATAAGGCAACACAGCACAGTTATCGTGATTTGCCATATCGTATGGGCGAGACATCTACTCTGTTCCGTAATGAGGATTCCGGTGAAATGCATGGCTTAACCCGTGTACGTCAGTTTACCATTTCCGAAGGTCACTTAATCTGTACACCAGAACAGATTGCAGACGAGTTTAAGAACTGTGTTAACCTTGCAAAGTACTGTTTAACTACTTTAGGTCTTGAAGAGGAAGTTACTTACCGTATGAGTAAGTGGGATCCGGAGAATTCAGAGAAGTACATGGGTACTGCTGAGGAATGGGATACTGTTCAGGATGCTATGCGTGAGATTTTAAATGAGATTGGCTTAGAGTACACTGAGGCTGCCGGCGAGGCTGCATTCTATGGTCCAAAGTTGGATATCCAGGCTAAGAACGTATATGGTAAGGAAGATACCATGATTACTATTCAGTTAGATATGTTCTTATCTGAGCGTTTTGATATGTACTACATTGATGCAAACGGCGAGAAGAAACGTCCATACATCATCCACAGAACATCTATGGGATGTTATGAGCGTACACTTGCATGGTTAATCGAGCACTACGCTGGTGCACTTCCAACCTGGTTATGCCCAGAGCAGGTTCGTATCCTTCCTATCTCAGACAAGTATATGGATTATGCTGAGAAGGTTGAGGCTGAACTTAAGAAAAATGGTGTTCACAGCACGATTGATAAGCGTGCAGAAAAGATTGGTTACAAGATTCGTGAGGCACGTCTTGAGAAGCTTCCTTACATGTTAATCGTAGGCGAGAAGGAACAGGAGACCGGAGAGGTATCTGTACGTCGTCGTGGCGAGGATGGAGATTTAGGTGCAATGGCACTGGATAAGTTCATCGCTGATATCTGTGAGGAGATTCGAACAAAGAAGCATGACTAATAGTTAGCATCTCGTTTTTCAGGGACGCTTCCGCTTAGAAAAAAGCGCAAAGGCACTAATACTTTCAAATACAAAGTATAAGTACCTGCGCTTTTTTAATACCCTTCAAAATCGAGATGCCGGCTATAATATAAAATCTTCTCTATATACAGACATCCCTCCTCCTGCTATTTATTTCATTATATCGCACATTCATGTGGTTTTAAGTAATTTTATCAACATAATTCGCATTATAATTCACATACTCTTTGCAATTTCAGACATTTTTCCGCACATAACTTAAAAAGGGGTACAAGTGATTGAGGTGTGCCTCAAAATACGTCAGTACTTATGCCGCGTACTATGCGGCATTATGTACTGTTACGTATTTTGGGAGTGCAAACGACACACCGAAACACTTGTAACCCCGTTACTCTAATTTCCACAGACTATCATCCTGCATAAGTTTTTCTGTATTATACATTACCAAAACATCTGTTATTTTCTGTTCTGATTGAATACCTTCCATGATGGTTTTCATATCACCTTCTTTATATCGAAGGTCTACCATATAGATGGTTTCATAATCATTTTCCAGGAACTGCACAAAACTGTTGCTAAAACTGTCCTTTATGAGTAGCAGACATTTTCCATTTTTTGTGCCGGTAGTTATCTTCACCTTGGCGAAATTTCCACCAAGAAAAAAACTATATTTATCCTTCACATCCAGGTATGATTCATCGTAATAGGTATCCGCCGTCATCATGCCATCATCATATTCGATATGAAGGTCTTTTGATTCACCCAGCGAATATGTATGAATGCTGTCGGCTTGTTTTTTTATCTGTACCTTGTCATAGGTACTTCCGTAAAAATCATTGGTAACCGCTGTCACCTGATACTCTGTATGTGCTGTCGCCTCTTCTCCTCGAAGATTTTTGTAAGCTACATAACCATAATATGCACCGAGAGTTGTCCAATGATGATCAGTCTTATAATAAACAGATTCCTCGCTGTGCTCTGATAATACTTCTGTCAAATCCAACACCGCATTTTCATCGCCTAGTGCAACAGATAATTCTTCCACAACATAGGAGGTATCTAATGGCACCGCATGCTTCGGCAAATAATCCTTATAGACTGTTCCCTTGGAAGGAACTAACATACATTGCACATGTTCCTTTCCGTACACATCTTGCATCTCCAGCAAGTACTCAGATAAATACCAGATATTATCTGAAACCAGTTCCTCATCAAAGTCAGCCATCGTATACTTTTCAATAAGATAATCCTCAGCACCCAGATACACACTATTCACATCCTGCTTTCCAGTTGCCAGCATAATCTGATTCGTGAGATTCACAAAGAATTCTCTGCCAATAAACTGGTCACTGAGATAATCCTCATACTGTTGCTGAAACTCTCCCATCATAACGGCATCCGCAGTCAAATCCGGCAGTTCCTGCAGAGCACGATTTTCCGCTTCCGAGAAATCTGACTTGGGCTTTACTATGGAAATTATGGTAAAAGTGACAATGACAACGAAAAAGATTGCTGTTGCAAACACTCGACCATTATTGAATTGTCCATTTTTCTTTTGTGTGGTCATAGTATCTCCTAAAATCTAAAATATAAAAATGGATTGTAAGAATCCGAAACCAAAAATGCAATAGAAAGCAACATGCAAAGTAACACAAACACACCTGTTGCGATTTCTGATACTACCTTGCGGTTATTCATGATTTTACCCGCCAAACGCTTTGGCAGAGATGTGGAACCAATTATTGCAATCACCAGCAACACAAGATTTCCCATGAAAATATAAATGAATTGGCTATCCATAAAACCATTTTCCGCCTGTCCAAGAAGCGCCATCAAAAACTCTTGTCCATGTGCCACATCAGCATATGAGAAAAATACCCATCCTATGACTACTAATACCATAGTGTAGATGCGTGACACCACTGCCGGAAGTTTTTCTAATCGCTTCAACAAAAATGCCTTTTCTACAATCAGCAAAACACCATAGTATACACCCCATAACACAAAGTTCCAGGATGCACCATGCCAAAGTCCGGTCAAAAACCAAACAATGGCGATATTGATAATTTGTCTTTTCACACCTTTGCGGTTACCACCTAACGGAATATATACATATTCCCGGAACCATGTGCCAAGTGAAATGTGCCATCTTCTCCAGAATTCCGTGATACTTTTAGACTCATATGGATAATCGAAGTTTTCCAAGAAATGAAATCCAAACATCTTTCCTAGTCCGATTGCCATATCGGAGTATCCAGAAAAATCGAAATAAATCTGCAAGGTAAATGCCACAACCCCAAGCCACGCTGTCATGGTACTAAGTTCACTGCCTGACATAGCCGCAATCTCACTAAATATGGCGCCCACGTTGTTTGCTATCAAGACCTTCTTTGCCAAACCATTTACAAAACGAACCACACCAGAAGAAAAATCATCAAAATTCTCCTGACGACCGGAAAGCTCCTGCTCCACTGTCTGATATCGCACAATCGGACCTGCAATCAACTGTGGGAACAAGGATACATATGCACCAAAGGTAATAAAATTGCGCTGTGGAGCCACCTCACCTCGATACACATCAATGGTGTAAGACAAGGTCTGGAAAGTATAAAATGATATTCCGATTGGCAAAGTCAATTCTAACAGACCTACATCCAAACCGGTCAGATAGTTAAAACTACCAATCAAAAAATCTGCATACTTAAAAACGCCTAATAGCAATAAATTGCCACAAAGCGAACAGAGCAGACATAGCTTTGCCTTTTTTGCATTTCCCGCTTTTTGAAACCGACCAATCAACAATCCCATGGAATAGTCTAGTACGGAAGACGCCAATAATAACACCACATAAACAGGCTCGCCCCATGCATAAAACATGAGGCTTGCTATGAACAATATAAAATTACGAAAACGTCGAGGTGCTACAAAATAGCACAACAACACAATCGGTAAGAACCGAAACAAAAATAACAGACTACTAAATACCATTTTCTTTTGTAATCCTTTGCACTATATTGCTTTCTTTATCGCTTTCACAGCCTTTTTGTTTACACTGGAAGACTTCATCATAACAACCCAAACCCATTTTCCACTGTAACCAATCTGTGCATTTTTGAACACTTTTTTACCTGTGCTGGATAAATAACTATTCATGCTCTTTGCTTCATTGGAAATATATGTCTTTAATGTATTTCTGGCTGACTTTGCTTTCGCCTTAGACTTTGCCTGTCCGATAAACAAAATATATTCCACCTGATTTTTACCGGAACCGGTTACTTTCTCATAGGCCACATATTTGCTCATATCAGATACCTTCACGCCAAATACTTTTCTCTTACTGGTAACATTGTTCTGATAGTTAAACGGATAATTAGACTTACCCACTGCTGATTTTACTTTAGCCGCCACACCATAAGGGGTCGGTGCTGCCTGCACTGGCGCTGTCATATTAAAGGTCAGCGTTAGTGCTAATAATAACGCTAAAACAACATTCCACTTTTTGAATCTTTGATTCTTTTTCATTTGCTTTCCCTCCGTTTAATCTATCTTCTTACTGTACTTATCTAATTTCTTTTTGAATTCCTTGTATGTGCTGACATTCCAATGAATGCCATCTCCGCCATTATATTCCTTCTTCATGGCACCATCTTCGTCACGCAAGTATTCCGTATAATCATAATAATACACCTTACACTGCTTTGCCATCTTTTTTGCATATTTATTGAATTTATTTATGTACGAATTCTTTACTGTTGCAGATGGTCTTGTAGGTGAAACCGGTAATACCACAACCTGCATATTCGGATAGTATTCCAAACATTCTTTAATGATAGATTTATAATACTTAATAATCCATTTCATGTGACTATCAGAGGGTTTTCCCACCAGACAATTCATGCCCAGCATAATATACATACGGTCTGGACCATAATCCAACAAATCATCCATAATCGCACCATTATAGAAGTTATATGGATTTACGCCTATCTTGTAAATGACTTTCTCGCCCTTTTGCTTGGCCATGCCATATACCGCTAAGCCTGACATAACAGAATCGCCTACATAGGCAGTCTTTCTCACCTTTTTTAAGGTCTTCACTTTTACAATCTTACTGTAGCGCGAATATACAACCTTATCCTCTACATTTCTACCAGTTGCATATATCTTATAATAGTATATCTTATTGGCCTTGGCTGTCTTGTCCGTATATTTTAGTTTACTAGTTGTATGCAGATACTTATAAGTGCCATCTTTTTTTGTAGAACGATATACATAATAATATCTAGCTTCATCAACTGCTTCCCATGTTAGATACACCTTAGTTGCCGTTGTTGAACTACATTCTAATATTGGCTTATCCAGCACGACTCTTTCCGGATTTGCTTCTTCTGGCGTTTTTGCTCGAGATAGTTCATTGCTGTCTACAGTTTCTGCACATACTGTCTGCACATTCATCATTGGTAAAGCAATACACATCATCAGTAATACTATGAAAATACTGTATTTGACTCCTTGCTTCATCACAATTCTCCCATTCTGTTTAATCTTCTTTCTTTCGCTCAGGAACAGCAAACTTTGTATACTGTCCAAGCCATACTAATTCCACGGTTCCCGTAGAACCATTTCTCTGCTTCGCCACAATAATATCTGCCATACCCGGGCGTTTTGACTCTTCCTTCAAGTAATAATCTTCTCTGTAAATAAACATAACCACGTCCGCATCCTGCTCAATAGCTCCGGATTCACGAAGGTCAGAAAGCATCGGCTTATGATCCTCTCTACTCTCAACTGCACGAGAAAGCTGAGAAAGCGCAATAATTGGCACCTTAAGTTCTCTCGCCAATACCTTTAACGAACGAGAAATATCTGAAATCTCCTGCTGTCTGGAATCCGAACGTCTACCACTATTACCACCCATCAACTGCAGGTAGTCAATGATAATCAAACCAATATCATGCTTCATCTTCAGTTTTCTACATTTCGAACGAAGCTCAGGAATCGTAATACCCGAAGTATCATCGATGTACAACTTTGATTCACCGATATTTACGGCACTCATCATTACACCGTTCCAATCCTCGTTGTTCAAGTCACCTGTACGAATCTTGTAGGAATCCACCATAGAATCCATAGCAATTAAACGGGTTACCAACTGTTCCTTATCCATCTCCAAACTAAATATGGCACATGGAACTCCCGCTTTGCCTACTACGTGCTGTGCAATGTTAAGTACAAACGCAGTCTTACCCATGGCAGGTCTCGCTGCCACCAAAATCAACTCTGACGGATGTAATCCTGACAACTTATAATCCAATGGTGTAAATCCCGTTGGAATACCGGTAATCTTTCCATCCTGCTTAGATGCATCTTCAATTCGGTTTAGTACATTCTCAACCACATCTCCAATCGGGGTAAAATCATTTGCACCCTGGCGGTTCTGTGTAATCTTAAACACTTCCCGCTCAGCATCCTCTAATAAATGCTCTACTGTATCCTTACCTGTGTAACAGGAATTAGACATGGTGTCACAGAACTTAATCAACCTTCTACGAACAGCATTATCCTGTACAATCTTTGCATACTGCATTACATTTGCTGCAGTAGGCACAGCCATGATAACCTCGCTCATAAACTCCAGATTGCTAATACTCTCCGGCGCGCCCATGCTCTTTAATTTGGCTTTTAATGTAACCAAATCCACCGGGCTACCCTCATCGTATAAGGTCAACATTGCCTGATATACTTCGCCATACTGAGTAATATAAAAATCATCCTTTGCAAGGATTGCGCTAACATCCGAAATGGCATCTCGATTCATCAGCATTGCGCCGATTACTGATTGCTCCGCTTCAACACTATGTGGTTGTATTTTCTTAATAACCGCCTCGTCCACTTTTTATCCTCACTCTGCTGTAACTTCTACCTTTAGCTTCGCTGTCACCTTTGGGTGAATCTTCACTGCAACTTCATGTACACCTGTACTCTTAATACTGTCCTTTAAATTAATCTTTTTCTTGTCTACATCAATAGACATCTGTTTCTTTACTTCCTCACCAATTTCCTTTGATGAAATGGCACCAAATGGCTTACCATTATTGCCAAACTTTAAAGTCATCTTAATAGAAGAAGCTTCCAATTTTTTGCCTAACTCAACAGCTGCTTCGTACTTTTCCTGTGCAACTTTATCTTCATGTGCTTTTTGAAGTTTTAGGTCATTTAAATTCTTTCCATTTGCCTCAATACCAATCTTCTTAGGAAGCACATAGTTTCTTGCATATCCGTCATTTACTTCAACAATATCACCCTTTTTACCAAGTTTCTTTTCATCCTGTAATAAAATTACCTTCATCTAAATATCTCCTTCCTCTCGCATTTGCTCCAGCAAATCCTTCACCTGCTTCATTGCATCTTCTAAACTAACATCCTTAAGCTGGGCACCCGCCATATTGGCATGACCACCACCGCCTAATTTCTCCATAATTACCTGTACATTAATATCATCAATAGAACGTGCACTAATGAAAATGGTATCATCCATATCCGTAAATACAAAGGAAGCATGAATGCCTGCAATATTTAAAAGCTCATTTGCCACCTTTGATGCCACAACAGTCGGACTGTCCACGCCCTCCACCGGCATTGTGGAAAATGCAAAAATATCTAAGAATACCTCCGCATGCTCCACACCTCTTGCACGCTGTTTATATTCATCCATATCATTTCTAAACATCTTGCGGACACGAATCACATCTGCACCACTTCGTCTTAAAAATGCAGCCGCCTCAAATGTACGCACGCCAGTCTTAGATACAAAATTATCTGTATCCACTAAAATACCTGCATACATAGCATCCGCCTCAATCGCACGAAGCTTTGGCTTATCAACAATATACTGTAAAATCTCTGCAACCATTTCACATGCAGAGGACGCATATGGCTCCACATAAGAAAGGGTAGCATGATTGATTGTCTCACTTGTCTGTCTGTGATGATCTAATACCACAATCGACTTTGTAAGGGATAATAATTCCTCACATTCTGTATAGGTTGGACGGTTCACATCCACTACTACAAGCAAAGTATCTGCATCCACTGCAGCAATTGCCTGTTCGCTGTTAAAGAACAAATCCTCTGGATAAACACTATTATTCACAAAATTGTTCATAATAGGACGCACAGAACTGGTGGCCTCATTGATAACAATATGTGCTGTCTTACCCATAGCTGTCACCAGACGATAGATACCCAGAGCCGCACCAATACAGTCTACATCCGGAAGCTTATGTCCCATGATGATAACCTTATCCTTTGTCTCCAAAATCTCTCGAAGTGCATGTGCCTTTACTCTAGCTTTTACACGAGTAGCCTTCTCAACACCTTGACTCTTGCCACCATAATAAACGATACGTTCACCATATTTAACAACTGCCTGGTCACCACCACGTCCCAATGCCAAATCCATACCTACGCGGGCATAATCATACGCCTGCAGATAGCTTTCTGCCTCAGCTCCAATACTAATGGACAATGTAACTGCCAATTCGTTACCAATATTGATAGCACGCACTTCATCCAAAAGTGCAAACTTTGTGGTCTCTAACTGTGGCAGATATTTTTGCTTGAATACAAAGAAGAACTTATCCTTTTCCATCTTCTTTACTATGGCATCAATATTCTGCATGTACATATTGATCTTTCTATCGATGAGAGCAACCAATAACGCCTGTCTTACCTCTTCAACAGAATCCATAGCCTCTTCGTAGTTATCAATATAAATCAAACCAGTGCAAAGCTTCTGCTCCTGATTTTCTCTAATATAATTCTTAAGCTCAGTCTGATCAAAGAAATAGACAGCAACCATAACATCATGCTTATCCACTGCATCCTCAATCTCGTTTTTGCTGTTAAATTTTCCACCAAGACGTTTTAATACCTGACGCTCAATAAAAGAACCGGCACTATTTTCATCCACAGAATCCGTCAGAGCATCATGCAAATAGATTCGTTTCATCTCTATATGATAATTGCGGTCTTCAATCATCATATCAAGCTCTGTTTTGTCCTTCTCAATAGGCATCATATCCTCGGTAATATCCGGGAACAAGTGATAAAGACTCTTTCTTCTTGTATGCTTATCGTTGCCAACAATCTCGTAGAAGCCTTTATTACCCCAAAGCTGCTTCCCCTTAAAATCCACCAAAACATATGGCAGGGCAAGTTCCTTTAACAACTCTTTTTGCACCTTGCTTTGATCAAAGGAAAATGCCACCATCTCCGCAGTAATCAATGCCTTGTAATGCACATAAAGTAACACAAGTACCACTAAATACACCACAACAAATGCAGTACAAATCACACCTGCATTGGTATCCACAGCATAAATCACAGCATTCATAATTACCAAAATAATCAGTAATAAAAATGGCACCTGCAAAAATCTCTTGATTCTATTATTCATCATGAACCCACTGTCCATAACTGTTCTCCCTTCAATATTCGGTAATATGTAAGTATAGCATATTTACACGGGTTCGTCTAGAGAACGGATGGCAATTCCACGCACAAAAAAACACCCATCGAGAAGCCACATCAAATTTCCTGATGTTTCATCCCGGATGGGTGTTTTTTGCTATAACTATTCATTTTTGTAAAATTCTTACGCTTCGCGCCCTCAGGACCTTGCAACTAATTACTTCCCTGATTCTTATCCGCTGGCTCAGCAACCTCCAAAAGAATTCCATCAAATTCTTCCTCTAATTCTTGTCGTTGTTCCTGTGGTACAAGTCTTAAAAGTTTTCTAACAAATACGGTTAATCTGTTAATATAACGCAACTGTTTATCTGTCATCTCTTCCATCCTTCCACCGCCCTTCCTCAAAAACAAGTTTCATCCAAGGACCGTTTGCACTTGCTATGTCTCGTAATGGTGCATAAGATTGCACAATACGCAATCTAAGCACCAACGGACATAGATGTCCTTGAAATGAAACTGTTTTTGACATTTATAAAGAACTTTCTGCATCTATAGTATCTCGTTTCTTCAATGCTTCAAGTTGTGCTTTTAGGTATGCAATTTCTTCTTGCTGACTGTCTATCGTCTCTCGCTGACCATCATTCTCCGCCTTCAAAGATTTAATTTCACCCTGCTGATTGTCAATAGTTTTCTGCTGGCTGCCATTTTCCGTCTTTAAAGCATCAATCTCATCCTGCATCACATCCACCATATATTCCGCTGTGTTATGGTCTAATATCCTTAATTCTTCAGAAAACATCTCCATCACCTTCTCCGTGTTTAGGCAGAGCTGATAGACTTCTTCATACATCTTTTTATACTCTGGATATGCCTCTATCAGTAGCAGAATATCCTCCGGTACATCTGTGGAAAAGAACCATAGCCATGCCTCAACTTTATTATCAATGTTAATCTTATTTTGAACATTTTTCTTGAAGATGTCAAGGGGTATGAAGAGGTATTTTTGTAATAATGGCACTTCGATTCCGGTGTCAGATTTTGCTTCTATGTAATGCAAATAATTATCTGGGTATTCGTGGAATATATGAGGGCTGTGTTCAAACAGCACGATGGTATATACTGGCATAATGTCCTTGTAGGAAAACTTCTTTCCTTTTACATCATTTGCCTCCGCACGTACTCTTTTATACTGCCGCAAGAGCAAATCCGCGGAATAACATGCCGCACGCTGCCCTGGGAACAGATAGCCTATCTTTTGAATCTCAATGTTGGCATAGCTGCCGTCCTCCAGTTTTACTACCAAGTCTGTATACAGCAACGAATTCTCTGCACCGATTCTTACAGTATCATTCGGGAGTGCATGCAATACGGTTACCTTCTGCTTAAGCAACACCGAAAGAAAATCCCCAACTCTCTCCGGAGTGTACTCTGGATTCATAATTTCCTTGAAAAAGGTGTCGTAAACCATCTTGACGCCTCTGGTGCCGGTGCAGATATCCATAAATTCCTGTTGCTGTTCCTCCGACCAGTTCTGATACTGCCGTAGCAGGTGTGGATTGCCTTGAATATCTTGCACGACTTCCTCCGCAGTTCGTAACATCGGAAAATGCTTCTTTAGTATTGATTCTGTTGTCAATATAACGCCTCCTAATTTGGATTCGCTTATGCATAAACACAAATAAGAAAATAATTATTTTACTCAATTACATTATAATCTCCCCAGTTTTAGATGTCAATATGTAAATTATAAACATTCACCTATTTTATTGTATCCACTCTTTACTTCACAAAAAACTAATGTTTTCAAGCATTTTTTCTGCTATTTTGCTTGACCATATATATATAATTTTATGTAACATTTTTAAACTAAAAGGAGGACAAATTTTATGAAAATTGTTACAAGATGTCTGATGGCATTTTTACTTGCCATCTTTTTTGTTCCACAGCAAATTTAGATGTAATAGCTGCAACTAGTGGCGATTGGAAGTACTATATTCATGGCGATGGTGATAATAAGTATGCGGTTGTTAGCGAATATACAGGCACTGATGCAAGCATCACTATTCCTTCTAAACTTGGCGGAAAACCTGTTCGTCAGATTGATAGTTTTGCCTTTGAGAGGAATACATACATTGTTTCTGTCAAAATTCCAGACTCCGTTTGGATGATTGGTGAATCTGCGTTCAGCTACTGTCCAAATCTTAAAAAAATAAGTGGCGCTAAGAATGTTGTCCGTATTGATAGCGGTGCTTTTACTGACTGTGAAAAACTTGCTTTTTACCCTTTTAATAATAAAATAACTTATATTGGGCGCTGTGCTTTTGCAAATACTGCTATTACTAGGTTGGATATTCCTAACAGTGTTGCTCAGGTAAATAGCGTAGGTGAAATCACTGCTGTTGGTACAGGAAATGCAACTATCGTCGCAACTACTACAAGCGGTATCAGAAAACAAATTAACGTCACAGTTGCAGAGACTGTTATAAAACAAAAAGAGGATTGTACTTTATTAAAAGG
This sequence comes from Lachnospiraceae bacterium, assembly GCA_045531905.1. Taxonomy (GTDB): domain Bacteria; phylum Bacillota; class Clostridia; order Lachnospirales; family Lachnospiraceae; genus RGIG6919. Next base: position 65,904 of record JAZSEY010000023.1, read on the forward strand.
TGATACCATTTCATGCAAGCCGACAGTATATGCAGGCAAGGAAATAAGAAAAGATATTAAGATTACATATAAATCTTTAAATCCTAATGTAGCAACTGTTACATCAGGAGGCACCATTAAAGCAGTAGGTATCGGAACTGCTGAGATTGTCATTTCGTACTTAGAAACCAACTATAGTTTCGAGATAAAAGTTGTTAGTATTCTTGCAAAGCCAAAAGTTTCCGTATATAGTTCTGGTTCGAAAAAATTGAAGTTATCATGGAATACGATTGGTGGTGCAGAAGGCTATCAGATTCAATATAGCACTTCTTCCAAGTTCAAAAGTAAGAAAATGAAGTACGGTGCATGGAGTAAAAAGATAAGCTGTAAAACCAAATAGCATAAAAAAATAGTTTCATGCCCCTGGCATGAAACTATTTTTTTATAAACTAATTCCTGCGATACATTTCCTAAATCTCCGCCAAAGCCTGTTCCAAATCAGCAATGATATCATCAGCATTCTCAATACCAACTGAGAAGCGGATTAAGTCAGGTGCTACGCCTGCTTCCTTTAACTGCTCATCTGTAAGCTGACGATGTGTGTGGCTTGCAGGATGTAACAGACAAGTTCTTGCATCTGCTACGTGTGTAACAATCTTAGCAAGCTTTAATCTGTCCATGAATTTTTCTGTATCTTCACGGTTAGCCTTTAAGCCGAATGCCAACACACCACAGGTACCATTTGGCATATATTTCTGTGCTAACTCATAGAAGGTATCGCCTTCTAAGCCGGCATATTTAACCCAAGCAACCTTATCGTTATTCTTTAAGTAAGTTGCAACCTTAAGTGCATTCTCACAATGTCTTGGCACACGAAGATGTAATGTCTCTAAACCAAGGTTCAATAAGAAAGCATTCATTGGAGCCTGAATAGAACCTAAGTCTCTCATGAGCTGAACGGTAGCCTTTGTAATATAAGCACCCTTTCCAAATCTTTCCACATAAGTGATACCATGATAAGAATCATCTGGAGTTGTCAAGCCATGGAACTTCTCGCCATACTTAGCCCAATCAAAATTACCACTATCAACGATACAACCACCAACGCTGGTTGCATGACCATCCATATACTTTGTTGTTGAGTGTGTAACGATATCAGCGCCCCACTCAAATGGACGACAGTTGATAGGTGTAGCAAATGTATTATCTACAATCAATGGCACTTCATGGTCATGTGCAATCTTCGCCATCTTCTCAATATCCAATACCTCACAAGTAGGATTGGAAATGGTCTCCGCAAACAACACCTTTGTATTTGGCTTGAACACCTTGCTAATCTCTTCCTCGCTTAAGTTTGGATTTACAAATGTGCAATCAATGCCAAGCTTCTTTAAAGTAACGCTGAACAGGTTAAATGTTCCACCATAAATGTTAGTAGAAGCTACGATATGGTCACCGGCTTCACAGATATTGAATACAGCATAAAAATTTGCTGCCTGACCAGATGAAGTAAGCATCGCTGCCACACCACCTTCAAGTGCTGCAATCTTTGCTGCCACTGCATCATTGGTAGGATTCTGCAATCTGGTATAGAAATAGCCGGAATCCTCTAAGTCAAACAATGCGCCCATCTGTGCACTGGAATCATACTTAAAAGTAGTACTCTGCACGATTGGAACTACTCTTGGCTCACCCTTTTGTGGATCATAGCCAGCCTGTACGCAATTTGTTTCAATACGGTAACTCATATCATCATCTCCTAGTCTTATAGAATGAGATTATTTTAATCTCTTTAATAACTCTTCTCTCTGTACTTCAAATCCTGGCTTACCAAGTAAAGCGAACATGTTCTTCTTGTAGCTCTCAACACCTGGTTGGTCAAATGGATTTACACCTAATACATAACCGCTGACACCACATGCAAACTCGAAGAAGTAGAATAACTCACCAAGTGCATGCTCATCTAACTTTGTTACGTTAACCATCATGTTTGGAACCTGACCATCTACGTGTGCCAATACTGTTCCATACATAGCCTGCTTATTAATAAAATCAACAGTCTGTCCTGCTAAATAGTTCATGCCATCTAAGTCTGTCTCTTCCTCTTCCATTACAATGTTGAGACGAGGATTTTCAATGTTGATAACTGTCTCAAAATGATTCTTTGAACCATCCTGAATGAACTGACCAAGTGAATGTAAGTCAGTTGTAAAGTCTACAGCTGTTGGGAACAGACCCTTGCCATCCTTACCTTCAGACTCACCAAAGAGCTGCTTCCACCACTCAGCTACATAGTGAATAGATGGTGTGTAGTTAGCTAAAATTTCAATTGTCTTACCCTTATTTAATAAGATATTACGAACTGCAGCATACTTTAATGCATCATTATTCTCAAATGACTCCTCTAAGCAACGCTTTCTTGCAGACTGTGCACCTGCCATTAACTGGTCGATATCAGCACCACTTACTGCAATTGGAAGTAAACCTACTGCTGTCAATACTGAGAAACGTCCACCAACATCATCAGGTACTACAAATGTCTCATAGCCCTCTGCGTCAGCCATAGTCTTTAATGCTCCCTTAGCCTTATCTGTAGTAGCATAAATTCTCTTTGCTGCGCCTTCCTTGCCATATTTCTTCTCTAATAACTTCTTGAAAATACGGAATGCGATAGCTGGCTCAGTAGTTGTACCAGACTTAGAAATAATATTTACAGAGAAATCTCTATCACCTACCACATCTAATAACTGCTGAAGATATGTGCTGCAAATGTTATTACCTGCAAAATAAATCTCAGGTGTCTTTCTAGTTTCCTTACCTACTTCATTGTAGAATGAATGTCTTAATGCAGAGATAGCTGCTCTGGCACCAAGATAAGAACCACCAATACCGATTACGATTAACACTTCTGAATCAGACTGAATCTTAGTAGCTGCTGCCTTAATGCGAGCAAACTCTTCCTTGTCATAATCCTCTGGTAAATCAATCCAACCAAGGAAATCATTACCGGCACCTGTTCTGCTAAGCAATGTCTCCTTTGCTGCAAGAACCTGCTTGCTCATCTCCTGTACATCTGCATCAGATACCATGAATTTTGCATTTGAATAATCAAAACTAATACTTTGTGGCATGTCTTTTTTCTCCTTTTGTTTATTTATGTTACCTGCACATCCTCCAAAATATACCAATATAGGGGTTGTGCTTTTAATCCACGTTACATTTTATCAAACTAAAGTGAGAAAGGCAACCTTAAATATGGGCATAAAAAGTGAGAAAAACGCCTTTGCTTTTGGTTATTTTGCCAAGTCCCAAAGGGATGCAAAGGTATACCCCTCCTTCTTTAATTGCGTAATTACATCCGGCAATGCCGCTGCATTTGCAGAAGACACATTATGCATCAATACGACTGCGCCCGGATGATGGTATTTCGAAAAATGCTCTACCACATATCCGGCCCCCGGCTGATTGTTCACGTCATAGTCCAGATAAGCAATACTCCAAAATACTGTCTGATATCCAAGGTCCTTACAAAGCTGCAACGTTCTTTGACTGTATTCCCCTCGTGGTGGACGGATAAATTTATCCATAGTATACCCTGTGGTCTCCTTCATATATGCATCGCACTCCAGGATTTCCTGTTTCATTTCCTCCACTGTCAAATCCGGCATGGACGGATGAGTTACTGTGTGATTACATACCAAATGGCCTTCTTCCTTCATCTGTTTCGTAAGCTCCACATTATCTCTAATAAATGTCTGCGTCACAAAAAATGCTGCCCGCACGCCCTGCTCTTTTAAGGTGTTTAAGATGTCAGGCGTAAATCCATTTTCATATCCACAGTCAAAGGTAAGATAGATGACCTTCTCTTCCGGATTCTCTCCCAAATAATATGCATTGTATTGGGTAATATCAAAATCCTCCTGACACCCTGACTGTTTATGCTCCGTATTTCTCTTAAACCACCATGCATATTTCTCATTGGAAAATGCATCATAGTCACTAATTGCAGTGGTTGGTTCTTCTGTGGTTGTCAACTCCTCCGTACTGGTTACCACCGTTGTTTGTTCCTGACTGGAAGCAGCCCCTTTATCATTACTGCATCCGGAAAGCAAACACGAAAAAATGAGCAGACAGCCCATGCCTACCCATTTTATCTGTTTTTTAATTTCAACTGTTTTCTTCACGACACTTCGTCCTAAAATCCTTTGTGTATGTATATGCACAACTTATCCCAAAAATGCATTTAACACTTCCAGTAAAACAGTCTCCGCCTGTGCCTCTTCCGGCTCCTCATATTCACTCGATTCCACCGAAGCAGCCACATCCGGCGACGGTCCCTGTAATTTTTCCTCTATCATTTGCAACAACTCCTTCATATCTTCTTGACCACGCATTTGTTCAATCAGCATTTCTGCCTGCACACGACGCTCCTTTGACTGCTCAAAGGAAAGTTTTTCTCTCTCTCGTCGGTCCTGAATCCGTTCACCGGAAAGCATTTCACATTTCAAATTATTTTCTAAATAGTCAATTAACAAAATTTCGATACTGTCTTGTTCTTCATCTACTCGAAGAAGATTTTCTGCGGACAACAGCGTGATGAACATAAACAAAGACGCAAAAAATAGCGCAGTCAAATCCTCATAACTCCACTGGTGCATATACCCAAGCGTCATCCCAGCAAAGCCAATTAGTGTCACTAGCAACATCCCCTGCACATTTAAACGCTCTGCAAAGGATAGTGACATCCCCATAAATGAAATGCCGGACATTTCCTTTTCCACAAAAATGTCTACATTATCCACCCGACCATGCAACAGCATTTCCTTATCGTAGGATTTTTTGATGTTTTTGAGACAACCACTCTTTACCCGACTCATCTGCTTTGCTTTTCTTGCCAAACGACCTACATATAAAAATAAAACAGAGCGAAACACAAGCATCGCCACACCCACTGCTACAACAGCAAATGCAAAGCCTGTACCTTCACCAAAAAACGTTAGAAATTGATTCTTCATTTTGCACCTCCACTAAAATCTGTACTCATTATAAAAAATACTAATTTTCGATGCAGTGGAAATCATGTGACATTTTCATGCCTTTTCCAACGATTTTCGATATCATGACTAGCGGTAATATATGCCCTGTGGTATAATATGGGCACTTTGTAATATGATAATAAAAGAAAGAGGGAGTAATTATGACATATAAAGCAAGTGGTGTATGTGCACAACAAATCCAATACGACATCGTTGATGGAAAGGTAACTAACGTTGTTTTTTATGGTGGTTGTAATGGAAACCAGCAGGGTGTTGCCAGATTGGTTGAAGGCATGGCAGTGGAAGAAGCCATTTCCAGATTAGAGGGCATTAAGTGCGGATTCCGACCAACCTCTTGCCCGGATCAGTTAGCACAGGCATTAAAGTCCAGTCTATAAAGGAGTTTTAACATGAAGAGAATTATATTAACTGGTGGCGGTACTGCCGGTCACGTTACACCAAATATGGCGTTGATTCCTGAACTTCGAAAGGCTGGATATGACGTCCACTATATCGGTTCTTATGAAGGTATTGAAAAGAAGTTAATCGAAGACATGCAGGTGCCTTATCACGGCATTGCGTCAGGTAAGCTTCGCCGTTATTTCGACCTTAAGAATTTTTCTGACCCATTCCGTGTTATGAAGGGATATACAGAGGCTTCCCGTCTCATCAAAAGCTTAAAGCCGGATGTAGTTTTTTCTAAGGGCGGATTTGTATCTGTTCCTGTCGTAGCTGCTGCAAAGCAACACAAGGTGCCAGCCATCATTCACGAATCAGATATGACACCGGGACTTGCCAACAAGCTTGCCATCCCATGCGCAACCAAGGTTTGTTGTAACTTCCCTGAGACGATTCAGCATTTACCTGAAGGAAAAGCAGTGCTTACCGGCACACCGATCCGCAAGGAATTATTCGAAGGAAATGCTTCAGAAGGTCTTAGCTACTGTGGCTTCAACATGGATAAGCCGGTACTGTTAGTAATCGGCGGTAGCACAGGTAGTGTTGTGGTAAATGAAGCAGTTCGTGGATGCCTGGATAGTTTATTGGAGCATTTTCAGATTATCCATATCTGTGGTAAGGATAAGGTTGATCCATCCTATGACGGAAGACCTGGCTATGTACAATTTGATTATGTGAAGAAAGAGCTTGCCAGCCTTTTAGCAGTAAGTGACATCATCATTTCTCGTGCTGGGGCAAATGCCATCTGTGAGTTGCTGGCCTTAAGAAAACCAAACATTCTGATTCCACTTTCAGTAGCAGCCAGCCGGGGTGACCAAATTCTAAATGCGAAGTCATTTGAAGAGCAGGGCTACAGTAAAGTTATTCAGGAAGAGGATTTGAATTCTACACTGTTAACACAGACTGTCATGGATGTATTTGAAAACAAAGATAAATACATTGAAGCTATGAGTAATAGTGAAATTGCAGATTCCGTTTCCGTAATTATGAAGCTGATTGAGGAAGCAGTAGAGAAATAGGATTTTATGCAATAAAACCAAACAGGGTTACAAGTGTTGCGGTATATCGTTCACACTTGTAACCCTGTTTTTGTATAACTATGTCTCCTACATATGGTATTCTTTTTGATAAACACGCTTCAAATAATTCTTCCTAAAATCACTTTCCTTACCCCAAAATGCCATTTCATGCTTAGATATCGTTTTATTATCCATTTTCAAACGAATGAGTTCTAATGTGCATATCAAATCTGCCACTTGAAAAAGGCGGTATTCTGAGGGAAGAACTTTTCGGAATTCTACTTCTGGAAGCAACGCATTCAAGACTGATGAAAGAATTCTTGTGAGTTCAATCTGTCCATTGTCGTAATATACCTTAATCTTATCATAGACAAGAAATTTATTATAATTATCTCGGATAAAAGAAGCCAGTTGCTTTGACAGTTTACCAGAAGCTTCAACAGTATCAACGATGTGTTTCTTTTCAATATGAAAGCATTTAAAAGAAATATTCAATTGACGGGTAAATGCAACCATCTTGTTGAAAATGTGTCTTCGCTCTTTAATGTCCATATTTTCGTAAGGCGGTTCTCTTCGAATAATAGGACCATTATGTACGCAATGTAATCTGTCAAAGCCTAACAAGGCAAGCTCACTATTAAATTTTTCTATGTCTTTAGCAATATCATCATTTTGGTCATGAAAAACCATAGTAATAATATAATACGGAGAATGGTGATTATATTCTCCAAAATCTCCGCTTTCATCTACAAATATACTTAATTCTTTCATAGGCAAAATCTCCAAAAAAAGTGGCAGGGAACTTCCCTGCCGGTTGATGGACCAGGGTCTTTCGACCAGCCCAATCAGCAACGCTGCTGATTTAGTATATGTTAATTATAAAGAAATTATTCCATATAGTCAACAAAAATTAAAACTTTTTTCATTTTATATCTAACACCACAAACTCCGGCTCTCCAACCTTTGCGGTTGAACTAATCAACGCATCGCTCACTTTATTAAATGTGAGATCCTTATTATTTGTAAGCACCATATAGGTTGCCTCAGTCACTGCTGTTCTATCCTTTCCTGTAAGTTCAAGCTTATATTGATAAACCACTCCATCACAGGTATATGTACCATCGGAATTAACAGTATATGCTACACCCATATTTTCGGTAGTATTCTCCGATGCTGCTTGCATGTTCGCACAACCAGCTAACAATCCACATAATATTGCACTAAGCAAAATATTTATTAAGTATATTTTCATAACATCACATCTCCTTATCAAGCCTATTTTGCTTCTGAATCTGTTTTTAGCTTTTTAAAGTTGAGCCGCAAAGTAATACCAAATTCTGCTCCGCCAATAAATAACAACACAAACAAAAGAACTAAAAATGCACCAACACCATCTAACCCTGATGCACCAAATCCAAATAGCATAACATACAGTGACGAAAACATCGTAATCGGAAACCATAAAAC
>JAZSEY010000015.1:0-84869 GCA_045531905.1 Lachnospiraceae bacterium
TTCAGCCTTTTTAAGTTGAGCCAGAGGGTAATTGCATACTCAATAATACCAACCAATAATAATACAAACAGCAACACCAGATACAATCCCACATTGTCTAACCCCGATGTAGCATTTCCAAATAATGTCACATACAACGAAGAAAAAAACGTAACTGGATACCATAAAAACACATTATTGATTGAAACAACTAATATAATCACCATTTCTACACAAAGAAGCAAAACATCACCGATTATCCATGTGACATCTGCATCACTGTACAAAAGTATTTCCGTCATATCATTAATCAAAAATGTATTCAACAAGCAACTACCAATCATTGCTACCAGTGCAATTACAATCACTTCCATCTTATAATCAACACTGTATACCTTATCCTTGTCCGATACTTTACATAATTTGTATGATGTATAAAACATCCAAATAATTAATATAAAATTAATGATTGAAGAGCCCACTATACTTGTTGAAAAGATCAAGATGCCACTTGCATCTAACATAAAAAGAGAGACAAATACTAATATAATTCCTATTAAGATTATATAATAAGTTTTTTTGCTCATCATTTAATTATCCTTTCTATAGTCAGATTTTTTAACATCTTCAGATATTATCACGTATGTATCAATATAATGTGCATGGCTAATTCCCCTAAATACATTAGACGATATTAATTCCTTTTTAGCTTTTTCATATCTACTTGCAATCGAGTATTTCAAAAATGTTGTTGCCCCCATTTTATTTTCTTTGTTTTCATTGTCTCCTGGCATGGTTGCAGCAACTAATTGCATAAAAAACATTGGAGATTGTGACACATCTACTTTCTTCTTAGTTTTAGTACTAAACAACTTGAACCCTTTTACATTTCTTAATTCCGCTAGCATAGTAATCGGCATAAATTTTCTCCTAATAGTACCATCTGCATTATAAACAGTGTTCCACCTATATGTTTCAACTGATTTAGCATCAAATTTGTAAATATCGTCTCTTTTCTCTATTATGTTACTCAATGCATTAACCAGACCATCCAAATGCTGTTTCGACATCTGATTATAGGAAACCGGCATTCTTTTATTCCACTTCTTTTTCATTTTACTACTCATTGTTTTTTCAGCCGTCTTTCCATATCTTCCAAATTCCCATGTGACACAAGGAACAGTTGTCACAAAATCACGGTTATTTATTGTATTGAATATGCAATCATATTTATCACTGTCTCGATTAGAGTCTGTCGTCGTATTGGGTGTCGCGAATGTATATGCAAATACTTCTTTATTATCATCCACCAAATACGCTGACAATATATTAGAAATCGCAGCTCCTCTCGAATGTCCTGTAACCCAATAAGCTGTTGTGACTTTTTTATTACCATAATCCTTTATATATTGTTGCAATTTTTCATATACTCTGTTTGCTGCAATATCAAATCCCTTGTGATTATCCTTATTATACCACTCCACATGTCTATCTATCGCAACTTCATACCCCATTCCCATATTGAAATTACTTGACCATTCTGCAGCTGTTCCATTAGTTCCCTTTACAATTACTGCAACAACATTTTTTGTACGACCTTTATAAGATACCGTACATATACCGAAATAACACTTCGTTCTATGAGTGTCAGACCCTATGGAATATGCCTTGATACTTCCAAATCCATGTCGCTTCAAAACATCTGTAATTAGCCAGTTGGCATTCATATTAGGATATCTCATACAATAATAATCATCTGCAACTGAATATTCTTCATTACTGTTCTTTAAATATGCCAATCCTGCAAAATAACTTGATGTTTTACATAACGTTGCATGGTATTTCTTGTTGTTACCAAAAAACCATTTGTAATTAAATGCATAACTTATATCATACTCTGATTTTGTTTCGGCTTTAATCGTGTCAGATATACCTGTATGAATTTGGGCATTTTTATGACAATATCGACCATACTGGGTATTTATCAGTGGTAAATCATCGCTCCCATCCTTAATCCCATCATAATCCGTATCCCCCAGCGTCGGATCCGACCGGAAGCTATACATTGTCACACTACAGCCCGCCGCTGTGCCATCTGGATTGGAAGGTATCTGTAAACTTCCACCCTGCCGTTGTAATGTCAATGCAAATGGAGAAAAATCCACTACCTTCTTCTCACCTAACTCTACCACATCTGTAAGTCCATCACCATCCGAATCCATATCTCCAAGCTTATCGTATTCAGCAGATAACTTTACATACTCATGATTGTCAAGCAAATACCAATAACCATCTCCAGATTCTGTACCAATCATGGAAACCAAACTCTCCAACTGACCCGAAAAATTCTGGCTAATATTGCCAAAGACACCATTACAGTTTTCAGTTACACAGGCATAGTGTTCTTGTAAATTGTTATATGTAATAATTGATGTCACAATCTCCTGTCCATTTAATTCTTGGACAACCTCTTCCAAAGACTCATATCCGTAATTATTATCATTCTTACTGTCTGCATCGGTTACTATGATAATGAATTTATCCGCACTTTCCCTGTAATCCAATGTTGTGGCTAACCCTAACGCATCCACCAATGATTCTGGCAAATCTCCACCACCGGCTGCTTTCAGAGATTTAATAACCTCTGAAAAATCATCTGCATCCATAAACCAGTTGGATACACCATTTTTATGTAATGATGTAGAATCATTTCCATCTTCTTCTATATCCCTATACTCAATCAATGCAAAATTAGCCTGAATATTATACTTGTCTCCTAGCAATGCAACAAATTCACCGATGTTTTTTGCGGTGTTATCAATTACATTTCCCATAGAACCGGTAGAATCAATTACAAATACAATATCCGCCTGTCCGCTTACAGTGTCTTGCTTTGTTTCAACCAGTTCTGACAATCCAATCCCAACACCCTGCAATAACTGCGTTGCATCCACAATCATGTAAATGCCATCTTCGGTAATATTGGCAGATAATGTTTTTGTCTACTCCGAAAAAGTTGTAACTATCGGCTGATACTGATAGTCTGTCTTTTCAACCTCTGCAACCATTTCTTCCTCAGGTTCAATATACAATAACCCACCATCTTCATCAACTATATATTCTTCTTCAGCATCAATATACTCATCATCTGAATCATCCTCACTTGAGGTCTCCTCCAGCACCACCGGCTCATATCCGTCCAATCTACAGATAATCAAATCCTTCATAGATTCAGCATCATACGCCCCATTTTTGATTAGCTTATTCACATCAAAGGATAATGTCTGACTATCACAATTCTCTACTTGATTTACAATTTCAATAGGAACTCCCACCACCGAACGATTATCAAGATATACATCCAGACTAGCAGCATCAATAGACACATACTCATCTATATATCCCTGCATTTCACAAGATAATGATGGCATCAATACGTCCTCTTCACTGTCATCCAGATTGATATTTTCCTCTGACAATGTCTGCTCAAATAAACGCTCAGAGTCCAAGGTATTTCCATCTGACTTCGGATTTAACGGATCTGTTCCCAGACACACCTCCTCGTAATCAGATAAACCATCCTCATCTGTATCCTGCTTCAACATATTTGTCTTATAATCGCAGTATTCTTTCCCATCAAGCAGACCATCTTCGTCACTATCTCCATAAACGGGATCACTATCATTTTGGATCTCTACAAGATTCTCTAAACCGTCCTCGTCATAGTCCTCGTTTTTGTCTTCCACACCATCTTCATCGGAATCTACCATTGTCGGATCTAAGCCCAATGTCGTCATTTCCAATATGTCTGCAAGTCCATCCTTGTCGTTGTCTTCTATATTTTTATCAATGCCATAATACTCATACAAGGCATCAATATAATCTTCCTCTGTATCATCTTCTGTGTTTTCCTCGAATACAACCTCATCCACAACAATATCCTGTGGATACAAAACATCATCTGCTGTCTTAGCAATTTCCATGCCAAACACAATGGATTCCTGAGGTTTAATATTAGCATTACTCGCTGTGCTATGAAGCGTGTACTTGCCACCTTCTCCACTTTCAATTTCCGCATTCCAGATATTGTTAATTTCATAACCAAGTGCGAAATGTAGCCCCCAATGCTCCAACGTTTTATCTGATTTATTGGTAATGCTAACCTGCAAAATGTATCCGCTATCCCATACATCTGTTGCCACGCACTCAACTTCGTAATCTGTGTTATCAACAACTTTTTTCACACCAAGTATTTTGTATGCTGATGGCTCATGGGATTCTGTCTCATAGTCTGCATTGAAACCAATCGTGATTGTTTCCCCGACTTTAATGTCCTGATTCCATGTGGCATTTTTAATGCGATATATGCCATCCTCGTGGCTAAATACTTCACCATTCCAAATATTGGTTATACTGTCTGGCAAAGAAAATTCCAACATCCAGTTGTGGATTGTTTCTGTTCCCTCATTTGCAATACTAATCTCTGCGGTGTAACCCGTATCCCATTTTGTATTCACTACAAATGTAACGGATATATCGTCCTCAAACTGATTTTCCTCTAACTCCACTACCGTTGTTTCTACTGTCTCCTCATCAGCTAAACTAGTTTCTGCTTCAATAGCTTTTACATTGCTTACACAACAGCTAAGTAATAAGCTTGTGATTAATAAATAACATAATAGTTTTCTCATTTAAATCCCCTCCATATTCAAACTATTTTTCTAAGTCAGAATAGTACAAGAGATTAATCGTTGTCAACTATTTTTTTGTTCGCACAGTCGTTGCTTAACATAACTACTTTCAAACGCCTATATTCCTATTATCAAAAAAGAAGTGCTTCCACTGAAGCACTTCTTTTTTAAAACAATTCTCTCTCTAATTCTGTCAAGAAATCCTCGATACACTTTAAGCGATGCTCGTATTCTTTTCTTGCCACATCCGTCTTACAACGACGAATCTTAGGTCTGTTGATACGATAGAAATTCTTGATTCTATAATATGCCTTCTTGTAGCTTGCCTCATCTTCACAGGCGGTCGCCATGGAATCCCAAAGCACGCTGATGGCGCCTAACTCATCTAATAAATCTGCATCCATCACAACTTTACATTCTAATGATAATTCATCTGTGGTGTCCTGATCTGTATGACGGAGAATAATCTCACCAACTCTGGCAATCTTTTCCTCGTCATATCCAATGCTATCTAAATATTCTACAGCTAGTTCGGCTCCAACCTCATTGTGAGGTCTCTCATCATCCCAACCAATATCATGCAAAAGTGCTGCCAATGTGATAATCTCTAAATCTCCGCCAACCTTTGCCTGCAATTTAATCGCCCAACGATACACACGCATAGTGTGTTCATATCGACTACGGAATGGATAGTTAGGTGGTCTTCCATTTACTGCTGTTTGATTTTTAACATATTCAATAACCTCAGTGTAATTCATCCCTAATTGCTCCTACATATCTTAATAATACTGTCACATTCATGAAGTCATGTATATCATAATACTATTATCCCAAATTAAAAAAGATACCTAACGGTATCATAGCACGTTTGACAACATTTTTCCACAAAAAATTTATGAAAAATGAGAAAATATATCGAATTATTTAGTTGAAAGAAACGGGTTTCTTTTATATTATCAAAAATCCGCGCGACAAGCTTCGTGATACAACTATAGACGTTACCACGGCGAATGACTCAGCCAGGCACCCCCACGGCACATGGGAAATCCTACTTAGTGCTGCTTGGTTCCCCACCTGACACGGTTCATAGGCTCTCATTGCGTGAGACCCGCACGTCAACACCATCCACTATGGGCGGCTCTACAATTATATCCCTAAGCTCACCATCACCCCTGCTGTAGCGGATTGCAGGTACAGGGCACCGCTAATTCCCCGGCTGCGCGGAAGCTTTATAAACAAATTCATGCCTAGACAGTATAACGAAATTGAACTGTGATGTCAACTTTCGTTATAATTTCTTAAATATAGCTTTTTTACTAACACCCCTTAATTTCAATAAACTCTTATAAGTCTTCAATTTCTTCTTTGGCACCTTGATAGTTGCCTTAGAATAAATCTTACCAAATGCCTTACTGCCTACACGTTTCTTTGTAAGCTTACTGGTCTTAATGGTAATCTTCTTTAAATTTTTGCATTTATAAAACGCCTGTTTCCCTATCTTAGAAACCTTAGATGGAATGGTAATACTTGTAAGTTTTCCACAATTATAAAATGCCTTCGCTCCAATGGTTGTTACATTCTTTCCAAGCTTTACGGTCTTCAACTTCTTACATCCGCAAAATGCATTGTCACCAATTGTCTTCACATTATTTCCGATTGTTATCTTGGTAAGCTTCTGATTATTCTTAAATGCATTTTTCGCAATACTAGTGACCTTATAAGTAATGCCATCTAACGTAACAGTCGTTGGAATCACTACTGTCTTTTTATTTTTGCTCTTTGGCTTTACATACTGCACAGTCCCCTTTGCCAAATCAGATTTTGTAATCTTGTATATACCATTACTTTTACTGTCAGTAAAGGTTGTTCCCTTGGCAGGTGTTGGCACAACAAGGATTTCCTCTGTAAAAGTTGCTCCACAACCTGTACATGTATAAGTTTTCACGCCTGTTTCAGTATAGGTTGCTTCTTTTGTCACTACCCCTTCATCCCATGTGTGTGGCAACATTGCAATCGCACTTCCGTTTTCAATGACTGAATTGCAATCCTTACAATATGTATCACCAGTGTAACCCTCTGTCACACAGGTAGCCACTTTCACATTAATAAGCTCTGTATGCTGATGTCCCGTTGCCGCAATTATTTTGCCTTTTGTAATGACTGTATCACAATCCTTACAGTATGTATCACCACTATAACCTTCTGTCACACAGGTAGCTGCTTTCACATCCATTAACTCTGTACTCTGGTGGTCTGCCACCTTTACCGTCACAGTAAAAGTATAGTTCCCATAAGATACTTCACAAGAAATATTTTCACCAGGTATCAGCTTCGTCTCCGGTTTTACAAATGCATAGCCCTCAGGCAACATATCAGCCAAGTCAGACAAAGCCTTTGCCTTACAATCAGGCTTCAAAACTGCTGGCAAAGCCGGCATATTGCCTACCTGAACCTCGGTTACTTCCATACCGGCAACTGTCTCAGGCACTGTAATTTCTGTCCCCACATTTCCAGAATATGTAAAAGATATGGTAGGTGGCGTGGTATCTGACACGGTATAAGCGCCCTTTAACCCATCAAAACTGCCTACTGCCGCTGTTACCTCATCTTCTAAATCTGCCGGATAATAAATCTCCTCCAAGTCATGACAATAAAGAAAAGAGTCTTCACCTAATGTAGTTACATTTGCAGGGATTTCAACCTTATCCACCTTCGTACCGTTGAAAGCAGATGTACCAATACTGGTAAGGGTTGATGGCAAATATATTTCTGTAATCTTCGTGCTACAAAATGCAGAATCACCGATAGACTCCAACTGACTGTCCTTCGGTATAACTACCGATGTTAAGCCAAAACAACTGTTGAATACCTCTGCTCCAATTGTCTTTACCGAGGCAGGGATTTCTACACTTGTAAGTGCAGGACAATAATAAAAACAAGAATCTCCTATCGTTGTCAGCTGGCTTCCCTCTTCAAAATGAACAGAAGTCAATGACTTACAATAATAAAAAACTCTGTTATCCAATGTCTTTACCGAGGCAGGAATAGTAATACTTTCAAAAGCACAGCCATTAAAAGCCACCTGCCCAATTGATTCTAACTGGCTTCCCTGAGCAAATGTTACAGATGTCAGTAATTCAGACTGATAAAAAGCATATTCTCCAATAGTTTTCACACTGGCAGGAATCATCAGACTCTTTATTGCTGTATCACAAAAAGCATAATTACCAATCGTTTGCAAGCCCGATGGAAGGGTCAACGATGTAATAGCCAAATCAGCAAATGCCGAATTTCCTATACTGAGCAACTGGCTTCCGGCTTCAAAATTTACCGAAGTAATATTTGTCCCTGAAAATGCACTTTTTCCAATATTTTTTACGCTTGCCGGAATCGTTATCGTTGTCAATCCAGATGATACATTGAAAGCCTCATCACCTATCGTATGTAATTGACTTCCCGGAGCGAAGGTAACAGATGTCAAACCCGTATTTTGAAAAGCACAATTTCCAATCACCTGTACACTACTTGGTATCACTACACTGGTAACATTCAATGCATAAAACAGTTTTTCACCAAGCCCCACCACCTTATATTGTTTACCATCACAAACCACATATTCCGGAATGATACCATCAAAGTCATTTACATTTTTGTTAAATCGACCTAGGGTAGCATTTCCATTTGCATCCACACCAAAGTCCCAGTATCCACTATCATCCGTGCATATTGTATTCGCTTTTACCGGTAATTCAGGAATCAAGGTTAACACCAAAACCATTATCAACCATATACTTATCATGCGCATTTTTTGTCTTCTCATTTGTCTGTCTCCTTTCCTTTCTCCGCATCCTTTTTCTTTCTCAGATTTCTAAAAAATGCCGACAACATCTCACTGCATTCCGTCTCCAATGTACTATGCTCAATTTCCACCTGATGATTAAATCTAGGTTCCTGTAACATATTATAAATGGAACCGGCACATCCAGCCTTTCCATTCATACAACCAATCACAACCTTATCAATTCTTGCCTGCACGATGGCGCCGGCACACATCTGACAAGGCTCCAATGTCACATACATGGTGCAACCCTCTAACCGCCAGTCATTTAAGAACTTAGACGCCTTCTCTATGGCAAGTAATTCGGCATGTGCCAATGTTGTCTTTTTTAAATTCCGTTTGTTATATCCTCTGGCAATTACCTTATCCTCATATACAATCACGCAGCCAATGGGTACATCCCCATTCTTCTCTGCCTTTTTTGCCTGTGAGATTGCCATTTTCATGTATTTTTCTTCTTTTGTCATCTCAGACCTCTTGCTATTTTTCATACGGTTTTGTAAACTAAAACCATGACATCAGTCAAGTGTTCATATTATATCACAATTTTGACACTCTTGACAAAATCTTTATCCATTGGAGTACGATATGCTATTTACAGAAGAAACACAAAGACTCATTTTAAAAGTGGAAACAGAAGAAAAGGCGGCCGACGTTTTAGCATTTTATCAGCGCAACAAGAATTTTTTCACCCCTTTTGAACCAACAGTTTCCAACGGCTTCTACACCGAAGCCTACCAACAAAAGTTTTTGTCCTATGAAATGCAGGACATTTTAAATGGCACTTCCCTCCGTTACTTTATTTATAAAAAAAATGATCCTAACACCATCATCGGTTCCGTAAATTTATGTAACATTTTGCACGGTGCCTTTTCTAAGGCTACCCTTGGCTACAAATTAGACTATACTGCAACCGGAAATGGCTATGCTACGGAAGCTGTATTAAAGCTTTTACAAATCGCCGCAGTAGATTTGAAGCTGCACCGAATCGAGGCAAGAGTAGTTCCAGAAAATCTGCCTTCCATTCAATTGCTGAATCGTCTTCATTTTCAATATGAAGGCGTGGAATATCAATCCATTCTTGTAAATAATGCATGGCGGGATTTGCAACGCTATAGTCTTATTCTATATTAGATTACAGCTCCACAATCCAATACCCAAATTCGCCCTGTTTTCTGTCTGTCCGTTTTACAGAAACAAACTGTTCAAACCCAAACATATTGGCAAGTTCTTTTTCTTTCTGATTGTAAATGCTGGGAACGCCCAATATGATTTTTTCCTCCTCGTCCTGAAAGCGCAATTTCCCCAACAGTAAATAGTGATACCGATAATAGCCATGCGATAAAAAACTATTATTCCCGTATTTCCAGAACTTCATTTCTAATAAACCAATATCCTGTGGCTCGATTCGAATACAATCATAAATTTCACTTCCTTCAAACAAAGGCAGTTTACTCCTCTTATGAAAAAGATAGGAAAGCCCCGGCTCCACTTCATTTTCTGATACAGACAGTTCCGCCTCCAATGTATCCGGTTCTCCTTCCTCATCTTTACAGGCTGCTGTTTCCACATCCTCCTCTCCGTCGCCAAACAGCAATGACTCCGTCACCTCCGGCTCTTTATTTTCCTGCCACTCCACCATATTCGGTGTCAGCTTCAAATCCTCCCAAACTGTCATATATGCGTGCTCAAAATCTCCCTGAATCAACACACCGCATATATCCTCCAATCGCAAATGATTACCAGCCATCTGCTCATATTTTGTCACATACCGATATGTAAATTCCCCCTGCGTCACCGGTTGCTCCACAAGCAAAATGCCTCTGCACCTTTCATATTCCGGCTTACAAATCAACATCACCCTATAGGGCATTTCCACCCGCTCCAAGATTTTACTCCTCATGGAAAACCGTACATATGCCCCTTTCCGTTCCACCTTCACAAAGCCAGTGTTTTCCATTTTTTCTCCATTATGATAGTGATGTATATATGAAATAAATCTATTATATTGCATATAGTCCCCCTTCATTTCCAAATTGCTTGTCCACTATCAATATATGAATGGCATGTACAAAATATGCCAATAATTCAGAAAATCGTAAGGCTACATTATAGACATTTCTGTTAAATATATGTAAAATATAGTGGTGCATAGAGATATAGTGTCTGTGTTTCATATTATTTGGTTGCTTAGAATGTGTTAGTGGTTCTCTGTGAGATTTATCATGTTCACACACATGTCTGAGCAAAATAGAGGTGTCGATTGGATTCGGCGCGACGCTTGCGCTCGCGAAAATGCGTAGCAGTACTAATGGGCTAACACATCTATAAGATGTGCTAGCCCATAAGGACTGACGCATTTTGAGGCACGCCTCTATCCAATCGACACCTCCATTTTGCGAGTTTGTGTGTTAACATGTAATAAAGCCACAGAGAAACACTTATACATTCTTATCAAACAAATACAATGATAAGCAGACACTATATCTCTATATAACACTATAATATAGATAGGTGATAAATAATGATATTTGATAGTCATGCCCACTACGATGATTCGCGCTTTGACGAGGACCGACACGAACTTTTGACTTCTCTCCATGAAAATGGCGTTGGCAAAATCGTTAACATCGGTGCATCTCTTAGAAGCTGTGAAGAGATGATTAATTTTATAGAAAAATATGATTTTATGTATGGAACCGTTGGTGTTCATCCGGAAGACTTAGCGGCTATGTCAGATGCCTTTCTCGAAAAGATGAAGGTTTGGGCACAACACGAAAAGATTGTTGCCATTGGCGAAATTGGTCTGGATTATTACTATGATGATGTTGCACCGAATCTGCAAAAGGAATGGTTTATTAAGCAGGCAAATCTGGCACGGGAATTATCCCTTCCAATCGTAGTGCATTCCAGAGATGCTGCCAAGGACACTGTAGATATGCTTCGAGGTATGCATGCTGAGGAAATCGGTGGCGTTATCCACTGCTATTCTTACACAAAGGAAACTGCTAGAGATTTTCTAAATATGGATTTTTATTTTGGTGTTGGTGGTGTCCTTACTTTTAAGAATGGTAAAAAGCTACGAGAGGCAGTAGAATATATTCCAATAGATAAGATTGTCGTAGAAACCGACTGTCCGTATCTGGCTCCGGAACCTTATCGTGGAAAACGAAACCATTCCGGTTATATCGCTTATGTTTTGGACAAGCTGGCTGAGATAAAAGGCATTTCTCGAGAAGAATTGGAACGCATTACCTACGAAAATGCTTGCAGACTGTATCGCTTGCCGAACGAATAAAACCAAATCACATTTACGGGAGAATATATGGAAAAATTAAGTAACCCACAAGTGACAATTGAAACAATTAAAAAATATGAATTTGCATTTCACAAAAAGTTTGGTCAGAACTTTTTGATTGATGAGCATGTGATTGACAAGATTTTGCGTGCTGCAGATATTACTAAAGATGATGTTGTATTAGAAATCGGTCCCGGTTTCGGAACTATGACCCAATACATGGCAGAACGTGCCAAGGAAGTCATCGCTGTAGAAATCGACAATAACCTGATTCCGATTTTACAGGAAACTTTGGCAGACTACGACAATGTCACCATCATCAATGATGACATCTTAAAAGTAGATTTGAATGCTTTGGCAAAAGAGAAGAACAATGGCGCACCTTTTAAGGTGGTTGCTAATCTTCCATACTACATTACAACACCGATTATCATGGGGATTTTTGAAAATCATGTTCCTGTCAGTTCTGTCACCGTTATGGTGCAAAAAGAGGTTGCCGACCGTATGCAGGTTGGTCCTGGAACCAAAGACTACGGTGCATTATCCTTGGCAGTGCAATACTATGCTGAACCATACATTGTAGCCAATGTTCCACCTAACTGCTTTATGCCACGTCCGGGGGTTGGCTCTGCTGTCATCCGCCTTACAAAATGGGACAAGCCGCCAGTGGAAGTAAAGGATGAAAAGCTGATGTTTGCCATCATTCGTGCATCCTTCAACCAGCGAAGAAAGACTTTGCAAAATGGAATTAAAAATGCACCAAATCTTTCCTTCACCAAAGAACAGGTAGTAGAGGCCCTTGCTTCCCTTGGATTACCGGAAAGTATCCGTGGTGAGGCTTTGACACTGACACAATTCGCAGCTTTGTCTGATGCATTGGGAAAGTATCTGTAATTCAAAATCAAATTTTCTATCGCAAAACAGTTTGTTTTGTGTTAGGATACGGATTATAAAGAAAGAAACGGGGAATTTTCATGAAACAGAGAATGAAAAAAATCACAGTATGCTTACTGTTATTTACAATGGTTTTGCAGCTAACCGCCTGCTCCATTTTTGAGAGCAAAAATAAAAAGTATGCTGCTTATGTTACCAGTTTATTAGATGCAAATTATAAAGGTACCTTCGAGACATTTTTAGAAATGACAGAGTCCGATCAAGAAGCAGTAGAAACTGCTTACAACGAAGGAATTGAACACTTAACCAATTCCTTGATTGCTTATTATGGCATTGAATTGGTGGATGATGGTTCCTTACGAGAAGAGTTTGTGGCTTTGACAAAAAAGATTTATGCCGCAACAAAGTATGAAGTGAAGCCTGCAGTAAAATCTGGTGATTCCTACACAGTAGAGGTATTGATTTACCCGATTGACATTTTGCAAAGCACTTATGATGATGTGATTGCTTACATTGAAAGTTTTAACAAGAAAAAAGAAGCCGGAGATTTCGACGAGTACGAAATCGAACAATATGAAACTGAGTTTGCAAAGGGTATTTTAGATATCTTAAACAAGTCCGCTGATAACATGGGATATCTTGATTACACATCAACCATCGTCAGCATTTTAACAGAAGGCGATACTTATTATATCAGCGATGAAGATTTCACAAAGTTAGATAATCAGTTAATTGCACAGGTTGAAGACACCTCTGAAACGACTGAAGAAGTAACAGAAGAGGCCTCCACTGAGAAGGCCCCTGGTATCAACGATACTGAATAGTTATTTTGTTTTAACAGAAATGGTTACGTATTTACCGTAATATTTTTTATTAGCCACCTGCTTGTAGCCGCGAATGCGGAACTTGTAGGTGGTTTTTGATTTTAATTTTGTAACAGTATGCTGACTTATGCTACCGGATGCCACATCTATAGAATCTATGGTGGCTAGCTTTACATACTTTTTCTTTGTCTTGTTATATTGATAAATCTCATATCCTGTTAACCGCATCTGAGGTGTCCAAGATAATGTAATCTTTGACTTTGTTGGTTTACCTGCAAAGCCAGTAATTTTATTTACCTTTTGTGCAGTAGATTTGTTGCTGGATGAAGCATACTGACAACCGATTAACGTCGGATACTTTCCACTTTTTTGCTTCCAATTGGTCTCGGTGGCATTTAGCAAAGTGAGAAAAGACGCCTTTTTCATATCTGCCGCTTCTTTCGGACGGGCAGTTCCTTTATTCCCTTTTCCAATACCAACCTTCGCTGTGTTTACTTTATAAAATGTATTTGTCACAGCGCCGCCGTTGTATCCAACTACGCCACCAACCTGTTTCTTGCCTGTGATTTTTCCAGTACTATAGCTATCCTGCAACCCAGAACCTGTTTCACTCTCTTGCAGATATCCGATTATACCACCAATAGCTACCCCAGTCTTTCCGCCAACAACTTTTCCTGTATTATAAGCAGCCGTGCTGATACCGTTATATGCATATCCGGATATACCACCCACATACTGCGTACCGGTTACAACGCCACAATTATATACCTGCTTAAAATTACCTACTCCACAGATACCACCAACGCGCTCTGTTCCAGTGATTGCACCGTAATTACTACACGCTAACGCCTTGCTGCCATCAATCAGATTGCCCGCAATTCCACCGACCTCGATGCTACCGGTGATGGTTCCAAGATTAACGCATTTTTTTAAATCTGCGGCAAAAACAGTCATGCCAACCATACCGCCGATGTCCTGCACACCACAAATACTACCATGATTGACACAAGCCTCAGCCATACCAAGACCCAGGATGCCACCAACAAATTGTGTGCCGTAAATGTCACCATAATTGTTACTCTTATAAACGCGTCCCAATCCATAACCGGCAATGCCACCAACATTTTTTGTACCGGTAACTTTCGATTTGTTCACACTGCTCTTAATATACTCGACTGCCGTATCCTCTCCAAAGGAGCCAACCAGACCGCCAACATTTTCTGTTCCGGAAATGGCACCTGCAACGGTACACTGAATCAGCTTGGTGTTCTTTGCTATACCTATCAATCCGCCGACACAAGTCTCTCCCTTAATATTCACCCCTGATAGTTTTACCTTCGTAATCTCTGCACCAACGGTATAAGCAAATAAGCCCTGTGCCTTCTTTGTCTTCTTAATATACAAATTAGAAATCGTATGCAAATTACCATCAAAATACCCCTGAAACTCAGTCATGGTATTTCCGATAGCAGTCCATTTTTTATTATTCAAATCAATGTCTTCTGTCACCAAAAAATATGTATCAATATAAGGCTCGCCTGCATTTACCATCTTTGCTAAATATGCCAAATGCTCCGGCTTACTAATCTGATACGGATTCTCCTTGGTACCATCGCCCTCGGCATAACTTTCAACTGTCTTGCCGTCCCAACCATCGGTTTCGGCGTGGACTGGAATGTACAGTGTACCTGCCCATAGCATCATACTGATTATTACAAAAATGATAGTATGAATATATTTTTTACTATTAATGATGTTTTGCATAATTTCACTCTCCTAAGACTACAAATACAATCTCATTTTTCATAATTCTATCATATTGGGGGCGCAATGCAACCTTTTTACCAAACAACTTTGTCTATTTTGCCGAACAATAATTTCCTTGTATTCCTTGACTTTCATTTTTTCTATGGGTATACTTACCACATGAGTATTTTCGGGGTTGCCGAGGCTTATATTCTCATAAGGGGTAAGCCAAGGAACTGAGAGCACTCACATTACTATTATACAATCATAATCACAAAAGCGAAGAAAAGAAGAGTAGGTTAGGAAAGCCGGTACAGAGAGTCCGTAGTTGCTGAGAGCGGATCTGTGTGGAACTGATTGAAGATGGCCTTGGAGCTGCTGGGGTGAACACATTTGCAAGCCTCAGACGGGAGCACCCGTTATAGTGTGTCACTGTTTACAGTGTATAAGTTTCGTCTCGTGAGGGACGGAAGAATTAAAGTGGTACCACGGCTAGTAGCTCGTCTTTAAGTTTAAGGACGGGTTTTTTTGTTTCTATGGGAATCATTTTTTCTATGGAATGCTGCCCTTTATCTGCTTTTCGTATTTGAAGCTGCCTACAGCATCGGATACATTTCCAAACAATTGTCGATTATGATTTTCTATCATTTGAAGGAGGGGCTTTTAAAATGGCTAAGAAACCGTATTACATTACCACTGCCATTGCTTACACTTCCGGTAAGCCACACATTGGTAATACTTACGAAATCGTACTTGCGGATGCCATCGCACGCTATAAGCGTTTTGTTGGATACGATGTACGTTTTCAGACAGGTACAGATGAGCACGGTCAGAAAATCGAGCAAAAGGCTGAAGAGGCTGGTGTAACACCAAAAGAGTTCGTTGATGGAACCGCAGGTGAAATCAAGAGAATTTGGGATTTGATGAACACCTCATATGACAAGTTCATTCGTACTACTGATGAGGACCACGAAAAGAAGGTTCAACAGATTTTCAAAAAATTATATGACCAGGGAGATATCTACAAGAGTGAATACGTTGGTATGTATTGTACACCTTGTGAATCTTTCTTCACAGAATCTCAGCTTGTTGATGGAAAATGTCCAGACTGCGGTCGTCCTGTACAAGAAGCAAAAGAAGAAGCATATTTCTTCAAACTTAGCAAGTACGCTGACCGCTTAATCGACCATATCAAATCACATCCTGACTTTATTCAGCCTGAATCTAGAAAGAACGAGATGATGAACAACTTCTTGCTTCCAGGCTTACAGGATTTGTGTGTATCCCGTACTTCATTTAAATGGGGTATTCCGGTTGATTTTGACCCAGAGCATGTTATCTATGTATGGATTGATGCGTTATCAAACTACATCACCGGTTTAGGTTATGAATTAGAGGGCAGAAGTGACAAGAACTTTGAGCGTTATTGGCCATGTGACTTACATTTGATCGGTAAGGACATCTTAAGATTCCACACCATTTACTGGCCAATTATGTTAATGGCTTTAGATTTGCCATTACCAAAGCAGATTTTCGGTCACCCATGGTTAATCCAGAGCGATGGTAAGATGAGTAAGTCAAAGGGAAATGTTATCTACGCTGATGATTTAGTAGAATTGTTCGGTGTGGATGCTGTCCGTTACTTCGTATTACACGAAATGCCATTCGATAACGACGGTGTTATCTCTTACGAGTTAATGGTTGAGCGTTTAAATACAGAGCTCGCTAACACACTTGGTAATCTCGTAAATCGTACCATTTCTATGGCAAACAAATACTTTGATGGTGTTATCACAAATGCCGGCGTAAAAGATCCGGTTGACGAAGACTTAAAGAAGGTTGTTCTTGGAACACGAAACAACGTAAACAGATATATGGATCAGCTTCGTGTTGCAGATGCCATGACAGAGATTTTCTATCTCTTCAAGCGTTGCAACAAGTACATCGACGAGACAATGCCTTGGGCTCTTGCAAAAGATCCTGAGAAGGAAGGTCGTCTCCAGACAGTACTTTACAACTTGGTTGAGAGTATCGTTTATGGTGCAAGCTTCTTAAGAAGCTTCATGCCAGAGACAGCTGATAAGATTTTAGCACAGTTAAATGCAAAGGCTCGTCCAATTGAAGAGTTAATTCACTTCGGTGGTTACGAATCAGGCAAGAAGGTAACTGACAATCCTGAAATTTTATTCGCAAGATTAGATTTAGATGAAGTTATGGCTAAGGTTGAAGCAATGACACCTCCAGAACCAGAAGTTCCGGAAGAGCCTGAAAATCCTGGTATCGACCTTGAAGCAAAACCACAGATTTCCATTGATGACTTCGAGAAATTACAGCTTCGCGTTGGTGAAATCAAAGAATGTCGTGCAATTCCAAAATCTAAGAAATTGCTCTGCTCACAGGTACAGTTCGGTAGTGAGACAAAGCAGATTTTATCTGGAATCAAGACACAGTTTACCCCAGAAGAAATGGTTGGCAAGAAGGTTATCGCCGTTACCAATTTAGAACCAGTAAAACTAGCCGGTTACGTTTCTGAAGGTATGATTCTTTGTGCTGAAGATGCAGAAGGAAAATTATCACTCTTAACAACTGAGACAGAAATGCCTCATGGTGCAGAGTGCAGGTAGTATTGCAACTAATCATTAAAGATATAAGAAAACAGGTACTGCAGTGAGATGCTCACGCTCCCAAAATACGTAACAGTACA
Organism: Lachnospiraceae bacterium; assembly: GCA_045531905.1. GTDB lineage: Bacteria > Bacillota > Clostridia > Lachnospirales > Lachnospiraceae > RGIG6919. The sequence continues at coordinate 17,975 of JAZSEY010000015.1, forward strand.
TAATGCTGTAAAGAACACAGCATAAGTACTGACGTATTTTGAGGCTCACTGCTAGTAACCTGTTTTCTTTATATCTTTACTAATTGTTGCCGGATAATAATAATTCTGTCCACCACTTATCACATTTATTGATTGTTGTCTGGATAATTCATTATGTATTCTGCCCATTCATCATAGATTTCTTTTTGGCTTTTGTCAAAGCTTGCTTGATAATCTTCTGTTTTAATTAGTTGCATGACTTTGTCCCACCCATATGTCTTTTCCAAATACTCAATATATATGTGTGCAAATGTATAACCCCCACAATCCGAGAATGTTATCGGATTATTAGAGCAAATTTCTTTATAGGTTGGAACGCCCATCGTCTCCAGATACTCTTTTTGAAATGGTTCTCCGTTACTTAAATACAGTGCAACACCTTCTGTCAGCCATAAAGCTATATCCTCATTTAAAACCGAAACATATGCATGCACAATTTCATGTAATACTGCATATTTATTGTTGTTGTAGTCATGTACATTTCCTGGATTTGCCGGAGATGTCAAAATCACATCCGTTCCTATATTATCTCCAATATACCAATCCAAATCCAAAATCAAAGCTACATATCCATACTTTTTCGTTTGCATTTTCTTTTGAGTATCATATATATACACATTAACATCGGGGCGACTTTCAAAACCAAGCTTTGTTGCAATCAAGGCAGTCCCTGAATCCGCATATTCAAAAACATCTTTTGCTGCGGATTCTTCTTTTTCATAATACACATGAATCCATTTGCCTGCTAGTTCATTCATCTCTTTTGATTTTAAGTTCATGGTAGGTATAAAATTAATAATACAGCTACTAATCAATATTGCTGTCCCTACCAAAAACATTTTTAATACTTTCTTTCTCATAAAAATAACCTCCCTTTTTTCATTCAATATACAAAAATGTCATTGAAAAAGGGAAGTTACCACAGTCATTTTTCTATGTTACTTTGGTCATATTCATGAACAAATCTATTAAATTTCATAATTAACGCATTTCTTTCCTTTGTACCAATTTTTTCATAGATAGTGGATATATAATTCTTAACAGTACCATTTGATAAATACAATTTATCTGCAATTTGGATATTTGTATATCCGCTAACTAATAATATAAAAACAGATTTCTCCCGCTCTGATAACCCTGCTAACATCGTTTCAAAAGCAATTTTATTTTCGTTATTCTCTATCTCAGCATTATCATCTATATCCGAACTATTTTGTTCTTCTCGTAAAATTATCAGTGTGTATCTGTCAACCAAAAAGAACACTAATGCATAATATCCCAGATACTGCAAACATCTAGATATCGCTCCATAACGCATAATGTCTTCCATTTCTAAAAAAGGCTCCACCCAAGGCTGAAATAAATAAAACCCCGTAATAAAATGTGACATTATAATAACAATTACACTAGACACTCCCGAATAACATAATACTCTTTTATTCATATACAATGCCGCAACAATAGTTGGCACCACAAAAATCATTACTGCTTGAAATGTAAACAACACATACGTTGCCCCTGCCATAATAGCAGTCATCGTAACAACAATGTATTTCATCACGTCGCTATATACATGAATTTTTAATATCATAATGGCCGGTATTATTAGAGTAATCAATCCAACACTCAACAAAATAATTGTCATGTCAAAAGCAATGTCAAAAATACCAAGCCAACAGCAAATTGAAACCAACAAAATGACAACAAAAACTAAAATAAGCCCCTTTGCCACAGACTCATTAATTTCAGCCTCATTCTTCTTCATTATAACTTCCATACATTACCACCTCTCACAGTAACATCACAAATTCGACATTTGCACTATTTTACGTCACCCACCACCTCACGTCAATAATAATCATTCCTCCAACTATAATACACACCGTTCCGTCCCCCATTTATCAAGTAATATATGACTGTTTCAGCATCTTGTTTTTTTGTTTTAGAATGTGTTAATGTTTTATGTTTGCTTTTATAAAAACTTATACTTGTTTGAGCAAGAGAGGACAAAGAAAAGCCGTGGTATCATACCACGGCTTTTCTTTGATAAACTCTTGCGAGTTGTATAAGTTTTGTTATAAAAGCAAATGTAAACATTTACACATTCTTAACAAATAAAATGTAATGCTGAAACAGTCATATATTACGACCTACCACTCAGACTCCTCGTCATCACTGTCGCCCCATCCAGCTTCTTCCGTTGCGGTCTCTTCACCCCAACCGGTCTCTTCCTGTTCTGCTTCTTCGCCCCAACCTTCTGGTGCTTCCTCTTGCTCCTCTGGGTATTCCTCTGCATATTCCTCAGGATATTCTTCGCCAAATCCCTCTTCTGGATACTCTTCATCCATAGGCATTTCTTCGCCGAATCCCATGTCTTCATAACCACGAAGTCTGAACTCTTCTACAGTTACCTTTAATGCATTTGCACAGTTAATCAACTCATCACTGATTGCTGCATTCTCCTGTGAAGCAGCTGCATTGGAATCAATGATAGTAACGATGTTACCCAAACTAGCCTCGATACGCTCAATAGCAACAGCCTGTCTCTGAACGAACTCATTAATCTCTAAGATATCATCCTTGGACTTCATAGAGTTTGCAATACCTGTCTGTAAAGTAGCAGATGTTCTATGTGCTAACTCCTTACCTACGTTAACAGCTCTGTTAGAATTCTCAATGAGCTGTGCAATGGTATCTGATGATGCAGCAGAAGCTGTAGCTAACTTGCTAATCTCATCTGCAACAACCGCAAATCCTCTACCAGCTTCACCAGCTCTTGCAGCTTCGATAGAAGCATTCAGAGATAAGAGGTTTGTCTGTTCTGAAATATCATTAATAGTTGTGATAATCGCACCAATCTGTTTTGATGTAGCTTCGATAGTATCCATAGCCTCTAATAAGGAAGCCATCTGTGCATTACCTTCTGCAAGCTGATTGTTAGTAAGCTCAGAAACATCACTAGCCTTTGCTGCGTTCTGTGTAATTAAGTGGCTCTGTTCAGCCAATACCTTAACATTGTCTGCAAGTCCGGTAACTGCCATGCTCTGCTCAGTTGCACCTGCAGCAACCTGTAATGTACTTTCCTGAACCTGGCCTGAATAATTTACTACGATTTCAGACTGTTCATTTACCATACCGAATGCACCATTTAACTTATCTAAGATAGTATCTAATGCATTCTTGATAGCAATAAATGCACCCTGGTATTCAGCCTCTACCTTAACAGATAAATCATTTGCTGAAATACGGCTTACAACATAACTAATATCACTAATGTAATACTTTAACTTCTCAACAGTTTCATTCATGGAAACGGTTAACATAGCAATCTCTTCTGCCAGTGGCTCTTCATCAAACACAACATCCAAGTCACCTTCTGAAATCATGATTGCCTTTTCACCAATTGAGGTAAGTGGCGCAAACCACTGTGTCATAGTACTCTTACAATACTTCTGTACGACAATAGACGCTACAACAGCAAAGGCAATTGCAATCAAGATAATAACCATGAATAATCCATATGAATCTGTTAATGGTTCAACAAATATAACCTTCCACTCTGTACCACCTACAGGACTTGCCATCATAGACTTGATACCGCCGTCCTTCAACTGGAACATAAGTTTTACTTCCATTGAAGTCTTTGCAACCTTTTTGTACTTGCCCTTATATGCATCATTAATACTTGTTGTCTTTTCTGCTGTCAATGCCAACTCTTTATCCGGATGTGACAGAATTGCACCTGATCCGGAAATCAAAAATGCATACTTAGACTTGCTACTTGTAGATGTCACAAGAGATAATATATCATCAATATACATATCCATAGCTGCAACACCAACAAAGTTTCCACTTCCATCAATTACCTTTTTTGACATTGTCACACACATATCACCAGTCTGCTCATCAATATATGGGTCAGTGAGGAACACTCCATCCTCTGTCTCCTGAGCACCGGTATACCATCCACGTGTTGTAAAATCAAAATCAGCCGGTGGCTGCCAACCACCACTCATGATTAATTTCTTGTCAGCATAAGCCATATATGCCGCTGAAATATTCTCATTCTCAGCCACGATAGAATCAACATATGCTAGCACATCCTCATCTTTCTCGAAAACGTCATCCCCAATTGAGTCTGCAAGCATGATAGTAATCTCTTCACGCTCATATAAAGTCTTGTCGATATCATTCGCATACTGCAAAACATTAGACTCCATTGTACGTGAACATAATTGCTTTGAAACAATACCTGTCAAAATTACTACAACAACCGCCATCAATATGATAATGCGCGAAACTAACTTCGACACGATTTTTCCTATTCGATCAGCATAACTTCCCTGCATTATAATGCCTCCTCCGTATTATCATTATTTGTAGAAATACCTATCTAAAATTTTACTAATAAATACAAGGTTTGTCAACGAAATGTTATCTCGTAAGGCCCTTTTTTCTGGAACTAATATCGCTTTCCATATATCAGTTTACTAATAGCCTTTTTTGCTCTATCTGGATACAAATCGCTGTTAAAATCATGACAATTACCATTTTTCTTTGAATAAGATAAAATCTGTGTATCGGTCAACAAACAAAACATCGCCTGATTCTTACGTGGTGTCGTATCAAAATGATACCATCCCCCATTGATATACACCAAATTCCACCAATGATTGCTACTATATCCCGGAACCTTTTTAATCATAATGTTTGGAATACCGGCTCTTGTCAGCAATATTCTGGCAGCCGCATAATAAGTAAAACAATCCCCGGACTCATACATCAGACCGTATTTCGCAGATTTTTCCCAACTGGATTTATCCGAATGATCCACATAGCTAAAGGATTTTCTCAGGTAAGTATAAATTGCTTCCGCTTTCTTCTTATCAGTCCACCAGTCTTTTATAAGGTCATCAAGCACCTGGTCTGCCATATCATCTATCTGTGTCGTTGTAAGACGGACATTAATCTTTGCATAGGCAGTTGCTTCATTTCCAGCCTTATCTGTTGCTGTAAAATACACCTTATATACTCCAGCCTTTTTCCAATCTACCTTACTGGTATCTACTGTAAATGTCACCTTTGCATCTCTGTCATCTTCCACTGACACATACCGGCTATAATCGAAGTCTTGTCCTGCATAAACCGTCATGAACACCTGACCTTTTTTATAACTATCCTTATTGACCCAACCACCAAATACAGGTGCCTTAGTATCCACGGTACCATATTTGTAAGAATACTTATCTGTTGACAGATTGTGAGTCATCAATCCGTCACCGGCATAAACCTCTATCTTCATTAGTTGATATGTGGTCACATCTGGCAAAATAACCGCATTATCTGCAACAGTTTTCTGTTTATTCTTTTTCAAATTCTCAACAGTATAAGTTTTCTTTTGTGTTCCCAAAGTAGTCTCGAACCCATAGGTTAAAACAATCTTATCTGCTTTGTATAAACCATCATTTTTGACGGTCACGGTGAAACCGGCATCTGTAAGAGACTCCGTTACCAAAATTTCATCACATGCCACTCTCACATTTGGCAATTTTTTATTTTTCTTAACTGTAATCTTAAACTTTTTTGTCTGATAACCCTTCTTTTTTATGCTAATAGTAACGGTACCGGGTTTCTTACCCGATACCGTACCATCTGCATCTACACAAGCGATTTTCTCGTCACTACTGGTAAATGTCACATTCTTAAGCTTTGTAGTAATCTGTACTGTCTTTCCCACCTTCACGCTAGTTGCGGAAATCGTAGCCGAAATCTTTTTCGCAGCACTAACGCTAACGGTTTCAGCGAAACACACAGATACAATCATCAGGGCAATCAGAAGAAAATAATGTAATCTTCTTCTCATGCTTGTGCCTCCTATTTCTTAACGTACTGAATCTTTGTGATAACCTTCTTACTATTTGTAGTGAAGATTAACTTACTCTTACCCTTTGTATATGTATAAACACCAAACTTACCGCTGTTCTTTCCATACTTCTTTGTCATCTTTGTAACAGAATCACCAATCTTGATGCCTTCAGCAGTAGATACCTTCTTGGAAGTAATTGTAACACTGTTTGCATACTCAGTACCCTTGTTAGACTTAGAATATGTAGTTAATGTAAAATACTTATACTTATATGTTCTATCCTTACCATTGTAAGCACAACTCTTCTTCTCAGTCTTCTTAACTGGCTTACCTGCCTTCTTAATAAACTTTGTGGCACTGCTTCCCATATAAATGGTAACACCATTATACTTGAAACCATAGCTACTAGCAGCATCAACCTTTGCAGGTACTGCAACATTGCTCATAACCAAAGCAGCCACTAATAATAAACTCAATACGATTTTTGAAACCTTCTTCATATTCATTCTCCTTTACAGATTTTTACAACAAAAACACATATAGTATAAAGCATTTTTATTTAATACACAAGTTATTTTGTATTTTTTCAGACTATAAACAAAACGACGTTGAAGCTAACACTCCAACGTCATTTTATCTACAACTGACAGGTCCCTTACCCCATGTCATTGTTATTTTTTCTTCTCATTTTTAAAAGAGTAAGTTGCTAAACTGAACCAACACATAATTGCAAAAATCATAACGACATATTCAGCAATCTTTGACAGCGCAAAAACATCACACATAGAAACAATTCCAATACTAGTGCAAACAATTGCAGCCAATAATAATAAGCATTTAATTATCTTTTCTTTTTGCATGTTTTTCCTGGATATCGAACTGTTTAAGTAATATCCAACTCCTCTCTTTCATATTTTATCTGCGATTTTAGTCATCAGAAACCTGCTTATTGATGAAATAATACAAACAATAACCTATAACTGTTCCTAATACATTTAAAATGACATCGTCAATATCTACACTTCTACCAATAAATATCTGTACAATCTCAATTAAGATTGATAATGCCAATCCACACACACAGACATTTCTACCATTCACACGATAAACAAATGGAAGTAATAACCCTATCGGAACAAACAAACCGATATTCGCCAGCAAATTTAACTCGGATACAGTTTGCCATTCAGAAATGGAACCATTATCAAATAAATATGCGGTAATTGTTTTAAACGGAATGAAATTAACTGCTTCGTTGCCATATTTATTTACCTGAAAATAAAACTTTCCATCACAAAATCCACATTGCCAAAGAGGTAATATTGTCTGCGATAATAGCACAAAAATGTATATCCACAACACCCCCATCCATATCTCTTTTGCCGCGTTGATGGAAATATGTTTTTTCTTTATGTATATACCTCTAACTATAATATAAATAAAAGCAAACGCAATCCCATAGAAAAAGGCTTCTCTAATATATCCCAAAATCATAATTATTCTTCGTACTCTTCATATTCCTCTTCTTCGTCTTCTTCCGTATATCCACCGAAGCTCTTTAAGAAGCCAAACTCTTCAAGTTCTGCCTCCTGTGCCGCTTTCATTTCATAATAGAAATCCACTTTCTCCTTCCAGACAGAAGCGAAAGCCTCATCATTTCTGTGGTCTTCTAAACCAAAGTTTTCCACCAGATATGCGCCCAAATGCTTTGCCAATTTTTCCGCGCCGGAAAGGTTCATGTGCAAGCCTGCATCATAGGTATCCGTATTATAATCAATGCCAACCTCTTCTACTAATTCTAAGTAGTTAATATATGGCAAGTCATACTCGGCGGCATAAGCCTCAATCTGCTCCTCGTACTCATCATACCAGACAGGAGATGTACTAGGTGCTTTGATTAGTACGAGCTGTGTTCCATGTTCTTCGCAAAGAATACGCATTTTATCCAGGTAATACCACGCATTATCACCAAAAGTATAATCCTCTGGTTTTTCCTCTTCCCACTCTACTTCACCTACCGGCAACACATCTGCACGCATGTAATATCCATTATGTGTTACTTTTCGCTTATTGAAATAGTAAGTAAAATCACTCTCTGTCAATTGGGTAATTCTACTGTGGAAACGAAGCAACGGAAATACATAATCCAACATATTTTCATTTGGCATCATGGAAGCCTTGATTGCATTGTACTTTGACTGCGACCACTGCATACCGTCCAAATTCATTCGGTTATAACCTTCCTGCTGAGGCTCATTGTACTTCATAGATAGTACATTAAACACTGCCACCTTTGGGGATTCCTTTTTCAAGGTCTCTTCTAATAGGTAATAAGACTGCCAAATCAATTGCTGTGCGCTACCTCTCAGATAAGAGGTAACACCATATTCCTCCCACATGGTAATAGGACTGAAATTCTCATATATTTCGCAATCTCCCACCATAATCACGTCATGGTTTGTAGTCTCATCATAATACTCTTCAATGAAAGATCCTTCCAAAATATCATCCATATATTTTGGTGTTACCAATCGCTGCAACCCAAACAACATCACAATAAAGAGCGCTACAGCAACTACACGAATTATATTCTTTTTCATACTGTCGCCTCCTTAAAATTGATTGTAAATAAACTGTGTTGCATCGTATCCAATACTATATGCGCCAAACAAAATGACACAAAGAAGCATCGTTGCATACACCGTATATCTGACAAAGGTTGGCTTCTGTTCCAACTGCTCTCTGACGCTACCCTTACGTCCAAGCAGGCTCACTATCAGCATAATCACCACACCCACTGTCACAATGATATAATCTGCCAGTGTCAACTCAAAATAAAGAAACTCTTCTGCATTTAACATAGAAATATCAAAGCTTGTAAAGATACTGAAAAATGCCATAAATACAGTCTTCACATCTGCATAGCAGTCGAACAATCGAAGGGAACACATTAACAAAAATGTACGTCCTATCTGAAACATTTTATATCCTGTTGTCTTTCCAATCTTCGGAAACTTTGCATGGAATTTATCGTAGAGTGGCTGAAATTCCTGTGAAATCAAGATTACCAAGCCGTTCATCAAGCCCCACACTACAAAGTTCCAGCTGGCACCATGCCAGATACCGGTAGCAAACCATGTTACCATGGTTGCAATATAAACCGGCAAACGTTTTGCAACGCCCTTACCAAAATGCTTCTTCGCAAATCCGGTTGTCTTTTGCATAGATTTGCTGATACTCATTGGATAGAAAATGTAGTCTCTGAACCAGGTTCCCATGGTGATATGCCATCTTCTCCAGTACTCTGCGATATTCTTAGAGAAGTATGGGCGTTCAAAGTTCTCATTTAACTTCACGCCAAATACCTGTGCAATACCAATTGTAATATCGATACCACCTGTAAAATCAGCATATAATTCAATGGCGTAGAAAATCATTCCCACAAGTACAAATGCACCACTGTAATACTCAGGGTCTTCAATAATATATCGCACTGCTACCAACAATCTGTCCGCAATTACGAGTTTCTTGAAGAAACCCCAGACAATTCTCTCAAGACCAAGTTTTACCTGATACCAGTTGTATTTATGTTCTGCAAACAGCGTAGGCTCAAGGTCCGCATATCTGCTAATAGGTCCCTGCACCAGTTGTGGAAAAAATGATACAAACAACGCAAACTTAAAGAAGTTCTTCTGTGCCTTTACCTTGCCCCAGTACACATCCAATAAATAACCAACTGACTGGAATGTATAGAAGGAAATTCCCATTGGTAACAGCCATTCCACAAATGCAATCTCCGTCTCAGAACCGGTAGCTGCCAGAATACCATTGATATTATGAATCACAAAATTGGTATATTTGATAACGGCAAGAATGCCAATGTTAAACAACAGACAAAGTAGCATGCAAGTCTTTCTCTTACTTGCCATCTTACCTTTATATGCCTTCTTTTCCTCTCTGGAAAAATCCTTATGCTCCACCAGATACTGCTCCTGCGCCGCATTTATGCTGTCCATTTTTCTTGCGAAGAAATATGTTGTGGCTGTTGTTGCCAAAATAAACAACGGATAATATGTACCAGCGCAAAAATAGAATACATAACTGGCAATCAACAACATCATCCACTGACATTTTTTTGGAATCAAATAATAAATAGTAAAACACAGCAACATAAATGCTATGAATTCATATGACGTAAATAACATGATTTTCTCCTCTTTTGCGTATTTTTACAAACGTATATCATTATAGTACGGATACACCATTTTCGCAATGAATTTCTAGGAAAAACCTGCTCATTTCACACTACAAACTACTTGTTAATTCCATATTAAAATGTTAAAATTAGATATTATTGATTTTTGAGAAATTACATTAAGAAAGAGGGAAACTTATGAAGGCAAAGAAGCTACTTTTCGCGCTAACACTTTTGCTTGTCAGCACATTCATGTTTGGTTATGAGTGGAAGGTGCAGGCGGCAACGACTACCCCCGATGAAGCAGGTAACCTGACTATTACATTAGATCCTAGTGATTTGGTGTTTATGGATGAGGCGGGCAATCCCGTTGACATTACATCCACTGCATTTTTTACATATGAATATGATACGAACCGTACACTTCGTTACTCTATTTATTACAATAACGAGGTAGTTGGATATACTTATAGTAATGGTTATACCAAATACTCATTTACTACCAGTTATCTTAAATATAATGCTGCATCAGGTATTTATGAGTCAACTTACGGCGCATATGATGCCGGAAAGTACCAACTAGTGATTAGTATGGCGGATAATATTATTACAGATTATTCCTCATACCCATATAAGACAACAACTACTACGCTAGGTTCAGATATTTGTATTCCATTCGAGATTTTACCAAAGAACATCGCTGATGCTGACATGATGTTAGAATCCAGTGAATACGAAGACTACTTTACATATACCGGCAACGAGCGTTACTGGCGCATTTCCTTGAAAGCACCATATACAGACTATTACTGGGGAGCAGGCTATCACACATTAACCCCAAGCATAACTTTTAGCTGGGAAGAAACCATCGATGAAAACGGTAATGAAGTTTGGAAATATGTGCCAAAGGACAACACTACCTACGACTACATCATCCAGTATAGCAACAACATCATGCCGGGTATGGCAACCATTACCATGACTGGTGTTGGCAATTACACAGGTACAAGAACATACAACTTTACAATTAAGGCTTCCCTATCAGACTGTACCTTCAGTGAAGTAAAGAACTACCAGTATACAGGAAAGAAAATTAGTCCTGCAGTAACTGCCAGCTTAGCATGTGCAGCACTTAACACAACATATCAGTTGGTAAAAGACCAGGATTACACTATTACTTACGAAAATAACAAGAAATACGGTGAGGCAAGTATCACTCTCACTGGTATGGGATATTACGAAGGCACACACACCATTTACTTTGGTATCGTTCCTAAGAAGGTTACTAACATAAAGATTACAAGTCCTAAAGCATTACAGGCAAAGATTACATGGAAGACTGTAGCTGGCGCAGATGGATATTTGATTGAACGTTACAATTCCAAATTAAAAACATACGAGACCATTGGTATTTTAAAGAACAAAAAGTGGCAGGTATTCTATGACGGTGCTGATACCCTAAAGCACAACAAAACCTATAAGTATCGAATTAGCGCATTTGTCATTTCAAAAAATAACAGCGAAACCTTATATTACGGAAAAGCTGTTACAAAGAAGGGAAAAGTAACAAAGACCTACAAAGAATTAAACATTCCTATTTTGACGGGTAATGCAGATGTCGACTATGCTGCAGAAGTCATTTGCAAGAAAGTAATCAAAAAGGGCATGTCACAACAACAAAAGGTAAAAGCCCTTTACAACTGGGTTGTAAATAACTGTGATCATGATAAGGATTACGCTAGTCACAAATTAGTATATAAATATTCGAAAAACAAAAAGAAGGCAAAAGCCTACGCAAAGAAAATGTGGGAAAAGATCTATACTGGTAAGGCAGAATGTACCTTTGACGGCGTAGATTATTTCGAATTACAAGATTCATACTACAATGCAACAATGCCATACGGCGACATGGATGGATATGGTCAGTTCTACCGTGCATATGACTGTTTCCAGACTCATAAAGGTGGTTGTAGTTATATTACCCGACTTTTCAAAGTACTTGTTAACCACGTAGGTATTGAATGTACATTGATTGACGGTGCTTACATCAACAGAGACGGAAGCCAGATGTATCACTACTGGTGTTATATCCGTACCAACAAAAAGTACGCTTGGTACGATGTAGACGTTGCTACCAGCAACCCAGGCTACCGTTATCACTGGTACAAGCGTAATACTAAATTCTGGAAGACTTGTCATGCATGGGATGAAGAAACCGCAGGAAGAAAGATTCCAAAAGAATTGAGAAAATAATGTCAGTTCATTTATTTTTAATTTGAAATGTAAACACACATATAGTAAAATAATATACAAAGATTTTGAACGAAATATAATGGAGAGGATATTGATATGAGAGATTTTTCAAACATGTTAGACCAAAAGTTTCCTTTTGCAATCTTTGGCATTAACAAACAGGCTGTATACAGTTATTTAAGAGAAGCTGAATCTGCATACAATGATTTAGTAAAAAAGGTTGCTGAATTAGAGGAAAAGAATGAAAGTGTCGCTAAACTCAATCAAGACACACAGCTTAAGTTTTACAACCTTCAAAAGGAGATTGACGAATCAAAAGAACAGCTTAGAAAGGCTAATAATCGTATCAGAGATTTGGAACACGATTTAATGGTTGCTTCTGGCAAAAAAGTAAGCACTGTCATGAAGGAGGAGCCTGCAAGCATCTATCCTGAAGACGAAGAAGACGAAAAGATTGCTACTATTGCTGTAGAAGAAGCTCCTGCAGAGACCACTGAGGAAGTTGCAGAAGAAACCGAAACTACTGAAGAGGCTCCTGTGGAAACCGCAGAAGATACAGTAGAAGAAACATCTGAAGAAGTGACAGAAGATGTTGTAGAAGAGACCCCTGTAGAACCTGCTGAGGCAGCTCCTGTAGAAGTTGCTGAAGAGGAAACTCCTGCGGAAACAACCGAAGAAGTAGTAGAAGAGGCTCCTGTTGAAGAACCAAAGAAAGAACCTTTCAGTTTTGCCTTTGAAGATGACGATGAAGATGAAGTATTCGTCGGCGATGTAGAAGATAACGTAAAGGTTGGCAATGCATTCCGCATTGGTAACGATGACGACCCAGATGAGGGATTCGATTTCTTATAATAGAGGGTAACAAAAAACTGTAACAACGAACATGTTGTTACAGTTTTTTTATGGCTAAATATCATATTTATAATCAAAGAAAGCAAAATAAAAAGCCCCAACCCAACAGCTCTTACGTCTGTCAAACTAGGACTCAAGTGCGCCTCCGGGGGCTCGAACCCCGCACACCCTGATTAAGAGTCAGGTGCTCTACCAAATGAGCTAGAGGCGCTTGTTTTATTAAGTTTTCCTTAACAACAAAATTGATTATATACTAACCTTCGACAGAATGCAAGCACTTTTTTCAAATTTTTTCAATTTGTTTTAATTATATAAATTTTATATCAAATTTTGTCTATTTTCCCGTTAGGTCGATTTAAAATGTGTTTTACAGTCTTGTAACTATCTGCCACCCGTATGGTAGTATGATTTACTTTCCTATGCGTAAGCATGGTTGCTCTAATCTTATGCTGTATCCGTTTCCTCATCATAGTATACCCTGCTTTTTTTTACTTATACATATACTATGATGAAAAAACATATATGACACTACTCTGCTACAGGGATATCTCTATATGCCACCAATCTGCAAATAGGTTTTCCTTCTGCCACAAATTTACTCTCATACTCTGTCATCACGTTACCTTCAACAAATTCACTATTGTGTAAATCAAAGGTGTGATTTTCTAAAATCCAGCCTGCCTCCGGAACCTGCTCCAAAGAAAAATCAAATAACGGTCTGTTATCCGTCTTGAAAATAACTCTGCCCTCTTGCTTTAACAGTTTATGATATCTCTCAAAGAACTGAACAGAGGTTAAGCGACGTTTTGCATGTCTGTCCTTTGGCCATGGATCAGAGAAATTCAGATAAATTCTAGCAACCTCTTCTTTATCAAATACATCCGGTATATATTCTGCATCCATTCTAATAAAGAAGAGATTTGGCAACTGTTCCTCCGTCTGCTTCTCAATTGCACGCACTAAAACACTGGAGTATTTCTCAATACCAATGTAATTTATATCTGGATTTTGCTTCGCCATTTCGATTATAAATTTTCCTTTACCCATACCAATTTCGATATGAATAGGATGGTCATTCCCAAACACTTCATTCCAACGACCTTTATACGATGTCTCATCGTGAATGACATATGAATTTGCTGCGATGGTTTCTCTGGAACCTTTCACATTTCTAAGTCTCATATTTTTTCCTCTTTCCTCAGTAATTTAAACTCCTTTTACTCTACCAAATCTTTTCATTTTTCTCAACCCTTTTCGTTGACACTCTTCCTTCAATATAATAAAATGAAATATGTATGGGCTGTTATAGGTGCATATGCTTTTTCACCTATCTAAGGAGTTACCAATGAGAAGATTTTTAGCGGCTTTATTAGCCATTTTTATATGTATGATATCGGCACTACCTGTTAGTGCCACTGCGATAGATGACGATGAATCTACAGAGGAAGCATCTACCACGATCCAGACAACTGAATATCCGGATGACCCAACCAGAGCACCGGACTTGGCTTCAGAAGCAGCCATTGTTATGGATGCAAAAACTGGTGCTATTTTATATGAAAAGAACGCATACATTCCAGAGTATCCTGCAAGCATCACAAAGCTGATGACTTGTTTGTTAGCACTGGAAAATGTTGCACTAAATGATACAGTTACCTTATCTTATGATGCAGTATTTGGCATTGAACGTGACAGTAGCCATGTCGGCTTGAATGAAGGCGAGCAGATTTCAGCAGAAAGTTGTCTATATGCCATCATGGTAGAATCAGCAAACGAAGCATCCTGGGCTATGGGAGAACATATTTCCGGTACCATTGCAGACTTTGCCACCTTGATGAATGAGCGGGCGTTGCAGCTTGGCTGTCGCAATTCCAATTTTGTAAATGCAAATGGATTACACGATGCGGCGCACTATTCCTGTGCCTATGACATTGCGTTAATTTTAAAGCAGTGCTTAGAGTACCCTATGTTCCGTACATTGAGCTCGACTATCAACTATGAGATTCCACCAACGAATCTTACCGAAGAAGTAAGACCGCTTTGGAATACATTAAAGATGATTCGTCCAACCAGCAAATACTACTATCAGTATATTGAGGGTGGAAAGACTGGTTATACCACTGATGCCAATTGTACATTGGCAACATTTGCGAAGAAGGGAAATATGGAGTTAATCTGTGTTGTTATGAATTGCAACAGCAGAACCAATACCTACAGTGATTCCCGAGCACTTTACGAGTACTGTTTTAATAATTTTAGTTATACCTATCCATTAAAGGATTTTTCATTTTCAGCACCACAGACAGAGGACAATGTAATATTATCTAATTTCTACAACTCTGTTTCGGATGACCTTCTGAATTTGACCATTGACCAGAATTATTGCCTGGTTTTGAATAATAATATCAGCATGGATGCGCTGTCTACCAGCATTGTCTATTCTGAGCAACAGATGCCTGGCATCCTTGGGCATTTGCAGTTTTCTCATGACGGTAAGATTTTAGGAAGCACACCTATTTCGTACAAATATTATGGTGATGCCTCCATTTCGCCTGATACTGCAACACCGGTTCCATCAACAGAAGCTTCCGTTGATAACATAGAGACGACAGAAGCCTTTGATGACACAACCAATCCAGTGGCATCCACAGAAGAAACCGATAATGACACAACAGACAAGCCAAAGAAAAAAGGTGGCATTGGTGCTGTATTTAAGACAATTGGTATTGTTATCGTTGTACTATTTGTACTGTTTACAATTTACTTAAATATCCAGCGTTACCGTCTAAATTTGAGAAGACGCAGACGCGCTCGTAGAAAACAACAAAGAAGACAATCCCGGGGACCAAAGTATCCACGGTTATAGTAAAGCAGAAAGGGGTGAAGCACTCATGGAGTCAGTTACAAAAGACAATTTAGCTGTTGTGAAGGAATCAAACGAACAGATGCTTTCTTATTTCGAATCCGTTTACATTACAAAACTGGAATCCTTACAGCACTTAAAATCAGAAAACTTTGAGATTGAAGTTAAGATTGAAGAATTAGAAAAAACAAAACAACTCTATTCCTTCAAGACAAATGATTCCAAGAGTATTTTTTCTCCGCTTTCTACCAATTCCTCTACAGAGCATGAACGAAGCCGTGTACTGGAAACACAGTTGCAGGATTTACGCGGTGCAAAAGCCGCCCTTGCTGCTCGTATTGCTACCTTAGAGCAAGAACTTAGTTCCATTCAGGACAAGCTTAATATGTTAAACAAATCTGCTTCCGCATTAAAGCAATTATCTTCAGACACGGAGTTAGCAGAGACGACTACACCTTCTGCGTCTGATGATTTTGTCTTTTTAGAAGAAGAGACAGATAATGTAAACCATGGTTATAACATCCTCATGCTGGAGGAATTTCATAATACACAATTGGCACATATCCTGTCACACTTTGTGAAAAGTCCACTGACAAATAACCAGAACAAATTAGAAGTGGTTGGATGGCTCTTGAATTCGGACATTGACCGGGCAAGAGTGACACTGAAGGATATGCAGTCCAATACCGATGAGATGATGAAATGTGTGGATGACCTGATTGCCCGATTACAACATCCAATCGACATGAAACAACCGGTATGGATGGTTCTAGATGACTTCATTACAAGATATCGTGATTTGCATCCGGAATGTGTCATCGAGGAGGATAAGGATTGTCCCGAAACAGACATTTCCATTCCACCTATCGTCATGATTACCTTTATGCAGATTATGACAGAGATTTTTGAGAATGTATTTAAGCATTCCAATGCCAATAAAATTACAACGAAAATCATTATCAGCAACCGTTTAATCGATGTCTTTATCAACGATAACGGCGTTGGTATTCAGGACAACTATTTGCGAACCAGCAAATGGTATAGCGGTCTTCACAGAGTACATGAAGCCATTTATCTTCTAGATGGTAAAATCAATATTCAAGGAGACTTGATTAGTGGTACAAATGTAAGGTTCTCATTTCCCATTGACCAAAGAACCTTAAAGCATACACAAATTTAAAAAGGTATTTATATAGGAAAGGATGGCTATTGATAGCCAGGGTATCAAAAAATGAAAAGTAAAATTGTAGACCTTTTGTCACAGCATGTTGAAGGACTGTCTGCAGAGGAAATTAGTGCTTTAATCGAAATTCCTCCAAAGCCAGATATGGGAGATTTTGCATTTCCTTGCTTCCGCTTAGCAAAGACAATGCGCAAGGCACCACCAATGATTGCTTCCGACATCAAAGAAGCAATCGGCGAAGTGGATTTCCTTGAAAAGATTGATGTTGCCGGTGCATACTTAAACTTCTATATTGCAAAGAGTTTATTTGTAAAATCAATGATTGACACCGCTATGACTCCAGACTTTGGCAGTTCCAAGGAAGGAGAAGGAAAGACAATCTGTATCGATTATTCCTCACCAAATGTGGCAAAGAATTTCCATGTAGGACATTTAAGAACTACCATTATTGGTAATTCTCTTTATAAGATTTATTCCAAGCTTGGCTACAAGGTAGAGCGTATCAATCACTTAGGTGACTGGGGTACTCAGTTTGGTAAACTGATTGTGGCTTACAAGACATGGGGTAGCAAGGAAGCCGTTGAAAAAGATGGTATCGCAGAGTTGATGAAGCTCTATGTGAAGTTCCACGAGGAAGCAGACAAGGACGACTCCTTGAACGATGATGCAAGAGCATGGTTTACAAAGATGGAGCATGGTGATGAGGAAGCCCTTTCTATTTGGCAGTGGTTTGTCGACATTTCTCTTGTAGAATATAAGCGTACTTATGGATTATTAGGTATGGAATTTGACCACTATATGGGTGAGAGCTTCTATCGCGATAAGACACAGGACATTGTAAATGCGTTAACCGAGAAAAACATGTTAAAGGAAAGCGAAGGCGCTAACATCGTTGACCTTGAGGAATACGACATGGCTCCTTGCTTAATTACTAAGAAGGACGGAAGTTCTATTTATGCGACCAGAGATTTGGCTGCTATTTTCTATAGAAAGAACACCTATAACTTCGAAAAATGTCTCTACGTAACCGGCCAGGAACAGAAGCTTCACTTTGCTCAGGTTTTCAAGGTTGTAGAACTCATGGGTAATGAATGGGCTAAGGATCAGTTAGTTCATATCCCATATGGTTTGGTTAGTTTGGAAGGCGCAAAGCTTTCTTCCAGAAGTGGTAACATCATTTATGCAGAAGAGATTTTGCGTGATGCGGTTGCTAAGATTCGCGAAATCATGGACGAGAAGAATCCTGACCTTCCAAACAAGGATGACATTGCAAAGAAGGTTGGTATCGGTGCTGTTCTTTTCAATGATTTGTATAACCAGAGAATTAAAGACGTATCCTTTAGTTGGGACAAGGTATTGAACTTCGATGGTGAAACCGGACCATACGTACAGTACACTTATGTAAGATGTGCAAGTATCCTTCGTTCACTGCCTGATTTTGAACCAAACAAGGATATTGATTACAGTTTAATCACAGATCCTGCTTCTATTGATTTATTAAAGGAGATTGTAAGATTCCCAGAGGTTATCAAAGCCGCTTCGGAAAAATACGAGCCATCCATGGTAGCAAGATTTTCAGTTGCAGTTGCACAGGCATTTAATAAGTTCTACAATGACAACCGTATCAACGTTGAAGACGAAGCACTTAGAAATGCGCGTGTAACATTGGTTTACATTACAAAGGAAATTATTCGCGAGGCACTTGCTTTACTTGGCATCGAGTGTCCTGAGCAGATGTAATATAAGGAGGAAAATAACATGTTAGACATTCGTTTCTTAAGAGAGAACCCTGACATTGTAAAACAGAACATCAAAAATAAATTCCAGGATAGCAAGCTTCCATTAGTAGACGAAGTGATTGCCTTGGATGAGGAAAGCCGTAAGATTAAGGGTGAGGCTGACGCACTCCGTGCTGAGAAGAATACCCTTTCTAAGCAGATTGGTGCTTTGATGGCACAGGGCAAAAAGGAAGAGGCAGAAGCTGTTAAGGCTAAGGTTGCTGAAAATGCTGCCCGTCTTGCTGAGCTTTCCAAGTTAGAGCCAGAACTGCAAGAAAAGGTTACAAAGATTATGATGACCATCCCTAATATCATTGACCCGGATGTACCTATCGGAAAAGACGACAGCGAGAACGTTGAAGTAGAGCGTTTCGGTGAGCCGGTTGTTCCTGATTTCGAGGTTCCATATCACACAGAGATTATGGAAAAGTTCAACGGTATTGACTTAGATGCTGCCAGAGATGTTGCAGGAAATGGTTTCTACTATTTAATGGGCGATATTGCAAGATTACACTCCGCAGTGATTTCATATGCAAGAGATTTCATGATTAACAGGGGCTTCACATACTGCGTACCTCCTTTCATGATTAGAAGTAATGTCGTAACAGGCGTTATGAGTTTTGCTGAGATGGATGCCATGATGTACAAGATTGAAGGCGAAGATTTATACTTAATCGGAACCAGTGAGCATTCCATGATTGGTAAGTTCATCGACAAGATTGTAGAAGAAAAGTCATTACCTCAGACATTGACAAGCTACTCTCCTTGCTTCCGTAAGGAAAAAGGTGCTCACGGTATTGAGGAACGTGGTGTTTACCGTATCCATCAGTTCGAGAAGCAGGAAATGATTGTTGTTTGTAAGCCGGAAGATAGCAAGATGTGGTTCGACAAGTTATGGCAGAACACAGTTGACTTATTCCGTTCATTAGATATTCCGGTTCGTACCTTAGAGTGCTGTTCCGGTGACTTGGCTGACTTAAAGGTTCGCTCTATTGACGTAGAGGCTTGGTCTCCTCGTCAGCAGAAGTACTTCGAGGTTGGTAGCTGTTCTAACCTTGGTGATGCACAGGCACGTCGCTTGAAGATTCGTGTCAAAGGCGAGGATGGCAGCAAGTATTTTGCTCACACATTGAACAACACAGTAGTGGCTCCACCACGTATGCTGATTGCATTTTTAGAGAATAACTTAAATGCAGATGGAACAGTTAATATTCCAGAAGCATTGAGACCATATATGGGTGGAATGGAAAAAATCCAGTAGTACTAGAAGGACAGTGGCTAATTCCACTGTCCTTTTATTATAGACGAATGATATTCGACTATAACTATTGTTTTTAGTTTAAACATGTGTTATAGTGAACAAGTGCACAATCTTCGTTTGTATGAGTTTTGAGTTAATACCTTCAAACCATACATATGCTAAATTCTGAACTTTTAAGGAGGTTTTTATGAACAAAATAAGAAAAACAATCGCATTAATCATGACTTTTGTAATAAGTTTAACAATTATTTGTGGGAACTTACCAGTTGCCTATGCACAATCAAAAGACACTATTAGTATTGCAAAAGATTCTCAAATACCACTATATAACGAAGCAGATGAAATAGTTGCCTATCATTTTACATTGCAAAATGGAGGCTATCTAATAACAACGGCTGATGGTTCAGATTTTATAGAATATTGCTTATATTCAAATAATATCAATATAGACAAAAACAAGAAATACTATTATAGTTCTCCTTGTTCACTATACATTGAAATCAATAACACTACAATACAAAACTGCTATACTAAAGAAAAACATAAAAAAAATGACATTTCTTTCAACATACAAGCACCTAGAAAGCAAAACAAAAAAGCCGCTACTTCTTTGGCAAATAGTTTTACTTATCTTTCCACAGATTCAACTTCGTCACTTATAACAACATCTAGTACATATTCCACAACCGACGAGAAAAAATTAACTAATCCCACTAAAAAATATAAATACAATCCAGATGGAAGATGTGGCTCAGTTGCATGTGCAATACTTTTACGTTATTATAATGATTATGTCAATACTAATTATTTAGCTTCAAAATTTGAAACTTCTGATGGAAAAAAACTGATTAATTACCTAACCGATAATTATATAAAAAAAGAAACAACATATTACCAATTACGTACAAGGTTAAATAACTATCTAAAAGGTATCGGCGTTTCATCAAGACTAAAATCCATTGAGGCAACTAATTCAACTACCGTATATAACAAAATCAAATCATATATTAAGAAAAATCGACCTTTGATTGTTGGACTAAACAATCACCCAAAATATGGATGTCATTGGGTTATCGGCACTGGATACTCACAAGTTTACAACGACGTAATTGGCTATGGTTATTCTGTTATCGTAAATGATGGTTGGGGAAATACTAATGTACATGTGAATTTGAAATATGTTAGTGGTTGTCATTACTTAACTTAAAACGAGGTGTTATTCATGAAACAAATACTATTCTTTCTAATTACTATAATTGCATTTTTTTTAACTGGCTGTAACACTACTTCAGTTTCTAACGAACAACAAACAACACAACCATCTGTTGATATAGCTACAGATTCTGTTACCAAAATCACCTTACAATTTCAGGATAATTATGCGGATATCACCGATGAAAATCAGATTTCTAATATCTTGAAAATATTTACCGACTTGGAATTGGACAAAGAACGTTCTAAAGAAACGCTTCATGGTTGGATATACGCTATTCGACTATATGACGAAAATGGTAATGAACTGAGAGAAGCCTTTGTTATTGATGAAGCCACGCTTAATTGCGAAGATAAAATATATAAGAGTAACAACATCTCTCTTGAATTGTTGGATGAATATTCGGGATTTGATAGGTTTCAGTCATAACCATTTTCTCATCAAAGAAGACGTCATGTAAATACTTCTTTACATGACATCTTTTTTTACATCATCACATCCAATGTCATCATCAACGTAAATCCCACTGCAAAAAATACTGTTCCAATATCTATATGATTTCCTTCTGCCATTTCCGGGATAAATTCCTCTACCACCACATACAACATGGCACCTGCCGCCATACTTAGAAAATACGGAAGTATTGGTAACAATGCACTGACTGCCAATATCATCAAGAAAGCGCCTAAAGGCTCCACCACTCCAGATAACACTCCTAAGAAAAATGCCTTTTTCTTTCCCATTCCCTCTGCCATAAGTGGCATAGAAATAATCGCTCCCTCAGGAATGTTTTGAATAGCAATTCCAACGGTGAGTGCCATCACATCCAAAAAGGAGATACCCGCAGTTCCCGACAACCATCCAACAAATACAGCCCCCACAGCCATACCTTCTGGAATATTATGAATAGTTACCGCCAATACCAGCATGGCACATTTTGACAGTTTGCTATGAAGTCCTTCCTGCTGTTTTCTCACCATGTGAAAATGTGGTATCAATTTATCCAAACCAAGTAGTAGCAATATCCCCAACCAAAAACCAACCACCGGTGGCAAGAACCGTAGCCATCCAAGATATTCAGACTGTTCAATGGCTGGTATCAATAAACTCCAAATTGATGCCGCCACCATAACCCCTGCCGTAAAGCCTGTCAAAATACAATGTAAAAGCGGGTGCATATTCTTCTTCATAAAGAATACACATCCCGCTCCTAACGTAGTTCCTATAAATGGAAGCAAAAGCCACCATAATCTATTCCATTCCATACTTTTCACCTCAAATAACATCTACTTTATAGTATGTGAAAAGTACAATTCAGCCCACAAAAATCTGGCACCAAATTCCATTATAATTGCAAGTATGTCTTTACCTCAAATAAAGACGGCAAAATTACCTCTGCCAGTTCTTCCATCTCCGTTGTGGGGTCAGCCATATCCGGTACCATAATTGGGCGAAGTCCTCCGCCACTGGCAGCACGGATACCATTATAAGAATCTTCGATGGCATATGCCTGTTCCGGTTTCACCCCTAAGCACTCACAAGCCTTTAAAAAAATTTCCGGGTCCGGCTTGCTCTTGGATACCATATCACCACAAACAATGCTATCAAAAAATGACACAATCCCTCCGTCTGTCAGTTCCGCGATTACCACTTCCTGTCTGGTGGAAGATGCTAAAGCAACTTTTTTTCCAGCCAACTTGAGAGCCTGTAATAGTTCAACCACACCAGGCTTTTGTGGTAAGTTTCCACCACTATAACGACTATGATAAAGTGCTGACATCTCACTCTTATATACATCATAAGGAAAATCTTCCCCATAGCGTTGCAAAAACTTTTCCTTTGTAGCCACCCGGTTTAACCCAAGGCACTCATGACAGGCTTCCTCAATATCCGGAACATTATATTTCTTGGCTATCTCCTGCCAACATACCACCACTAATTTTTCTGAATCAAATATAACGCCGTCCATGTCAAAGACGACGGCGTCATATGCTTGTGAAACAATATTCATATTCACCTCTAAAACTCAAACACCTGCTTGATACTATCATAATGAAGGAAAATTCCTTCAGCAGCCAACGCCTTAATTTCATCCAAGGTTGCCAGCTTAAATCCTAGAGTTTCTTCCTCCTGTGGCTTCACATCTGACTCGTCAAAATCCATCACAAATCTGTAAACATCCACAAAATAGTTATCGCCCTGACCCGGATTCTCTCGATGATAGGTAAACATATATCCACCTTCGGCATTTGTCACATCCAAACCAGTTTCTTCCAGTACTTCACGCTTGACAGCAACCTCTGAAGATTCGCCTGCCATAGCTGCTCCGCCAGACACTTCCCACCAACCAGGTGCCCATGACTTTGTCATCACACGCTGAGTAATCAAAAACTTTCCATCCGGTCTCGCTACCACGCCAAGCACTGTCAAATGATACTCATCATCCTTCAAGCACCAATCATTTCTCTGCATCGTTCTGCCGGTTAACTTTTTATCTTTATCGTAAATATCCCATAATTCCATGATTGCTTATCCTCTCGTTATCTAAAAATGTAATTCTAGCCAGACACTTTCTCAAAATCTGATGCAGGATGCTTGCAAAGCGGACAGATAAAATCATCCGGAAGCTCTTCTCCAACATACTCATAACCACAAACCACACATCTCCAAACAGTCTGGCCCTGCTTATCGGTACCAACTGCCTGTGGCTTTGGTTTCACATTTTCCTGATAATATGCATAAGTTGCAGATGGCTCATCAGATAATATTTCCATATCTGTAACTGAAGCGATAAACAGTGTATGACTTCCCATATCCACCGTTTGAGTAACCCAGCCTGAAATAAATCCATTCGTGCCCTTCGTAATGTAGTTTACTCCGTTAAAGCCTCGCTTACAATCTGCAAATCCCGCAAATTTATTCACATCTCTACCTGATTGGAATCCAAAATGCTTATACAATTCAAAATCAGCAGACTCACTTAAAATAGATAATGTAAACTTCTTCGTATTCATAATCATATCATGTGTTAAGTTTGCTTTGTTCACCGCAAAGCATACGGTCTGCGGATCTGCTGTTACCTGAATTGCTGTATTTATGATACAACCGTTATCCTTGTCTCCCTCATTTGCCGTTAACACAAATAAGCCATAAGATAATTTGTACATTGTTTTTGCATCCATATAAACACCTCCTAAAATATTTATAAGATTTTAGATCCATTTACCATTAAACGGAACCTTGCGCCAAGTACGCCGGCAGCGCCTCTACTCATTAACATTCTCTCCAGGAAAATATCAAAATACTCATACATAGTACAAATATTCTCATCTACTTCCAAATGCAAAGTAATGGTCTTCTTTTCTATGTCAATTTCCAGATTGGTTCCGGTAACTGCATAATTTACTCTATCATGAATATCAAAGTTTGCCAGTTCTTTTGTACGAACGCGGTTTCTTCTAACGTCTGTCTTGTCGGCAATAATTATTGCCGCCGAAATTGCATCAAACGCACCACCTGTAGACTCATCATGATTGCTGATGGCTGATACCACTTTCACTCTATCCTCCAAGGACATATCCGTTTGTCTCAAAATATCATTGGCAAGCAAACCTCCATATTCTGCATGACTTTTTCGATTGATGGCATTTCCGATGTCATGCATAAATCCAGCAATCTTAGCAAGTTCCACATCGTGTTCTTGATATCCAAATGCAGTTAACACCTTACCGGCCTGCTCCGCTACCAATGCAGCATGTGCTGCTGAGTGATCGGTAAATCCAAGTGCACCTAACTTCTCATCACCTTTTTTAATAAATGCTAACACTTCTTCATTTTTCTTAATCTCTTCGTATGTCATACTGTCTCACCTACATTTCCACATATCCCTGCAACCAAATGGTTCCCTTAAATCTTCTACCCACCATTGGTTCACCAAGTAAATCCTTGTCGTTAATACAAACAGTGATAATAATGTCGTTACATTCCAAAGCCAATACCCACACTTCCTCGAAAGAGTAAATATTGATATATTTGTGTATTGAGATAATGGTTCCCATAATTGTGTACTGGTCACATTCCACACCATATGGCATAAATGTGGTGTCAACTATGGTATACACATCCTCCCGCATATCCAATCGGTTTGCAATCAAAGCATACGTTTCCATCTCCTGCATAGCAAGAAGTTCTGCTGCTTTTGCATCTCCCTCTTTTGCACGACGAAGCTCACGTTTTCTAAATTCTTTGAACTGCGTTTTGTCTGCATAATCCTCAGCAGATTTTTCACATCCAAGGATAATACTGCCATCAACAGACAAGGCTCCAAGTCTTACACTCCTATAGCCCATTTCCGGCACATTGCTCCAACAATTTTTCACATAATCCATAATATTTTGTAGAAAGAATATCATGGAACATCCCAAGTTATCATCATCACAAAATCCGGAATAAGCTTCCTTATCAGCAATTTTTTTAATGCCAATGCTTTCTTCCTGTGTAATATATTGTCCCACACAATAAGGAAAACAGTGGTCCGGTCTAAAAATATCATTTTCGTCATATTCTCCAACCACTGTAATACCAAAGGATGGACCAAAGTCCTTATTACACTGTTCCAATTTGCAATCAGATGCAACCGGAATCATAATGCTCTCTGAACATTTAGAAACCACATATTGAATTAACTCTTCCATATCTTTTTTTCTTTTAACAGAAGAAAATCCTACGGCTCTTAAATAATCATGCATTCAAAAATCTCCTAAACACTACTCATCTGCCAATACATTCTCTGAATCTATTGCCTGTTTCAGTGCTGCCTTCTCTTCGTCTGAGAGTACAACATAAGACTCTCCGCCAATAATTTCTTTTGCGTATGTAAAACAACCTTCTCTTGAATGCATACAATTCAGAATTACACCGTCATTCTTCTCATTTAACAGTGCCAGAGAAAAACTCAAGGTTCCACTCATCTGATTAAATGCATCATACTTTACAAGGCCAGTTTTTCTAAAGCAAGCACTCATATTATCACGAATTTGCATATATTCTCTTGCTCGCTTATTATCATTCTTTCTGATTTTATCCATGTCAGAAAATGCAGAAACAATCACGCTTTCTAAATCCACACCTTTCTTACCATGTGTCAATGCTTCATAATCCTTCTGCATCTTACTGATTTTTGATAACGCAACGATAAGCATAATGAACATAATTAAAATCAATGCCAACGCGCCAATCACTACATAATCAATAGGTATGCCAAGATTTTCAAAAATGTTTGTCATAGTATCCCCCACTAAATATCCTTATTCATAGTAAACATCATTTCTGTAATACGTTCCAATTCATCCTGTGTAAAATATGATATTTCAATTTTACCTTTTTTGTTATCTTTTGGTTTTACTTCTATCTTTGAACCAAGAATATTTTTGAGTTTCTCTTCGATATCCTTATATATATATGGATGGTCAATCGTTGCAGCCACTTCATCTTTACTTTGCTTCTTTGGCTCTAACGCTTTTTTAATTACCTTCTCTGTCTCGCGAACACTTAGTTTTTCATCAAAAATCTTACATGCAATTTCATGTTGTAATGTCCCATCTTCTATGGACAACAATACCTTTGCATGACCGGTAGAAATCATGTCCTCAACCAACATATCCTGAACCTCAGGTGCCAACTTTAATAATCGAAGTGAGTTTGTAATAGTAGAACGATTCTTTGAAACCTTTTCTGCAACCTGGTCTTGCTTTAAATCAAACTCTTCAATTAACTTCTTATATGCTCTCGCTTCTTCAATTGGATTTAAGTCCTCTCTTTGTAGATTCTCAATCAAAGCAATCTCAGCAATCTCGTTATCAGTGTATTCCTTAATAATTACCGGGATTTCTTTTAATCCAGCAAGTCTTGCGGCACGATATCTTCTTTCACCGGCAACAATCTGATAATAATCATCTTTCTTGACAACTGTAATTGGTTGAATAACTCCATACTTCTTAACAGAATCCGCCAGTTCCTGTAAAGCATCTTCATCGAATTTTTCTCTTGGCTGATTCTTATTTGGCTCAATTTGTGAAATCTTCAGAACTGTGTCTGCCGGAACCTTCACTTCTTTTACCACTTCTTTGATTACTTCTTTTTCTTTTATAATTGTCTCAGGTTTTGATGACGCTGTTGCTTGTCCATCCCCTGTTGGAATTAAATTATTTAATCCTCTTCCTAAACCTTTTTTACCTGCCATTACTATTTCCACCCTTTACATATTAATATGTATTAATAATACATGAGATTTGTGATTACTTCATCTGCCAACAAACGATAACTCTCCGCACCCGCACTTCTAGTATCATATAAATTGATTGGTAATCCATGACTTGGTGCTTCTGCCAATCTAACATTTCTAGGAATGATCGTCTTATAAATATTCTGCTTCAAATTGTTCTTAACATCTTCTACTACTTGAAGTGATAAATTTGTACGGCAATCGTACATAGTAAATACAACACCTTCGATTGTCAATTCCTTGTTCAACTTCTTCTGAATTAATTCAATGGTGTATATTAACTGTGACAAACCATCCAATGCAAAGAACTCACACTGTATTGGAACCAAAACAGTATTTGCAGCTGTCATGGAATTGACTGTTAACATTCCAAGAGCAGGAGGACAATCAATAATTATGAAGTCAAACTTGTCCTGAATCTTTCTCAAAATATTCTTAATAATAAACTGCATATTTGGCTCACCAATAAATTCAACCTCTGCTCCAGCCAATTCTCTGTTTGCTGGAATGAGATTTAATCCCGGAACTACATCAATCAACATACATTCTCCAATATTACATTCATCACACATAACATCATAGATTGTATATTTCAAATCATTCTTGTCTACACCTAATCCACTTGTCATATTACCCTGTGGATCCATATCCACAGCCAGTACCTTCATTCCTTTTTCAGCCAGACAGGCTGCTAAATTAATGGATGTTGTTGTCTTTCCGACACCACCCTTTTGGTTGGCGACAGCAATAATTCTGCCCATCCCAATTCCTCCATTCTATCTGATGTTTGCACCTAGTATATCATAAAAATGTTCCACGTGGAACATTTTTATATGAATATTTTGAAAAAGAATTTAGTATTAAATGTTCCACGTGGAACATTTTAGATATGAGGTGTGGAACAGGGCAAATACCTTGACAATCCGTACTATTTTGATTAAAATATTTATATGTGTATTTATATAAATATAAGCATTTGTAGCTCAGTAGGATAGAGCGTCCGCCTCCTAAGCGGAAGGCCGTGGGTTCGACTCCCGCCAGGTGCATTTGTTACATATTATAATAGGAAGAAACAAGTATTTTTATCACATATTTTGGAGGAATCACAATGAAACAAAGACCAAAGATGAATCTCATTATCAGTTCAACTGCAATGATGGGTTCATTATTAGTAATTTTATATTTAATTATGGTTATGCCACAACGATTAGATTTAATCGTAACATTCGGAATCATTGCTTTGGCAGATAATTATTTCTTAGTGGATGGCATATTAAAAAGAATCGATGACATTTCCAATGACAATTTGGACAAGCAAGCTGAGATTGCAAAGGTTGAAAAGGGAATTTATTCCATTGCAAAAAGAGAAGAAGCTGCAATGTCAGAACGTGTTGATGAATTAGTAACTGCTATCCAAGCATTACAGGAAGATAACGAAAGATTGAATAATGAGTTAATTGAGCAACAGAAATTATTTACCAAGGTTTCTATGAAGAAGAGTCAGGAGAGTTATGGTAAAATCATCAACGGGAATGACCGTGTTGCAAAACTTCTTATCCAACTTACGAGTAATAATAATACAGTATCAACAGAGACTTTGGAATTATTAAGTGACATTGCAACCGCTTTGGATGCAAAGAAAAAAGAAGAGATTCATTCAAATGTCACAATGATGCCACCTCGCGCAGAATAGGAAATAACGAAAGGATTTTATTCCGATGAATTACATTGTATTCGATCTGGAATGGAACCAATGTTCAAACCCGAATTTTGAAAATGAATTGCTACCTTTTGAAATCATTGAAATTGGAGCAGTCAAGATGAATTCCAAATTTCAAATCATTGATGAATTTGGTAGTATTATCAAACCACAAGTGTACAAGAAACTGCAAAAGCATATCAAGGACGTACTCAACTATGATGAAGAGTATTTAAAAAATGGACGACATTTCGACGAGGTATGCAAAGAGTTTTTAGACTGGTGTGGCGAAGACTACAAATTTTGTACATGGGGACCACTAGATTTATATTACCTACAACAGAATATGGATTTCTATGTTATGGAACCTCTACCTGCCCCATTATATTTTTATAATGCACAGGAAATATTTTCAGAGATTTATCCACAATATGGTAACTGCAAGTTAGAAAAGGCAGTTAATGAATTAAAGATTCCAATTGATAAAGATAGACCATTTCATAGTGCAATCAATGATGCTTACTATACCGGACTGGTTATGGCAAAAGCAAAGATTCGGAATTTTGCAGACCAGTATTCAGTCGATTATTATAACAATCCTAAGACAGAGGAAGAAGAGATATTTAATAAGCATCGTAACTTTACCGAATATGTCACTAGAGAATTCGATGATAAAATAGTGGCTATGGAAGATACGAAATTAACTGGCTTGTTATGTAACAAGTGTAATCGAAAAACACTTCGTAAAATCAAATGGTTCTCCAACAATTCGAATAATTATTTATGCGTAGGTAAGTGTTGGTATCACGGATATGTCATGGGTAAGATAAAATTTAGAAGCACCTATGATGATAAAGTCTTTGCTATAAAAAGGGTTCAGTTGATCAAAAAAGCAGAGATGGAAGAAATCAAAGAACGTCAAAACACACTACGTCAAAAAAGAAAAGAACGTAACAAGCAACAACGTTTAAAAGCAAAGCAGAAAAAAAACGACCTTAAATAAAAGGTCGTTTTTTTGTTACATTTTTACTTATACACACCCAAAGGAGTTTTACTTGCTGTTCCTGCCTTGCGAGGATATGTCTTTGGTGTAGTCTTGACTTTTTTAATGCAAACCAAACTTCTTTGAATTTCCTCTTCTGAAGGTAAAGAGAACGCATCTACAAAATCAACTTTGCCACCAAGTATATCAATTGCCTTTGTTGCATCAGAAAGTTCTACATCAATATTTCCAGATTTGTAGGAAACAAAATAACCTCCCTGCTTTACAAAAGGAACACAATACTCACTTAAGGTTGCCAGATTTGCTACAGCTCTAGATACACATATATCAAATCCTTCCCGCAAATCCTTTTGTCTCGCTCCATCCTCTGCTCTAAAATGCACTGCTGTAATATTCTTCAGCTGCAATGCTTTGATAACATCCTGCAAAAACAATACTCTTTTATTCAAGGAATCCAAAAGTACAACTTCTAATTCCGGAAATGCGATTTTCAATGGAATACCTGGAAAACCTGCTCCGGTTCCCACATCAATCAATCGAATGGATGTATTCTTATCAAGACGATGCAATACTTTTGCCAAAGCCAGGCTGTCTGCAAAATGCTTTAGCATTACCTCATCTTTTTCTGTAATTGCAGTCAAGTTCATCACTTTATTCTTTTCAACCAGCATCTCATAGTACAACTGAAACTGTTCCAATTGTTCTGTAGATAATTCTACCTGAAATGAAGATACTAATTCAGTTAACTTGTTCATATTATTGTTCCTTTCTCTTAAGGCTCTCAATATAAATCATCAAAACAGAAACATCTGCTGGAGAAACACCAGAGATACGGGATGCCTGACCTATATTTTCCGGTCTTACGCTAGAAAGTTTTTGTCTTGCTTCCTTACGGATGTTTTCCACCAAGTCATAATCAATATCTGTTGGAATCTTTTTATTCTCTAATTTTTTAAAATGTTCTACCTGCTGAGACTGTCTTTTGATATATCCTTCATATTTCAAGTTGATATTAATCTGTTCAATCACATCCGCAGACATTTCCTGTCTATCAGTATCAAGGTCCGCCACCAATTCATATGACAGTTCCGGACGCTTAATCAAATCCGCTAAACTAAGAGCAGTCTTTAGTGGAGTACTTTCATGTGCTTCCAAAAATGCCTGTACTTTTTTGTTAGCTCCAATCATAATACCGTGCAAACGTTCCACTTCTGCGTCAATTTTTTCTCTCTTATCACAAAAATCCTTGTATCTTTCATCATCAATCAAACCAATCTCATGACCAATATCTGTAAGACGTAGGTCTGCATTATCCTGACGAAGTAATAAACGATACTCAGCACGAGAAGTCATCATACGATATGGTTCAAAGGTCTCTTTTGTCACCAAATCATCTATCAATACACCAATATAAGCCTGAGAACGGTCTAAAATAATTGGTTCTTGTCCCGTAATTTTTCTTGCCGCATTGATTCCCGCCATAAGTCCCTGCGCTGCAGCTTCTTCGTATCCAGAACTTCCGTTAAACTGTCCGCCGCTAAAAAGTCCTTCAATTGCCTTAAATTCTAGAGATGGCTTTAACTGCAATGCATTGATACAATCATACTCAATAGCATATGCATTTCTAACAATGTTCGCATTTT
This sequence comes from Lachnospiraceae bacterium, assembly GCA_045531905.1. GTDB lineage: Bacteria > Bacillota > Clostridia > Lachnospirales > Lachnospiraceae > RGIG6919. The sequence continues at coordinate 50,106 of JAZSEY010000015.1, forward strand.
CCAATCCCGGAACACTTCGGTACATAGCATACTGAACATCTTCCGGTAAAGAGCTAGACATACCACCAATGTACATTTCATTTGTATTCTCGCCTTCCGGCTCAATAAAAACCTGATGTCTATCCTTATCTGCAAACTTCACTACCTTATCTTCAATAGAAGGACAATATCTTGGACCTGTTCCTTCAATTGCACCTGAAAACAATGGTGAACGATCAATATTATTTCGAATAATTTCATGTGTTTTTTGATTTGTATAGGTGAGCCAACAAGAAATCTGCTCTCTCTGAATATCCTCTTCCCGGTTGGTAAAAGAAAATGGTACAATTCGCTCGTCACCCTTTTGCTCTTCCATCTTAGAAAAATCAATACTTCTTTTATCAATTCGTGCAGGTGTACCCGTTTTAAAACGACGCACATCAATACCAAGCTGTTTTAAAGAATCTGTTAAATGATTAGCAGCTTGTAAACCGTTTGGTCCGGTTGGATTGCTCACATCACCGTAAATACAACGTGCCTTCAAATAAGTTCCAGTACACAATATTACAGCCTTTGTATAATAAGTAGCTCCAGAACTGGTTTTCACACCTTTTACCATTCCATCTTCGGCCATTATTTCTGCTACCTCAGCTTGACGAAGCACAAGATTATCAGTATTTTCAAGTACTTCTTTCATTGCTTGAGAATAATTTTTCTTATCAGCCTGTGCACGAAGAGAATGAACAGCAGGACCTTTTGATTGATTTAACATCTTCGACTGAATAAAGGTCTTATCAATGTTTTTACCCATTTCACCGCCAAGAGCATCAATCTCTCTTACCAAATGTCCCTTAGAGCTTCCGCCAATATTAGGATTACATGGCATTAAGGCAACACTATCCATACTAACCGTAAATATAATTGTTTTCATGCCAAGTCTGGCACACGCTAATGCAGCCTCACAACCGGCATGACCGGCTCCAACAACTGCTACATCATATGTTTCCTGTAAAACCATAATCCTTCACCTATCCTAACGTCTATTTACCCATACAAAATTCTTTGAAAATCTTATTTACCAAATCATCTTCCACAGCCTCACCAATTATATAACCAAGTTCTTCATATGCTCGCATCAAATCAATTGAAAAGAAATCTTCCGGCATACCATTATCGATACTATCAATTACACTGGTAAGAGCCTGTTTGCTATTTAATAAAGCTTCTTTGTGTCTCATATTTGTGATATAGATTTCATCATTGAAACGAATGTCACCCTGGAAAAACATTTCCTTCAAGATTACATATAAATTGTTGATACCTTCCTTCGTTTTTGTGGAGATTTCCACAATTTTCTTATCTAATAAAGAAGTTATCCACAATTTATCCACCACAATATTCAAATCTTGTTTATTTAGCAAAATAATTACGTTTTTATCTTTGATTTTTTCGATAATTTCATTATCATTCTCATCTAAAGGAACTGAAGCATCTACCACATAAAGAATCAAATCAGCCTGGGAAAGACTAGATTTTGCCTTATCTACACCAATCTTTTCTACCACATCTTCTGTATCACGAATCCCTGCAGTATCCACAATATTAAGTGGAATTCCTTCAATACTCACGGATTCTTCCAAGGTATCTCTTGTGGTTCCGGCAATATCTGTTACGATTGCACGATTTTCTCCTAACAACACATTCATAATAGATGATTTTCCTGCATTTGGCTTACCAACGATTACTGTTTTAATACCTTCTTTGAGAATTCTACCATTATCACTGGTATCCAGTAAATGTTGCAACTGATTATCAATATCTGTTATCACATCTCTCAATTGTTCAGGATAACCATCCAAACTATAATGCTCCGGATCATCTAAAGCTGATTCGATAAATGCGATATGATATAGAATCTTCTCGCGAATATCCTTAATTCTATCAGACAAATCACCTCTAAGTTGCATCATGGAAGCTTTAGCCGAAAATTCATTCTTTGCATGAATGATATCCATAACAGATTCAGCCTGAGTCAAATCCATTCTACCATTTAAAAAGGCTCTCTTTGTAAACTCACCAGGCTCCGCTATACTTGCACCTGCTCTTAATACTACAGAAAGTACCCTTTTCATCACAACAATTCCACCATGACAGTTAATTTCCACAGTATCCTCTCTGGTATAAGTTGCCGGTGCTTTCATCACAAGCACAATCACTTCATCTATTGTTTCATCATTTTCAACAATATGACCATATGCTGCCTGATAAGACTCTAAAGAAAATAAATCCTTTTTCTTTGCCGGTTTAAATATTTGATTAACGATTTCAATAGCGTTATCACCACTGACACGAATAATTCCAATACCCGCATCTGTCATACCGGACGCAATGGCAGCTATTGTACCTCTATTTTTCATAATGACTCCAATCAATTTATTTTAGAAATACACTTAACATTTTTCTTTAAAAGTAAACACACTATGAAAAAGTGTATCACATCATTTATGCAAATTCAAGAATAGTAAAAAAGAGGCCAGTAAAAACTGACCTCTTACCTACTTAGTACTTCTTCTTCTCGTAACGCTTTAACTCAACAATAATGTGTCTGTTTGGTTCTTCACCATCACTTCTTGTTGTAACGTATTTATCATTCTGTAATGCTGAATGAATGATTCTTCTCTCATATGGATTCATTGGCTCCAAAGACATAGGCTTTCTATATCTCTTAACCTTGATAGCAATATTCTTAGCTAACTGCTCCAATGTTTCTTTTCTTCTTGCACGGTAATTCTCAGTATCAAGTTTTACACGAATATAATCTTCGCTTTCTTTATTTACATAAAGACTAATTAAATACTGAAGAGCATCTAAAGTCTGACCTCTCTTACCAATTAAGATACCCATATCCTCGCCGGTAAGATTGATGTCCATTGTCTTCTCATCTTCATCATACTTTAACTCAACAACAGTCTCAATCTTCATTGCCTTAAATAAAGCATCTAAATACTCTTCGATTTTGCCAAGGAATGTTTCCTTTGCTCTTGCCTTAATGATAGCAGGCTTTTTGTTAATTCCTAAGAAACCGGCACTACCTTTATCTACTACTTCATAATCCAAAGCATCACTAGCTACACCAAACTGAATGGCAGCAGCAGTTACAGCTTCTTCTACTGATTTACCTTTAAATTCGATATATTCCATGGATTATTTATCCCTCCCCTTTACATCATCATAATTTAACATGATATTTGCTTTGGAAGCCATACTTCCTTCTTTGTACTTCTTGCCTGTATTATTAATACTCTGCATATTTCTTGTATCATAATTACGCAAATTCTTATTTGAAATCTGTGCACTCATAGGACTATCTGTATTAGCCTCGCCCTGAGCCTCCATCATTCTTTCCATAAATGACTTCTTACCGCCATTTTTAGAATTTTTCTTTGCAGCCTTTTTAGCCATCTTATCTAAAATCTTATCCAGATTTGCAACATGATCATAATAATATGTGATACCAATCTGAATAAACAATGAAATAACTGAGTTAGCTGCCCAGTATAAACCAAGACCACTTGGGAAGAACACACACATGAAGAATGACATAATTGGCATAAACATCATAGACTTCATCATAGAGTTCGCCATCTCATTCTGTTCTCCACCCTGCTTCTTCGTATGATTCATTGAAACCTTCATACTAATCAACTGGAATACTGTTGAAATGATTGGAATCAACAAAGCCAAACTAAGTTTTAAACCAGGTGCTTCAGAAATGTTAATACCAAACATGAATTCATTGATTTCATTGATTTTTGGTAAATACATGTTAATCACAGAAGTTATATCAGTATTTCCAGCTAAATCTGCTAAAAACTCATTCCACTGAGTTGTGGAAAATGTACCTAATACATCAATAACCTCATTATTTGCATTTCCTGTGGTACCAAAATTCTGAACATACGCTGTTGCAGTACTAATCTTATGCTCATTTACAAACTCTGTTAATACAGTCTTATAATCATCTAAATGATTAATAATACTATCTGCAATTGGAATATATAATTCCTTAATAGAAGAAACATATGCCGGAATATTACGAACTACATCGTATAAACCAAAAATAATTGGAAATTGAATAAACATTGGCAAACAACCAGCTGTCATGCTTGTACCATATTTTCTATAGACAGCATTAATCTCCTGATTCTGTTTCAACATAGATTCATTATCTGTTTTATTTTTATATTTCTTCTGAATTTTCTGAATCTCAGGCTGTATAATCTGATTAACCTTACTTGTTTTCTGTGAATGCATATTCATAGGTAACAGAATAAGCTTAACTACAACCGTGAACAAGATGATACAAATACCAAGATTTGCAACACCATCAACCGCCAAAATGTTGTAAATTATATCCATTACCTTACCGAATAACCAAGAAATTGGATATAATAAACCACCTTGCATTGTTAAAATCATAATGTCCTCCTTTATGGAACGGGGTCATATCCACCTTTACTAAAAGGATTACACCGAAGTATACGCCAAATAGCAAGTAAAACCCCTTTTATTGGGCCATGTTTCTCAATCGCTTCTACTGCATAATGTGAACACGTTGGATAATATTTACAGGTACTAGGAGTAAACGGTGAAATATTCTTTTGATAAAAATGTATACATCCAATAAAAAACCGTTTTATCAGTTTCAAATCTACACACTCCATTTCCCATAAAACACAACATGCTTTCTGGAATAAAATTATTCAGAAAGCATATATATCTTGTGCAACCTTAATAAATGTAAAAATGCACTCTCAATCTCTTTATAACCTTTATCCTTCGCACTCTGGCGGGCTACGACGACAATATCAATCCCGGAACTGATTTCTAATTTATGCAATCTGTAACTTTCACGAATTAACCGGGTCACTCGATGCCTTATAACACTATTTCCCACCTTTTTACTGACTGAGATACCAATTCTAGTAAAATCTGATTCGTTTGGACAAATGTACATCACCAAATACTTATTCGCATAAGAAACTTTGGCATCATACACTCTTTTGAATTCTCTACTGTTTTTTAAAGATATTAAATTCTTCAAAACTACACATCCATTCTTTTCTTCTTGCCCAATGAAAGAAGATAAGAAAAGGTCACATATGACTGCGACCTATGCTGATAACTTCTTTCTACCTTTTGCTCTTCTTGAAGCTAAAACCTTTCTGCCGTTTGCAGTACTCATTCTCTTTCTGAAACCATGAACCTTTGAACGTGATCTCTTCTTTGGCTGGAATGTCATCTTCATAATCAATACACCTCCTTAATATAATAGTAGTTACTTTCCACAAAATCGCAAAATAACAAACCAATTATATAGAAAAATAACTGGCAAGTCAAGAAATACTTTTCCACTCCTGTAAAAATTTATTTGAAATTTACATAATGTTATCAACAAAATGTGTAAAACCTGTGGATAACTTCATTATTTTTTGTGGATTACTCGTTATCTACCATTCAAAAACCCAACATTTACCACTGTTTCTAATGTGAATTCACATTTTTTTACATTTTCCACCACCCTTTAATTCCTTGCTTTAGTCTTGAAAAATTGTAGAAAATTTAGTATATTATTAGTATGTGCGGATTAGCGCATTTTTTAAGAAATGATTGTTATTTTTGACAAATAAATTTGATAATTTTCAGGATATGAAGGTAGCGTTATGAAAGAATTAATCAAGCAAAAATGGGACGATATTTTATCCTATTTAGAAACTGAAAATGGAATATCCCATATCATTATAGAAACCTGGATTCGTCCACTTAAGATAACAGATGTGAAGGATAAGAATATTTACTTCACCATGGATAAGAGTTTCGACCAAAGAGGTATCCAGTTCTTAAAAAACAGAATGTATGATTTGGATTTGTTTACTGCCATTCAGGTAGTACTTGGATTACAAGAAATGTATGCAATTCAGATTCTATTAGAAGGTGAAGAGAATACTATCCAGGAATCAAAGGAAGATTCCAGCTACAATCAACTAATTGAAGCAAGTAATCTGAATCCTGACTATACCTTTGATACCTTCGTTATCGGTGAGAATAATAAACATGCACATGCTGTTTGTACAGCTGTTGCTTCTGCACCGGGAAAAGACTTTAATCCATTATTCTTATATGGTGGCCCGGGGCTTGGTAAAACTCATTTGATTCAATCGGTAGCACACTACATATTAAAGAACAATCCTTCTATGAAAGTTCTTTATGTTTCCAGTACTACATTTACCAATGAGATTATAGAGGCTATCAAAAAGCAAAAAACTGAAGATTTCAGAAAAAAGTATCACAACATAGATGTCTTGCTCATTGATGATATTCAATTCATCATCAACCGAGAAAGTACACAGCAAGAGTTCTTTCATATATTTAATATCTTGTATGAGGCAAAGAAGCAGTTAATTATCACATCAGACCGACCTCCAAAAGAATTAAAGAAATTAGATGAAAGATATATTTCCAGATTTGAATGGGGTGGACCGATTGATATTCATGCACCTGAATATGAAACACGTATGGCCATCTTAACTAGCAAAGCTGAAAGAGACAACATTAAGAATATTCCTCATGAAGTATTTGAATATATTGCTACGAATATCGTTTCCAACATTCGTGAATTGGAAGGTGCTTTAAAAAAGATTTCCTTCTATTCCAGACTTGGTAATCAAGATATTACAGTTGAACTTGCAGAGGATATTTTAAAGGATCTTGTTTCTAATGAAAGTAATCACACAGTTACACCTGAATTAATTATCAGAACGGTAGCTGAACACAAAGGTGTTTCTTATGAAGATATTATTTCAACAAAGAGAAACCAAGAGATTGCAGAAGCAAGACAGATTTCCATGTATCTATGCAGAAAGCTTACAGACTTGTCTTTACAGGCAGTTGGTAACTGCTTTGGTGGAAGAGATCATTCTACTGTTATCAATGGCGAAAAGAAAATCAAAGATAAGATTGCAAGTAACTCTGCATTAGCAAAGGAAATTGATGTTATCACAAAGAAGATTAATCCGAATTAACACATTTTAAACAAGCTATGTTTATGAGTTGTGAATAGATGTTAATAACTATGTTTACAGTTATTTCGCCTCATTTTTGGATTGTGAATAACCTCACATTTTTTAACAGGTTCATTTTTCAATTTCACATGTTTTGTGAAGTTGAATGCTTAGTAATTTTAAGGGGTTAAACTGGTTTTACACTTTTCAACAGCCCCTACTACTACTACTACTAAATAAATATATTTATAAAATGCTATCATCTCGCCCGAAAGGAGATTATTAACAAATGAAGTTTTCATGTTCAAAGTCTAACCTGCTTGCAGGTGTCAATACTGCTATGAAGGCAGTTTCTAACAAATCTACATTAGCTATTCTTGAATGTATTTTGATTGAAGCAATTGATACTGATATTAAATTAACAGCCAACGATACAGAGCTCGGTATTGAGACTTATGTAGATGGTGATGTTATTACACCAGGTAAGATTGCTATCGATGCAAAATTATTATCTGATATTATCCGCAAACTTCCTGATAGTGATATTTACATCGAAACAGATGAAAATAATCAGGTATTAATCCGCTGTGAAAGAGCAAAGTTCAATATTCCTGGTAAGTCTGGTGATGATTTCTCATTTTTACCGGAAGTAGAAGCTGTGAATTCTATCACTCTTTCTCAGTTCTCTTTGAAGGAAGTGATTAGACAGACTATTTTCTCTATTTCTGAAAATGAAAATAACAAATTAATGTCAGGTGAATTATTTGAAGTAACAGGTAATCACTTAAAGGTAGTTTCTTTGGATGGACATAGAATTTCTATTCGTAATGTAGAATTGAAGGATTCATATCCAAATTCTAAGGTAGTTGTTCCTGGAAAGACATTAAATGACATCAGTAAGATTTTAAATGGTGGCATTGAAGATGATGTGAATATCTATTTTTCAAAGAATCACATTTTATTTGAGTTTGACAGAACAAAGGTAGTTTCACGTTTGCTTGAGGGTGAGTACTACAAGATTGAGCAAATGTTATCAAATGATTTCTCAACTAAGATTGCTGTGAATAAGAAAGAATTATTAGATTGTATTGATAGAGCATCTCTCTTAATTAGAGAATCTGATAAGAAGCCAATTATTATCAATATCAACAGCAGTAATTTGTATTTAAAGATCAATTCTACTATCGGTCAGATGGATGAAGAGATTGAGATTACAAAAGAAGGTAAGGATTTGATGATTGGATTTAATCCAAGATTCTTATTAGATGCTTTAAGAGCAATTGATGATGAGACAGTTAATATTTATATGGTAAGTGCAACATCTCCTTGTATCATTAAGGATGATGCCGGTTCTTATATTTATTTGATTCTTCCAATCAATATTAATGCAGCAAATAGATAGGAGTTTTTAGATGGAGACAATTCAGTTAAGAGATGAATTTATCAAACTAGGTCAGGCTCTAAAGGCTGCTAATTTGGTGGAATCGGGAGTTATGGCAAAGGAAGTCATCCAGAATGGTGAAGTATTAGTTAATGGTGAAGTGGACCTTAGAAGAGGTCGCAAACTTTACGATGGAGATATTGTTTCATTTGATGGAGAAGATATTTTAATTATTAAATAACTGGTATTTGAGATGCATATTCAATCACTGGAATTAGACAATTACAGAAATTATGAGAGTTTAAAGATGGAATTTGACCCCGGCACTACTATCCTTTATGGAAATAATGCCCAGGGTAAGACTAACATTTTAGAATCCATTTATCTTTCGGCCACCACCAAATCACATAGGGGTAGTAAAGATAAGGAGATTATAAGATTTGGCTGTGATGCCTGTCATATAAGAGTCATCACAACAAAAAATGATATTTCCCATAAAATAGATATGCATTTAAAACCAAACAAGAGCAAAGGTGTTGCCATAGATGGCATACCGACCAGAAGAAGTTCAGATTTACTTGGAATCTGTAACATGGTTTTCTTTTCTCCGGAGGATTTGACAATTATTAAGAATTCGCCATCAGAGAGAAGAAGATTTATGGATTTGGAATTGTGTCAGTTGGATAAGGTATACTGTCATAATTTCATGAAATACAATAAGATTTTAAATCAAAGAAATGCTCTTTTAAAACAGATTGCATTTAATTCATCCCTGATTGATACCTTGGATATATGGGATGATCAGCTAGTGGAATATGGATGTAAGGTAATCGAAGCAAGGATATCTTTTATTAATCAAATAAATGACATAATTAAAGAGATTCATTTAAAATTAACTGGTGGACAGGAACATATTGAGGTTCAATATGTGATGAATGTTGAGCCGGATGCTATGAAGCATGAACTCATAGAGAAAAGAGATAAAGATTTAAAATATCAAACAACCCAGATAGGACCACATAGAGATGATTTAAGTTTCATTGTGAATGGAATAGATGTCAAACATTTTGGTTCTCAGGGACAACAAAGAACAACAGCACTTTCCTTAAAACTTTCTGAGATTGCTTTAGTAAAGAAGATTGTTGGAGAAAATCCAATACTTTTATTGGATGATGTTATGAGTGAATTAGATGCTAATAGAAGAGATTATTTATTAGAATCTATCAAAGATATACAAACCATTGTGACCTGTACAGGATATGATGATTTTATAAAGAAGCGTATGAAAATCAATAGTATTTTCAAGGTAGTTGGTGGTACAGTCAGAAAAGAGACTTTACCGGAATAAGCAGGAGGTAAGACATGTCAGAAAAGGTTACCAACGAATATGGTGCAGAACAAATACAGATTTTGGAAGGACTGGAAGCAGTTAGAAAAAGACCAGGTATGTATATTGGTAGCACATCAGAAAGAGGACTTCACCATCTTGTATATGAGATTGTGGATAACTCTGTAGATGAAGCATTGGCAGGATATTGTACACAGATTGAAGTCATATTGAATCCTGACAATTCCGTTACAGTTATGGATAATGGACGTGGTATTCCAATTGGTATCCATGAAAAGGCTGGAATTCCTGCTGTAGAAGTTGTATTTACCATTCTCCATGCAGGTGGAAAATTCGGCGGTGGAGGATACAAGGTATCTGGTGGTCTCCACGGTGTAGGTGCTTCTGTTGTAAATGCGCTTTCTAATTGGCTTGAAGTAACAATTGCAAAGGATGGAAAAGAATATAAGCAGCGTTATGAAAGAGGCGTTGTTATGTATCCTTTAAAGGAAATTGGTTCTACAGATAGAGTTGGTACAAAGGTAACATTTATGCCGGATGATACCATCTTTGAGACAACCATTTTCGATTTTGATACCTTAAAGAACAGACTTCGTGAAATGGCATTTTTAACAAAGGGTCTGAAAATTGTCTTAAAGGATATGAGAGGGGAAGAACCTGTCGAGAGAGTATTCCATTATGAGGGTGGTATTAAAGAATTTGTTCAGCATATCAATCGTCATAAGGATAGTTCATATGAGGAAATTATTTATTGTGAGGGAGAAAAGAACGGTGTTGTAGTAGAAGTAGCTATGCAGCACAATGAATCCTACACAGAGTCTACATATAGTTTCGTAAATAATATTACAACCCCTGAAGGTGGTACACATTTAACTGGTTTTAGAAGTGCTATCACGAAGATTTTCAATGATTATGCCAAAGAAAATAAGATGGTAAAGGAAAATGATGAAAATCTTTCCGGTGATGATTTAAGAGAAGGTCTTTCAGCGATTGTAAGTATTAAGATTTCTGACCCACAGTTTGAGGGACAGACAAAGCAGAAATTAGGTAACAGTGAAGCAAGATTTGCAGTTGAAAATATTGTATCTGAACAGCTTACTTATTTCTTGGAACAGAATCCAAGAGTAGCAAAGATTATTATAAATAAAGCGGTGAATGCACAGCGTGCACGTATTGCTGCTAGAAAGGCAAGAGATGTTGCCAGAAAGAATAACCTTTCAGAAGGTATGGCTTTACCTGGTAAGTTAGCAGATTGTTCAGATAAGAATCCTGAAAATTGCGAAATTTACATCGTAGAGGGTGATTCTGCGGGAGGTTCAGCTAAGACAGCTCGTTCCAGAGCAACCCAGGCAATTCTTCCACTTCGTGGTAAGATTTTAAATGTAGAAAAGGCAAGATTAGATAGAATCTTAGGTAACGAAGAAATTAGAGCCATGATTACAGCATTTGGTACTGGTATTCATGAGAATTTTGATATATCTAAACTCCGTTATCACAAAATCATAATCATGACTGATGCGGACGTGGATGGTGCACACATTTCTACATTATTGCTAACATTCTTCTATCGCTTTATGCCAGACTTGATTAGAGAAGGACATGTGTATCTTGCGCAGCCACCACTATACAAGTTAGAGAAGAACCGTAAGGTTTGGTATGCATACAGTGATCAGGAATTAAATCAGATTTTAGAAGAGGTTGGTCGTGACCAGAACAATAAGATTCAGCGTTATAAGGGTCTTGGTGAGATGGATGCAGAACAGCTTTGGGATACTACAATGGATCCTGAAAAGAGAGTTCTTCTTCAGGTAAACATTGACGGTGAGAATGAATCTGAATTAGATTTAACATTTAACACACTGATGGGTGATAAGGTAGAACCTAGACGTGAATTCATTGAGGCAAATGCCAAGTTCGTTCAGAATCTTGATATTTAGTCAGAATAGGAGCATAGAATGGACGAAGAAATTTTTGATAAAATTCATGAGGTAGACCTGAAAAAGACGATGGAAAGCTCATATATCGATTATGCCATGAGCGTTATCGCAGCACGAGCATTACCAGATGTCAGAGATGGTTTGAAGCCTGTACAAAGAAGAATATTACACTCTATGGTTGAGTTACATAACGGACCAGATAAGCCACATCGTAAGTGTGCCCGTATCGTTGGTGATACCATGGGTAAATACCATCCACATGGTGATAGTTCTATCTATGAGGCTTTGGTTAAGCTTGCCCAGGAATGGAATACAAGATATCCGTTGGTAGATGGTCATGGTAACTTCGGTTCAGTGGACGGCGATAAGGCGGCTGCTATGCGATATACAGAGGCACGTCTTTCTAAGATTTCCACAGAAATGACAGCTGATATCGAGAAGAACACAGTTGATTTTGTACCTAACTTTGACGAGACAGAAAAAGAACCAATTGTACTTCCAAGCCGTTATCCAAATCTTTTGGTAAATGGTACTTCCGGTATTGCAGTTGGTATGGCTACCAATATTCCTCCTCACAATTTGAGAGAGGTTATTTCTGCAGTTGTGAAGATTATTGACAATCAGGTGGAAGAAGACAGAGCAACTGATATCGAAGAAGTAATGGAAATTATTAAGGGACCTGATTTTCCTACCGGTGCTACCATTTTAGGTAGAAGAGGTATTGAGGAAGCATATCGTACCGGACGTGGTAAGATTAAAGTACGTGCTACTACAGATATCGAGATGATGGCCAATGGAAAGTCTCGTATCGTAGTAACAGAACTTCCATATATGGTAAATAAAGCAAAGTTGATTCAGAATATAGCTGAGCTTGTTAAGAATAAGAAAATTGAAGGTATCACAGAGCTTCGTGATGAGTCTTCCAGAGAAGGTATGCGGATTGCCATTGAGCTTCGTAAGGATATCAATGCCAATGTTATGTTAAATAAGCTTTATAAGCATACACAGTTGCAGGATACATTTGGTGTCATCATGCTTGCTCTGGTAAATAATGAGCCAAAAATTCTCAATCTTCTCGAGATGTTAACACATTATTTGAACCATCAGAAGGAAGTTGTTACTAGAAGAACACAGTATGAATTAAATAAGGCTGAAGAAAGAGCTCACATTTTAGAGGGCTTATTAAAGGCTTTAGATAATATTGATGAAGTTATTAACATTATCCGTAGTTCTGCCAATGTAGGGGAAGCAAAAGCGAAATTAATGGAACGCTTTGAGCTTTCTGATGCACAGTCACAGGCTATCGTAGATATGCGTCTCAAGGCTCTTACCGGTTTGGAAAGAGAAAAGTTAGAGGCAGAATATGCAGAGCTGATGGAATTGATTAAGCATTTGAAAGAAATCCTTGCTGATGAAAAAGTATTGCTTGGCGTTATCAAGGAAGAAATCATGGTGATTTACAATAAATATGGTGATGATAGAAGAACCAGCATTGGAATTGACTATGAAGATATCACAGATGAAGATTTAATTCCAAATGACGTAACCATGATTACTATGACAAAACTTGGTTATATCAAGAGAATGACTGTTGATAACTTCAAGAGTCAGCATCGTGGTGGCAAGGGTATTAAGGGAATGACCACTATCGATGATGATTATATTGAAGAAATCTTCATGACCTCTGCACATCACTACATCTTGTTCTTTACAGACAAGGGTCGTGCATATCGCTTAAAGGCATATGAGATTCCAGAGGCTAGTAGAACTGCAAGAGGTGTTGCGATTGTGAACCTGCTTGAGTTGCAACCGGATGAGAAGATTACCGCAATTATTACCTTAAAGGGGTATGATGCAGGTGCATATCTCTTCATGACAACAAAGCTTGGTATGGTTAAGAAAACACCAATATTAGACTTTGTAAATATTAGAAAGTCAGGATTGATTGCAATTAACTTAAAGGATGGCGATGAGCTGATTGAGGTTAAGGCAACTGATGGAGAAAGAGATATTGTATTAGTATCTAATCAGGGTATGTGTATCCGTTTCCACGAAACAGATGTGAGAGCAACCGGTAGAAGTTCAATGGGTGTCATCGGTATGAATCTTCAGGGTGAAGACTATATCGTTGGTATGCAGATGGATTCTCAGGGCAATGATTTGTTATTGGTATCTGAAAAGGGTATGGGCAAACGTACATCTATGGATGAGTTCTCACCACAGCACAGAGGTGGTAAGGGTGTTAGATGTTACAAGACCACAGAAAAGACCGGAAACTTAATGAGCTTCAAGGCAGTAACCGATGAGAATGAGATTTTAATTATCTCTACTGAAGGTATTGTAATTCGTATTTCCTGTGGAGACATTTCTGTACTTGGTAGAAATACCTCCGGTGTGAAGTTAATCAACCTGAATCAGGATGAAGATGTAACCGTAGCCGGAATCACAAAGGTTAAGGGAATTAAGCTTGGTGATGAGGAAGAGGATGCTTCCGAAGATGGTGAAGAGCCAACTGAAGAAGAGAAGCAGGATAATGAAAATGAATAATGTAATGTGACATGGTCACAGAATAAATGCCAGAGAATTTAAATTCTCTGGCATTTTCTAGTATACAATATGAATTACGGCACTCTAATATAATTATTCCCATAAGGCTTCATTGCACCAATTCTCACACCATTGGAATCCCTTGAAATTGGTATAATAACAGAAATATCGTAATCCTCATCTGTAAGACAGGTGAAGGTTCCTTCGTACTTTTCAGTAATTTTTTTAACGTTTTCAATACCATATCCGTGGAATAACTCAGATTTGGCATCCTTGAACAATTCTTTTGGAACAAGAGGATTTACAACGTGTACTACAAAGAACTTTTCAGAAGTACCAATTTGCACGGTAATAAATCTTCTTTTATCCGGTGAAAGCTTTTTACATGCTTGCAAACTATTATCTAACAGGTTACCTAATATAATACATAGATCATAATCTTCCACAGGAATATCATCTAAAAATACCTTAATACTGGTGTTAAACTCAATGCCTGCCTCCTCTGCCATGGTCATGTGGTTTCCGACAAAGGCATCAATTACAAGATTTCCAGTGTTAATCTTAATATATTTGGATTCCAAATCTGTGATTAAATTTTTTATAGAATCTGTGATTTTATCATATTCTTCATTTTCTACACAGGATTGAATAAAGAATAGGTGCTTTTTAGTATCATGAACGATGCTTCGGGTGCTTCTGTATGCACTGGAAAGCTGTTCGTATTTCTCACTTTGGTAGACAAGCTGGTTTTCTATTTTCTTAATTGTTTCATTTAGCTTGTATCCATCCAGAATATTGTCCATCAGATAGTAGTTGATGACATTTAAAAATAATAGTCCAATGATAGATAATAGGCTCATCTTTGTATAATTATCATCCGTCATGGCCTGATACGGAATACTTAATATAATGAATACAGATACAAAAGGGGTTAGTAGTAATAAAAGATTATATTTTATAGTATAATCCTTTTCTTTTCTATGAAATATGATAATTGCAATACACACTAATAAGAAAACAATTATTTTTGAAGAAGATGTAATCAAGGTATCTTGTAAAATACCAGCAGTGTCAAAAATTGCAGGATTGAATAATGAAAAAATGATTGCAGATCCGGCTTCACCGAAAAAAGCAAATACCTGAAATGTCAATGTCACAAATATTCTGTGGCGCAGGTTAGATTGATATAGAAAGGTTAGTAAGAAAGTAGTAATGGTGCTTAAGCTCATAGTAATAATTACTTTTGTGAAAGAATAATTACCTGTAAACAAAACCATGTTTATGTATAAAGCAATTTGCATCAAAACAAAGCAACCCCAGAATGCAGCAAGAGGGATTTGTTGTTTTCTTTTTTTTAAGATACGGTCAAAGTAAATCATCATGGTAACCATATCGAAGACGGATGAGAATATAGTTATGATTGATGTTGTCATACAAAATCTCCTTTATGAATCCAAAAAAACAATGATGTTTTTGGAAAATTTGCTATGAATATCTTTTTCGCATCTTCTGCTCATGGGAATGGTTTCACCATTATCTAGCAGAATATCATTTTTCTTTAATGATTTTGCATGTGCGAGATTTACAAGATATCCACGACTGGCAAGGCAAAAGGAATGATTTTTTAAAATGCCTTCATAATTGGCTAAGGTTCCTCTTGCTTCAATTGTTTCATGGGCTAAGTGAAAATGCATTTTATCTCTAACATTCTTAATGGTTTCAATATATAGTATATCTCGAATATTTACAATTATCTCAGAACCATCTGATTGGATTAATAATTTGTAGGTACTGCTTTCTTCGTAGTCTTCCACTAAACGGTTCATGATTTGCTCAAAGTCTTTATATGCCACAGGCTTTTGTAAATAGTGATATGCCTGGACATTAAAGCTGCTTTGCATATATTTTGGATAATTGCTGACAAATATGATATGCACATTTTTATCAGGTAAGGCTCTAATCTTGTTCGCCAATTCCAAACCATTTATTTCCGGCATCTCCACATCAAGAAATAATATGTGAAAAGTATTAGCAACGGAATAGGTTTGAAGTAACAAAGAAGAAGAGGAGAAGCTTGTAATATCAAAATCGATGGTACTCTGCAACTCATATTTATGAAGATAATCTGTAAGTATATTCAATTGTTCTTTTTCATCATCACAAATAGCGACTTTAAGATTCATGCTTTATACTCCTTTGATTGTTGATATGTCCAAGTATAACACTGGTTGAAATTATTAGAAAACAAATTGAAATTGTACCATAATATAATACCATATCTGAAAAGTAAAAAATAGAGAACAGAATGATGAAAATGATTAAAGTGATATTGCAATAGCCTTTGAGTTTTGATTTTTGTTGATTATCTAAGCGTTTGTTTGGTGTGTCGATAGGACACAATAGCTTAATCACAAAACAGGATATGAAAAAGGTAGGTATCCATAAAAACTCAAATCTTGTGGTTACAGCAGATGCCACAGCAATCGTAATCATACTTATTCCATAAGATAGGATGTTACAAAGTTGCTTTGTGGGAGCGTGAATGCCTCCTGCAAAGCTTCTTATTGACATTAGAATAGATAAAAATAAAATGCCAATTGAAATACGTTTAAGTAGCATACTGTAGAATAAAATAAAGACTGTAAAGGTAAGGTTCTCCAATATGTACTCAAAACAATAAGTATAAATAGGTAGGTCCTGCTCAGATATGTAATTTGCATTATGTAATGTGGTACTAATAAATTTGCTAAGTCGATTTACCATATGTTCTCCTCCCAGCGGTATTATACAACAAAATAATGTAAAAAAACGAAAATCCGCATGAGTGGTCGTTTTTACGTGTTGAGCGGTCAAAATTGGCAAAAAATGCCCCTTTTTAACCGCTCAACACGTGATTTTGACCACTCGCGCAGGTTTTCGTTTTTTTACATTTTATTATGCTATAATGCGGTCAATAAAATCGATTTTATTCAAACAGAAAATTTAGGAGGATAAGTTAATGAAAAACAAGATTATAAGCTTCATTCAGAAGCATGGAACTACTTTTTGTGCTTTGGCAGTGATGACTGCACCAGTTATTTCAAAAAGCTGTAGAGTTATTTGGTATCAGCCAGAAGAGCCGGAAGGTTTGAAGGCGTTTGCGGAGAAGAAGGGAAAATATAACTAGTTTAAGAAGTTAGAAAAATGGAATTGGAGGAATATGTTTAAAGTAACAACAAGTACGATTAGTTATACGGCTGATGAGTTTAGAAGTATTCATAATATTCAAAATTCAAGCAGAGTTCCTAAAAAATCAACAAAGTTAAACATAACTGATTAATACATACTAAATTAGTTATTTACTAAGTTTAGGTATTTTATGCCATAACGGATTCTGGCGAGAATCTGTTATGGCATATTGGGAGGAAATATGAGGAATAATTTTAGACATCTATCCACATGGTTGATGATTATTGGTATTGCAGTGTCTTTTTTCGCATATTTGAACTGTACTGATGTATATACAAAGGTAAAATATGCTGCTGCTGAGATTAATCAATATCAATATGTCAATTCGTATTACATGAGTGTTGCAGATGTTAAAGAAAATACGGCAAAAGAAGTGGTAGACGCTCTTTCTAATATAGAAGGAAATATCTTGTTTACAGAATTAACGGCGTATATTGATAAATCACAGGATTATCATGCGGTTGAATTATTGATAAATCAGACAGAAGAATTCCCTTTTCCTGTGGAATATATAAACAAGGACAATGGTGATATATATATAGGAGAAAAACTATTATCATATTGTTATTCAGATGAGGATACTGATGATTTATTTATTGATATAAATAGTGACAGTTATTTGGTAAAAGGTATACTAAAAAGTAAAAATACGGAATTGTTAAATTATAAGATTATACTGGATTATATTCCGGGAAAAACTTCAAAATTAATAGAATCACATAATACATATGTTGTTAATGTTGGTTCTAATGTGAATGTATTAGATGATGCACTATTCCAATTTTATGATGAAATGAAAAATAATTGTGAAGTCTATTTTGAAAAGAATGACAATTCAAATATTGAAGTGGGTAGTGCAAGTGAAGAAGAAAACTTTTACATGATTATATCAGTCTTTGCAATTGTTAACTGTATAATTATATCTGAGTTTTGGATTATTAGAAGAAAGAAGGAAATGATTATCAGAAAACTTTGGGGCTTTTCTGATTTTAAAATATTTTGTTTGCTGTACAAAGATATGTTGCTGAATTCTGGAACTGCTGTTGTGTTGGTGATTATAATTCAAGGTATTATTCAAATTTTGACTAAAAATGAGTACGGAAACTTATTGATACAAGATTTGTTTATGGGAATTATATTTACTATAATTTCATCTTTTATAATTATATTGCTACCTCTTTATAAAATTAGAGAGTATCGGATTAGTGAAGGGATGAGTGAATAATATGCATATCAGGCTTATAGGAAATAAAGTCACTGAGTACATCATCAAGAGAAAACTGAATTTTGTTTTGACTTTGTTAATATTGACCGTAAGTATCTATATGGTTTCATTTGTGTTTACTACAGTATGTGAGTCTAATTATTACATTTACAAAACAAAAGAAATGTTAAAAGGAAACATAATAAATATTAATATCATGATGGATGGATTGGACACAGATTATTGTAAAAAAGTCAGTGTTTTTGCAAATGAGATTAATGAATTATATGGTGATGATTTCGGTAAATATATGTACATGGAAACAAATTGTAAACTTGATAATATAGACGTGAGAGTACCTATGTTGTATGTTGATGCTACTATTAATGATTTATGTGAAGAGGATACAATACAATTTAATTTGGAATTTCACGACAATGACGATTACACGGAAGCTTATGTTGGTTATCATCTGAGAGATACATATCCTGTCGGTACGATTTTAATGGATAATTATACCAGACGAAAAGTAAAAATTGTTGAATGTTTACCTGAGGGAGCAGAATGGGTTCCAAGTTTATTGTTTCATACTTATGAGGCTTCAGTGGTATTAGATGATTATTTAATAACAACTATGGATGAAGGCTATTTTGAATTAAATGATAGATTTTTAGGAAATACTTTTAACGCATGGTTTATCCAGTATGAGTTAGAAGAGGAAGAACATCACATTAAGAAAAATATCAGAGAGTTGGCAGAAAAATATGGAATAACCTGTTATACGTATACACTAGAAGAGATGATAGAGTTAACAAAAGAAGAAAATGAGGATTTTTTGAATTCTTTAGGAATATTGCTGATTTTTACTATGACAATTGCAATCCTGGCTTATATATCCGCAGCCATGGCAGATGCATATAGCAGGCGTAGAGAATTGGCAATTATGTATATTAATAAAGTGTCGCTATTAGACATTTTTGGTATGTTTTTAGTAGAAAATACAATCAAATTTGTAATTTCTATAGGTATTGCTTCATTTTTATTTGTACAGGGATTATCAGATCAGCAGGCTATGATTTATCGGACGATGGTGTTGCCGGTATCTGCCATACTAATTATGTTATTTTTATTGGCATTGTCGATGGCGTCATGTAAGTCAATTAATAGCAAAAAAGTATTGTCTTTTATTGGAGGTGAAAGAATATGATACATTTGAATAATATAAGCAAGGTTTATTCTGGAGATACATACAATATTCAGGCATTAAAGCATATCTCTTTGGATATAAAGCAGGGAGAATTTGTTTCTATTATGGGGAGAAGTGGTTCTGGAAAGACCACCTTATTAAATATATTAGGATTTTTGGATAATCCGGATGAGGGTGAATTGCAATTTATTGATAAAGATGTTTCAAAAATAACAGGGAAAGAAATGTGGAGATATCGTAGAGATTATATAGGTTTTGTCTTTCAACATTTTGATTTGATTGACTATAGTACGGTTTTTGATAATATTGCATTGCCTTTAGATGCAATAGGAACAAAAAAAAGTAAGAGAAATGAAATTGTAAATAAGGTATTAGAACAACTGGATATCACTGAATTAAAAAACAAGTATCCGGGTCAGATATCAGGTGGACAAAAACAACGTGTAGCAATTGCAAGAGCTTTGGCGTGCGAACCGAAATTGATTTTAGCGGATGAACCTACAGGTGCATTGGATTCAAAAACAGGTGATGAAATCATGAAAGTATTTCATGAGATTAATCAATTGGGGACAACAATTATTGTAGTAACACATGATATCAATATCGCAAATATGACAAAGAGAATTATTACGTTAGAAGATTCATTGTTAATTTCAGATGAATTAGTAGCGGAATAGGAGGTAACGATATGAAATATAAAAGAAAGATTTTAATTATTATAGGTATATTGTGCCTGCTGGTATGTGTTTTTCTAATTTGGGCATTTAGCATGACAAAGTGGACTGAAGTACTAGAAACATATGGTCCGTTGAATGTTATTGATGAGACTGAAAATATTGAAAAGAATCAAACTGCTGCATATTACACTGTATCAGGTGGTAAGGAAATGAAGGTTGCGGGTAATGTTGTTGTAGCAGAAGGAAACACTGATATATTAATAGATTGTGAAAGCATAATTTTAGTGAAAGAAACTTATAAAAGAGGAAATTATGAATTTAGTAGTGATGTTTTAAAAATAATTGAAGCGAGTGACATTACAATTTGTTGTAACTCCTCTGATGATGTTGAAGGTACATATTCTATTCGTATTTATACAAGAGAAAGAAATATAAATCATTTAATTAATGTGATTAAAGAAAATTTTGATTAGGTTGAGAAGTTTAGTAAAAATGCATCTGTGATATTTCATAGATGCATTTATTTTACTCTCATTGAGCTTCCTCCTGATTTATGATACACTAAAAACGAACTTTCATATAATAAGGAGATGTGTAAATGAGAACCATACACACAGATGAGATTATACAGAATATAAAAGAAATGTGTATCGAAGCGAACCTTGTGCTGACAAAGGACGTTTCCGATAGCATTATCAAAGCAGAGCAGGAAGAAGATTCTCCACTTTGCAAGCAGATCTTAGGTCAGCTTTGCGAAAATATGGATATCGCAAAAGAGACGCAGATACCCATCTGTCAGGATACGGGTATGGCAATTGTATTTATCAAAATTGGTCAGGATGTACATATTGAAGGAATGTCTTTATCAGAAGCAATTAACGAGGGTGTGAGACAGGGATATCGGGATGGATTTCTCAGAAAATCTGTGGTAGCAGATCCGCTCATCCGTGAGAATACAAAGGACAATACACCGGCGATTATTCATTATGAGATAGTGGACGGTGACAAGATTGATATCACAGTAGCACCAAAGGGCTTTGGTAGCGAGAATATGAGTCGTGTATTTATGCTAAAGCCGGCAGATGGTGTAGAAGGGGTAAAGGCTTCCGTGCTACAGGCGGTAAAAGATGCAGGACCAAATGCATGTCCACCAATGGTGGTGGGTGTGGGTCTCGGTGGCGATTTTGAAAAGTCAGCAATTCTGGCAAAGAAGGCGCTTACCAGAGATTTCAACACACCATCAGAAAAGCCACATATTAAGGCATTAGAAGAAGAATTATTAGAAACAATCAACAAGACTGGTATTGGGCCGGGAGGTCTTGGCGGAAAGACTACCGCATTAAAAGTAAATATTGAAACCTATCCAACCCACATTGCAGGCATGCCATTGGCAGTGAATATTTGTTGTCATGTGAATCGCCATGCACACCGTGTATTGTAAAAGGAGGACGAGACTATGGATAAATATATTAACGCCCCTTTTACACAGGAGGTAGTAGATGATTTGAAGGCCGGTGATTATGTTTATATTTCCGGTACGATTTATACCGCAAGAGATGCGGCACATTTACGCATGTATGAGACAATGAACGAGGGAAAAGAGATTCCGATTTCTCTTCAGGATAACGTTATCTATTATTTGGGACCAACCCCGGCAAGGGAAGGTCAGGTAATCGGTTCCGCCGGTCCCACGACCAGCTCCCGTATGGATAAATATACTCCATTACTGCTAAAAAATGGTTTAAAGGGCATGATTGGAAAAGGAAAACGTTCCGAGGCTGTCATTGAAGCTATGAAGGAATATGGCGCAGTATATTTTGCAGCAGTTGGCGGAGCAGGTGCACTCCTTGCCCAGTGTATCAAAAAGGCAGAAGTGATAGCTTATGATGACTTGGGAACAGAAGCAATTCGCAAATTGGAGGTAGAAAATCTCCCTGTTATCGTAGTGATTGACAGACATGGAAATAACATGTATGAAACGGCAGTGGAGGATTACTTAAACAAGAGAGATTAGTATGTAGTAAATGTATTTTGTGAATGGGAGGAGTTACATGATTTATAAGGAGTTTCAAGGAAAACAATTGTCAGCACTTGGACTTGGTGCAATGCGTCTTCCAGTTATTGATGGCAATGATGCAAATATCGACGAAAAAGCCACTGCTGACATGGTAGCCTATGCCATGGAAAAAGGTATCAATTATTACGATACCGCTTGGGGTTATCATGCGGGCAATTCTGAAATCGTAATGGGAAAGGTGCTAAGAAATTACCCTAGAGACAGTTATTATCTTGCATCCAAATTTCCAGGTTACGATAGCAGCAATATGACGAAAGTAGCAGAAATATTTGAAAAGCAGTTAGAAAAGACAGGCATGGAATATTTTGATTTTTACATGTTCCATAATGTCTGTGAAAAGAATATTGATGGATATCTGAATCCGGAATACGGCATTTTTGAGTATCTGATGGAGCAGAAGAAAAATGGGCGTATCAAGCATCTAGGTTTTTCTGCCCACGGAGAGTATCCTGTTATGAAACGCTTTTTGGAAGCCTACGGTGAGGCGATGGAATTTTGTCAGATTCAGTTAAATTATCTGGATTGGGATTTCCAGAAAGCAAAAGAAAAGGTGGAGTTGCTAGATTCTTACAACATTCCTGTATGGGTAATGGAGCCACTTCGCGGCGGTATCTTAGCAAAGCTTTCTGAAGAAAATGTAGCAAAGCTACAGGCACTTCGTTTGGATGAAACAGTTCCAGCTTGGGCGTTCCGCTTCCTACAGTCTATCCCAAGTGTTACGGTGACACTTTCCGGTATGTCAAATATGGAACAGCTTGCAGAGAATATCCGTACATATGAAGAAGATAAGCCATTGAATGACAATGAGATGAAGGTGCTCCTTGAGATTGGCAATGCTTTAGTCGGTGGCGTTCCATGTACGGCATGTCGATATTGCACAAGTAAATGTCCAAAGGG
Source organism: Lachnospiraceae bacterium (assembly GCA_045531905.1). Taxonomy (GTDB): domain Bacteria; phylum Bacillota; class Clostridia; order Lachnospirales; family Lachnospiraceae; genus RGIG6919. The sequence continues at coordinate 73,649 of JAZSEY010000015.1, forward strand.
CTTGGATATACCAATGCTTTTAAATCTTTATAACGAGCACAATTTTACCAATGGTGGATTTATGGCACCATTTGCTTTGCAGGCAGTGCCAAAAGAAAAACATCCGGATGCTTGTATCGGTTGCAAGAGCTGCGAGGCTGTTTGTCCACAGCGTATTAAGATATCAGAGACGTTGGCAGAGTTTGTTGAGAAATTAAAATAATATCGGGGAGGCATTTATGACAACTATCCAAAATATTAGAATTCAGAAAGTATCTATTAAGAACCAAACATTAGCAGCGATGGCCGCGATTGTAGCGGCTGTGGCGTTACCACAACTGTTTCATGGAATTGGTGCAATAACTGGAGCAGGCACAGCACTTGGAGAAATGTTTTTGCCAATGCATTTGCCAGTTATTTTAGTGGGACTATTAGCAGGACCACTAGCAGGTGGTTTGGCAGGATTCATGGGACCAATGGTAAGTTTTCTATTGTCAGGCATGCCGGGAATGGCAATGCTTCCATTTATTATGATTGAGCTTACAGTATACGGATTGGCTGCAGGACTACTTAGAATTGTAAAACTGCCAACTGTTGCAAAAGTACTGGCAGTTCAAGTAGTCGGTCGAGGAGTACGTGCAGTGGCAATCTTAACAGCTGTGCAGTTGTTAGGAAATACCAAGATAGCAGTTGCTGTCATCTGGACTAGTATTGTTACAGGACTCATTGGTATTGTATTACAGTTAGTGCTCATTCCTTTTGTAGTACGTTGGGTAGAAAATCATGCACAGTAATTTGGAATTTGCAAAAAATCTATTATTAGCCCAGGACTATACCTGTGTACTACATAATGGAAAAGACACACTCACCAGTAATGAGCGAGGCGTGAAACCATTGTTGCAGTGGTTAGAGTCAGGACAAGATATGACTGACTTTTGTGCCGCGGATAAGGTAATCGGAAAAGGTGCGGCATTTTTATATGTACTGTTGGGTATCAAGCAAGTATACGCGACAGTCATAAGTGAAAGTGCAAAACACGTGTTAGAAAAAAATGGCATTGCGTTGGAATATGATACCTTAGTAGACCGCATTATGAATAGAACAAGAACAGGCTTCTGTCCAATAGAGACTGCAGTGGCTGAGGTTGAAGATGCTAACGAAGCGCTAAGGGTGATAAAAGCGACGTTGCGGGAGTTGGCAGGAAACTGAAAGGAAAAAGCATGAAGAGAAAAGCAATACTATGTAATCTTATACTCATTTTAATCCTATGTTGTGGCTGTAATTCCAAGAAAGATACAGTGGTATTTCTCGAAGATTCTGTAATGGTAGAAATACAGAATCCTGAGGATAATTACTTTGCATTTTTCATTCATTACATATATCAGGGAAAACAACCGGACTTGAGATTGGTTTCTGTGGATGGTGAGAATTTGACAGGTGTATCATACAGTTATAATGATGTTACTTCAGAATTTCAAGATACGGAGTACAAAGGTTATAAAATGGGAACAGCTGGCGTAAGATTGGAACTCAATTCCTCTGCCGAACAAACTGTTACTATAAACGAAGTCACCTTTTCGGTAAATGATACTGAACAAACCGTAAAATTTGAATATCCACTTGCGATAGTATTAGACAACAAGGATACAGCTTCGTATATCACTTCTCTTGCAGGAGATATGTCTATGTCTTTTTGTGAAATCAATTCGGAAGCATCGTTCACATATTCGGTGACAGAAGATATTACAATTGAAAGCATTTCTTTGGGAAAATATATAGAATTAGGTAATATGACAATCACTATAGATAAGTATTCCAATGGTAATGAAGAGGTTGTTGGTGGAATAGAATGTCTTCCTCTAGATGTACCAAAAGATGCAACTGTTATGATAAAAGGAACTGCAACGTCAGAGTATGATACAGGCTATCAGAATTGGTACACAACAGCTATAGTTAGATATTCGCATGCAGGTGATACATACAATCATCGTACAAATATAGTGGTTGGACGTTATGAAAATGAAGAAATGGTGGAGAAGGCGATTGATTCTATTTCGGATAACAAATAAGTAAAACGGAAAGGATATACACAGGAGACTGGTTAAAAAACATTTTAACCAGTCTTTTTTTACAATTTTTACAATTACACGAGCGGTCATTTTTAGGTGTTAAGTGGTCAAAAAAGGGTTTTTTTGCCAACATTTGACCGCTCAACACCTAAATTTGACCTCTCGCGCGAGTTTTCGTTTTTTTACATTTTATTATGATATAATGCAAGAAGTAAAATCGATTTTATTAAAAATAACACGAAAGGATAATGAATATGAGAAAAAAATTTAACAATGCAGTATTCACATTGCTATTAGCAGGGGTCATGATTTGTTCATTTGGTACGCTAGCTCAAGCAGCTACGGGACGTTATAATGCATTTATACTTGACTATAATTGTATTCTCAAATCCTCATATGGACAGGCAAAAACAGGCGGTGCAGTTTATCCATATTATAACTATGCAACAGTGGTAGTCTATAAGAATGGTACATCAAAAGGTTTAGCAACGAGTTATGGTAAAAATGCAGCAACGGCTAATGCTAAAAAAACAGGAAGCGGTTTGACTAGGGCAAAAAGCTATCATGCGGTTACCTACCAAGATAAAACACATATTGAACCTTGGGTAGAGCAATTGACGTTAGAAGTACCATAATAGTAATGTATGAGAAGGAGAATGTATATGAACAAAAAAAGAACCTGTCAGGTCATTATAATATTCCTTGGAATAATAGTGTTAACGCAATTATATCTGATTACTTCCGGTTGGTATCAGGAGCAAGTGCCAATAATGGTACAAAGTGGTATGACATCCGGTTGGGACCCTTCATATGCCGAAACAAAAGATGACAATACCTCGCATGAAAAGCTAGGTTCTGTCGGGCTCTTTTTTTGGACATTCTCTGATGCCCATGTAAAATATGAATTAGAAGCCACAGTCAAGCAGGGAAGCTTTGATGTTATTGTACATGATATTACAGAGGCGGGATTAAGACATGATACAACTGCCGGGTTAGAAGAGGTATATCACGAAACCTTTTCAAAGACTGGAAACTATGAGATCGACTTATCAAATCTCCCATTAGACAGGATGTATTTTATATCAATATACGAAAATCCAGACTGTTCCTTTACGGCTGAAATGATGAGTGATGCCACTATATGTCGCTGGATGCTTATGCATGATAACTATTTAACCAATTTGCCTTTTGTTGAAGAGAAATATGATCCATTTACTGTTCGCTTGGGACATTTTGATTCTTTAGAATAGGAATATGAATATGGAAAAAATTAGAATGCCTTATAAATTTTCATTATTGTGTATCTTTTTTGGAATCATACTAGCATATATTTCCTTCTACTATGGCAATCAAATGAGTGTTGCTCTGTATTTTGAAGAAGTAGATGGTAATGCATCGAATATATTTAATTCAGAGTATGCCGTTTCCTGTCAATATCAGGGTTCTATGGAGGTACTTATTTCAGAAATGCAGACAATTCCTACAGGTTTAACTATGGGTGGCGTGGCACTTTATGTTGATAAATATGATGCAGAGTGTATTTCAAATGTGATTGTTACGCAAACATCTGAAGTGCCATATCAGTTTGTGGACGGTTCTATGCCTCAGAATTTAGACCAACCATGCGTACTATTAGGAAAGGAGCATAAAAAATGTACATATGAGAAAAATGGTTGCGAATACATAAAGATTTGCGGAGAAGATTATCTTGTTTCTGGTTACATAAAAGCAGAACATTCTGTAATTTATGATTATGCAATTATTTTATTTTGGGAATGTTTGACGGAGAATGTAAAAGCACAGATAGAGTATTTATCTGGCACAGAAGGTATATCTATGATATTACAAAGTAATGAAGAGGACACCAAGATTGTATTTCAAGATTTTTGTGAGGAAGAACCGGAATTAGCACAGCATGTATTTCCTTCTTCACAGTATGATTCTTGGTTTTCCACTGCTGTTACCTCAACAAATTATCGTGCGTATGCATACTTAACATATTTGCTTAGCATATTTATATTAGCAATGGTAGTGAAATATTGGTTATTACAAAGAAAACGCGAATTTGCTATCCGTAGAATGGATGGGTTTAGTACTGCACAATTAATTGGTTTAGTGGCAAAGGATATTTTGAAGATTATATTACTAGCTACAATTGTGATATGGTTTATACAACAAATTCTAAACTATGTAAATGATGTAGATACGCTTGCTATAGACATGATTGTACAAATGATTTCTATTTTAACATTTGTCATTATAACATTTTGTTTGTTGATGATTCAGCCTTTGTGCTATGTGACGAAACAGAATCTATCATTAGCAATTCGGGAAGGAAGACATATCGGATGAAAATGAAAAATTTGATGATAAATACCTATATGCAAATCATGATTCGGAAGATGTTATTTATCGAAGTGACACTTATCATGATAATATCATTCCTTGTTATTGACTATTCCTTGTTAATATTTGGTAGTTCGTACCTGCGAGAAATTATAATGGAATCAGTAGTTGATGATAATGCTGATAATATTCATTTTTTAAATACGGACAAATATAAGATTTTTGATGCAGATACTATAAATGCTTTTAAAGACTTGCTTTCTGATATTACCACAAAAGAGGGTGTAAAATATGCGGGAACTTATGTCAAAGATATTGGTGTGTTTCATGGAATAGAAAGAAATGTATTATTCATTTCCAATGATTTGTTAGGCATGTGTAATATTAAAAATATAGATGCTAAACTGCCCTCAATGATATCTAAAGAAGATTACCCTGCAATTCTAGTGGGGTACGAACTTAAGAATGAATTTCCGTTAGGCACCTTAGTACATGATGAGTTTAGTAATATGACATATATAGTAGCTGACGTATTAAAAGAAGGAAGCAAGTGGTTGGATGATGATATATCATATGGAATGTACATAGATTTGGATAATTGCATCGTAAAATCATTGGATGCACATCTAGATACAGATGATTATCTAATTGCAAATGGTTGTCATAATATTTGTTTTCAGACTGGTAGCAGAGATGAGGCGGAAAGTGTTAAAAATGAAGTAATGGACTGTTCAGAAAAAAGGGGACTAGAAATATACAGTATATATAGTTTGAAAGAAAAACTGCAATGGAGCAGGAATGAATTAAATAGTGAAAAAGAGGAACTAATATTATCGATTGTATTGTTTGTAGTAGCTGTGTTAGCCATGTTGATTTCCTCTTTAATTACTATACACATAAGGAAAAAAGATATCGGGATATTGTACGCTAATGGTTATTCTACACGAGAAATATCCATTATGTATGTTTTAGAAAATGTGGCAAAAATTATAGTGGCGTATATAGTTGCATCGTCGTATTGGAGTGTTAATCAATATCAAATATATGACTGGAATGTATCTATTATGTGGGCATTACTGCCAGTATCGGGTATAATAGCTGGGTTATTAATTGTTCTGAGTAGTTTGTTACCGTTTATTACAATACATAAACTGAATCCAGTAGAATTGATTGGAGGAAAAGCATGATTAATGCAAAGAAAATAACGAAGATATATAAGGGCGACTTGTTTGAGACAGTTGCATTAAAGCAGGTATCTTTTGTAATAGAAGAAGGGGAATTTGTTGCCATTATGGGCGAATCAGGTTCTGGCAAATCCACATTGCTTCATATTTTGGGCGGAATGGATTGTTTAACAGACGGTGAATTAGAAATTAAAGAGACAAAGTTACATACATTAAATCAAAAACAATTGGATGCATTTCGGAAGCAGTATATTAGTTTTGTGTTTCAGCAATTTGCCCTAATGGATGAGTATACAGTGTTTCAGAATGTTGAATCACCACTTTTGGCTAGAAATACTCCAAAGCGGGAACGAAAAGAACGGATATTATCAAAATTAGAAATGTTGGGAATCTTAGATTTAAAAGATAAATATCCAACGCAATTATCTGGAGGACAGCAACAGCGAGTAGCGATTGCTCGGGCTCTTGTAACGGAGGCACCAATCCTCTTGGCAGATGAGCCAACGGGAGCTCTAGATGAAAGCAATACAAAAAATGTCATGGAATTATTTAAAGCTATCCATAAATCAGGAAAAACAGTTATATTAATTACTCACGACCCACAAGTAGCGTCTTATGCAGAAAGAATTATAAGGCTAAAGGATGGTGAAATTTAATCATTACATATTAAGGAGACCGATTCACTTTGGTCTCTTTTTTGCATTCTTAACACAACGCTCTCTCAAAAGATACAAAAAGGTATTGACAAACATAAACAAATGAATATAATTAAATATGAACATATGAATATTTGCTCATATAAGGAGGTAAGATATGTCTAAGGATACAAACATCGAACTGCTGGCTGCTCACGAGGAAATCGTGAAGCGTGTTTTAGATAGTCAGCCGGCAGAGGAGGATTTATACGATTTAGCAGAATTATTTAAAGTATTTGGAGATTCTACAAGAATTCGTATTTTATACGCATTGATTGAAAGCGAACTGTGCGTGGGAGATATGGCACAGATTTTGAACATTTCCCAATCTGCAGTCAGTCATCAGCTGAAGCTGTTAAGAGATGCAAAGCTGGTTAAGATTAGAAGAGAAGGTAAGATTATTTTCTACTCATTAGATGACGACCATGTAAGAAATATTCTCAGTATGGGAATGGATCATGTAGGCGAATAATAGGAGGATTGAATTATGAAAAAGACATATAAAGTAGAAGTAGATTGTGCAAATTGTGCGGCGAAGATGGAAGAAGCTGTAAAGGCAACTAAGGGTGTGAAGGATGCAACCTTAAGTTTTATGACCTTGAAGCTCAAGGTAGAATTTGAAGAAGATGCAGACATAGATGCAGTTATGCAGGAAGCCCTTAAAAATTGTAAGAAGGTAGAGGACGATTGTGAAATCTACTTGTAAGGAGTAGCGTATGACAAAAAAGCAGAAAAAGGTATTATATAGAATCATAATAGCAGCAGTCATTGTTATTGGTTTGGCAATTGTAAATGCCATTGTTACACTTCCTGATGTGATAAATGCCGTTTTGAATCTTGTGGCATATTTTGTAATCGGTTATGACATTTTAAAGAAGGCCTGGAAAGGCATTTTAAATAAGCAGGTGTTTGATGAGAATTTCTTAATGGCAGTGGCAACGGTGGGTGCCATTTTGTTGGGAGATTTTAGAGAGGGTGTAGCGGTTATGCTTTTTTACCAGATTGGCGAGTTATTCCAGAGCTTTGCCGTTGGTAAGAGCCGTCAGAACATTGCTGCACTGATGGACATTCGTCCAGACTATGCCAATATTCTTGTGGATGGAAAAAACATAGAACAGGTTGACCCAGACGACGTTGAGATTGGAACAATCATTGTTGTCAATCCTGGTGAGAAGGTTCCGATTGATGGAATTATCATAGAAGGAAATACAACACTGAATACCAGTGCCCTAACCGGTGAGAGTGTTCCAAGAGATGCGGTATGTGGTGATGAGGTCATCAGTGGTTGCATCAATATGACTGCTACCATCAAGCTAAAAACCACAAAAGAATTTGGTGAATCTACTGTGTCTAAGATTTTGGATTTGGTGGAGAACTCCAGCATGAAAAAATCCAAATCTGAAAACTTTATCACCAAATTTGCAAAATACTACACACCAGCAGTTTGTTACAGTGCCCTTGCCCTGGCAATCATACCACCGATAGTCAGTGTATTGATGGGGGGTAGCCCTGCTATTGGTCAGTGGATTACAAGAGCGTTGACATTTTTGGTAATTAGCTGTCCTTGTGCTTTGGTGATTTCGATTCCATTAAGCTTCTTTGGCGGTATCGGCTGTGCGTCCTCAAATGGTATTTTGGTAAAGGGTTCCAACTATTTGGAGGCGTTGGCAAATACAAAATATATTGTATTTGATAAAACCGGTACATTAACAAAGGGCGTATTTGAAGTAAATCAGCTTTATCCTGAAAATGGGTTTAATGCAGATTCTCTTCTTTATCATGCAGCGTATGCAGAAAGTGGTTCCAGTCACCCAATCAGTATAAGCTTAAAGAAGGCATTTTCTAAGGAAATGAATTTGGAACATGTAACAGGCATCGAAGAGATTGCCGGACATGGTGTAAAAGCAGTTGTAGATGGCAAAACCGTATTTGCCGGAAATGCAAAGCTTATGAACCGTGAGAATATCAGCATCACAAAGACCTATGATGAAGGAACTGTTGTGTATGTGGCTGTGGATAGCGTTTATGCGGGTGCTATCACCATTTCTGATAAAATCAAATCAACCACTAAGACAGCCATTGCATCATTAAAGAAATCCGGTATTCAGCAGACTGTTATGTTAACCGGCGACATCAAAGCCGTTGCTGAGAAGGTGGCAAAAGAAGCGGGTATAGATGTCGTAAAAAGTGAACTGCTTCCTGGCGACAAGGTATCTGAGGTAGAGAAACTGTTAGAAGAAAAGGAAGAAAAAGAAATCCTCGCCTTTGTTGGTGACGGTATCAATGATGCCCCTGTGCTTTCCCGGGCAGATGTGGGAATTGCCATGGGTGCCCTTGGCTCTGACGCGGCAATAGAAGCAGCAGACATTGTATTGATGGATGATGACCCTGCAAAGATTGCCCTCGCCATGAAAATATCAGCAAAGACATTATCTATCGTGAAACAGAATATTGTATTTGCCCTTGGTGTCAAACTAGTATGCCTGTTACTCGGTGCATTAGGTATTGCCAACATGTGGATTGCCATATTTGCAGACGTAGGCGTTATGGTATTAGCTGTACTAAATGCAACAAGAGCATTAAAACTTTAATAATTATTTCAAAATAACCTCTTCGGGGGTTATTTTGCTTTATTCCTATGTTCAAATCACATGGAAAATGTGGTAATGATGTGATATGATACGGAGTATGATATGAACAAATTAGGTTTTCTAGTGATAGAGGAGGCATTCATATGAGTAAAAAGAAAAAAGACAAGGTCATAAACATGACACCAAAAGGAAAGTATAGAAAGTTATCAAAAGGCAATTACATAGCACTTGCGATTATGGTTGTGCTGGCATGTATCCTTTTCTATATTTTCATACCGGCATTAAGTATCTATTCGGTTGGTTTTTGGTTAACAAGTATCGTTGCATTGGCATTAATATTTGTTGCAACATTATCCTATACCGATTCCAACAAAGTCAATGAGATGGCATACAACACAGTCGTCAGTAAAACTGCATTGGTGCTTATGACTATCATGATGATTGCATTTGTAATTGGTGGTATTGCTTCTATGAAGTTGTTCTCAGCAGGAACATATGCAGGACTGCTTACCGTAGAAGAAGGTAATTTTGCAGAGGACATAGTTGAGACAGAAAGCATCAATGACATTGCGATTATGGATACAGCTTCGGCTGCTATTATTGGTAATCGTGCCATTGGTTCTTTGACAGACATTGTCAGCCAGTATGAAGTCAGCGAGGACTATAGCCAGATTGATTACAATGGCAAGCCAATGAAAATTGCTACATTAGATTATGCGGGCTTAATCAAATATTTCAATAATAAGAAGTCTGGTATTCCAGGATATGTTATGGTTGACCCGGTTAACAACGAAGCAACCTATGTGAAGCTGGATAAGCCAATCAAATACACTCCTTCAGCATTTTTTAGTGAGGACTTGGGAAGACATTTGAGATTCCAGTACCCAACATATATTTTTGGTAGTTATTCATTTGAATTAGACAATGATGGAAATCCATACTATGTATGTTCCGTTGTGAAAGCAAATGCAGGTGTGTTTGGCGCCATGGATGTAAAGGGTGCAGTTATCCTCGATCCTTGCACCGGTGACAGTGAATATTATGCAGTTGGTCAAATTCCCAATTGGGTAGACCGTGTATATGATGGTGATTTATTAGCCCAGAAATATGACTGGTATGGAACACTTTCCGGTGGTTTCTGGAATAGCATTTTTGGTAACAAGGGTTGTAAAATGACCACAGATGACTACGGTTACAAGGTAATCAATGGTGATGTATGGATTTATACAGGTGTTACCTCTGTAAATGGTGACGAATCCAACATTGGTTTTGTTCTTATGAACGAGCGTACCTCTGAGGCAAAGTATTATCAGGTAGCAGGTGCTGAGGAATATTCAGCTATGAGTTCTGCTCAGGGTGAAGTTCAGCATTTGGGTTATGTGGCAGCATTTCCTTCTTTAATCAATATTGGTGGTGAACCTACCTATATTATGGCATTAAAGGATGAAGCCGGTCTTGTGAAAATGTATGCCCTCGTAAATGTTGCAAAATACAATATTGTTGCGACAGGTTCTACTCAAAAAGAAGCACTTTCTTCCTATAAGAAACTGTTAAAGGAAAATGGTATCCTTTCCAATGCAGCTCCTGATGAAGAAATGCCAAATAAGAAAATTACAATTACTTCTATCCGCTACATTGAGATGGATAATGAGACATACGTATATATTACTGATACACAGGATAATGTCTATAAGCAGAACTTTGCAGAAAATGAATCCTTAATCTTCCTTCAGGAGGGTGACACAGTGACTGTGTACTACGAAGAAGGAGAAAATGGAATTAAGCAATTAAGTTCATATAAGTAAAATAGAATGATGACTGGACTCCGGGAGATGGTTTCACCCGGAGTTCTTTTTTTGTGAATAAATCTTAAAATTTGTGTTCAAAATTTATATGAAATACAACATCTTGTGTTTTGTTTTTAGAGCAAAAAAACTCTTAAAAATCCTTCAAAAAATCTATTGACAAAGGAAAATCGTTTTGATATTCTAATAAGGCGTCCGTGAGACGTAACTGAATATCGGATTATGATTCAGGCATGGAGAAATACTCAAGTGGTTGAAGAGGCGCCCCTGCTAAGGGTGTAGGTCGTTCGCGCGGCGCGAGGGTTCAAATCCCTCTTTCTCCGTTCAACTTTTTAAAAATATTTTAAAAAAGTTGTTGACATGGTGAAAACCATGTGATAATATTTAGAAGTTGTCGCTCAACACGGCAACGACAAGAACCTTGATAATCAAATACTAAGACAACCCTGAAAATTCTAAAGAATTTCAGAAAAGCGATAGATGATTGAATCATCTACGAACCAAGAACAGTAAAAACAGGGATTATTAGCTAGACGTTGATATGACCTAGGA
>JAZSEY010000025.1:0-13444 GCA_045531905.1 Lachnospiraceae bacterium
CGCAGATTCTCTTGCTGCACTTCGTCAGGCACAGGAGCTTGGCGCAAAGGTGCTTGCTATTGTGAATGTGGTTGGTTCTACCATTGCAAGAGAAGCAGATAACGTTATGTATACATGGGCTGGGCCTGAGATTTCTGTGGCGACTACAAAGGCATACAGCACACAGCTTTCGGCGCTGTATTTGCTTGCCATGAAGTTTGCAAAGGAAAGACAGACAGTATCGGCAGATGAATATCAGGAGATGTTAGCTGAGCTTAAGACCTTGCCGGAAAAGATTCAGACCATCTTAGGCGATAAGGAACGTATCCAGTGGTTTGCCAGCAAATACGCCAGTGCTAAGGATGTATTCTTCTTAGGAAGAGGTGTGGATTATGCAACCTCATTGGAAGGTTCTTTGAAGTTGAAGGAGATTTCCTACATTCATTCTGAGGCATATGCGGCAGGTGAGTTAAAGCATGGAACCATTTCTCTGATTGAGGATGATATCTTGGTAGTTTCTGTAGTGAGCCAGCCGGATTTGTTTGAGAAAATGGTAAGTAATATCGTTGAGGTCACCACAAGAGGTGCTTATGTATTTGCAGTTACTACAGAGGGCAATTTTGCCATGGAGGACACAGCAGACTTTACGGTATATGTTCCAAAGACACATCCAAGCTTTATGCCTTCACTAACCGTTATTCCATTGCAGTTGTTCGGATATTATGTATCTGTGGCAAAGGGACTGGACGTGGATAAACCAAGAAATCTTGCAAAGTCTGTTACTGTGGAGTAAACTTAAGGAAAAATTCAGAAAATATACACAGTTCACATATTGATATTAAAAATGAAGTAGGGTAAAATAACGATATTGTGTATTCTAATAAAGGAGAAACATCAAGATTGTTTTGGTGTAATATACTAAGAGAAACTTGGTGCAGGTAATAATATGGCTAAGAAAAAATCTGCAAAGAAGGGTTGGAATTACAAGTTAATTCTGGCGATAGAGGTTGTAATATTAATCACATTAATCATTTTATATGGTGTGTGGGTAATGAACCACAAGATGGATGAATTGGATTACAACAACATTGAAGAAGAAGAGATTGATATCAATGAAGGTTTGGATGAGACCGCAATGAAGGGATACACCAACATTGTTGTTTTTGGTGGTGATTCCCGTTCCGGTTCAGTAGACCAGGGAGCACACAGCGATGTGATTATTATTGTCAATATCAATAATGATACAAAGGAAGTGCGTATGGTATCCGTATACCGTGATACTTTCTTAGAAATCGCAAAAGAGAATCCTAACAATCAGAAGTTGACGCATGCACACTATATTGGTGGTGCAAAGATGGCAATTAACACCTTGAATCGTAATTTGGACTTGAATATCAAGGATTATGTTACGGTGAATTTTGAATCGGTTATTAAGGCGGTTGATTTGCTTGGTGGTTTAGAGATTACTGTTAAGAAGGGCGAGTTGAAGTCCTTGAATCGTTCTATCCGTGAAGAGAATAAACTATATGGTACAAATGTAGAGCAGATTAGTGCACCGGGTACCTATTTGATGAACGGAACTCAGGTGTTGGCATATACTCGTATTCGTAGTACCGGTCAGGGTGATATTACCAGAACTGGTCGTCAGCGAGAAGTAATTGGCTTGATGGTTAAGAAAGTGAAAAGTGCTGGCATGAGCACTTTGAATAAGTTGATTGACGAAGTATTTCCTATGATTTCTACTAGTATCTCTAAGTCAGAGATTATTAGTTTAGCCACAGGTGTCTTTAATTATGAATTAACCGATACAGTGGGATTCCCATTTTCTTATGGTGCACCAAATCTCGGTTCAAAGGGTTCTATATTAGCACCTGCAGATTTATTAAACAATGTAACAGCATTGCACAAATACTTGTTTAATGAGCAGGATTATGTTCCGTCAGAGAATGTGAAGCGAATCAGTGCTTCTGTACAGGCAGAATCTGGCGTAGGGGTTAAAGAAATCGATTTGTTTAAGGATGACAGCACAGAGGCTGCTGGCTCAGCAGATACACAAGGGGCAGATGCCCAGACACAGTAAAATGATTTGTAGGGCTCTGTAATCGTTACAGAGCCTTTTTCGCATTGTACGACAGGAGAAGGGGGAAGTGCGAATGATTACAAAAGAACCATATTATTTTCGATCAGCTAACAGCGTGAATATGATATGCGGTATGAAATGGATTCCGGACCAGAAGGCGATTGCAGTGTTACATATCTGCCATGGTATGGCAGAACACCTAGTTCGATATGATGCCTTTGCAACGTATATGGCAGAACAAGGTGTTGTAGTGATTGTCAGTGACTTGGTTGGGCATGGACATTCGGTCAATAACAAAGATGAGCTAGGGTATTTTGGTGATTATCTGGTAAATGCCAGATTACTATCAGATATGTTCAGTGCAAAAACTTTGATTCAAAAAGAATATAGTCACGTGCCTTATTTCGTGATGGGGCACAGTATGGGGTCAATTATTGTAAGACAATATATGATGACTCACAAAGAAAATGTGGATGGCGTTATTTTGTTGGGATGCGTAGATTATCCAGATTGGATTTGCTATCTTGGGAAGTTGTTTATTAAGATCGTGTCCTTGTGTCATAAAGAAAAAATGCGCTATCGTAGCCCTTTAGTGAATGAAATAGGACTTGGTAGTTTTGACAAATCTTTTAAGCAGGAAGGCATACGCAATGCATGGTTATCGCGGGATAAAGAAGAAGTACAGGCATTTAATCATGATCCTCTTTGCAATTATCTTTATAGTATAGGAGTTTATCGGGACATATTAGATGGCTTACTAGAGTGTCATAATAAACGCAGACTGGATAATCTTTCTAAAGAGGTTCCTATTGCTATTTTAGGCGGAACCAATGACCCATGTAGTAATATGGGAAAAACAACCAGAAAACTGTATCGTCAATATAAGAAAATGGGCTTTAAAGTTGGCATGCGGTTATACAAGGGTGCAAGACATGAACTTTTGCACGAGACAAACAGACAGGAAGTATATGAAGATATTTATAAGTGGATTATAAGGGTTGTCAATAATGCCTGAAACGTGGTAAAATAAATAGGTATATCTTGTTTGGAGGTGTGCTATGATATTAAGAGAAAAAAAGAAAAATATGAAAAGAATACAAGCACTGTTGTTGGCAATGGTTATGGTACTCACTATGCTGGTTGTGCCAATCACTGGAAGTAATGTGAGTGCAGCGACCACTCCAGTCAAAAAGCATGGACAATTATCTGTCAAAGGTGCGAATTTAGTAGACAAAAATGGAAACAAATTTCAACTTCGTGGTATTAGTACACATGGTATTAATTGGGATGTTGGAGCACCGTATGTGAATAAAAAAGCATTTAAGACACTTCGTGATGAATGGGGTGTGAATGCCGTTCGTTTAGCGATGTATACAGAAGAATACAATGGTTATTGTAATGGCGGCAATCAAAAGGAGCTTCGCAACTTAATTCATAAAGGTGTGAAGTATGCTAAAGAATTAGGCATGTATGCGATTATAGATTGGCATATTTTGAATGATGGTAATCCAAATCAGAATTTGGATGAAGCTAAGAAGTTTTTTAAGACAATGGCCAAGAAATATAAAGATCATAATAATGTCATTTATGAGATTTGTAATGAGCCAAATGGTTGTAGCTGGGATGATATTAAGAGTTATGCCAAGAAGGTGATTAAGGTCATCCGTAAGTATGACAAGGATGCGGTTATTATTGTAGGAACTCCTACTTGGTCACAGCTTGGTTCTGACGGAACTTCTAATGAGGTTGCGGACAATCCAATTAAAGGATATAAGAACATTATGTATTCATTGCATTTTTATGCGAGTGAAGATGTACATAGTCAGTATCTTCCGGCAAAGGTAGAATATGCAAGAAAGAAGAAATTGCCAATCATCGTTTCAGAGTTTGGTGTATCAGAAGCAAATGGAGATGGCTCCATTGATACGGCATCAGCAAATAAGTGGTTCAAATTGTTAGATAAGTATAATATCAGTTATTTTTGCTGGAGTCTTTCTAACAAGAGTGAAGCGGCATCATTATTGAAAAACAGTACTAAGAAGACAAGTGGTTGGAAGAGTAGTGATTTGACAGCGGCAGGTAAGTATATTAAGAAGAAATATCTGGCTAGAAAAAAGAAATTAGGCAGTAAAGCATAATACATACTACCGAAAATGACATGAGGAGGAATACGAAATGGACAAATTACTAGAGTCAGTGCTAGGTGCGCTGCTATTTGTTTGTTTTGTTTATTTGGTGATATGGACTGTAAAGTATTTACAGCATATCATAAATCGAAGAAGAGCAAAAAAGGCAAGAGAAAAGAAACAGAATATCAAACTTCGAACAATTGGCTGTTCCAAGAATTATTGGTACAATAAGCAGGATGTGGAAGACAGACCTGAAGGCCGTGCGGTAGAGTCTTATTATCACTATTTTAATGAGGCAAAGGATTGTATCAAGGACTTGATCATTGAGATGTATGATTGTGGTTTGGTGCGTACTGAGCTGTTAGAGGCTATTGCATACAGTGGTGGTATGGTAGGTAAAGAAGCGAAAGATTTTGTACAGACCATTCATAATGAAAATGTAGTTGCTGCTAAAGTAGTTGCGAAAGAAGAGAAAAAGGCGTTAGAAAAAACTGGAGCTAGCGTAGAGACCATTAAAATTCCGGTAGTTGATTGGGATTTGGAGGATTTGCTCAATGAGCAGCTTGCAGAGGCAGAAGAACGTGTTCGACAAGAGGCTTCTGTTGCAGACGAGGTTTTACGAGAGGCAGAACGCATTTTGAATAAAGATGTTCATTCAAAAACAACGATTCATGATGTGAAAGATTTTAAGCCAACTAAGCGTAAGGCTGATAAGAAGACGGCAGAACTTGGCAAAGCCAGATTGGCGGCAGACAAGCGTAATCGTAAGTTAAAGGAACAGTTTGAAGCTGAAGATGCAGATATGCTGGAGGAAGTATTGGACTTCGCTCATGAGAATGAGGAACCGGAAGTAGTTGGAGATCCAGAAGTTGCCAAATATGTCAGTGAAGCATTGGATGAGGCTGCATCAAAGAAAGAGCATGCCATGTCGGAAGAGACCATGGATATGGCAGAAAATGCTTTAGATATGGCAGAGTCAGAATTACATGAAGCAGAAGCGGAGCAGGCGCATTTAACAGAACCTGCAAGCCCTATGACCAAAGAGGAAAAGGAAGCCTTTGAGAAGGAAATTCTGATTAAAACTGCGGTCTATGAAAGCTGGGTAAGTTATGTGTTCCAGTTATATGAGTTAATTAATATCAATGCCAACGAAGAGATTCGTAACGAGATTCGAATTGCATTGATGGAATATGGACGTAATGATGTATCTGTATTATTACATAGTCCGGAATAGAATATCTTTCGAAAAAGTAGGCATATATTATGTATGCCTGCTTTTTTGTTGTCATATTTTATTAAAAAGATAGGGGATTAAAACATGGATAATATAAAACTGGATCCACAACTGGGGCTGGCACTTACCATGACAATAGAAGAGAGAAATCGCAATTTGGATTTAAATGTAGGATATAATCCGAATGGTGCTATCTGGGAATTAATCGTCCAGTATGTAGGGGATTTGTCACCTATTGTAAGTGAGTTGGCTGTGGATGTAGTGTATCTGTTTGGGGATTTTGCTGTTATCAGAATTGCAGAATCAGATATAGAACGGCTATTGAATTATCCGGAAATTGCCTATGTGGAAAAACCACGTACATTAGAATTGGGAACATTTTATAGACAACAAGAAGAAAATGTGTTTTTGGGGCAAGGAATGGAAGGGATAGCGGCGTCCTGCATACCCAAGGTGCGAAGACCTCCATTTTTGTTAACCGGCTTTGGGACTTTAATTTTAATTGCAGACTCGGGAATTGATTATGCACATCCGGATTTTCGCAACGCGGATGGTAGTACCAGAATTGTTGCATTGTGGGATCAAAGCATATCTGGAAATCCACCAGAGGGATATGTGATAGGTAGTTACTATGATGAAACCACGATTAACCGCGCTCTGCAGGCAGATTCGTTATCTGAGCGGAATCAAATTGTGCCGTCCTTTGACCGAAGTGGACATGGAACTCATGTGGCAGGAATTGCTGCAGGAAATGGCAGGGCATCGGCAGGGCGTATTGTAGGAGTTGCACCTCAGGCAGAACTAATTGTAGTTAAACTGGGAAGTGGTAGTGATGAAAATAATGCTAAGACAACGCAATTGATGCAGGCGGTAACATTTGCTGTTGGGGTTGCAGAGCAGTTGAATAGACCGTTAGCCATTAACATCAGCTATGGTAATAATTATGGTGCTCATGATGGCAGTGCATTATTAGAACGGTATTTAGATGTGGTGGCAGCAAAGCCTAGAGTATCAGTATGTGTGGGGATGGGAAATGAAGGTGCTACAGCAAGGCATAGACAGTTGAATCTGGCGGAGAATACAACTAGTGTGATTGAATATATAGTTGCGCCTTCTGAACGGAGTATTAATCTTCAAATATGGAAAAACATAGTAGATGATATAGATGTATATTTAATCACACCAGAAGGTATTCGATTAGGCCCCATTCCATCCAATCTAGAAGGGTTGCCTGTTGGAATGTACGGAACTACTTTGCGATATCAGAATCGAGCGACAGATATATATGTGTATGTTGGGACTCCCACACCTTACAATCAGGCACAACAGATATTCATATCATTTTCACCTAGACAGGATGCCATTACATCTGGGGGATGGAGTGTGGAATTGGTAGCAAAAGAAATAGTGGATGGTAGAGTGGATTTGTGGCTCCCGGTAGCAGAGGCCACAAATGAAATCACAACCTTTCTCAGTTCGTCGTTAGAAGGAACCTTAACAATCCCGGCGTCGGCTTCCAGAGTGATTTCGGTGGGGGCTTATAATTCTCAAACAAACAGTGTTGTAGCATTTTCAGGCAGGGGATTTAGTAGGTCAGATGGGGCAAAACCGGATTTAGTGGCTCCCGGAGTAGATATTAATGCAGCAGCCCCGCCAAATGGTTACGATATCCGTACCGGCACCTCCATGGCTACTCCTTTTGTTGCCGGAGCAGCAGCGCTTTTAATGGAATGGGGGATTGTAAATGGAAATGATTCCTATCTGTATGGAGAAAAATTAAAGGCATATCTAATCGGAGGTGCGCGTCAATTACCAGGCTTTTTTGCGACTCAAAATCCACAGACTGGTTGGGGCGCCCTTTGCCTTGGCGATACCTTGACAACATAAAATCACCGTGTTAGTCTAATTCTTGAGGAAAGCGTATAGCCTGGGCGTTTGCTCAGGCATTTTCATTATAAAGGATGGTATAGCATGATTCGTTTTGTAGAACTAGAATGTCCAAATTGTGGCGGAGATATGAAAAAGGTAGATGATAATTTGGCAAAATGCCCTAGCTGTGGCTCAGAATACTTAATAGATGATGATAAGCCAACACCTGTGACACAGGATAAGCCGGCAGCGAAAAAGAGCATAATACCAATTATCGTTGGTGTTATTATTTGTGTGTACGTGATATGGTTTGTTGTCACAGCGTTAGTTGCAAATACAAAAAAGGAAGTAGCAACAACACCAACAGCACAACAGGAAGTGCATGAAATATCTGATTTCTTTGCAGAGCTTATTAGGCGTGTTTATGGCAAAACTTTTGAGGATGTTTCTGGAGCAGAATTGGCAGAACTTACATATTTGCATATATATTGGCAAAATGGCTGTGATGTGGTGGAATATGCAAGGAATCATGGCGAGGTGGAAGTCATCGAGCTTTCTGATGATTTACGTGCGGATTATGTAGATGTACGCATTTTTACAGGGCTAGAAAGTTTGAAGATTCCAAGTGAGAAAGTGCCATCAGGGGCACTGACAGGACTCAATAGTCTTATCGAACTTTGGGCAAGGAATTCGCCATCAGAACTGGTAGAACTTGTGCCAAATCCAAAGAATGTTAAAGTGCTAGGGTGTTATGATGCAGAAAGTCTGATAGGAATCGATACCTTTGAAAATTTAGAACAATTCTATGTGTCAGATTATGACCTTTCAGATATTGGCGGTTTAAGTGCACTTAAAAAGTTGAAGAACTTAGAGATTAGGAACGGAGATGCCATTACGGATTTTGGTGTACTACATGCATTACCAAATTTGGAAGCACTGGTATTAGAAACAGAGAATTTGAAGGAAATCTCTTTTGTGGAGAAAATGAATCAGTTAAAGGCATTATCGCTGACAGACACCATTGTATTGGATATTTCAGTGTTAGAAGGCAAAACGAGTATCACCAGTCTCACATTAGAAGATAATTATGAGATAACGGATTATAGTGTATTAAGTACCTTAACTGGTTTGGAGAATTTGGTATTGGAATTAAAAGGTGGAACCTCTATGCCAAATGCATCTAAGTGGACAAAGTTAAAAAGTTTGACCTTAAGTGGTGCCAAAGACATCAGCAGTCTTTCTAATTTGCCAGAGTTAAAGACATTACATCTGGCAGGATTGGATTGTGGAGCACTTTCGGTATTGGCTTCCTTAGGGAAATTAGAGACTTTAAAATTGGGTAATCTATATGGTGATTTGAACAACCTGGACATGCTTTCTAAGTTGGTGAATTTGAAGTCTTTAGATATCAGTAAGGTAACAGTGTATGGAAATGTGGAAGCAATTTTTAGTATTCCAAATCTTGAATATTTAGATATTAGTGATTGTGAGTTTGAGGTTAATTTCGATAAAATATCACAAAATACTAACATAAAATACTTGTATATGGACCGCGTACAGTTGTTGGAAAACATTTCGGTAGCTTATGATGGCATGATTACCTATGTGGATTATGATAAGGTTAATGTTGCAGATCAGATTGATTTTCTGTCCCATTTTCCTAATATTGAGGAGTTATATTTGCAGGGGAATAAGCTGACAGATGTTGCCTTTACCGAGCATTTGACGAAACTAAAGAAACTGGATATTACAGATAATTATGTAACAGATTTGCGTCCGTTACAGAAACTTACTTTATTAGAGACTGTGTGGTGTGGTGAGAATTCTATTTCACAAGGTACAGAACTTGGACAGGACGTAACGGTGATATTAGATTCTGAGGCAGATGACGATGAATGGTGGAAATAAAAAAGCGTTGCAATCTGCGTTCTAAAGATTTAAAATGTTAACGTAAAAAAGCATAAAAGGAGATGCGTAATATGAGTATTCGAATTGGTATTTTAGGATATGGTAATTTAGGCAGAGGCGTGGAGTGTGCAATTAAGCAGAATCCGGATATGGAATTGGTTGCTGTATTTACCAGACGTGATCCTAAGACCGTAAGTATATTGACAGAAGGAGTAGATATTTGTCATGTGGATACGGTAGCAGATTGGAAGGATAAGATTGATGTTATGATTCTTTGTGGTGGTAGTGCGACCGACCTTCCAGAGCAGACACCAGATATGGCAAAATTGTTTAACGTAGTGGACAGTTTTGACACTCATGCAAAGATACCAGAGCATTTTGCTAATGTAGATGCAGCGGCAAAGGCAGCAGGAACTGTAGGTGTAATTTCTGTAGGCTGGGATCCTGGTATGTTCTCTTTGAATAGAATGTATGCAAATGCGATTTTGCCACAGGGCAAGGATTATACCTTCTGGGGTAAGGGTGTCAGTCAGGGCCATTCGGATGCGATTCGCCGCATTGCCGGAGTGAAAAATGCAAAGCAGTACACCATTCCAGTTGAGGCAGCTTTGACTGCTGTTCGTGGTGGCGAGAATCCAGAACTGACAACCAGACAGAAGCATACACGTGAGTGTTTTGTTGTATTAGAAGATGGTGCAGATGCGGACAAGGTAAGAGAAGAGATTTGTACAATGCCAAATTACTTTGCTGATTATGATACAACCGTACATTTTATTAGCGAAGAGGAATTAATAAAGAATCACAGTGGAATTCCACATGGCGGTTTTGTAATCCGTTCAGGTAAGACTGGTTGGAATGAAGAGCATAACCACATCATTGAGTATAGCTTGAAGTTAGATTCGAACCCAGAGTTTACTTCTAGTGTGATTGTAGCATACGCAAGAGCGGCATATCGTATGGCAGAAGAGGGACAGACAGGCTGTAAGACTGTATTTGATATTGCTCCTGCTTATTTAAGTACTAAGAGTGGCGCAGAACTGAGAAAAGAATTATTGTAGATTGGAAAAATGTGATATATCACATTAAATATACATGTATGAAGATTGATATTTGTTGTGTTGGAAAAGTAAAAGAATCCTATTTTCGTGGCGGGATTGAAGAATATAGCAAGCGTTTAAGTAAGTACTGTAAGCTTGATGTGTTAGAGGTAGCTGATGAAAAAACACCTGACAAAGCAAGTGAAGCACTTGAGACGGAGATTAAACGCAAAGAAGGCGAGCGCTTATTAAAAAACATAAAAGATGATGCTTTTGTCATCGTCCTTGCCATTGATGGAAAACCATTGAGCTCGGAGCAACTGGCAGATAAGATAGACAGTCTGGGTATTTCCGGTACTAGTCATATCCAGTTTGTAATTGGCGGTTCCTTGGGACTTTCAGAAGAGGTGTTAAGGCGAGCTAACTTTAAGTTAAGTTTTTCTAACATGACATTCCCACATCAGCTAATGCGGGTGATACTGCTAGAGCAGATATATAGAAGTTATCGCATTATACATGGAGAACCGTATCACAAATGAATATTTTTTTTGATAATGAAATTCCCTAGTCAGAGATGGCTAGGGAATTTTATTGTTCCGTATTTAATAAATCATCACAAGAAACACCGAGTACCTTAGCAAATACGCCTAATTCAATGTCTGTAACAAAACGTTGTCCAGATTCTATTCTCTGAATAGCATTCTTGTCTAGTTCAATTCCTTGTAATTGCATTTTGTCAGCCAAAGCTCGCTGAGAAACCTTAGGAAATAGCGATTTTCTAATTTTGGCAATGTTAATACCTGATACGTTATTTCGACCATTTGAGGTTTTGTTTTTATAAATGGTAATTCACCCCATTTTCTGTTTGCGTTTTGTATATTTTATGTTAAAATATACATATGAATGACATTTAGTGAATGTCAAAATGGCGAATGTCAAAAGAACTGTTATAAATTGAATACTGGATACAATGATAACAAAAAAGCAGTTGTTTTGATTGCAAATAATAGTTTTGGAGGTAGAACATATGTTTAAAGTTAAGAAAAATTGGATTTTAAAAAAGTATTGTGTAGTATTAATTGTTTTTATGCTTGTAACATTAACCATGAAAGTGGATGCTGCATGTTCAGATGGTATTAGAAACAATGGAACAGGTGACATATGGATTGATATTAATGAAGCTCCATATTCTTCTAATTGGTCATGCGGAGATCCTTACGGAGAAGGAGGATGCACTTGGTTTGTTGGGAGTAGGGTTATGCAATTGACTGGGAAAGGAGATTATGTTACACAGACGGGAAGCACTTGGTATAGTTGGTATGGTGAAAGTTTAGGGTTTTCGAAAGGAACAGAAATTAAGGCTCCAGCAATTGTGTGTTGGTCTGGACACGTTGCGATTTTAGAAAAGATAGATGGTGATACAGCGTATTTAAGTGAAGGTGGTGTAGGAAATTATAAAAATTGGGGAACTTGGAATTCAGATAGTAATTCAAGTAATGGTTATAGCGTCATTCATGCAATCTCCCTATCAGAAGTGCAAACATGGTGTGGAATCAGAAATGATTATTTAGGATGTATATATCTTACAGGTGTGGGTAATAACCCGGTAGGATACGTTGATAGTATTACTGCTGGGGTAGGATATATTGATGTTAAAGGATGGGCATATGATATGGATGCCGTCTCACAATCTATTGATGTGCATATATATATAGGTGGTGGAGTTGGCACAGCGGGAACAGAAGGGCATTCAATAAAAGCAAATGTATCAAGAAAAGATGTTGATAAAGCATATGGCGTGGGCGAATTCCATGGATTTGAGGCAAGGATATATACTAACAAAATTGGAAATCAACCAGTGCATGTATATGCGATTAATGTTGGAAGTGGTAATGAAAATACAGAATTAAAAAACACAAAAGTAAATATTTTAACAGATACACAAAAACCGACTATATCAGATGTGAAAATATACGATGTAACAAAAGATGGTTATTCAGTATCTTGTGTTGTTTCTGATAATATTAAAGTTACAAAGGTAAAATTTCCAAGTTGGAATGTTGTGAAAAATGAGCCTTTATGGATTGAGGGGAATTTGAATAATAATATTGCAACTGTTAGAGTGGATATTTCTGAGTTAAGTGGTGGTTCGGTAGAAGGATGGTATAACACACATATTTATGCTTATGATGCTGCTGGTAATGCTAGTTCTGTAAGCATAAATAATAATACTGGTGTGTTTATTGATAAGACAGTACCTAGCATTACAAATGTTAGTGTAGAAAATTTGACATCTGAAGGTTATAGAGTAAGATGTAAAGCTGAAGATAGTGGAAGCGGGATAGATTTTGTGCAATTTCCAACATGGACCAGTGTAGGTGGACAAGATGATTTGGAGCAAGGTTGGAATCAGTCAGGCAAAGCCTATCAAGGTATTAAAGATGGTGATAGTTGGTATTTTGACGTAAAAACATCAGAACACAATTACGAAACAGGAATATATTCCACCAATATATATGCGTGGGATATGCAAGGAAACATGATGTCTTATTGTTTATCACCGTGTAATAATGTTGTAGTGCCGGAAGTGATGTTCGATGATGAGGAAACGGATGAAGCAGATGAAGAACTAGGCAATGAGGACTCAGAAAAGTCAGACAAGGAATCAGATGATAGGGAGACGGATGAAGATTCGGAGGATGAAAATGATATAGAAATTGGCGATATCATTGAGGATACGGATGATGAGATAGAATATGAAGTTATCGAAATCGGTGATGGTGAATATACATTGGAGTTGATTGATTATAGTGGTGAAGAAACGCATGTAGTTATTCCTAATGACCTAGAAGTGGATGGAATAGTTTATAAAGTCACTGCCATTGCAAAGAATGCATTTAAGAATAACAAGACAATTAAAAAAGTGACAATTGGTAACAACGTCATAACCATATGTGATGGTGCATTTAGCGGATGTAAAAAACTAAAGACAATTGTTATTGGAAAGAATGTTAAAACGATTGGTAACAAAGCATTTTTAAATTGTATTAGCCTTACAAAAGTAACAATACCTTCCAAAGTAACAAAAATAGGCTCCTACGCATTCAAAAATTGCAAGAAATTAACAAGTATAACATTTGGTTCGTCCGTGAAAACAATAGGAAAAGAGGCGTTAAGGGGTTGTAGTAGATTAAAGCAAATCACTATT
>JAZSEY010000013.1:0-202706 GCA_045531905.1 Lachnospiraceae bacterium
CGCAGATTCTCTTGCTGCACTTCGTCAGGCACAGGAGCTTGGCGCAAAGGTGCTTGCTATTGTGAATGTGGTTGGTTCTACCATTGCAAGAGAAGCAGATAACGTTATGTATACATGGGCTGGGCCTGAGATTTCTGTGGCAACTACAAAGGCATACAGCACACAGCTTTCAGCGTTGTATTTACTTGCCATGAAGTTTGCAAAGGAAAGACAGACAGTATCAGCAGATGAGTATCAGGAGATGTTAGCTGAGCTTAAGACCTTACCGGAAAAGATTCAGACCATCCTAGGCGATAAGGAACGTATCCAGTGGTTTGCCAGCAAATATGCCAGTGCTAAGGATGTATTCTTCTTAGGAAGAGGCGTGGATTATGCAACCTCATTGGAAGGCTCTTTGAAGTTAAAGGAGATTTCCTACATTCATTCTGAAGCATATGCGGCAGGTGAGTTAAAGCATGGAACCATTTCTCTGATTGAGGATGACATTTTGGTAGTTTCTGTAGTGAGTCAGCCGGATTTGTTTGAAAAGATGGTAAGTAATATCGTTGAGGTAACCACAAGAGGTGCTTACGTATTTGCAGTAACCACAGAGGGTAATTTTGCCATGGAGGATACAGCAGACTTTACGGTATATGTGCCAAAGACACATCCAAGCTTTATGCCTTCACTAACCGTTATTCCATTGCAGTTGTTCGGATACTATGTATCTGTGGCAAAGGGACTGGACGTGGATAAACCAAGAAATCTTGCAAAGTCCGTTACGGTGGAGTAAGGAGAAATTTAATCAATTCTGGACGGTTATTTTTGGTGGGACTGCTCGCCAGATTATAAAGTGTATTATATACAAAACAAGAGCAGAATTCTCCTAATGAAGAGAATTCTGCCCTTGTTTTAATTTATGCTGTACTAATTGTTTTATAAAGTATAAGCACTATTCCAATTCTATTTTTGACAAGATTGCGCTTAAATTACGGATATCCTCGCACAATCCATCTTGTGAAGGATTTAAATAATTTGAAAAATTCAAATGAATTGTAATTTCATAATTTTTTGGAGTGTCAATAGTAACACAATTTATGCCATGGATTAAACTTTGATTGAATTTGTTATAATCATTCAAATATATACAAACTTCTTGCTTTTCTATGTTGTCTGGTAAATATAAATATATGTTCAATTTTCCGGATGCTCCCGTAATAACAGTAATCGAAGATTCTGGTTCTAACCACCCATCATCGTATAGTCCAGAAGCTTTTTCAAGTTTTCCCCAGACTTCATCCTTGGCAACAAGTTCTTTTATATGTGGATCATTTCTATAAAATTCATAAATCGGTCTAACTGTACTATATCCCGTTTTGGAATATCCGACTTTATGAACTTTAAATAAATGCTCTAAGAAAACATTTCTGTCATTTTTAAAATAATCTATGTCAAAAACATTAGAAAAATGATTTAATACTCCCAATGAATCCAAATTCATCATGGTTAACATGCACTTAGAGCATTTGCTACAATTTGATGATGATTCCAGACAAACATGTAAGTATTTCTTTGCTAGTTCAAAATCTTTAATTTTCTTCACTTTTTCGACTCTGGTTTCAGCGCCTCCTTCTGGGTATAATCGTAAATTGCTTTTTGATAGAAAACTTAACAACAACAATTCGTAGTGAGCGCTGGATTCAATATGAGCATTTGCAACGCTGAATTCAGAAAAATCTCCACCCCAAGATGCGTAGTAATATTGTTTCCATAGTTTTTGCAAAGCATAAACAACAAACATAGATGAATATTCATGTAAATAATTATAATCTTCAGGTGTTCTTATTACATTATAACAATTGGTATCTACCACTACTAAAGGCAATCCTAATTCATTTGCTATCTTATAAGAATCCTTCTTCTTTTTTTCAAATATAGCAGATGTTTTTTCGTTATGAATATCTGTATGAAATAAGCATAGGTGGGTCAAATTAGATCCTTTATATTCTGAATTATATAAACTAGCTATTGCATGAAGAGAATCGACTCCTCGTGAGAACCCAGTTCCTACGGCACCTTCATTAGGTAATGCCTCACAGGTTTGAGCATATATTTTAGGCATAAAAAGATAATCACTGTGATTAACAAGTGAAGGTAATATATATTCTCTAATATGATAAAGTAGTTCCTCTGTTACAGGCGTTTTCAATTCAATGTCGATATTGTTTAGCATTGCGAACGGTAACATAAGAATCAAAAAAGCGTCACCTCGTTCTGTAGTCAGATATTTTTTGTAATCATTTTCCACTTCTAGCCAAATTAATTCTTCATTATTTTCCTCTTCAATAATTACGTTACAACATAATCTTGTTTTATTATTCTGTTCAAGAATATATGGGTTGTTTATTCGTATCATAACATTTGCTCCTTATAGCAATCGTGCTTGTTTATCAATAATAAATCAAAGAGTTTACATGTCACATAACAAACCATGTTTTTCATAGTTGGTAACACGGGTTATTGTGTTGTCGTCATCCACAAAAATAACTGTAGGCTTAAATGCATCAAATTCTTCTGGTGTCATTTGGGCATAACACATAATAATTATTTTGTCATTTAAAGCTACTTGTCTGGCAGCTGCTCCATTTAAACATATCATGCCACTGTCCCTAGTTCCTGCGATAACATATGTTTCAAATCTGTTTCCATTATCTATATCAACAATTTGACATTTTTCGTATTCTAAAATTCCAGCGGCTTCCATCAATGCTTCATCTATTGTTATGCTGCCAACATAGTTTAAATCTGCCTGAACAACAGTGGCTCTATGGATTTTACTCTTTAATACATTTATTAGCATATACATTCTCCTTTGTAGTATCATTGATTTTATGCATTTTTATAATAATATTAGCACTATTAAAAGTCAAGTTGATATATTGCCTAAAAGTTTCATGTGAACTGCGATAGTGAGGTAATAATTGAATATTTGGATTATATTAGACAAACCTCAATTTATAATATATAATTCAATTAATTATGTAGAATAAAGGAGCCCCCTCATGGATTTTATTTCATTATACAACCACTGGCTTTCATCACCACTCATTGATGAGGCCACAAAAGAAGAATTGAAAAGCATAGCAGGTAACGATGCAGAAATCGAGGACCGTTTTTATAAAGGTCTTGAATTTGGTACCGGTGGTTTGCGTGGCGTGATAGGTGCCGGCACAAACCGTATGAACATTTATACTGTTACTATGGTTACACAGGGTATTGCGAATTATATTATTGAAAAAGGTCTTGCTAAGCGTGGTGTGGCAATTGCCTGTGATAGCCGTAATATGTCACCGGAATTTGCTAAGGCATCTGCTCTTTGCTTATGTGCGAATGGTATTCCGGCATATTTATTTACTAGTTTAAGACCGACGCCGGAGCTTTCTTATGCGGTGCGTTACTTGAATTGTATCGCTGGTATTAACATTACTGCCAGCCATAATCCTGCAAAGTACAATGGTTATAAGGTGTACTGGGAGGATGGTGCACAGATTGTTCCTCCTGTTGATAAGGAAATCGTAGCAGAAGTAAATAAGATTGCTGATTTCTCAGAAGTTAAAACTATGAGTGAAGGAGAAGCGTTGTCGGCTGGTCTGCTTCACAAGATAGATAAGGATGTGGATGACGCTTATATTAGTGAACTTCATAAGCTTGTGATGCGTCAGGATTTGATTGATAAGGCAAATGATTTAAAGATTGTTTATACGCCATTACATGGTACAGGCTTGGTTCCTGTTACCAGAGTATTGTCAGAGCTTGGATTTACAAATGTATATGTAGTGCCTGAGCAGGAGAAGCCCGATGGCAACTTCCCTACAGTGAAGGCTCCAAATCCGGAATCAAAGGCGGCATTTGCGTTAGCATTAAGTCTTGCAGAGGAGGTTGGTGCAGAACTGATTATGGCAACTGACCCGGATGCTGACCGTTTGGGTATTTATGCATTAGATACCAAGAGTGGTGAATACAAAGAATTTACAGGAAATATGTCAGGTGCACTTCTCTGTGACTACGTGTTAAGTCAGTTAAAGGAAAAGGGAACAATGCCTGAAAATGCAGCAGTGACCACCACCGTTGTTATCACATCCATGATAAAAAATATATGTGAAGACTACGGGGTATACTGTGACTATAATAATTTGATTGGTTTTAAGTATATTGCAGGAAAGATTCGAGATTATGAAGAGACTGGATCTCACACATATGTATTTGGCTTAGAAGAGAGTTACGGTTGTCTTCCTGGAACCTATGCAAGAGATAAGGATGCAGTTGGTACAGTTATGCTTCTTGCAGAGGCAGCTGCTTATTATAAGGATAAGGGTATGACCTTGTGGGATGCCATGACGAATTTGTTCGAAAAGTATGGTTACTATCGTGAGGATATCGAGACCATGACTTTGGAAGGTAAGTCAGGAGCAGAGAAAATACAGTCGATGATTCAGAGCCTGCGTGAGAACCCATTAAATGAAATCGGCGGTTATCAGGTGTGCAGAATTTCAGACTACAAGCTTGGTAAAGTGTATGATGCAAAGACCATGGTAGAAACAGAGGGTGACTTACCGAAGTCTAATATGATTTTGTATGAGTTAGAGGATAATACCTGGTTCTTAGTGCGTCCTTCCGGAACGGAACCAAAGATTAAGTTCTATCTTGGCGTGAAGGGTTCTTCTGTAGAAGATTCTATAGAGAAATCAAAACAGCTTGGACAGGCTATCAAGGCATTATTTGCTGAATAATTATATTTTGTAGATGAGAGGTGTACGAGATGACATATCAGGAGAAGTATCATTTTTGGTTAGATTCATCCTATTTTGATGAAGCGACAAAGGCAGAGTTGCGTGGGATTGCAGAGGATGAAAAGGAAATTGAAGACAGATTTTATCGTGATTTAAAGTTTGGTACCGGTGGTTTAAGAGGTGTGATTGGTGCCGGAACCAATCGTATGAATATCTATACAGTTACAAAAGCGACACAGGGATTGGCTAACTACATCAGCGAGCTTGGTGACAAAGCAAAGGAGCAGGGTGTTGCCATTGCCTTTGATTCTAGACGCATGTCTCCGGAATTTTCTAAGGCTACAGCACTTTGTTTAAATGCAAATGGCATTAAGACATATATCTTTGATTCTTTGAGACCAACACCGGAATTATCTTATGCTGTTAGAAAACTTGGCTGTGTGGCAGGAGTTGTTATCACTGCAAGTCACAATCCACCGGAGTATAATGGCTACAAGGTTTATTGGGAAGATGGTGGACAGATTACACCACCACATGACAAGAACATTTTGGCACATGTGGCAAAGGTAGAGGATTATGATCAGGTTCTTACTATGGATTATGCAGAGGCTGTAGAGAAGGGCTTGTATAATATGGTTCCTGATTACGTAGATGAGGATTATTATTGCGAGTTGGTTGCACAGGTTATCAATGCAGACCTGATTCCTAAGGTTGCAGATGATATTAAGATTGTGTTTACACCACTTCATGGTACTGGAAATGTGCCTGTTCAAGAAGTGTTGAAGCGTCTCGGCTTTACTAAGGTATACGTGGTACCAGAGCAGGAGAAACCAGATGGTAACTTCCCTACAGTGAAGTCTCCAAACCCTGAGGACCCTAAGGGATTTGCTATGGGACTTGCATTGGCAAAGGAAGTGGATGCAGATATCGTGCTTGCCACAGACCCGGATGCAGACAGATTGGGAATCTATGTAAAGGATACCAATGGAACATTTGCAGATACAGAGTTAGCTAAGACAGATGTATACCCATACGTTCGGTTTAATGCAAATATGACAGGAGCTTTGATGGGCGAGTATGTTTGTCGGGAACTTCAAAAGCATGGTAAGTTACCTGCTAATGGTGCCCTTTGTAGCACGATTGTTACATCTAACTTAGCAAAAGCCATAGCGGATAGTTATAACCTGAAGTTTATTGAGACCCTAACAGGCTTTAAGTATATCGGAGAGCAGATTAAGTTCTTTGAGGAGCAGAATACCTATAAGTATGTATATGGTATGGAGGAAAGCTTTGGTTGTTTAGTTGGCGATTATACCAGAGACAAGGATGCTTGTGGTGCTGTTGTTATCCTTTGTGAGGTTGCAGCATATTGTAAGAGCAATAATGAGACTTTATGTGATGCCATGAATGACCTGTATAAGAAGTATGGCTACTACTTTGAGGGTGCAAAGTCCGTTACCTTAAAGGGTGTGGACGGTGCAAATCAGATTAAGGAGATTATGGAGAATCTGAGAACTAATCCACTTACATCAGTAGCCGGCATGGCAGTGGTTGCAGTGAGAGACTATTCTACTGGTATGCGTAAGGATATTGCTACAGGAGCTGAGGCAGAGATTGGTTTACCTAAGTCAAATGTGCTTTATTATGAATTAGAGAATGATGCATGGATGGCTGTACGTCCTTCCGGAACAGAGCCAAAGATTAAGTATTACTTCGGTGTAAATGAGAGTAGTATGAAGGCTGCTGAATTAAAGATTAAAGAGATGGAAAGTACAGTGAGTAAGTAAAATTGGATTTGTATATCAGACAAGAGTCGGATGAATTGGTATCATCCGGCTTTTGTATTTTTTCCAATGACGATTCTACTATTCTGTGATACAATATACATTAGGTTATTGTCGACATTTGGGATTGGGGGTACATAGATGAAGGTTGTAATTTTAGCTGGTGGTTTGGGAACCAGAATTAGCGAAGAGAGTCATTTGAAACCAAAGCCTATGATTGAGATTGGGGGTATGCCGATACTATGGCATATTATGAAATTGTATTCTCATTACGGATTTCATGAGTTTGTTATTTGTGCAGGATATAAGCAATATATTATCAAGGAATATTTTTCTAACTATTTTTTGCATAACAGCGATATTACATTTGATTTTACAGAAGGAAAACAGGATATGATTGTGCATAATCATAAGGCGGAGCCATGGAAGGTAACAGTAGTGGATACCGGGCTTAATACCATGACTGGTGGTCGAGTAAAGCGCGTGAAAGAATACTTGGGTAATGAACCATTTATGGTAACCTATGGAGATGGCGTGTCCAATGTAGATATTGCAAAGTTGGTGGATTTTCATAAGAACCATGGAAAGATCATGACTATTACAGGAGTACAGCCGGAAGGTCGTTTTGGTGTTATGGATTTTACTGGAGATAGTCAGGTACGGGCTTTCCGTGAGAAGAGCAAGGAAGATAGTGGATGGATTAATGGTGGATTTTTGGTATGCAATCCAGAGGTGTTAGATTACATAGAAGACGATACGATTATGTTGGAACGTGAACCGATGGAGCAACTGGCAGAAATGGGACAATTAATGTGTTTTAAGCATCCAGGTTTTTGGCAGTGCATGGATACGTTGCGTGATAGAGAAAAATTAGAACAGCTTTGGGCCAATGACGAGGCTCCTTGGAAATTATGGTAAAGGTTGGGTGTAGATATGTTTAAGGATAAAACAGAAGCACAGGCAAGAAAAGAAATACTGGACATGGTAGCAGCATATTGTGGGGAGTTTCATAAAAAAAAGGAATATGAATCAGGAGATAGAATTCCCTACGCCTCCCGTGTGTATGACAGTGCAGAGATGTGTAATTTAGTGGACAGTGCGTTGGAATTTTGGCTGACCTCAGGAAGATATACAGATGAATTTGAGAAGAAATTTGCAGAGTATTTGGGTGTTAGATACTGTTCTCTTGTAAATTCTGGTTCATCGGCAAATTTGCTAGCATTTATGGCATTGACTTCACCACTGCTTGGCGCTAGGCAGGTGAAGCCTGGTGATGAGATGATTACCGTTGCTGCTGGGTTTCCAACTACGGTTACACCGGCGATTCAGTATGGCGTGGTTCCGGTGTTTATTGATGTTACCATTCCACAATACAATATGGATGTGACACAGCTAGAGGCTGCGTTGTCGGACAAGACAAAGGTGGTAATGGCTGCACATACATTGGGTAATCCATTTGATTTAAAAGCAGTGAGGGAGTTTTGTGATAAACACAACCTGTGGTTAATTGAGGATAACTGTGATGCGTTAGGTACAAAGTATGTATTGAATGGCGAAGAGAAGTTTGCAGGTACCATTGGTGATATTGGAACTTCTTCTTTCTATCCACCACACCACATGACTATGGGTGAGGGTGGTGCTGTATACACGAACAATCCATTGTTGAGCAAATGTATTCGCTCATTCCGAGATTGGGGCAGAGATTGTGTTTGCGGTTCCGGTCAGGATAATGTATGTGGTCACCGATTTGACAGACAGTATGGAGAATTGCCGTATGGTTATGATCACAAATATGTATATTCTCATTTTGGATATAATTTAAAGGCCACCGACATGCAGGCTGCAATAGGTTGTGCTCAGCTTGATAAGTTTCCTTCATTTGTAGAGAGAAGAATTCATAATTTTGATAGACTAAAGGCGGCTTTAGCAGATACAACAGACAAACTGATTTTGCCGGAACCCTGTGAGAATTCGAAACCAAGTTGGTTTGGTTTCCTGATTACCTGCAAGGAAGGTGTGGATCGTAACAAAGTGGTGCCTTACATTGAGAGTAAAGGTGTACAGACAAGAATGTTATTTGCCGGTAATTTGACAAAACATCCTTGTTTTGATCAGATGCGTGCTACAGGAACCGGTTACAGAATCGTTGGCAACTTGGAAAACACAGAGACAATCATGACAAATACTTTCTGGGTTGGAGTTTATCCGGGAATGACAGATGAGATGATCGATGATATGGCAAAGGTGATAAAGGAAGCCATTAATTTATAAGATGGAGATGGCATATGAAAGCAGTTGTAACAGGTGCGACAGGTTTTGTTGGAACTTGGCTGGTTCGAGAATTGTTGTCTCAAGGGCACAGTGTGAGTGTCATTTTGAGAGACAAAACAAAACTTGCTCAGGATATAAAAGGACAAGTGCATATAGTAGAAGCTGACCTTGCTCAGATTTCAGAATTACAGGAAGCATTGTTTGTTGAGCAGGATATGGATTTGTTTTTTCATTTCGCATGGGCTGGCACTTCCGGTATGGATAGAGCATCAGAGGAGATACAGCTTAGTAATGTTCAATATACCTGTGATGCTGTGAGACTGGCAAAGAGGCTACATTGTTCCAGCTTTATATATGCGGGAAGCATTATGGAATATGAGGCGATGCAGTATATTGCTGATGATGGGACAAGACCAGGGCTTGGGAATATTTATAGTACTGCGAAGTTGACTGCTGATTTTATGGCAAAGACGCTTTGTGTCAACGAAGGAATGTCTTATATCAATGTTTTGATATCAAACATATACGGGGCAGGTGAGTATTCGGCTAGATTTTTGAACACTACAATGCGCAAATTGATGCAGAACGAACCTGTTGCCTTGACACATGGTGAGCAGTTGTATGATTTTATTTATGTTACAGATGCTGTCAGAGCAATCTGTTTAGCTGCAGTAAATGGACAGGAGAATGAGACTTATTATATTGGTCACTCTAAACAAAAACCATTGAAGGAATTTGTATTAGAGCTCAAGCAGGTTTTGGATAGTAGCTCAAAACTTGGTTTTGGGGAAGTGCCCTTTGCCGGGGCAATGTTGCAATATAATGAATTTGATGCAGCTAAGTTAGAAACTTTGGGGTTTGTACCGCAAGTATCCTTTGCAGATGGTGTAACACTGACTAAGAGGTGGATGATGGAGGTAATGCATGAATAGCACATTTCAGGTAACTGAGTTAGAACTCGAAGGTGTGAAGTTGATTACTCCATTTTATATGGAGGACGAAAGAGGATATTTTTTAAAGAGTGTTGAGCGGGATGTGTTTCGTCAATGGGGATTAGACGTGGATATTTACGAAGACTTTGAGTCTTATTCAAAGAAGGGTGTCATTCGTGGGATGCATTTTCAGACAAAAAATCCGCAGGTAAAGTTGGTACGGGCAATCCGTGGTATGATACATGATATTATTGTAGATTTGCGCAAGAATTCGCCTACCTTTGGACAGTATGTAGATGTGATATTGTCAGAGGATAATCATAATTGTTTGTGGGTACCGGAGGGATTTGCCCACGGTTTTGAAGTGCTTTCAGAAGATGCACTTATGTCGTATAAATGTGTGGGAAAATATTTAAATGGATATGATACGGGCATCTGTTACAATGATGTGGACTTGGCACTTCCTTGGCAAAACGAGGTTCCTATTGTTTCAGAGAAGGACGCGAATTTGATGACATTCCAAACCTTTGTGAAGGAATTTGGTGGACTATAGGGGAGGTAGGATATGCAAAACGAGAAAACAATGTTGGATAAGAAAATATCATTTGTAATACCTTGCTACTATTCTGAAAAGTCTGTAGAAGGGGTTGTAAATGATATTTTCAAGGAATTTCCAGCAGATCGGTATGACATTGAAATAGTATTGGTAAATGATGGTTCGAAGGATAATACTTTTGGGGTGATTAGCAGTATTGCAAAACAACACGACAATGTAATCGCTGTGAATCTTGCCAAAAATTTTGGCCAGGATGGAGCCCGCATGGCAGGATATTCTTTCTGCAGTGGTGATTATGTGATTTCGTTGGATGATGATGGTCAAAACCCACCATCGGAGGCACATAAATTAATAGCCAAATTAGAAGAGGGATATGATGCTGTGTTTGGAAAATATCAGGTTAAAAAACATAGCAGGTTTAAGAATTTTGGTAGCAAGGTAAATGATAAAATGGCTAATATTATGATTGGCAAACCTAAGGATTTAACCCTTTGTAGCTATTTTATTATGAATCGATTTGTAGTGAATGAGATTCTAAAGTATGAGGGGGCGTTCCCTTATATATGGGGCTTGGTTTTGCGATGTACAGATAATATAGCAAATGAAATGATAAGACATGAAGCCAGAGAAATCGGTGAGACCACATATACATTTGCAAAACTGCTTGGATTGTGGATGAATGGGTTTACTTCGTTTTCTGTAAAGCCGTTAAGAGTGTCTATGTTATTAGGTGTATTTTTCGCTTTTTGTGGATTTTTGTATTTAATTTACATTATCAGTCAGCAGGTGATTTTTGGTGTACCGGTAGAAGGCTGGACTTCCATTATGACGGTGACATTGGTGCTTTCCGGCGTGCAGCTGATTATGTTGGGGATGGTTGGCGAATATATAGGACGTACGTTTATGAATGCGAATAAGGCACCACAGTTTGTTGTACATGATGTTGTGCAAGGCAATAAGGAGAATGATGAAGATTGAAGAAATGTTTGGTATTGGGTGCAGGTGGATTTATAGGTAGCAATCTATGCAGAACTTTGTCTGAGTTGTATGATGTCAGGGCTTTTGATATCCGTGGCATGGAAGATTTGCAGCAAGTTGAGAATGTGGAAGTTGTCTATGGTGATTTTGTTCAGATGACAGATTATACAGAATTATTGCAGGATGTGGATATTGTATATCATTTGATTTGTACCACCATTCCTAAAGATGATACGACCCATATAGAAGACGAAATACAAAAAAATCTCATACCTTTAACCAGGTTGTTGGAGCAAATGGTGAGACGTGACATAGATAATTTTGTCTTCATATCATCTGCCGGAACTATTTATGGTGAGGGTGGTATGGAGAAAAAACGTGAACAGGATGCTTTATGCCCGGTATGTAGTTATGGTGCATTAAAGGAAGCCTGTGAAGCATACATACAGTTTTATAATAGTCGATATGGTAAGAAGTATCGTATTGCCAGAGTAACAAACCCTTATGGCGCAGGACAGCGTCAAAGTAAAAAACAGGGGATTATTCCGATTTTTATGAATCGGTTGTTGAATGGAGAGGGGATTACAGTTTTTGGAACAGGTGAAAATGTACGAGATTACATATTCATCCCGGATTTGATTGATGCATTGGTGAAATTAGGACAATATACTGGTGATGTTACAGTATATAATGTAGGCTGTGGAAAAACATACTCTATTAGGGAAGTTATTTCGTTGATAGAAACAACGGCAGGTATGCAGTTTACTAATATAGATTATTCCTCAGAGAGATTTTGCGACGTTATGATTAGCGATGTGAATTTGGACCGTTTGCATAGCGAATTGCAATGGCATGCAAAGACGGAACTAGAAGAAGGAATATCGATATTATGGAATTATTTTAAAGATGAAAATGGAGTTTCGTAGAATGGAAAAACTAGTAAGTATATGTGTGCCGGTATTTAATGGGGAAGGAACGATAGAAGAAACGTTGCAATCCATTAGGTCACAGACGTATTCTAATATGGAAATCATTGTAGTGGATAATTGTTCTACAGACAAGACTGTTGAGATTATTCAGTCTATTGAAGATGACAGAATTCACTTTTATCAGAATACCACAAACCTGGGAATGGTTGGCAATTGGAATAAATGCTTGGAATATGTAACTGGTGAGTATGTGCATTTTGTCAGTGCAGATGACAACTTAATGCCAGAATGTATTGAGAAAAAGTTGAAATTAATAGAGCAAAATCAGACTGTTACTATGGTGTTTAGCGCATCTCAGGTGATCAATGAAAAGAATGAAGTTGTAATGTACAGACATCCATACAAAAAAGATAGTGTGCTGGATGGTAAGAAACTGGCAAAGAAATCATATCATGCGCGTAATATATTTGGTGAGTTGTCAAATGTGCTGTTTCGTGCAGAACTAGTTTCTCAAGTAGGCGGATTTGCCAAGAACACCTGTTATGCAACAGACTGGGATTTTTGGTTGCGTATTGCTTGTACAGGCGATGTCGGATATGTGAATCAAGAATTGATGCAATATCGTATTTCAACAACAAATACTACTAGTCAGATTCGGTATGCAACTTTTTTAGATGATGATAAAGTTATGATACAGAATATGAAAGAATATGGTTGTTTGGAATTAAGTGCAATGGATCATGGAATTCATCGTGTGATGTACATAGCGAGAATGTTTGCGAGAAGAGCGTATATGATTTTGAAGAGTAGATAGTATGGAGGAACTAAAAATGGACTTACTACAATTTTACAAAGGGAAAAGAGTTTTAGTTACCGGACATACAGGATTTAAGGGTACTTGGATGTGCCAGTTGTTACTTATGGCAGGGGCTGAAGTAACGGGATATGCTCTGGAGGCTCCTACGAATCCGAGTTTGTTTGATATGTGTGGTATTGCGGAGCAGATGACCTCGGTTGTGGGAGATGTTCGTGATTTGGAACATATGAAGCAGGTTTTTAGAGATGTAAAACCAGAAATTGTAATTCATATGGCAGCACAGCCATTGGTGCGAGAGTCATATAAGAATCCGGTATATACATATGAGACAAATGTCATGGGTACTGTGAATGTACTGGAATGTGTTCGAATTACGGATTCTGTGAAATCATTTTTAAATGTAACAACAGATAAGGTATATCTGAACAAAGAGTGGGAATGGGGCTACCGTGAGAATGAGGAGTTAAATGGATATGACCCGTATTCCAATTCTAAATCTTGCTCTGAATTGGTTACCAGCAGCTATTTGAATTCGTTTTTCAAGGATATGAATGTGGCAATTTCTACTGCAAGAGCAGGTAATGTTATTGGCGGAGGAGATTTTGCAGCAGATAGAATCATTCCAGATTGCATCCGCGCTGCTGAGAAAAAGGAAGATATTATAGTAAGAAATCCATTTTCTACCAGACCTTATGAACATGTGTTAGAGCCAGTTGTCGCATATCTTATGATAGCAAAGGCACAATATGAAGATAAAAAATATGCAGGTAGTTACAATGTGGGACCAGACGAGACGGATTGTTGGACTACTGGAGATTTAGTTACATTATTTTGCGATAAATGGAATGCTGCAACAGGTGATGCCATCAAATGGATGAATCAATATGATGGTGGTCCACATGAGGCAAATTTCTTGAAATTGGATTGTTCCAAGTTAAAAAAGACTTTTGGTTGGTCACCTAGATGGAATGTGGAGACGACTATGGAAAAGATAGTGGAATGGTCTGTGGTATATATGCGTGGCGGTGATGTGACCGAATGCATGAAGAAACAGATACAGGAATTTATTCAAAGGTGAGGCATATATAGAGGTTACTTTTTGCTGTAAAAGGATTCATTATGAAAAATACGATGATGCAATTTATAAAATTTGGTATCGTAGGTGTTAGCAACACGATAATTTCTTATTTGCTCTATACGGGAAGCTTGTTGGCATTTCGAGGGATGGGTGTTTTTTCTAAAGGGGATTATTTTATTGCCCAAATTATTTCATTTATACTTAGTGTTTTATGGTCATTCTACTGGAATAATAAGATGGTATTCACATTAGAGAATGGGGCAAAAAGAAATATGTGGAAGGCACTTCTAAAGACATATGTGTCTTATTCTTTTACCGGGTTGTTTTTAAATAGCATTTTGATTGTGTTGTGGGTGGAAGTATGTCATATGTCGGAATTTATTGCACCGATTATTAATCTGTTGGTTAGTGTACCGATCAATTTTCTAATTAATAAGTTTTGGGCGTTTAAATCAAACTAGTATTATGTTATCATTATCCACAGTGATATGACATGGAGGTAAGAACATTGCAAAAGAAAAGAACTTTTAAAAACATGTTAATTGCATTGTTGGCATTTTCTATGATTGCCACCAATGTATTTGGATTTGGCAGTCCGGCCAAGGTGCAGGCAGAGAATGACGACAACACTTTAATTGTCGGCTTTGATGCATCCTTCCCACCATATGGATATAAGGATGAGAATGGCGAGTACATAGGCTTTGATTTAGACCTGGCTGCTGAGGTATGTGAGCGTAATGGCTGGACTTTGGTAAAGCAGCCAATTGACTGGGATTCTAAGGATATGGAATTGAATTCAGAGTCCATTGATTGTATTTGGAATGGATTCACTATTAACGGCAGAGAAAATGACTACACTTGGTCTGTACCATATGTAGATAATTCTCAGGTAGTGGTTGTGAAAAAGGATTCTGGGATTAGCACTTTGTCTGACCTTGCAGGTAAGGTGGTAGCAGTGCAGACCGGTTCCTCTGCATTGGCTGCATTTACGGGAGATGGAGCCACAGATGAGAATATTGCTCTTTGCGCTTCTTTTAAAGAATTGCAACAGATTGCAGATTATAACGGTGCATTTATGAATCTGGAAAGCGACATGGTGGATGCCATTTGTATGGATATTGGTGTTGCAAATTATCAGATTCAGGCTCGTGGTGATCAGTTTGTTATGTTAGATGAACAGGTATCGTCAGAGCAGTATGGCATCGGTTTTAAAAAGGGAAATGAAGCCCTTAAAGATAAGGTTGAAAAGGCTTTATTTGAAATGGTAGCAGACGGTACTTTTGACCAGATTGCCACAGAGTGGGGCTTGTCTGATTGTACCTGTCTGGCAGAATACATGGCAGAAACTCCTGCATCTGACTTGTTGGAAGAGAATAAGTTTGTGGTGGGCTTTGATGCATCGTTCCCTCCATACGGTTACAAGGATGAGAATGGCGAGTACATCGGTTTTGACTTAGACTTGGCAGCCGAAGTGTGTGAGCGTAATGGCTGGACATTGGTAAAGCAGCCAATCGACTGGGATTCTAAGGATATGGAATTGAATTCTGGTTCCATTAATTGTATTTGGAATGGTTTTACCATCAATGGCAGAGAGAATGATTATACATGGTCTGTGCCATATGTAGATAACTCACAGGTAGTGATTGTAAAGAAGGATTCAGGTATTGAACATCTTTCTGACTTAGCAGGCAAGGTTGTGGCAGTGCAGACAGGTTCTTCTGCATTGGCATCCTTCACAGGCGATGGAGCAACTCCTGAAAATATTGCTCTTTGTGAGTCCTTCGAGGAACTGCAACAGATAGCAGATTATAATGGTGCGTTTATGAATTTGGAAAGTGACATGGTAGATGCCATTTGTATGGATATCGGTGTTGCAAATTACCAGATTCAGGCTCGTGGCGGACAGTTCATTATGCTGGACGAGCAGGTGTCATCAGAGCAGTACGGTATCGGTTTTAAGAAGGGAAATGAAGCCCTTCGCGATAAGGTACAGGCAACCTTGTTTGAAATGGTTGAGGATGGAACCTTTGATAAGATTGCTAAGGCATGGGGATTATCAGATTGTACTTGTTTAGCACAGTATGCATCCGGCGAGGCACCAGTTGAGGATACCACTGAGGAAGGTACAAATGCTGTAGAAGCACCAAAGAGCAGTGTATGGTCTATTGTACAACAGCTTAGTGAAGGTATGCTTGCCACATTGGCAGTATTTTTCTTAACCTTGTTGTTCTCATTACCACTTGGACTTTTGATTACATTTGTCCGCATGTCCAAATTTAAGTTGTTCCAGTGGATTGCGAGAATATACATATCAATTATGCGTGGTACGCCATTGATGCTACAGCTTTTGGTAGTGTTCTTTGGACCATATTATTTGTTTGATGCACATTTTCCACATGAATATCGTTTCTATGCGGTAATCATTGGTTTCTCTATGAATTATGCTGCGTATTTTGCGGAGATTTTCCGTGCAGGTATTCAGGATGTGCCGGCTGGCCAGCGAGAGGCAGCCGCAGTGCTTGGTTATAGCAGAACACAGACATTTGCAAAGATTGTGTTCCCTCAGATGGTGAAAAAGGTTATGCCACCAGTTACCAATGAGGTTATCACTTTGGTTAAGGATACATCCTTAGCATATGCGTTGGCATATACAGAGATGTTTACCTTGGCGAAGCAGATTGCAGATGCCCAGACAACTATGTTGCCATTGTTTATTGCAGGTGTGTTCTATTATGTATTTAACTTCCTTGTGGCAGCAGTCATGGAAGCAATCGAAAAGAAAATGGATTATTATCGTTAGGAGGTGGCACGATGAAAGTATTAGAGATTCAAAATATCAAAAAGAGCTTTGGAGAAAAAGAAGTATTAAAAAACATCAGCTTACATGTAAATGAAGGTGAAGTGGTTTCTATTATCGGACCTTCCGGAAGTGGTAAATCCACATTGCTTCGCTGTGCCACATTCTTAGAGCAAATGGATGATGGTTGCCTTAGTTATAGTGAAAAGGAAGTTGTTACCAGCCAGGATGGTAAGGCTGTATATCCATCAAAAGCCACCATCAGAGAGGTGCAGAGAGATTTTGGTTTGGTATTCCAGAACTTCAATCTGTTTCCACACTACACAGTGTTAAAGAACATTACAGACGCACCAATCTCCATCCAGAAGCGTGATAAAGAAGAAGTGTTAAAGGAAGCCAGAGAGCTTCTAGAAAAGGTAGGCTTATCTGACAAGGAAAATGCTTATC
Source organism: Lachnospiraceae bacterium (assembly GCA_045531905.1). Lineage (GTDB taxonomy): Bacteria > Bacillota > Clostridia > Lachnospirales > Lachnospiraceae > RGIG6919. The sequence goes on from JAZSEY010000013.1 coordinate 17,359, forward strand.
CATGTGAGCTTTCCGGTGGACAGCAGCAGCGAGTTGCCATTGCAAGAGCATTGGCATTAAAACCAAAGATGTTGTACTTTGATGAGCCAACATCCGCACTAGATCCGGAAATCACCGCAGGCATTTTAAAGATTATGAAAGAGCTTGCCAGTGAGAAAATGACCATGGTCATCGTAACACATGAGATTAACTTTGCCAGAGCAGTCTCAGACAAGGTCATCTTCATGGATGAAGGCGTAATCGTAGAGCAGGGTAAGCCTGAGGATGTTATTGACAATCCAGAGAACGAAAGAACGCAGGCGTTCTTGAAGAAACTTAGTTATGAATAACAGGTGATATAGAAGCGTTTCTAGGAACATTTGCATTCTCCAAAAAGCGTAGCAATATATAAAAAATATATTGGCGTTTTATATGTGGTGTGATAGAATCAGACCTAGGTAATTTACTTATCTCGGAGAGTTCCTACCGTATAGTGGAAAATTTCAACTCGGGCGTTTTCCCTGCCACATAGTGGGAAATATTTGTTAAGGGGGCAGCATGCCCCCTTAATTAATTTAGGAAAGGAGTATGCATGGGAGAACTAAAGTTATACAGTGTGTCTGATGAATATATATCATTTTTGCAGAACATGACTAGTGGGGTATACTCTAATAAACAGGATACTAGAAAGCATACACGAAAATACTTAGGCGTAGCCTTGAGCAATTCTGGGTACAATTATTATATTCCGCTATCATCTCCAAAGAGGACACATCTGCAAACTATGTCAAAACCGCATTGGATTTTGAATGGCTTGAAATATTATGCGATATGTTTGTAAAAAAGAAAACAAGATGTCAACAACGACTATCATACTATTTTAGGAATTATAAAAGAAACCTATTACATGAGTTATAATACAATGTTAAAAAATAAGAGGGAGTATAGAGATTTTCTGCGGACCTCAAAATACGTTGGTACTTATGTCCTGTATTGTAGGACATTAGTACCATTACGTATTTTGGCGAGTGCGAACGTTCCGCGGAAAACTCTATACTCCCTTTTGTGTTGTTAAGATTGTATTATAACAAGGTGAGCGGTTTCTTTTATAATTCTAACTCTTTTAGGTACCTTCCCAACGCATCCTGCCAACTCGGCAACGGTTCGAATCCATTTTCCACCAGCTTGCTTTTATCCAAACGGCTGTTAAATGGTCTGGCAGCCTTGGAAACACCATATTCCTCTGTGGTAACCGGCTGAACGGATAGACGGGATTCGTCATATTCCTCATGACCTAGTGCGGTAGCCTGGCGGAAGATTTCCTTTGTGAAATCAAACCAGCTAATGTAGCCGCCTTCGTTGGTAGCGTGGTAATAACCATACTTGTCCGATACAATCATGTCAACCAATAGTCTAGCCAAGTCGTAAGTGTAGGTTGGAGTACCGATTTGGTCACTGACAACCGTAAGTTTGTTTCGCGTCTTACCTACTCTCAGCATAGTTTTAATAAAGTTGTTTCCATTTAAACCAAATACCCAGGCAATTCTTACAATAAAATACTTCTCTAATGTGTTTGCCACAGCCTGTTCGCCGGCGAGCTTGGAACTGCCGTATACGCTAAGAGGCGCGTAGTCCTTGCAATCGGCTTTCCAAGGTTCAGTGCCTTGTCCGTCAAATACATAGTCAGTAGAAATATACATCATTTTTGCATCCAATGTTTTGCAAATCTTAGCGATATTTTCTGTGCCGATGGCATTAATTTGGTGCACCTTGTTTTTATTATCTTCATCCTCTGCGGCATCCACAGCTGTCCATGCAGCACAGTGAATAACTGCGTCCGGATTTATGGTTGTTATGGTATCTGCAACGGCTTTTTCATCTGTAATATCCATAGATACATATGGCATGGAGGTGACAGGAGAACCGTCATCGATGCCACCATAATTTGGTGCAATATCGCTACCGATACCTTCGATTCCTCTGTTTGCTAATTCATTCATCACGTCGTGACCAAGCTGTCCGGCCACACCCGTTACTAAAACCTTCATATGAAAGCCTCCTTTCAAAACGAATATGTTATTACTAAACTCCATTATAAAAGATAACCTAACGTAACCTCAAGTGCTTTTTGTAAATTTATAAAAATGAAAAAGACCACTTGGGGGAGCCAAGTGGTCTAAATGAGGGGGAGAGGATTCAAATATATGAAAAGCTCTACAACGATTAGTATACAAACTGAATGTGAACAAACTGTGTACATTTTATAATTAAAAAATAAACTAATTATAAATGTTTTATAGATTGCTATTTTGCACTTTCGATATATTGTTCCACAGATGCTTTCACATATTCAAACTGACATGGACCACAGTCAAGTAATGACTGGTTGAACTCCTTCATGACAAACTTATCACCCAGCTGGGATTTCGCATATGCCTGTAATTCCATGAACTCCAGTGCTGTTACACAGTATTTCAAGTAGTTGGCTGGTTCGCAGATAACGTATTCGTAAATGTCCTTGCCAACTTCCGCATTTAATCCATTTTCGGTCAGATATGCTTCCACTTCGTTCAAAGACCAGCCCTCGTAATTGACGCCAATATCGAGACGAGTCGACACCACCAGATTCATCTGTGTCATTGCCTGCTCCATTAAAGTAAATGCTTGATTGTGTTCTGCAAATGTAAAGTAGTTTGGACTCTGTAATTCCACATATGTCGCCCAGCCCTCGCTATATCCACTGAAGTTTAAAATGTGGCGGATTGGATTTGGGTTGGTGGAAATGTAGTAATTATTCTGATACATGTGGCCAGGATAACCCTCGTGAGCCAATGTGGTAAATAAGCCTGATTTATCAGTGCTACCATTGTTAATATAAATAACATTTTCCACATCACCATCAATTGGAGGAATCATGTAAAATGCAGGAGACATAGAGTCCTCTAATTCCTCTTGTACATAATTGATTGTATAGTTGATTTGTGGTGCCAGTGGATAATCCTCCATAATGGCAAGCTGCAGCGTATCCAGTAATACCATTGGATCTTCGGAACCGTAGTTGACAGCTCCATCTTCAAAGTACAACTGATAGCCTTCCGGGTCCAAAGATGCAGCGGTGTACAATAGGGATAAAGCGTCCTTCATGGCACTATCCAGTAACTCAACCATTTCTTCAATCGTCTTTTCAGAACCGGTGTCGTAACGCACCAACTTCTCATAATATTCTTTTCCGTTTTCTAACTTGCAAAGACCGCCGGAAATGGTCGCCTTGCCCTTAAAACCTTCCAAATCAGTAATGAGTTTTTCGTAAGCCGGAATCATAACTTCAAGAATGGCAGTTTTGTTCTGTGCTTTATATTCTTCCTTCTTCGCGCTGTCCAAACCTTCAAAGGCATCGATTCTCTTGTCGAAGGTGGAAATCATATAGTTGCCATCCTTTACGGAAATGAAGTCCTCGCATTGCTCAATGACTTCCTCTAACTGAAAATCCTGTAAACCAAGACCGGCATCCACACGGGCCTGTTCCAATGCCACAGCGGCGTCAAAATATGCAGGAATCTGGTTTACCAAAGATAAGTAATCGGTAATATCTCTCTCTACATAAAACTTATATTCAGCTAAATTAATCGGCATGTTACACTGCACACCGGATACTGTGCCGAATGCAGTACCGTAAAGATTGAATTTTGTTGTGTCCATATTATCTTCTAAAAAAGTCTTAAGGACGTTGTAATCCAATTGTTGCTTTTTGGATAAAGAAGTAATATCAAAAGCAGTCAACTTGTCGTAAATTTCCTGATTTTCTTTTTCATCATCCTCAGTATTGAGAAAATCCAAGTCGCCGAAGGTTGGTTCTAAATCAATTCCATAATTTTCAGGGTTCTTCAAAGTATAATGTAAGGTCAACGTATCAGAAGAAACCTCTTCTACAAACAGTTCTTCTAAATATTTATTGAACTCTTCATTGTCTGTTTCTGCACTGGCCACTTCAGTGGTTGCATCGGAACCTGTAGTGTTGTCTGTATCTGTGGAAGCTTCCGTGTTCTCAGGAATGATTACGGTGTTTCCTCTTTTTTCACAACCGCACAGTCCCATCGCCATTGCAAGTACAAGGAGCAGTGCCAGCATTTTATGCATTGTCTTTTTCATATTTACACATCCTTTCGTGCGGTCATTATAACATATATTTATGAACAAATCTTGTTTTCATATAAATTAATTGGAAATCATGATGGGATAAGGCAATGGATTTAAGGAAAAATAAGCTAACAAAATGCCCATTCCAATGAGAAGAAGCAGACTGCATATACCAATCCATTTTGGAATTTTGTATAGGGTGACGATGCGGCTTGCCACAATCTGTCCCAGTAGCATGCCTACGAAGAGAGCGGTGATATTTACCACGTCACTTTCAAATAGAAAACCGCCATATAAGATGTAGTAAACGGAGAGCACAGTATATTTACAGATTTCAATGCTAATAAATGCTCCGATAAAACGGGTCCACAGGTTGATAGGATTTGGAATATCAATCATTTTATAACAGCATATCCAGGCTAACAAAATGGGATAAAGGATTAGTTTTAAGTGTTCAAATACACTTTCATTCACTGGAAAGAACAGGCCAAGAATGAGATTTGGACCAAACCAGCCATAGACAAAGTGAAAAATGCTTGCCAGAAAAAATGCATACACAGTAGAGAAGATAATGAATTTGTAAGAAACCCTTGGCTTCATGTCACGATACTCCTTTGATTTGTTCACAGAAAATTCAGTATTATCAGTATATGCATTGTGGAAAAAAATATGCTTTTGTGGTTTAATATACCTTAGGCGAATGCCGATATATGAATCGAGATAGAAGCAGAATTTATGGGAGGTTTTCACATGAAGATTTATGAGCTTAAGAATACATTTTTAACAGTAAAAGTAAAGGATATGGGTGCGGAGTTAATCAGCATCGTAAAGAATGAAACGGGCGTAGAATATCTCTGGAATGGCGATGAGGCATACTGGAAGAGAAATGCACCTGTTTTATTTCCGATTGTGGGTAGTTTGAAGGACGGCAGGTTTCTTTATAACGGAAAGGAATATCCTATGAGCCAGCATGGATTTGCCAGAGACAGCAAATTCAAATTAACCAAACAGACAAAGGATGAGCTTTGGTTTAAACTGGAGTCTACAGAAGAGACTTTGGAAAAATATCCATTTGAGTTTAAGTTGGAGCTTGGTTATCGGTTACAGGGTTCCACCGTGCACGTGTATTGGAAGGTAACCAATGATGATGTGGAGGATATGTATTTTTCTATTGGTGGGCATCCGGCATTTATGTGTCCTTTAGATGGTAAGGGAAAGCAGACAGACTACTATTTGTTGTTTGATACCCCGAAGAATATTGAGTATGGAAAATTAAGTGAAAATGGTTTGTTAAAAGAGAAATATCTGGAGCTTCCTACAAGCGGCGGTGTTATGCCAATTGGAGAGCATTTGTTTGATGAGGATGCGTTGATTATTGAAGATGAGCAGACAAAGACCATTTCTCTTGCCGGACCGGATAAGAAACCGTATTTGACTGTGCAGTTTGATACACCTTTGGTGGGACTTTGGTCACCGGCTAGGAAGCAGGCGCCATTCATTTGCATTGAACCTTGGTGTGGTCGCTGCGACAGCGAGGACTTCATGGGCACTTTAGAGCAGAGAGAATATGGCAATTGCTTGAAGAGTCAGGAAGTTTTTGAAAATGTGTACGATATTATAGTGCGATAAAGGAGAATGGATATGCAAAAGAAAAGATTAGGAATGCTCGGTATCGGAATGCTTGCCATGCTCTTTTTTGGCGGTAGCTCTTTGGTTCTAGCAGATGAACCGGTATCGAATGAAGAATATGAAGTCATTTCCATGGACGGTGTGTATAGTGCCGGTGGTTTTGATTATTCCGTGGATGAAGATGATTTTGAAGAGGCAGAGGAAGACGTTATTATTGATAATTGGGAGTCGGACGGTAGTGCTTCTGCCACAACCTTTAACAGTGCAGAGGAAGCCATGGCATCTGCCTTTGACAAGTATGAAACGATTGTAGAATTCCCTACAGGTGAAAATCCGGCATTTCAGGTGAAAACGGCAGACATCGAAAAAGTTGTAAATGGTTTTCTTAATGCAAATCCACAATTTTTTTATATTAAAAACGTAAGTAGAGTGGCGGTAAATGGATATATAAGACGTTTGATTATCACATATACAGATACCCCTGAGAATTTGCAGGTTATGCGTGGTAAATACGAGCTTGCTTTGCAGGAAGCATTTCGCGAAGTGGATGCTTCTGTGATGTCACCGGAAGATATTTGTGTGGTGTTGCATGATTACTTGGTAAATCACATCACTTATAATGATGATAAATCCATGCCCTACCGCTATACTGCCTATGGTGCCTTAGTGGAAGGCCAGGCCGTGTGTCAAGGATATGCATTGGCCTATCAGGAATTGTTAAAAATGGCGGGAATATCTGCTATTACCGTTGGTAGTGATTCCATGCGACATGCTTGGAACATGGTAAAACTAGATGACTTATATTATCACGTGGACGTGACCTGGGATGATACAGCAACCATGCCGGGACAGGTACGACATAAAAATTTATTGCTGAGCCGCAATGCCATTGAGGCAAATGGTCATACTGGATATGCTGTTTCAGATGCCATTTATAATGGAACCGGAACCACTTATGACCAGTATTATTGGATAAATGTACAGTCGGCTATTTATTATCACAACCAAGCGCTTTACTATCTGTATCCTACAGATATCGAAGGTGCCAATATAGATAAGGATGCTTTGATTGCGACACATCAGTTATTGTTTGTGAAGAAGCCACTTGCAGAGGCATCTCCAAATGTGAATTTAATGCAATATGTATATGCCAATGTTGCAATCAATCAGGAAGAGATTACAGAGGCCAACAAGGCAGATGGCGTGAAAAGACTGGAAAGTGCTTACAATAGAATTCGGAACTATGGCTATTTAGCAAAGTCCTGGGATACATGGTATTTCAATACCGCCTATGGAATCTATGAGATAGATATGGAGACTGCCGATGCAGCAACGGCGTCTGTATCAGCGGATGCTGTTCACCGATGGGCAGATACGGATGATGCCGTATATGGTCTTACTACGGTGCCGAATAAACCATTTTTGGTAGGATTGATTCGCCAGGGAAAAACTTTATATTATAAGACGGATGGTGGTACATTGTTACCGGTGCCAGAGCTGAGTTTAACCATGCCGGAGGCAGACCAGCTATTTCTCTACCAGAGTGGTCGCGAGATTACACTATCAGTAGGAGAACAGTATCAGATAGTTGCAAGTACGCTTCCAACTTGTCTAGGGGAGAAACTGGTGTATGCCATCGAAGGTGATGCTGAAGCAAGCTGCATTCGTATTAGCGATACCGGTTTGGTAACAGCTTATGCTTATACCCAAAATCCAATCAAAGTGCAAGTGCAAAATGCAACAGGTGAACTTGTTGATTATCTATATATTTCTGTAAAGAATACGGCTCCGGAAAAACTGTTGATTAGTAACACTTCTTTGAAGCGTGCACCGGGAGAAGAAAAACAGCTTACGGTGACGGTGTTACCGGGAAATGCTTCGGATAAGGAATTAGCCTATGTGTCTTATGATGAAGAGGTGGCAACTGTAGATCAAAATGGATTGATAAAAGCGGTTGGTGTGGGAGAGACACAGATTAAGGTTTCTATGAAAAATTATCCAGACATCGAGCCGGTATATTGTTACATTAAAGTGCAGATATTACCGACTGCCATTCAGCTATCACAGAGTACTATGGCATTAGAGACAGGGGCTACTGGAAAACTTACCTATTCCCTCCTGCCTGCAAATACCAGCGAAACGGGCGTGACCTGGTCTTCTTCAAATAAGAAGGTGGCAACAGTGGCTACAGATGGAACCGTAACGGCAAAGGGAGCAGGAGAAGCGACCATCACTGTGAAATCTACAGCAGATACATCGGTAAAGGCTACCTGTAAGATAACAGTTACAGACACGGTAAAGGAAACACCACCGGAGGAGCCTACAAATGAACCTGTAGATGTGACAGGTATCAAACTGAATGTGGATGCTATCACAATGACCATGACCAGTACAAAGAAAGTACAGGCGACATTATATCCTAGCAATGCCACGATTCAGGGCATTATTTGGAGCAGTAGCGATAGAAATGTATTAACAGTAAAATCAGCTAGCACCACTTCCAGCTTGCAGGCAATCATTACGCCGGAGGGTGTAGGTACTGCACAGGTAACAGCTACCACCGTGGATGGTGCTTTTGTTGCCAGAGTAAAGGTAACTGTGAACCAAAAGAGCATTGCCAAGGCGACAGTAGGAAAGATTGCTAATAAGTCTTATACCGGAAAGGCGATTAAGCCATCTCTGGCAATTAAGATAAATGGCAAAAAGTTGGTAAAAAATCAAGATTATAAGATTACTTATAAGAATAATAAAAAGGTTGGAACAGCAACCGTGATTTTCAAGGGTATTGGTAATTTCAAGGGAACAAAAAAGGTAACCTTCAAGATTATACCTAGAATGCCAAAGGTGACCCTGGGAAAGAAAACAAAGAATAGTATTCAGATTGCAATTGGTAAGATAAGTGAGGCAGAAGGGTATCAGATTATCTATGCCACCAATAAGACATTTACCAAGAACAAGAAAACTGTTTTCGTAAAGGGTAATAAAGCCTCTATTCAGACCTTGAAAAAGTTGAAGGCAAAGACAAAGTATTACATTAAGGTTCGCGCTTACAAAAAGGTTAAGGGCAAGAAAGTATATAGTAATGAAGTGGTTCTTTCTATTAAGACTGCTTCCAAATAATAAACAACAGGTGTAAAGGAGAAAGACATGTTTGACGAATTTGCGATTTTGATGGCAGTTCTGACAGCGGTGGCTTGGGTATTCATTGGAATATTTCAAGCTGCAAAGGTAGGAACAAATAAGGAAAAGCCATTTTCCTGGATATGGTATGTATTAAGCCTGGCAGCAATGATGGTGATGATTTTTGCAGACCATGCATTTGTGTTTGTAGGTGGCTATGGTGCGCTTCTTGTGTTTGGGACATTGATGCTTCGTAAGCACCGTGCCGAGGGTGAGAAGTCTCTGTGGACAGGCTATTTGGTAAATGGCCTCATTGGATTGGCATTTATTATTGGTGGTTTGTTTGTGGTTTCACCAATGCTTTCCAGCTATTACTTTTTGGCTGGCGGGAATGCCAACTTAGATAATAAAGAAATGTTCGCTTATGGAACATTTGCAATTATGCTGGGATTTTTTGCGGCATCCGGTGTTGCTCCATTCATATGGTTAAAGTCTATGAATGAAAAGGCTTCCGGTGCCATGAATGCATTGTTTTCCAGTGCGATGCTAGGTGCTGGCTTTATCGGCTCTACCAGATTTTTGTATTTCTTGTTGGGTACAGAAGGTATTGAAATTGAAACCATTCAGTTTATCTGGGGTGCCATTGCAGTATTGGCGATGCTTCTTTCGGCAGTGCTTGCCTGCAAGGAGAAAAATGTAGCAAAGAAACTTGGTTATGTGGCATCTGCCCAGATGGCGATTATTTTATTTGGATTTACCACATTAACAGGAAATGCTTTCATCGGTTCTGCATTGTTATTTGTGGGATTTGTGGTGGCAATGATTGTGATGTTTATGAGTGTTGCTGCTTTGCAGGAAAAAATGAATATTCAGACTGTGGCTGATTTTGCCGGAGCCGGTAAAAAGTATCCGGTGGTTATGTGGTGTTTCACCATTTCTTTATTGTATCTGACAGGAATTGCTCCATTTGGTGGATTTATTGGAAGATGGTATCTCATCCGCGGTGCGTTTTTTGAAGGTATCACATTCCTACAGTTACAGTGGGTTGGTCCTGTGGTAGTTATATTAGCTTCTCTGTTGATATTTGCGGCAGTGCTTCCAATGCTTATGAAAGCGTTTTTTATGGAAGCACAGGAAAGTGCTGATGAGGGGGTTTCGAAGCCTGAAGAAAACGAGACTTCAGAAGAAGATGATGAAGAGTCTGTAGTAAAAATGGGACTACCGAAGGCTATAGTAATTCCAGTGGTGATTTTAACAGTACTGTTAGTTGTATATTCTGTATGGCCAATGCAGGTTTATAATGTATTGCAGACCATTGCAGAAAAAATGTTGGCGTAAGGAGGTGGCATGATGTCTGGAAATTTGGGATTATTGTTTTTAATTTGTTGGCCAATCATAGGCGGTATTGTCACCTATATGATGGGTAAAAAGAAGGCAGAAAGTGCCAACGATATGGCGGATATTGTTGCATTTGTGCAGTGTGTAGTGTTCGCAGCGATTTGTTATTTGACGATGAATCAGAGTACGGTGGAGTTTAAAGTGAATGGCTTTGCCGGCTTGACATTGACTTTAAGAACGGATTTGTTCCGTAGTATTTTAGGCTTAATTGTAACAGTGTGCTTTGCAGTGGCTGGCATCTTTACAAAGAAGCAGTCAGAAAATATGAAGAACGTAGGCAGATATCAGATGTTCATGTTATTTACCATGGGCATGGCTGGAGGCATGATGCTTTCCGCAGGAATCAGTGCTGCATTTACCTTCTTACAGTTGATGATGCTTTCCGTGTTCCCATTGATTGCGCATGATGAGACAGAAGGTGCTGTTAAGGCTGCAAGTCAGTATTTGGTTGCAGCAGTTGCAGGTGGACTCGTTTCTTTAATTGGCTTGGTTCGTTTGCTTGCCTGCGTGGGTTCATTAAGCTTAGATACCTTCTATGCAGGTATGATGAGTAGCAGCGTAACCTCGGACGTAGTAATTGCCTGTGCATTTTTAGTGGTTGGCTTCCTGGTACAGGCAGGCGTGATTGTACTCGGCTTCTGGACAAAGAAGACCATGGAACACACACCGGATACAGCCTTGATGTGCATTATGAATGTGTGTACAAGGGTTGCATTGATGGGTGCAATTATGCTGACATGTAATTTGATGCTAAAAGAAAATGAATGGGGAGCGGTGATTCTTGTAATTGGTTTGCTTACTCTAGTGGTATCGGGATTCCTTGCATTGTTTGCAAAGAATCTGAAAAATGCTATCAGTTGGCTTAGCCTTGCAGTCACAGCATTTCTTGTGGTAGGCCTTGGTGTTATGAGTTTAGGTGGTGTAGCAAACGGAGAAACTGCATCCGGAACAGTGATTTTATTTGTCAGTGGCATGGTTGGCATGATGGTTCTGTTCATGTTGTATGCTGTGGTAAATGCCAATTGCGAGAGTACAGATATCAATACGATTCGTGGTTTTGGAAAGAAGAAGCCAGTATTGATGATTGGTTATCTGTTGGCAGCCTGCAATATAGCAGGTGTTCCGTTCTTCGGTGGTTTCCAGGGTTATGCTCTGATTAAAGAAGGCTTTAACATCTATATTCAATATGAAAATAATTCAGTGGCCAGCATGCTCGCAAAGTTTGTCATGATATTTGGGCTTGCACTGATAGTGGCAGTAGTTGTAAAATTATTCGTAGTGCTGTTTGTGGATAGGAATGACAAAATGCAGGATGTTTACAACGAAGTAAAGAGAAGTGGCATGGATACCACAAGCGCAGTGGCGATTATCATCATGGCAGTGGTTCCGGTTGTGTGCGGTATCCTTTCTGATATGACCTATGGTAAGTTGGTTGCTCTTTCTGAGACTACCTTTAGAAATGAGGGTATTGCCTCTGTTGCCTTATTAGGTCCGAACTATTTTGTGCCATTTGGTATTTATTTTGGAATCGGCATTTTGTGCTATGTTGTATTCGTGTTAGCACTGGGAATGAAAAAGACAGAAGAAGGTCGTATGTATAGATAGAGGAGGAATAATATGGATGCCTGTTTAGACAAAACTGAATTGTTAGATTATGATAGTGAATCCATTCAGAAGCTGATTGCGGCGAAAGGCTGGAAAACTCTGGATGAAGAAGGAAAGATTGCAGCTATCTATGATTTTGTGCAAAATGAAATTCTGTTTGGTTATAATGAACAGGATCGTATGAAAGCCTCAGCCATTTTACGGGATGGATATGGTCAGTGTAATACAAAAACTATTCTGATGATGGCACTACTAAGGGCAGTGGATGTGTCCTGTCGTCTGCACGGATTTACCGTGGACAAAAAGGTACAGCAGGGTATCATGCCGGGATTCGTGTATAAGGCAGCACCAGATGCGATTATCCATAGTTGGGTAGAAGTGTTTTATCATGATAAGTGGATTGAACTTGAAGGTGTTATTCTTGATATGCGATACCTGAAAAATTTACAGGGTAAGTTTAAGTCAACCCAGGGCTTGTTTTGTGGCTATGGTGTGGCAGACAACAATTTCCAAAATCCTCAGGTGGAGTGGAAAGGAACACACACTTATATTCAGAAGGAAGCCATTAATCATGATTATGGCACCTATAATTCGCCAGATGCATTTTTTAAAAAGCACCCACAGAAGTTGAATGCATTACAGGAAGCAGCCTATCAGAAGGTGGCAAGACCGATGATGAATCAGAATGTAAAACGTATTCGCGATTTAAAATATGCAGACGAAAAAACGGAAACTGAATAAGGAATGATTTTAAAATCTCCCTCATACAATAGCGTATCGGAAGTATGCTGATTGTTTGAAGGGAGGTTTTTTATTTGGCAGATAAAATGACGGAAGTGCTGGAGCAGTATGGTGTTCATGCCACCTCCATCACAAGAGGCAGAGGGGCGTATTTTTGCCGTTCCCAGGAAGGGTATTTTAAATTGGAACCATTTTCCCGTTCGGAGGGGAGATTGGAGAGGGAATATCTGGTAAAAGAACAGCTTTATGCAGCAGGGTTTGCAGAGATAGACAGATATTGCATGCTAGTTGCCGAGGAGGATGCATTGGAAGAAGAACCAAGTATCAGTGATAGGTTGATTGCGGCGGACCGTTATCGTAATTCTTACGTGTTAAAACGGCATTTTGACGGACATGAGTGTGATTTAAAAAATCCGGAAGAAATTACGCTAGCTATGGAAAATTTAAGTCACATGCATCGTATTTTTAGAAAATCGGAAGTGACACCGAAATCCATTGAAAATATGGTGCGGCATAACCAGGAGTTGCGCCGGGTGAGAAGCTTTGTCAGCAAAATGAATCCCAAGCGTGAATTTGAGTTATTGTATATTTCCCTATTTCCAAAGTTCATCGAAAAAGCCCTGTATGCGGAGCAAATGTTAAAGGAAACCAAAGCCTGTTTTCATCAGCAGCGTTTTGGTTTTTGTCATGGTGCTTACCATCAGCACAATGTGCTAATTCATAATGAAAATGAAACGATACGTGTGGCAACAATTGCATTTGATAATTATCATTTTGATAACCAGTTGTTGGATGTCTATTACTTTACAAGAAAAATGTTGGAGAAGAATCATTTTGCATATGACTTTTTCAAATCGGCGGTGATGGTTTATGAGAAGGAAAATCCAATGAATCAATTGGATTATACATATCTGTATTTGCTGTTTTCATATCCTGAAAAATTCTGGAAATTATCCAATCACTACATGAATAACAGAAAAAGTTGGATACCCCCACGAAGTATTGAAAAATTGGAAGGATTGGTGGCGTTAGAAGCGGAAAAAGATATATTTTTAAAGGAATTTAAAGCCGATTATGGTATTCACATTTAATAAGAAATGATATATACTAAGTCAGTAAATTTTATTTGCTTGTTGATAAACAATGAGGAAGAACAAATGAAGAGATTATGTATGGTTTGGATTTTGGCACTTTTGGGTATGCTTTGTTGTAGTTGCGCAAGTACGCCACGTGGTTTTTCCACCACTACGGAAGCTGACACAACAGAGACCACTGTGGAAGAAGATACATTTATTGGTGCCATTTCCAGTGTTGACTTAAAACAGAATATTATTATGTTTGTGGATGTGCATACAGATGAAGAGCATGTACTTCGATATCATGGTGGTGTGGATTTGACCAACAAGTATGGAGACATCGTTGCCATTTCGCAGATTGATGTGGGTGAGATTATGGATGTCACCTATAACGTATCTCAGGCAAAACTGATTAAAATGCAGGTGAATGCTCAGGCAATGCGGTATGAGAATGTGCAGAACCCGGAGATTGATACTTACAAAAAACAGGTGCAGGCAGCAGGAGAATTGATGACATACACAGATGCAGTTGTCATTGTGGATGATGGAAAACTGTTGGATATGAATCAGCTTTGCAGCCAGGATCAGTTAACGTTAAGAGTGTTAGATGGAAAACTATGTTCTGTAACTGTGGAGTTTGGACACGGTTATGTGAAGTTAGTGGATTACGAGACTTATGTTGGCGGTATGATAGAGATTGGATATGATGTGATAGTTCCGGTCACAGAGGAAATGCTTTTGACTGTGAGGGAAGGGGATTACCAGTTGCGTATCAACAAGGGCAATCATACCGGCACTCGTTATATTACAGTCACTAAAAATGTGGAAACCATTGTCAGTCTGGCGTCCTTGCAAATTGAGCCACAAAAAACAGGAGAGGCTGTTATCAGGGTATTACCTGAGGATGCGGAGCCATTGATTTATATTGATGGTTCAAAACTGGAAAATGGAAATTCTATCGAGTTAGTATATGGTAAGCATAGTATCATTATTGCAGCAAAAGGATATGATACTTATTCCGCTTACTTTACGGTGGAACACGCCTACAAAATTTATGAGTTTGATTTAGAAAATCCGGATGGTGGCACCACAACGGAAGAAGGTTCAACCGAAGCTACTGACACCACAGAAGAAGGTAGTACAGAGGAAGGTAGTACGGAAGATGGAACGACAGAGAGTGAAGGTTCCACGGAAGAAGGTACCACAGAATCCACCACGGAAGAAACTACAGAAAGCACAACCGAGGATAAGAAAGAGAATACCGTAACAATTACCGCACCTGTGGGAGCAAAGCTTTATGTGGATGGAAAATATGTGGGAGAAACCCCTTGTCACTTCAAAAAAACGCCAGGAAGTCATGTAATTACACTGACAAGAACGGGATGTATGACGGTATCATACACCATTACTTTGAAGGATGATGGGAAAAATGAGACCTTCCAATTTGAAGAATTGAAAATTTTGGGCGATTTTTCTGATATTTTGGATTGACATTTGCTAGGAATTTGTGATAATACAGAGTGGTGTAAAGTTTAAGGAGGATTATAATGGATTACAAAGAGATGTATCAGGAATGGATGACAAATCCATATTTTGATGAGGATACGAAAAAAGAGTTGGCTGCCATTGCCGATGATGATAAAGAGATCGAAGAGAGATTCTATGCGGACTTAAAGTTTGGTACCGCTGGTCTTAGAGGTATCATTGGTGCAGGTATCAACCGTATGAATAAATATGTTGTACGCCGTGCCACACAGGGTCTTGCAAATTACATTTTAAAGCAGGGCGGTGCTGAGAAGGGTGTTGCCATTGCATATGATTCCAGAAGAATGTCTCCGGAATTTTCTGAGGAAGCAGCACTTTGTTTAGCGGCAAATGGTATCAAGGCATATCGTTTTGAGTCATTAAGACCAACACCAGAGCTTTCTTTTGCGGTTCGTCACTTAGGCTGTATCGCAGGAATTAATATTACAGCAAGTCACAATCCACCAGAGTACAATGGATATAAGGTGTATTGGGAAGATGGTGCACAGATAACACCTCCTCACGATACCGGTATTATGTCAGAGGTAAAGGCTATTTCTGAATTTGCGGAAGCAAAGACTATGGATAGAGCAGAGGCAGAGGCAAAGGGCCTTTTTGTGACAATTGGTGCAGAGGTTGATGACGCGTATATCGCAGAGCTTAAGAAGCTGGTATTGCATCAGGATTGCATTGATAAGTATGGTAAGGACATTAAGATTGTATATACTCCATTACACGGAACAGGTAATCTTCCTGCAAGACGTGTGTTAAAAGAGATTGGTTTCGAGAATGTATATGTAGTTCCAGAGCAGGAGCTTCCAGATGGTGAGTTCCCAACTGTAAGTTATCCAAATCCTGAGGCTGCTGAGGCATTTGAATTGGCATTGAAGCTTGCAAAGGAAAAGGATGCAGATTTAGTGCTTGCTACTGACCCGGATGCAGACAGACTTGGTGTGTATGTGAAGGATACAAAGTCTGGCGAATACATTACATTAACCGGTAATATGTCAGGTTGTCTGTTAGCTGAATATGAGATTGGACAGATGAAGGAACTTAATGGTTCGCTTCCAGAGGATGGTGCGTTAATCAAGACTATCGTTACCTCTAATTTGGCTGATGAGATTGCTAAGGGCTACGACATCAGACTAATTGAAGTGTTAACAGGTTTCAAATATATCGGACAGCAGATTTTAGGTTTTGAGCAGAGTGGTAAGGGTCATTACCTCTTCGGTTTTGAGGAGAGTTATGGTTGTCTTATCGGTACACATGCAAGAGACAAGGATGCCATCGTAGCAACTATGGCACTTTGCGAGGCTGCTGCATATTACAAGTCACAGGGTAAGACACTCTGGGATGCTATGATTGATATGTATGATAAGTATGGTTACTGTATCGATGATATTCAGTCAATTACCTTGAAGGGTATTGATGGTCTCAATAAGATTCAGGAAATCATGAATACCTTAAGAGAGAATACACCAAAGAAGATTGGTAAGTATGATGTAATTTCTGCGAGAGATTACAGAAAGGATTCCATCAAGAATCTTGTTACAGGTGAGGTTACAAAAACAGGCCTTCCATCTTCAAATGTACTTTACTATGATTTGAGCGATTCTGCATGGTTATGTGTAAGACCATCTGGTACAGAGCCAAAGGTAAAATTCTACTACGGTGTGAAGGGCACATCCTTAGAGGACGCTAAGGCACTTTCAAAGGCCATGGGCGAAGACGTGCTTGCGATGATTAATAAAATGTTATAATAGTAACAATGAGGAACTCCTCCTACAGATGTAGGGGGAGTTTTTTAATAAGATAAAATTGTTGTTGTAAAATGTAAAATAATATGATGCATTTATCTTAGGTGTGGCGGTATTGCTTAACAACCATACATACATCAACATCGAACTACAGGTGATAGATTATGGGAACTGGCCGGAGCGTTCTTTAGGGTATCTTTGCAGAACCTATGATAATCTGAATCGAGGCGATGATTATGAGGATACTAAGCCTGCTATTCATGTAAGCATTTTGGATTTTGCATTATTTGAAGAATACCCAGAATTTTTTGCTACATATCGTCTGTTAAACTGTAAAAACCACCATGAATACACTGGCAAATTCGCGCTCTATGTGCTAGACTTATCTAAGATAGATATGGCAACCGAGGAAGATAAGCGAAACCAGCTTGATGTATGGAGTCGAATATTTCAGGCAGAGACATGGGGTGATTTGATGGCGATTGCAGCAGAAAATAATGAGTTTCAGTCTACCGTGGAGCAGATAGACCGTTTGACTGCAGATGAGGCAGTCAGATTACAATGTGAGGCACGAGAGCGAGCATTGCTTCATGAACAGGCAATTAAGAAGCGTTTGAAAAAGCAGCAGAACAAGATAGAAGAATTAGAGAATGCACTGCATGAGCAGGATGCAACGTTGCGAGAACAGGTGGCAGAAATCGCTAGACTGCGGTCGTTGCTGGAGTAATCAGAAATGCAGATATATGGGGCGATTTGTTGTAAATTAAACTCTTCTACCACGTAAGTGGTAGGGGAGTTTTTCTTTTTTAAGCATATACTAATCATAACATCACAAAAAGTTGTGTGGTTTTATCAAACAGTTATGTGTGGGCATATATTTTGCACAGAACATACTAACACAGCCTAAACAATAAAAAGAGATGTACTACGTACAGCATTTCTCCCAGGTATAATAAATGGTAGATAACAACAAAAACCCAAAAGAGTTATTTACAATACACTCGAAAACGTAATATAATAAAGGGTAACGTGTTTTGAAAGAAGAAGGTAATGTATGAAAAAGAGTAATTTAAGAACCTTTGTGTTGGTGGATTTACCTGCCATCATACACAATATTAGGGAAGTAAGAAATAGAGTATCAGATGATGTTAAGATTATGGCGGTGATTAAGTCAGATGGCTACGGCCATGGCGCTGTGGAGGTTGGAACAGCTCTTAGAAACAGCGTGGATTATTTTGGTGTAGCTGCTATCGAAGAAGCGGTGGAGCTTCGCAATGCGGGACTCATGTTGCCGATACTGATTCTAGGTTACACCATGCATGGAAAGTATGACGACGTAGTGCGTCATGATGTGGCGCAGACGATTTACAATATCGAAGATGCAAGGCTGTTGTCAGACATGGCAGGAAAATGCCTGAAAAAAGCAAAGGTGCATATTGCAGTGGATACCGGTATGACAAGAATTGGTTATGTGCCAAACGCAGAAAGTGTGCGGGAGATAAAAGAGATTGCAGCATTACCGAACATTGAGATAGAAGGTATCTTTACCCATATGGCATGTGCAGACGAAACAGACAAGACCCATGCCAAAAAGCAAATGGAGAAATATGATGAGTTCATTTCCCTGCTAGAAAAAGAAGGGGTGCATATTCCGATTAAGCACATGTGTAACAGTGCAGGTATTATGGATTTTGAAGATCATCGTTTTGATATGGTGCGTTCAGGTATTATTACTTATGGCTTATATCCATCGGAGGAAGTGGCAAAGGAGAATATAAATCTAAAGCCGGCGATTTCCTGGTATGCCCATGTAGTACATGTAAAGACTGTGCCGGCAGGTGAAGGTGTCAGCTATGGTGCCACCTATGTAACGGAAAGACCAACAAAGATTGCCACCATTTCTGTGGGATATGGTGATGGCTATCCACGAAGCTTATCCAATAAGGGCTGTGTGTTGATTCGAGGAAAACGGGTGCCAATTATCGGACGAGTGTGCATGGATCAGTTCATGGTAGACGTGACAGAGCTTCCGGTGGTAGAGGTGGAAGATTTGGTAACTCTGGTAGGCGTAGATGGAGAAGAACACATTTCCGTGGAAGAGATTGCGGATTTAAGCGGTAGCTTTAATTATGAGTTCATATGCGATATTGGAAAGAGAGTACGACGAGTGTATCAGAATTAACAATATGATGGAATAGGGAGGACATTATGGCAGAGGATATTAGAGGCGCGCTAGAACGTGCGTATCAAAATGCAAGTATTATTGAGGGCTTTCACATTACCCCAAAGGGGAGTATGGCACTTCGCGATATGGTGAAGTTTGACTTTTTGCAGTTGATTGCATTTTTAAGTTTTTCTGATGGCACAGATATGCGTCAGGAATTAGATTTTATCAAGACATATTTAGGCTATGATTTTGATGTGGCAAGACTGAACCGTTTTAAGTATGAGAGAACTGGCGGGAAGGATTTCATTAATACGCCGCCTCGTTCTTTAACGTACTTTGTACAGGCAGATGTGAGTCAGGCGTTGACTCCGGAGCAAAAGGCTGTGAAGCGTGCAAAGCCGTTGGTAGATGCATTTAAATTGTTGGGACAGGCATTTATTGCGTGTAACGATGAGGCGACACAGGCGGAAATTGCCAATTTAACCAATTACTCCATTATGTTGGATAACTATTTGAAAAAATATGGTTTGTATAAGAAAGATAAAAATGACCCATTAAAAGATATCAAGGCGAAAGCAAAGGCAAATGGCAAGAATGCTGAAAGCGAAGAACCACCAAAGGATGTGGACACTTTGCTGGAGGAGTTAAATTCCATGACTGGATTAACTTCTGTAAAGCAGGATATCTTGAATTTGGTTAACTTGATTAAGGTTCGTAAAATGCGTGAGGAACGTGGTTTGAAGCAGCCATCTATCACATTGCACTTGGTATTCTCGGGTAATCCTGGTACTGGTAAGACAACAGTTGCCAGAATGTTAGCGGAGATATACAAAGGACTTGGCGTGTTGAGCAGTGGACATTTGGTAGAAGTAGACCGTTCTAATCTGGTAGTTGGCTATATTGGTCAGACTGCGGTAAAAGTGTCTGAGGTAGTAGAAGAAGCTTTAGGTGGTATTTTATTTATTGATGAGGCATATACATTGACCTCCAATAAGGGTGAGGGCGACTTTGGTCAGGAAGCGGTTGACACCTTGCTAAAGGCAATGGAAGATCATCGTGATGATTTGATTGTGATTGTTGCAGGTTATCCCGATTTAATGGAGGAATTCTTGAATTCCAATCCGGGCCTTCGTTCTCGTTTTAACAAGTACATTTTCTTCGAGGATTATACCGGTGAGGAATTGATGGAGATTTTCGAGAGCATGTGCAAGAAGCAGGATTATCGCTTGTCTGACGAGGCAAAGGAATATGCTGCAAAGTTTTTGGATGACCGTGCAAGACAGCATTTGGAAAACTACGCGAATGCTAGAGATGTTCGTAATTTTATGGAGAAGGCGATTTCTCATCAGGCAACTAGAATTGTCGGATTGACAGATGTAAATGATGAGACATTGATGACCTTGGAAAAGGTGGATTTGGAGACCATTCAGCTATAAGGGAAATCTTGAATAATCAGTGGCTATATGGTATTCTAAAGTATCGGGCAAAATGAAGGAGACACTATGAATTTCAGACCATGTATCGATATTCATAACGGAAAAGTAAAGCAGATTGTTGGAGGTAGTCTTTTGGACGAGGGCAATCAGGCGACGGAGAATTTTGTATCAGAGCAGGATGCAGCATTTTATGCCAGATTGTACCAAAAGCAAGACATCAAGGGCGGACATATTATTCTGCTGAACAAAAAAGGAACGGAGTATTACGATGCAGATGTGAAACAGGCACAAGGTGCGTTAGAGGCGTACCCGGAAGGTTTGATGATTGGCGGTGGCATTGATGCGGAAAATGCAAAGTCATTTATCGATATGGGCGCTTCCCATGTCATTGTTACCTCTTATGTATTCGTGGATGGCAAGGTGCATTATGAGCGACTAGATAAACTGGTAGGGGCAGTGGGAAAAGAGCATTTAGTGCTTGACTTAAGTTGTCGGGAACGGGATGGTCAGTATTATATCGTAACTGACCGTTGGCAAAAGTTCACGGATGAGGTAGTAACCTTAGAGACGTTACATAAGCTTTCTGCATACTGTGATGAATTTTTAATTCATGCAGTGGACGTGGAAGGAAAGGCATCTGGTATTGAAACGAAGTTGGTGGCATTGCTTGGTGAATTTGAAGCAATTCCAGTTACCTATGCCGGAGGTGTTTCTTCGTTTGAGGATTTAGAACAATTAAAAACCTTGGGAAAGAATCATGTGGATGTGACAGTGGGAAGTGCATTAGACCTGTTCGGCGGTCACATGGAATATGAGAAGGTTATAAGATATTGTAAAGGAGAGGAGTAAAAAATGCGTAGAAAAGTATTATCAGTAATGATGGTTTCTGCATTGGCAATTTCCATGGTTGCCTGTGGCGGAAAAGAGCAGAAGAAAACGTACAACGTGGAAGAATTGTCGACTATCGCCACAACAGAGGGAGAGGTTGCAACAGAAAAAGAGATTGCCTATGGAGAGGGCAACATTTTGACCAATGGTGATTTCGAGAATGGTACAGGCTCATGGACCACATACAAAAATGGTGGCGATTTTGAGATGTATGTAAATGATGATAAGGAGTTACAGTGTGACATTACTAACATCGGTGCAGTAGAGCACGGTGTACAGATTTACTATGATGGTTTTGCTATCAGACAGGGTGGCGTGTATGAGATTTCATTTGATATTCATGGAACCTTAGAGCGTGCTCTTGACTGGAGAATTCAGGTAAATGGTGGTGACTACCATGCTTACGTTATGGATACGGTAGTGCCGACTGCTGAGGTACAGCATGTAACAGCTGAGTTTACTATGGAAGAGGAGACAGACCCTGCTCCAAGATTGGTATTTAACATGGGTCTTGTTGACACCTTGGCTTCTGAGGGCGTAACGACTTTGGAGCCACATTCTGTTATGATTGATAACATTTCACTGGTTGTTGTAGATGCTACTAACATGATTAAGGATCCAGATCCTGTGCCGGTAGCCCGCGTAAAAGTAAACCAGGTTGGTTATAAGGCAAATGCTAATAAAGTAGCCATTTGTTCAGACTTAGATGATGCAGATAACAAGTTTATGCTTGTAAATGCTGAGACAGATGAGGTTGTTTATACAGGTAATATTTCAGAGAAGCAGATTGATATCGGTTCTGATGAATGGATTAGTTATGCAGATTTCTCTGAGTATGTGGAGCCTGGTACATACAAGATTAGAACAATTGGTAATGCAGAGTCACATACATTTGCAATTGGTGATGATGTATATGATAAGACCTTTGATGAGGTTGTGAAGATGCTTTACATGCAGCGTTGCGGTTGTGAATTAACTGCTGAACACGCAGGGGACTTTGCGCATCCTGTTTGTCACAATACTGAGGCTGTTATTTTTGGAACAAGTACAAAGATTGATGTGTCTGGCGGTTGGCATGATGCAGGTGACTATGGTCGTTATGTGGCACCAGGTGCTAAGACAGTAGCAGATTTATTGTTAGCATACGAAAAGAATCCAAAAGCATTTTCAGATGATCTTGGTATTCCTGAAAGTGGAAATGGCATCAGTGATGTATTAGATGAAGCAAGATATGAGCTTGAGTGGATGTTCAAGATGCAGGACCCTGCAACTGGTGCTGTATACCATAAGGTAACCTGTGAAGTGTTCCCTGAGACAGTAATGCCACAGGATGAAACAGATGAACTAATCGTGTCTCCAATTTCCGGATGTGCCACTGGTGGTTTTGCAGGTGCTATGGCTATGGCTGCCAGAGTATACGCAGATGTGGATAAGGATTTTGCTGATAAGTGCTTGGCTGCTGCTAAGAAGGCTTATGAGTATATGAGAACTGCAGAGCATGACCCTGGTTTTAAGAATCCTGGAGATGTGGTAACTGGTGAGTACCGTGATTACTTCGACCAGGATGAAAGATTCTGGGCAGGTGCAGAGTTATTTAAGACAACAAAGGATGCTGCTTACGAAGCAGACTTAAAGAACTGGGTAGATGAAACAAAATTCCAGGGCCTTGGTTGGGCAGATATGGGTGGTTATGCAGCGTATGCATATTTGACTGCAGAGAATCAGGATGAGACATTAAAGACCACTGTAACAGAACAGTTCAATAAGTGTGTAGAAGACTTATTGGCTAAGATTGAGAAGTCAGCATATTTAAATGCAAATGGTTTAGACTATATTTGGGGTAGTAATTTGGAAACAGCAAACGCAGGTATGTATTTCTTGTTCGCAAATGATATTTCACCAAATGCTGACTATGTGAAGATTGCAATGGATCAGTTGAACTACTTATATGGTGCGAACTCTACCGGTTACTGCTTTGTAACAGGTGCAGGTACTGTAAGTCCAATCAGTACACACCACAGACCATCTCAGGTATTGGAAAAGACTATGCCGGGTATGTTGGTAGGTGGACCAAATGCCAACTTAGAAGACCCATACGCAAAGGCTGTATTATTAAATACCCCATATGCTAAGTGTTATGTGGATAACAGCCAGTGCTTCTCATGTAATGAGATTACTATTTACTGGAATTCGCCATTGATTTACTTGCTTGCGAATGCCCAGTAGGATTTGAACTATAAGGAATAGCAACATGAAAGATTTGATTTTGAAATTGTATCACAATGCTGCCGTCCGTTACATTGTAACGGGCGGCATGACTACCTTTGTCAATTTAGCGGTATTTGCAGTGTTGTTTTATGGTGTGAAGTTGAGTTTTCCAACCAGCAATATCATCGCTATTATTTGTGCAATCGCATTTGCATTTTTTGCCAATAAAATAGTTGTATTTAGGAGCAGGGACTATTCCGTTGCTACATGGATCAGAGAGGGTATCACATTTATAGGTGCCCGTCTGTTTACCATGCTGGTAGAGGTGATTGTTCCTGTTATTATGATTGGGCAGCTAGGTATGAATGAGATGGTGGCAAAGCTGTTAATTCAGTTTGTTATTTTGGTGCTCAATTTTTTGATTAGTAAGTTTTTAGTGTTTAAGGAGCAGAAAGAAGAAGTATCAACAGCCGAATGGTATGCAAAAAATATGGCATATATTTGGATTACGGGAGTTGGTACTCTTGTTATGTTCGTTGTTTGGATTTTTAATGGTATTGGACCATTTGATAATAATTCCATGCTTTTAGTGGATGGTATTCATCAGTACACACCATTTTTCTCAGAGTATTATGAGAAGATTACCAATGGTGGTGGTTTGTTATATAGCTGGAATGTGGGAATGGGTGGTAATTTTCTGTCGCTATTTTCATATTATTTGTCCAGCCCATTTAATTTGATCATCTTTTTATTTGACAAGGATTGCCTCGTAGGGGCAGTCAGTTTTTCATTGACTTTGAAAATTATATTAAGCGGTCTTACGATGGCTTATTATTTAAAGAATAAACAGGGAAAACAGGCAAATGATATGGTTATCATTGCACTTTCCCTTGCGTATGCGTTTAATAATTACATGGTTGGTTATAACTGGTGCACCATGTGGGTGGATACAATTATGATTTTCCCATTGGTGATTTTAGGCTTCGAGAGATTGATGGAGAAGAGGGACTATCGTCTCTATATGCTTACGCTTTGCTATGCACTGTTCTGTAATTATTACATCGGATTTATTGTATGTCTGTTTTTGGTATTTTGGTTCTTTATGTATCAGCACAGAACCATTGGCAGAATGTTTATGAACGGCATTCGGTTTGCAATCGGCTCCTTGGTAGGTGCAGGTATGGCAGCCATGCTCTTATTCCCTGCTTATTTTGGTATTATGAATACTTCTTCGGCTTCAGCCTTTGCGTTGCCGGAAAGTAAGTATTATGGAAATGTAATAGATGTATTACAGCAGTTATTGGTTATTGTAAAACCAATTAAAAATCAAGTGTTTGATGGAGATGCCAATCTTTACTGTGGTATTTTTGTGTTGTTTGGTGCGGTGATGTTTTTGTTCCAGGGTAAGATATCTCTCTGGAAGCGAATTCGTTATGTGTTGATGCTGGTATTTTTGGTAGTCAGCATGAATAATGAATTGTTAAATTACATTTGGCATGCATTTCACAATCAGTATGGTATTCCAAACAGATTTACCTTCGTGTTTATTTTTATGTTGATTATTATGGCGGAACAGGCATTTGCCCATTTAGAATTTAAGGGGAAAGGTTCTACCAATGTGGCCGTTTCGGCAATTGTTTTGGTGTTGGCTATCGTAGCATTTTATATGTATGCGGATAGTAGGTTGCCACTATATTCTTATATTGTGACAATTGTATTAGTGGATATCTATTGCATCTTTGCCATGTGCTATGTCAGTGGCAGATTGCGGACAGCAGTCTTTAGTTTATTATTAGCCATCATTGGTACTGTAGAGGTCATGGGAAATGCTATCTATGGCTTTGCGGAGCTTGGCAGTGTTGACACGGATTATTATTTGCAGGATAGCGGAGCAGTAGATGTGCTTCAGGAATACATGGCAGAGCAGAGTGGCGAGGACTTTTATCGAGCAGATTTATTAAAATCTCGAATGCTGGATGAAGCCACATGGCATAATCTTCCAAGTATTGGTATTTTTGGTTCTACTGTGCCTGGTGACATGGTAAAAACCATGAGTAGATTAGGCTTCTATACCGGGGCAAATGAATACTTGTATCACGGAGCGACACCACTTACCAATTCTATTTTGAATGTAAAATATGCTTTGGTTAGAGATAATGCATATAACAATTTGGATTTTGTATATGAAACGGCAGTAGAAGGTGTGGGACTTTACAGTAATCCTTATTATCTTCCAATTGGATTTATGGTAGATGCAGGTTTTGCAAATTACACCCTGGAGACTACAGATGTTTTCTATAATCAGAATTCATGGGTGAAATATGCAACAGACATCCAGGATAACATTTTTACTGTTTTTGATTTTCAGGCGTCTGCAGGTTGTCCGTCAGGGTCAGCGAGTTATGATCCGGAAAAACATCGTATCACATACGAGAGGGATACGTCTGAGAAGAATGAAATCTGGGTAAAGATGATTGTTCCTGAAGATATGGATTTATATTTGAATTGTAAGGGCAGTAATGTGAAGGAAGTGCGCTTCAATCTTGATGGAGAAGATGTGGCAGAGGATCGTTTCCAGGGTCAGGTATTTCATTTTGGAGAAGTAATGGCAGGTCAGGAAATTACCATTACTTATATTATGAATGCAGGTGGTAATGCTACAGGTACTTTAAGCCTTTATGCGGCAAAGTATCACGAAGAAGTGTTTGAAAGCGTTTATGATGAATTGTCAGCGAATGTGTTGACAGAGGTATCTTATCAGGATGGATATGTGACTGGTACAGTAAAAGGTGGAAAGAGCGGAATTTTATTTACTTCCATTCCATATGATAAGGGGTGGAAAGCCTATGTTGATGGAATTGAGAAAGACATCACTGTTGTGTGTGGTTCTTTCATCGGTGTACAGTTGGATAAAAATGCTCACAAAATTGAATTTAGATATACCACTGTTGGGCTCAAGTATGGTATAATTGTTTCAGTTGTGAGTTGGTTTATTTTCATAGCCATGAGCTATGTGTATGGAAGAAAGAGAAGGGAGACGGTAGTTGGTGAAGAAACCAATCAAGAAAGCGATAATTCCGGCAGCGGGGCTGGGGACGAGATTTCTTCCGGCGACCAAAGCGATTCCGAAGGAGATGCTTCCGATTGTTGATATTCCAACCATTCAGTATATTATTCAGGAAGCAGTGGACAGTGGCATTGAAGAGATTTTGATTATTACAAACTCTAATAAGCACTGTATGGAGAATCATTTTGACCGTTCCTATGAATTGGAAGAACGATTGAAGCAATCCAACAAAGAAGAAGAATACAAAGAGATTTGTGATATTGCCAATATGGCTAACATATATTACGTAAGACAGAAGGAACCAAAGGGATTGGGGCATGCAATTTTGTGTGCGAAATCATTTGTTGGCAACGAGCCTTTTGCAGTATTGTTAGGTGATGATATCGTCGTGCATGAAGATGGTGAGCCGGCATTAAAACAACTAATACAAGTGTACAATACTTGCCATGCATCTGTTGTGGGTGTACAGACAGTGCCCCATGAGGTTGTGAATAAGTATGGTATTATAGAAGCATCTAAGTCGGTGAAGCCGGTGGGTAGAAGAGTGAAGGTTAGTGATTTGGTTGAGAAACCTTCCTTGGAGGATGCACCGAGTGATATGGCGATTTTGGGAAGATATGTATTAACGCCAGAGATATTTGAGATCTTGGAGAATCAAGAACCTGGTAAGGGTGGCGAGATACAGTTAACTGATGCCATTAAGCAGTTGTTGATTAGTCAGGCTGTATATGCATATGATTTTGAAGGCATTAGATATGATGTGGGTGATAAGTTTGGTTTTATAAAAGCAACCATTGATTTCGCATTAAAACGAGACGAGGTAAGTGACCAGCTTAAAGCATATATAAAAGAATTAGCAAAGGAAGTCTAGGGGGGAACATGAATGGAAAATAAAGGTTTTTTCAATGATTGGAAAAAAACAGCAGTGCTCACTGTAGCAGCACAGTTGGTTGTATTTCTGGTGATTGGTATTTTATCCAGAATGAATGCGGTATATGGTGTCATTGGGGCCGTGTTAGTAGCGGTTTGTACCGTGGTTGCCATTTCCACAATCAAAAAGGGAGAGGCTGCATCTAATGAAAAGAGTGACAAGTACAGAACATTATTCTTAAATTTGCCAATTGGTTTTGCGCAGGCTGAGATTTTAACAGATCCGGTCAGCAAACGCTCTATGGGTTATAGAATTGCAGATGCCAATGAGCGTTTCTGTACATACTTCAATATTGATCCTTCTGATTATGAAGGTAAGATTCTTGGCGAAAGCAAGATGGATGTTTTGCAGGATATTAATGCATGGTTCAATGCCTACAGCAATTCCGGTACAAAGGAAGGCGAGTTGATGGCAGTTGAGATTACCATGGAGAATCTGAATAAGGTGTTCAATACAGTTATGTATAAGACTGAGAGCAACTTTATTAACATGGTTGTCATCGACATTACAGAGCAGAAGGAAACAGAGGATAAGCTTAACAAAGCTGTTAAGGATGCCAATGTTGCATACAAGAGTCAGTCAGAGTTCCTTGCAAATATGTCTCACGAGATTCGTACACCAATCAATGGTATTTTAGGTATGATTCAGCTTACATTGTTGGCTGATGACTTACAGGCAGATTACAGAGATAACTTGATTACCGCAAAGAAGTGTGCAGATACATTGCTTCGTCTCATCAATGATATCTTGGATATCAGTAAACTTGAGGCTGGTAAGTACAACTTGAAGGAAGAGGTATTCGAATTAAAGAGTACTATCGAAGAGACTGTTGCAGCTCAGGTGCCGATTGCAGAAAAGAAGAAGATTACGCTTGATTGTAGTTTTGCAAGTAATCTTCCACAGACTGTTAAGGGTGACCCACAGAGAATTCAGCAGGTACTTAACTGCTTGCTTTCTAATGGTATTAAGTTTACCGAAGAGGGTGGCGTTCGTGTTAAGGTTGCCAGCATTGATGATACTCCAGATCAGTTCAAACTTCGTATTGCTGTTGCCGATTCCGGTATCGGTATTTCAGAGAAGGATAAGAATAAATTATTTATTCGTTTCAGTCAGGTAGATGCTTCAGATACAAGAAAGTATGGTGGTTCCGGCCTTGGTCTTGTTATCACAAAGCAGATTGTGGAATTGATGGGTGGTAACATTACCGTTCAGAGTAAGGAAGATGTTGGTAGTACATTTATCGTAGAGATTCCTTTGAAGGTAATTACTGCAGCGGCTAAGGAAGAAAAAGTAGAAGAAGCAGAAGAAGATGTAGCATTATTCTCAGTAAATGCAACAACTAAGCGTGCTCGTATCTTAGTAGCAGAGGATGAGCCTGTTAACCAGCAGGTAATTGGTAAGCTTCTTGGTATGGCAGGATATTCATATGATATTGCAGAGAATGGTGAGAAGGCCGTTGAGTTGTTCAAACAAAAGGATTACGATGCAGGCTTATTCGATATCCAGATGCCAGTTATGGACGGTTTAGCGGCAACATCTGAGATTCGTAAGATAGAGTTTAAGGAAGGCAAGAAGAGATTGCCAATTATCGCTGTAACAGCACGTGCGATGTTCGGTGATAAGGAGCGTATCTTAGAGGCGAAGATGGATGACTATATCGCTAAGCCTTACAACTTAAATGAAGTAGTAGAGAAGTTAAATAAATATGTTAACGAAGAGTAACGATGCAAGGGCGGTCTTAGGACCGTCCTTCTTATGTATAGAGATATAGTGTCATTCACAATATTCTATTACTTGTTAAGGAGGGCTAAGTTTATTCTGTACCAATACGCATTTTTGCGAGCGAGAGCGTCTCGCTCGAATGCCTGATACTCCGCCCCATGCTGCTTAAACAGTTATGTGTGGGCACATATTTTATACAGAACAAACTAAGACATCCTAGAACAAGTAAATAAGATACTGTGAATGACACTACATCTCTAATACTCTGTTCCAGTTAGTAGCAAGTCCTTTGTATCATCATTACAAGTAATCTTCATATTTTTCGCAATACGTAACAGATAGCGGTAACGCATTTCTGTTGCCTTCAATTCATAAGTATAGCAATCGATTAAGTCTGGTTCGATTAAGTATTCTAATGTTAGCAGTATGGTCTGCAAGCGACGTTTGGTTTGCTCAATTTCTGTAATTAATTCCCTTTGTTCTTCTAATAGCATTCGTTTCTTTTTATTCATTCCATAACCCTCCCAAATATTTCTATGGTAATAGTATGGTAATTCCTTTGTATTTTATTCCAAAATCAGTGCAGAAAGTTTTAAAAATAAAATGTAAAAAAGATGTTGACAAATAGAAAAGTGAATGATATATTAACTTTACAATATTACATTTTGCAAGATGGATATAGAGGATTTATAAGGAGGGAGGGGTTTGATTTACATCATATTGTTTTTTGTTGTAGTAACTGCGGTATACGATATCGCTTTTGGAAAGATTCCGAATTGGTTGGTATTAGCTGTTTATATAACCGGTAGTACATACACATTTTTGCATGAAGGGGTTCAGGCGGTTCCAGGTATGTTGGTTGGGATTCTGTTACCGATTGTGTTGCTGTTTGGGTTGTTTTACATACGAGCGTTGGGTGCCGGGGATGTTAAGTTGTTTTCTGCACTAGGGAGTGTATTTGGTTTTCAGATTTTAGATGTTATTTTGTACGCTTTTATATTTGGGGCTGTTCAGTCTATATATCGGATTTTGAAGAATTGGATATGTAAGGAACATATACATAAGATTCCCTTTGCATTATCAATTTTAGGCAGTGTTATATATGTTGTATTTTATGGATAGAAGGAGGTAATTATGAAGCAATGAAGAGTGGGTATATTAGACAGTCAGAAGGTGTTTACTCTTCGACTGGCAGAATATGCAAATGAAACAGAGGGATTACCATTTTCGGTAATTCCATTTACACATATAGAATCAGTAAAGCAGTACCTGATGAAGAGAGAACTGGTTTATCTGTTAGTAGGAAGTGCTTGTAATTTCGAGGGACTAGAGGTCAAGAAGGTTACGTTAACGGATCGAGTCACTAGTAAAGAGGATGAGATTTATCGTTATCAGAAGGCGGCAGATTTGGTGCAAGAGATGCGATTGCGTTTTGAGACGATTATGCCATCGGCGATCCGGATGCAGTTACAGGTTTATGGCGTGACGTCGGCTTATGGTGGTAGTGGAAAAACAACAGTAGCATTGGAATTGTTAAGACAATTGCCAGGGAGTCTCTATATTGGTATGGAGGGTTGCAGTAGTTTGGCAAGAGGGACATCAGATTTTGGACAATTGCTTTATGGAATTATGCAGAAGAATGACAATGTGATATCGCGTTTGATGGATATGGCAGAACCACATGGTGCGGGATATGTGATGCAGTCCCCTGTGTGTTTTGGAGATTTACAGGTGCTTGATCAGGAGCACCTGCGATGGTTTTTGCAACGTATTAAGGAAGAAGCTTCTTTAGGGAGTGTGATTTTTGATATGTCAGAGGCACTATCTCCAGCGTTAGTGGACTGTTGTGACAGAGTTATCATTTTGCATCCTTGCGAAGAAGGTGATTTTAATAAGACAGAGAATTTACAACGGGCATGGGAACAGCAAGGATACCATACTTTGTACGAAAGAGCTGAACACATTTATCCTGGACGAGAAGGAGAAAGTGTACGACAGGTGGTGAGTGGAATTTTGAACTGTTAGGAGGAATATGAACCAGGAGAATACATTAAAAGAACGACTTTATGAACGTGTGATGGAACAGGTTGATTTTGGCCGTTCACTGGAAGATGATGAGATTTTGACATATATTGATGGCTGCGTGGAAGAAGAATCCCAGCAACAGCACATCCCGTTAAAAGATATGTTGAAGCTTCGACGAGAGTTGTTTCATAGCTTTCGTAAGTTGGATTTATTATCAGAACTGTTGGAAGATGACGAGATTACAGAGATTATGATAAATGGCTATCAACAGGTTTTTGTGGAAAAGGCAGGACATTTGTATCAATTGGATCGCCAGTTTAGCAGCGAGGAGAAGTTACAAGACGTAGTACAGCAAATCGTCAGCACTTGTAATCGTATGGTGAATGCGGCACACCCCATTGCAGATGCAACTATTTTGCACGGTAACATGAAGGCAAGGGTAAATATCATATTACCACCTGTTTCGTTGAATGGTGCAACGGTTACAATTAGACGATTTGCAAAAGAACCGATTACCATGGATAAGTTAATTGCATTGCAATCCTTGTCAGAGGTTGCGAGAGATGTGCTTCGGCTACTGGTGGAATGTGGTTATAACATTTTCATTTCTGGTGGAACCGGTAGTGGTAAGACCACATTTTTGAATGCGTTAAGTGGTTTTATTCCTTCGGATGAAAGAATCATCACAATAGAAGATGTTGCAGAATTGCAGATTCCAAAGACCATTCGAAATCAGGTGCATTTAGAGGCGCGGGAAGCAAATGTGGAAGGGGAAAATGCAATTACTATCAGAGATATGATAAAGGCGAGTCTCCGTATGAGACCAGATAGAATTATAGTAGGAGAGGTGCGGGATGGTGCCGCGTTGGATATGCTGACTGCCATGAACACAGGGCATGACGGTTCTCTTTCTACGGGGCATGCGAATTCCACTCGGGACATGTTGAGACGTCTGGAAACCATGGTCATGATGGGAACTGATTTGCCCATAAAGGCGATTCAGGGACAGATTGCGTCGGCAATCGATATTGTTGTCCATTTGGGCCGTTTGCGGGATAAAAGACGATGTGTGTTAGAAATATGTGAAGTGTTGGGGGTTCAGGATGGAACCTATCTGTTGCGTACGTTGTTTTCATTTCAGGAAGTGCAGACGGAGAATAGTGAAACTGTAAAAGGTAAATTGGTGTGGGTGGAAGATTTGGTGAATACAGATAAATTGGAGAGAGGAGGGAAGCGAGATGAATATGAAGCGATCAAAGCGCGATATTTATCAGGTTCCCCTTCATGAAATAATAGCAATGGTCGTGGTATTATGCCTGGCAATGCTTGGTATTAGCTACTTGTTTTTTGACAGTCTTTTAGGCTTGTTAGGTCTGATGTTTCCTTTTTTAATTCTGCTTCGAGAATGTATAGAGGAGCGGAGAGAAAAAAGAAGAATGAAGGCTGTCATGGAATTTAAGGACTTTTTGGAGTGTCTTTCTAGTAATCTCTATGCGGGGCTTTCTTTGGAGAATAGTTTTATCAACGCCTTTGAACAGGCAAAGCGTATGCTTCACGAGAATTTTATCATGGAAACTGTGCTGTTAGGTTGTGTGGAAAAAATACAGAATCATGTGCCGATGGAAGAAGTGTTATTGCAGTTGGCTGATATCACGCAATTGGATGAAGTTTGGGATTTTGCTTCATTGGCAATGGTGGCTAAGAGGAATGGAGGAAATCTCATTAAGATCATTCGACAGGCAAACGAACACATTGGAGAACGGTTACGTCTAGAACAAGAGATTGCGACATTAATTTCAGCAAAACGAATGGAACAGAGAATTATGTGTGTGATGCCTTTTATGATGGTGGCTTACATGCAACTTACCAGTCCGGGATATTTTTCGGTTTTATATCACAATGTTCCAGGTATTGTGTTTATGGGAGTATGTGTTGGGGTGATATTTATTTCATATGAAGTTGGTGCCAAAATCATAAAAATGGCGTTATAGCATAAGGAGGAATCAAAGTGATATATCTTCATATGGTCATTTTGCTGCTGACAGGCTATCTTGCGTATTTAAAGAAAGTGAAAAGAAAGCAATTGTTAGTGATGGCTGGTGCAGTTTTGATTGCTACCATACACTTGCAGCTGATGCAACCGGAAGTGGTATGTTTTCAACGAGACGATTATGGAGAAGAGGATAGGATAGAGACTGTATATGTCAGTCAAGATAGCAAAAATTGGAAGACACTGGATGTTGTGATTCCTGCATTGCGATACACAAAGGAAGAGTTGGATACGCTCAGTAAGCAGGCAATGAAACAGACTGGTGAGATTTTGCTGGGAGATAATACGTCGCTCGATTATATTCAGGAGGATGTGTGTCTGGTAGATGCAATAGAGGGGCTTCCCTTTGAGATTTCATGGAGTACCTCAGATATGGAAATTATTACGGCAGAAGGTCAAGTGCTAAACGATAATTTGGCTACTTCCGTTGATTGTGTATTGATAGCCGAGTTTTTGTGCCAGGATGTCACTTATCAAGGGGAATATGTGTTAACGGTGCATCCAGCAAAACTGACAGAGCAAGAGATAAAACAGAAAGAATTGCAAGCACTAATAGCGGATACAGTAAAATCACAAGAAAGAGATATAGAGGTAAACCTTCCGGAACAGTTGGGAGATTTTTGGATTTATAAGACGTTGTGTAATGAGTGGGAAAGCTTACTGTGGCCAGGGATTGCGATTTTTCTCTACCTCTATTGCAATGCAAAAAAAGAGGAAAAACAACGACAAGAAAAGAAGAGATGGAAGGATGCGTTGTTGCAGGCATATCCATATTTTGTAAATCAATTAGTCATCTACCTTGGCGCAGGTATGACTGTAAAGGGGACGATGGAACAAATTAGAAAATCGGTGTGTCATACAGAGAAGTTGCACTTGCAGGTTTTGTGTGAAGAGATGAATAGTATGTTTTATGAAATGGAAAATGGTGTGTCTGAAAAACAGGCATATCACAATTTTGCAAGACGTTTGTCAGATTGTGGATATAACAAGGTTATGGCAATTGTGGTTCAGAATTTGACATTAGGCTCTAAGGGACTATTAGGACGTTTGGAGGAATTGGAAGAAGAGGCTTTTGTAAAACAAAAAGAATTCAAAAAGACAAAGGGGGAGGAGGCATCCACTAAACTATTGCTGCCCATGGTGGTGTTGCTGGGTGTCACAATGTTGCTAATTGTTGTTCCCGGATTTTTGGGAATGAGTTAGGTTTAGCATAGAAGGACTATGCAGAAAGGAGTTTTATGAATACAATGGATAGGTTTTTAGAAGAAGAAGATGGAATGGGTGTCGTAGAAGTCATACTGATTATTGTGGTATTAGTTGCGGTGGTAGCGATTTTTAAAACCAAAATTACCGGCCTGGTTGAGACCTTGTGGAAATCCTTAGCCAAGGATGCAAAGAAGATATTGAAATGAAATTGAAAAATAAAGGATATGTGACTGTAACAGTGTCTTTACTACTTTGTGTCATGATATTATTTATTCTGTTTGTTTTAGAATGGATATATGTGTATACGGGAACTGGGAAAATTGCGGTTGCTACCACTTCTAATGCCAAGAGTTTGTTTGGAAATTATCACACAATCTTATTTCAGGATTATCATTTATTGATGTTAGATAAAACGTTAGCAACAGGTTCAGAAGCCAGTGTGGAGGCAATGTTACAGTCACAATTATCGTCATCCTTAACAGGTAAAAATCAGGCATTTTCCTGTAAAGTGGAAGACGTAGTTTTAACAAATACAAATCAGATTATGGAGAAGGATTTTGCCAGTGTAAAAGAACAGATACATGCATATAGTGGATATGCCATGACAGATGCATGGTTGAAATCATTAAAAAGTCGGGCAGAAGGTGTTTCAGATTATCAAAAAGAAGAATCAGGAAATACTGAACAAACCAATGAGGTATCGCAGGAGAATTTGCAGGATCCAAGAGGCTTTTTTAAAGATTTGACAGGGAAACTGTTATTGCAAATTGTTTGTCCCAAAGATATGCTTCCAAGCGATAAGACAATCGATATAAAGACATTGCCTTCAGGAGAAGCTGGAGTGAAAAGTGAAAATAATGATAATGATATTGATTTTGCCAGTGGAAAGGGAGTAGAGGAGTGGTTAGGACAATCCGTGTTTGACTGGAATCAATTATCATCAGTGCAGGAAAATGTGGAGTTGGCTTTTTATGTGTCAGATTGTTTTCGGAATGTTTATGGAAGTGATTTGGAACGTTCTGGAGTTTTATTGGCTGAACAGGAGTATATTTTGTACGGAAAAGAGTCAGACCAGGATAATGTCATTGCAGCCATAAAGGGGATTATATTATTGCGTTTTCCGTTTAACTATGCCTGCTTAAAACAGGATTTAGCAAAACAAGGTTTGATTACCACGGCAGCGGCTATATTATCAGTGGTAACCAAGTCTTCGGTTTCGTTTATGACTACGATTTTAACTGGTGCTATTTGTTATGGGGAAGGTATGTTAGATGTCAAGGCATTGCTGGAAGGAGAAGCGGTGCCGTTGGTAAAAAATAAAGGCGATTGGCGGTTGGATATTTCTTCTTTTCTATTACAGAGCATACAAGGTTCTGCGGTTGACAAGAAAGATAAGGGTTTGTGTTATCAGGATTATTTGACAATTCTGACGCTATTGCATCCGGGTAAAACGAAACTTTATTACCGCATATTGGATGTGATTACCTTAAATATACGTCGGGAAGAGGATTCGTTTTCTTTTGCTCATATGATTACAGAAGCGACGGTGCAGTATCGGATTTTGTTAATGCCACGATTTTGCAAATATTTGCAAAGGCAAGACGCATCTCTTTATACCATTTATGAAAGCAGAACGTTGCAGTATTAGGGAGGTGTTATGTTGTGGTTTCCTGCTTTGAGAAAATATGTCGCCCTCCAAGCACATACAAAGATATCACGTTAAGAAGAAAATTGAATAATGCATATCCGGTAGAGAAAGTTAGGAAACCATTACATAACATCTCCCTCATACAAAGCGCGGAAGGCATGGCTACAGTTGAGGCAACATTGGTGTTACCGTTGTTTTTTATAGCAATGACTCTGTTTTTAAAATTAGGGTTTATCTGTGTGGTGCAGGTTCAGGTTTATGAAGCATTTTCTGCAGCAATGCAACAGGTGGCGGAGAGGACTTTTGTGTATGATAAGTTGGATAGTGAAATTATATCCGATGTGGGTATTTATGAAGATGTAGTGCTGTCCTTGCAGTCAGAATTAAAGAACATTTCCCTTATAGATTCTTACGTTAAAGGTGGAAAAAAAGGGATTTTGGTAACAAAGGCAGTTTGTGATAAGGAAGGATATATAAAGGGAGATATTCGGTATTATATATCTGTGAAGCTCCCATTTTTTAATCTTTCTTCCGTATGTGTAAAAGAGCAAATCATACAAAAAGCATATGTAGGATTGATAGCATCAAAAGAAGCAGATATGTATGTATATGTGACAGATTTTCAGTCTGTTTATCACTTATCCAGAAATTGTGGTCATTTAAAACTCTCCATTTACGAGTTAGATACAACAAAGAAATGCACGTTACCACCTTGTAGTTTTTGTGGTTCTTCGGGAGAGGCATTGTATGCCACAAAGGATGGGGATTGCTACCATACTACATTGGCGTGTCAAGGTCTGAAACGTACAGTGCGACGTGTGAAAAAGAGTACGGTGGCAGGTTTGCCAGCATGTGAAAAATGCGGAGGTTGATATATGAAAAATAAAGGAAGTAGCACTGTGGAAATGTCTGTAATCATGGTGATTGTTTTTGTAAGTGTGATGCTGATCATACAATGCTATTTTTCTGTATTACAACATACGAAAACGCTATCCACAGAGATAACATATCGCAGTGCACAGGTATGTAAAATAGAGGAAACTGTACGACGATTAAGGAGGTGGCAGTGGATTGATGAAAAGATATGAGCGGGTTGGTTTTTCAAATTTTGTAGTATATGACTTGGGACCGGAAGAGGATTCTTTTGATTTACAAATGTTGGCAAAACTAAGCCCGTCTCACATCCCAAAAGCAGAACTTCGATATACAAATGGCGATACGCAGATTTATTATCACATTGAAAGACTGCAATTAGGTTCTGTGATATTTCAAAAAGGAAAAATCAATGCAGAAATGCTTAGTAGTTTTTTGAATAGCATGGTGGATGTGTTAAAGGAAGTTAGGGAATTGTTGTTGGATTATGATGATCTGGTAGTTGATTTGGAGCAGATGTTTTGGGATAGTTGTGAAAATCATGCTGTGTTTGTCTATGTACCAGGATACCAGATTCCAATTTGGCAACAGGTGAAGGAATGCGTAGAACAATTGCTGCCTATGGTTTCTGCTACGGATCAAAAAGCAATGGAATGCATCTATAATTTGTATCAGGCTGCATGTGAAGATATGTTAGATTTGAAGGTTTTAGAAAATTATAGTAAAGGCCAAATTGGAGGAAATATAATCATACCGGAACGCGTTGGCAATTGTGGATCATTAGAAATAAATTCAGAGCACAACATGGATATAGAATGGAAGACGAACAACCAGGATACATATTATATTGAGGAATCAGTTTGGAAAAGGATTTTAAGAAGAATTTCTGACAAATTATTTGGTGCAAAACGAGGAAAAAGACAGGAGGAGACTGCAGAACCATCTTTTGTTCCGGCAAAAGAAACGGATACGCAGACTACGGTTTTGTCAGTCGAGGAGTATGTTCCCCTGTTAAAACATATTGATGGAACATATCCGCCAATTCGCGTAAAGAATGAGAAAGTCTTGATTGGCCGCCAGGATAGCGTTTGCGATTATATCATATCCGAAAGTGCAATTAGTCGTATTCATGCCAGTTTGGAAACCCAAGAGGGAAATTTGGTTGTCATGGATTTGAATTCTGCAAATGGGACATATGTCAATGAAAAGAGAATAGAAACAAAGGAAGCGGTACCTTTGCAACAAGGGGATAGGGTTGCATTTGGTAATATCATTTTTGTGGTTGGTTAAAAGAGAAGTTTGATTTGCAAATCAGGCTTCTTTTTTATTGTATTTACCCGCTGTTTCGACTATAATATATAGTGTATTTTTGCGATTTGTGAAGAAGTTTGTGAGGTGAGACAATGCGTGTCAATATTTACTATGGTGGTCGAGGTTTGATAGAAGATCCTACCATTTTTGTTATGGAAAAATTAACAGAGGTTTTGAAGGAACTTCGTGTTGAAGTTGTACGTTATAATTTGTATGAAGATCGTAATGCCATTGCAACATTACCAGCTACTTTGAAGGATGCAGATGGCGTTATTTTAGCGACTACTTTGGAGTGGTTTAGCATTGGTGGTCTGATGCACCAATTCTTAGATATGTGTTGGCTCTATGGTGATAAAGAAAAGATTAGTGGCCTTTACATGTTGCCGGTTGTTATGGCGACAGCGTATGGCGAGCGTGATGCAGAGTTGAGTCTGATTCGTGCATGGGAGATGTTAGGCGGTATCCCGGTGCCAGGCTTAGTTGCCTATGTGGAGAATCACATTGAGTTTGAGTCGAACGAGGCCTATATCCGTGCCATTGAGAAAAAAGCAGAGAATTTATATCGTTCTGTGAATCAAAAGATGCAGATGCTTCCAAGTAGTAATAGGGCAGTAAGGGAGAATTTGTCTCATACTAAGACAATAGATTTGACACCACAGGAAAGCGAGAGATTGTCTAGATTTGTGTCGGATGATGGATATGTCCAGAAGCAAAAGGAGGACATTGAGCATCTTTCTGCCATGTTTAAACAGATGCTTGGTGAAGATGACAAGCCAAGAAAACAGTCTGACGAGCCGGAAGAGTTTGTAGAAGATTTTATGAATAATTTCTTCCCAGAGCAGGATTTTTCTGCAAAGTATATTCTAGTAATACCAGAGAGAGACAAGAATTTTGTTATTGAAGTAAGTCCAACCGGGGTGGTGTGCTACTATGGTTCTACAACGGAGGGCGATGTTACCATGCGAGTGCCTTTAAAGATGTTACGTTCTATTTTAGCCGGTAAAGAAACTTTCCAGAAGGGATTTATGTCCGGAGAGATTACAGCAAAGGGTAACTTTAAGACATTGCGTATGATGGATCAGATATTTAGATTTCGTTATAAAAAATAGATGAGGTGAAAGCCATGTCTTATGTGGCATTATATAGAAAATGGAGACCTGACGCATTTTCCGAGGTGAAGGGTCAGGAGCATATTGTAACAACCTTAAAAAATCAGGTAACCCATGACAGAATTGGACATGCATATCTGTTTTGTGGTACCCGTGGTACCGGTAAGACAACAGTGGCAAAACTGTTTGCAAAGGCAGTTAATTGCGAACATCCGTTGCCGGATGGAAGTCCTTGTAACGAATGTACTAGTTGCAAGTCTATTTCTTCCGGTAATTCCATGAATGTCATGGAGATTGATGCGGCATCCAATAATGGTGTGGATAATATCCGTGACATCAAGGATTCAGTGCAATATTCGCCTACGGAAGGTCGGTATAAGGTCTATATTATAGATGAGGTGCATATGCTTTCTATTGGAGCGTTTAATGCACTTTTGAAGACTTTAGAGGAACCACCATCATATGTGATTTTTATTTTGGCTACGACAGAATCTCATAAGATTCCAATTACGATTTTGTCCAGATGTCAAAAATACGATTTCCGACGCATTTCCATCGAAACCATTACCAATCGCTTAATGGATTTATTGCAACGGGAAAACGTAGAATATGAGGAAAAGGCTATTCGCTATATTGCAAAAGTGGCAGATGGCTCTATGCGTGACGGTTTAAGTTTGCTGGACCAGTGTATTGCATTTCATTTAGGAGAATGCCTTACTTATGACAAAGTACTTGAGGTGCTTGGCGCGGTAGATATTGAAATATTCGATTCCATGCTGACGCATATCCAGAATACAGATGTGTTAAAGGCAGTGGATTTGCTGGATGAAATCATGTGGCAGGGAAGAGATTTAAATCAGTTTGTAACTGACTTTACCTGGTATCTTCGCAACCTGCTTTTAGTATGCGGTAGCGAACAGGCAATTGAGCAGGTGGATGTGTCCAATGAACACAAGGAATTGCTATTGCAGAAAGCAAGTCAGTTGGAGACAGACACGCTGATGCGATATATTCGTATTTTGTCTGAGGTAAGTGCGAGCATGCGATATGCAAGCCAGAAGCGTGTCACATTGGAATTAGCAATCATTAAACTTTGCAAACCACAGATGGAAACAGATTATACATCTGTTGTGGAACGTTTGCGGGTACTGGAAAAGAAGTTGGAAGAAGGTGTGTTGACAGCACCGGTTGCAGAGCAGCGCATGGTGGTATCAGAACAGACCAAACCGGCAGAACCGCAAATGGATTTTGAAGCAGAGATCAAAAAAGTGTTACCGCCGGCTGAGGCAGAACAGATTTTAAAGGTTTGGGGTGAATGGGAAAAAATTTCCGCAAAGCTCCCACAGCCTATGCGTTCTCATGTGGAGATGTCCCAACTGAATGTGAATGAGAATCATAATGGATTGGTGTTATCTTATAATACTACCAATGATCAGGGATACCGATACTTCAGCAACAGCGAGAGATTGGGAGAACTACAACAGATAGTTGGGGATGTGACAGGTTTTATGATTACATTTACCTGTACAGTGAACCAAAATCGACAGAACAGTCACGGAATATATGGATATAATATGTTATCCAATAAAATAAATACAAAAATTGAGTATGAAGATTAGGAGGATTTTATAAAATGGCAAAAAGAGGTGGATATCCAGGCGGTATGATGCCAGGTAATATGAACAACTTAATGAAGCAGGCACAGAGAATGCAGAAGCAGATGGAGGAGACTACAAAGGCATTAGAAGAAAAGGAATATGAAGCAAGTGCTGGCGGTGGCGTTGTCACTGTTAAGGTGTCTGGTAAGAAGGAAGTTGTATCTGTACATTTAGAAGAAGAAGTTGTTGATAAGGACGACATCGAAATGTTAGAGGATTTAATTGTTGCTGCTGTGAATGAAGCACTTCGTGCACAGGAGGAAGACTCTCAGGCACAGATGTCTAAAATTACAGGTGGCATGGGTGGCCTTGGAGGATTCCCATTCTAATGGAAATATATAGCAATCAGGTTCAAAAGTTAATAGAGAGCCTTAGCAGTTTGCCGGGAATTGGTGGAAAGTCAGCACAGCGTTTGGCATTTCATTTACTGAATATGCCAAAGGAGCGTGTACATGAGTTGGCAGATGTCATTAAGGATAGTAGGGACAGCATTCGCTATTGTCAGGAGTGTTTGACATTGACAGATAGAGATGTATGTCCGATATGTGCCTCCGAAAAGCGAAATCATAAGCTCATTATGGTTGTGGAAAATGCAAGAGATATGGCAGCATATGAGAGAACAGGAAAGTATGAAGGGGTTTACCATGTGTTGCATGGAGCAA
The DNA here is from genome assembly GCA_045531905.1 of Lachnospiraceae bacterium. Taxonomy (GTDB): domain Bacteria; phylum Bacillota; class Clostridia; order Lachnospirales; family Lachnospiraceae; genus RGIG6919. The sequence continues at coordinate 59,286 of JAZSEY010000013.1, forward strand.
TTTCTCCTATGCTGGGAATCGGACCGGCAGACATTCGTTTGAAGGAATTGATGCAGCGTTTACAGGGGGATGTGGAGGAATTGATTATTGCAACCAACTCCAGCTTAGAGGGCGAGACGACTGCTATGTATATTAGCAAATTGGTAAAGCCAACAGGCATTAAAGTGAGCAGGATTGCCAGTGGCGTTCCGGTTGGTGGCGATTTAGAGTGTATTGATGAAGTAACATTGTTACGTGCTTTAGAAGGCAGAGTATTTTTATAAAAGGATTGCGTGAGAATTTACGCAGGGGTAGAAGAGGATAGGTATATGAAGTTGAAAAGAGGACAAGTGTTGCGCAGATTGATTGTGGTTGTATTCTGTGCGTGTTTGTTATTACTACAACAGACAGGCGTATCAAAAGCTACAGAAAACACAACTCTTTCCTATAGAGTCAGAATATCATCTGAGTGGAGTAAGTATAAGTCTGCAGGTAAGACTGCCGGCTCTACAAAGAGTGAAAAAAGCATTACAAATATTGAGTTGCAGTTGAATTCCGTGTATGAAGGCAATGTGCAGCTAAAGACTTATGCCGACGGCGGTTGGTGTAGTTATGCGAATGCCGGAGATACAGAATTTACCAGTGGAAAAATTGAAGCCATCAAGGTTCGTTTGACTGGCGATGTGGCAAATTACTATGATGTGTACTATCAGGTGCATTTAACTGGTGGAAAATGGACCGGATGGGCGATGAATGGAAAGGCTGCCGGTAGCATTGATTTAGCACAGCGAATCAATGCGATACGAATTACCCTGGTGAATAAAGGCGGAAAAGCGCCGGGAAGCACAAAGAATCCTACAGTGTCTGCACCGGAAATTACATATACCTCTGCTTTAAAGGGAAAGACATTTTCTGATTATAAAGCATTGGGTAAAATCAGTGGAGCCAAAAAGAGTAATACACCAATTACCGCCATAAAGATGAAGTTGAAAAAGTCCCAGCTGACAGGCACGATTGAATATAGACTTCGCACAGAAAAAGGAAAATTTGGTGATTGGATATCCAGCGGAAATACGGCAGGAAAGAATAAGGATGTATTGAAATTCTCTGGCTTGCAGATTCGTCTTACTGAACAGCTGGCAAAGGCATATGATGTGTACTATCGGGTGCGTATTCAGAACTATGGTTGGTTAGATTGGACAAAAAATGGTAAGACTGCTGGTAGCAAGGGATTAGATTTAGCAATTACGGCATATCAGGTAAAATTGGTGAAAAAGGTTAGTGAACCGGATTATGAAACAGAACTATCTTACATCAAATCCGAGGAACAGGAATATGTAATCCGCATTAACAAGCAGGCAAATTGTATCACTGTATATCTGAACAAAATCCCGATAAAAGCATTTATTACCTCAACTGGAGAAGCAACGCCGACAGGAACATTCTATACAAAGGTGAAGTATCGTTGGCATCAGCTGATACATGAGGTTTGGGGACAGTATTGTACCAGAATAGTGGGACACATTTTATTCCACTCTGTACCGTATAGGGAATGCGATAATAGGACCTTGATGAGAGGTTCCTACAATAAGTTGGGAACTACAGCATCAGCAGGCTGTGTACGTCTGACTTGTGGGGATGCAAAGTGGATATATGATAATTGCAAGTTAAAGACAAAGGTTATCATTTATAAGAGCGAGGATCCGGGCCCACTTGGTAAACCGAAGGCACAAAAATTGCCACCAGGGCAGAATTGGGATCCAACAGATCCGGCATTTTGTAAATAAGTCCTCAGTAGGAGGCATAAAAATAGGAGTTTTACTCCATGATAATCAAAAGAAAGAGAAGGTGAGTTACATGAAAAGAATTGGTATGTTAACTAGCGGTGGAGATTGTCAGGCTTTGAATGCAACCATGCGAGGCGTTGTAAAAGGACTTTACGGCAGCTTTGATAAGGTTGAAATCTACGGCTTTTTAGAAGGCTACAAAGGTTTGATGTACGGCAATTACAAGCGACTAAGCGCAGATGATTTCTCAGGTATTTTGACAAAGGGTGGAACCATTCTTGGAAGCTCAAGACAGCCATTTAAATTAATGCGTGAGCCGGATGAAAATGGCCTGGATAAAGTAAAAGCAATGAAGGACACCTACAAGAAATTAAAGTTAGATTGTTTGGTTGTGCTTGGTGGTAATGGTTCTCAGAAGACTGCAAACCTCTTAAGTGAGGAAGGGTTAAATGTAATCGGTCTTCCAAAGACTATCGACAACGACCTTTGGGGAACTGATATGACCTTTGGTTTCCAGAGTGCTGTAAATATTGCGACAGATGCCATTGACTGTATTCACACAACAGCGGCTTCTCATGGACGTGTATTTATTGTTGAAATTATGGGTCACAAGGTTGGTTGGATTACATTACATGCCGGCATTGCAGGCGGTGCAGATGTTGTGTTGATTCCTGAAATTCCTTATGATATCAAGAAGGTTGTTAAGGCATTAGATAAGAGAGCGAAGGATGGTAAGCGGTTCTCAATCCTTGCTGTTGCAGAAGGTGCTATTTCTAAGGAGATGGCTGCCCTTTCTAAGAAGGAAAGAAAGCAGAAGATGGCAGAGAATCCATATCCTTCTGTGGCATATGAGATTGCGGAACAGATTAAGGCAGTTGGCGGACAGGAAGTGCGTGTTACTGTGCCTGGTCATACACAGAGAGGTGGCTCTCCATGTCCATATGACAGAGTGCTTTCCAGCCGTTTTGGCGCACATGCAGCAGAGTTGATTAAGAAGGAAGAGTATGGTCGCCTTGTAGTGTTGAAGGACAATGAAGTAACCTCTATTCCATTGTCTGAGTCTGCAGGCAAATTAAAGTATGTTTCTCCTGATGATGACATCATCAAAGAGGCTAAGACATTAGGTATTTGCTTTGGTGATTAAACTGAATTGAGAATTTTATAAATGCACAGTTTCTCCTTATTGACATATAGTAAGTATAAGTCAATAAGGAGATTGTGTCTTATGGTTGAAAGTGATTTTGAAGTCATTAAAAATTTATACCCAAGACAAGTAACAGGTATTCGCTACATGGTGGAGGATATTTGTGATCAATTGGAATATGAAGGTAGTCCCATGTTTGCGGAAATACCGGATGCTGCTACAGTGCAGGAGCTGGCAAAAGGGATTTACAAACGGGTAGCAAAGGATGAGGATAGGAGTGTGCCGTGTGAAAGCAATACTGGCTGCATCCCACCATATGTGCCGCCTTGCAAAAGTGGAAATTGTTTGCTTCGACAGTTGATAGAAGTGATGTTATTAGATGAAATGCACGATAGAAGAAATCGATATTGGAATCGCAAAAATAGATATTAAGAAAAGCAGGAATGGATAATGAAGTTAAAGTACGTGTTAAAGATAATTACATTTATTGTTATTAGCGTAACCGTTGCGTATATTACCAATCGAATTGGTAATAGCGATGCACAGGCTGCTTATGCGGAAATGGAAAATGCAACTTTACCGGTTGTTTATATAGAATACGAAGACACTGTAGTAAATCGTCTTCACGGCTACACCAATAGCATGGAGATTAGTCAATTTCGTGATGCAATTACTCCGATGACCATGGAAAAAAGGATTACATTGTGGGTAGACACTGCAAAATCCAATTATGACGGATATGGATACGAGGTGCGTTCCCTAGATGGTTCTTTGGTAGAAGAAGGAGAAATTGTCGATGTCACGGAAGCTAATGGGTATACGATTTGTAGTAGTAACGTTCGTATGGATTTGGAGAAGAACCGTGAATACATGTATGTGTTGGTGCTTAAGCAGGGCGAAAAAACAGTGCGTTATTACACGAGAATTGTAGTAGAGGATAGTTATCGTGTGGCTGAACTTTTGAACTATGTGGAAGCATTTCATGAAGAAACCTTTAAAAAGGATGAAGAGAATAGCTTTATCCTAGATAAATTGGAACCAAATGCTACCGAAGATAACAGCAGTCTTGCCCATGTTACCATTCATTCTAATTATGATACGGTAACCTATGCGGGGATGGCACCGGCAAAAATCTCTCAGATGATACCAACCATTAAGGAAGTAGCAGAGGATTATTGTATTTTCCAGATGCAATTTGTGATTGCAGCGGGAGATGAGGATATTACAAATTACTATAATGTGTCTGAACGCTATAAGGTAAAGTTTGAGAAAGATGAAGTCATTCTTTTAGATTATCAACGAGATCAAGATGAACTTTATAATTATAGAAGTGTAAATACAACCAAAAACTGGTTTAAGATAGGTGTGGCTGAGGAAGATGAATTTTCCTGTTTGACAAGTGATAGTGAAAAGAAGGTTGCATTTATCAGAGAGGGACAGCTTTGGTATTATGATTATGCCAAGACTAACATTGTGCGTGTATTTGGTTTTTGGCAGGAAGATTATCTGGATATTAACAATACCTACAATGAACATGATATTCAGTTGATTTCCATGGATGACAAAGGAAATTTGGCATTTGCTGTCAGCGGATATATGAATCGAGGCAGTCATGAAGGTACCACCGGTATTGCGGTGTATCGATATGAGGCAGCCAATAATCGTATTATAGAATTGCTGTTTGTGGAAACGCAATTGCCTTATGAGCAACAAAGAATATACACTCGGAAATTGATTTATATCAATGATAAGGATGTCGTATTTTTCCTGTTACGAGACCAAATCTTTAAGGTTTCTCAAAATGGTAATATCTCCGTACTGGTAAATGATGTCGATGTAGAGCACCTTGCGGTGTCTGAGGATTTCAGCCGTATTGCTTATATGAAGGATTCCAACCTTTTGCATAATCAGGAAATTATTATGCTCGATTTAAATACGGAGATTTCATCCACTTATACTGTAGGTAGCGATGAAAGAATTCGTCCAATTGGCTTTGTGGATGATGCTTTGGTTTGCGGAAAAGCAAAACAATCAGATGTGCAGATGAATGTGGATGGAACCGTGATTTATCCGATGTATAAGTTAGAAGTGTTGACTATGAAGCAGGAACTGCAAAAGGACTACGAATCACCAGGCGTTTACTTGATGGATGCTTACACGGAAGAAAATAATATTTATTTCCGCACTTATAGTAAGAATGGTGAAGAGTATAAGGAAACGGGGCAGGATTTCATCACCTATAAGGAAGAAGATAGTGTAGATAAAATCACATCCAGCTATCGGTATTCTGCAACATCCTTGAACTTGTTATATATGGTATTTCCAGGGAATATATATGTGAAGAGCATACCGAAGTTATTGATGACCAAGGAATTTGTTGGCGAGCATTGTTTGCATGTAAAGGCAGAGCACAATACCCTTAATACAAGTTACTATGTATATAACACTGACGGTTTGGCAGGCATATATGCATCTGCCACGCCTGCGTTTTTCGATGCTTATGAAAATGCAGGTATTGTTCTCAATAGTAAGGGTATGCCGATTTGGAAAGATAGTCCCGTAAAAGAATATCATACGGTCAATGATTCCATTCGTGCCATTCAGGTGACAGAGGAGCAGGATACTCTGGCGGCATGTATGCAGATGGTATTAGAGTACAATAATATTTATCTGGATATGGAAACCATAGCTTCTCATGAAGGTAATATTGAGTATTTGTTTGATGAGCAGATGGGAAAGGCAGGCTTGCATTTAGCCGGTGCTTCTATAGATATTATGTTATCCTTCTTGTCCGATGGGGTTCCTTTGATTGTTCGATTGGAAAATGAGCATTATATTCTCATAACCAGTTATAACAGTGTAGCACTTCGGTATATTGACCCGATGACAGGTGAGAGCATAAAGGTTGACAGACCGGAACTATTGAAAAGAATAGAAGCGGCAGGTAGTGAATATATCGTTTACGTGCCATAAAAACAAGAGGCCTTGCATATGCAAGACCTCTTGTTTTATTGTGTTCACAAATCAAAGGTTTGGATTACTCCTCTGAGATAGCGCCTGTTGGGCAAGTACCAGCACAAGCACCACAGCTGATACATGTATCAGCATCGATCTCGAACTTGCCATCTCCCTCTGAAATAGCACCTACTGGACAAGCGCCAGCGCAAGCACCACATGATACACAAGCATCACCAATTACAAATGCCATTGTTTTGTCCTCCTTGTCGTCTTTACGAAAGAAAATCTCTCTGTCCTTTATTTTAATCGAATTATGTCGGAATATCAAGTGTAAAATACTACATATTCGACTAATGTTTATCAATTATTCAGCGTTCAATTCCTGTCTTCTTCTGCGAATACCTTCTAAAATGATTTGTCTTGCCTTTGCAGCATCATCATTGTTTAAGGCTTCCACATCCTTTAACTTATAATCCATTCCCAAATTCTCATACTTAGAAAGTCCCATTGTATGATATGGTAATACCTCTAATCCCTTGGCGGTTTTCAAATCGCCAATAAAGTATCCAAGCTTGTCCAACCATTCAGGAATGTAAGTAATACCGGGAACAATAACATGACGAATCCACATTTCAACGTTGTTGTCAGATAAATATCTGGCGAAGGCTAGGATATTGTTATTCTTTTGGCTAGTGAGCTTGATATGCTCTTCAGGGTCAATGTGTTTAATATCTAGCATAACCAAATCTGTACATTGAATTAAGCGGTCATATTTCTTTAGCATCTCAGGGCTGTCTGGATTAAAACAAATGCCTGATGTGTCTAAACAGGTATGAATGCCTTTTTCTTTTGCAGCTTCAAATAATGCAATCAAAAAGTCAATCTGCATTAAAGGTTCGCCTCCAGTAGCTGTTATACCACCTGTGGTGTAAAAACTCTTATTCGATTCGTAATCTGCTATAATTTGTTCTACAGACATTTCTTCGCCGCCAGCCATTTCCCAGGTGTCTGGATTGTGGCAATAGGCACATCTCATAGGACAGCCTTTAAAGAAAACCACATAGCGTACGCCAGGACCATCTACGGTGCCAAAGGTCTGAATAGAATGAATTTGTCCGACCATTACATATACCTCCATAATATAGAAAAAGGGACCTAAAAGGTCCCTTTTTCGGACTAGCTATCTTACGTGTCGCTAATTACATAGCCTCATGGAATGTTCTTGAGATAACGTCGTTCTGCTGCTCCTTTGTTAACTTAACGAAGTTTACAGCGTAACCAGAAACACGGATAGTAAGCTGTGGATAGTTCTCAGGATGTGCCTGAGCGTCTAATAATGTGTCTCTGTTTAATACGTTAACGTTTAAGTGGTAACCACCCTTATCTACATAACCATCTAACATAGAAACTAAGTTGTCAATCTGCTGTGTTGCTGCCATAATAAATAATCCTCCTTATAATTTTTATTATTCCTCGCCGTCAAGACCTTCGTGCAATGTAGGGACATGGCAAGCCAAGTCTCCCTTTGCACAGTCTGTGCAGCCAAGGGTTTGGATGCTGTCACTTTCTGCCTCCGGGTCAACGGACACATTTACGTGTCCGTGTCCCGATGACATCATAGAATCGAGCATCACTACAATATCGTCTACTGTGCTTAACTTATCATTCATAAGCTACACAATCCTACTTGCTTAAATCGATATCGATGTCGCCAGCGATAATCTGATCTTCCTTACCAAGAGCACCTGGGATGATTGTGAATGTATTAGAAATACCATCCTGAGCATCCTCAAATGGAATCTTAGCTACTGAAGAAAGAGAAGCTACAGCACCATGTGTATCTCTCTTGTGAAGTGGGTTAGCACCTGGAGCAAATGGCTCACCATGCTTTCTACCACAAGGTGTATCACCTGTGTTCTTACCATATGTTACGTTAGATGTAATAGTAAGAATTGACTGTGTAGGAACACCGTTTCTGTAAACGTGGTTCTGTCTGATCTTGTTCATGAAGGTTGTAACAATATTTGTAGCAATCTCATCAACACGATCATCATTGTTACCGTACATTGGGAACTCGCCCTCTGTCTCATAGCTAACTACGATACCCTGCTCGTTACGAACTGGCTTAACCTTAGCATACTTGATAGCTGATAAAGAGTCAGCAACTACTGAAAGACCAGCAACACCTGTTGCGAAGTATCTCTTAACATCTCTATCATGTAAAGCCATCTGAATTCTCTCGTAAGCATACTTATCATGCATGTAGTGGATGATATTTAATGCGCTTACATAAACTCTAGCTAACCATGTCATCATGTCATCGAACTTAGCCATAACATCATCGTAGTCAAGGTACTCACCCTCAACTGGACGATACTTAGGACCTACCTGCTTACCTGTACACTCATCAACACCACCGTTGATAGCGTATAATAAACACTTAGCAAGGTTTGCTCTAGCTCCGAAGAACTGCATTTCCTTACCGATAACCATTGAAGATACGCAACATGCGATACCGTAATCATCACCGTGAATTGGTCTCATTAAGTCGTCGTTCTCGTACTGGATAGAAGATGACTTGATAGACATCTTAGCACAGAACTGCTTCCAACCCATAGGTGCATTTGCAGACCATAATACTGTTAAGTTTGGTTCTGGAGCTGCGCCTAAGTTGTTCAAAGTATTTAAGTAACGGAATGACATCTTAGAAACTAATGTACGTCCGTCAACACCCTGACCACCTAATGACTCAGTTACCCATACAGGGTCACCAGCAAAAATCTGGTTGTACTCTGGTGTACGAGCGAACTTAACGCATCTTAACTTCATGATGAAGTGGTCGATGAACTCCTGAATCTGCTCCTCTGTATATGTGCCAGCAGCTAAATCTCTCTCAGCGTAAACGTCTAAGAATGTAGCTGTACGGCCAAGTGACATAGCAGCACCGTTCTGCTCCTTAACTGCACCAAGGTAACCAAAATATGTCCACTGGATAGCTTCCTTAACGTCCTTAGCAGGCTGTGAAATATCGAAACCGTATTCCTTAGCCATAACTGTTAATTCCTTTAAAGCCTTAATCTGCTCAGAAATCTCTTCCTTACCACGGATAACATCATCTGTATATGTGCGTCCGAAAGATTCCTTCTGCGCTAACTTATCCTGAATTAAGAAGTCTGTACCGTAAAGAGCAACTCTTCTGTAGTCACCGATGATACGACCACGGCCGTAAGCATCTGGAAGACCAGTGATAATGTGGTTAGAACGGCAAGCTCTGATCTCAGCATCGTAAACATCGAATACACCTTCGTTGTGTGTCTTTCTGTGCTTAGAGAAGAAATCAACTGTCTCTTCGTCAACTGTATAACCGTTATCCTCACAAGCCTTCATAGCCATACGAAGACCACCATATACGTTCATACCTCTCTTGAAAGGCTTATCTGTCTGGAAACCAACGATTGTTTCCTTGCTCTTATCAAGGTAACCAGCACCATGTGATGTTAATGTAGAAACAACCTTTGTATCCATATCAAGAACACCACCAGCAGCCTTCTCCTGTTTAGTTAAATCCATTACCTGTGCCCATAAATCCTTTGTGTTCTGGGTAGGACCACATAAGAAGGCATCATCTCCTTCGTATGGTGTGTAGTTCTTCTGGATAAACTCGCGAACATTAACAGTCTTTTCCCAAATACCACCTGTGAAACCATTCCATTCTGATCTCATTTTTCTTAACTCCTCCTTTTATAAATGTAATAATTTTAATGATATCCATCGGCCAAGAGGGGTTGAAACCCGTGTCAAAACCTGTGATGGATTTTTCATAGTTTCATTATAATTTCATCTTGTATACACGTCAATCAATTTTCGTCGCATTTCGTGTACTTTTTTTAATACAAAATTGTATACCTTCGCCTTGCATAATCATGTGCAATGCGTTATAATTCTTGATGAATTTGAAAAATACAAATTGTATACAATATGTACACATAGAATGGAGGACGTTATGGCAAAGGTAGTTTCAAAGGATATGTTAATCGGTGAGATTCTTGCAGTAGAGCCAAGTATCGCTGCTATTTTAATGGCAAGCGGTATGCACTGTGTTGGCTGCCCATCTGCCCAGGGTGAGAGCTTAGAAGAAGCTTGTATGGTACACGGCATGAATGCAGATGAGTTGTTAGCTGAGATTAACAAGTATTTAGAGACAAAATAAGTAATTTATTCTATTTCACATGCAACCTCGTAAAATAGGGTTACAAGTGGTTGAGGTGTTCCTCAAAATGCGTCGGTACTTATGCCGTGTGTTTTACGGCATTATGTACTGCTACGCATTTTGGGAGTGCAAACGATACACCGATACACTTGTAACCCTATTTTGTGTGAACGTTGTATGTGGAATTGTACTCGCAAATTTCGTCGTTCTATGATATACTATTGAGTTAGTGCGAAAAAGTCGAAATGTGCACAAAATCCATACCTTCGGAGAGTATCATGGCGGAAAAATACCTGATGATAAATGACATAATTGAAGATCAGAACGCAAGAATGCAGAATTTGCGAAAGTATTACCCATTTTTCTGTTTGTGCGATACGGTGTTCACCCAGTTTAAGGAGGGCAAGTACGCACATTTGGATATGGGTTACATTACTATGGCATCTCTGCGTTTTTTTATTAATGAGAATAATTTCAATGAGAGGGAGGTTACATACGAACAGTATGAGACCTTCCTTATTGAGCTTTTAAGAAGGGATTATGGATTGAAGGAGACGCCGGAGGAAGAACGTACTTTAGCGGCATACATATTTGACAAATTGAAGAATGACGGTCGTGCCTTTGAGTTTCATTTCTATGACCCGGAGACGAAGCAGACAAAGACCGCCAGAGTAAAATACATTGACAGCCATATTTATGATGGCACGGTGCATTACCATATTACGGCGGAGGGTATTGAGTTTTACTTAGATACCAAGGAAATGAAAGAGGAAAGTAAAATCAGCGTGCAGCAGCTGCTCCTTGGTAAGCTGATTGCCGCGAAGAATTTCCGCGGTGGTATTGATGTGGTAAAGCGAATTAACAGCGAAGTTAGCAAACTGGTTTATCAAAAGCAGGAGGTGCTTCACATCCTGAATTATGATGTGTTTGCGGGGGCGAAGGCATGTGAGGAATACATGGATACCGCAGCCAGATGGTTTCAGGAGGAACGCAAGCTGTTTGCCAAGAATCAGCAGTTGATTGAACAGGCAATGCGGACGGCGACATCTGACACAGAGGGGAACGACAGAGCATCCTATTATAAGTCCCTGGAGGACATCCATTTATTGGAGATTGAGTTAAAGAAGGCAATTAAGAAGCACAGTGACTTGATTGGTGAGACCATTGCCCTGCAAAATGCGGCGGATAAGATTATCAGCAGAGCGAAGTTTCGTAAGCTTCGAAATGTATTTGATTTTAGAGACAGTCTTATTAAGGCAAAGAAGGCGGACTCGCCAGAATTATTGGGACCACTTCTTGCCCCGCTTTATAATCCAAAGGTAAAGAAGAGTTTCGGTGTGAGACAGATTGATAATCTGTTGACCTATAGACAGGATTTGGTGGACCAGGGAGAAAAGGTAGTAAAGGAAGCACCGGACAGAGACTTTAAGTATGAGGATGAGTTTGAGGACATCCGAATTGCGGCGAATTTTAACCGGATGTTTCTGGTGTTACTTGACCAATTGGAGAAGAAGGGCAGTTTTGATTTGAATGGCTTGAATGGCATTTTGGAAATCAAGTTTGGCGAGGAGATTTTTGCCAACGGCGATTACTATGCGTTTTTGATTCATTTATCTCAGAAGAAGCAGTATAACTTGGGAAAAATGCTTGCCAAGCAGGATACATTTTTAGAGGGTATCGTGGCGGAGCATATGTCGGAGACAGATAAGAAGCAGTTTGAGAAGCTGGTATTTGATATTACATTTGATGTGAATGATGTGATTTCGCCTTATGGCAAATTTGAAATCAGCAACATGACATTTACGAAGGAGGGAGTATAGATGGACATTCGGAATCTGGATAAGGCGTTGGATATTTATTCACAGCTGATTATGGGCGAAGAAGTGAAAAAAGGCAGCAAGGAAAATGGACATCTGTACGAGGAGTATTTCCAAAATGCTGAGGTGTATGAGATTGTGGGTATGATTTTGAAGAAACTGAATCTTACCATTTATGAGCATCAGGATGCGTTATATATTACTGCCGGCGAGGGCAATCATGTATTTGGATATACCAACGATGAGCTGAAGAGAATGATGGGGCTTCGTTATAATAAGGAACTTTACCTTTGTTATTACATTATCTATCAGGTGTTGCTTTCCTTTTACAATGACTCGGCGGCATATCAGTTTCAAGAGTTTGTGAAGCTGGAGAGCATTGTGGATGAAGTGACGAAATCCTTGACGGACATATTGAAGGATTTGACGATTTATTCCTTGGATGAGGTGGAGGAGAACAGCTTTAAGACCATTGCACTTTTATGGGATGAGTTGCCTTCTGTCACCGGCGAGGATAAGGATAAAGTGAGAGCTTCCAGAGCCTCAAAGGCTGGTATCGTGAAGCTGACCTTTAACTTTTTGCTGTCTCAGGATTTGTTCGTGGAGGTTGAGGAACGGTATTATCCAACAGGCAGATTTAAGGCACTGGTAGAGAATTATTTTGAGGATTACAGAGGACGACTTTATGAGGTGTTAGGAGGAGTACAGGATGCCTAGTATTAATCGAATTCGTGTGAATAACGTAAAATACAATTTTGGTACTCAGCAGTATGATGATTTTGTCATGCGTATGTACGGAAAGAACACCCTTTATGATTTGGCAAATGGTGGTGGTAAGAGTGTGCTTATGCTCTTGCTTTTGCAGAATCTGATTCCGAATTGTACCTTGGATGAGAAGCAGCCGATTGAGAAGCTGTTTCGCAATGGTGGTGGCAATACTGTCATTCATTCCCTTGTAGAGTGGAAGTTGGATGAGGGTGATGATAAAGAAGGATACCGTTACATGACTACCGGATTCTGTGCCAGAAAGGCAAAGGATGAGGCTGATTTAAAAGAAGATTCTGGCGTTGCCGGCAAGAAGGACACCGCTTCCATTGAGTATTTTAATTATTGTATTTTATATAGAGATTACAACAAAAATGATATTGTGAATCTGCCACTTTCTAGTGATGGAGAGAAGATTACATTTTCGGGACTTCGGAATTATTTGAGAGACTTGGGACGGAAGGATTATAATCTGACGGTTCATGTGTTTGACAGAAAGGGCGAGTACCAGAGATTTATCAGTCGGTATGGGCTCTATGAAAGTCACTGGGAGATTATCCGTGGTATCAATAAGACTGAGGGACATGTGCGTACCTATTTTGAGTCCAATTATAAGACAACCCGAAAAGTGGTGGAGGACTTATTGATTGAGGAAATCATTGAGAAGGCATATCTGGTGAAGACGGAGCAAAGCGAAGAGTCTGAGGATATGGCGAAGAATTTGTTGGATATCAAGGATAAGCTGATGGAGCTCACAAAGAAGAAACGTGAGATTGCCAACTATGACCGGGAGACGGAGCTTTTGCACGTGTTGGAAGGCCGTGTCACATCCTTTTTGACACTGTTTGAACAGAGAGACAAGCTAAAGTCTACCATTGCAAATGTTTATGTGACAGGGAAGTCTGTGACAGAAGAGGATGAGCATAAGCTGGCTGAATTTGAACGTCAGAAGGAAGCGAAATTAAAGCAGAAGGATGAGAAGAAAAAGAATCTGGAGGCTTTGAAGATTCGTAAGCTGGAGTATGACAAGGAAGCTCTGATTCGGGAAATCGAGAGCTTAGTGAAACTGGTAGGGGAGAATAAGGCTGAATATACAGAACTGCAAAATGAACTGCAGTTAAAGGAGTCCATGAATGAGTACATGGATTATAAAAAGGATGCTGTTGCAAAACAGGAGACAGAGGCTGTTGTGAAGGCGGCCACGAGAAATAACAATGCAGATATTTCCAGACTCCGCGAGCTTGCCTATAACAGAAAGGTTCGAGATGATAAGATAAAGAAGTCCCATGAGGAAGAACTTTTAAAGGGCAAGGAAACTTTAGAGGGTTATCGTACCATTGAGGCGGAAAAGAAGGAACTGCTTCATGAGGCAGAGGTTGCCTTAGAGGTAGCAAAGAGCAACCGTCGTCGTGCCAAGGAAGAGACGGAGGAAATGCTTTCTTCTATGGGTCAGCTAAAGCAGGCTTCCGGTGTATTAGTGCTTGCGGATGCCAAAGAATTGCTTGCCAGAAATGAAGAAGAGATTGCCAACGAAGAGGCAATTATCCGTGCAGTGGAAGAGGATAAGGATGCTCATGTGAAGTATTACTATGAGAATTATCACGAGCAGGATAAATTGACTTTAGAGGTTGCGGAAGCAAAGAAGGAGCTTGCCCGGTTAGAGGAAAAATTGAATCTCTATCTGGAAAATGCAGACCGCATTAAGAATATGATGCGCATTTACAATGTGGATGACCAGAAGAACTTGCTTTCTGCGGTTAACAAGCGTTGTATGCAGTGTATCGTGGATGTTACCAACAAAAAGGATGAATTGAGACGTTTGGCGAAGAAACGTGCGGAGCTTTCAGAGAACCGTATTATTGGCGAGATTCCGGCTGTTATCAAGGTGAAGGAATATATCGAAACCCGTCACAATGAGTATGCCGTTTCCGGTATGGATTATGTGGCGGCAAGAACCCCGGCAGAACGGGAACAGTTACTTTCTGCTTTCCCATTATTGCCTTACGGCGTGGTAGTAAAACAATTTGATTTTATCAAAGCAGATACCACGATTGCGAACCTGCAGCTAGGAGATGCGGCAGTGCCGATTTTCAGCGAGGAACTATTATATAATCCAATGGGCAGAACAGAGGACGACAGTGTGATTTTCCTTTCTCGAGGAAAAGAACATTTTGTCGATGAAGCCCTTTTGAAAAAAGAGTTAGCAAATTGCGATAGCGAGATTAAGGAGCTGGAAGAGACGGTGAAGCGTCTCACAGAACTTGGAATTACCTATGAAGAGGATATGGAGTATATCAGTTCTCTCGGTTCTGAGGTCAGCATGGATACCATGGATGCTATGAACAAGCAGAAGGCTCTTTATATTGACCTGGAAAAGAAACTGGAAAATATAAAGGCTGCCTGTCATGATTTGATGCTTGCCATCAATCAGGATGACGAAGCTCTGCAAAATGAAAAAGAGAAGCTTGAGAAGCTGCATCAGGATGAGAAGCGTCTTGTGGAGGTTAAGGTTTTAAGTGACCGAATGACCAAATTGGAAGAGGCCGAAAAGCAATATGCAGAGGAAGAAAATCGTTTGCTGGAAAAGACTGAACTCCTAAAGAAAGAGTATTCAGATGCGGCCATTTCCTGCATGAATTTAGAAGGTCGTTTGGATGCCATTGCGAAAGAACTTTCTGATATGGAGACGGAATGGAAAGCATTTTATCAGGATTACTATACTGAGGGCGACTATGTCATTATGGAAATGAGTGATGAGTCACTGGCGGCAGAATTTAAGGCTGCAAAGGCGGTATATGAAAAGGAAAACATTGCCCTTGCAGATAAAAAGAAGCTGATTGAAACCTTGGAAAAGAGTATGCAAAGAGCAAAACGCTCTATTGAAAAGCGTGGCATTTCCATGGAAGATTTGGCAAAAATGGACGAAGAACGCCGCATGTATTATGTGAAGGAAAGTGTCATCAACAAACTGTCACAGCAGGTGGCGGAGCTTTCCACATCGGGAGCCGTGCTACAGAATCAGTTGGAAGGCAAGCGTGGTGCCATGTATCATTTGGATGGTAACATTGAGCAGTCCATTAAGCAGTTGGAAGAACGATTTGGTAGTTATGTTTCAGTGGATATTTCAGCAGCAGAGGTGCAGCAGGCTATTGCAGATGGAGACCAGATTTTACGTGCCATTGACAAGGAATATAAGGAGATGGAGAAGGCTTACCAGAAGGCTGTAAAGCAGCATAACAGTATGGTTGACCTTTATAAAGACGTGAAGCGTATTATGCTGGTAAATGAAATCTCCACCCAGAATGCTGTGGTGATTCATGAGTCAGAAGCAGAGATGCGAAGACTCTTTGAGGAAAGCTTGTTAGCATTTGATAAGAGTGAAAAGTCATTGGAAAAGGCCAAGTCTGAACTTTTAAAATACAAATCTCACACGGCAGAAACACTATACAGCATGGAGGCGTTTGAACTGTCAGAGACCATTGGCAGGGATGTGGCTGTTCCGGAGGATTATGAGAGTGCAACCTTGTTGCTTGAGAATCTCAAGGCGATGGTTGAGTTTATCGAGTTGGAGAAGGAACGTGTTACAAAGGGTATTCAGGATATGGAGTTTATTAAGTCCAGCTTCGAGTCCCAGTGTATCCAGCGTTGTAAGGATGTGAAGTCAGAACTTGATAAATTGCCTAAGCTTTCTCGTATTGTAATTGACGGTGAATTGGTACAGATGGTAGGTTTGACCATTCCGTATGTGAAGGAAGATTTCATCAAGCAGAGAATGTCTGATTACATTGATGATGTGGTGGCTGGTGCTGATAAGTTTGATGATGTGAAGGATAGAATGAAATACATCCGCAGTCGTCTTGTGTTGAAGAAATTGTTCGGCGTGATTGTAACGGACATGAATGCGATTAAGCTAACTCTTTACAAACGTGAGCGTATCAAGGAACAAAGCCGTTACCTGCGTTATGAAGAAGCGGTTGGTAGTACCGGTCAGTCCCAGGGTATTTATATCCAGTTCTTGATTTCTATCATAAACTACATATCCGGTATGTACGGTGCAAATGTAGAAAATGACAGCAGAAGAAAGACTATCTTTATTGATAATCCATTTGGTGCTGCAAAGGATATTTATATTTGGGAACCGATATTTGCACTGCTTTCATTAAATCGGGTACAGTTGATTGTACCTGCCCGTGGTGCCACACCGGCAATTACGGCACGGTTTGATGTGAATTATATTCTTGGTCAGCAGATGGTGAACGGCAAGCAGCAGACTGTTGTCGTGGATTATAGAAGTCAGATTGAGCAGGAAGAGATTGAATATAAAGAGCTGGATTACCAGCAGGCATCATTTGACTTTATTTAAATCTTTTAAGGGGGGGATTCAATTATGGATAACAATGCTCAGGAAGAAGTTATGGAGACGCAAGAGAATGCTTCGGTAGAAGAAAAGGAGAATGCGTCTGGCAAGAAAAACGGAATCATCATAGGAGCAGTAGCGTTGGCCTTGGTGATTGTGATGGTGGTTATTGCATTGCGGTCCGGTGGTGGCGGAAATGGTAAACTGGAGATAGATGGACATGCATGTTCATATTCTGCAGAGTATGGAATTAAAGGGGTAGAAAAGGTCTGCGATGGCGTTGTTGTAAGTGGCATGGGAAGCAGTCTGTTTTATCCCGCATCGGGAGAACCGCAGGAAGTTGCAACGATGGATGTGTTGGACGGCAAGTATCCGGTAGCATTTATGGGATGTATGAGAGTGGGTGACGAGGATTTGATGCTGACGAACTATAATGTGTTCGGAGATTTCAAAACACAGTTTGGTGCAACCTCAAAATCCACCAAAGCAGAGTTGGACAAAAAGAATTATGTATTAGCAGGAGATGTTTATACTGTCGTTAGTACTGATAAAGGTGTGATTGACTGGGATGATATAGAGAAGGATTACGAGACTATTATTTCAGCTAATTCCTTTGAGGGTGTAGAATATATTGATAGTGCTTGTCTTGTTGGTCCAGACGTAGTAAAATTTGATGCGGAGGCGAATCGTGTTCAGGAAGTAGTGAAGATATATGATAGCATTAGCAATTCTACGGCTAAAGATGAGATGATGCGTTGGCTTGCAATGGGCAAGGCTGTGCACATGCTTTCAGAGGGACAGGTACAATATGTGGTTGTAGAGGGTGTTTATTGCAAGGACGATGGAGCTAACATTTTATATGTGAGGATGTACACCTCAATAGAGAATGCAAATAAAATAAGAGAAAACATGGGTATTGTTGAGTAAGGAGGACAAAAGATGAAGAAGTTTTTAAATGAGTTTAAGGCTTTTGCATTAAAGGGAAATGTAATGGACATGGCAGTGGGTGTGATTATCGGTGGAGCGTTTACAGCAATCGTAACCTCATTAACGGATAACTTTATTAACCCAATTTTGAATTTTATTACTGGTGCAGCAAAATACAGCTGGAGTGATGTAGCAGGATTTGCTTCTAACTTTGTATCAGCAGTAGTGAATTTCATTATTATGGCATTTATTTTATTCTGCCTCATCAAATTAATGAATGCCGCTATGGGACTTGGTAAGAAGAAGGAAGAGGCAGCGCCTACTACTAAGAAGTGCCCATATTGTTTGAGTGAGATTCCAATCGAAGCTACAAAGTGTGCACATTGTACATCTGAATTGCCAGAGGAACAGAAAGAGGCATAATACGTTAGATTAGAACTATTTTACGGGGAAGAGAGTCAATATGAAAAAGGTAATTATTCTATTGATGTTTGTGCTTTCATTTTTACTGATTCAGTTTGGATTTGTAAAACTGGAGGAACAGGTGGAAAAATATAATAATACGCAGGTTGAGATTCATGTGGAGGATGGCGTTTCTTCGCATAATGACATTGCACTTACCATAGACATTTCACAGCAGTGGACAGATTATGATACCAGTAAAAATAAGCTGATAGGTGCACAGTATGATGTAACGATTGCGAATCATGGCAAGCATATTTTTCGTGATTGGAAAGTTGTGTTATACATGCCGTTGGAAGGCAGAGTTGATAATCTATGGAATGGTGAGTACACGCAGGATGGCGATGTGTTGACTGTGACACCGCTGGATTATAATACAGTGGTGGAGGAAGAAGATAATCAACCGTTTGGTTTTGTGTGTATTTCAAAGAACGTTTTACGCTTTACGAGTATGAAAGTGTACGGTTACTTCAAAATGGATATGAAGGACACCGATGCGTACAAGATATTGCAAACCATTAGAATTATCTGGTTGATTGCTTTGATTTGTTACATTATCGTGGAGGTTTGTCTCATTAGTTACAGACGGAGACACAAGAGAGATCAGAAGATTATTCAACAGACTATGGATACATTTACTTCCTTTATTGATGCAAAGGATCCATATACGCTAGGCCATTCTGTGCGGGTTGCTATCTATACCAGAGAACTGGCGTCTCGAATGGGACTTTCAAAAGAAGAGGTTGAGAACTATTATTACACCGGTCTTTTGCATGATTGTGGTAAATTGGCTGTGCCGGATACAATATTGAAAAAACCGGAGGCACTGACAAAGGAAGAGAGAAAGGTTATTGAATCTCATACCCTAATCGGTGGAGAGATTTTAAAGAATTTCACAGTTATTCCGGGAATACGGAATGGAGCGTTGCAACATCATGAGAGATATGATGGTACCGGATATCCAAATCAACTGAAAGGAAATACAATTTCTCTGGTTGGTCGTATTCTATGTGTTGCAGATGCTTATGACGCTATGAATAGTGACAGATGTTATCGTAAGAAACTTTCAATGGAAAAAATCAAAAGCGAGCTGAATGAAAATGCAGGAACGCAATTTGATCCGGAAGTGGTAGCTCATATGTTAGATATTATAAATGAAGGCCTGGCAGATAAACTGGTACAGGCCATAAATGCTGAATAATATAGTGTATTACAACAAGTCCTCGCCCACGCACTGGGTGAGGATTTTTGTGTCTAAGTTCAGTGCTGTAATCAGCAACAACTTCATATACAGAGCAACAGTGCTTGTTTTCGGGAGTATCTGTAACTGATATGCAGTAAAACCATTAGTGCTTTCGTATTGTGCAATATTTTCATCGGAAACCAAGGTGTTTCCTGCTATAAACATTGGAATCTGTAAGGTCTTAGCTTGCTCGCAAAAACTCTGAAAACCATCTGTATCCATAGGCAATGTGCCTGAATGATATGCCTTGATGAGAATGCCGTTAATCTCTTTTGTAAGGGATGGCAACCACATGTCAGGCTTGCATTCCAGACTTAAGATTTTGGTCGCATTCCATTCATTTTCTAATGCTTGATAAAATGGATTTTCTGCTAATGTGTGGATAGTGTCCGGTTGTACTTGGTGCTGGACCTTTTCATGGTAATCATGATAAATGTGTCCATTTTCTGTCTCTCTAACATCATAATATCCATAGTAACTGTCGTTTATGCTAAACACAGCATCTGTAAATACTTCATGGGCATGCATGCGATTGCCACGATGTATATAAACAGGTGCCAAGTGGTTCACTCCTGTATGAGCATAGTTGTTTTGGTATGTAGTAAACACACCGGTTCCACGTTTTTTCTGAATGAAAGAAACTGCGGCAACAAAA
This sequence comes from Lachnospiraceae bacterium, assembly GCA_045531905.1. Lineage (GTDB taxonomy): Bacteria > Bacillota > Clostridia > Lachnospirales > Lachnospiraceae > RGIG6919. The sequence goes on from JAZSEY010000013.1 coordinate 79,590, forward strand.
TTTGCAAAACCGTTGGCTTTTTCATCCTCTAAAATATAATTGCTGGAGACAAGCATAATTGGAAACTGTACACCGGCAAATAGATAAGAAAGACCAGCAGCGGTATACTGCAATGTGTCTGTGCCGTGAGTTATGATGATGCCATCATAATTTTCTATGTGTTCTCTGATGCAAAGACTTAATTGACGAAGATGTGCCAAATCCATGTTCTCGCTTAAAATGGTATAAGGAGATATGGTGTCAAATTCTACATCTTTCATAGTGCCATCTACATACTCTGCATAGTTTTGGAACATACTAAGCAGCATGGATTGCTGATTATTGTCTGTTCCGATATATCCATTTTTCATGGCAGAACCAATGGTGCCACCGGTAAAAATTAATAATATTTTCATTTAGAACTCCTTGTTCGTGTGCTATAATGAGAAAATCCTAACATAATCAAAAATGTTAGTCAATTTCAGAATAGAGGTGAATATTAATATGGCAATCAATCCGATGAAATTAATGCAGTTAAAAGGAATCTGGGATAAATTCTCAGCCAGACATCCAAAACTTCAGCCTTTTTTTCAAGCAGTGGGACGTGAAGCAATGGAAGAAGGGACCATCTTTGAATTGACGGTTACACTTCCGGATGGAAGAAGTTTAAAAACAAATATGAAGATGACCGCAGAGGACGTACAAGCTGTCCGTGATTTGTTGAGCGCGGTGAAGTAAATTAGTAGAGGGTGTCCCAAATGTTTGGAACACCCTCTATTTTAGAAGACTTTACACTGATTTTTGGTTGCTTAATATTCAAGTTGTGATGTATCAATACAATATTAAGGCTTTTGAGGCGTTTTGATAGGATGCATTTGCAAATGAAATAGTACTGACCTAAAGTATGAATTGCTGATAATCAGTTTGTGTTTTCCGACTATCAAATAGTGTCCTTCCAGACCGGTTACATAATCCCAATTTACAATGCACCCCTGATGAATCTGTACGAATTGGTTCTGGTTTAGCATATTTCTCAGTTTTCGTATCGTGTAATAGGATTGATAACAGGTGGTATCTGTAAAAATACTCACTTTGTTCCTGTATTTTTCAAAATATAAGACCTGAGATAATGGCAATTGAAAATCCACTCCATTGCGACGTATAGATAATGCATCTGTCCCTTTTGATAAATATGATTTCGCATATACTGCGGGGATGATACGGTTTAGAGCAGAATGAAAATCTGCCTGCAAAACTGGTTTTAACAGATACGCCTGTACATGACATTTATATGCCTCTAAGGCGAATTCCTTGTGATTTGTTGTGATAATTGTAATGCATTCAGTATCTATATATTCTAATTGTTTTAAAAGGTCAATTCCAGATATATCGGGCAAATCCACCCCTAAAATGAGTAATTGAAAACTAGGTAGCATCGCGTCCTCTAGAAAATCTGTGGCACAATGAAAAACAGATGTATGAAAGAGAATGCCACTGCTTTTATCAAATTCTTTTAAATGTCTTTTTATCATGGAGATGTGAATGTTATCATCATCAACAATAGCAACCTCGACAGTCATGGTTCCACCCCCTCTCTTTTTACGAATAACGAATTTTCTAGTTTAACTATATCGGTAGAAATTTCGAAAGGCAATAGAGGTGGGAGTTTTTGCAAAAAAGAAGGATATGCAACTTTTGGTTGCATATCCTTCTTTTAATGTGGTTGCATATCTTGTTTTTCCTAATTATCACATTTGCATTCCAGATGTCCCAGAACCATTGAAAATGCAAAAATATTCGTGCAATATAGGGCCAACAGATTATAGTTTCGTCAAGGTTTGTAAAGCATTATTTCTTAAGATGAGTTTGTAATGCTCTTGCATATAGTATGGAGTGGTGGAAGCGGTACTTACCTTTTCACCATATTCTCCTAAGATATTGCAAAGCTTTGTGTACACATCCTTGTTGTTCACATTGTTTAGTAACAAATGGAACTGACCAGTGGTTGGATTCTTATATAGTGAGTTCTCACCATTGTATAAGGTTTCTGTCAAATTGGCTACTGTGTGTACATCATCCAAGTTGTGGAATCTAAAAACACAACATGCGTTAACAGGTTCTGTCTTTTGTACCTTTTTTGGTGATGGCTTCACATCAGCAGGGAAGTCGCCACCCATCAGGTCTTTGATGTTTTCCAAAATAGATGCGGTATTCTCGATTAAATCACCAAATAATCCATCAGAGTCATCGTCATAATCGGAATCCCCATCTTCTGACAGATTAATCTCGATAGGATGCTTTGTAAAATTAGAAAATCTTGCATCTAACTCTTCGGGATCTTCTACCTTGGTGATAGTGAGAATTAAACTCTCCCTAGAAATTGGAATGGCTTCTACCATTAAAGGTATGTTTTCGGCCTCGAAACCAAGTTCTTCGGAAGCTTTCTGCATCATCTCACTAAAAAGTGCTTTTGCTTTATCGGAACCATAAGCTAATTCATGTAAATGAATCTGCTTGTCGACTAAATCTGTTTTGTCAAGGGTGCAACGGATTTTGTTTTCACTAATACGTTCTAGCTTCATAGGCTCATCTCCTTATCTAATATTTTTCCTAAATAGGATGAAATAAAGATGTATTTCGCACCTACATATAGTTTATCACAATTTTAAGACATGTAAAGTCAAATTCCATCGAAAAAAGGATGGATAACATCGTGTTTATAAAAATTTCATTTCCTGCAACAGGCTCCAAAAACAACTGTGCAAGTAGGAAATTGAATTTTTATGATAGAGGAAGTGAGAGGAAAAATCAAGTCCTTTTTGTTTCCAAATGCAATGAAGGAAAATGTTCTATACATCACAATATGCACATTCATTCCATGCATTGCATCATTTTCTTGCCAGAAGGTTCAGTCTTTGTATGGCGAATTTTAGTATCGGGGGTGATAAGACTTGTCCCACAAATGCTACTTGGGGGATGAAACGAAATGAATAGCAGGTTTAACCTGTTCGTTTATCAGAAATGTATTTTGCAACCATAGAATTAGAATCAAAAATGCTTTCTCAATGTTGGTTGAAAAGAGAGCACAAGGCTGTCATTATGACAGCCTTTCTTTTTTATCCTTTGCAGTTGTGAACTGTTTATACTGTTAGGAATATTCCAGTATTGCCAAGAAAATGGCGAAGGCAATTTTTTCCTGATAACTAGTATCTGTTAATAGTGTGGCTTCCTGATGATTAGATAGAAATCCACATTCTACAATCACTGCCGGACAAGGACTATTTTTAAGTATGTAATAGGAATCATTTTGTTTTGCTTGTCTGTGATTTTCAGAGTCAACCAGTTTGGTTAGATAAGTTTGTATCGTGTTTGCCAATTGTTTGCCATCTTCAGACTCGGAATAATAAAAACATTGAGCCCCCTTAACTGATGCATCTGGGTAACTGTTTTGGTGAATACTAATTACCAAATCTGCATTAGCGTTAGTCATGATTGCAATGCGATTTTTCATGTCGGAGGTCTTTTTGTTGTTGGCATCTGCATCTGCTAACATTTTGTCAGAATTTCTGGTTAGAACAACAGAATATCCTTTTGATTTTAAATAAATTGCAAGCTTTTGGGAAATGGCTAAATTGATGTCTTTTTCCAATGCCTGATTGACGCCGACTTTGCCTGGGTCATTCCCACCATGCCCAGGATCAATTACGATAATTGTATTCGTATTTGCAGAAGTATTGACGGTAAAGCAGTAATAGGTGGTAAGGCAACCTGCCAGCAATAGTCCTGCGGATAACAATAGGAGTGTACGCTTTGATAAAAGTCGCATGCAAATACCTTTCTTCGTTTTTATAAATAATGACATGAAGTGTTGTGCTCAAACATTGTGTGCAACATGAATAAAACACACAAAAAGCACTAACATATTCTTGAACAGGAAAATGATATGCTACTACACGTAGAACATATCTCTAATACACACACTTCTTGTCACTATTCTTATTATATTCAGAAAGTAATTGCAAAATGCATATTTTAAAGGGATAAGGTTTGTGGTATACTCTCTCTATGTGGGTTTTTTATTCCTATTAAAAGGAATTCCACAAAGGAGTATGCTTGTATGAATACAAAAGTCATTGATTGCCATTTGCAAAATTTTGAACCAAGCCGGCTGACAGAGGCAGCAGATTGCTTAAAGCAGGGAGGTTTGGTGGCATTTCCGACAGAGACGGTATATGGTCTTGGTGGGGATGGTTTGAATGCAGATGCATCGAAAAAGATATATGAAGCGAAGGGAAGACCTTCGGATAATCCGTTGATTTTGCATATTGCAGATGAGGCTGCCATGGATGTATTGGCAAAGAATGTTTCAGAGGATGTTCGCAAACTGATGGATGCATTTTGGCCAGGACCACTTACTATTGTTGTAGAAAAAAGTGATATCGTGCCAAAGGAAACCACAGGTGGATTGGATACGGTTGCCATTCGCATGCCATCCCATCCGGTTGCATTGGAATTGATAAGACAGTCAGGAGTGTATATTGCTGCACCAAGTGCCAATCGTTCCGGAAGACCAAGTCCGGTGAAGGCGCAACATGTAATAGAGGATTTAGATGGCCGAATCGAATACATTTTAGACGGTGGCGATGTGGATATTGGGATCGAGTCCACTATCGTGGATATGACTGGTGACGTGCCGATGATTTTGAGACCGGGGTATATTACGCCGGAGATGATTCGTGACGTGCTTGGAAAGGTAGAATTTGACCCTGCAATTATGGGACAAGATGAAACGCTTCGGCCAAAGGCACCGGGTATGAAGTATACGCATTATGCGCCACAGGGAGAGTTAACCATTGTTGAGGGCGAGCGTCAAAATGTGGTTGATTACATTAATGCCTTAGTGAAAGAAAAACGTGCAGAAGGCTTTAAGATTGGTGTGCTTGCGACAAAGGAAAGTGCGGCTCTCTATGAGGCGGACGTGGTGTTATCTATGGGAACTAGGGCAGAGCCTATTACAGTTTCCGCAAAGTTATATTCTTGTTTGCGAGATTTCGATACAGAAGGAACAGATTATATGTATTCTGAATCCTTTGCAGGCGATAGCCTTGGAAATGCGATTATGAACCGTTTGCTGAAAGCGGCAGGACATAGAACAATACAGGTTTAATTTAAGGAGGAAATAGACATGATAGGATTAGGATGTGACCATGGCGGTTATGCTTTAAAAGAAGAGATTAAGAAGCATTTAGATGATAGAGGGATTGCTTACCAGGATTACGGTTGTGACAGTGAGGCTTCTGTCGATTATCCAATTTATGCAAAGAAAGTTGCAAATGCAGTGGCTTCGGGCGAGTGCGAGCAGGGCATTTTGATTTGTGGTACAGGTATTGGCATTTCGATTGCTGCCAATAAGGTGCCGGGTATCCGTGCTGCTCTTTGCCATGATTGCTTTAGCGCACAGGCAACAAGAGAGCATAACAATGCGAATATTTTGGCATTGGGTGCAAGAGTGGTTGGACCTGGATTGGCACTGATGATTGTGGATACATTCCTTGACACACCATTTTCGAATGATCCAAGACACGTTCGTAGAATTGGTATGATAGAAGAAAATTAGACCATGAAAAAACTATAAAATTGCAGTGATTTTGATAGACCAATATAGTAAAAAATGGTATAATAATAATGTTGTGGATTTTGCGTTTGAAGGACGCATGTGAAGTTTGGAGTTGAGGTGCCTTGAAGGATAAATTCAACATAGTGGAAGCCTTAAGTATGGTGACGCAGATTGGTTTGAATATGATTATTTCCATTTTCCTTTGTCTGGCGGCAGGGAGTTGGGTGGACAATAAATTTGGCACAAATCTCACGATTTTTTTTGTAGCGTTTGGTATTATCAGTGGATATTGTGGAGCCTATTCCATGCTGAAAAAACTCATTGACCGCATGTGTGGCAAGACGGATGAAGATACAGAGTTGGAGCAGGCGATACAAGAACAGATAGATATTGAACAAGATGATATGAAAGAAGATGATGATGTTGCATACGATGAAGAGTAAGATTTGGAATATGAATAACGTTCTCAGAGATTTGTATGTAGGATTGTTGTTGTATTTTTTGATTGTTTCCGCGCTTGGAGTAGTGCTGGTGACAGATAAGATAGGATATGTGTTGGGCGTTTTGGTTGGCGTATGTGCCAGTTTTGGTTTGGCCTATCACATGTATCGTACTTTGGATAAGGGATTGGACATGCCTGAAAAGGATGCGCAGAGATATGTCTTATCCAGATCTTGCATTCGGTTATTCATGATGCTGGTAGTTGCTTATGTTGGTTTGTTTGTGGAAGGCTTAAGTTTCCTTGGTGTAGTATTGGGAATGTTTGGACTTAAGATTTCTGCACTGATGCAACCGCTGGTATCTATATATATAACAAACAAAATATTCAGGGAAGGAGAGTGAATATATGGAATATGCTTTAGCCAATATTGGGATGCAGATAAACCGTATTGGCGTGACAAGGTTGTTAGCTGAGGAAGAAGAAGTAGATTTCTTTATCCATAAGCTATATAAGCTTCCTTTCCAATTTATGGGGCAGGATGTGTACCTTACAACTTCTCATGTGTGTATGTTTATCATTATGGCAGCAATTTTGATTTTTGCTTTATATGCCCGTCATAAGATTATGCATGCAGATGAGGTCCCAAGTGGATTTCAGAATGTGATTGAGTTGGCTGTTGAGGCATTACAAAACCTTGTAAATAGTTCTATGGGTGAGCACGGCAAAAAATATGTGAATTATGTGGGAACAATTATCCTGTACATTTTCATATGTAATACTTCCGGTTTGTTTGGATTGAGACCACCGACTGCGGACTTTGCTACTACATTTTGTTTAGCGATTTTCACAGTTTCGATGATTCAGTACAACAACATCAAGTATAACAAATGGAGAGCGCTTACCAGCTTGTTTGAGCCGCTTCCAATTTTGTTCCCAAGTAATCTGATTGGCGAGTTTTCTAGTTTGATTTCTCTGTCACTCCGTTTGTTTGGTAACATCATGGCAGGTACGGTTATGCTGGCATTGTTCTACAATCTGTTGCCAACCATCGCAACTATTGCAATCCCAAGTTTCTTGCATATTTATCTGGATTTGTTCTCAGGAGCGATTCAGGCATATGTATTCACTATGCTGACAATGGTATTTATTTCACAGAAGATAGAAGGATAACCATTACATCATAGGACATTAATTATTTGAAAAATGGAGGAAAATTTTATGAATGGTATTACTAACGAAGGTTTTATTTTAGGTTGTTCAGCAATTGGTGCTGGTCTTGCATTAATCGCAGGTATTGGTCCTGGTGTTGGTCAGGGTATCGCAGCTGGTCATGGTGCTTCTGCAGTAGGACGTAACCCAGGTGCAAAGGGTGACATCATGAGTACTATGTTACTTGGTCAGGCGGTTGCCGAGACAACAGGTCTTTACGGTTTGGTTGTAGGTTTAATCTTAATGTACGCTAATCCATTGCTTTCAAAGTACATGAAGCTGTAGTTTTTAGTATTTGAATACAGCTGAAAGGAGGCAATGACGTGGGAGAAATCATCAAAGGACTTGGTGTATCGCAGGTACTCTTGGATAGTGATCCATACATTTTTAGTTTGGACGCACAGTTGATTTTCGGTGTATTGATTCAGGGTATTTCCATCTTCATCATGTTCGCATTTCTGTCTTATCTGCTTTGGGAACCTGTGAAAAAGGTTTTAAAGACAAGACAGGAAAAGATTAAAAATGATATCGAGAGTGCGAAGAAGGATAAAGAAGATGCTGCCAAGTTAAAGGCAGAATATGATGAGAAGATAAAAGCCGTTGAGAAGGAAGCAGATAGCATCTTGAGTGCATCTAGAAAGAAAGCTTTACAGCGTGAAGAGCAGATTACAGATGATGCAAAAGCAGAGGCTTCCAGAATTCTTTCCAGAGCCGAGCAGGAAATTGCTTTAGAGCAGAGTAAGGTTAAGGATGAGATGCGTAAGGAGATTATCGCGGTGGCGACTCTGATGGCTTCAAAGATTGTACAGGTTTCCATCACTGAAGAGCAGCAGAATGCGCTCTTGGATGAGACGTTAAAGGAAATGGGTGATGATACATGGCTAAGCAAGTAAGTACAACTTATGGAGATGCGTTGTTTGAGCTTGCCATGGAAGAAAATCAAATCGATGCGTTTTTTGAAGAGGCGCAGGCGGTTTTACAGATTTTCAAGGAAAATGAAGAGCTTGCAAAGCTACTTCATCATCCAAAGGTTCTGAAGGAAGAAAAGATTGCTTTTATTGAGAAGGTCTTTAAGGGACAGCTTTCAGAAGCATTGCTTGGCTTCCTGGTGATTATTATCAAGAAGGACAGACAGGGTGAGATTGAGAGCATCTTCCAATATTTCATCAAACAGGTAAAAGAATACAAGCAGATTGGTGTAGCATATGTGACTACTGCGACTCCTATTTCTGAGGCACAGAAGTCACAGGTTGAGGCAAGACTGCTTGCAACTACCAATTATAAAACTATTGAAGCAAATTACGAGGTGGATGCAGCGCTCATCGGCGGTATGGTCATTCGTATTGAAGACAGAGTCGTTGATAGCAGTATTCGCACAAAGCTTTTAAATATGAGACAGACATTATTGAAAGCATAAGAATAATTAAGAAAGAAGGTGCAAAGGCTCCATGAATTTAAGACCGGAAGAAATCAGCTCTGTGATTAAAGAGCAGATTAAGAATTATGAGACACAGCTTGAGACCAAGGATGTGGGTACGGTTATTCAGGTAGCTGACGGTATCGCCAGAGTACACGGCCTTGAGAATGCCATGCAGGGAGAATTATTAGAGTTCCCTGGTGACGTATTCGGAATGGTTTTGAACCTGGAAGAGGATAACGTTGGTGCCGTTTTACTTGGTGCACATAAGAACATCAATGAAGGCGACACTGTTAAGACTACCGGACGAGTAGTTGAGGTTCCTGTTGGCGATGCTATGTTGGGACGAGTTGTTAACGCATTGGGACAGCCTATTGATGGCAAGGGACCAATCAATACAGATAAAACAAGACAGATTGAAAGAGTTGCATCTGGTGTTATTGCACGTAAGTCAGTAGATACACCATTGCAGACAGGTATTAAGGCGATTGATGCCATGGTTCCGATTGGTAGAGGTCAGCGTGAGTTGATTATCGGTGACCGTCAGACAGGTAAGACTGCGATTGCAGTGGATACCATTATTAACCAGAAGGGACAGGGAGTGAACTGTATTTATGTTGCTATCGGACAGAAGGCATCTACAGTTGCTTCTATCGTTAAGACATTAACAGAATATGGTGCTATGGATTACACCACAGTTGTTGCTTCTACAGCATCTGAGTTGGCACCACTTCAGTATATTGCACCATACGCAGGTTGTGCGATTGGTGAGGAATGGATGGAAGAAGGTAAGGATGTATTAATCATTTATGATGATTTGTCAAAGCATGCGACTGCTTACCGTACACTTTCATTGCTTCTTAGAAGACCACCAGGACGTGAGGCGTTCCCAGGTGATGTATTCTATTTGCATTCAAGATTGTTAGAGCGTGCTGCGAAGTTATCTGATGAGTTAGGTGGCGGTTCTTTAACTGCACTTCCTATCATCGAGACACAGGCAGGTGACGTATCTGCATACATTCCTACAAATGTTATCTCCATCACAGATGGTCAGATTTACTTAGAGACAGAGAGCTTTAATGCAGGTTTCAGACCAGCTATCAATGCAGGTCTTTCCGTATCACGAGTTGGTGGTGCTGCACAGATTGGCGCCATGAAGAAGATTGCTGCTCCTATCCGTGTGGAGTTGGCTCAGTATCGTGAGTTGGCAGCATTTGCCCAGTTCGGTTCAGAATTGGATGCTGCTACTAAGGAACAGCTTGCACAGGGTGAAAGAATTCGAGAAATCTTGAAGCAGCCACAGTATCAGCCAATGCCGGTTGAACGTCAGGTTGTAATCATTTTTGCAGCTACTAAGAAGTATCTCTTAGATATTCCTGTAGAGAGAATCGCAGATTTCGAGAAGGAATTATTCGAGTTTATCGATACCAAGTATCCTGAAATCTTCTCAGGCATCAAGGAGAAAAAGAAGATGGATGAGGAGTTAGAGGCTCTGGTAGTGAAAGCAATTGAGGAGTTTAAGGCAGAGTTTAAATAGTTAAAGGAAGGTGATTTGTCTTGGCATCCATGCAGGATATTAAGAGACGAAAGAATAGTATTCAGAGTACACAGCAAATCACAAAGGCTATGAAGCTGGTGTCTACCGTAAAGCTCCAGAGAGCAAAGAGTAAGGCAGAAAGTACAAAGCCATACTTTAACATGATGTACGCAACAGTAAGTTCTATCTTAGAAAAAACAGATAATGTTATGCACCCATATTTAACTGAGAACGGCAGTGACAAGAAGGCGGTTATTACTATCACTTCTAACCGTGGTCTTGCAGGTGGATATAACAGTAACGTTATAAAAGAGATGGAAGCACAGGGCTTGAAGCCAAGTGACTGTGAGATATTTACTGTTGGACGTAAGGGATACGAAATTCTTTCCAGAAAAGGATATCATATTGTAAAAGATGAATCAGAAATCATTAACGAGCCACTTTATTCAGATGCAATTGCACTGAGTAAGGCAGCACTGGAGTTATATACAAAGGGTGAGGTTGGCGAGATTTATCTGGCATACACAGAGTTTAAGAACACGGTAAGTCAGATACCACACGTTATGAAACTCTTACCAATCGACATGGACAATTTAGAAAAGCAGGCGGATGAGGAAGCCAAGAGTACAGTGCTCATGGATTACGAGCCAACTGCAGAGGAAGCATTGAACCAGATTGTACCAAAGTATATGACAAGTCTCATTTATGGCGCATTTGTGGAGGCGGTTGCCAGTGAAAATGGTGCCAGAATGCAGGCTATGGATAGTGCCACAAACAATGCAGAAGAGATGATTTCCAATTTATCATTGCAGTATAACAGAGCGCGTCAGGGCTCTATTACACAGGAATTAACAGAAATTATCGCAGGTGCATCTGCGATTAGTTAGGAGGGAATATAGTGGCAGAACAAAATAGAGGAAAAATCACACAGGTCATCAGTGCGGTTTTGGATATTAAGTTCCCAGAAGGCAAGTTGCCGGAAATCTACGATGCAATCGAGATTCCATTAGAAGATGGCAACAAGCTGGTAGTAGAAGTTGCACAGCATCTGGGTGATGATACTGTAAAGTGTATTGCCATGGGACCTACCGATGGTTTAAAACGTGGTATGGAAGCGATTGCAACAGGCGGTCCTATTACCGTACCAGTAGGCGAGAATACACTGGGTCGTATTTTTAATGTACTTGGTGACCCGATTGATAATAAGCCAGCCCCAGAGACAGAGGAGCATTTCCCAATTCACAGAAAAGCTCCAAGTTTTGCAGAGCAGGCTACAGAAACAGAGATGTTAGAGACAGGTATTAAGGTCGTTGACTTACTTTGCCCTTATCAGAAGGGTGGTAAGATTGGTTTGTTCGGTGGTGCCGGTGTAGGTAAGACCGTATTAATCCAGGAGTTAATCCGTAACATCGCCACAGAGCACGGTGGATATTCTGTATTTACCGGTGTAGGCGAGCGTACCAGAGAGGGTAATGACCTTTACCATGAAATGAACGATTCCGGCGTTATCAATAAGACAACAATGGTATTCGGTCAGATGAATGAGCCACCTGGAGCGAGAATGCGTGTAGGTCTTACCGGACTTACTATGGCAGAGTACTTCCGTGATCAGGGTGGTAAGGACGTGTTATTATTCATTGATAACATTTTCCGTTTTACACAGGCTGGTTCCGAGGTATCAGCGCTTCTTGGACGTGTTCCTAGTGCGGTAGGTTATCAGCCAACCTTACAGACAGAGATGGGTGCTTTGCAGGAGCGTATCACTTCTACAAAGAATGGTTCTATCACATCAGTTCAGGCTGTATACGTGCCTGCGGATGACTTAACTGACCCAGCTCCAGCTACAACCTTCGCTCACTTGGATGCGACAACCGTATTGTCACGTTCTATCGTAGAGCTTGGTATTTATCCTGCTGTAGATCCACTTGAGTCTACTTCACGTATCCTTGACCCACGTATCGTAGGTGAAGAGCATTACAAGGTAGCCCGTGGTGTACAGGAGATTTTACAGAAATACAAAGAGTTACAGGATATCATTGCAATTCTTGGTATGGACGAGTTGTCAGAGGATGACAAGTTAGTCGTATCCCGTGCGAGAAAGGTACAGAGATTCTTATCTCAGCCATTCTTCGTAGCAGGACAGTTTACCGGTTTGGAAGGTAAGTATGTACCAATTCAGGAAACCATTCAGGGCTTCAAGGAGATTCTGGAAGGTAAGCATGATGATATTCCGGAAGCATATTTCTTAAATGCCGGTAACATTGATGATGTATTGGCAAAGGTGAAATAACTGCTGGAAAGCTACTGAAGGGATAGGTGCATATGGCAGAGAAAACATTTCATATAAAAGTAGTTGCTCCTGACCGTACCTTTTACGAGGGAGATGCTACCTTTATCGAATTTAAAACAACTGAAGGAGAAGTAGGTATTTATCCAAAGCATGTGCCTACTACCTCCATCGTGGCACCTGGTGTACTTCGTGTGCATGAGGTTGGTGGCGACTTGAAAAAAGCTGCCTTGCTCTCCGGCTTCGTTGAGGTGTTGCAGGATTCTGTAACCATCCTTGCTGAGTCTGTAGAGTGGCCGGATGAAATCGATGCCAAGCGTGCGGAAGAAGCGAAGATTCGTGCAGAGCGTCGTATGAAGGAAGAACAGGACATCATCGACTATGACCGTGCAGAGCTTGCTTTGAAGCGTGCGATTGTGCGTATCGGTTTGGCGCGCAAGTAGTTGCGTGTAATAACGAAAACCTCCTCTTAGGGACACCTAAGGGGAGGTTTTTGTAATAGCGACTAGAGAATCGTCATTTTCATTTTTTTAATTTTATCCTGTAAGAGAGCAATTTCTGCCTCTTTCTCTCGTAGAACTGCGTCTTTTTCTTGTAAAGCAGCTTCCTTTTCTTGTACTTCACATTCTAGATTAGTTATCCTTCGTTGCATAACCTGCTCATGAATAATAGCACGTTCTCTAGCTTCACAATGTAGTCGCACTGCTTCATCTGTAGATAAGCGGTCTATTTGTTCTACTACTGGTGCAAAGTCTTGATTTTCTTCTGCAATTGCCATCAAATCACCCCATGTTGTTGATTGAAATACACGGCTCCATATATCGCGTCGATACTGCTTGTCTTCGTCTGTTGCCATGTCTATCTTAGATAAGTCTAACACATGAAGAGTGAATTTACTAGTGTATTCATTAAGGTTCTTGCAGTTCAATAATCGATATGTGGCAAAGAATTCCGGATAATTTTGAAACAACGTAAAGTCTAAAATCCCGATATGTATCGCCGATTTTGTGTTTATGTAATCGTCGCCCTTGCTTAGATTATCATAAGTACGACAAAGATAACCTAAAGAACGTTCCGGCCAGTTGCCATGGTCTGCTACCTGCAACTCAATGTTTAAATAAGTATCATCGTTCAGATTCAGGTCTAAATCCAGTATAAAGGTCTTATCTGTCACGGCTTCTCCAACTTTAATAGGATTCCTAATAGTAAGAGAGCGAATGTCTTCCGGATTCAGAGCAAGAAGAGAGCATACTAACATCTTTAATGTATACGGATGGCTGTTCATCAGAGCAATAAATAGATAGTCGTTCTTTAAGGTATATGCAAGTTTTTCTGTTTTTTTCATCTTGTCTCCTTTCAGAGACATACCGGTATGTCATAATATGAAATCAATAAGATTGTATCATAAAAATTTACATAGTTCAATGTGAAATGTAAAATAAATTATAATGATTTTGAGGGTGGCAAAAAATCATATTGTTTTGGGGTTAGTTTGTTGCGTTCAGCAAATCCTATCTCAGATACATTTCAGATACATTTTCATGTTATAATACAATATAACATGACTGGAAATGAGGGATAATGTGAAGAATAAAAAACTATATACCATGGGGATGTTGATTATATTGTTGCTGGCTTTCACTGGTTGCCAGAATAATACCGTGGATTATGTAGATTCTACTGCAGGAGATACAACGCAAGAAACGACTGTAACTGATGGTAAAGGTTCATTGCAGGAGCAACTGCAAGTCACAGAAGAAGTTTGGGAAGAAAAAGTAGATGTGCAATCAGCGGAAGGCAATGCGATTACATATGATGTTCAGGCGTCAGTGAAGGTGCCAGATGTTAAGAAAATGTATGTGTTAAAGGCTGAATTGCTGACATACACACCTGAGATGAAAAAACAGTTGCTAGATGATTTTCGGGATGCGGGGTCAGACATTTATCAGGTGACGGTGCAGGAAGAATCGGGTTGTATAGAGTATATATGTCAAGAACAAGTGGCAACCACTTATGATGCCCAGCATTTTTGGGTGTATCGAGATGATATGAAATATTATGTGCATTTCTGTGATGAGGCAACAAAAATGAACGATGTATGGATATCATTAGTGGATGATTCTGATGTAGTAGCTGGGGAACATGTGTGGATTGAAAGGGAACTTGGATATAGTTTAATTACGGATTACACCAGAAACACCGGATGGGAAAAGTCAGTAGCGCAGGAGGTTGCAACAGCATGCATACAGGATATGGGCTTTGTAGATTATGAGCCGATTTATTCTCAGAAACTGATTGCAGGGGAACATATCTCTGATGGTAATGATGCTATGTGGCAATGTGGATATACTATTGGATATATACGAACGATAGATGGAGTGCCTGTGTATGGTGCGGATAATATAACCGTCAGTGTTACTGAAAATGGAATAACGGACATTACGTATCAGACCCCATTGCAAATAGGGGAACAATTAACGGATAATGCGTTGTTATTATCATATAGTGATGTCAAAGCATCATTTCGGAATAGTATGGTAGAACTTGGTAAAAATTTCTGGTGTTCAGATAATTGGACGAATACTGTGAAAAAAATAGAACTTGCCTATGGATTATTTATGGACGAGCAGTGGCAACTGGCGGTGCTTCCGGTATGGAACCTGCAGCCCTATCAGGATCAACAGGGGATGTTAATTTTTGATACAACAATAAATGCTACAGATGGAAGCAGTGTAGCAATATATGCAGAGATATGGAGAAATGGATATGATGACAAGTCCAATTCGGAACTGTTTTTAGAATAGAGAAAAAGGTATTTGCCATATTGGTATAACAAATCAAAATGCCGTCAATACTTACAACAAATATTTTGTAAGATTGGGGGCATTTTTATATGCAGAAAAAAACAATGACATACATTTTGGTTCTAATTTGGATGGTGATTGCTGTACAGATGGTGGTCAATACTACCTTGGAACCAAAGGATAAAATTGTGGAAGCATTTCATGTGATCAGTTCCATTCCGGTGGAAAGTAATGTGGAAGTGTACGGGCATTTTGGGGACATGGAGCTGAGTGTGGAAAATAAAGAACAGATGCTAAAAAATATGGCAAAACAATTGGGTATTACGGAAGGATATGAATTATATTCCCAGGAAGGGGATGCCTACGAAAAGTCGTGCTTGCTGATGGATGGAGTAAATGCGAGAACCGATATGCAGGTGATAAGCATGGATACAACAGATGTAGATGGAAATGCAATCACATCCCAGTATATTTACATTACAATTACGCTTTATAATGATGTGGAAAATGTTTTAACCGGTAGGGATTTGTTAGTTGACATTTTTGAAAGTATTGGTGTGGAAGCACATACTAACATTTATCTGGAAGGAGAACTAGAGGGTCAGTTATCATCATCGAAAAAAGAATGGCTAGTGCAGGAATTTTTGAAGGCCATGGAAGCAAAAGAGGTTAGCGGTAATCGTGACCAATATCTATATACTATCTACGGTTATACACAAAACGAGCGACAATGTGTATATCAAAATGGAGAAAAAGTAAATGTCAATATTGCCATTACTTATGACGAAGAAAACGATAAAACTTTAATCCATATGGCAGTACCTTTTATTAATAAATCCTTGTAAACTGACAAATGAAGGAGTAAAATACAGAGACACAAATGAGGAAAGAGGTGTTTACATGGCGGAAATGACAAAAAAGAAAAACTATGAAGTAGACATGGTAAATGGTCCGATTTTAAGTAGAATGTTGCTATTTACTCTTCCGCTGATGGTATCCGGTATTTTGCAGTTGTTATTTAATGCGGCTGACATTATCGTGGTAGGAAAATTTGCGGGAGACAACGCATTGGCTGCTGTAGGCTCCAACACATCTTTAATCAATTTACTCACAAACTTTTTTATTGGGTTGTCTATTGGTGCCAATGTATTAGCAGCAAGATATTTTGGAGCAAAGCAGGAAAAAGATGTATCCGAAACGGTACATACTGCAATGCTGCTGAGTGTTATTAGTGGTGTTTTATTGACCGTTATTGGTTGTTTGGGGGCAGAGCAAATTTTAATCTGGATGAAGACACCGGATAATGTATTGCCTTTAGCCACCACATATCTTCGAATCTATTTTCTTGGTATGACAGCCAGTATGATTTACAATTTCGGTAGTGCTATTTTGCGTGCAATTGGAGATACAAAAAGGCCACTATATTATCTGGCGGCCGGCGGTGTAATTAATGTTATTTTGAATCTTATTTTTGTAATTGTTTTCAAAATGAGCGTTGCGGGCGTCGGCCTGGCTACAGTGATTTCACAATGTATCTCTGCTCTTTTGATAGTAAAATGTATGATGAAGGAGCAGGGGGCAGTCCGCCTGGAAATATCCAAGTTAAAATTGCATGGCAAAAAGTTTTGGATGATATTGCAGATTGGTCTGCCGGCCAGTTTGCAGGGCATGTTGTTTTCTATATCAAATGTTATCTTCCAATCAGCAGTTAATTCCTTTGGTGAGGTTGTGGTAGCAGGTAACTCCGCTGCGGCCAATATCGAAGGCTTCGTATATGTAGCAATGAACTCCTTCTATCAGGCGGCAATTTCCTTTACCAGCCAGAATGTAGGAGCGGGAAAATACGAGAGGATTAATAAGATATTATATTCTGCGCAGTTCTGCGTCGTTGTAGTTGGTCTGGTTCTTGGCAATCTGGCGACAATATTTGCTGAGCCGTTATTGAGTTTGTATACTGATAGCCCGGCGGTTATGGCTGCAGGGAAGACCCGGTTGGATGTTATTTGTCGATACTATGCACTCTGTGGCATGATGGATGTTATGGTAGGTTCACTTCGTGGTCTGGGGTATTCTGTGATGCCAATGCTGGTATCCTTGGTGGGTGCCTGTGGACTGAGATTATTATTTATTTTTACGCTATTTCAATTGCCGATGTTCCATTCCATGAGTGCGCTTTATATGATGTACACAGTGACTTGGACAGTGACATTGTTAGCACATGTAATATGCTTTATAATTGTAAGAAAACGCATTCGAAAAAAGACAGGAAAATAATTATTTGAAAAAAGTTTGGGCTCTTGCCATGGTTTGGCAAGGGCCCATGTTAAGTTATATCCATGATAATAAAAATGACATGGAGGTAACGAATATGGAAATCGTAATTCATTTAGATGTAATTGAATCTTGGGTAGCAGAGGGAAAGAGAAAATGCAGAAGGTTTGCAAGATTTTTAAATCTGTGTGGTCGGTATGTATTGGCGCTTTTGATTATTTTATTGGTGGCTGTTTCGTTATTGGCATTTCTTCGTGAAATAATGGTTTGGTTAATGGTTGCATAGGTAATCATTTCTAGTGTTCTATGCTTGACAGTTTTGGAAGTTCACATTAAGATTTTTACTGAGAGTATTGATGAAAAGAGAATGTGAACGATGCGATATGCGAAGGTGAAAAAAGGAATATTTGAAGACAGGCCTAACCGCTTTATTGCCCATGTTTGGGTTGATGGTATTTTGGAGACTGTACACGTTAAGAACACCGGACGATGCAAGGAATTATTGATAAAAGGTGTAGAAGTGATTTTGGAGGTTTCTGATAATCCGAACCGTAAGACAAAGTATGATTTGGTTTGCGTGTATAAGCAAAACTTAGGCTGGGTCAATATAGATAGTCAGGCTCCCAATAAAGTTGTGGCAGAATGGTTGCAGACACAGGATTATTCTTTTGTAAAACCGGAATATCGCTATGGAGATTCTCGTATCGACTTTTATATGGAAAAGGATGAAAAAAAGTATCTGATGGAGGTAAAGGGCTGTACCTTAGAGATAAATGGTATCGGTTATTTCCCAGATGCACCAACGGAGCGTGGTGTAAAGCATTTGCGAGAATTGACAAAGGCAGTAAATGCAGGCTTTCATCCGATTGTTGCCTTTGTAATTCAAATGGAAGGAATTACGGAGGTTCGGGCCAATATTGATACGCATCCTGCTTTTAGTGAGGCTTTGGAAGAGGCAAAACGTACTGGAGTTAAGGTGCTTGGCTTGTGTTCGAGGGTAACGGAAGATATGTTGGAGATTGTTGAAGTAAAAGAACTGTAGAGGATAGAAGAATGAGATACACAAAAAAACAACGGGCTTTAGATATTATTGAATTGCTAAGAAAAGAATATCCGAATGCGGAGTGTTCATTAGATTATGATGATGCTTGGAAGTTACTTGTCAGCGTGCGTTTGGCGGCCCAATGCACGGATGCCAGAGTGAATGTTGTAGTGGAAGGTTTGTATGCCAAGTATCCAACAGTGGAAGCATTGGCGGCAGCAGATGTGGCAGATATTGAAGCGATTGTAAAGCCTTGTGGATTGGGGCGTAGTAAGGCGAGAGATATCAGTGCATGCATGAAAATGTTGCAGGATAAATACGATGGAAAAGTACCGGATGATTTTGATGCGCTGATGGAACTTCCGGGGGTCGGTAGGAAAAGTGCCAATCTTATTATGGGAGATGTGTTTGGAAAGCCGGCCATTGTGACAGATACCCATTGTATACGGTTGACCAATCGTATGGGATTGGTAGACGGTATCAAAGAGCCGAAGAAAGTAGAGATGGCACTTTGGAAGATTATTCCACCGGAAGAAGGCAACGATTTTTGCCACAGATTGGTATATCATGGCAGAGCTGTTTGTACTGCAAGAACAAAACCAGACTGCGAGAATTGCTGTTTAAAAGATGTGTGCAAAAAGGTTGGGGTGTAAAGATAGCATCTAAACTTGAATTCATGTACCAAATCATTTATACTATGCAGTAGCAGAGTAATAAAGGAGGATAACCCATGGAAAGGAAAGCAATGAGAGTAGTATCCAGAGAGAGTAGCAAGTTAGAATTGAAGGTAATACCGGGACATTTTGCAACGAACCATTCCCATATTAATTATTACATTGATATGACTACTATAAAGTGTCGTCAGAGTGCTGCGCAGGAAGCGGCTAAGGCGATTGTGAAGGAATATGTAACCACAACACCAATCGATACCATCATTTGTATGGATGGTTGTGAGACAATTGGTGCATATCTTGCAGAGGAATTAACAGATGCAGGTTTCATGTCTATGAATGCGCATAAGAGTATTTATGTGGTAACACCAGAGTTTAATTCTGCAGGACAGATGATTTTTAGAGATAATTTACAACCTATGGTTAAGAATAAGCATGTGTTATTGCTCTTAGCATCTGCAACAACAGGACGTACTATCGAGAGAAGTTTGGAGTGTATCGCATATTACGGTGGTATTGTAGAAGGAATTTCTGCGTTGTTCTCAGCAGCAGACCAGGTTGCCGGTAGAGAGATTCATTCCGTATTCCATGTGTCAGATTTGCCATCATACAATACATATGCGCACAATGCATGTCCATACTGTCAGAATGGACAGCCAATTGAGGCGATTGTTAACAGCTACGGTTATTCAAAGTTATAATCAAACATATAGTGTAAAGGATACGCGTGCTATGATGAATTGTCGTGGTGCGCGTATCTCGTTCTGTCTGCATGTATAAAAGGAAGGAGATTCAACTATGCCAAAAATGAAAGCGTACGAAAATCAAGCAAACACAATTATTAAGAATATGGAAAAAAGAAATTTTAAAGGATATTATGTGGCGACTGCAGCGGAGGCGAAGGAAAAAGTATTGTCTTTGATTGCAGATGGTGCAACTATTGCCTGGGGTGGTTCCATGACCATGCAGGAGATTGGAATATTTGAAGCGTTAGAAAAAGGGAATTACAATCTAATTGACCGCATGAAAGCAAGTAGCCCAGAAGAGGCAAGAGAAATATACGCAAAAAGTACCTTGGCGGATGTGTATTTGATGAGTACAAATGCCATTACTTTAGAGGGTGAGTTGATTAATATTGATGGTCACGGTAATCGCGTAGCATGTTTGATTACAGGACCAAAGAAGGTCATTATTGTTGCAGGTATGAATAAGGTTTGTTCTGATGTGAAAAGTGGTTATCAGCGTGTGAAGGATGTGGCATCACCACCAAATACAGTGAGATTGAATAGAAAGACTCCTTGTGCTGTTACTGGTAAATGTGAGGATTGTTATTCGCCGGATTGCATTTGCGCTCATACTGTGATTTCGAGAAGATGTAAAGAGCCGGATCGTATTCATGTGATATTGGTGGGAGAAGAATTAGGATATTAAAAATAGAAACAGCATGTTTCACCATATTGATTCATAAAATTAATCAGACAAACAAAAAGGGGTGTTTTTATGAATCAATCCATGTATACTACCATTTTCTTGGCATGTAGTATGGTGTCATTGGTGTTTTTGAGTGCTTGTGGAAAAACAGGTGAAGTGGTAAGGATAAAAGATTTGGAATCGACAATCTGCGATGAAAGTCGCTTGCCTTCTGAATTGGTGGAAATCATCAACGAAAAGAAAGAACAGCCTTTTCGGCTTACATATATGGCGGGAAACTACATGTATATTGTAGTGGGCTATGGTGCGCAAAATCGGGATGCATTAAGCGTGGTGCTAGAGGATTTATACTTAGGTGAAAATGCCATTTACATGGATACCAAATTAGTATCTGAGAGCCAGAATGTAAAAACAGATGTGTTAACCTATCCATATATTGCAGTGAAATGTGAGAAGTATGATTATCCAGTCATATTTGTCGACCAATAGTGAAAAGTACTGTTAATTTCTGATAAAAATCGTCAAGTTAGTAGTGCATTTTGTATTTTCCTGTGATATAATCTTGAACATGAAAATAAAAGATAAAAGGAAGGCGAAAAGAGAAAATGGATAATAATCAGGAAGTTTTTAAGAAAGTATCATTTGGTGGTTATGACAAAGAACAGGTTGATATGTATATTGCACAGTTAAAGCAGGAGCATATGACAGATATCGCCGGCCTTAAGGAGACGATTACTAAGCTTTCCGATACTGTTCGTAACTTGCAGGCGATGCGAGAGTCGAATACATCTGAATCAAAACAGACAGTGGATACATTGAAGAAGTATACAGAGTCATTAAAGCAAGAGATTGCTGAAGTAAGAGCTGAGGCAGAGGCATATAAAGCAAAGGCAGATTCATTAGAGTCGCAGTCAGAGTCTATTTCCAGAATATTGATAGATTCCAGAGCGAGGGCAGACGAGATGATTACACAGGCAAAGGCTGATAACGATGCGTTGACACAGCGTACAGAAGAGGCTTGCTTGAATCTTCGCACTCAGACAGAAACAGAATGTGCTGCCATGAGAAAGAAAACACAGGAAGATTGTGACGCAATGTACAGTCAGGCAGAGATGGATAGACAGAAGACAAAAGACTTCACAGAGAATGAGTGCAGACGTATGTTTGAAAAGGCTAAGGAAGAGCGTGAAGGAATGCTTGCCAAGGCTAAGAGAGATGCAGAGAATTTACGTGAGAATATGCTGAATGAATGTAGAACAGTGAATACACACGTAACGAACCTGTTGACAGCAATGAATGGAATTATGGATACTTGTGAGGATGCAAAAGCGATTGCAGATGATGCTTTTAAGGGATTGGTGAATGCGCCAGCGATTGAGCTTCCAACAGATGATTTGCAGGAATCAGAAGTTATTCCACCAATGAAGGAAGCTGCTGTTACAGAAACTTCTGAAGATGCAGAGGTTGAGAGCGTTGAGGAAGAGAACGTTGGAGCGTATGGCATCGAAGAGTGAACATAGTATGTTATGAGTAATGGAGGCTTTCGTTTGGAGCCTCCATTGTTATATGGGAGGGATTGTTATGGGGTCAAAAAGAATTGAGAGTTACTTGCAGTTTATGGACTATTTGGAATATCCCATGGTGCTTTTTGAGAAGGAGACAGGGGTAGTTGTTAAGTTAAATTACCAGGCACAAACCATATTAGGAAAAGATGTTACGGAGATTTCCGTAAAGCCGGACAAGCTACATATAGAACAACGTTTTTGGGAACGTCTTTCGAATGCGAAGTCCTTGATTTGGTATCGTATTTTAATTGGGGTTGGTGCGCAGAATTATTACGTTAGTGGTATTGTAAATGAATTTGAAGAAGAGGGTAAATCCTACTGTGCGTTGATGTTTGAATCCAGAGGTAAATTACAGCATGGTAGTGTGACTTTGGAACGTGTGATTAATCATGCCGGTATTGTGGCGATTTGTTATTTTGAGGACAGAGGTGAGTGGAAACTTCGATATATTTCTCAAAATGTGAACCAGTATGGATACACCAGTGAGCAGTTTTACAGTGGCATGGTGAATATCACCTCGCTCATGAATCCTGAAGATTACAGACGGTTACAGCAGGCATTTAGCGAGAAGATGCAATCTGGCGAGACAGATTTTTGTTACTACACCTATTGGATGACAGAGAATCAGACAAGAGTATATGTGCGCATGAATGTTCATTTGGAGATGGATGAATTTGGAAAAATGTATGGTGTAGATTTTCTTGTCTATAATATGACAGACGAACAGCGAGAGCGCGAGGAAAATCAATATCTGCAGTTTGCGATTAACAAGAGTAAAAGTGTGTTGTTGGTAAAACGATATTCGCAGAATAAACGGGCACTTCGCTATATTTCGCCAAATGCGGTGAAACTCGGGTTTAACGTAGAAGCATTGAAAAAAGGATATCGCTTATCAGAGGATTATATTCATCCGGAGGATAGAGAAGATGTTTTAGATACGGTGTATAAGGCTGTGGGTATGTCGGCGAACGGTCATTCTTTCCAGTATCGTATGGTTGGTGATGATGGAAGAATCCGTTTTGTGAAAAGTGATATTACGGTTACGCATTTGTCGGATACAGAGTCAGATGTGGAATTTCTGATTACTGATATTACAGAAGAAAAAGAACTGGAACGTACTCTTTTGATGCATCAAAAAGGTCATGAGCAGGAAATCGACTTTATCATGAAGGGTTATGAAGATGAAGATAAGCGTTATGATGCATTGGATGTTTTGAACGCGGATAATATGGAAGAATTTGTGGAAGCGTTTGTTACGGTAACGGGATTGTATTCGGTTATTGTTGACAAGGATGGAAAGTTCCTGACAAAACCGTTAGGTCCGATGGATCATTTGGGTGATTTCTATGATATGTTTGAACGACCATTTTACAAGCAGTTGTATTTGGATTTTAATGAGGCGATTTTAACGAAACGGGAGCCAATTGTCATGGAAATGAATGATGGCAATCCAGATAGTCGAATTTCGGGTGCTCCGATCTTGATGGATGACAAGCATGTGGCAACCTGGCTGGTGTGTGCGTATAGTAAGGCTGAACGGGAACAGTTAATGGCTACCTTCCGAGCACAGTGGAAACTTGCTGAGCATGTAGCAAATTATGCTTACAATGAAGTTGTTGTGGAACAAGAGATTCGCAGAAGTCGTTTGAATGAGATGCGTCTGGAAAAGCATATTAAGCAACAGGAGATTATCAAAGACTTATTAGCGAATTTGCAACGGGACAAGTCCTTCTCTGAAGAACAGGTTCTTGAGAGAGTCGGTAGTTTCCTTGATGTAGATAATATTACCTGCTACATTTTGAATGAAGAAACTGGTAAATTTGAGTGGAATCGGGAATGGAATGTTAGAAGTGTCGATGAGCCTGTCAATAAAGGGGTAGAATGGAGAAATCGTGAGATTGCAGAGTCCACAAAAGCCATGTTGGAAAAGGGACATCTGGAGTTTTCATTTGAAAAATATCCTGTGGATATGAAGACAGTGCTGATGGGCAAGAAATTTAAGAATATTCTAATGCTTCCGATTTACAGTCAGAATGAATACAAAGGTATGATTTCGTTTGTAAGTGTTAAGAGACCAAAACGCTGGAAAGATGATGATATTATGTTTGCGAAGAGTATTCGTGACATTTTGCAAGAATTGTTTTTGAAGGATGAAACGGAAGGTGGTTATCGTACAATTAATGAAGCCATGCTTTCTGTTTTGGAACACTTACCACATATTATTTATGTGAAGGATGCTATGACGGGCAAGATATATTATTCAAACCAGGCGGCTGATGTGGCATTTGGTATGGATTTGACAGATTATGATGGCAATCAGATTGCAAAGAGTCTGGAGTATCAGTTTGGGGAGAATCCGGTTATGCGAAAGGGATTTGTTTATAATAAAAATGTCTCAAATTGGGAATGCTATATCAAGCAGCTTGATAAGATTATGAATGTTCAGGAAATTAGTATTCAATGGAAAGATGAAAAAAATGCAAAATTGGTAGTTCTTTCAAATAAAAATTAGTGATTAAAGAATATTCAGAAAAGTGACGATATACATTATGGATTGATTTCAGTTTCACTTGAAAATTATTCCATTCTGTATATAATGAACTATGGTTAAAAAAGTTTAGAATCCGCAGAAAGGGGATTAATATGGCAAGTTCAGATATTGGAATTGATTTAGGTACCGCGAGTATACTTGTTTATGTAAAAGGCAAGGGAGTTGTTTTAAAGGAGCCTTCAGTAGTTGCCTACGATAGAGATTCAAATAAGATTATGGCGATTGGTGAGGAGGCACGTTTGATGCTTGGTAGAACACCGGGTAACATCGTAGCTGTTCGTCCACTTCGTCAGGGTGTTATTTCTGATTATACGATCACAGAGAAGATGTTAAAGTATTTCATTCAGAAGGCAGTCGGCAAGAGTTTCTTTGGTAGAAGACCACGTATCAGTGTTTGTGTACCAAGTGGTGTAACAGAGGTTGAGAAGAAGGCGGTTGAGGATGCTACCTATAATGCAGGAGCCCGCGACGTGTCGATTATTGAGGAGCCTGTAGCTGCAGCGATTGGTGCAGGAATTGATATTGCCAGACCTTGTGGAAATATGATTGTAGATATCGGCGGTGGTACTGCTGATATTGCAGTTATTTCATTAGGTGGTACAGTAGTCAGCACGTCTATTAAGACAGCAGGCGATGACTTCGATGAAGCGATTGTACGTTACATGAGAAAACGTCACAATTTATTAATCGGTGAGCGTACAGCTGAGGAGATTAAGATTAAGATTGGTACATGTTACAGAAGACCAGAGGAGATTACGTTAGACATTCGCGGACGTAATCTGGTAACAGGTCTTCCTAAGACCGTAACTGTTACATCTTCTGAGACGGAAGAAGCATTACGTGAAACGACAGCACAGATTGTGGAAGCTGTTCATAGTGTATTGGAGCGTACTCCGCCAGAGTTGGCAGCGGATATTGCTGACAGAGGTATCGTATTAACAGGCGGTGGTTCATTATTGCATGGTCTGGAAGAGTTGATTAGTGAAAAGACTGGTATTACAACCATGACAGCAGATGATCCATTGACAGCGGTTGCTATCGGAACCGGCAAGTATATTGAGTTTTTAAGCGGTAAGAGAAATGACTAGTATTTCGTTAGAGATACGACTTTAGTTTGTAGATAGGAGTGAGAAGATGGTAAGAGCCCTTTATTCGGCGTGGACCGGTATGGTAAATGAACAAAAGCGTTTGGATGTTGTCAGTAACAACATGGCGAATGCAGATACTACCGGTTTCAAAAAAGTAGGTTCTACATCCCAATCCTTTGATGAAGAGCTGGCTGTTCGCTTCAATGATATGAATCGCGAGCATTTGCGAACTGCGGTGGGCACCTTAAATGGTGGCGTAAAAATAGGTGAAACCTATTTGGATTATTCGCAGGGCAGCCTCAAAATTACGGATGGGACCTATGACGTTGCGCTGGAAGGTTCTGGATTCTTTACCATTAGCACCACTGACAAGAACGGACAGACACATACCCGATATACTAGGGATGGTGCCTTTACTGTGACTAGGGATGGTTATCTTGTTACCAAGGATGGAGACAGTGTGTTAGGAACGGATGGTAATCCAATTCAGATTCCGGGAGCACAGACAGCGCAGGTTAGTATTGATGAGTTTGGCAATATTTATGCCAATGATCAGTATGTTAACCAATTTGCACTAGTAGACTTTGAGGATTATGACACAGTGATTCTCTATGGCGAGAATATGTGGGAGACAACAGAAAACACCAATATCATTGCAGCAGATGTGCGTGTGCATCAAGGATACTTGGAAGCATCCAATGTCAATGTTGTAGATGAGATGGTAGATATGATTGCAATCTCCAGAGCATATGAGACCAATCAAAAGATGATTAAGACAGTGGATACGGTGCTTGAAAAGGCATCCAATGAGATTGGTCGTGTATAGGTAATCATGAATAGTTAGAAAGGAGCAGTATTTATGGTACGTTCTTTATGGTCTGCAGCTACCGGTATGAAGGCGCAGCAGACAAATGTAGATAATATTTCAAATAATATTGCAAATGTAAATACAGTAGGATACAAGACAAAAAAGGCTGAGTTTAAGTCTTTGCTTTATCAAACATTACAGACAGAATCCACCAACAACGCTGCTGAGAATAAGCCAATTCAGGCGCAGGTTGGTACAGGTGCCCGTGTGGCTTCTATTACCAGTTCTTATACGCAGGGAGCACTGACTGCCAGTGAGAGCCCTTATAGTGTGGCGATTGAAGGCGACGGCTTCTTTAAGGTACAAATGCCGGATGGTTCTATTGCATATACTAGAGATGGTGATTTTACTGTTTCTCCTGTAGAGGGCGGTAACATGTTGGTAAATTCTCAGGGTTATGCAATTTTAGATCAGTATAATAATACAATTATCATTCCGGATGATTATACTGCAAAGGATCTTTCTATTGGTCAGGCAGGAGAACTTTATCTGGAAGATGATGGTGTGGACAACAGAATGGTTCGCGTGAACGAAAACAATGAAGTGTTGTACGAGATGAATATCGGTATCGTACAGTTTAATAATCCGACGGGATTAGATTCTTTAGGAGGCAATCTGTTAGGTGAGACTGTTGCATCCGGCGCACCATTAGAAGAATCCCTTACAGAGGGATTGACAAGAAGTAAGATGCATCAGTATTATTTAGAGGGTTCTAATGTGCAGGTGGTTGATGAGATGGTAAATCTTATCGTAGCCCAGAGAGCATATGAGATGAATTCCAAGATGATTACTACATCAGATGAGATGATGCAACAGGCAAATAACCTTAGATAGTTTGTAAGGGGTTGATGATATGTCGATTGGTTTAAATACATCATATACAAATTATTATGATACATATTCAGATTCAAAAACAGAGAGTTTAAAAGATTCCTTGGCTTCCAAAGATTTGAAGAATTCTTCTGATGAAGAATTGATGGAAGTTTGTAAGAGCTTTGAAGCGTATTTTGTGGAACAGATGTACAAAGCGATGGAAAAGACGATAGACAAGGAAGAGGAAGAAGATACCATGTTGAGCGCTTCTGCGTACACAGATTATTTTGGCGATATGCTGACCCAGGAGTATGCAGAACTAGCAACCGATGAATCTGATTTTGGAATCGCAAAGTTGCTTTATGAACAATTGAAGCGAAATGTATCAGAAGAAATTGTGCCGGCGAAGCAAGAAAATAAGGTGGAACAAACAGATACTTCATCTGATGCCTCCAATGCTGATTCGTCAACAGGGGCACAAGTGTAGTAATGCATAAAAGCCAAGAGATTATCGAATCTTTTGGCTTTTTTCTATATTATTATTTCTTTGAAAAGAGGAAGCTTCATGACCAAGGAAGGTTACATTGAGAAAATTGTATATCAGAATGCAGAAAATGGCTACACGGTTCTTAGTGTATCCACAGAGGATGGCGATGACATGTTTGTGGGATATATGAGCGGTGTGGCAGAGGGAAGTTATATTATTGCTGAATGTGAAGAAGTGGATCATCCAAAGTATAGTGTGCAATACAAAGTGTCGTCTTATGAAATTCAGATGCCGGATGATTTGTTGGGGATTGAACGATATTTAGGCTCCGGTGTTATAAAAGGTATTGGCGAAGTCATGGCAAAGAAGATTGTCAAAACCTTTAAGATGGACACGTTCCGGGTGATTGAAGAAGAACCGGAACGATTGGCTGACATAAAAGGGATTTCCATGAAGAAGGCACAGGATATTGCTATTCAGTTCCGAGAAAAACAGGAACTTAGGGATGCCATGGTTTATCTTGGCAGATTTGATATATCTCCACAGATGGCTGTTCGAATATATGAAGAATATGGAAGCGATATGTACGGTGTTATTGAAACAAACCCATACAAAATTGCTGAGGATGTTTCGGGAATTGGTTTTAAGACTGCGGATGCCATAGCATTAAAAGCAGGGATTGGAATCAATTCTGATTTTCGATGTAGAGCAGCTATGGTGTTTTGTTTAACCCAAGCTTCAACCATGGGACACATATATTTACCAAAGCATTTGCTGTATCGAAAAGTGCAGGAATTATTGACGCCGGAGGGGCATTATCAGGAAGAACTTCCAGAAAGTGTTTTTCAGAAGTTGCTGGATGATTTGGCGATAGAACGCAAGGTTATCATCAAGGAACTAGATAATCAGGAGATTGTGTATAATTCCCAGTTATATCACATGGAACTGGACATTGCCAGAATGCTTCTGGATTTGGATATTTCAGAGGATGTTCCAGAGATTGAATTAGAACAGGCGATTAGGAAACTGGAAAAACAACAAGATATTGAGTTGGATTCTATGCAGGCAGATGCGGTAAAGACTGCGGCGAGAAATGGATTTACCGTGGTGACAGGCGGCCCTGGTACGGGTAAAACCACTACGATTCATACAATTATTGAATATTTTGACATGGAAGGCATGTCTTTGCTGTTAGCGGCTCCAACTGGGCGTGCAGCAAAACGAATTACGGAAACTTCCGGATATTCGGCTCAGACGATACATCGTATGTTGGAGATTACCGGTGGCGGCGAAGAGGAAACTGGTTATCATTTTGAGAGAAATCAGATGAATCCTCTTGAAACAGATGTCATTATTATTGATGAAGCATCTATGATAGATACCTATCTGATGCATGCACTTTTGAAAGCAATTATGCCGGGAACTCATTTGATATTGGTTGGTGATGAAAATCAGTTGCCTTCAGTTGGTCCGGGAAATGTGCTTCGAGATATTTTAGGGGCAGATTGTTTTCAGGTTTGTAGATTGACCAAAATATTCCGGCAGGCTGAGGATAGTGCTATTGTGGTAAATGCCCACAAAATCAATGAAGGCAAACAAATTGCTATGGATAACAAGAGCAAGGATTTTTTTATGCTACAAAGAATGAGTCCTATGGCAATTACAGATGAAATTTGCAAGCTTGTAAAGACAAGTTTGCCTGGGTATGTCAAAGTAAGTTCGCAGGAAATTCAGGTATTGACGCCGAAACGGACCGGCGAGTTAAGTGTAGAAAGTTTGAATCCTGTGTTGCAGGAACTGTTGAATCCTGCAGCGGAAGGTAAACAGGAGAAGGTGATGCATGGAACTATTTTCCGTGAGGGAGACAAGGTCATGCAGATAAAAAATGACTATAAATTAGACTGGGTAATTAAGAGTAAAAAAGGCGGCTTCATTAAGGATAGTGGACAGGGCGTTTTTAATGGCGATATGGGAATCATTCAAAGAATCAACGATTATTCGCAGACAATTACGGTGTTATTTGATGATAATAAGGAAGTTGAGTATGCCTATTCTCAGATGGATGAGTTGGAATTGGCATATGCAATTACCGTACACAAATCTCAGGGTAGCGAATATCCTGCGGTGGTGTTGCCTTTGTTTTCAGGTCCGAGGTTATTATTTAACAGAAATCTGCTTTATACAGCCGTGACCCGTGCGAAACAATGTGTTGTATTAGTGGGAAGTGCAAGAATGGTGAGTCTGATGATTGATAATAGCGAGAGCCAGAGCCGATATTCCAGTCTGCATTTACGGTTACAGGAATTAGGAGGTATGGATTGCGATTGAGCAAACTTTCGGATATTGTAGTAGATTTGTTATATCCCAGACGTTGTCCGGTGTGTCGGGATATTGTATCAAAGGGGAAAATCGTCTGCAAAGAATGTGTAGATAAACTGAACTACGTTCAGCCCCCGTATTGCTATAAGTGTGGTAAGCATATTGATTCAGAGGAAATGGAGTATTGTGATGACTGTAAAAAAGAGGTCAGGCGATATCGAAAGGGATTTCCGGTATTCGAGTATCACGGTGCTATCAAAGAAAGTGTAATGGCGTTTAAATATAAAAATAAACGGGAATATGCAGTGTTTTACGCAGAAGAGATTATGAAAAAACATGGCGAAGCATTGGAACAGGTTGGTGCAGACGCGTTGATTCCGGTGCCGGTACATAAAAAGAAGCGTAGAATGCGAGGGTATAATCAGGCTGAGGTGCTGGCAAAAGCCTTGGCAAAACGACTTAATGTTCCATATTGTAACAATACTTTGGTGCGTGTAGAAAATACAAAAGTGCAGAAACTGCTAGATCATAATCAACGGAAAAAGAATTTAAAAAGGGCTTTTAAAAGAGTGCAAGATGGTGTAAAATTAAAGACAGTGATATTGGTGGATGATATATACACATCAGGGGCGACAATTGAGGCCTGCACAGAAGTATTATTGGCAACGGGGATTGAGGAAGTATACTATGTGAGTGTATGTATTGGAAAAGGCCAATCATGACAGATAGGAGGTACAACTATGGATATTAGAAATTGTAAGAATTGTGGAAGAATGTTTAATTATGTTGGTTCACCGGTTTGTCCAAACTGTGCGAACACATTGGAGGATAAGTTCCAGCAGGTGAAAAAGTATGTAGAAGAGAACCCTGGTGCGAACATTCAGATGGTAGCAGAGGAGAACGAAGTATCTACCCACCAGATTCGTCAGTGGATTCGTCAGGAGCGTTTGGCGTTCTCAGATGACTCTATGGTAGGTTTGAACTGTGAGAAGTGTGGAACCTTAATTAAGACAGGCCGTTTCTGTGACCAGTGTAAGATGAGCCTTGGTAATGCATTGGCAGATTCTATTAGAGGTCCAGAACCAGTATTTGAGAAAAAGAAAAAAGAAAGTGCAAGAATGCGTTTCTTAGATAAATAAGTTTATACATATGAAGAGAGAGCCGTTGGCTCTTTCTTTTTTTGAAAAAACGTTAATTTATTAAGAGAAACATCCGATAACATTAATGTAGAAACTTATTTTATAGCTATTTCTATGCGAAAATGGCACAAAATTCAAGGAGGAAGGTGTTATTATGCGAATAGACGCTTATAACCAAATTAACAATTATTACAACGCAAGCACTAGAAAGACAACACAGAAGTCTAAGACTTCCACAGGTACTATGGACCAGGTTTCTTTCTCATCTGTTGCAAAGGATTTGCAGACAGCAAAGGCGGCAGCCGCAAACACACCTGATGTAAGAGCGGATAAGATTGCAGATATTAAGGCAAGATTAGAGGCTGGCACTTATCAGGTAAGTGGAGAGGCATTTGCAGACAAGATTTTGGCTGCTCTTTAATGAGAGAGACATCGTTGGAAAGGAAAAGTAGTTATGGCAAGTTTAATGGAAGAATTGATTGACGTGTTGGATAAGGAATGCCAGCAATACGATGCCTTGTTAAAGGTGGCACTTGAAAAAACCAGTGTTATCATTTCCAACGATTTGGAGAGGTTGCAGAGCATCACAAACCAGGAACAAGGGATTCTGGATATTCTTGTGAATTTAGACAAGAAAAGAGATGCCTGCATGAATGACATTGCTGCGGTACTGAACAAGAAAGCGAATCGATTAACGATTACGAATATTGTGGAATTGATGGCTGGGCAGCCAGAATATCAAAAACCGTTGGCAAAACTTCATGACAAGTTGTTGGATTTGGCGTTGCAGTTGCGTCGAATTACAACGCACAATCAAGACCTTTTAAAGGACGCGATTGAGATGACAGAATTTGACATCAATTTAATTCAGAGTATGAATCAGGCTCCGGAGACGGCAAACTATGCAAAAGGCAGTTATAGCGGCGACACTTTGGGAGCAGCGGTATCTAAGTTTGATACCAAACAGTAAGTAGTAAAGAGGTGAGAGTATGGCAGGTTCCATGGGACGTATGTTTATTGGTGTTTCAGGCTTACAGGCAAACCAATATGCAATGAATACCACAGCACACAATTTAGCAAACCTTGAGACGGAAGGTTATTCCAGACAGCAGGTATTAATGACAGACACCCATTATCAGAAGATACATCTGACGGCGATTAATACCGCACAGACAGGAACCGGTACTAAGTATAAACTTTCCAGACAGTTGAGAGATGATTTGTTGGATCGTAGTTATCGTTTGGAAAACGGTAGACAGAGTTATTATGAAACTATGTATAATAACATTTACGAGGTGCAGGACTATTTTGGAGAGTTGCAGGGAAGTACCTTCCAAAGCAATATGGAAGATTTGTGGACTTCATTGCAGGAGTTGTCGAAGGATACCAATAACGTAACCAATCGAAGTGCGTTTATTGCGTACGCAGGCAATTTTATCACTAAGGCAAATGAGATTTATGAATCACTGGTTTCGTACCAGGAAAACATGAACTTTGAAATAGAAGAACAGGTTAAGAAGATTAATGACCTGGCAGAAACCATTTTCAAGTTGAACCAGGAGGTTGTGAAGGTTGAAGGTGGTAATATTGAGAAGGCAAACGACTACAAAGATCAACGAAACAAAGCGATTGATGAGTTGAGTGCCATTATAGATGTGGATGTACATGAGAATGGTGACGGTTCTATCGATGTATTTGTGGAAAATAGAGTTTTGGTAACCACATCAAATGTATTTAAGATGGAGACCGTTCCGGTGGAGCCGGGTAGCCCGTTGGTAAAACCAGTTTGGGTAGATGACCAGTCCAATGTCATTGATACATCGAAGATTCCATCTGCAGCCATTAAGACAGATGTTGGTTCTTTAAAGGGTTTATTAATGTCCAGAGGCTATGAGTTGCCGAATTATCTGGATGTTCCAATCGACGGTACCCAAGCCGAGATTGATAATTACAACATGAATTTGGAACCATATTCCATTGCCAATATTATTGCACAGTTTGATGTATTGATTAACGGTATTGTAACTGCTATCAACGACAAACTTTGTCCAAACAAAGAAGTGACGTTGGATGATGGTACTACCATTACCATTTTGGATGAAGATGTGGCTGGCGTTGGTATGGGTGAAGGTAACGAGATTCCAGGTACAGAGTTGTTTGTTAGAACCGGTTCTGAGCGTTATACCGAACGACAGGTAGTGATTAACGGCGAGACAGTTACTGTAAAGGAATATAACGCAGAGGATCCAAGTGATAGAGATTCGTTATATACAGTTGGTTATATCAAGTTAAATGATGAATTGGTAAATAATCCAAGCTTACTGCCATTTAGTACATTGGATGGCGGAGAGGCGCAGGATAAAGTAAAGGATTTATTGGATTTATGGGATGCAGAGTTCACCAGATTAAATCCGGATTCGCTGGTAAATGAAACCTTTAGTAGTTACTACGCAGCTATGATTGATGATTTTGCCAACAGGGCATACACCTATGATGCCATTGCGAAAAGCGCAGAACAGGCAACGTTTGAATATGACAATGCAAGACAGCAGCAATTGGGTGTTTCATCAGATGAGGAATTAACAAATTTAATTAAGTTCCAGCAGGCGTATAACGCATCTTCCAGATACATTACAGTAGTATCAGAGATGTTAGAGCATATTATTGAAAAATTAGGCAGCTAATATTTTAGCATAAGCGAAAAGAAAGGGTGACACGTATGCCATCAACATTTTTAGGAATAAATACAGCATATACGGGCTTGTCTTTTTATCAGGCAGCAAACAATACAACGGCACATAACATTTCGAATGCCAGCACAGAAGGATATACCCGTCAGCAGGTAATTGCGAGAGCTACCAATGCCATTAAGACACATCAGTCGTATGGTATGATGGGTACAGGTGTCACTGTTGATAG
This sequence comes from Lachnospiraceae bacterium, assembly GCA_045531905.1. Taxonomy (GTDB): domain Bacteria; phylum Bacillota; class Clostridia; order Lachnospirales; family Lachnospiraceae; genus RGIG6919. The sequence goes on from JAZSEY010000013.1 coordinate 114,046, forward strand.
AATCCAGCAGATGCGAAATGCATACTATGACACAAAGTATCGATTGAATTTTGCTAAACTGGAGAATTTTAGTATTCAGAATGATTACCAGTTGCGCATTCAATCATACATTGATGAGATTGCTTCTGAAAGTGGATATACACAGATGCTTTCTGACATTTCTTCTGCTATTGAAGATTTGACAATTGACCCAAGTGGTGATACAGAGAGAACCCAATATGTGAATGCATTAGATAGCTTTACAGATTTGGTGAATGAAGTTGCGAACAACTTACAGCAGTCTCAGATTGATGCGAATGATGAGATTTGCCTAACTGTAAGTAGAATTAATTCTATTGCACAGCAGGTATTCAAATTAGGACAGGAAATTACGGTTTTAGAAGTGGATGGAACTGTGGCAAATGATTTGAGAGACCAGAGAAATCTGCTTTTAGATGAACTTTCAGGTTTAGTCAATATGGAAGTGATTGAAAAACCTGTAACCTATGGAGTAGGTGAAAAGAGAGTAGAATCTCCAGCTACTACCTTAGAGGTTAGAATTAATGGACAGTTGTTATGTGATTCTATGGGATACCGTCAGCTTACGGTTGTGCCTAGACCAAGAAGTATTAATCAAAATGATGTAGAAGGCTTGGTTGATGTTTACTGGGCTGAGGATAATGGTGGTATGCAGTTCGATTTGAACAGTGCAACACTGAAGGGCAAACTCAGAGGTTTGTATGAGATGCGTGATGGTAACAATTGCGAGAATCTGCAAGGAGAAATGACTGCCATAACTAGCGACACTGTGACGATGGCATTGAATCCACCAGTAAGAATTCAGGATTTGAATATAGATTCAGAGGGTTCGCTTCTTCTAAACTACGGAGAATACTTCTATGATGATTGGTCTGCTGAATATTCGACTAACGCAGAGGGAGAAACAGTCCTTTCGGAGATAACGTTTACAGGCATTAAGTATCGTGTGACTGAAGATGATGCACAGATTGATAAAACACTGACAGTAGGAACATTAGCTACTAGAGATTTAACTACAATTGATCCTTCTTTGGTAGGAAAGCCTGCAATGCAGGGAGATAGTGTGGATAGTAAGGGTGTTCCTTATTATATGCAACAGTTAAACGAATTTGTCAGAACGTTATCAGACTATATGAATGAATTACATACATCAGGTGCAGATAAGCAGGGAAATCCGGGTTTGGATTTATTTACAGCATTGGATATAAAAGGCAATGATTTTGTGTTAGAAGGTTCTCAGGGAGAAACGGGTACGTTACGTGCCAGTGACTCTTCATATTGGAGAATCAATGCTCTCAATTGGAGTGTGAATAGTCAGATTCAGTATGATAATGATAAAGTGGTTGTATCTATGAAGGAAGATATTGCACAGAATAATGTATCAGCACATGGTGTATTGGATTCCATTTTATACGGATTCTCAGATCCAAAGATGTTTACCCAGGGTACACCGTTCCAGTTTATGAATTCGGTGTCTTCTGCAATTGCGGTAGATACGTTAAAAACAGACATGTTCCTTGAGAATATGGATTATGTAGTAACTTCCATTGATACACAAAGACAGTCGGTATCCAGTGTAGATACCAATGAAGAAGCATCCAATTTGATGATTTTCCAAAATGGATATAACTTAAGTTCTAAGGTAATGTCAACATTGAACGAGATGTTGAACAAATTGATTAATGAGACCGGAGTATAGATAGCATAAGCTAGGAGGGACGGAGTATGAGAGTTACAAACCAAATGATTAACCATGGTGCTTTAAAAAACATACAGCATTCACAGACCAGAGTAGGTGACACAACAACTCAGCTTACTACAGGAAAGATTATACAAAAAGCGTCTGATGATCCGGTTATTGCGATGCGTGCATTAAAACTCCGTACTACAGTTTCGCAGCTTCAGCAGTATAAGGATAAGAATATCAAAGATGCCAATTCCTGGATGGATGTAACAGAAACCTCGCTGAATAACATCGTTAAAAGACTGACAGATGTATATGATTACTGTGTACAGGGTGCAAATGATACATATGATTCTGCGGCAAGAGCCAGTATTATCGATTCGTTGCAGTCTTTAAAGAATATGATTTATTCAGAAGGTAGTGCAACCTATGCCGGAAGATATATATTTACCGGCTATCGTACAGGTACAGATTTAGCATTTTCTACACAGGAATCTGTGGATGGGGTTTCTTATGATATCAATGAGCATTTGAATAGTGATGATTTTTATTTGAAAAAGACTGTAACAAATCCGATGCAGAAGGATCAGATAGATGCTTATTTGGCGGATCCGACTGCATACGAAGCGCCAAGAGATAGTCAGGCATATACGATCAAACTTGCCTATGATGATTTAGAGGACACAAATGTTGCTGTCACATTTGATGGCAAAACTGCAGAAGAAGCAGGCTTTACATTTGTGACAAAGGATGCTTCGCAGGTAACGTCTTATTATGATGTTGCAGATGACGAAATTGCATATATTCCGGAAACGGGAGAATTGGTGTTTGGCGAAAATGCATACATTGCATTGCAATCTACAAAGGACATTGCAGTGTCTTATACAAAATCAACCTTTGAGGTTGGTGACTTAAGACCGGATCATTATTTCGATTGCATTAAGCATGAGCCACAGACGGACGGAACAATTAAAGATATTGAGTTTACACAGCCTGAAAAGGGACAGGAAATTCAGTATGAAGTGAATTTCAATCAATATCTGACAGTGAATACACAGGGTAAAGATGCCATTACACATGATATGGGTAATGCTATTGATGAGTTGAGTAACGCTTTAAAGGAATTGAATGATATTGAAGCGTTGATTTCGGAGTTAAATCAAAAATTGGCAGATCCAACCTATAATCAGAATGAAGACAATGTGAAGATGTTGAATCAGCTTTTGGCAGACGCAGACGTGGAAATGGCATTAAAGCGTGATAATTTGACCAAGTTATTTGAAAAAGGTGAGACTAAATTTACCAATTTCATGGCAGATGTGGCAGCTCTTCAATCTGATGTGGGAACCAGAATGGACAAATTGGATATGATTTCTGTCAGAGTAGATGAGCAATATGCAAACTTCAAGGAATTAAGATCTGCGAATGAAGATATTGAGTCAGAAGAAGCAATCATTAATTGGAATGAAGCGCAGGTTACATACAACGCTTCTTTGGCTGCAACCAGTAACATTTTACAGACAACTTTGCTTGATTATCTGTAGAAAAAATAGTATCATAAAACTAGGTATTGTATAATGTGTAGATAGGAGGTACTTATGAAAGCGAATACTAAATTTTTTGGGGAAGTAGATATTGAAGATGACAAGGTATTAGAGTTTCCGAACGGTATTGTTGGATTTGAAAATTTGAGAAAATTTGCAATCATTTACGATATTGAGAAGGGTAGCGATGTGAATGTTAGTTACCTGCAGTCTTTAGAAGAGCCACTTTTGGCTTTGCCTGTAGTGAATCCTTTAGTTGTATTAGATGATTATAATCCAACTATTGAAGATGAACTTTTGAAACCGCTTGGCAATCCGTCAGATGAAGATATCATGGTATTGCTTGCCATGACGGTACCTGCTGATTTGACAAAAATGACGGTGAATCAGAAAGCTCCATTTGTGATTAATACAAAGTCAAGACAGGGTGGACAGATTATTGTAGAGAATACAGATTATCAGGTAAGATTCCCGGTATATGATATCCTGCAGGCCAAGAAAGAGAAAGCAGGTGAATAGTATGTTAGCATTAACTAGAAAAGTTAACGAATCTATTATGATTGGTAATGATATTGAGATTACCGTATTAGAGATTCGTGGTGAACAAATTAAACTTGGCATTTCTGCACCTAAGAGTGTGCCTGTATATCGCAAGGAAGTGTACGTACAGATTCAGGATGCTAATAAGGAAGCGCTTGCACAGGAGAATCCGGTAGAAGCTTTAAAAGGATTGTTTTAAGGGCGTATTTCTAAAAACTAAAGTAAATGATGAGTTATGCCGATTTATACTTTAGATAAGGTAGTATTTGTTTTCGCGTATGCGAAGTGGAAGTATATTAATCAATTGCTCTAACATGGAGGTGGAGTATTATGAAAATCGAAGGAATTGAAAGCAAAGTAATGCCGACAAGTATGTCAGGCAGTACAGCAAAACCAGCAGTGGCAACAGAAACTAGACCTGTGGAGGCTGTGGAGACGAAACAGAAACCATTTGCAGAGCAGGAAGATTTGTATCAGATTCGTGATGTATCTCCTGAAAAGATAAAGAATGCAGTGGATGATATTAATAAGAAGATTGCACAGGCTCACAGATATTGTCAGTTTTCCTATCACGATGAGACCAATCGTATCTCGATTACCGTGAAGGATGAGAATGGTGAAGTCATTAGAGAGATTCCGCCAGAGAAAGCATTAGATATGATTGCTAAAGCTTGGGAGTTGGCAGGTCTTATGGTTGATGAAAAAAGATAAGGAGGTGTTACTATGTCAATGCGTTTAACAGGTATTGCTTCTGGTATGGATACAGATACGATGGTAAAGCAGTTAGTGCGTGGCCATCAGTCTAAGGTAGACGATGTGAAAGGCAAGAAGCAGTTAATGGAGTGGAAGAAGGAAGCTTGGTCTGCTTTAAATACAAAGTTATATGATTTTTATACTGGTGCGCTTTCTGATTTTAGATCAGCTGGTACATATAAGACGAAGAAAGCAACTAGTTCTGATGCTAGCAAGGTTACTTTTAACAACAGTGCAAACGCTGTGACAGGTACACATCAGTTATCTGTAAAGAGTCTTGCACAGGCTGCTTATCTGACTGGTGCTAAGATTAGTAATAAGACATCTCAGTCTACAACCTATGATGCCATTTCGGATGGAACAAAGACAGTAGATAATTTAGTAGATGTGAATGGTAATGCGTTGAATCTCAATGGTTCTGAGTTTACTATTACAGATGGTGACGGCAAGGAAGTGACCTTGACTGTAAATGCCGGAGCGGGTGCGACTTTGGATGAAGTGACGGCAGATTTAAAACAGCAGTTACAGGATGCAGGCATCACAGATTTAGATGTTTCATTCAAGGATGGTACATTGTCTTTTGTTAATAATTCTGCAACTGAGAAGACAGAAGATGGCAAGACTACCTATGAGGGTGGAACTACTTATACAATTAAGGGAAATGATACAGCTAAGACTGCATTTGGTTTATCTGATGACGGTTTGTCTGTGAAGGCGAAGACGGACGAGAAGTCTGCTAACACAGGGGCTACAGGTGTATTTGCAAGAGAGACAGTTGTAAAGCAGGATGTTGCAGTGTCTGGTTCTACAAAACTTTCTGACTTGGGTATCGCTGAGGGCACTACCTTTACTGTAAAGGTAGGTGGCAAGGAACAGACATTGACTATCGATAAGAATTTGACAGTGTCAGATTTGGCAAAGAAGATGAGTAGCATGGGCGTATCTGCAAATTATGATGCAAATCAGGGTAGATTCTATATCGCGGCAGCTGGTGCCGGTAAGGAGAATGATTTTGAGATTACATCATCAGATGCGACTGCACTTTCTACATTAGGAATTGATGCTGCAAGCGCCACTAAGATTGAGGCTAAAGATGCTACTGTAGTTTACAATGGTGTTGAATACACACAGAGTTCTAATACATTTAGTATCAATGGCTTAAACTTTACGGCAACTGGTGTTACTGATACTGTTGCTGAAGATGGTACAGTGATTGATAATCCAATGACTATCTCTGTTGAGAATGATACACAGGCTGCTTACGACAAGGTAAAAGAGTTTGTAAAAGAGTACAATGCTCTTATTGAAGAGATGAACAAACTTTACAATGCGGAGAATGCCAGTGATTATAAGCCTTTGACAGATGAAGAAAAAGAAGAGATGTCTGAAAAGGATATCGAGAACTGGGAGAATAAGATTAAGGATTCGATTTTACGTAGAGATGACACCATTAATGATTTGTTGTCAACTATGCGTCGTTCCTTAAGTGGAAGAGCATCTGTCACATTAAAGGATGGCACCGTACAGAATATGAGTTTATATTCTTTGGGTATCAATACAGGTAGTTATGCTGAAAACGGAAAACTTCATATCTATGGAGATACAGATGATGCCGAGTTTAAGGATAAAGACAATGAATTGATGAAGATGCTCCAGGAAGATCCGAGTGCAGTGATGCAGGCACTGTCTGGTATCGGTACAGATTTGTATACGAAGTTCCAGAAAGCGATGAAGGGTACTAATTTAAGTAGTGCATTAACTTTCTACAACGACAAAGAGTATGATAATCAGATGGATGAATATGAGGAGAGGATATCAGTATTACAGGAGAGATTGATGAATGCTGAGGATAAGTATTACAGTCAGTTTTCTTCGATGGAGGCTGCCATGGCAAAGATGCAGTCTCAGATGAGTTATATTTCATCTATGTTGGGATAATGAAAAAACTGCATGCAGCTTGCGGAGACCGTAGGCTGTGTGCAATTTATGTAAGGGGTATAAGATATGGCGTTTAATCCGGCGGCCGCTTATGGCGCAAACAAAGTAAATACAGCAACACCGGCAGAATTGACTTTGATGCTTTATGATGGAGCAATCAAGTTTTGGAATATTGCCATGGTGGCAGCAGAGCAAAAAGACTATGAAAAAACTAATTTGAATATTAAGAAATCAAAGCGAATTATCGTGGAATTAAAGACAACTTTAAATCACAAGTATGAGATTGCCAAGGATTTTGATTTGCTTTATGATATTATTTTTGACATGATGGTTAAGGCGAATTCCACTAAGGACTTGGAAGATATGGAGATTGTGTTGACTGAACTTCGTAATGTGCGGAATTCTTGGAAGGAAGTTATGCAGAAGGCAAAGGATCCAAGACTGTAGTCGGGAGGAATGTATATGGATAGTATTGCGAGCTATCTGAAGGTACTTTCTGATACTTTGGAACAGAAACAACAGGTATTACGCCAGGTATTGGAAATTACAAAACAACAGGAAAAGTTGATTTATAGTAATGATTTTGCAGAAACAGAGTTTGGTGAATTGTTAAATCAAAAGGAACCATTAATTGCAAGAATCAATCAATTAGATGATGGTTTTGCTTCAGTGTATGAGCGCATTAGACAGGATGTTATTGATCAGGGGGGGCTCTATGACTCTGAAGTAATCAAATTGCAAGGACAGATTAAGTCTTGTGTGGAAATTGGTAATGACATACAAGTATTGGAAGAACGAAACAGGGATGCTCTGGCTCGGAAGATGTCATCAAAAAAGCAAGAATATAAGACGAAAGCGGCTTCTAGTACAGCGGCAAAGAGTTATTATCAAACTATGTCAAACACCAAATATATGGATTCATTTTTTATGGATCAAAAAAAATAATTTTTTATAAAAATTTTTCAAAAAACACTAAAGTATTTTTCGGGCACTCCGATATATATAGTGTAAGGACAAGAGAACAGTCCAACAGGTAATAACTTCCGGCGAGGAAGTCATTATAAATAACTAAACACGGTAGCAAGAGCTACTAGTACATGTAGCAGGGACGCTACATTATATTCAAGGAGGAATTATTATGGTAGTACAACACAACATGCAAGCAGCAAACACTAACAGAATGTTAGGTAAGGCAGCACTTTCAGTATCACAGAGCGCTGAGAAGTTATCATCAGGTTACAAGGTTAACCGTGCAGCTGATGACGCAGCAGGTCTTTCTATTTCTGAGAAGATGAGAGCTCAGATTCGTGGTCTTAACCAGGCAGTTGAGAATGCTCAGGATGGTATTTCTTTGATTCAGACTGCAGAAGGTAACATGAATGAGATGCACTCTATCTTACAGCGTATGGAGACATTGGCTGACAAGGCAGCTAACGATGTTAACGCTACAGAGGACCGTGAGACAATCGCTGATGAGATGAAGCAGTTAAAGAGTGAGTTGAACTCTATTACTTCTCGTTCTAAGTACAATGGTAAGGCACTTTCTGATTTCAGTGGTTACTTACAGATTGGTGCTAATAAGAACGATAACATGGCTATCACTGTTAAGGTTAACGTTTCAGTTGCATCTACAGAGGTTAGTGATCATGCAGCAGCTTCTGACACATTGTCAGCAGTTCAGGCAGCGATTAAGGAAGTTTCTAAGCAGAGATCAGCTCTTGGTGCTGTTCAGAATCGTTTGAACTACACTGTAAACAGTGTATCAAACTACGCTGAGAACCTTCAGTCAGCTGAGTCACGTATCCGTGATACAGATATGGCTACTGAGATGACAGCATACACAAATGCTAACATCGTTCAGCAGGCTGCTCAGTCAATTCTTGCACAGGCTAACCAGTCTACCCAGGGAGTATTATCATTACTTCAGTAATCTAGGTTCTAGGTTATTGCAGATGAGCCGGTTTCATACCGGCTCTTTCTGTTTCAAAACATGGAGGGTTATAGCATATGGATAAGGTAGAATTACAATCTGTAATTGAAGAAATCAGCCAAGTGACAGAATTGTTATATCAGGAGAATTTCGAAGAGGGATATGGCAAGTTAGCTGTTTTATTAAGAAGAATGATTGCATTAACAGTGGGTATTACAGATGAGGCAGAACAGGCTTCCTTTGTGGAAGTTTTGAAGCCTGCGTTAGAAGCGATGGAGACAAAGGATGCCACTTTGTTGGCAGATATATTGCAGTATGACTTAGTCGCAAAACTAGAGGAGTATCTATAATGCAGATTTTAGAATCAAACAAAATTGCATTGCAAAAACGCATGCCACAATTGTGGGATGCGCTTTTTGCGTTCATAGAAGATAATAAGATGTCAACAGATATTCAATTGGATGTCGCTAAGGACGGCAATCAGATAGATGTGATGACGATGCAAGATGGAGCTGTTTACATGCAAAGTCAATATCGTCCCCTAGAAGAAGCAAAAAGATTTGCGAAGCAGTATGCTGAAGCTAAGCCCCATTCCTGCTTTTTATTTTTAGGAATAGGAAATGGATATGTATTGCGTGAATTGTTAACGCGCCAGGATATTTCATATATTTTATATGAACCGTCACTGCAGTATTTTATACATGTGTTAATGCATTATGATATAAGTGATATATTGTTGGCGGGAAATGTGCATTTTTATGTGGCAGGTTTGAATGATAGTGAATTGAAATTGGATATGTACCAGCATGTGAATCGACTAAATTGGCATCTTTTTTATTTGGATGCGATGCCAAAGTATAAGCAATTGTATCCGAAAGAGTTTGAAGAGTTGGCAATACTATATCGGGACAGTCAAGTGCATGGAAAACAAAACTATGATGCTGTGAATGTCAAAGGTCCTATTGAATTTGAAAATGTGTTGATGAATTTAAGGTATTTATATAAAAGTAATAGTATTTGTGCTTATAAAGGCGTCTTAACACCAGAAATACCAGTAGTAATTGTGGCTGCGGGACCATCTTTAGAGAAAAATATATCTTATCTAAAAGAATGTAGGAATCAGGTATTCATTTTGTGCGTGGACAGAGTGGCACCGATATTGGCAAAATACGGAATTCAACCGCATGCATATGTCACTGTCGATTGCAATAAAGAGTTGGAATTGTTTCAGGACGAACAGGTGAGTAATGCACCTTGGTTTGCATATACTTCGGCTAATTATAGGGGTCTTGAATTATTACATAATCCAAATATAATTTTTGCATCTACTATTTGTCGATATGGTGGATATTTGTATCAATGTGTGGGAAGTGATTTGCAAGAACTTAGAAATGGTGGTAGTGTTGCTACGGTTGCTGCAATGATTGCTTTGGAGTTAGGTAGCAAAACAATCATCCTAATTGGGCAGGATTTGGCTCTTACTGGAAATAAAGAGCATATTGGCGAAGCGGAAAAGAGTGTATTTGGACCAGAAGGGTGTCTTTTGACTGTAAAAGGATACGACGGTAATCCTGTGACAACCAGACAGGATTTTAAGGCATATCTGGATTGGTATGAAGCATTTGCCACAAAGCATAGGGATGTTCGATTTGTCAATGCTACAGAGGGCGGTGCATGGATTGAAGGAATGGAACATATTTCTTTGATAGAAGCGGTAAAAAAATATGGACTAACATCCATTGATGGAGATGCATTGCTGAAACAAATTCCACTTGTCATGACGTCCGAAAAACAGATGATTATACACAATGAATATTTACATCTAAAACGATATTTTCATCAAATACAAGCAGAGGTAAAAAATGCGATACGATGGATGAAAATAGGAATTGAGATTTTAGAGAAACGGGATTTGCAAAATCCCAAATTAGGTAAAACAGAGAAAGTCATGGGAGATTTTCAAGAATTGTATAACAGTTATGCGGGGCATTTTGTGTTGGATATGGTATTGGGAAAAGAGATACAAAATGCGTTGTTAGATTTAGATTTTACAAAGGATGATGTATGTGCGGAACTGAAGCGTCTGTACACAAAAATGCTGGAGTTTTATCAGGGAGTAGAAGGTGCTGTAACCCGAGCAATTCCTTTGTTAAATACGGTGTTACAGAAGATAGAAGAGGAGTAGATGCATATGAGAATTCTTTTTTGTAAATGGAATGGATGCGCAGAAATCGGTATGGAATCGGCGATGAAACGTTTAGGACATACAGTGGATTTTGTGCAATATGCATTTGAAGGTGCCGACTATTCAGAAGAGTGTGTAAATTTATTGCAGGCACAGCTGGAGCAGAACACTTATGATTTGGTTTTTTCCCAAAATTTTATTCCCATTGTTTCTAAGGTCTGTAACATTTTTCGTGTGAAATATATTAGTTGGGTTATGGATAGTCCGGCATACCATTTGTATGCACAAACACTGAAAAGTCCGTATAACTATGTGTTTATATTTGACAGAATGCTTTATGAACGGTTTGTTCATGTGAATCCGGAACATATCTTTTATTATCCATTGGCAACTTGTATGTATGAATGGGAACATGCAAAGAGACAAAAGTCAAATCGGGATTTCAGTGCAGATGTATCCTTTTTAGGTTCTATGTATGTAACCGAAAGCGTATATGATGCAGTGAAAGACGTTCCGGAATATATCCATGGTTATATGGAGGGCTTGTTAGAAGCACAGTTAAATGTATATGGATACAATTTTTTAGAGGATGCATTGCCTATCGAAATTGCAACACAGTATGCAGAATATGCAGATTGGAGACAGACTGAGGATTATGAACGGGATGTCAAAGGTGTTGTGTCACAGGTGTATTTAGGAAAAAAATGTGCACAGATGGAACGGTTTCGCATTGCTGAGTCATTGATGGATTCAGAAATGGATTTTAAATTATATACGAATAGTCCCTTGACGGGGAAACTGCAAACTGTCAATCAAGGTGTAGTAGGATATTATGATGAAATGCCCCATGTGTTTGCACAAAGCAAGATTAATTTAAATATTACTTCTAAGTCGATTTGCAGTGGCTTGCCTCTTAGAATGTTTGATATTATGGGGTGCGGTGGATTTCTATTGACTAACTATCAGAGTGAGTTGGCAGAGTATTTTGAAATTGGAAAAGAGTTGGCTGTATACGAAAGTATTCCGCATCTTCTGGAGCAGGTACGTTACTACGTTGACCATGAGGATGAAAGAAGAGAGATAGCAAAAAGAGGATATGAAAAGGTAAAGCAACACTTTTCTTATGATGTGGCATTACCGGAATTGTTTTATATAGCGGGTCTTAGATAATAAAAAGGCTGGATTTCCTAAAGTGGAAATCCGGCCTTTTCAAGATTTTGAATCATTTCCTTGGCGCGGTGAATCATGGTATGGTTTTCTAATACATTTTGATAACCGTTTCGTGCAATTTGCAGGCGTTCATCGTCATGTTGCAAGTAATAGCGAATTTTATCCTCCAGTTCTTCTATGCTGGTATACATAACAAAATCTCTATCTGGTTCGAAATGCCTTACCATATCTGCCCTGTAGTTTGCCATCAGAAAACCGCAAGACCCCATTACATCGAAGCATCTTTGGGAGATGCCAGTGGCAATCCGTGGAATGGTGACATGAAGATTGATTTTGCTTAAATTCGCAACCTTTGCAAATTCTTCGTTGTATTTTACTTCTCCCCTTTGACGTATATAAAAAGGAAGTTCTTGCTTTGGTCCGTACAGTGTGACATCAAAGCAATGGGACAAGTGTTCTAGCATAAACATCCGGTCTCTGTTGGCAATGCGACGGCTGATTAGTATCATGGCATAGTAGTATTTGTCAGGGATCAGATATTTGTTGCGATAGCCCTCCGGTAAGAAGTGATTAAAATGTTCGCATATTTCGTCATTAAAACAATCATATATGGATTCAGAATCCCAACGACCGGTGTAATAATCAAACAAGTATTCAATATAGTCCCGAATCGCAGTGGGCAGAATATTGATTTTTTCTATCTCGTGGTATTCATCATAGGTATAAAGATTCCCAACAAAAGATACATCGGAAGAAAATCTGTCAATATCAGTCTCGGTAATAATTGTGCCACCTAACCGGCTGGTATTAGCAGCTAAAGGCATATAATAGATATGTGGTGGGTTTAAGTTTGCTTTCACCAGGTTATATTCTTCACTGTCAAAAACATAGGTGAAGTTATAAGGACTTTTTATCTGCTCCGTATGAAGTGGTAATGTGGGAGAATCAAAGGTCCAGCAAACATAAGGGATTTCAAACTCTGTACAAATCTCAGAAATTTGTGGAACAAAATTGTAGGAAAGTATAAACCAATAAGAATTTCCTTGTAGTTCTTTTCTAAGAAGCTCAGCGTTTTCTGTTTGTTCCTTTTGATAGGTGAAAAATTCTCTGTCAAAAAATTTCATCTCATAGTTTAGTTCTAGAAATGCCCATGCTATATCGTGAATTTTAAATTTATCCGTGTAAATAAAGAGTATTTTTCGCACAATATCTGCCTCATTTCTCCTTGATTAATCTATGTATAATTATACCATAACATACATTGTGTTCAAGGGTTTTCGTATGTTATAATGTACGCAGTTGGGGATTATATAGAAGGTAGATTGGGGAATTGTATGGGGAAAAAGGTTAGTATTATTATTCCGTGCTTTAATCTGACTAAGACATGCGATTGTGGTGATGGACAAGAAGATATATTTGACACATGTATGCAGTCTGTCTTTGGTCAGACAATCGGTATGGAAAATGTGGAAATCGTATTGGTGAATGATGCATCTACGGATGCAGGCAATACAGATTTGATTTTAAGGCATTACGAACAACAGTATCCTGAAGATGTGATTGTGGTTACATTGTCTGAGAATATGAGGCAAGGTGGTGCCAGAAATGTAGGGCTAAGTTATGCAACAGGAGAGTATGTTGCATTTTTGGATGCAGATGACTGGGTGGATGTGACGTTATTCGAAAAAACCTGTAAGATGGCGGATCATTACGGGCTGGACATGGTGTATTTTTTCCATCAGGCTGTAAAGGGTGATTTGAAGGTGCCAATGGATGATATGGATACGCCTACTGGTGTGTATGAAGTGCATACTGTGCTAGATAGAAAGGCTTTTTTGATGACACAGATAGTGGATTTGCGTTGTACAACAAAGCTGTATCGAAGAACTTTTTTAAAGGAGACAGGAGTTGCCTTTCCAGAACATAAGATATACGAGGAACCAAAGTTTACATATCCATTGTTGTTTTATGGGACGAAATATGGAGTGTTAGCAGAGAATTTATATAATTATAGAATGAATGAACATAGCACAATGAATACCAGTCAGCGGTTTGAAAGGTTAAGGAATCACCCAGAGGTACAGCTTTCCTTGTTTGAAGAGATGGTGGAACGCGAATTGTTGGAAGAGTACTATGATGAAATCACGTATCATTTTCTCCATTCATTTTTTTGTGAAACCCTATTGTTTTCAGCAAATCAAAACATTGAGGTGCCCATAGATTTCTTTATGGCAATGCAGAATATTGTAAAGCAATGCATTCCGGATTGGGAACAGAACACATATATCAAGATGAGTCCTGAGTCAGTTACTTCAGTGATTCTGCAGTTAGGTTTAAAGCAACAGTATGATCAAGAAACGCTTACAGAGTTTTGTAAGCGGATTAAACAGGTATGGGAGTGACAATATGACAGAAAAAATCGGAAATGTAGTTTTGAATTTAAAATATTATAGTGGTGCAGATTTGTATAGTGATGGCTCAATTGAAGATGTCATGCTGGAAATATGCAAAAATGGTCAGAAGCAATATGCTCTAGAGCATGAAACAGCTTGGCCGATATTATACCATTTTTCACCTATTAGACATCATGTGCTGGATTGGTATCCGATGAATCCGGACGCTTCTGTATTGGAGATTGGAGCCGGATGTGGTGCTATAACAGGCATTCTTAGCAAGAAAGTAAAGCGTGTTGTTTGTATTGAACTTTCTAAGAGACGTTCTATGATTAATGCCTACCAGAATCAGGATTGCAATAATGTAGAGATTTATGTTGGAAAATACGAAGATGTTAAATTGGAGGAAAAGTTTGATTACATTACTCTGATTGGTGTACTAGAGTATGCTACTTATTATACTAGCGCAGACAATCCGTTTCAGGCAATGCTGGAACAGATTCAGACTATGTTAAAGCCTGGTGGAAAATTGTTAATCGCTATAGAGAATCGCATGGGATTAAAATATATCAATGGAGCAAAAGAAGACCATACGGGAAAATGGTTTGATGGTATTCATGACTATGCGAATAAAAGTGGTGCACGCACATTTACAAAGGCAGAACTTACTTCGATTTTGCAATCAGCGGGTTATTCGTCGCATAGGTTTTGGGGCATGCTGCCAGATTATAAGTTGCCATATGCTGTGATTTCAGGGGATTTTGTACCAAACGTGGGTGGTTTTAGAGGATATGATGCTACCTATGATGGTATGAGATATCAGTTTTCTAAGGAGCATATGCTATGGGATGCCATTGCAGGAGAGAGAAGTTTGGTAAACTTTGCCAATTCCTTTTTTGTGGAAGCCGGCGTGGAGGTTGCATTGACGGATGTACGATATGTGCGATATAGCATATTTAGGGAAAATAAATTCCACACCCGCACGATGATAAAGCAGGATAAAGGGCAGTGGATGGTAACTAAGACACCAATGAATCCGCAGGCGGAAACACATGTGAACTCTATGATGGATAAATATCAATGGATTAAGGATATTTATCGTGAGATGCATGTAATTCCACCAAAGATAGAGGCTGGCGATGTTGTTTATCCAGTTGTGGAAGGAGATACTGTACATAATATATTGTGGACATATCGATTTGGAAAAGATGGATTGTTGCAAGCAATAGAAAAATACACCAGTAGAATTTTAAATATGCAGGAATCTGCTGTGACAACATTTAGCAAAACAGACGAATTTGTCAGTGTGTTTGGTGATGCGGATTGCGAAGGGGAACCTGCAGTTAAAGTTGGTAATATTGACAGCAATTTTGACAATGTGGTTGAGAATAACGGTGAATTATATTGTTACGATTATGAATGGACATTTCCGTTTGCTGTGCCGATTGGGTTCATAAGGTTTAGAATGTTAAAGACCTGGTATGGTGCTGTGCAGGATTATGTTCCGTTTGAGGATGCGGTAGACTTTTTGGTGGCAACCGGTTTTTCCTATCATCAGATAGATACATATATGAGCATGGAACGAAGCTTTATGAGATATGTTCGAGAGCGGGAAAATAATTGTTTGGAGAACTATGGGAAGAGTTATGTGACCTTTGACCAGTTGACGGAATCCTTTGATAAGATTAATCATGACAAGCAGTCTCTGGAGGAGATGTTAGACAAGTTATATGAAAGTCGTGATGATTTGCAGAAAAAACTAGATCGCCATACGCAAAATGAAGAACGGTTGCGTAAAGCGATCAAGCGGCTAGAAGTGAAATTACAATCGTGATTATAAGGATGTGATAATAGATAGTATGGTAGATACACGTTGCTGGTAGGTATGATGCTTGCGTATTGTGTCAAAACCGGTAGTGGAAATTTGTTTTCTTTCCGTATCATGTTGTAGATAATATGCAGTTTTATCTTCTAATTCAGGGAGACTTCTATATATGATGCAATCCTTGCCTTCTGTAAAGAGTTCGTCAAAATCGCTCTGATAGTTTGTAAGCAAAAAGCCACCTGCAGCCATGACGTCAAAACAACGCAAAGGAATACCGGAACGCATACCATGTAGGGTAGTGTTTAGGTTGATTTTGCTATGTTTGAACGCAACGCTCATAGCATCATAGTAATTTACACTTGGATGGCAGTCTACGTTGTGCAATACAGAAATATCTGTAGAATTTTTATGATATAGGCGCACAGCGTGTTTTTTTGCAAGACGGTTTAGCATATCGATACGTTCGCGACAGGCAATTGGTTTGCTCAATAAAATGTCAGCAAAATATCGTTGGTTTGGCATACGTTCATCATTTTTTAGATACGCCGGCAGACGCTGTTGCAGATAATCGGCATCTGCTTTACTAAACCAATCGTAGATGCTGTCACCGCCCCAGACTCCGTGGAAGTAGGAAAATGCCTGCTCAAAATAGTCACGTTCTTCTAGGGAAAGGATGGGTTCCAAATCCACGTAGGTGTTTTGTTGATACAAGTCGCCCACAAAACTGACGTCGTAGGTATAGTGCTTGATGGCATCGCTATTTGCACTGATGGCTTGTATACGTTCTACATTTGCGGCAAGTGGTAAGTAGAATAAGTTTGGTATTGTAAAGTGTTCCTTTAGGTAGGTGTATTCATTCTTATCATATACAAATAATACATTACAACTATTTTCAATACTGTCGTTATATAGAGAATGCAGTATGGAATCATAAGTCCAACTGATATAAGGAATGTTGTGATTGTTGCAAAGATTTGATATATATGGAACGTAGCCGAAATTGATGACGGCGTCATAACTGTTGGTAACCAACAGGGAATCCAACTGAGTAAGCAAAGTCTGGTTAGGCTCATAAGTCATGAATGGGGTGTCGAAGGTGTCAATGCTGTGTTCCGTCTGTCGTAGTGCAAGCAACAAGTCATAGTTTTGAAAATGGTCAGTATATAGATAAAGCAGATTCATAGGGGCTCCTTTTAGATTTTGTATACTGTTTTTAATGTTTTATAGATAGGATAATTATATCAAAAGGAATAATAAAAACCAACCATTACATGATGGAGTCGGAGAAGTATGGAGGAAAGCGTGAAGGTATTAATATTTGATGCAGAAACATTTGGAGATAGAGATATTGTTGAGGCGTTTATTGCATTGGGACACGAACCAGTCATTATACCATTGAAGCCTGTTAGCAAAGAGCGGGACGAGAGTTTTATGGGGCAGTGCTTGCAGGTGGTGAAGGATAAGCATGTGGACATGGTGTTTACTTCTAATTTTTATCCTTCGGTGGCAGAGGTATGCCGTCATGTCAACATTGTGTATGTTGCGTGGGTGTATGATAGTCCGCAATTGTTGCTATATCATCAATCCATCCATTATCCGACGAATTATGTATTTATGTTTGATTCCGCGGAATGTGAAAAATTAGCAGGTCTGGGTGTGAAAACTGTTTATTATATGCCACTGGCGGTGAATGTGGAAAGATTGGATAAACTTGTGGCGACGGAAGAGCAGAAGAAAAAATATAGTGCAGATGTGGCATTTGTAGGAACCTTTTATGACCAGAAATCAAAGTTTTATGACCGATTGTCAAAGCATTTAAGTGATTATGATAAGGGGTATTTGGAGGCCTTGATGCAGGCCCAGAGAAATGTTTATGGGTATTTCTTTTTAGAAGAACGACTGAGAGAGCATGATATTTTGGAACGCATGTATGAAGCAATGCCATATGCGATTGAAGAAGACTATTTTGCTACAAAGGAATATGCCTATGCTAATTATTTTCTCGGTAGAAAAATTGCTGAAATTGAGAGAAAAGAAGTGCTTGGTATCTTAGGTCAGGTGTGTGATACAAAAGTGTATACCAATGGAGATACCGGTAATATGCCGGGAATTAAGCATATGGGTACGCTGGAATATTACGAAGAAATGCCGATTGCGTTTCGTCAGGCAAAAATCAATCTAAACATATCCCTACGAACTATACAGACAGGCATTCCGCTTCGGTGCTTTGATATCATGGGTGCTGGTGGATTTTTGCTTACTAACTATCAGGCAGATTTTGAGCCACTGTTTGAGGCTGGTGTGGATTATGTGTATTATGACAGCAAAATGGACATGTATGATAAAATTGTATATTATTTGGAACATGATGAGGAGCGGCAGTGGATTGCCAGAAATGGTTACGAAAAGGTTCGAAACCATCATAGTTATGTGAAGCGACTTGCAGATATGTTGCAGATTGTGAAAGGGGACTAAACTATGAAGAAGATTAGCATTATTATTCCCTGTTATAATGTGGAACCTTACATTGAAAGATGCTTGGAGTCTTTGGTGCATCAGACGATCGGAATTGAGAATCTGGAGTTGATTTTGGTTAACGATGCCTCTACAGATAATACACTTTCTTACTTGGTTACATATGAAGCGAAATATACGGAATCTGTCATTGTGATTGATTGTAAGGAAAACGGAAGGCAGGGAACGGCAAGAAATATTGGTCTTACATATGCAACGGCAGACTATATTGCATATGTGGATTCTGATGACTGGTGTGAATTGGATATGTTTGAACGCCTATACGATAAATCGCAGGAATATGACTGTGAGATGGTGATATGTGAATGTATTAGGGATAGGGGCGATGGTATCTGTGAAAAAAAATCAGAGAATAACCGTTTGATGATATTTGATACAGAGGAAAAGGTATCAGATTGTATTGTGAATCGTTCTATTGGTGAAGCGGCATGGGCAAGGCTGATTAAAAAGAGTCTGTTAGTAGACAACAAGATTTATTTCGCAGAAGGGTTATACTATGAAGATGTCTTGTGGTTGAATCTATTATATCCATATGTAAAGAATGTGTATTATATGGATGAACAGTTGTATCATTATTTTGTGAATACAGAGTCAACAGTGTTAATAAAAAATACGGAACGACATTTGGAATTCTTTGATGTGGTGGAAATGCTTTGGCAGGAATATCATGAGCGGGGCTTGTGGGATAAATATAAAACTGCGTTGGAGCTGGATTACATTCGTACGTTATATTTCCAGGGACTTAAGATGATTAGCTTGCGATTTGATATACCACCATTTGCTGTGTTTCAATACATGGTTGATGCAATTCATGAACGTATACCAGATTGGAAGAATAATCCATATGTAATCAACCATTTATATCCATTTTATCAAAGGTTGTTGTTCCTAACTGAAAGTAATATATCAGAGAAGGAGTTTCTTGAACTGATAGATGTTGTAAAAGATGCTTGGTAAAACAAAGGGCTGTAATTATACGTGTTGCGTATAGTTACAGCCTTTTGATATTGCGTTTATGCGAATACAGCATCAAACATTTGTTGTAATTTGACTTCATAACTATGATATTGTTTTACTTTTTCATAACCGTTTTTTGCAATGGCAAGTCGTTCTTCTTCATGCGTCAAATAATAGTCAGCCTTTTCGATTAGGTCAGGAATGCTTTCGTATACAACAACCTCTTTGTCCAGTTCAAACAGTTCCGGTATTTCCGGTTGGTAGTTGGAAATCATAAAACCACCGCACCCCATGATATCAAAACAGCGTAAAGGCAGTCCTGAGCTGATAGGCTTGTTGGTGAGGTTTAAGTTAATCTTACTACATTTCATAATCTGCGGCATCATGCGGACAGAATCGGCAGGACCTTTCACATTTACATTCACTAAATCAGCTGTGTTACTTTGTGTATATAGGTCCACGTTGAAATGCTCAGCTAGGGCGTTCAACGTGCGAATGCGGTCTTGTTCTGTGCATTTATATCCGATATAAGTATTCGCAACAATTCCTAAATCATCTTCTTCGTAATCTTCACCTAGCGGAATCCATTGTGCATAGTGTTTGAATTCTTTCACAAAGGAAGGCGGGAGAGAATCTCGAATTAGGTTATAACCAAGAATGTTGAACTGTGCATCCACGATGGCATCTACATACCCTCGAATATAATCAGGCATAGCGTCTGCAATCATGTTGTATCGGCATTTTTCTTCATACAAAGAGCCAACGAAGGAGATGTCACAGTCATATAGTTTGTGTTCTGTATCGGTTGGAACTATAGCATCCCATGTTTCCATGTCACTGGCCAGTGAGTGGTGGTAGATTCCGGTTGGATTCTTATGGTAAAACTGATGATACAAATCTCGGTCAAAGATAAATATGTGATTGGTTGGATAAACGATGGTTTCAGAATACAACTGAAAACAAGGGCTATCCACAATCCAGCATAGATATGGGATATTATGTATTTTGCATACTCTGGCAATGATGGGAATAAAATTGACTGATAATACACAGTCAACTGGCTGAGCCTTTAGTGTATCCGAAAGGAGATTGGCGTAGTTTATGTCGTAATCTACGCTGTCTAAAAGTTGCGTAATTCGAATGACATTGTGACCAAGAGCAACTAGGCCATGGTCAATACCAGTCTCACAGATGCTAGTCCATTTGCAAAAGACAATATTCATGTGCCATTAACCTCCTCATTTAACGAATTTAATATGGGTATAGTATATCAAAGGTAAAGAAAAGGAGCAATGCAGAATTCTTGACGGTAGGATAGTATGAATGATAATATAAAATGGGAGGCATGGCTATGATTTATTTGTTAAGCCCTGCGGGGTATGCGTCAGGTGGTCCGGAATTGATGCATCAATTAGGATATAAATTGAATTTGTTGGGATATGAAACTTATATGTATTATTGGAATAAGAAAGCGGATGTAGATCCTGTTTGTGATGCATATAAAAAGTATCATGTGCCATATATGGAACGGGTTGTGGGAAATGCAAATGATGTTATAGTACTACCAGAGGTAATGGCTTATCATATCAAGATGTTTGAAGGTATGAAAAGAGTCTTATGGTGGCTTAGTGTAGACAATGCAAAGTGTTCAGATGATGATATAGCTTATATGCGGGAGTGTGCAGATATCTATCATTTAGTGCAGTCGCAATACGCCTATGAATATGTTAGGGATACCTTGAAAATACGAGAGGATAGAATATTTTGGCTGTCTGACTATTTGAATAGCGAATTTTTTGTGACAGACTATGATGATAATTGTCGCGACAATGTAGTATTGTATAATCCGAAAAAGGGATTATCTAAAACTTTGGAATTGATTGCAGAATCAGATTATAGAATCAGGTGGCAAGCGTTAAAAGGATTATCTCCTGCGGGCATGCGAGAAGTGATGCGACGAGCGAAGGTGTATATTGATTTTGGTAATCATCCAGGAAAGGATCGAATTCCAAGAGAGGCAGTTATATCAGGTTGCTTGATTGTGACAAATCGTAGTGGATCAGCAGCGAATTCTGAGGATGTTCCTATTTTGGATTGTTATAAATTTGATAATTCAACGACGGTTACAGAAGCATTGCAGGTTATATATGACATGCTTGATGATTATTCAAATAGAAGATTAGATTATGAAGCCTATAATGAGCGTACAAGACAAGAATATATTGAATTTGAAAGAGATACGCTTCGTTTTTTTGAAATGATTTGTGGTAAGGCTAGTGAATCCTGTGATAGCCAGGAATCATATATAACGTGTATGTTGGATGCTATAGAAAAAGGGATATATGATGAGGCATATCGGTATTTGGTTAAATATCGTTTGGACGGGCATGAAGAAACTATAGTCATTGACGTCATAGAGACTGTGATTCGAATCGGTCTGGAAGAATATTATGAAGCACAAATGTGTGCTTTGCGTGGAATAAAAAAAGATCCACATAATTACGAGTTGTATTTGTATTTAATGCAAATCAGTGTGGAGACTGGATGGTTGAATCATATATCTGACTATTGTGAAAAAGCCATGACATATAGTAAAGGGACAGCTGATGAGGAATTTGTTCGTAGTCGATGTTATGAGTTGTTAGAGATTTTAAAGGCGCAGACAGATTAGGAGGGACGTTTATGTCTTTTGTTGAAAAAAATCTGGAAATCATAAAAAGAAAAGATATCGTTTTGTATGAGCAACTTCAACAAGATAAATTAATTGACCGTGTCATGAGTGAAACGGCAAAGGATGGGAATACATACTTGAAGGTGCAGCAACAAGGACAGTGGGTTGCGTTTAATAGCACATATAAACCGTTGGAAGAGGCGAAACGATTTGCTTCAAAATATAAAGATTTGCCGTTGTTTGGCAGAGTGTTGTTTTTAGGTTTTGGCAATGGTTATGTAGCACGTGCCTGTATGCATTTGTTTGAGAATGACGAAAATCTTGGTGAGGATGTTATTAATGCCGATAGAAGATTTGCATTTTATGAACCAGATATGGCGATTTTTATGTATGTACTGCAAACTTATGACTTAACAGATATTTTAGAAAATAATCAGATTTCCATATTTGTTGAAGGTCTCAATTCTAACCTACTACAGGCGTGGTGTGCAGACAATGTTGGTACGCATAATGAATCCAGTTTTTATCTGGACGCTTTGCCAAAGTACAAGGATTATTATCAAGATGCATATGCCCGTATGGAAAGCATTCATGAAAATATGATTATGAGTTTGGAATCCTATCGGGAAACGAAAAGCAAATTGGCTAAGCATATTGCCAGAAATAATATTTATAACCTTAAGTTTTTCGAGCAATCAATGAACCTAAAATGGTTTGTTGAAAATTATCCGAAAAACCTTCCTTTTGTGATTGTTTCAGCAGGGCCGTCATTAAAGGACCGGGTAGAGTTCTTAAAGCAGATACAGGGAAAAGCGTTTATTATGGCAGTGGATACGGCGGTCAAGTATCTTTTAGAGCAGGGGATTACGCCAGATGGTGTGTTATGTATTGACAGTCGTAAGCGGTTAACATTATTTCAAAAGGAGATGTTAGACATTCCCTTTTTTGTGCATGCAGACGTGAATCGGCTTGTATTGGATAAGGTATGTCCGAAGTATGTATATTTCATTTCGGCACAGACCAAGTACTATGAACATAGGGCGATGGATCGGCATGATTATCTGTTGGAACTGGATTCCGGTGGTTCCGTAGCCACTATGGCATTTTCCTTTGCAGCTGCTCTGCAGGTATCAGATATTATCCTTGTGGGACAGGATTTATCCATTCAACAGGATGCAACTCATATCGTTGATGACTTGAAGTTGAACTTAAAGATTCGTAAGCGATTTTATGTTCCGGGAAATGAAGAGGAACAGGTTACTACACTTAAGGACTTTTATTTATATATTCAATGGTTCCAACAGGAGATTGCGAGACATCCTGAAATTCATGTGTGGAATGTAACAGCAGGTGGTGCAAAACTTATAGGTGCAAGATATGTTCAGCCAGAAGAACTGTTTACAGAGTTGCCATTGGACTCTGTAATTGGTGAACAATTTCGAGTTGCTTGGAACGAACAAAAATCACAACAAAAGCAGGCTTTCGCTCCTTACGAGGATGTTATAGAGAAGATTCAAAACATCATTACCTTGTTGGAAGAAGGAAAGAATATTGCTAAGGTTTTATATGATTTATGTGAGACAAGGCAGGTTGATACAAAAGAATTTGCTGAACTGAACGCGATATTTGGAAGAGTGGAGGCATGTCTAAGTGAAGTGTCGGAATTTGAACTCTTAGAGCAATACTGTGCCAGCATGGAGGATGAATTATTACATAATCTGTATGAGGAGAAGGATGATAAAATATTAGAGATGCAGCAGATATATGGAAAACTGTATGCATACTATGAATGTCTTTCAAGAGAGGCAGAGGATTTAATAACCATTTGCAAAGATGCTATGAAATAAAGGAGCGGGTATCCAGAATAGTCTACACTATTCGGATATCCGCTTCTTTATTTGTTGTTCTGCTCTTAGTAAATCCTGTGGACTGTCAATATCAGTAGCATATTGTGAGTCCATAATATATGGCAACGAATTGTCATTTAAACTGGTTTCTGAATTGAATGTAGTATCAAGACGGTTGAGATAAATATTTCCATTTACCTTATAAACATCTGGAAAATCCTGACGTCTTACTGTGCTTGATGCATTCATAAGAGGCTTAAGGTTGCCCTCTGCGTCAATGGTTCTCATAAGCAGTGGATGTTCTGTTACCAAAGAAACGCTGACAAGGGATGTTTCACCAGACTCAATTAGTGTTTCAATTGCCTCTGTCAGATGATAATCCTCTCTGATTGGTTGAGTTGGTTGTAGCAGTAACAGATAATCAAAGATATCCCCTTGATTTTTTAATGTCTCTATGGCATGCAATAGGGCGTCAATGGTTTTTGCTGTATCGGTGGCAAGTTTGGCAGGGCGTAAAAAAGGAACATCTGCTCCATGTCGTAAAGCGACTTTCTGAATCTCTTCTGAATCTGTTGATACGATAACACGATCTACATAGGGACATGCTAACGCAGATTCAATAGAATAGGCGATAAGTGGTTTGCCACATAAATCAATAATATTTTTTCCTGGAATACCCTTGCTTCCCCCTCTGGCAGGGATGACGGCAAGGATGCGTTTGTCTTTGTACATGACAGCATCCTTCTTTCTATGTGTTAAAAATCTACATCAATAAAACGTTTTTGAATTTCTGTTGAAAAGATATCTTTTTGCTTCAGTGCATCAACAAATATACTATCGCTGTTACCCTGACCATAATAAGAAGTCTTTTTTAGGTTTATTTGTTTTGCCTGTTCGATGGCTTTTAATAACAACTTCTTATCCTCAGGGATGTGAATAATATGTGGACTAGTAGTAAGGTTGTATCTGCCATCTTGGCGTGTACCGATATCAATGGCAGGCTTGCCGTAGATGCATGCCTCTCGGATGCCGGAACTAGAGTTACCGATTAACATGGTGGTATTTTTTAGTAAAGTTAAAAATGCCTCGAAACGAATAGAAGGGAAGATTCGAAATCTTGGGTTGTTTTTCAAACGTTCAAATTCGTTAAGGACAATCTGGCTACCTGCGTCATTATTTGGGTAAACTACAACATAATTATCGTTCGATTCTAAAAGTCCGTCTACCACTGCTTTGATATGATCGGATAGCAATGGTAATTCAGTTGTAACGGGATGATACATGAAAATGTTGTAATTTGTAAATGGAATCTCATAATGCTTGCAAACTGTCTCAAAGGTTGGCAGTTTGTCAGAATGCATAATATCAATGTCCGGCGAACCAAATATGATAATATTGTCTTCCGGTTCGCCTAGTTGTTTGATTCTTTTTTTTGCTTCTTCATTAGATACAAAATGATAATGTGAGAATTTTGTAACTGCGTGGCGAATAGATTCGTCAATGGTGCCGGATACTTCGCCTCCCTCAATGTGAAGTACATGTATATTGTTAAAGGCACCTACGATGGCACCGGCCAATGCTTCCAAGCGATCACCGTGAACCACAATTGCTTTTGGTTGAATTTCGGCAACGTAATTGCTGAAACCTGTAATCGTGTTGCTTAGTGTTAAATCCATAGGACTACTATTGTTTTGATTAACAAAAGTATAAATGTTTGGAAAACCATCTTTTACAATCTCTTTGTATGTAGCACCATACTTTGATAGCATATGCATGCCCGTGGCGAAAATATATGCTTCGTACTCGGAGGTATTATTTACAGCACGGATTAAAGATTTCATTTTGCCGTAGTCTGCACGGGTACCTGTTAGAAACACGATACGGTTGTTTTGGTTGTTATCGTTTTGTAACATATATTCCCTCCTCTACGAAAACATTGGGACATCCTCTTTGGTTAAATGTTCACCTGTAGCGATGGCTCTTTTTGCCACATTGCCTAGGCAATGGTTAAAATACTCTGCCGGAATTTCTCCGGTGCCCGGACGTTTTACCCATAAATTTTCTTTGGTAAAGGTTTCTCCTGGGGCAATATCCTTAATGGCCACAACAGTAGCGAAAGCAAAATCAATAGTAACCTGTTCTTCTGCCAAGGCTTTTTTCTGACCGCCTCGCATCAAGAAAATTTCCTTGGAGCCTTGAATTAAAGTGGAAAGTGCCACTGGATCCATGGAACAACTGATATCAGGTCCCGGACGATACATGCTGTCGGTAAAATGACGCTCTAAGATACAGGCCCCCAGGGCTGTTGCTGCGAGACAAGCGTTGTTGTTTAAACTGTGATCTGAAAGTCCTACAGGAATGTTTGGAAATGCCTGCATTAATTCAGTCATAGCCCCAAGTCGAATAAATTCTGGTTTGGTTGGATAGATATTTGTGCAGTGGAGCAGTGCGTATTCCACGTTATGTGCTTCCACAATGGCAACAGTTTTCTTGATGCTTTCGATATCATTCATACCAGTGGAAATAATCATCGGTTTCCCGAAACTAGCAATATGTTCAATTAAAGGATAATTATTGCATTCGCCGGAGCCAATTTTGTATGCTTGCACGCCCATGCGTTCTAAGCGGTCTGCAGCGGCTCTGGAAAAAGGAGTACTGATGAAGATTAATCCTTTGGACTCCACATATTCCTTCAGCTCCCGTTCTTCTGTTTCATTTAATGCACAGCGTGCCATAATATCATAAATAGATACATCAGCATTGCCAGGAATCACGTTTTTTGCGGCTGGCGACATTTCATCTTCTACTACATGAGTTTGATGTTTGATGACTTCTGCTCCTGCTTTCCAGGCAGCATCCACCATTGCTTTTGCTGTCTCTAAAGAGCCCTCATGGTTAATGCCGATTTCTGCAATGACAAGTGGTGGTTCACCTGGTCCGATAATTCGATTCCCAATTTGCATAAATTACCTCCTTATGTGTGCTTTCAAGGTATATAAAACTAACATAATTATACAATGCCCCCCCCTTAAAAGCAAATGGATTTATAGGGGTGCTTGTGGTATAATAAACTAGTTACAGATATGCGTTTGATGGAGGTTCTAGTTATGTGGAAACTATATTTGACGAACAGAAGGATAATCAATTTAATTGGTCAGGCAGAAAGATGCATCAGCACTCAGAATTATCTGGGGGTTACAGGTGCTGTTCAGATTTTAGTTTCACAATTCCCAATTGCATTCCATTTACTGATTGAGAATAAGTCTTATTTTTTGGATGCAGGCTATGAGATTTCGGAAGTGTATTTAACAGAACTTCTTAAGTTACTGCTTGAGGCACAGGAGAGAGAGGATTATGTGGGATTGGTGGACATACTGAAACTGCAGATGGCACCACTGTTTTTAGACGTACAGGAAATCATTCGAAGTAGGGAAGGATTTCTCTTTGATGAAGAATTATATGCCCTCAATATGGAGCGGTTACAGGAGAAGGATGCAACTCTTTATCGGCAACTCTCTGACGCCGATGTCATACATGAAAAGAGTGCGTATCGGGATTGTCAGTATATTGTGGAATCGACGACGGATGGATATTATGCTTTAGGGTTTATAGAAGATGGGGGGTCTTATTATGTGAATGCAAGATATGATGCGATGACAGATGCACAGCGTTTTGCAGAAACGTATTTTGATGTGACACAAGAAGCCTATCTGGGAATAGGATTAGGCATGGGTCTTCATTGGGAGGTTTTGCATCAACAGAACCCGGATATGAAGCTTGACATTGTGGAGCCGGATATCGGAGTACTTCAACTTGCTTTTACATATATGGATATGTCGTGGTATTTCGACAGCGATGGCGTTACAATACACTATGACCCTGATTGTAAGACAATGCTATCATTGTTGGAGGATGCTGATAGACGTATGGTGGCATTGCGTCCCTACATCCGGCATATACGTAATGAAAAAGTGCGTCATGTTCTTGAGGAGTGTATGTTGAGGGAGGATACCATCCGACAACAAAAAAATGATTTTTATTTGAATAGCAAAGCGAATTTTGCCAAATGTGTTGCCTACGTGGACGAGTTAGAGTCAGACCTTCAGGGGCGAACTGTGGTATTAGTGGCTGGAGGACCGTCACTGGATAAGAATATAGAAGAGTTAAAGGCGAGAAGAGCAGATACAGTTGTTATAGCAGTTGGGACGATATTTAAAAAATTGCTCAGCAATGGTATTCGCCCTGATTATGTGGTGATATCAGATGCCAAGCCATTTATTTATGGACAGTTAGAAGGCCTGGAGGAAGAGCAAATACCAATGATATTGCTTTCTACCGCCTACCGAAAGATAGTTGAAAACTATCAAGGAAAGACCTATCTGGCATGTCAGGCAGGTTATAAGCGGGCAGAGGATTATGCCAAAGAGCATGGATACGCGATTTACAATACTGGTGGCTCGGTGATTACGTTGGCATTGGAAATTGTCATTCGTATGAAGGCTAAGCGTATAATTTGCGTGGGCTTGGATTTAGCCTTTACAGGGAATCAGGACCATGCTGTGGGAACCTATCAGGCTAGACAAATACTGGCCGAAGGGACAATCAGTGTTTCTGATGTTGATGGTAATATGGTTTCCACCAATCGTCCTTTTAACAGATATCGTTTGTGGATAGAGCGACGATTGCAGGAAGCAGACGTTACCATGCCGGTATTTGATGCCACAGAAGGTGGTGCGTTGATTCAGGGGATGCAGATAGTAAAACTTTCGCAGGTATTGCAGTAAGGAGTCTATGATGAAGAATGCAATTATAACAGGTGCCAAGGGTGGCATCGGAAAAGCAATTATGGAAAAATTTGCCAGTGAAGGTGTAAACGTTTGGGCCTGTATTAGGACGCCAGATGAAGCATTTTCGGCATATTGTGATGAATTGTCAAGCAAGTATCAGGTTTGGATTCGTGTAATTTGTTTTGATTTGTCAGAAGAAGAAGCAATAAAGGAAGGAATAAAGTCAATTATAACCGAAAAGAAACCGATAGATATAGTAGTGAACAATGCAGGTGTTGCTTACGGGGGACTCTTACAGATGACTACGATGGAGACCTTAAAGGATGTGTATCAGGTAAATTATTTTGCACCAGTGCAGATTACCCAGATGGTGTCCAGAGTGATGATGAAGCAAAGGTCAGGAAGTATTATCAATGTGGCGTCAGTAGGCGGTATTGAGGCAGAGCCAGGGTACCTTGCTTACGGTTCCAGTAAGGCATCTTTAATTTGGACTACCAGAATGCTTGCCAATGAATTGGGAGATTATGGTATCCGGGTAAATGCTGTGGCACCAGGAACTACGGATACAAAGATGGGACATTTTAAGAACGAGGAAGCCTTGCAAAACGTGCTTGGCAGAACGAGTCTTGGCCGTATGGCTAAGCCAGAGGAAATCGCAGAAGGGGTTTGGTTTTTAGCCTCAGATGCTTCTGCCTATATTACCGGTGATGTGCTAAAGATAGATGGAGGAAGAACTGCTTAATGAATCAGTCAGCAGAAAATGTGAAAAGAATACAGGACATGGCAAGGCGCATGCGTTTGCAGGCACTGGATATGGCACTTTCTACAGGTGATGCCGGCTCCCATTTGGGTGGCGGATTATCCTGCATAGAGATTATGGCAGTGTTGTATGGCGAGGTGCTTCGTTTTGATGTGAAGCGTCCTGCATGGGAAGACAGAGACCGCTTTTTTCCAAGTAAGAACCATTGCGTGCTGGCACATTTTCCTGCACTTTGTGAGGCAGGCTTCATTGGGGAAAGTGAACTGTTAGAGTTTAAAAAGGATGGAGGCAGACTGACGGGGTATCCACGCAATTTGGAAGTGGGATTAGAATACTCCGGTGGAAGCCTTGGTATGGCAATTTCTGTGGGCGTAGGTGTAGCTTTGGCCTGCCGAGAACAGAAGCGAGATAATCGAATTTATGTGTTGATGGGAGACGGCGAATTAAATGAAGGCTCTATCTGGGAAGCCTTTATGTCAGCAGCCCATTACAAGCTGAATAACTTAACAGTGATTATAGATCGTAATCATTTATCCTATGATGGTGATACGGAAGAGGTTATGGCACTGGGAGATTTGGCTGCTAAGATGGATGCTTTTGGATGGCATGTAGTTACCTGTAACGGACATAACGTTGAGTCTTTGCTTCATGCATTTACAGATTTGCACCCTGAGAAGCCGACAATTATCATTGCCGATACCGTGAAGGGAAAAGGTGTATCATTTATCGAGAATAGAAGAGAATGGCATCACAATCGGCTTTCCCAGACACAGTATGAACAGGCAGTAGAAGAGGTTCGAAGGGAGGATGTAACAGTATGGTAGTTAAGACATCAAACATTCGAACATGGTCGAGACTTGGTCAGCGAGGTAGTGTGTTTGCCATTGCACTTCCAGAGGTGGCAAAGGAACAGGAGAATTTAAAGGTATTGACAGCGGATTTGGCATTGCTATCCGGTATGGATCGGTTTATTGCTGCCAATCCAGATAAGTTCTTAAATGTGGGCATTGCAGAACAGAACATGATAGGGATTGCATCCGGTCTCGCCATGGAAGGGTATAACGTGTTTGCAACGACATATGCATCCTTTATCGCGGTGCGAAGCTTAGAGCACGTGAGACAGCATTTATCGCATATGCAATGTAATGTGAAGTTGATTGGTTCCGCATCAGGTGTTGTGGCGGCCAAGTCAGGAGTGTCTCATTGGGCTACAGAAGATCTGGCATTTATGCGGGCATTGCCGGGGATGACAGTTTTGTCAGCAGCAGATAGTCTGGAAGCCATTAAGATGATACAGTATGCTGCGTCGGTGGATACGCCAGTATATATTAGACTAAGTGGCGGGTTGAATTGTCCGATTGTGTATCAGGAGGATTATGACTTTGAAGCAGGCAAAATGGTACAACTGGCAGATGGCGACCAGGTTGCAGTGATTGCTACGGGACTTATGGTTGCAGAAGCATTGGAAGCCGCAAAACTTTTGGAAGAGAAAGGAATATCGGTAACAGTATACAATTTGCATACGATTAAGCCTTTGGATCAAGAGACATTAGATAAGATATTTGCCCAATATCAGTTAGTGGTTACAGTGGAAGAACATAACGTAATCGGTGGCATGGGCAGTGCAGTGGCGGAATATAAGGCCACAATTGCAAATGCCCCAAGACAGGTGATGCTCGGTTTTCAGGATGCGTTTGTGACGGCAGGCTCACAGCGATACATTTGGGAGCAGGTGGGCATCACGGCACCGCAGATTGCGAAACGAATTGTCAAGGAGTTAGAGTAATTTATGTTAGATACATTTTACGAGTTAGACCCTTACGAATTAAATAGAGAAGAAAAGACGGCATTGCTTACCAGGGAACTGACAGAGATGACGAAGTTTCACGGTGAAAATTGTGCCTATTATGGCAATATGCTAAGAGCTATGAGATATGATGAGAATAAGGTGAATTCCTACTATGATTTACCTTTCTTTCCTGTGCGTATGTTTAAACAACTGGATTTAATCAGTGTGGATAAGAAAGATATTTTTAAGACCATGACATCCTCAGGAACCACCGGGCAGGCAGTGTCTAAGATTTATGTGGACAAAGAAACCGGTGCTGCCCAGCAGAAGGTACTGGTTAAGATTATGAGCCATTTTGTCGGCAAAAAAAGATTGCCAATGCTGATTATTGATTCTCCTAAGGTAGTAAAGGACCGCAATCTGTTTTCTGCGAGAGGTGCGGCGATTTTAGGTCTTAGTATGCTTGCAAGAGAAAGAGTATATGCTCTGAACGAAGACATGGAATTAGATATTGAGACTGTAAAAGCATTTTTAGAAGCACATAAGGGTGAACGGGTTTTAATGTTTGGGTTTACGTTTATGGTGTGGCAACATTTTTATAAAGAACTTAGCAAATTGGATGAAAAACTGGATATGTCGGAAGCGTTTTTGATTACCGGAGGCGGTTGGAAAAAACTGGAATCAGAGCACGTATCCAGAATAGAATTCAAACAGCGATTTACGGATTTGTGTGGCATCACACAATTCTTAGATCATTATGGAATGGTGGAGCAGACTGGATGCATTTATGCGGAATGTGAATATGGTCATTTGCATGCCAGCATATATTCAGATGTGATTACCAGAAGATATCAGGATTTTTCGCCTTGTGAGATTGGAGAAAAGGGAATCATTCAGGTGGTTTCTGTGCTTCCACGTTCTTATCCTGGACATTCAATTTTGACAGAGGATGAGGGTATCGTGCTTGGTGAGGATGATTGTCCATGTGGAAGAAAAGGAAAATATATTCAGATTACAGGTCGCATGAAGAAGGCTGAATTAAGGGGGTGCAGTGATACCTATGCAGCAAAATTCTAACATACCGGAACAACTTCATAGTATCAACTATCTGGTGGGTGATGAAAAGTATCTACTGGGGATGCAGACCGTGGCAGTAAAGCCAGTGTTTGATGAGCAGGTGATAGGTTTTCTCGGTGCACTTTCTAAGACCTTAATGCACATGCCGGCGGCAAAGGCGTATTCCGATGTGATGTCATATGCTTTTTGGATTCGCAAGCAGTCGCTTATGAAGGAACAGGAACGTTTTGCAGATAAGGAGAAACTGGGCAGAGGAATTGCATTTCATATTGCACCGTCCAATGTAGCGGTGAATTTTGCAGTTTCATTTACCTCTGCGCTTTTGGCAGGTAATCCGTGTATTGTCAGAGTATCCAACAAAGAGTTTGCCCAGGTGGATATGATTGTAGATGCCATCAATCAGGTGATGGATGCAGAATATCCAGACATGCGTAATTATCTTTGTATTGTGCGTTATGAGCACGATGATTGTATCAATGCTTATTTGAGTAGTATTTGTGATATCCGCATCGTGTGGGGTGGCAATCGTACATTACAGGAGATGCGCAGATTCCCGATTCCTCCGAGGGCCATTGAACTGGCATTTCCAGACAGGCACTCTATTGCAGTGGTAAATGCAGATGTCTATCTTGGAGAAGATGAAAAGAAGATTGCAGATTTGTTTTATATAGACACCTATTTTACTGACCAAAATGCTTGTAGTTCCCCACGATTAATTATTTGGACAGGAGATAAGGTTGCAGAGGCTCGCAAGCGATTTTTCGATGCATTGATGGACAAACTAAACACATCCTACGAGATGGCACCGATTCTTGCCATCGATAAATGGAACGCATTTTGTGAACTGGCTGCAACCCACGATGGGGTTAGTGATGTGAGCGAGAACAATATATTGATGCGAATTGAGATGCAGACCTTATTTGCAGACATGATGGATTATAAAATGGGTGGCGGATACTTTTTTGAATACGTTACTGATAATTTAGCTGATATGGTGCCAGTGCTTACAAAGAGCTGTCAGACTATTTCATATTTGGGCGTTGACCCACAGGCAATCAGACAGGTGGTGTCAGACCATGGTGTTCGTGGCGTAGACCGTATCGTTCCAATGGGCCATACGATGGATTTATCTTTCTTTTGGGATGGATACGATATGATGGATGCCATGTCCAGATATGTGCAGTTAATGTGATGAAATACAAGAATTGACAACGAGTATAAAACTTGTATATGTAAAGAGGAACAGACTATGTTTTTTAATAATACAGTTTCAGAGAATCAAATATGTGCCATAGATAAGAATGGGAGCATCACCTACGGTGAACTTTCTTGTTTTTGTGACCAGATAGCGGATGTGATACCGAAGCGTTCCTTAGTGTTTTCATTGTGTGAAAATGCTATCGGTTCTGTGGCGGGCTATGTGGCATTTTTGTCAAATGGCGTGGTTCCGTTGCTGTTGAATGCTGATATGGATAGAGAGTTGTTTGATGTTTTGTCGGACACATACAAGCCACAGTATTTGTGGGTGAGAGAAGACCATGCGAAGCATTATTGTGGTGATGTGGTTTGCACAGGATATGGCTATGCATTACTTAAAACGGATGCAGTATCCACACCACTTTATGAAGAGTTGGGGCTTTTGCTTACCACCTCCGGTTCTACTGGAAGTCCTAAATTAGTCAGACAAAGTTATCATAATATTATGAGTAATGCCAGGGCGATTGCTGAGTATTTGGAACTTACGGATACAGAACGTCCGATTACTACATTGCCAATGAATTATACATATGGATTGTCTATTATTAACAGTCATTTGTTGGTTGGCGCAACTCTTTTGCTTACGGATGCATCTTATATCCAGAAGGAGTTTTGGAATTTTTTCAAGGAACAGGAAGCTACTTCTTTTGGTGGCGTACCTTATACCTATGAGATATTAAAGAAATTGCGATTTTTCCGAATGGAGCTGCCGTCCCTTCGGTATATGACCCAGGCGGGAGGCAAGCTGTCGCCGGAATTACATAAAGAATTTGCTCAATATGCCATAGATACAGGAAAGCGTTTTTATATTATGTATGGGCAGACAGAAGCAACTGCAAGAATGGCATATTTGCCATACGAAAAAGCATTGGAAAAATATGGAAGCATGGGTGTTGCCATTCCTGGAGGCAGATTTGAATTGACCGATGTGAATGGGAAGGTGATTACCGAGGCAGACGTGGTTGGTGAATTGGTGTATTACGGTGACAATGTAACCCTTGGTTATGCGGAATGTGCGAAGGATTTAGAAAAGGGTGATGAAAGAGCCGGAATGCTGATTACCGGAGACATGGCGAAGATGGATGCAGATGGTTTCTTTTACATTGTTGGAAGAAAGAAACGGTTTCTAAAGATATTTGGTAATCGTGTGAATTTGGATGAGGTTGAACGGATGTTGTCGGCTGCATTTTCAGAATACCGTTTTGCCTGTGCCGGTGTTGATGATAAGTTGTCGGTATTTGTGGAAGGCACCATGAGGCAGGATGTGGCTAAAGAGATAATAAAACATTTGGCAGAAAAGACAGGATTACATCCAAGTGCCTTCCGGGTGTTGGAGATAGAAAATATTCCGATGAATGAGGCAGGGAAAACCATTTACGGAGAATTGCCGATATAGATACTAAATAGGATGGGGGAAAAGCATGGACCGATTTAATGCACGTTTTGAAGAAAAATATGAGTTTCGTTTAGCGAAAAGAAGTGATATCGAGGCTATCATGAAATACATTGATGAGTGTTGGCGAAAGGGACATATTTTATCCTGGAATCGAGAATTGTTTGAATATGAGTTTTGTGATGGGGATGATGTGCATTTTTTGCTTGCCATAGATAGAGCCACCGGTGAGATAGAAGGTATGGATGGATATTATCTGACGTCTTCTAGGAAAGAGGATTTCGATGTATGGGGTTCTATGTGGAGTGTGAGAAAGGACCATAAAAATCTGCCTATGCTGGGAATTGCCATAGCGAATCAATATTACAAGCAGATTGGTTACCGTTATGAGCTCGGTCTGGGTGTGAATAAGCGGACTGCAACTCCACTTCATCAGAAGCATTTTAAGGTGGAGACGGGTATATTGAAGCATTATTATATGCTACATCCTATGGATACCTATGAGATTGCAAAGATTGTAGAACCAAAGCGAACAAATGCTGATAGCCACAAGGATTCATATGTGCTTCAAAAAGCCACATCCATTGTTGAGGTTGAGGCGGTGTTTGATTTTGATAAGAAGATAACAACCTATCCGGTGAAGGATGGCTGGTATGTTGGACATAGATTTTTTGACCACCCGGTATATGACTATGATGTGTATACCATCATGAAGGATACAAAGGAAGCAGATGCGGTGCTGGTTATCAGAAAGGTTTCGGTGGGAGACCGGCATGTGCTTCGCATCGTGGATTACATGGGAGATATTCACAGCTTGGCAAATGTACAAAGACAGCTTTATGAGCTGATGGATGCGGACTGTGAGTATATTGATTTTTATTGCTTTGGCTATGACGAAGAAGCCATATTGAATGCAGGCTTTGTGGAGCGTGAGGTAGAGGATGTGAATATCATCCCGTCCTATTTTGAACCTTTTGAGCAGAGAAACGTGGATTATTGGTTTAACAGCGATGCGAAGGAGAACTTTGTGATTTGCAAAGCGGACGCGGATCAGGATAGACCGAATGTGGTGTGAGATTATAAAAATGGAGGATATAATTATGACAAACAGAGAAAAGTATGTAAATGTATTTGTAGAGATGTTAGAGGTGGATGCTTCTATAGTGGAAACACTTGAGTATCAAGGAATTGATACTTGGGATTCCGTTGGACACATGTCCTTGATTTCTGAGTTAGAGGATGTCTTTGATATTATGATGGACACGGATGATATCATTGATTTCAGTTCCTTCCAAAAGGGAATTGAGATTTTAAAGAAGTATGATGTTGTGATTGAATAGAGGTAGTGAATTGTGACAGAATCAAAAAAAGATATATTTATTGCTGGCATCAGGGCTGAAATGCAATTGGCATATCAGGAGCTGGTGGATAAGGAAGTAATCATATTTGGGACAGGCTCTTACGGACAGATGTTGTTACGGGAATTGAATCGAATGGGATTGGGCAAATGTGTGGTTGCATTTTGCGATAATGATGAGAGTAAGTGGGGTGGAACCTGCTTAGATACAGTGGTACAATCTGTGGATACATTGATATCTGAACATCCCAATGCAGTATATGTGATTGCCAGCAGTGCACAAATGGCAATCATGGAACAACTGAAGGATAAGCCTGTGCATATTATGGATAAGTCAGAATATCTACACCTTTTGGAATTGCAACTT
The DNA here is from genome assembly GCA_045531905.1 of Lachnospiraceae bacterium. Lineage (GTDB taxonomy): Bacteria > Bacillota > Clostridia > Lachnospirales > Lachnospiraceae > RGIG6919. The sequence continues at coordinate 150,823 of JAZSEY010000013.1, forward strand.
ACATTTATCCAAAGTAATCGGGAATTGGATTTGGTTTCTTATGCAGGGCATTGGTTTTCATTATATGAGGATTGCAACCGTAAGGGTGATTTGCAACGATACATGGAGACAACGTGTGCATATATGGAGGATGCCATTTCAAGACAAGTGTTGCAAAAGAGAATGCAATTTTTTCTGTCTGGAGATGTGAATGTTTTGAAAGAGATACCATATAGTTCCAATATGTATTTTGATAAAGACTATTTACCGATTCAAAATGAAGAAGTACTATTTGATTGTGGTGCTTATAATGGTGATTCTCTATACATGTTTTGGGAATATACTAAAGGCAAATATAAAAGTATATGTGCATTTGAACCGGATGATAGGAATTATAATGACATTCTTCGATTAATTGAGTCCTGTCAAATGAAAAATGTGGACACCTATCAGGTCGCTACAGGAAAAGAAAATGCGATTGTCAGTTTTTCAAATGATGGCTCTGGAGGAGCAAAAATTATTGACGAGGGGGAAAGCCAGGTGCAGGTTGTTCGCCTGGATGATTATATAGACAGATGCCCAACTTTTATCAAGATGGATATTGAAGGTGCAGAGTTAGACACTTTAAGAGGGGCTGAACAGACGATAAAGACATTAAAACCTAAATTGGCGATTAGTATATATCACAAATGGCTAGATTTTTATGAAATTCCAGCATATTTGAAAATACTTGTGCCTGAATATAAATTTAAGGTCAGACATCATTCACGGTGTCTATATGATACTGTATTATATGCGTATGTAGAGGAATAAACGGAGGGTGTATGTTAAAGGAAAAGGTTGCTATCATTACCGGTTGTAACCGGGGCATTGGCAAAGCAATACTGAAAGATTATGCAAAGCATGGTTCAGATGTGTTTGCTGTAGTGCGCGAAGAGAATGCCGTATTTAGTGAATACTGTGAAGGCTTGGCTGATAAGTATCAGGTAGAAATTCATATTGTTTATGCTGATTTTTCAGATGAGGAACAAGTAAAACAAGCGGCAAAGTCTATCTTAGCCACAAAGAAACAGATAGATGTGCTGGTGAATAATATTGGCATTGCAAATCCGCTCAATATGCTGGCGATGACAAAGATGGAGACTGTAAAAGATGCGTTTCAGGTGAATTTGTTTTCTTCGCTTTTGTTTACGCAATTGATTAGCAAAGCTATGATGCGTAAAAAGTTAGGAAGTATTATATTTATTTCTTCTTCTGCGGCTTTTGATGGTGGTGCAAATGTAGAGTATTCCGCAAGCAAAGCCGCATTGATAGGTGCAGCCAGACGTCTTGCTGTGGAGTTAGGAGCATTTCATATTCGAGTGAATGTAGTTGCCCCAGGATTGACTTCGACGGATATGGGAAATTCTATGAGTCCAGAGGATGAGGCCATTGCACTCTCAAAAAATATTATGAAAAGAAAAGGCGAGCCGGAAGAGATTGCAGATGTGGTTGTATTCTTAGGTTCAGATATGTCCCGGTTTATGACGGGGCAGGTTGTTCGAGTAGATGGGGGATTATTGTAAAGGAGGCGAAGGTATGATTGGTAATATGAACATTTTTGATTGTACTTTGCGCGAAGTTGGATATCAGACCGGATGGTATTTTGATACTGAGTTTGCAAGAAATCTTTATAATTTTGCACAGACCAATGGTGTGGATTATGTGGAATTGGGATTCTTTCATAATGAAGATGCTGACCCGGGACGAGGTGATTTTCGATACTGTAGTACGAGAAATGAACAAATTACAGAGGTATTTGAACCAGTGAAGAATGTGACGAAGATTTCAGTGATGCGTGATATTCAACGTCCATTGTCTGCATTGCTTCCAAAAGAGAAGACAATTATTGATACGATTCGTATTTTGACTCGCTCACATGAAACAGATTTGAAGGTGTTAGAGGAGTTTGTGGATGAGGCTATAGGTCTTGGATACGAGGTGTTTGTTAATTATACTAGCGCCGGTTATAATACGATGGATATGAATAAACGCTTTGCGGAATTTGCAGCAAGGAAACAGGTTCATGCTATTGAGTTTGCAGATACCGAGAGTGTGATGACAGAACAATATGTGGAGGATACGATTCGTATCTGTCATGAAATTGGAATTGCCTGTGGTTGCCATTTCCATGATAAGAGAGGAACTGCGGATTCCTTAGCAGAGGTTGCCATTCGGGAAGGGGCCGATTACATGGATGTAACCCACATAGGATTAGGTGGCAAATGGCGAGATGGTAATCTGACTATGGAATACTTGTTACGCCGATTTGATAAGAATCCAGGATATGAGGCTACTGTTATTAAGAATGAACTGATTGAACAGTTGATAAAGTATCATCAATTTACAGCGGCGGTTTAGGAGATAAAATGGAGTATATTAATAATTCTTTTCAAGGGAAAAAAGTTTTCATTACTGGTGGTAGCAGGGGAATCGGTAAAGAAATTTCAGATGCTTTTCAGAAATGTGGAGCAGAAGTCATTGCACCCACGAGAGCTCAATTGGATTTAGCAGACGCAGATTCCGTGAAACAATACCTACAACAAAACAATCATAATGATGTGGATGTGTTCGTTTTTTGTGCGGGTGTCAATCCTAAAAATGAGTTGAAGAATTTGAAGTTAGAAGATCTTACATTAACGTTTCAGGTGAATTTATTTTCTTCCATCCAGTTGGTAAAAGAATATGCCGAGGGGATGAAAAAGAGAGGAAATGGAAAGATTATATTTATAACATCTTTATATTCGTGTGTTACGCGAGAGGGAAGAATACCATATACCAGTTCGAAACATGCAATTGCCGGATGTATGAAAACATTAGCTTTGGAATTGGCACCATATAACATATGTGTAGATGCCGTCGCACCAGGATATGTTATGACGGAAATGACAAAACAGAATTTGTCAGAGGCGGAAATATGTGAGATTCAAAAATGCATTCCGACTGGCAGATTTCAGACTGTTAGGGAAATCGCGGATACGGTGTTGTTTTTGGCAAGTGATATGAATCAGAGCATTACGGGACAGACAATATATGTTGATGGTGGATTTTTGTGCAAATAAGGAGACTGTTAGATGGAAAAGGAAATGAATATTAAATCAAGTTTGTATGATTATACAGTTACATTTATTGATGATTTTCATACGCAACTCAGTAAGTTGCAAGGAAGTCTAACATATGTAATAGATAGAAATGTATATGGCTTGTACAAATCCTGTTTTGAGGATATCCCAAACGATAATATATTCTTTATAGATGCGATTGAAAGTAAAAAGAATATAGATATCATCATGGAATTGATTTATTTTTGGAAAGAAAAGGGCGTGAAAAAGAATTGGAAGGTGATATGTGTAGGTGGTGGCATTACGCAAGATATCACAACTTTTGCATGTAACATTTATTTGCGAAATATAGATTGGTACTTCTTTCCTACCACGTTACTTGCAATGTGCGATTCCTGTATTGGAGGGAAATGTGGAATCAATCTTGGACAATACAAAAATCAGTTGGGAGTATTTTATCCTCCAAAGAGAATATTTATTGCAACAGAATTTTTAAGAACATTGACAAAGGCAGATTATATCAATGGTTGGGGAGAATTGATAAAATTTTCACTCACACAGGACAAAGCTTTTTATGAGGCATTAGAGTCTGAGTCGCAATACATACCATGTGAACATATTGCAGAGTTTATTTATGAAGGATTGATGGTTAAAAAGCGTGTTATCGAGGCAGATGAGTTTGAAGGAGATTTGCGAAGAATTTTGAATTATGGGCATACCTTTGGACATGCGTTAGAAGCCTATACCAATAATATGATACCACATGGTACGGCAGTGATTTGGGGAATGGATGTTGTTAATTATATTGCTGCAAAAGAAGGTATTTTTTCTGATATGGATTATCTCCGTATTAAGCGGTTGATTTGCAATGAATTTTTGCAGGAAGAGATTGTAATTGATAACCCAAGAGACTTATATGAAATTTTGTCTACAGATAAAAAAGTAAAGGATAACACGGTTTATTTGGCAGTGCCAGATTGTATTAGTAATTTGATTATTTATCCAATGGAATTGAATGATAAAATGTTGGGGTATTTAGTTTCATATTTGGAGGAAACCCATGAATATTATAGCAATTGATTGCGGTGCCAGTTTTATTAAGGCTGCCAGTTTAGATGAGATAAATGCCTCAGTAAAAAAGGAATTGTATTTTAAGACTAGTGAAGATTTGGTTTTAGAGTTGGTAGACTCTGAGGATGAGGCATTGCCGGAGAAGTTAAGAAAAACACTAACAGTTGTGAAAAAGTGTATTCTTGAACTTTCTAACCCTGGCGAGGAAATTATTCTCGGAATGAGTAATGAAATGCATGGATTTGTTTTAGCAAATGACGCTATGGTACCATATTCGGATTATATTTCGTGGCAAAATGAATTTACAACTCAGAACTATGATGGTGAAATTAGTTGGCAGGATTATCTTTTCCAACAGTTGGATATGGAAGGTGTTGAGCGGACAGGAATGCCATTCAAGTGTGGTCTTCCTAGTTGCAATTTAGCATATCTAATTCAAAGTAAGCAAATTGTAGGAGAACATTTCTATTTCTTTACTTTGGGTGATTTTTTGCTTTCACGTTTGTCGGGTGATTTCATACCTTGTCATGAAACTAACGCAGCGGCAACGGGGTTATATGATTTACTGACAGGAGATTGGAATTGGAAGTTAATAGAAATACTACAATTGCAAGATGTTAAATTTCCAGATATCGTGAAAACGCAATATTATCAATCTGTAGAATGGCAAGGAAGAAAGTTGGTTATCTTTCCTGCGATTGGAGACCAACAGGCTGCTCTGTTAGGTAGTGGTTTGCAAAATGATACGCAGTTGTCAGTGAACATGGGAACTGGTGGACAGGTCAGTAGAATTTCAAAACAATGTAGACTGTCAGATTGTTATCAGACTAGACCTTATTTTAATGGATTGTATTTAAATACTGTGCCACATATTCCATCTGGCCGTGCATTGAATGTGTTTTATGGTTATATTAAACAAATTGTGACAACTTTTGCACCTAATGTGTGTGAAGAAGAACTGTGGGATTGGATTTTAAAAGAGGCAAGCAAGAGTGAGTGTGCTGAAAATGAGTTGATGCAGGTAGACATGAGTTTCTTTTCGAATGCAGTAACTACACATACACTTGGAAGTATTCAAGGGATTGCAGAATCATCTTTTGATGTGGGCAATTTGTTTTGCGCAATTTATAAACAGATGGCAGTAAATGTGATACGATGTGCAGGGCGTATAGTAGAGAAAGAATCAGTTATCAAAGAGATTCTTTTTTCTGGTGGAGTTTCAAATCGGCATTCTTTGTTCCAGAAGTTTGTAATGGAGCATTTTGATCATGTGATGAAAACGTGCGTACAAAATGAAACATTTTTAGGAATATATCGATACATTAAAATGTAAAGCGAGGTTGTGTACCAATGATAAGGGTAGCAGATTATATTATGAATAGAATAGCGCAAGAAAATGTGGGACATGTATTTTATGTACCAGGTGGACAATGCGTATATTTGATGGATGCCCTAAGAAGGTGTGAACAGTTGGCAGGAATTTCGGTGCATCACGAACAGGCTGCGGCAATGGCTGCACTATCATATTCTTTGTATAATGAAAATATGGGAGCTTGTGTTGTTACAACCGGTTGTGCAGGTACGAATACAATGACTGGAGTGCTGCATGCATGGCAGGATAGTATTCCTTGCATTTTTGTATCCGGTCAGCAAAATGTGGAACATACGATAGGATATACTGGATTACCATTAAGACAGGTAGGTGTACAAGAAGCAGATATTGTAGCATTGGTGACACCGATTACCAAGTATGCTGTTATGCTTAAAAATGCAAATGATGTTGCTTATGAATTAGATAAGGCTTTTTATCTTGCACAAGAAGGTCGGAAAGGACCAGTATGGTTAGATGTACCACTTAATATCCAAAATGCGATGGTGGATGAAGACAGTTTAAGAAGGTATGTGCCTGATAATAGTACTGCTTTTGAAATGAGCCAAGAGGATTTAGCATACGTAATATCACGTTTGAATGCTGCTGAACGCCCGGTTATACTTGCCGGGCATGGAGTACGAAGCGCTGATGCAGCAGAGGAACTACAAGCATTTGTGGAAATGAATCATATTCCCGTAATATTTACTCGTTTTTCAATGGATTTGTTACCGTATGAGCATCCATTTAATTTTGGTATAGTTGGTTCTGCAGGTGCATCGAGATATGCGAATTTTATTGTTCAGAATGCAGATTTTGTATTGTGTATAGGTACCCGTTTATCTATAGATACTACAGGTCCGGCAAGAGAACAATTTGCAAGGGAAGCAATCAAGATTGTAGTTGATATTGATGAAGTAGAACATTCTAAAAAAGGTGTTGCCATCGATAAATTAGTTGTTTCCGATGCAAAAGATTGCTTAACAAAATTAGGAAAAAGTAATATAAAAATGACCAATGCTTGGTGGATTGAGAAGTGCAATCACTGGAAGACATTGTTTCCATCATATCAGTTAGATCACATTCAAGATGATGTAATTAACATTAATTATTTCCTAGATGTATTGTCCTCTTTTGCTCCCGATAATAGTGCTTTTATTTCTGATGCAGGGATGACCGGCGTGGCAGTGCCTACAAATAGCAAATTGAAAGCATCAGACAGAATGATTCATTCATTTGCACAGGGAGAGATGGGATATGTGCTACCAGCAGCATTGGGGGTTGCCTGTATTTGTAAAGGAACAGTAGTTGCAATTACCGGTGATGGATCGGTGATGATGAATTTGCAGGAATTGCAGACCTTAGTTAGAAATCAATTCAATGTGAAATTAGTCATTAATAATAATAATGGATATTCTGGTGTGAGACATGGCCAGAAAGCACATTTTAGAGGCAAATCTATTGGCACAGATGCTTCGAATGGTATTGATTTTCCGGATTTTGGAAAGGTTGCTGCGGCATTTGGAATTGACTATGTACGCATTGAAAAGACTTCAGAGATTGATGATAAGTTGAAGCAAGTGTTTGCTGTGAAAGGACCTTGCATTTGTGAGGTTATCACCGATCCGGAGCAATTTGATTTGCATAATGCGTTAGTTATGTATGGTAAACGTAAATTTGGATTCCGTCCGATTGAGGATCAGTCTCCGTTTATTGATAGGGAAACATTCTTTGAAGAGATGATCGTGGAGCCGATGGAGACTAGTTATGGGAAGCCGGTATAGTGAGGACTTGAGTTGTGAGAGATTTATCGATTGTAATGTATCATTACGTACGACCAATTAAAGATAGTGCTTATCCGGATTTGAAAGGGTTGGAATTGGAACTCTTTCGCCAACAGATAGATTATTTTGAAAAGGAATTTCATGTTGTCACCATGGAGCAGGTGATAGATGCAGTTTCAGGAAAAGGGACATTACCTGAAAAAGCCATGCTTTTGACATTTGATGATGGATATATTGACCATTATCAGTATGTGTTTCCGATATTGAAAGAGCATCATATGCAGGGCTCGTTCTTTGTGCCATCTGCTCTTGTACATACACCGAGGGTGCTTGATGTAAACAAAATTCATTTTATATTGGTGAGTGCTCCTATTGAGGAAGTGCTTTTAGCTTTGTATGAGATTTTGAATAGATATCGAAGTCACGGTGTCCAATTGGAATCAAATGAAGTGTTGTTTGAAAAACTGGCACATGCAAATCGATGGGATACGAAAGAGGTTATTTTTGTAAAGCGTATGTTGCAAAGTTATTTGGACGAAGACATTCGCGGAAAAATTGTGACAGAGCTATTTCATAAGTTTGTTACGGACTCGGACGAAACATTTTCTAATTCATTGTATATGAATAAAGCGCAGATTATCGAGATGAAACAGGCAGGTATGTATTTTGGCCTGCATGGTGAAAAGCATTATTGGCTGAATCAGGTGTCTGAAGAAAAAATGAAGCGAGATATTCTGAATGGATTAGAATTTTTCAAAGATGTGATTGATCCGGATTATATGGCCATTAACTATCCCTATGGTGGATACAATGAAACAGTGGTGGAATTTGCAAAATCTATTGGCTGTAAGGTTGGTTTTTCTGTAGAGGCAAGACATGTAGATTTTATAAAAGAGAATCCATTGTTACTGCCTAGATTAGATACCAATGATTTTCCACCGAAAAGTGAACGATGGAGAGAGTTGTAAAATGATAGAGGAATACCTGAGCGTTTCGTTACAGGTATTCCTCTATAAATTTTAATCGATTTTCATAATAATGTTGTAGTTTCATAAAACCGTCATCGTGTAATACCCATGGATGTTCCATGTAAGGTACGACTACATCATATCCTGCATTTCTGAATTCATAACTTTGGGATGCATCATAAAAATCCCACTGCTTAAACAGGTCTTCACGCCAAGGAATATCATATTGCGTGGCCATCAAAAGTCCATCAATAGCATCGACATTTTGATATGGTATTGTGGCATCATCTAATTTCATACAGACTGTTTCATACACACAGTTGGAGTATATTTGTCCAATGCGATGTCCGTACCACATAATGCCATTTTCCGGCATTTTAGTTACCCCTACCATACCTATCATACCTACTTTTTCATTAGAAAAGATATCTAACAATTCAAATAGAAATCTGGAATGCAGAATGAATACATCCTGATGTAGATATATTTTATATTTGGCATCGGATGCTTGCATACCTTCATTATATCCGGAAGTCATGCTACTGGCTTCTTGAATGGTTAGAATCTCGATGGTATATTCATCGGGAACCTCTAAGCGCTGGATATATGAAATTGCTTCCTGTGTCAGTTGTTCGTTGTTTGAACACATAATAAAACAGAATTTTTGATTGTTCATATTGATTGCTCCGTCATCATTTTTAAGGTTTCTTCCACATCTGGATTGCCAGGGTAGGTTTCGTTGTAGTGTTCCAATAGTAAATATGTGTGTTTTAGCATGCCCATGTCCAAATACTGATTGGCGATATAAAGTAACATTTTTTCGGGATTCACGCAGATGAAACTGATGAATAATCGTAGTGCAATTATGGAAACATGATTACATTCGATATAATTGAAAAGTTCTAATTCAGCTTCTTCGGTATTACCATAATGTTGGACAGTGCTATGTTGCATATCTGAAAATTCTATTTTCCACAGTAAGTGTTTTATATTTTGAAAAAACGCAATTAATTCTGATATGGATGTTCCTTTTTCTAAAACGCTGTGAGAGACTTGATAGAGTTTTTCGTATTGGTAAATATTAAGCAACACCAGCATATATGCAATGGGTTCATCGTCAGAATAGGTGTTTTGTAAATGTGGGTCGCGTAGTAGTTCTATCAGTTTCTTGTAAGCACTGGTAGTTTGTTCACCTAAAAGCGAATTGATGCTACTAAGCAGTTGGCGTTCCTCGTGATCATACATTTCATGCCATTGCTTTTCATCTAATGCTTTTTGTTGTGCAAATGCTTCGCTTTGTCTATATATAAATTCTTCGTGCGTGATTACATTTGGTTTCATATAGATTTCCTTTACAATGTTTTGTATAATAATAAAGTAACACAGAGTTGTGGATAAAGTAAAGTTTTCTGCTGAGATTTTCATTGAAAGATAAGGAGCAAATTGTTGACATGAATCATACAACTATGAAGTCCATCTTTTTTGTCAATATGTTTATCCGTGATGATGTATACTATGGATGAGGCTGCGATGTATTTGTCAATGGACAATTGCCAAATTATAATGTGTTGGATTTGTTGTTGGGAGATATTGGACAAGTATTTGGAATTTGGAGATATTTATAATCTTGTTTGTTAAGAATTTCAGTGGTTTTTGTTTTTGGAACAGCATATATATTATCAATATGTTTTTCGAGGCAACAATGATTTACATAGTGAATCCCGGTGACACCGTCTTTTCTATTGCCCAGCAATATGGTGTTACCATTGAACAGTTATTATATGACAACCAGATGGATATTTGGCAGAATTTGGTGGTGGGGCAGACTCTTTGGATTCCGCAACCAGATGATGCGCAAAATACAGAACAAGTGAAAAGATTTTTTGGATATGCTTATCCATTTATACAGACAGAGCAACTGCGTGATAGTTTACCTCACATGGATGCTCTGTATATTTTTTCGTATGGGTTTACCACGATGGGACAGTTAATTCTCATTGATGATAGCAGGCTTTTATCTTTTGCGGCAGAGTATAATGTGGAACCAGTTTTGGTGTTGACACCATTTTCAGAAAGCGGTGCCTTTAACAATCAACTGGTAAATGTTTTGGTAAATGATGAAGGCGTGCAAGCCACGCTCATTGACAATCTACTCCGTGTGGCACAGGAAAAAGGCTATGTGGGCATTGATGTGGATTTTGAATTTGTCCGAGCAGAAGATAAGGCTGCGTATGTGTCGTTTGTTGAAAGATTAACTACAACCATGAATAACAATGGCATTTATGTGACGGTGGCATTGCCACCAAAGACCTCTGATGACCAACGTGGACTTTTATACGAGGGGATGGATTATGCTGCACTTGGAGTAGCCGCAAATAATGTGCTGGTCATGACCTATGAGTGGGGATATACCTATAGTTCACCACAGGCAGTTGCACCAATACCAAGTGTGCGAAGAGTGCTTGACTATAGCGTATCCAGAATTCCTGCCAGCAAGATTTATATGGGATTGCCTAATTACGGATACGATTGGCCGCGTCCCTATATAAGAGGAGCGACTATGGCCGTTACCATCGGTAACATTCAGGCCGTTCGTATTGCAGCAGAAAATGGTGCTCAAATTCAGTTTGATGAAACTGCCAGGTCTCCATTTTTTAACTACACCCGTGAGGGTATTGCTCATGAGGTTTGGTTTGAGGATTTGCGCAGTATGCAGGAAAGATTTGATATTATCAATGAATATGGATTTGTAGGTGGCGGATACTGGAATCTGATGCGACCATTTCGTCCGAATTGGTTGCTGCAGGCATCCTATTTTGCTTAGCAATCATTGTGTTATCAATGAAAAAAGGCTCGTTATGAGCCTTTTTTCATGCCTTTGAGACGAGCAATTTCGTCTTGTAATTGTTGAATATATTGATGTTGCTCAGCAAGTTTCTCATTCTGCTCAGCAAGCTTGTCATTCTGCTCAGCAATTGCCTCTTTTTGTTCTTCAAGCAGGCGTTTTTTTTCATTAATGTCATCTTGCATCAAATCCACCATGTATTGAACTGTATTTCGATCTAATTCTTGTAATTCTTTTGAGTACATATGCATCACCTTCTCAATATTTAGGCACATGTTGTATAAATCCTCGTACATCGGCTTGAATTCAGGATAACTTTGAATGAGTTCTATAATCCGTGTAGGAGAGTCTGAACTAAGGAATACCAACCATGCTTCCAATTTGTTGCTTATAGGTTTATTGTGCATATATTCTTGAAATATGTCAAGCGGAATAAAATAATATAGTTGTAATAAATCTAATTTCAGACCGGTATCAGACGTTTGCTTAAATCGATGGATATATGTATCCGGCATGGTATGAAAGACTTCCGGACTGCGCTCATATAATACAATAGTGTAGGTGTTTTTTATATTTTTATAAGAAAAATGATTGTTTTGCTCGCTTCTGATCCTTTTATACTGTCGTAATAGTAAAACGGCAGAATAGCAGGCGCCTCGCTGACCAGGGAACAAATAGCCATGTTTTTGCACTTCCACGTTGGCTATACTGTGATCATCAAATTCTACCGTGATGTCCATGACTAGTAACGATGATTCGTCTGCAATGCGTGTAGAATCATTTGGTAATATCTGAAGTATTCTGACATGGCGTTGCAGTATGTGCGATAGCAGATCTTCTAGACGCTCTGGGGCATATTCAGGATTAAGGATTTCTTTAAAAAATGAATCGTATAACATTTTTATGCCACGTGCACCGGTGACATAATTTAAAAATGTTGATTGTTGAGCCATACTCCAACTGGAGAATAAATCATAAAGTTTTTGATTATCTTTAATGATTTTTTTAACATGGTCTCGTTCCTGTAGCATTGGAAAAAATTGTTTTAATTTAGTCATTTTGATGAGACGATTAACAGTTGCAGAAAGCGCAAAAAGGGTAGATAATAGTAAAAAAACAAATGAAGGAAGTTTTAATATGTATAGAGAAGTATCAAAATTAGTATTATTTCATGATTTGGGAGAGGATAGCATTCTCGTTCGTCTGGCAAACATTTATGAGGAATATGAGAATCAAAGCACTCCGATACCAACACTGGTGACCCGCATTTATGGGGAAATTAAACGCCTTTTGGATGTGGCAACACAGTATGGATTTAATGATAATCTATGGCACAATTATCTGGCATTTCTCTTGATTACCAATGAGAATTCATTTAGCTTAACCTGCGAAAAGGTGGGAGCCAATGACGGTACTGTAAATGTATTTGCCAAGAATGATTTTAAGATTTTTAAGAAACTTTTTGATTTTGATTTCAATAAGATTGAAAAGGATTTGGAGATTGATTGTTTCAGCACAATTTCAAATTATCATGCTATCGAAAAGAAAGAGCGCATGTACAATAAGAATGTCAGTGAAAAGGTACAGGCAATCAGCAAACAGATTGAAACCGCACAAGATGAGAATGAGATATTTGATATTGTAACTGCCTTTTACAAAGCATATGGTGTTGGTATGTTTGGTCTCAATAAGGCTTTCCGCTTGGGTAAAAATGATGGTCAACTGACATTTACACCAATCAACAATACGGAAAATGTAATGCTTGACGATTTGGTGGGTTACGAGATTCAAAAGAAGAAGTTAATAGATAATACGGAAGCATTTGTGCAAGGTAAGAAGGCGAATAATGTTTTGCTTTTTGGCGATAGCGGTACAGGAAAGTCCACCAGCATTAAGGCGATTATCAATCAGTATTACGATCAGGGCCTTCGCATGATTGAAATATATAAGCATCAGTTTGAGGATTTATCCAGCGTGATTTCTCATATAAAGAACCGCAATTACAGATTTATTATTTACATGGATGATTTGTCATTTGAGGAATTTGAGATAGAGTATAAATACTTAAAGGCAGTTATTGAAGGTGGTTTAGAAATGAAGCCGGATAACGTATTGATTTACGCTACTTCAAATCGTCGACATATTATCAAAGAAACTTGGAAAGATAGAGATGATGTGGAGCAGAGCAATGGTATGCATCGTTCCGACACCATGCAGGAAAAACTGTCTTTGGTAAATCGTTTTGGTGTAACCATCAGCTTTTCAAAACCATCCCAAAAGGAATTCTTTGTGATCGTGAAGGAGTTGGCAAGAAGACATCCGGAAATCACTTTAACAGACGAAGAGTTATGTGCAGAAGCAAATAAATGGGAACTGTCCCACGGTGGTATATCCGGAAGAACGGCACAGCAGTTTATTACGTATCTATTAGGACAAATATAAATTTAAATAGAGGGTACAGGTGTATTCGAGGAACACTCGCGTTTGCCAAAATACGTAGCAGTACATAATGCCTTAAAAGACAAGGCATAAGTACTGACGTATTTTGAGCATCCTCTCATACCACCTGTACCCTCTATTTATTTTACATCTGTCCCAATAATTAAAAAGAAATAACCTTGTAAATATTGAGTTTCAAGAGAGTTGATGTTCTGCTCAATTTCTATTAAAAATTATTAGGAATTAAGACACATGCAAACGTATCACAGAATGCTTCTTATTGAATTTGTGTAAGAGATATTTGTGTCATTTTTATTTTCATACCGTACACAAAACTGGCAAAAGAGGGAATACATGTGTTAGAGGTGAGCCTCAAAATACGTCGGTACTTATTGCGCTGGCACCAAGATTGTGTGACAGCACAATTATGTACCGTTACGTATTTTGGGAGCGAGAGCATCTCGCCGAAACACATGTATTCCCTCTTTTGCTCAGGTATGCGTGTGGTATGGTAAAATAACACAAATAGCCCTGACACAACTTAAATTATGAACATACAGTGATGTGTTTGTCTATATGACTTAATTTCCTGATAATTCCCTCTGAATTGCCGCAATCGTCTCCTCCACGGACAAGTCTCCTTCATCTATGATGATGTCTGCGTAGTGTTCGTAGAGCGGTGTGCGTTCTTCATAAAGGTCTTGTAGGTTTTGCCCGTTGCGGAGAACTACGCCACGACCGCGGATATCGCTCAATCTTTTTGCAAGTGGATGATAGGATAGTTTTAAGTAAATGACAGTACCAATTTCCTTCAAATGCTCCATGGCTTCTTTTCCATAGATGACGCTACCGCCAGTGGCGATGATGGAGCGCTCTGTCTGGATAGCGGCGTTGATGCGATTTTCGATGGCGATGAAACCGTCGATGCCTTCCTGCATAATAATGTCTTTTAATAATCTTCCTTCTTCCCTTTGGATAATCAAATCGGAATCAATAAATTCATATCCTAATATTTTTGCTAATATAACGCCGATGGTGCTTTTTCCTACACCTGGCATACCGATTAGTACAATGTTATTTTTCATGATGTCAACCTCAATTTCTGGATTCATTTTAAATGCTCACCAGAGAAAACTGTTTTTCTGTACAAATCCTCTTGCAAAGCCTTCCCATAATATCACATTTTTATAGAAAATGCCACATTACACAAGATAGAAAATATGGTACACTAAACCCGATAAACACTGCTTATGTGGGAGGATTCTTGATGAAGATTTTGCTTGCGGCTATCAATGCAAAGTACATACATTCCAATCTGGCGATTTATGATTTGAAAGCTTATGCGGATGCTAGGCTTTCCGATGAAAGCAAAATGGAACTGATTTTGGGTGAGTTTACTATTAACCAGTCCTTGGATCAGATTTTGTCAGGTATCTACGAATTGCAGGCTGATGTGGTGGCGTTTTCCTGTTATATCTGGAATATTGAGTTTGTATATCGGGTGTGTAGAGAACTTAAGAAAGTTTCTCCAAACACCATAATCTGGCTGGGCGGGCCGGAAGTAAGTTATGATGCAGAAGCGGTGTTGAAGCAGCATCATGAAGTTGACCTTGTGATTATGGGTGAAGGCGAGGAGCCATTTTACCAGTTGGTGAAGCATGCCACGGAGCAGGGCTTATATGCGCCAAAGGATACGATTTCTGGGATTGCATTTAGAAGAGCCACTGAGACAAATGCCGTGGTGGTAAGCAATCCACCAGAGGCTTGCATAGATTTAAATACATTGCCATTTGTATACGGAGAGGATGAAAATGCTACCGTCAATATTCGTGATTTTGAACATAAGATTATTTATTATGAGAGTAGCAGAGGTTGTCCATTTTCCTGTAGTTATTGCTTGTCTTCCATAGACCGGTCTATTCGTTTTCGTGATATGGAACTGGTGAAGCGGGAGTTGGCCTTCTTTTTAAAGCATCAGGTGAAGCAGGTTAAATTTATCGATAGAACCTTTAATTGCAATCCACAAAGGGCATTGGAAATTTGGCGATATATTCACGAGATGGATAATGGCGTTACGAATTTTCATTTTGAGATTTCAGCGGATTTGCTGGATGATGTGGCATTAGAGGTACTTGCCAACATGCGGCCGGGACTTTGTCAGTTAGAAATCGGTATGCAGACTACGAATCCGGATACGATTCGGGAGATTCGCCGAACCATGAATTTGGAAAAATTAAAACAGAATATGTTAGCAATACATGAAGCAGGCAATATTCATCAGCATTTAGATTTGATTGCGGGACTACCTTATGAGGATTATGAAAGTTTTGCCAAGTCCTTTGATGATGCCTTTGTTATGAAACCTGAGCAGTTACAGTTAGGGTTTTTGAAGGTGTTAAAGGGTTCCTATATACATGAGAATCAATATGCTTATGACTTGCGATATTTGACCGAGGCGCCTTATGAGGTATTATCTACCAGATGGCTTTCCTATGAGGATATGTTAAGATTAAAACAGGTTGAGGAAATGGTAGAGGTGTATTACAATAGCGGTCAATTTAAATATACACTGGCGTATTTATTATTGCAGCCAGAAATGACGCCATTTCGTCTCTTTGAAATGTTGGGTACATACTATAAAGACATGCAATATCTGGAGTTGCAGCATAAGCGGATTGCACGGTATGAAATTTTGTTGGCATTTGCAAAACAGGCATTTGGTACTTGCGAGACATTTTGCTTAGAACTGTTTCAGGAATTACTCACGATGGATTGTTATCTTCGGGACAATGCCAAGGCGAGACCTTCATGGTGTTCGGAAAAATCGGTGTTAAAGGGTTTGCAAAGGGAGTTCTTTGAGGTCGGTGGCGATGTATTGTTGGAAAAATCAGTTCCGAGTTACAAAGGAAAATTGGATATCAATATGATGCATTTGGAAGCCTTTTATTATGTGACGGAAACTGTGCTTGAAAAACTGTTGGCAGGAGAGAATTTGCAAAATGATGAGAAACGATTAGAACGACCTTGTTATGTGCTGTTCGACTATCGTGAAAAAAGCCCCATGTTTCATGAGGCTAAGGCACACTTCTTCTTGTAATCATTGAAAAGATTTGATATTATAAGGGGTAGTCTAAAAATAGGTTTCAATATTTGCAAGGATACTATCCTTGGAGAGAGAACGAAGATTATTTGCTTGTTCCCGAAGTTTCATAAGCAGTTGCTGATCATTTGCATAGATGGTAGCAAGCAAGTGGTATGTGTTACGAATATCAGAACCGATATCAACACTATACTGTAAAACTATAGTAGCTTCAGGTATCATATCTTCGTTATATAGACACTGGCCCCATTGTTGTAGGGCGCGAACCAGTCGGGTAAAATTATCATCGCACTGTGTTAGTTTATCCAGATTAGCAGGACCGTATTCCAGTTTTAATTCGGTGTTGCTGATACCGGTTAGGTTTAAGATATCACGGGAACAGAGGTCTCTGATGTTTTTTTCGGCTGATATTGCGTCTGGATGTTTGCATATATCGAAAGGCAATTGTTCTATTGGAATTCTAATATAGTCAAGGTTTGAGATATCCTGCTTGCGAGTATTGTTTGCTCTGGATTCTCGTTCTAATATAGATTCCCTTGATGTATTAGGTGCTGATCTGTCTTTGTTAACGTTATGTCGCAATACCAGGAACAAGATGGTAATGATGAGAGCAGGTAAAAATGGTTTCATTAATATAAATATCCTTTCTGAAAAGAGGTGTAAAATATGTTTAATTTCAGTAATCAAAAAAGAAACAAATTAATGGCTAGAATTATTGCCGGGGTTGTAGCATTTGCTATGGTAGTTAGTATGATAGTAACATCAGTTATGTAAAAATGTCAACGGAGGCTAAGAGTATGAAAAAGACAGCTTTATTGCTGCTTTCTGTGTTTGCGTTGTGTTTAGGTGGCGTGTTTGGCACCGTACATTTGCATGCGCAGGAGGATAATAAAATATATGAAGGCGTGTATATTGATGAGGTCAATGTAGGCGGTATGACAAGAGCAGAGGCAGAGGAAGCGCTGACGTCTTATGTAGAGAAATTACAAAAGGCTGAGATTGTTTTCACATGGGAATCCAGAAAGTTTACTTTGTCAGCGGAAGAAGTTGGTTTGAAACTGGCTGATAGTGAGGCAATTTTAGATGAAGCATTTGCTTATGGATATACTGGTAATCTGCTTCGACGTTATAAAGAGATTCAGACCTTGAAGACAGAAAAGGCAGTCTTAAATGTGGATAAGACTGTCGACCAGGCGAAGTTTTTGCGTGCCTTTGAGGATTTGACAGAGGATGTCAATACAGAGGCTGCTGACGCAACACTTGCCAGAAAAGATGGCAAATTTGTCATTACTCCTGAGGTTAACGGTCAGAAGGTTGACAGCAACGTGACAATGGAGAACTTGCTAGCTAAACTCAATGCTGAATGGAATGGAGATGACATTACAGTTGACATGGAAGTGGCTGTTGCTGAGCCGAAATATACTGCAAAGGATTTTGAGAAGATTACAGATGTGTTAGGCGAGTATTCTTCTAAATATACAGGAACCCGCGACCGTGAAAAGAACTTGATTAACGGTTGTAGTAAGATTGACGGTACTGTGTTGTTCCCAGGCGAGACATTTTCGGTGTACGAGGCGTGCTCACCATTTAACAGAGCAAATGGTTACCATGCTGCTAATCAGTATAGTGCCGGTGAGGTTGTCAGCGGTGTTGGTGGCGGTATCTGTCAGGTGTCTACTACATTGTACAATGCGGTGCTTCGTGC
This sequence comes from Lachnospiraceae bacterium, assembly GCA_045531905.1. Lineage (GTDB taxonomy): Bacteria > Bacillota > Clostridia > Lachnospirales > Lachnospiraceae > RGIG6919. The sequence goes on from JAZSEY010000013.1 coordinate 169,184, forward strand.
GGAATTAGAGATTGTGCAGAGAAATCCACATTCTATGGTAGTTACTTACGTGCCACGTTCTGCAGACGCGGCGATTGCTGGTACATATAAAGATTTTAAGTTTAAGAATGATTCTGACACGCCTATCTATATTGAATGTGGTGTCAGTGGTGGTCGTGTGAATTTCACAATTTATGGTGAGGAGACAAGACCTGCAAATAGAACGATTGAGTTTGTATCCAAGACTTTAAGCACAACAAAGCCGGGTAAGGATATTGAGACAGTAGATGAGACAAAGCCAGTAGGTTATAGAAAGGTTGAACAGTCTGCTCATATCGGTTATACAGCACAGCTTTGGAAGAATATTTATATCGATGGTAAACTTGTTGAGTCCGTGCAGATTAATTCCAGCAAGTATATGGCATCTCCAGCCAGAGTTACAGTTGGCCCTGAGGAAGATGACGACAAGAAGGACAAGGATAAGGACAAAGACAAGGACAAAGATAAAGACAAGGATAAAGACAAAGATAAGGATAAAGATAAAGACAAGGATACCGAGGAAGAAGATACTGAAGAAGAAGCTACAGAGGAAACACCGGATGAGGATGCAGCACCTCCGGATGAAGAGGACGAATCTGTGGAGGAATAGACCGCATGAAACTTGGAAAATTCGGAGAACCACAATTGAAGCGTTCTATACTGAAAGGTATGCAGGACAACAATGATGTTGTGCTGTCAAAGGCGCAGGTAGGTGTGGACGCAGTGGTGTTACATGCAATAGATGGACAGATGGTTACCACAACGACAACTGTTTCTATGCCGATTCAACGTCCGGCTTATTTGGCTGTTGTAAAGGCAATGAACAACCTATATGTAGCAGGTGCAACTCCAAGGGGGATTATGCTGGCAATCACTGTACCGGAGCATTTTAACGAAAGTAAAGTGCGAGCCTTGGTGGATGAAGCAAAGGGTACCCTGACAAGATGGGAAAATGTTTCCTTATTAGGGGGGCATACGGAGTTAAGTACCCATGTAAGTTGTCCTATTATCAGTGTCACTGCACTGGGGGTCACTGACTGTGGATTTTCCCAAAAAGCATTGTCTGAGATTGTTCCGGATATGGATATTATCATGACCAAGTGGACCGGAATGGAAGCCACCTATTTGTTGGCGGAGAATCGTTACGAAGAACTTTGTGAAAGATTCTCAAAGTCATATGTGGATTTTGCCCTTAGCTTTGGAGACTACATTTCTGTGTCAAAAGAAGCAGAGGTTTTAAAGAAGCAGGGCATACATGCCATGCATGATATTTCTACTGGCGGTGTGTTTGCAGGAATCTGGGAATTATTAGAACCTTCGGGACTTGGCTGTCGGGTGGATTTAAAACAGATTCCGATAAAGCAGGAGACCATTGAACTGGCAGAGTATTTCAATGAGAATCCATATATGCTTACTGGTGCTGGTAGTTTGCTGGCGGTGGTTGCAGATGGGCAAGCAATTGTAGAGCAATTGGCTGAACATGATATATTTGCAGCAGTGATTGGTAAAACCACTAAGGCTAAGAGGCGAGCTGTCTGCATAGAAATAGAAGAAGAGGGAGAATGGATTGACACTGCAAAGACCAGAAGAAGAAAGGCAGTGGAAGAACGATATTTAATTCCTCCCCAAAGTGATGCGATATATACACTGTTAAGTGATATAAAATAAGAAAAGAGGTATGTTGTATGAGAACAAAAATTCTGAATCTGTTAGACAAGAATAGCAAACTTGAGGTTCCTGATATCGCCGCCATGTTAGGCGAGAGTGAGGCAGCAGTCGCCGCGGAAATTAAGGCCATGGAGACTGAACAGATTATTTGTGGATATCATACAATGATTGATTGGGATAAAACAAAGGACGAAAGAGTAACTGCACTGATCGAGTTGAAGGTGACACCACAAAGAGGTGAAGGCTTTGATAAGATTGCAGAGCGTATTTACAATTACGAAGAGGTATCAACCCTTTATTTAATGTCTGGTGCTTATGACATTTGTGTAATCATCGAAGGAAAGACCATGAAAGAGGTTGCATTGTTTGTTTCCAGCAGATTGGCACAGATGGATGAAGTGGTAAGCACAGCAACACATTTTGTATTAAAGAAGTATAAAGAACATGGTACAAAATATGTGACAGCGAAAAAAGATGAAAGGTTGGTAATCGTTCCATGAGAAATCCCTTAGCAGATAAAGTTGTACAGATGAAGCCTTCGGGCATTCGTAAGTTTTTTGATATTGTAAGTGAGATGCCGGATGCCATTTCTCTTGGTGTTGGCGAACCAGATTTTGATACGCCATGGCATATTCGTGAAGAGGGTATTTATTCCTTGGAAAAAGGAAAGACCTTCTATACCTCGAATGCAGGATTGATGGAGCTGCGTGAGGAAATCTGCAGATTCAATGCAGAAAAATATGATATTCACTATGAACCAAAGACAGAGACATTAATTACTGTTGGTGGTAGTGAGGGTATTGATGTGGCACTGCGTGCTATGTTAAATCCTGGTGACGAAGTTATTATTCCGGAACCATGCTACGTATCCTATGTTCCTTGTGTGGAGTTAGCCGGTGGTGTACCTGTTACCATTTCCTTAAAGAATGAAAATCAGTTCCGTTTGACAAAACAGGAATTAGAGGATGCTATTACAGATAAGACAAAGGTGGTTATTCTTTCTTTCCCAAACAATCCTACCGGTGCCATTATGGAGCGTGAGGATTTAGAGGCCATTGCAGAGGTTATTAAGGCACATGATTTGTTTGTCATTTCCGATGAGATTTATTCAGAGCTTACATATACTTCCGGTCATGTCAGCATTGCTTCTTTGCCAGACATGAAGGAACGTACTATTGTTGTAAATGGTTTTTCAAAGGCATATTCCATGACAGGTTGGAGACTTGGTTATGCGTTGGCTCCAAAGATGATTTGTGAGCAGATGACAAAGATTCATCAGTTTGCTATTATGTGTGCACCGACTACTAGTCAGTATGCAGCGATTTCAGCCCTGAAAAATGGCGATAAAGATGTGGCTATGATGAGAGAATCTTATGACCAGAGAAGAAGATTTTTGATGAAGAAATTTGACGAGATGGGATTAAGCTACTTTGAACCACTTGGTGCATTTTACATTTTCCCTTGTATCGCAGAGTTGGGTATTAGTAGTGATGAGTTTGCCACCATGTTACTGAAGGAAGAGGAGCTTGCTGTTGTGCCGGGTACAGCCTTTGGTGATTGTGGTGAAGGTTTTCTTCGTATTTCCTATGCATATTCTATCGAGGAATTGAAAGAGGCTATGACAAGACTTGCTCGTTTTGTTGAGAAACTTCGTAGTCAAAAATAGTTTTGAGGATTAGTTATGATTAACATTGTTTTACATGAGCCGGAGATACCGGCAAATACAGGCAATATTGGACGTACCTGTGTTGCTACCGGTGCCAGATTGCATTTGATTGAACCATTAGGGTTTAGTTTAAGTGAAAAGGCACTGAAAAGAGCAGGAATGGATTACTGGAAGGATTTGGATGTTACGGTATATGCGGACTTTGAAGACTTTTTAGAAAAGAATCCAAATGCTAAAATCTATATGGCGACTACGAAGTCGAAGCAGACGTATGTAGAGGCCCAGTATGAGGATGGTTGCTACATCATGTTTGGAAAGGAAAGTGCAGGCATTCCGGAAGAGATATTATTGGATTATAAGGAAACTGCTATCCGTATTCCTATGCAGGAGCAGATTCGTTCCTTGAATCTATCGAACTCGGTTGCAATCGTACTCTATGAGGCGTTAAGACAATTGGATTTTCCAGGATTCGAATTAGAAGGACAGCTACATAGACATACATGGTAAATAAAAAGCACAGACCACTAAGATGTGGTTTGTGCTTTTTTGATGGAGAAAATGAATTCAGAACCGGCTCCCTCTGTTGAAACCAGATTGATATTTTCACCGTGTGCTTTAATGATTTCCTTTGTGATGGAAAGACCAAGGCCTGTTCCCTGCTTATCCTTTCCTCGTGAGGAATCACTTTTATAAAATCTATCCCAGACATGCTTTTGCTTGTCTTTTTCGATACCTGGCCCCTCATCCTTTACAGATACAAATATCTTTTCCTTTTTCTCGGTAATGGTTACCTTGATGGTAGAGTTGTTTGGGCTGAATTTAATTGCATTATCAATCAGGTTATATAGAACCTGTTGCATCTTTGGTTTGTCGGCAGATACCAGGGTTTCCTCTGTGTGGCAACTCATGTAAAGTGCGATGCCCTTTTTGTCGCAGACACCTTCAAAGGTACTGATGGTGGAACGAACAATATCCACAATATCAAATTCCTTAATTTGCAATACCAAGCCGGCGCTGTCATAGGAGTTAAGCTCCAATAAACTGGAGGTTAATTTGGTCAAACGGTTGGTTTCCGTTAACACAATATTTAAATATTTTTCCTGTTTGTCTACAGGAATGGTACCATCTAACATGGCTTCAATATATCCTTTAATTGAGGTCAGTGGTGACCGGAAATCATGGGATATATTGGAAATAAAATTCTTTCGGTATTCATCCAGTTTACTAAGTTCGCCTGCCATATATTCTAAGGAATTGGCAAGTTCGCCAATTTCGTCTTTGGATTTGATTTCAGTAGAAGCATCGAAATCACCACGGGCATAAGCCTGTGCGGCGTCGTTTAACTTTTTCAATGGTTTGAAAACTCGACTGGTTACAAATGCCAGCAAACAGAATGAAATCAAAATTACAAATGCAAATGGTGTGTATGCAATGGTAAACATTTCTGATTGCACTTCGGTAATCTGGTCTATGGAAGTGTGCAGAATCAGTTTTCCATAGTCTGTTTCATTGACTACGATTGGAATTCCCAAGGTAATCATATCTTCTCCAAAAATGTTATAGAAATTACCGGTCAGGGAAAATGATCCTTTCAATGTGTCAGAGTCGTCTAATTCGTGCAGATAGTTCGGCACATAGTCGTATCGTTCACGATAGGACATGGCAACCAGTCTGTCGTCATTGTTGACATACCATACCTTGATTTTTAAGTCATCCTCAAACTCGTTAAATCGGGTAATCAATAGGTCTAAAGAAGTGACACCGGTTATGTAATTGACAAGAGTTTGTTTAGACAGCAGAATTGCTTCGTTATAGAGGGTTTCCTTCTTTTCTCGAATTAACATACTTTTGGTTGAGTACGTGGTGTACAGAAATAAAATACTGAAGGAAACAATACTTAAAAACAGAAACACAAGCAAAATCTGGTCGAACAGCTTTCGTTTCATATTTATTTCACCTCAAATTTGTAACCGATACCCCAAACAGTAGCAATGCTCCAATTAGGATGGGATGGCAATTTTTCACGAAGGCGTTTTACATGTACGTCAACGGTTCTGGTATCACCAATATATTCATATCCCCAGAGCTTATCCACCAACTGTTCTCTGGTAAATACCTGATTTGGTTTGCTTGCCAAGAAATATAATAATTCTAATTCCTTTGGTGGCATGTCCAGTGGAGCTCCGTCGATGGTTACTGTATAGTTTGACAAGTTGATTAGTAAGTTATCATATTCCACAAAGTTGCCGGTACGCTCTGTGGAAGGGTGTTCCTGGGATTTTTGAATTGGTTGATAACGACGGAGTACGGCACGTACTCTGGCTACCATTTCATTGGAATCAAATGGCTTGATAATATAATCATCTGCCCCAAGCTTCAGGCCTAATACCTTGTCGAATACCTCGCCCTTTGCAGATAGCATAATAACTGGTACGTTATCTGTTTTTCTGATCTCAGAAAGCACCTCATAGCCATCAATGCCCGGCAGCATGATGTCTAGCAAAATGAGGTGTGGTTCATATTCCTTGTATGCTTTTAACGCAGCCTCGCCATCATAGACAATCTGCGTATCAAAGCATTCCTTAATCAGATATAAGGATATCAATTCTGCAATGTTTTCATCATCATCAACGATTAGAATTCTTTGTTTGTCCATTCCATACCTCCATCTTTATTTTAATTCGGCGATGGTTACGCCCATGTCTCCTTCGCCAAACTCTCCGGCACGGAAACTCTTGATATACGGGTTTCTCTTTAAATATTCCTGAATGCCCTTTCGAAGAGCGCCAGTTCCTTTTCCATGAATGATGCGTACCTGATTTAAATGTGCCAGCGCAGCATCATCCAAATATTTATCCAATTCACTGGTGGCTTCGTCAACGGTCAGTCCCAGTAAATTAATCTCCGCTTTTACAGTGGCAGATTTCATCATGGCTGTGTGACCAGAGCCACCTCGTTTGTTCTTTTTATCTTCCTTTGGTGCATCAATAATCTCTAAATCAGAAATGTGTAAATTGGAATTCAAAATACCCATTTGTACGGCAGCAAACCCCTTGGCATTCGGAAGTCCTGTGATGACGCCCTCTAGGTTCATGCTGATGACATGAACAGCATCACCAATCTGGAAATCAGAAATCTGATGTGTTCCAGTACGTTTTTTGCCTCCCTTAGAGAGCTCGGAATCCAGGTGCTTCACGCGTTTTCCAAGCTTGCTTCGTTCTGCTTCCATGGCCTGGTTATTGCCGGCATGCTTACCAAGCTTGTTATATTTACGGATGGCCTCATCGGCGTAATCCTTTGCCTCCTGAATAATATCTCTGGCTTCTTCCCTTGCATTTTTCAACAAGTCACTTCTCTGTTTAGAGATGGAATCCTGTTTTGCCTTTAACTGGTTTCGTAAATCCAGTGTTTCTTTCTTTAGGGCCTCAATCTCGGCACGCTCTTTTTCGATGACACTTTTGGAATTTTCCAGGTCTGCAATCAACGCCTCAAAGTCAATGGTATTGCTATCAATTTGTCCCTTTGCTTCCTCGATAATGTAAGATGGAAGTCCTAACTTTCCAGCAATGGCAAAGGCATTTGACTTACCTGGAATACCAATCATCAACTTGTAGGTTGGTCGAAGAGATGCCAGGTCAAATTCACAACAGGCATTTTCGATACCTGGTGTGGAAAGGGCAAATGTTTTCAACTCACTATAATGGGTAGTTGCCATACAGAAAATGCCCTGATTGTTTAAATGATTGAGAATGGAGATTGCCAGTGCAGCACCCTCAGTTGGGTCTGTACCACCACCAAGCTCATCAAACAGCACTAACGTCTCAGGTGTTGCCTGATTTACAATGGATACAATATTCGTCATGTGAGAGGAGAAGGTACTGAGACTCTGTTCAATACTCTGCTCATCACCGATATCAGCAAATACATCCTGGAACACTCTAAGCTTAGAACCATCAAATGCCGGAATGTGTAATCCAGCCTGTCCCATCAAAGTAAACAGACCGAGGGTCTTCAAAGAAACCGTTTTACCACCGGTATTCGGTCCTGTGATAATCAGCATAGAGAACTCTTCTCCTAAAGTCAGGTTGATAGGTACAACCTTCTTTGGATCCAGTAGCGGATGACGTCCTTCCTTAATCAGAATGGAACCATCTGTAGAAAATGCCGGCTGGCTACCGTTATATGCCTTTGCAAACAAGGCTCTGGCAAAAATGAAATCTAACTCTGTCAGATTGTCCAGATTATATCGAATGGTGTCTTTATCATATGCCACCTGCTCGCTCAAAGCGGCAAGAATCTTCTCGATAGCGATGGCCTCTTTGTTGGCAAGCTCCTTCAAATCGTTATTCAGATTCACAACCGCCATAGGTTCAATGAAAACAGTAGAACCACTTTGAGACTGGTCATGAAGCATACCCGCAAACTGACCACGATATTCCTGCTTAACCGGAATACAGTAACGGCCATTACGCATGGTAACGATATTGTCCTGTAACATAGACTGGTTGCTGTGTGCATTTACAATGCTGGCAAGCTGGGAATGAATCTTGTCATTTGCCTGCTTGATGCTTCGGCGAATTTGTTTCAGTTCCGGTGATGCATCATCAGAAATCTCAGTCTCAGAAATAATTGCTCTATGGATGTCCCTGCTTAGACTTTCCAACGGAATCAAATCTCCAAAAGTAGCAGTGAGGCAATCTGGTTCTTCTTCACTGTCGGAGGTGTCTCCGTACTGCTTCACGGATAAAGTGATGTCCAGTACGCGGGCGATATTCAGTAATTCGCCTGCACTTAATGTACCTTCCACTTCCAAACGCTTCAAGGACAGTCCAATGTCACAAAGTCCAGAGAAAGATACGCTTCCCTGCTTGTAGATTCTTGACAGAGCCGCTGCGGTCTGTTCCTGTGCATTTAAAATCTCCATCAAATCAGTAGATGGAAGCAATGACTCGCATTTTGCCTTTCCAAGAGGGGAACCGGCATAGGCTGTCAGCATATTTATAATTTTTGGATATTCTAATATTTTCAGTGATTTTTTGTTCATAAATCTCACTTTTTCCCGCCTTGGGAAAAAGTCCTCCTTTAAGAAAACATACTTGTCCACATTTTATAGTATTTTTGATGAAAAGTACATAGTTAGTTGAGAAATCAAGGGGAATCATGTATAATCAAAGAGCGTTGGCATACAATGCAATGATTGGGAAAATGATTAGAAAAGAGGATATACATATGGACTATATTAAGGATTTAAGAGACGGAGATATGGTGACTGCCATTTACCTTTGCAAGACAAAAAATACATTGCAGACAAAGGCTGGAAAAAGTTACTATTCTTTGTTGTTACAGGATAAGACAGGAACAGTAGATGGAAAGGTTTGGGACCTTGGCAATGGCATTGACCATTTTGAGGCGATGGATTACATCCAGATTAGTGCACAGGTAATCAGTTTTCAGGGCAGTTTGCAGTTGAATATTAAGCGTATCAGAAGAGCAGATGAGAATGAGTACAGCATCGATGATTACATGCCTTGCACGGAAAAGAACCGTGAGGATATGTATCGTGAGCTGTTAGGTCTGGTTGCTTCTGTTAAGGATGATAACTATAGAAGTCTCTTGGAAAGCTTCTTCAAAGATAAGGAATTTGCAGTGCGTTTCCGTGACCATTCTGCTGCGAAATCTATCCATCACGCATTTATCGGTGGCTTATTAGAGCATACCGTATCCGTTGCGAAAATGTGTGATTTCTACACCACGTTATATCCGGTATTGAACCGTGATTTGTTGATTACAGCTGCACTGTTCCATGACATCGGTAAGGTGGATGAGATTTCTACATTTCCGGAAAATGATTATACGGACGAGGGTCAGTTAGTGGGACACATTGTGATGGGAACCATGATGCTTGACAGAGCCATTCGTAAGATGGAAAACTTCCCTGTGAAAAAAGCAAATGAGTTAAAGCACTGTATCCTTGCTCATCACGGAGAGTTAGAGTTTGGTTCTCCAAAGAAGCCGGCGTTAATCGAGGCGGTAGCTCTTTCCTATGCGGATAATACCGATGCTAAACTGGAGTCCTTTAGAGAGATTTTAGAGGGAAATGCAGATAACGGTGAGTGGTTTGGTTTCAATCGTATGTTTGAGAGTAATCTTCGTCACACATCGAAGTAGGAGAGAAATATGCTGGTAAAGAATCAGGAATATGAAGTAAAGATAGAAGACATGGGAAATGATGGTGAGGGCATTGGTCACATCGACGGTATCGCAGTGTTCGTAAAAGACGCAGTGATGGGTGATGTCTGTCGTGTCCGCATTATCAAGGTGAAGAAATCTTATGCATATGGAAGGCTGATGGAGGTTATCACTCCATCGGCTTTTCGTGTTATGCCAAAATGTGACAAAGCTAGGAGCTGTGGTGGTTGTACTATGCAGCACATTTCCTATGAAAAGCAATTGGAGTATAAGTGGAATAAGGTCAAGAATTGTCTGGAGAGAATCGGTGGCATACAGGATGCAGATGCCATGATGGAACCGATCTATGGAATGGAGGAACCATTTTACTATCGTAATAAAGCACAGTTCCCTGTTGGAACCGATAAAGACGGCAATATCGTTATGGGCTTTTACGCAGGCAGAACCCATAGCATTATTCCGACGGAGTCCTGTGTGATTCAGGCAAAGGGAAATGATATGCTACTCAGATCGGTTCGTGAGTTTATGTCGGAGGAAGGCATCCCTTCCTATCATGAAGAAAATCACAATGGTCTGGTGCGACATGTGTTAACCCGCGTTGGTTTCACCACAGGCGAAATAATGGTCTGTCTCGTTATCAATGGGCAGACACTTCCAAAGGCGGACAAGCTGGTTGCAAAACTCTCTGCTGTACCAGGTATGACTAGCATTTGCATCAACATCAACACAGAAAAGACCAACAAGATTCTTGGGGATACCTGCAAGACCCTTTGGGGACAGGATTATATTACAGACTACATTGGAGATGTGAAGTATCAGATTTCACCACTTTCTTTTTATCAGGTGAATCCGGTGCAGACCAAGGTGCTTTACGAAAAGGCATTAGAATACGCTGATTTGCAGGGCAATGAGGTAGTGTGGGATTTGTACTGTGGAATCGGTACCATTTCTCTGTTCCTTGCCCAAAAGGCGAAGCACGTGCACGGTGTGGAGATTGTGCCACAGGCAATCGCTGACGCCAAGCAAAATGCCCAATTGAATGGCTTGGAGAATACTACATTTTATGTAGGCAAGGCTGAGGAAGTATTACCTCGTGAGTATGAACAGAATGATATTTACGCAGACGTTATTGTGGTAGACCCACCGAGAAAGGGCTGTGATGAGCGAGCGCTTCAAACTATGGTACAAATGGCACCAAAGCGTATTGTGTATGTGAGCTGTGACCCTGCTACACTTGCAAGGGATTTGAAGTGGCTGGGGGAACATGGGTATCAGCCAAAGAAGGTGGCTGTGGTGGATCAGTTCTGTCATAGTGGGCATGTTGAAACATGTGTGCTCTTAGCGAAAACGAGCATAAGCGAAGTTTGAACTTAGAGACACAGTTTGCAAGGCACGCCCAAGAAGCCGAGCTGGAGGCGACGGGTGATTGGTTGCGGGCTACTGCTGACGGTAGTCTCATTAAGCCAGGAATTGATCCCATAAATTTTTTTAAAGGAGAAAACAACATGTTATTTATATATTATCCAAAATGTTCAACCTGCCAAAAGGCTAAAAAGTGGTTAGATGAACACAAAATAGAATATACTGAGCGTCATATTGTGGAGGATAATCCAACTTATGAGGAATTGAAGGAATGGTATACTAAGAGCGGACTTTCTCTTAAGAAGTTTTTTAATACCAGTGGGCTTCTTTACAAAGAAATGCAATTGAAGGACAAACTTTTGGCTATGAGCGAGGAAGAGCAGTTACAACTACTTGCTTCAAATGGAATGTTAGTAAAACGACCATTGGTTATAGCAGAAGATGTTGTGCTTGTTGGATTTAAGGAAACTGAGTGGATTGCTTTGATTTAGAATAAACTCTTATTTAAGCGTTATTCATACTTAATCTTAAAAGGAGGTACACCTATGTGTGGAATGACATCTAATCAGTAAGATAAATTGATTGGAGGAATAACATGAATAATAAAATTAGAGAAATAACAAGCAATGAATATAAGGTGTTGGATGATTTCTTGTACGAAGCAATCTATATTCCCGAGGGAGTAGAAGCACCACCAAGAGACATTATTGAAACTCCGGAATTACAGGTCTATGTACAGGACTTTGGTACACAAGAAGGTGACATTTGCTTTGTGGCAGAGGTGGAAGGAAATATAGTTGGTGCAGTCTGGGTTCGTATCATGGATGATTATGGACACGTGGAAGACGGTGTGCCTTCATTTGCTATTTCATTGTATAAAGAATATCGTGGTCTCGGCATTGGAACAGCATTGATGAAAAAAATGCTGACTGAATTAAAGAACAGAGGATATCAGAAAACATCCTTGGCAGTACAGAAAGCAAACTACGCTGTGAAGATGTATCAAAATGTTGGCTTCAAGATTGTGGATGAAAATGAAGAAGAATATATCATGGTATGTAAACTGGATTCTCTGCCAAATAGCATTTTCAAGTATAAAAAAGCGACTATAGAAGACATCGACGAATTAGTAAGAACAAGAATTATTGTCCTTCGTGCAGCTAATAAGTTATCCGATGATACGGATCTGTCAGTGGTGGAGCAGGAATCATATACATATTACAAGCGTGCGTTGGAGTCGGGTGAACATATTGCATATCTGGTGTATGATAATGGAACCTTTGTTGGTGCAGGCGGTGTCAGTTTTTATCAAGTAATGCCAACGTATCATAATCCAAGTGGTAAAAAGGCATATATCATGAATATGTATACGGCACCGGGATATCGCAGACAGGGAATTGCATTTCATACTTTAGATTTGTTGGTAAAAGCGGCAAAAGAGCAGGGAGTGTCGCAGATTGTGTTGGAAGCAACGGATATGGGACAACCACTGTATGAGAAATACGGATTTGTAAAGATGGAGGATGAGATGGAGCTTAAGTAGTATAAGAATAGACAGATTGTGCCCATTAACATAACAAATTTCAATATGGAGGTGTAGGAATGGCTTTTGATTTTAAGAAAGAATACAAAGAATTATATATGCCTAAAAGTAAACCGGAGATTGTGGATGTTCCAAAGGCTAACTATATTGCTGTCAGAGGGAAAGGAAATCCTAATACTCCTGATGGCGAGTATCAGCAGGCTATAGGCATTTTGTATGCTGTTGCATATACATTAAAGATGAGTTACAAAACAGACTATAAGATTGAAGGATTTTTCGAATATGTTGTTCCGCCATTGGAAGGTTTCTGGTGGCAAGAGGACGTTCAAGGTGTGGACTATGGGAATAAGGACACCTTTAACTGGATTTCTGTGATTCGATTACCTGATTTTGTTACAAAGAAAGATTTTGAATGGGCAGTAAAAACTGCAACAAGGAAGAAAAAACTTGATTGTAGCAAGGCCGAGTTTTTGACTATTGATGAAGGGGTATGTGTTCAAATCATGCATATTGGACCATTTGATAATGAACCAGAGTCAGTAGCGATTATGGATGCATTTTTGGAAGAAAACGGATATGAAAACGATATAAATGAAAAACGTTTGCATCATGAAATTTATATGTCTGATGCAAGAAAGGTTGCGCCGGAGAAGTGGAAGACAGTAATTAGACATCCGATTAGGAGAAAATAGTGCATTAGTATAGCGTTATGTGCAAATGACATAACTTGACAAAAACCATATATTTACAGTATGATTACACAGAATTTATAGTACAAATGAGGAGGAGTTTACTGTGGTAAAAGTAAGATTTGATATTGTGGTATTCACATTTATCTGGATTATTCTTGTAGTGCTGGGGAATTATTTTGTTACTCCAGTTGAGAGAACTATGTTTGAAGAAATGGACAGTGTTTTTGATTATGAAGGTTACCCTGCAAATGAATATGTAGATGTGGTAACTACCTGGGCTGAGATTGAGGCGGCAGTAGAAGATTATGACACCTTTGCAATTCAGGTGGAGAAGGATAAGATTCAGCCAACCAATTATTTTGCAACTATGAAATCATCAGGTGTTGGTTTTAGTAAGTCTAATGCATTTCTTGAGCATGCAAAATCAGTCATCAGCAATGAGCAGCGTGACCGCTTGTATGTTGTTGAACTTGCAGATGGTAATCGTGTTGTAGTGCAGATGTATAGCAAGGTATTGGATTTATCCAAGGATACCATCACACTTCCAATTGGTGACTACAAAAAACTTAGCAAGTCAATGACTACCTTGGAAGAGATTGATAAAAAATATGATTTAACAATTGAAGATGCAACATCTTCTATTATCAATGCTACAGGATATCATTTTTGTTTGGACTCAGAAGTGAGTGAAAAAATCGATGCCCGTTATACTTTGAATATGATTATTATAGGTGTGGGATTTGCACTTTATACAATTCTTAGTACGATTGCTATGGTTGTTGCAAGAAAGAAATTGAGCCAGCAGGAACAGGAATAATTTCTGTTTCAAAACAAGTCTCAATCAAATATTAAGGAAGAAGAGATCGTTTATAGGTTTCTTCTTCCTTTTTTTGTGTGGCGACGATATAATATACTTGCAAGGGCTTGTGCAAGCAATCTGAGGCGACTTAAGGAGCATGGTTATGAAATTCCAATGGATAGTAAGGAGATTTATCATGTATTTAATGTCAGTATATTTTGATGAAAAAACAAATAATCACATTCAGGAATATATTAATGTTGTTGCAAAGCGATGTGGCAATACCTTTATGGTAGACCATGCTGTACCACCACATATTACGGTTTCCGCGTTTGAGACAAAGAACATCCAACAAGTGATAGTGCAGTTAGAAGCGAATGCAACATCGTTGCAGGGTGGTTTGATTGACTGGGTGACAGTGGGACAGTTTTTTCCATCCGTTATTTATATTGCACCGGTGCTTGGAGAGACGCTACACGGACTGGCTGTCTTTGTGCATGATATCATTCGCATCGTGGATGGGGTAACATTTAGCAAATGCTATCAACCGTTATCCTGGTTTCCACATGCAACCATTGGTAAAACATTAACCCAAGAGGAAATGCTACAGGCATTCGAGTCGTTGCAGCATGAATTTGCGCCATTTTCTGGTGAAGTTGTGCGTATAGAATTGGCTAAGAAGAATCCATATTCCGTGTTATGGTCCTTAGACTTGAAAGGATAGAATGCTTATTTGATGGAAGAGGGAGTTACACATGCGAGGGAAGAATGAAACGAGTATAGCAAAACATATAATGTTTGTCGCACCTAAAGTTTTTTTGTGTATCATAATAGTTTGTGTGGTGTTTTTATGCGTGGGAAGCTGGTTGTTGCCAACAGAAAGTGATGAGATAACAACAAGATGCAAGGAATTTCAGACAGAGTGGTATCATGTTCTGGAGAATGGTGAAAAAGAATTGATTGAGGTTCCGGGACAAATTCCAGCAAAATGGGGCGAGTTAGTTACGCTGACCACAACATTGCCAGATAAAATAGAAAGTGGTGATACTTTGTGTTTTAGAACCACCTGGCAGGATGTGAACATTTTTGTTGATGGGAAACTGCGTGTTCAATATTGTACAGAGAGTTCAAGGCCTTTTGGAAGAAATAGTGCTTTTCGGTATTTGTTTTTAGATTTAGATGAAGCGGATGCGGGAAAAGAACTTACTTATGAATTCTCCAGTCAGTCTAAGTATGCAGGCACTATGAAGAAAGTATATATTGGAGATAGTTCCAGTATATGGTTTTATCTAATCGAAGGTTCTGCACCAAGAGCATTGGTGGCATTTACGCTGATGTTACTGAGCCTGTTTTGCATTATTGTGTGTGGTATATTGAATTTAGTATATAAAAGAACGCTGGAATTAAGATATCTGGCATGGGCTATATTTCTCTGTGCATTCTGGATGCTATCAGAAATAGAATTTCGGCAATTAATAGTGGACAATGTATCGGTTATAGCAAACAGTACATATTGGAGTTTGATGTTGATTCCTGTTCCTTTGGTCTTATATATGAATGAGATTCAAAAAGGGCGTTATAAGCAACTCTACGTTATTACGGTTGTATACTCAACTGCCATATTTGTGGTGGGGACAGCATTGCAGATATTTGATGTAGTGCAGTTTGTGGAGCAACTGCCATTTGTTCATGCTGGTATGATGCTTACGCTTATCAATATAATTGGTACGATAATTTATGACCTTTTCAAAAAATATATTAAAGAATATGTGGTTGTTGGTATCGGTGTTTTAGGATTGTTGGTGTCGGCAATTGTAGAAATAGGGTTATACTATGCGAAGATAGATTTGTCTGTTGGTACTGTTCTGGCAATAGGTTTGATGTTTTTGCTTGTGATGGCAATTATTAAAACCGCAAAGGATTTACTTATGACGGAAAAGAAGAAGCAACAGGCAATTTCGGCAAAGAAAGCAGAAGAACGTTTTTTGGCTAACATGTCACATGAAATCCGCACACCAATGAATACCATTGTGGGAATGACAGAAATTTTGCTTAGAGGAGATTTGACAGAAGACCAGAAAGAATATTTGAATCATATAAAAAGTTCAGGCAATGCATTAGTGTCCATTATCAATGATATTTTGGATATTTCTAAAATCGAAGCAGGTAAAATGGAGCTGGTAGAGGATGTTTATGCATTTCGCCCAATGCTTGATGATATAGAAAAACTGATTCAAAACCGTATTGGGGATAAACCGATTGCATTGTTGTGTGAAATTGACCAAAGCGTGCCGGATATGTTGTATGGAGATGGTCTTCGTATCCGACAAATTATTATAAATCTGGCAAATAATGCGGTTAAATTTACAGAAAGCGGTCAAATTAGGATTGCAATCAAGGCGAAGCAGGCAGAGGATGGGAGAATCAGTGTTTTTGTATCGGTAGCAGATACAGGACAAGGAATGAAGCAGGAAGACATAGAGAAGTTGTTTGGTGCATTTCAACAGGTAGATGCCTTGAAGAACAAGGGAAAAGAAGGAACCGGACTAGGACTTTCTATTTCTCGTCATTTTGTAGAAATGATGGGTGGACAGATAGATGTGAAAAGTGAATATGGAAAAGGTAGCGAGTTCTTCTTTACGATATATCAGAAGACAGTATCGGAGGATATGGTTTGTAAGCTAGAAGCAGAAGAAAATATTATGAACTTTATTGCACCAAATGCTAAGATTCTCTTGGTAGATGATAATGAAATGAACCGTAAAGTGGCAGTGGGATTATTAGAACCGTTACAGATGCAAATAGATACGGCAATCAATGGAAAAAATGCGCTTTCTATGATTCAGAAGAAAGAATACGATTTGGTATTTATGGATCATATGATGCCGGTTATGGATGGTGTAGAAGCAACAAGAAGTCTTCGTGCGATGGAGGGAGAGTATTATCAAAAACTTCCGGTTATCGCATTGACCGCAAATGCAATGAAAGAGGCTCAGCAATTGTTTTTAGAGGCAGGGATGAATGGTTTTGTGTCAAAGCCAATCCAAATGAAACAAATATGCCGGGTGATACGGGAATGGCTTCCACAGGATTTAATTGAAACATCAAGGGATGATAATAGCATGATTGGTGAAAATCAGGTTCGAGAAGAAGCATTGAGAGAGGCACCTTTGCAAATCGAAGGAATCGATGTTTTAGAAGGTATTAAAAATACAGGAAGTAAAGAGAATCTTTATATCCTATTAGGAGATTATTGTAATGTAATTGATACCAAAGTTCAGATTATCCAACAACACCTGGAATCTGGAAGAATCAAAGACTTTACCATTGAAGTGCATGCTTTAAAGAGTACATCAAGACTAGTGGGTGCCATGCAGTTATCAGAACAGTTCGAGTTTTTGGAAGAACTGGGAAATGCGAATGATACCGAAAGAATTATGAAGGAAACCCCAAAAGTATTGGAGCATTATAGTAACTATAAAAAATGGTTGGCATCATTTGCTAGCATGAAAGAACGCGAAAAGAAAGAAGTTCCCAAGGAGGAACTGATTATGTATCTACAAGGAATAAAAGAATCAATACAAGCCTTTGATTTTGACACAGCGGATGCAGCCATGGAAAAACTAGAAGCATGCAGACTTCCGGAAAATTGCATTTCCATGATGAACGCATTAAGACCATTGTTCGCAGATGTAGCAATGGAGGAAATCGTAGAAACAACGGAAAAAATGATAGCGTTAATACAAGATAATTGATTATTGATTCATAATTCTAAAATTTTGAGAACGGTATGACGAAGGCGTCATGCCGTTTTTCTTGTGGAATACTTCCGTAAAATAACTTTGACTAGGAAATGCCAACGTAAATGCAATCTGTGACAGTGGATAGTCAGAGTGTATAAGCATGTTTTTTGCGGTTTCCAGTTTCTTTTCTAAGATATATTCGCTCACAGAAATGCCAACTTCCTTTTTGAACAATCGTGACAAATAGGAAGGATTGAGACCCACGTGCTCAGCAAGTGTAGCAATGGTGATTCGTGTGTGCAGATGGTCATAGATATAATCCAGACAGTTTGCAATTGGCAGAGAGGTAATGCGGGTCTTTTGTATTTTTTTCATGCGCTTAGCGTAATCCAGACACATACTTGCGTGTAAGTCAGACACCTCCAAAGGTGTGGAACAAAGGTCTGCTTTTTGAATATAAAAGTCACTTAAGTTATATGCTTGGGACACTTCCATTCCACCCTCAATACAGTATCTGGCAACAAGCGCGGCAGTAACGACAAAGTGAAATTTGATATTCTGAAGGGGGTTTTTGGATAAAGTACCGAATCCAACTTTTTCTAAAAAAGTTTTTTCCATGTGTTGGGTTACAGCCTCAACCTTGCCCATGCGGATGCTGGAATAAAATGCTAATTCTGTATCATAGGTTGCCCGAATGTAAATATCTTCTCTTTGTAAATATTCTTTGTATACTAATTCTTTTTCATACGATGGCATATCCTCATCACCTCCAAAACAATTATATCATGAAAACATAAAAAAAGAAATGAAAACGATATTGATAATATGGTATAGATGTTAGAATATAGACATGGATGAAAAGGAGGTATACAGTATGCATTTGAATCGTGGTATTAACTTAGGAGGATTCCTTTCTCAGTGTGAGCATAAGGAGTTACATTATCAGACATTTATAGATGAAAATGATATTAAGCAAATTGCAGAATGGGGATTTGACCATGTACGTGTACCTGTAGATTATGAGGTCGTCGAAGCAGAGGATGGTCAGATGAAAGAGGCTGGTTATGGTTATATTGACAATGTCGTAAAATGGAGTAAAGCCCATGGATTGAATATGATTCTGGACTTACACAAGGCATATGGTTATGACTTCAATGACGCCGGTGATGCTGAGAAAAACAACTTATTTAGCAATGAAGCTTTGCAGCAGAGATTTGTCAATCTGTGGAAAAATTTTGCGAACCGTTACGGCAAGGAAACACATATGGCATTTGAACTTTTGAATGAAGTTGTGGAAGAGGATAATGTAGCCGCTTGGAACCAACTGATTGAAAAAGCAGTGTCTGCCATTCGGGAAATAACAAAGGATACTTATATCATTTATGGTGGCATCCGTTGGAATAGTGCATCTACACTTCAATACTTGGAGAAACCAAAGTTTGATAACATCATCTTCACATTTCATTTTTATGAGCCATTGTTATTTACGCACCAGAAGGCTCATTGGGTAGCCGCTATGGACCCAAATCAGTCTATTTCTTATCCTGTTACCATGGAGTATTATAAGGCTGAATCAGAGAAACTTGGTGCACAGGGATTGTCTGTGACTGATGCAAAGGCAAAGACCATGGGACCGGAATTTATCACGGAACGAATTGAAGAAGCTATCGAAGCTGCAAAAAATGCAGGCGTAGGTCTTTATTGTGGAGAGTTTGGCGTGATTGATCAGGCACCAATTGAAGATACATTACGTTGGTTTGAGGATGTGGATGGTGTATTCAGAGCGCACAATATTGGTTGTGCTGTGTGGAGTTACAAAAAGATGGATTTTGGTTTTATTGATGCACATTATGATGATATCAGGAAACAGCTTTTGGAATTATGGACTGGAAAATAATAAATTCTTGTGAAACGAGGTGAATGCTATGGCATCTATGGTTCAGGATATGACTGAAGGAAAAGAAATGCCTCTATTATTAAAATTTACATTTCCATTATTGGTGGGGAATCTGTTTCAACAGTGCTATAGCATTGTTGATAGCGCCATTGTAGGTCACGTGGAAGGCGCAAATGCTTTGGGTGCCATTGGTTGTACCAATTGGATTACCTATATCTTTTTTGCTTGCTGTAATGGCCTTGGAATTGGTGCAGGCATTTTAGTGGCACAGTTTTTCGGTGCAGAGGAACGGGAGAATATTAAACAAACAATTGCAAATTCCTTTTATATTGTGTTAGCACTTGGCCTTTTATTAAGCGTATTGGGGGTTTTAATAACAAGACCAGTGCTAACCCTGCTCGGAACCCCAGATGGTCAGATAGAGCAGGCAATAGATTACATGCGAATTATTTGTGGCGGAACCTTTACGATAGCTTTGTATAATTATGTTGCTCATGTCATGCGTGCTTTGGGCGATTCCAAAACTCCGTTATTGTTTTTGTTGATTGCCAGCTTTTTGAATATCGCTCTGGATGTAGTATTTGTTGTGGAGCTTCATATGGGTGTTAAGGGAGCTGCCTATGCGACTGTGCTTTCCCAATTAATCGCGGCAGTATTTAGCCTGGTTTATGCTGTTTGGAAGAATCCTTATTTCCGCATGGAAAAGCAGGACATGAAATTCAATGGCGAATTGTCCTTGATGTGTTTGCAGATTGGAATGCCATTAGCGGCACAGAGTATGATGATTTCGCTTTCGTGCGTTATTTTGCAGAGTATGGTTAATCGGTTTGATGAGGCGGTGGTAAGTGCATTTACCGTAACCAGTAAGGTAGAGCTGCTACTTGATCAGCCGTTTATCGCACTGAGTTCTGCACTCTCTACATTTACAGGTCAGAATATGGGTGCAAGAAGAGAAGACCGTGTGAAGCGTGCATTTAAGTGGAGTATTGTAATTACTACTATTTATTGCTTGATTGTACTCTTTGCTATTTTCCTGTTTGACGAGCAGATTGCCAGATTGTTTGTACAAGAGGCTTATGTGGTGGAGATTAGTGCAATGGCACTTCGCATTATGGGAATTATGTATTGGCCATTGGGTATGATATTCATTATCAGAGGATTGTTAAATGGCGCAGGAGATGCAGGCTATGCAGTTATGAATGGAATTGTGGAAGTCGTGGGACGAATTGGTTTTTCTGTGCTATTTGTATTCCTGTTACCGGTAGGTATGTGGTCTGTATGGATTGCAACGGGACTGACCTGGTGTCTGACGGCGTTGACCGCTTATCTTCGATATCGCAAGGGAATATGGAAGACAACGGCAAAAGTAACATCTTGAAAAATCCTCTCTAAAGTGATACTCTAACATAGTTAGAGATAATAGGAAGAGGTGTGGCAGATGGACAAAATCGGATTTGACAATGACCTGTATATGAAGAAGCAAAAAGAGCATATCCTAGAGCGTATCGAGCAGGCAAATGGCAAACTCTATTTAGAGTTTGGCGGCAAGTTGTTTGATGACTATCATGCTGCCCGTGTACTTCCGGGATTTGATGTGAATGCCAAGATTAAATTGCTTCATGAATTAAAGGAACAGGCGGAAATCATTTTCGTAATCTCAGCAAATGATATTGAGAAAACGAAGATGCGTGCAGACCTTGGTATTACGTATGATATGGACGTGCTTCGTCTGATTGATAATATTACCCGTCTAGGTATAGAAGTGAATAGCGTGGTGATTACCCGTTATGCAGGACAGTTGGCGGCAGATGCATTTATGGCTAAATTGACTATGCGCGGTGTCAAGAATTATGCCCATAAGACAATCAAGGGCTATCCAACGGAGATTGATTATATTTGTAGTGAAGAGGGCTTTGGCTCTAACCCATATATCGAGACTACTAAGCCATTGGTGGTGGTTACTGCACCGGGACCAGGTAGTGGAAAATTGGCAACCTGTTTATCCCAGGTATATCACGAAACACTTCGTGGCATTCCGGCCGGTTATGCAAAGTTTGAGACATTCCCAATCTGGAACATTCCGTTAAAACATCCTGTGAATCTGGCTTACGAGGCAGCTACCGCAGATTTGAAAGATGTGAACATGATTGACCCATTCCATTTGGAAGCTTATGGCGAGACCACGGTAAATTATAACCGTGATGTGGAAGCATTTCCAATTGTACAGAGTACACTTGCCCGTATTAGTAATGGAGCATTTGACTATAAGAGTCCAACAGACATGGGTGTCAATATGGCAGGCTACGCAATTTTTGATGATGAGGCCGTAAAGGAAGCTAGTTGCCAGGAGATTATCCGCCGGTTTTTTGCAACCAAATGTGCTTTCCGTCAGGGTAAGGGCGAGCAGGAGGCAGTGGATAAGATTAAGTTAATCATGCGTCATTTGAATATCACGCCTGATATTAGAAATGTTGTAAAAGCAGCCTTAGATAAATCCGAAGCGTCTCAGATGCCGGCAGCGGCTATCGAGCTTCCTGATGGCAGAATTGTGACGGGTAAGGGTAGTGAGCTTATGAGTGCAAGCTCTTCCGTTGTGTTAAATGCCATCAAGACATTGACGAATATAGATGATGATTTGATGCTGCTTAGTCCAATTATTTTGGAGCCGATTTCAGAATTGAAGACAAAGATTTTAAATAGTCATAGTACCTTGTTAAGTTTGGATGATGTGTTGACTGCACTTTCTATTTCCGGTGCAACGAATACATTAACCGCTCGTGCGATGCGTGCGTTATCACAGCTTCGTGATTGCGAGTTCCATTCCACACAGATGCTACAGGCAGGTGATGAGGATATGCTTCGTCAGTTGGGACTGCGTGTGACCTGTGAGCCGGTGTATCCAAGTAAGGAATTGTACTTTTAAGAATATGTGAACAAAAGCGTTAGCGTGTATGCGTTAACGCTTTTATGGCATTTTATAATGTATACGGAGAAAAGAAAATGAAACTTAGGAATATTCTGATTGTTGTAAAAGATATTGAAAAGTCAAAACAGTTTTATCATGACCTGTTTGGTTTACGTATGGTGCTGGATAATGCTGGGAATATGATTTTGACTGAGGGCCTTGTGCTCCAGGATGAGAAGATTTGGAAAGAATTTCTGGGGAAAGATACTATACCGGAAAACAATGCTTGCGAATTGTATTTTGAAGAGAAGGAAATAGAGGCATTTGTAGAAAAACTGGAAAGATTATATCCATCTATTCAATATGTGAATAAACTTATGGAACATAGCTGGGGACAGAAGGTAGTTCGTTTTTATGATTTGGATGGTAATCTGATTGAAGTGGGAACACCGATGTAGCAATGGGAGGAATTTGTAAATGTATGATAATAACCTTACAAAAGAAGAAAGAAAAGCAATTAAAAAAGGCAAGGCTTATAAGTCCTGGAACAAAAGTAGATGGATGGTGATACTTGCATTCCTGATATGGGCGTTTGGTGGTATGGGCTTAGTACATATCAATGATGTTACAAGTGCAATTTATACCATTGGTCTGTTGGTATGTCTGGTTGCCTTGTTCTATTTTCTTGTGTTCTCCTGTTGGAAATGCCCCGTGTGTAAAGAAAAACTTCCGGCAAGAGATTTGCCTGCGAGTACAGCATCCGCTCGCGTGCCAGTGCTTGTGAAAACATGTCCTCATTGTGGTGCTGATTTGACGGAACAAAGCGAGGTAGCAAAATGAAAATAACAGTACTTGTTGAAAATACTTCCAGCCGTGCTGATTGTGAAGCGGAACATGGATTATCTCTTTATATTGAAATAGGGGACAGACGCATTTTGTTCGATATGGGGCAGTCTGATTTGTTTTCGAAGAATGCTGAACAACTAGGGGTAAATTTGGAAAACGTAGATATGGCTGTATTGTCCCACGGGCATTACGATCATGGTGGTGGATTAAAAAGGTTTTTGGAAGTGAATGCAAAGGCACCTGTCTATATCAATCAATATGCCTTTGAACCACATTACAATGGTGTGGAAAAATATATCGGTCTTGATAAGGCATTAGAAAACAATAGCAGATTCGTATATGTAGGGGATGCGTTGCAGATAGACAAAGGATTGGCATTGTATTCCTGTAATGACAGAGAACAGAAATATCATCTGGGGAGCTTTGGTTTAAACATGGAACAGGATGGTGTTTTGGTGCCAGATGATTTTCGTCATGAACAGTATTTGCTGATAGAAGAAAATGGAAAAAGAGTTTTGATCAGTGGCTGTTCTCACAAAGGCATTATGGACATTGTAGATTGGTTCCGTCCGGATGTGCTTGTGGGGGGATTCCATTTTTCAAAACTACCATTAGACGACACACTGAAAGGTTATGCTGAGTATCTGGATTCCTTTCATACAGAGTACTATACCTGTCATTGTACAGGAACAGAACAGTATAAATACATGCGCCAATACATAACAAAATTGCAATACATATCAGTTGGCCAAATGATTACAATATAAAAACTCGTATTCTCAGAGTCTCTGTGCCCATCGGTACTTGGATTGTGTATTATACAATCCTATGTACCGCTATGAGGCACAGGAAAATGCAAATGTCTCTGAGATACGAGTTTTTTTTATTCTGCTTCTTTTTTAGGAGCCTTTACCATTACTAATGAAATAATCAAAGCAATGATGTAAAGTGCAAGTGTTGCATATAATACATACTGATATCCAGTAGGATTTACAGTAATCATTTCAACTGTACCATCTGCTAATGCATGCTCAATCTGAACTTCCTTACCAAACTTCTGAACAATAAATGCAGCCATCTGGTTACCGGTAAGACCTGCGAATGCCCAAGCAGATAATGTGATACCATGAATCGCACTGATGCTTCCCATACCGTAGTGGTCAGAAAGTAATGTAGGTACGTTTGAGAAACCACCACCGTAGCCTGCATTTACCATGAAGATTAATGCGAGTACTAAAACAGTAAGAACGATGTTTCCGTTACCATTTGCGATACCGCCTGTGAATAATACGATACCAGTTAATGCAATAGAGATAACAAAGATTAACTTGTAGATTGTATTTCTATCCTTCATTGTATCAGCCCATGCAGAGAAACCAAGACGTCCGCCTGCATTAAAGATAGCAGATACTGTTGAGATAATACCAACTGCACTGGCAAGACCGATACACTTGATAATCATCTTTTCCTGAGAAATTAATGCCAAACCACATGTGATGTTGATGTAGAACATTAACCAAATACCGATGTAGTTTGCGATTGGTCTTGTCTTTAATACAGATACAAGACTCTGCTTTTCTTCAGCAGGTGGCTCAACCCAACCTTCTGGCTTATGTAATAACAAATGTCCAACAAACATCATGATGAAGTAAACAACTGCTAAAATCCAAAACATCTTGTAGATACCGCCCTCGCCTAAGTTAGCAAGCAAAGACTGCATGATTGGACTTGCGATAGCCTTTGCAGCACCGAAGCCTGCAACAGCAAGACCAGTTGCAAGACCTTTTCTATCTGCGAACCAGAGCATTAAAGTCTTAACTGGTGATAAGTAACCTGTACCAAGACCGATACCCATGATAAGACCATAACATAAATAAATACCATATAACGCTAATTTGCTTCCCTGGTGCATTCCACCATAGTAAATAAAGTAGCCTGTACCAGCCATACCTGCTGCGAAGCAGATTGTAGCGATGAGAGAAGATTTGTGAATATCCTTCTCAACAATGTTTCCGAGGAATGCCGCAGACATACCTAAGAAGAAGATTGCGAAACTGAATGCCCATTCAGTTGCACTCTTTGTGTGACCAATGTAATCAGCGATTTCTTGACTGAAAATTGACCAACAGTAAACAGTACCGATACTGCAGTGTAGGAGTAGTGCAGGGATTGCTGCACGTATCCACTTATTTTGTGGTAACTTCATAACTTTTTCTTATGCAAACACAGAAATTCTGTGTACTGCCCATGTGATATATATCAGGCTGAAAGCTGGGCAGTGGCATAATACTTTCCCTTCTTTCCTCATATTTCGTTTCTTTTTCAGCCCGTAATAACCACAGACATTCTACTCCTATTTATGAACATTTTCAAGGGAAAATAAAGTTTTTCTTAAAAAAGAATTACCTATTAAAAAGAAAACGATGGGTATTGGATAAAAAAGTGATTCTTTTAAAACTTTTTCGGAATTATTATTGACATGCATTTGTGGTTTTGTTGGGCAGAATGGTGCCGGTAAAACCACAACGATTTCGCTCATTTTGGACATCATAAAAAAAGATGCTGGTGAGATTAAAGTGTTTGGCGAGGATATGACCCAAAATGGCGTTGCATTGAAGGAACGCATAGGCGTAGTGTTTGATGAGATGGGATTTCATGATTTTTTGACTGCAACACAGCTTAGTAAGATTATGGGAAATATTTACCAGAACTGGGATGAGTCAAAATTCTTTGGATATTTAGAGAAATTTGGTTTGCCAAAAAAGAAAAAATGCGGAGCATTTTCTCGTGGTATGCGAATGAAATTGCAGATTGCGGTTGCCATGTCCCATGGGGCTGAGCTCTTAATTATGGATGAGCCAACCAGTGGTTTGGATCCGATTGTACGAAGCGAGATTTTGCAGATTTTTCAGGAATTTGTCATGGAGGAGAATCATACAATCTTGCTTTCCTCTCATATTACAAGTGATTTGGAACGAATTGCAGATGAATTGATATTCATTAATAAAGGGCAGATTATGCTGGCTGGCAATAAAGATGAGATTCTAGAGAATCACGGTTTGATGAAATGTAAGAAAGAGGACCTTGCACTCCTCGATGAAAATGATGTGATTGCGACCCGTCCATCTGCATTTTGCACAGAGGTATTGGTGGCAGACAGAGACGCTTGTGCAAAGAAATATCCGAAGATTGTCATGGAGCAGACCACTTTGGAAGAAATCATGATATTCTATGTGAATCGTGGTTCTGTGGTGAAAACGGACGTGGAAGACTAGAAAGGACGTGACGATGATGAAAGGTTTACTTTTGAAGGACTATTACTGTATGAAGAGTAATCTTAAGTCTTTTCTTTGGCTTACCATTGGCGTGATAGTACTTGGCGTGATGTTTGCTATCAGTATTCATCATGGCAATATTGCAGATGTAGCAACTTCACTAGTTGTAGAAGAGGGGATGACAGAAACTGGTGTATATGATTTGTTTCGTGTAGGTGTATGGCTGGTGATAATCATTCCTATGGCGTATGTGGGTAATGTTGTAGATTGCTTCCAGGCAGATTACAGTGCAAGTTTTGGTAAACAGCTATTTTCAATGCCGGTAACCAGTAGACAAATTGTAGGTGCAAGATATTTGGGATGTTTGTTATATGCAATGCTTAGCTTCATGGGAAGTATGCTTGCAGCTATTTGTGTGTCATGTGCAACAAATCAGTATCCGCTGTCAGAGCTGATGATGGTATGTGCTACCTTTGGTGGCAGTTATTGAATATTTAAAAAAGCACTATGAGATTATGCTTGGAGTGCAGATTTTGACGCCACTTGTGGCGATTGTTTTGTATTACATATGCTACCTTTGTTCTGTGAAGGTGTTTGAGAGAAGGGAGTGGGAGGATGCATAAAAAGATTATGAAAAAGCAACTTTTGATTTTTCTTTTGTTCAGTTTTGGCCTTGTGTGGATTCCGACCATTGCATTTGCTCTTAGCGGAGGGAAATATGAAGGCCCTCTTATGAATTTGATTTTATCCTACAGTATGCTTTGTCCGGCAATTGCTGTACTTATTACAAGAAAACTGACAAAGGAAGGTCTTCCTGTGGTGGGGGAGAATTCCTTGCAACTAGGTATTGACCTGAAGAATAAAAAATGGATTTGGTATCTGTTTGCATTTTTGGCACCAAGCATCTATTCTGAACTGGGTTATGTGTTGATGATGCTTGTGTTTCCAGAAACCTATAATCCGGCAGGCTTTGATGTATTAGGGATTCCGAGAGTCAGTTTAGTATTGGTTACTATTTCCGGCTGGGTAACAGCCGTTATCGCATCCATTGGCGCACTAGGTGAAGAGATTGGATGGAGAACTTACTTGTATCCGAAATTGGAAAAAATGATGGGACCTGTTGGTTCGATTTTGGCCGGTGGTACAATTTGGGGAATATGGCATTTCCCTGCAAATACCATGGGGCATAACTATGGAACCGGATATTGGGGTGAGCCTTGGACTGGATACATTGTATTTACGGTTATGTGTATTGCTATGGGAGCAATGCTGTATCTGGTTACAAAGAAAACGGGCTCCGTATGGCCGGCAGTGATTATGCATGCTGTAAATAATTCTGGCAATCATCCCCTAGCTCTTTGTTGTGATATGGAGAAACTGTCCGGTATATGGGAAGAACCGACTATGCAGATGTTATTTACAGGAATTCCTCAGATTATCATGGGTATCATTGCTGTGGTTATGATTTGCAAACTCAGCAAAGAAGGCACCTCCAATGATGAAACATCCGCCTAATATTTGAGACAGAGTCATTGTTTCATGTAGAAAGAACATAGAAAACAATATGGCAGTTAAAGGCTCCAAGTAGCCACAAATAGATACTGTTTGTACTGGTATTTTTCCCAATGAATCAAAATATAGATAGCAACCGACTCCTGTGTTTATAAAACCTAAAATGCAGATTGGTAATATATCAGTAGTTTGTATGCGAAGAATGAAACCTTGCTTGAAAAGCATGAATACAGCAACTGTCAAAAAACTGACGATAAGTTGTAATGTAGCATTTTCTAGACCGGTTATATTCTTCGCTTTTTTATTGAAAATGACCATACCGGCATATGTGAAAGCAGACATAAGTCCGCAAAAAAATCCAAAGAAACTTTTGACGTATATGTGGTTCGTTCCATTCACAAGAACCAACCCTGCTAGGACAATTGCAAATCCAGATATGGTGGTTGGGGTTAATCTTTCGCGAAACAAAAAGGGTGATAAAAGCATGACAAATACGGGACCACAATAATAGATAAGAGTAGCAATGCTAACGCCAATTTGTTGATATGCTTCGTAAAGGAACATCCAACTGGCACCCATGCACATGCCAGATAATATTAAAAAACACAATGAAGACTTGCACTTAAAAAGTGTAAATGTGTGTTTTCTAGTTTTGAAAATGATAAAAAGCAAAATACTTCCAAGCATAGTGCGTAAGAATACTATTTCATAGCTTGATAAGGCAATGTGGCTGGCGATGATTCCGTTTGCTCCAAATAGAATTAGTGAAAATATATGTTTAAAATAATTAGTCTTCATGTTTCGCTCCTTGTGTTTTGAATGTGTTCATTGTATCATAACTATTATGATTACAAAAACGAATTTAAATCATGATATACATGATAAAATTGCATAAAGGGGTGCGTGATGGATACTAATATTCAAAAATACAAAGCGTTATTAAAAACACTGGAATTGGGAAGTTTTACGAAGGCAGCAGATATACTTTCCTATTCACAGTCAGGTGTTAGCAGAATGATACAGGATTTGGAAACTGAATGGAAGGTAACACTGTTGGAAAGGAATAAAAAAGGACTGACATTGACGGCGGATGGTCAAAGTATATTGCCTTATGTAAAGCATGTATGTGATGCTTATGACAATCTGCAAATGCAAGTCAATGCAATTCATGGCTTAGAGTCAGGTTTGATTCGAATTGGTACATTTTCCAGTGTAGCTACGCATTGGTTACCTAATATGATAAAAGCGTTTCAGAAAGACTATCCGGGAATCGAATATGAATTGTTGTTGGGGGATTATACGGAAATAGAGGAGTGGATTCTGACAGGCAGAGTGGATTGTGGTTTTTTACGTTTACCGGTAAATGGGAATTTAGATTGCATTTTTTTGGAGGAAGACCGTTTGATGGCCGTGATTCCAGAAAATCATCCGTATGCAAGTTGTGAGGTGATGCCGATATCCGTTTTGTGTAAGGAGCCTTTTATGCTTTTGGAAAAGGGGGCAAAAGCAGAAATATCTGCGGTGTTTGAGAACAATCAGCTTGTGCCGGATGTACGATTTACTACATGGGATGATTATGCTATTATGTCAATGGTGGAAAGTGGTTTGGGAAACAGTATTTTGCCGGAATTGATATTGAAACGGGTGCCGTATCGAATTGTGATAAAAGAACTGGATGTGCCTGCATCCCGCAAAATTGGTTTTGTGGTGAAGGACAGTAAGACCGTTTCTCAAGCAGTGAAATATTTTATGAAGTATTTGCCATATCGGAATCAGGAGGATGTATGAAATATTTAATCATCGGTGCCGGCGGTGTTGGTGGCTGTATCGGTGCATATATGACTGAAGCAAAAAAGGACGTGACCTTAATTGCCAGAGGCGAGCATTTGAAAATGATGCAGGAATGTGGTCTTCGTATGGAGACTACCAAGAAGGGGAATTATGTCATTTCAAATGTAAAGGCAACAGACATGGAACACTATGCAGAACAGCCAGATGTGATTTTTGTTTGTGTGAAGGGGTATTCTTTGATGGACACTGTACCATTTATCAAACGGGTTGCGAAGTCGGATACGATAGTGATTCCTCTGTTAAATATCTATGGAACGGGAAGTAAATTACAGGAAGAATTACCAGAACTATTAGTAACAGATGGTTGTATCTATATCGTTGGAGAAATTAAGGAACCAGGGTGTCTTTGGCAAAAGGGAGACATTTTTAGAGTGGTTTATGGTGTGCGGGAGTCATCAGAGTACCGTGCTGAGTTGGAAACCGTGAAGCAGGATTTGGAAGAAAGTGGAATCGAGACGATTCTTTCTGACAACATCAAACGAGATGCACTGAAAAAGTATGCATATATTTCACCAGCTGCAACCTGTGGTCTTTATTACGATGCCACCGCGGGAGACATGCAGAAGGAAGGAGAGATTCGAGATATCTTTCAGGCGTTAGTTGGAGAAATCGATATACTGGCAAAAGCAATGGGAATTGATTTTGGAATAGATATTGTGAAAACCAATGTGGATATCTTAGATGCTTTGGCACCGGTGGCATCTACCTCAATGCAGAGAGATATTTGGCAGGGACGAAAATCGGAGATTGATGGTTTGGTATTTGAAGTGGTAAGATTAGGGGAGCAGTTTGGCGTAGAATTGCCAACATATGAGAAGATTACAAAGGAACTTTTGCAGCGGGGCTTTTAAGGAGGATGCACATGAAGCAGGAGCATAGTGAATATTATTATTTGAATGCCAGTGAGGCATTTCAACTATATCGTAGAAAACTGAGAATAAGTAAAGTCGTATTTATTATTCTTTGTTTAGCAATTTTAGCAATGTATTTTGTTGATATTCTAAGCTTTGGGTGGTATTTCGTTGTCCTGTTTGGCGTGCTTTTTGTGTTTGAAATATATGCAGTCAACAGATTTAATGTGCTGGAGAATAAAGTGTTTTTCCAGGACTGTGCTCCCGCAAAAATGTTTGATATCATTACACGATTAGAACACTTGGATAAAAAACAAAAGGGCAGGAATACCCTTTTATTGGAAAAGGCGAGATGTTGTTTTAATTTAGCTGAAAGAGAAAACGAGGGTTGGGAGTATTTGCAACAGGTGAATTTCAAAAAGAAGATATATCATACAGAATTTATTCGCTTGATGCTCAGTACAAGTTATTATGCCTTTGCTAAGGATAGAGAAGGCTTTGACAAGGCGAAACAGCAGGCGTTTACGTTGGACCAGCATTACCCTGTTAAAAAGCATTGGCAAGAAGCCTATGAAAAAGCAAAATTATCCATTTGTCTTAAAGAGTATTTATGGGATGAGAAATATGAAGATGCCAAAGTGGCATTGGAAAAATTGATGGCGAGTCAGAATGCGGTAGTTGATCAGGTATTGTTTTCTTATCATTTGGCAACCATTCATGTCAAAGAAGGAAATGCTGAGGCTGCCAAGCCACTGCTTCAGTTTGTCATTGATACCGGTAATGAATTAAAAGTAGTTGGACAAGCGAAGACGTTAATGGAAGAGGTATTTTTTTTGATTGATGTGTAAAAAGATAAAAAATTACTTGATTGATATAGTAGGATATGATATAATGAACCTATGTTAAAAAACAAAATTGTGTCAGACGATAATTGGGAGATGATATCATGGAAGCTATTTTAAATGATGCAGATGTAGTTCAAGAAGATATTGATTTGTACTCAGCGCTTGATAAAGGAATAGAAGACATGAAGAATGGACGAACATTACCTTTGGAAGAAGCATTTGAGATGATTACGGAATTGAGGGAAAAACATAGACAGTCGAAAGTTTGATGTAGTTTTAACGAGAGAGGCTATCTATGACATTGTCGATATTTCAAATTATATTGAGGATAAATTTGGAACTCTTCGAGCTGATAAATTTCAAGAAGATATGAAAAAGCAGATTAACGATTTGTCTTATATGGGTTATATATTTTCGAAGACAGGATTGTTTTATCAAGAACATTTCATATACAAGAAGTTGTTTTCTCCATCCATTATATTTTACATTATTGAAAAGCAAAGTGGAATTATCCATGTGCTGAGAGTATTGCTACTATCATCGAGTAATTAAATACTCTTAGAGTATCAATTGACTTAATTGGCTCAGCCCTTTGTTTACAAGGGGTTGAGCCTTTTTATGTGCGTCGGTTGAAGCCGACGCATGGGCTTAAGTCATTCTCGTGGACTTGCTGTGGGCTTATTTTATCTTTTGGACTTACGACTTTGAACCTTGTGCCTTGTGGTTTGTGTTCTTCCGATGCTTCTGCCGAAGCAGTTACATCGGATGTTGTCATATCCTTTTTATGCTGGTTCTGTATCATATCCACCACTTCCTGATGCTTGTTGGGATACAGGTGGGAGTAGGTGCTTAAGGTGGTTTGTACCTTTTCATGTCCCAATCGTTCTGATATGAGCAGTGGTGCACATCCTAAGTTGATAAGATAGCTGGCGTGAGAGTGGCGGATATCGTGGATACGAATCTTTTTCACTCCGCTTTTCTTGCAAGCCCTTTCCATTGCATTATTGATATAAGATTTGGTGAAGGGGAAGACCCTGTCCGTATCTTTCAAAGCATAAAGCTTTGACATATAATCTTTTACTTCATTCATAACAAAGTCCGGTATGATGATGTTCGGATACTCTTTGGTGTTTTTGGGGGTGTGACCACATCCTGCTTTTTCACACGTTGAAGACTTTTTGTGATATCGAGGGTGTTCTTCTCGAAATCAAAGTCTTTCGGTGTTAAAGCGAGGAATTCTCCAAAACGGATACCGGAGTAGTACAGTAGTGAAAATGAAACATGTGCTGTGGAATCATCTTTCATGGCTGCCAGTATCCGGTCAAATTCTTCCTTTGTCCAGAAGTTTACCACAACCTCACGCTTACCCATTCTGCCCGCCTTATGACAGGGATTCTCAGCTAAGTTGAAGTAGTCCACTGCATAATTGAAAAGTGCGGTAATCATATTCTGCATCCTGTCTAGGTAGGAGTTGGAATAATCTTTTGCAATCATTTCGTTCTGCCAGGCTCGGATGTCCTTGGGAGTAATCCTATTGATGGGCTTATTCTCGAAATAAGGAAGAATGAGCTTCTCAAATACATGCTTTTTTCCGTCGATGGTGCTTTGTCGGCATCGGTGTCCCATATCCTCTATATAAATCTCATACATAGAGCGGAAGGTCATATCCGTACTGCCTTTCTGCTTTCTTAGGAAATCAGTTTCCCATTCCTTTGCTTCACGCTGAAGCTTAAAGCCTCGTTTCTTTATCTGTTTTTTCTTTCCGGTAAAATCTTCATAATAACATCTGACATACCAGGTTCCTCGTTCTTCGTCTTTATAGACCGGCATATTGTTTACCTTTACTATCGAAGGTCCTCGC
>JAZSEY010000010.1:0-36493 GCA_045531905.1 Lachnospiraceae bacterium
CATTTCCTTCTCTAACTGCTCATAATCCTCGTTAAAGAACTTAACGCCATCCTTTGTAAGCTCAACAATCTCTCTATTATCAATGTAATATACATTTCTTGTATGCTCTAATATAGCAGGTACGTCTGATGCGATATAATTGCCACTCTCAGATACACCTACAATCAACGGACTATCCTTGCGGACAGCATACACCACTCCCGGTTTATCCTGGAACATAATCCCAAGAGCATAAGACCCTTGTACACGGTGCATTACCTTTACGATTGTCTCTAAAGGATTACCAGTATTATAATAATCCAATAATTGTGCTACCACTTCAGTATCTGTCTCCGATGCAAAAGTATAACCTTTTGCTATTAACTTTTCCTTTAACGGTTGATAATTCTCGATGATACCATTATGTACCACTGCGATAGTCTTATCCTTGTTGTAATGTGGGTGTGAATTCGGAACAGATGGCTCTCCGTGAGTTGCCCATCTGGTATGACCGATTCCCTGCACACCAGAAAGATTCTTCCCATCATTGGTAAGATCGCGTAGTGCATCCAAACGGCCTTTTGCCTTCACTACTTCTATCTCATTTCCGTCAAAAACAGCCACTCCGGCTGAGTCATATCCTCTGTACTCTAGCTTTGATAATCCCTTTAATAAAATTGGCGCTGCCTGTTCAGTACCAACGTATCCTACGATTCCACACATAAAGTTGCCTCCTGCAATCATTATATTTATACTTATATGAAAACAAAACTATGGGTATTATAACATTTTTAATACGAAAACACAATGGACTTAAACCATATCTATATTACTGCTTTCTCGTGCCTTATCTTGTATTTTCATTTGTTTTAGAGTATCATAAAAAGGGGGGGATTATATGAGAAATATAAAACAAACAAAATGCATATTTGTAGTAATTTTCACTGTAGTATTGTTACTTAATACTCTTATTCTTCCCGTATGTGCAACATCAACAACAACACTAAACAAAACAAAACTGACCATGATTGTTGGCACAAGGAAACAATTGCATGTGAAAAATACCACAAAAGCGGTTACTTGGGATAGTTCAAAAAAAGCAGTTGCTTCCGTCAACAAAAAGGGGATAATAACTGCCAAGAAGCAAGGAACTACAATTATTACTGCGACGGTAGGAAAAACAAAACTAAAGTGTAAGGTTACAGTTAAAGAATCGCCTACATTGAACAAAAAACTGACTATCTGTGTGGGTAAAAAACAACAACTTACTGTAGCCGGGACAACAAAAACAATCAAATGGAAGTCATCCAACAAAAATATTGTTAAGGTGAACAAGCGAGGAATAGTGACAGGCATCAAGAGAGGAACTGCCATTATCTCAGCAACTGTAGGAACAAAAAAATTCCTATGCAAAGTAAAAGTAGCGGCAACTGTATCCAACACCAATGTAGATTTATCGATTAGCAACTCTGGTCTACTAGGAGTAACATACTTATCTGATAAAATATACATCAAGAGTTCGAATCCTAGCATTGCTACAGGTGTGATTGTATATACGGGAGATAACTCAGAGTTAGAATATGGATTGGAAGCTGAGATTGTAGTATATGGACACAAGACTGGTACAGCAACAATGACCATAACCAACAACTTCAACAAAGAAAAAAGAAAATTTAAAGTTTTCGTAAAAAAAGCAAAAGACGCCTCAGGAAAGCAACGCTTAATTGATTACCTTATGTCTTCTGGCAAAAATGACAAAGAGTCTGGCGACAAATACATCGAAGAATCATATACCGAAAACAATGCGAAATCACGTATAACATATCTTGCAGCAGATGACACCTTGCATTACGAATATACCGAAACCAACTCAGACGCCACAACACAGTGGACTTTAATGTCAACAGAAAATGGCGGAGACAATTATTATATTACAATGCAAATTACACCAACCAATACAACTAACAGTTACTTTGTAACTGCGACAATTGATGCAAAAACATATACGTGCAATCATACTACATTTGAAAACGGTTGGTATCGGGAACCTGTAGATGATAGTTTGAATATCATTGCAAATCACATTACCAAAAACGCCTTTTCAAAATTGGGTGAAATGCTCATTGAAAATACAAATATAACTTGGCAAGAACTCGGATTCTTGCAATTAGAACAAAGCATAAACAAGGAGTAACCAGTATGAATACATCTATAAAGGTTTCTGTTATTGTACCTATGTACAATGCTGAAAAACACCTACATCAATGCTTAGACAGCATACTAGAACAATCATTAAAAGAAATAGAAATCATATGTGTTGATGATGGTTCTACAGACTCAACGTTACAAATTCTAAATTCGTATGCAAACGTAGATTCCAGAATAAAAATAATACACCAAAATAATTTATTTGCTGGAGCTGCAAGAAATGCAGGAAAAGCCATTGCTCAAGGCAAATATTTGATTTTTTGGGATGCAGATGATTTCTTTTATGTTGATGCATTAAAAAATATGTACGACCAATCTGAACAGGACAACGCTGATATTTGCGTATGTGGTGTGGATCAGTATTTAGACGATATCCAAGAAACAGTATCAACCAAACGATATATGAATCCTAAAAAAATACCAGATACGATTCCGTTCAATCGCAATAGCAATCCTAATCATATTTTAAATTTTACAACTGAAGCCACTTGGAACAAAATGTATCGACGCAGTTTCATAGAACGGTTGCAATTGGATTTTCAACCAGTACGAAACGGAAATGACGTATATTTTGTAATTAATGCATTATGCCTTGCAGACAGCATTACAGTCATCGAAAAACCATTACTATGCTATCGTAAAAATCAAACCACAAGTTTAGTCGGCACATTACACAAATCACCAATTACACCATTACAAGCATGGTGTGACGCATGCAATAATCTGATTGAGCACAATGCGTTTCCTGAGAAAAGTTTTGTAAATAAGGTTTTGGGTGTAATTTTTTATCTACTTCGAAACATGAGCACTTGGCAAGCATTTCAAGAAGCAATGACATTTTTACAAAACGAAGGACTTCAAACGCTTCATATCCAAGAACAACCAACAGACTACTATTATACTGATTGGCATGCTATTGCCGTAACGCATTTACTAAACGATAAACCCGAAGAGTTTTTGACTTATCTTTCACACACCACATACATTCAGATGGTAAATGCTTCTGCAAAAAGAAATGTATCACTTGAACGCAACAAAAAGTTGCGCAAAGAATTAGAAAAAGCAGAGAAAAAACTTGCAAACAACAACCAAATCAAAAACGTCAAAACAGAGCTTGAAACCGTCCAAAAACAGTTAAACGCTATAAAAAATTCCAAGAGTTATAAGTTAGGAAGAATAATAACTGCAATACCTAGAAAAATTATACAATTAATAAAACATAACTAATAAAAGAGGGTGCACTTCAATTTGAAGTGCACCCTCTTTTATCGTTATTTTGTTGTTACCTGCTTTACCTTTCCATACTTTGAATAAACGGTAATTCCATTCACATTGGTAGAAGACGCTACTCTCACATAATAGGTCCTTTTGCTTTTCAGTTTGCTAACCGTCGCTTTCTTACCAGATTTCAAAACCACAGTTTTTGCATCCGAAAAATCTTCTTTGGTAGCATACTCAATTACAAATCCTTTTTTCGCCTTCTTGCAGTTAACTGTAAAACTCTTTTTACCGCCTTTGATAGAACTAATATTCAATGCCTTTGCATTTACAGTGCTCTTACCGACTTTCTTATTTCCAAGAATCATGTAAACATTCTTGGCGTTTTTACTCATATTGTTATATCCGATAGTTCCCTTTGTGCCATTGTTCATGCAAACAGCCCATTTGCCATTCTTTAAAGTATTGTTCTTAATTACGACATTACCGCCAGACACCTGAATAACAGTCTTACTCTTCTTAGAGGTTAGAGTATTATTTTCAACTGTAATGGTCTTTGTTGTAGGTGTTTTAATCAAAAGTGGCCAAGAACCACACTTACTTACTGTATTATCAGCAATCGTAAAACTATTCTTTGTACTGTTAATGTTAATACCTTCCGTCTTAGCTCCTGTTACAGTATTTCCACTAATCTTTCCCGTTATTGTTGAATTGCTATAAACAAATATTCCTCTGTTACCAGGATTGGTAATCACATTATTTGTAATATTTTTAGCTGAACTATTCCGGTTTATAAATATGGCATTCGTATTACAATTACTTACGGTATTCTTATTAATTGCTCCTGTAACCTTAGAGCCATCATATAAACCGATTGCATAATCTCCCGCTGCAATCACATTATTATTTTCTATTTTTTTTGCAGTTGACTTATTCTGCAAAAAAATGCCGTAACGCAAGGCACTCACAACATTGTTCGTAATGGTGATTCTTTTACTTGCAAATTCCACAAAAATACCATCCTTATGTTCCGGACCAGTGCATGTGACTGTATTGCCAGAAACCAAACTATCATATGTATCCAGCAAATGGATACCATGCCCACATGTTGTAATGGTATTATTGGTCACCGTAACATTCTGTGCATAATAATTATTCTTTTCAATTACATCTGTAGAACCTTTACCAGTTGCTGCAGTATTCTTCTTTAAATCAAAGCCATATACCTTAATTCCTACTGCTTCGTCATCCCCATCACTTTCCACAATCGTTATGATATTATCTGTGATAACTGAATTAGTATCACGGACAAGTTCCTTGCTCACCTTTTTATCGCCGTTATAAATGGTATTATAGACAGCCTTTACATCCTTCTTGAAGGTCTGGAACAAAATACCTGCACCACAATTATTTATCTTATTACCACTTATTGTACAATTGATAAAATTCAAAGCAATAACACACTCACCTGCTACATTTTCAAAGATGTTATCGGTAATCTTAACATTGTCATGATAATAACCAACAAGCATACTATGTGTACCCACACCTCTTGGAACATTGCTAAATGTACAGCCGGTTACTTCAACATTCTTCATTGGTGTACCATCTAAAACCGTTCCGCCAAATACATACTCTGAACATGGAACATCTAGCTGCAAAGCTTCCTGCTTCTCGTCAGTTCCATTTCCAGGCATATTCTTAAATGTACAATTCTTAACATAGAAACCATTGATGGATGCAATCTCCATCTGATGTGCACAACCACCGCCGTCAAAAACGCAGCCATCAAAGGTAATGTTTTTTCCGTGAGCCATACGAACCAATGACGATGTATTGTCCTTATTTCCTTTCCATAAACCACCAATAACTGTAATGTTGGCATATGTACCATAACCACCCATTATTTTCTTGTCAGTATTCACGGTCACATCACCCAACATCAACATATTGCCTTCTGTTATGGTGTAATTGATGGTAACACCTGTTAAATCCAGTTTAATATTACCGTATACATGTATTGTTCCATCCAAATCGTAGGTTCCTGCCGGAATCTTAACAGTATAGATTTGAGAAGCCGTAGACACTGTATTCGCATACTCAATCGCATCTTTTACAACGGATACAAAACGATCTCCCTCTTCCATTTTAATGGTGATTACGGTTCCATCTACTGTGTAAGGAACCTCTTTTGCCTGACATACAGTAGCGCTAAATAACAATCCAATCACACATAACCACAATGCAACACTTTTTCTGAATTTCATAAGCACATCTCCTTTCTATTCCCAAACTGCAACCATAATTAACTTGATATCTTCCTTTAGTGTTAATTTGGGCAACACCGCTTCATCCTCAAATAAATATGGTTCAACATTTGTTCCCGGTTGAAAATCTCCCTTTGTATGGTAACAATGATCTTTGCAATACCATAAAGGCTTTCCATCTATCGTAACACGCAAATGCCAACCTATGAACCGCTTTCCCTGCAATTCAAATTCGCACTTTCGCAATGCACGAGTCCCGTCATTCTTCCATTTCTTTTGATCCTTGTATTCCAACGCACCACTTTTTACCGTCTCCATGGTGCTACCATGATGCAACTTTTTATATGCACTGACAGCCTCTTTGTTACCACTGTTGTAATACACATAGAACTCATAATGTCCAAAGCCTTTCTTTTGGTGCTTTAAACTATCTTCTGTAATGTAATCCGTACAAAGAGTACTAACACCGGAATCTAATAAATTTTTAGCTAAAGTTAAGTCTTTATTAACAGTATAGCATAATATATATAAACCAGCATTTCTGATTTTCCTTACAAATTCAGGCTTAGCCAGATTAAACCGTAATGCCACTGCGCAAATTCCATGGTCCAGGCAATACGTAATAATATTGTCTAAATCATGAATATTCTTTCCAACCAAATACTGATAGTGTTTAAAGTGATAAATACTATCAATACTCTCATACATATCTCTTGAATATGCTTGTATCAGTAAACGATCCATTACTTTTCTGTCATGTTTAAAATCATGCAGCATGCTTACTACACGCTTCTGCATTTCTAATCCACTAATATTATGAAAATCAATTTCAAAGGTATATTTCGAATAT
Source organism: Lachnospiraceae bacterium (assembly GCA_045531905.1). GTDB lineage: Bacteria > Bacillota > Clostridia > Lachnospirales > Lachnospiraceae > RGIG6919. The sequence continues at coordinate 6,523 of JAZSEY010000010.1, forward strand.
TTTTTGAGATATCTGTAGAACTGTCTTGCATCCATGATGTCATTTCCATGTACCTGCATTCCCATGATTTGGTTATACGTCATATCTTGAAACTCTGGTGAATAGGTAAACCCCGTGTGTTTACAATTGGCCTCTGTCCACCCATGGCATAATACCAGTCTTCCATCTGTCGTATATGATAAATCCACTTCAAAGTATTGGTATCCATTTTTGATTCCCTGTTTTAACGCTGGTAAAGTATTGTGATATGTCTTTCCATTCATACCACCAAAGGAATGTGCCATCAATGGGTTTGTAAACATTGGATAACCACAATCAAGAACAACACCATCATTTGTTATCCATTGCGCATCCATTAACACTGTCATTGGTGTATCTTGAACAAAGAACTCTAACTTTTCTCCATCCTTGAATATTCTTTTATCCATATGTTCACCAGAAAGCGAATGCCATTTACCATCATTACCATACCACTCCCAGCCATCCTCACGACGTCTTCTTGCGGTAAAGCCAACAAAGCTACCACATGCATGCGAAAAGCCGTTGTGCACGATACACTCAGATGCATTCCCCATTACATACTGCACCGCACACAAATCATAGAAACCACCGATATCACAGTATGCCTTTCCCTTTAACTTGTGTTGCTTAAACAGTTTTGCATATTGCGACTTATCGGCACCATTTCCAATATAGACCACAGCAGTAGTTCCCTTTTCCAAGGGAGCTCCCTGTAATATTTCAGGCACTTTTTTAATTCCTGGGTTAAATAACTTAAAACGAAACTTCAAAACTCTTCTCCATATCATTTGTCCATATTTACAATTGTATTCACTAAATCTTCTAATACGTCCACAGCATCTACTACCTGAATTGCTTGTTTCAACTCCAACATGGTCTCAATAACTATTTTTTGTTCTTCCGTTTCCACAAAAATCGCTCTCACATAATCAGCTGCATACTTAACTGCATTTGCCAAGAACTCATTACCATTCTTGATTTCTTTTATCATACCTGCATTTATAAACAAGTATTTATCAGCATCCATCATCGCCAAAGAGATAATTCTTTCCGGATCCAAAACATCATAAATGAAGACTGCATCAAACTTTGCTCGTCCAAACATTCGTGTTGGAACCAATGCGTAGTCATATTGCAGATATTCCATTGCCTTATCAAAATCAACTCCACCATCTGTATAAAGTTTTAGTACAGCTTTACCTACTGCACTCAAATGTGGATCTTGCTTGGTTCCAATCACTGGAATATTCGCCAACATCGGATAGGCGCTCGCTTTATTCATATCTACCTTACTCATTTCACAACCAATGTAGATTTGCGAAAGCGAAGTGTTATAACTAGCCACAAGTTTTTCTAGCATAGTTGTCTGTTTTGACGCCTCACAAGCATCGGAATAGAATAATAGTTTTTTCTTCTGTATCCTTGGAATATCTTCCAAGATAACGCCGCCTGATGTCTCATCAATCAACAAACTACATAATTTTTGCGCATTATCCTTTGAATCATAAGCACAGAAAGTATCATATGCATCCTGATCATCATACTGTTTTCCTCGATTTAACGCATCTAAAACAGCTTCCTTTGTGCGCGCCTTATCAAATGGCAACTCCATCAAGTCCATATAAGTGCCACGCTTTTCTCGATACAACTCATAATCAGCACAATACAATACAACCTGTTTTCTTAACGCCAAATAATCATAAAATACACTAGAATAATCAGTAATCAATGCATCAGTCGCTGCCAACAATTCATAATTATCCGTAGTCGGCGGAAATTTCTTAATTTTCTTGAAGGCACTATAATCCAAAGAATCACTTACCTTATGATGTAAATTCACATATAAAATCTGGTCGTTTGCCAAGTGATTATCTAAATACTCTAATAGCTCTTTTGATTCCGCAACAACCTGTTCTACTGCCAGATAATCCTTCCAAGTTGGCATATAAGCATATATTCTCTCTCCGTTTGGTGCTAACTGTTTCTTTAGCTCAGTTAAATCTCTCTCTGCAGCTTCCAACATACCACCAGTTCTTGGGTATCCCAGCATAACTGCTTTTCCCTGCATCAAACCTGCTACCTTATAGGAATCCAGCATGTGTTTTTTTGTATAATCATTTGGATACAACAAATAATCAGCCTCAATAAAATTCCGCTGAGTTACTCCATCCTTGTGTAATACATTAGCATGCTTTGCCAATCCCAATTTCTTTAACGGAGTTCCATGCCAGATATTTATATATACCTGTTCCGGCTTCTTAATCCATGACTCAGGAAAATACACTTCAGTAATCAGATACTTGCAGGACTCCATCAAATCACGATATTCTTTGTTATCAACAACCGACTGCGTTCTTGTCCAACTATTCTTGCGAATATATTCTTGCACAACCGCATCTGTCTCCTCAGAAGTTCTAACATACACGCTAAATCCTTCATATTGCGGATTATGATTCAGTTCATTTAAAATATACTGCAAACTACCCCTGACATTTTTTCCTAATCCAACCATCAAAACGGTTTTATCTTTAACTGCTTCGTCAAAAAAACTATCAGCAATGGTTGCTTTACCAATCTTAGCACCGCTTTCTTTTACAATTGCACGAAGTTCCTTTTTAGCAGCTTTACGCTTTTTCACATCCATCACATAGTTCTTACCAGTTTCAAATACAAACTGCCTCTGACTATCACGATGCAAAATATAACGATTTTGATATTCAATCATCGTATCATATATTCTTTGACAGTTATTGTGATCGTCATAATAGAAGAAATCATCTGCTCTTGCAACATATTCATCCTTCATTTGACAGCCGGTCTTCATGTATTCACATAAAACATCTATCAGTTCGTCATTATCATGACAAATCTCACCAAATGCCATCGTATCATAGAAGAAGGTTCCTTCTTCATAATGCTGCGGAATGTCTTTGTGATGTAAATATACTAACGGTTTTCTCATATATGCAAAATCAAACTGAATTCCCGAAAAGTCAGTTACCATCAAACTAGATTCACAAAACATTTTTTCATAACTCATATCTCCAACAGCAGGAATAATATCGACAAATTCGTTTTTATCAAAATCATCTACCTGTGCACTAACAATCGGATGTAACACGTATTTAATTTTGTAACCATATTCCTTTGCCGCACTAATTAATCTTTTATCATTGATCAGTGCATTGAATACTTTGTAATATTCACTCTCTTTAAACAGCGGATTATAATCTCTTTGCACACCTTCGTTCGTCCTAACTGGAACAGCCACCTGCATACGCCAAGTTGGACTAATCAGAATCTGCTTTTGATCATTATTCACCAATCCATCATATCGCGGTACGCCTGTCAATTTCAGTGCATTGTACCCCTCATAATCATAAATTGGATGAGATAAATTCTTAATCTCATAAGGCGATGCGCAAAAATACAGTCTGGTGTTATCACGAAGACGGTTCTGCGCAACAGCTATCTTTTGTACTGACATACCATGCTGCACACAGCACACATGAAAATCAACTAAATCACGGATAAAACTGGAATTGACCATGCCAAAATTGTTAAAAGCAAACACAGTTGAATTAGATATTACCATCATATCAGCCATCAAAAATACTAACCTGTGTTTAATACTACCGCGCACTAATGGCTTATATCCATCTCTCTTTAATCTCTTATAATCTGCTGCATGCTTATCTACAAGATAGTAATGCTTTATACTTTTTCCTTGTGCACTGGCATATCGATACAAGTATTCAGAAGAATCGCCAGCCTTGTAAATCTTGTCAATATACATCCAAATTGGCTTACGCTTCATAAACGGCTTGGCAACAAAATACGCATTCCTTACCAACAAAAACAGCCATGCACGTTTATCCTTTGAAAACAACATTTCTTTTTGTAGTTTTAATTCCTGCTTTCTTCTTCTCGCAGGTGTTGTCACCTGAAAACGAATACCATCTTCATCTTTCATAGCCATATATCGTTTATCTGTTCCAAAACACCAGTAACTGCTTGGGAACCGACCACTCATTCTACTGAAATGAGAGTCATAAGAAAATCGAATTTTAACTGGCTCTGTCCCAAACTTTGCAAAACAGAATAATAACTCATTCTTGAACTCTTGCATTGGTATAGACACATGAAAAGAACGTGATTTGTATAGACTTACCCCCATCGCTTTCGTGATGGCATAACGTTCATTGTATTCTAAGTTGTACTTTTTACCTGCAAAGGTAAAAAATACTTCGTCAGACATAGCATACAATACTGGATGTACTGTTCCGTCAATCTCCATTTTCCCATCTCGGTAATCCATAAACATAATATTAGTCTTTAGGTTTGTAATACTATTAAATACGGATTCCTTTGAAGAATAATATGGCAAACCACCCAGATAACTCTTATCAAAGCAAAAATCATCTCCATATTTCAATATGCCATATACCCATTTCAAAGAGTCTGTAACAAGTGCCTCCGACACCTTGTGACAATTAAAAATATGCTTATCATCCAGATATTGAAATGCTTTACCAACCAATTCAAAGAACGCCTGCTCTTGTCCTTCTTCGATTACATGCTTATTCTTATTGTTTAAATTGCTATTAATTCTGCTTCTGACAGAAAACATAAAATGATACTGAATAAACACTGGTACACTTCCATATTTGTCTTTTAATTCCTGTAAATATGGAATCCAGAAATCTGCTATCGATTGATTGTAGTATTCTTCCAGATACACGCCCTTAAAGAATGTGGTATCTCCTTCACGTTCCTGAATACTGTTATAACTATAATCTGCCAAAAACAAGACCTGTTTTATTTCAGCACATATATCCAGAAAGAATTTTCTTTCTGAATCTAATGGTAAATTTTGCTGAAACTGATAATTCTTCAACAACTTGCTGTCGATGAATGTTCCTCCAAAGTAAAAAGGATAGCAGATGAATTTTTCCATTAACTTTTGTACGCAAACCTTTTTTGTTGACAACTCATTGGCAAACGCACCAATTGTCCCATCAGGCATCATTTTGCTAAGCATAATGATTCTTTGTGTTGCATTCTTCTCTAACTGCTTCTCAACTTCTACCACTGCACCTGTCGACCATGTATCACCACCATACAATTGTGTAGTAAACTCCTTAGTCACTCTGTTTGCTGCATCAGCAAAAATCACACTATCACTACTATCTTGGAACCCTGCAACAACATCAACCTGCAAGTTTTTCGGCAATACATCCAACCCCGATAAATTCTCAGATGTACCATATACTAACAATTGTACTGAGCCTTTAATCTGTTCCACTTCATTTTTGATACATGCTATTGTCTTTTGATTCTTATCCTTCTGTTCAGAACCAATCAAAATGATTGATAAATTCATAACTGTGCTCCTCATATGAAAATTAATCTAAATTATAATCCTTGTTCACGAAAACTCTTTACAAGTCTTTCATACATATCCGGCAAATCATACACCGGTTTCCAACCTAATTGTTGTAGCTTATCTGAATTGAGATGCATTGCTACATCTGGGGCATAACCATATGTCAAAGCATCCTCTGGAATATCAAATATTACTTTGATACCTCCTTTTGCCAACTGAGCCGCTACCATCTCTGCCATATCTTTAATTTTTATCGTTGTGGATGGATTGGCTACAGTATAAACTTCTCCGGTGTTACCTTTTAATAATATAGTGAGAATTCCGGCTACCGCATCTGCTGTATAACAATAATTTCCAGTAGATTCACCTTTTGTATGCAACACAATATCATCACCAAACATTGCACTTTTTGCAAACTGTGCAAAAACTCTTCCTTCCTCTTTAGATACACCAGCACCAAAAGTCTGTGCTAATCGGGCAACCTTCACCGGAACCTGATACTCATGTGCATATGAAGCGCAAAGCAGTTCACACATACGTTTACTTTCAGAATAACTACTTCTCACATTCATCACATCAATATAGCCCAAATCCTCTTCTTTGACACATTCCAAATCAGGATTCGTAATGCCAAACGCCTCCATAGAAGAAATGTAAACCATGCTTTTCACACATTTCTCATGCGCCAACTGTAACAGGTGTTCCGTACCGGAAATCGCAGTTTGAATTGTCTCCACAGGCTGCGTAACAAATGTCTTTGATGCAGTCACGCTAGCTCCATGTACAATATAATCCACATCGGATTCTAATCGTATTGGAGACAGAATATCTGCCACTACCAAATTCACATCCTGCCGTTCCAACAAATCACCAAATATTGTCTTTGCTTTTTCTGCATTCCGTACCATCGGTAAAATCTTCATATTCAAATTGTGTACGCGATTACAACATGCAAGCGATTTCACCAACATAGACCCTACCAATCCGGTCGCACCGGTGACCAACACGGAAGCCCCCTGTAATCCAGAATAATCAATCTCACGATTATTTGCTATATCATCTAAATCCTCTTGCAATACCGCATCAAACTTGCTTTCTATCATAGTCACAACAACCTCACTTTACTGCATTATTATCACTTTTTTGTACTATTCTAAAAAAAGTACACACATGGTTAGTATAACGGATTTACAATTAAAAAACAATCTTCTTGATCTAAATAATTTAGTATCACACACTTTTCATTTGCACTGAAATATGCTACAATATTTTGGTGTCTGTTTAGACAACTACAAGAATCATTAATCACGGGTACTATTATGAAAACAAACGATTTATACCAATCCTATATTCTTTCTAACGCAAAGCTTTCTGTGGTCATGCCTGCGTATAATGAAGGTGCACATATTTATGATAATTTAAAAAAGACCAGTAGGATACTAGAAACATTTGCCAATACCTATGAGATTATAGCCGTGAATGATGGTAGCAAAGATAATACTGAATTAGAAATCAAGCGTGCAGCGGAAGACGATTCCCATATTCGCCTGATATCTTATTCGCCAAACCGCGGAAAGGGCAGTGCTATCCGACAAGGATTTTTGGAGGCAAACGGCGACCTCATTGCGTTTTTAGATTCTGATTTAGAATTAAGTCCAGAACTATTACAGGGTTTTTTATATGAATTAGTACATCAAGATGCCGATATTGTAATTGGCTCCAAGATGCATAAAGATTCCAAGTTAAATTATCCCCTATCCAGAAAAATCATGAGTTGGGGATATTATATGCTGTTAAGACTATTGTTTCACTTACACACAAAAGATACACAGACCGGCATCAAATTATTCAAACGAGAAACCGTTATTCCAATCATGCAAAACTTGCAGACCTGTGGCTACGCATTCGACATTGAAATTCTAGCAACAGCAAAAAAGAACGGCAAAAAAATAATCGAAATGCCGGTAGAGGTAAAATACACACGAAACGATGTTCCCGGAGGAATGCGTATCCGCATTCAAGATATTTTGAGAATGTTTACCGATACCATTGCTATCAAAAAGCACCTAAAATAAAACAACGGATTTGAGGTTCATTGCCCCAAAATCCGTTGTTTTTTATTACTCTGATTCTTTTCCTTTTAAGTTTTCTTTAATTTGTGTTGTAGAAATCTCAGGTGTTCTAGAAAGATAGACTACCTCACAATGATCTTTCAGAAAATCAAACTTTCCTTTCCAATCATCTCCAATAACAAACGTGTCAACTTTAAATTCCTTTACATCTGACACCTTTTGCTCCCAATCCTTTTCAGGAATTACCAAATCCACATAGCGAATTGCTTCTAAAAGTTGTTTTCTTTTCTCATATTCAAAATAACAAACCTTTTGCTTCTGTTCCCAATTAAATTCATCTGTTGACAATGCAACAATAAGATAATCACCTAATTCTTTCGCTCGTCTCAAAAGATTTACATGTCCATAGTGCAACAAATCAAAAGTACCATACGTAATAACTTTCTTCATTCTAACATCTCCTAAGCTTATAATTCAATCTATAAAAGTTGTACATTATTAGGAATACCATTCTTGTAACGAATATTTCTTTCGCCCTCAATAATTGGATACAAATAATCAAACAACTCTTGCGTAATATCATGCCCATCTGGTGTTATCCACTCCAGAGGTACTGTTTTTTCCTGATTAGCAACCTGTGATATATCAACACAACCAAAATCAATCACATACTCCTGACCAGCCTTGCGAAGCAATGTTACCATAACACCACTACGCCCTTCTAATGCAGCCGTCACAGCCTTCATACCAAGCATACGGGATTCTTCAATATCTGTAGCACTGGCAATATGGGAAGCACATCGCTGCATAAGGCTCAGTTCTACTGCTCTCACCTTGCAACCAATTCTATCTTTAATAATCTCAGTTAAAATCTGACCTACACCAGCAAGATAACCATGACCAAATTCATCTACTGTATTCGGTTGATATAACTCTGATATGTATTTTCCGTCCGCTGACTTAATACCTTCACTGACAGCAACCAAAATACCGTTATGTGCTTTAACTTTCTCTCTTACATCTTCAACAAAACGATCCATGTCAAACGCCTGCTCACAAAGATAGATTAAAGCAGGACCTCTACCGCCGTTAACCCTAGCTAAAGCTGTGGCTGCGGTTAACCAACCTGCATTACGTCCCATAATCTCAACAATAGTTACTGCTGGAACATCATATACCGATATATCGCGTTCTAATTCAGCCACGGTAGTCGCAATGTATTTTGCAGCTGAACCAAAGCCAGGACAATGGTCAGTGCCCACTAAATCATTATCAATGGTCTTTGGTGCACCTAACACTTTGATGTCATCGATACCATTCTTCTCACAATAAGCATGAAGCTGACTCACGGTGTCCATGGAATCATTTCCACCAACATAAACAAAATATTTAATATCATATTTTCTGAACACTTCTATAATTCTCGCACACTGCTCATCACCATTACCAGAACCACTTTTACCCAGTTTAAAACGACAGGAACCAAGCACTGCTGCCGGTGTTTGCTTCAAAATGTCTAATTTTTTAGTATTGTGCTGCAATTGTTCCAGATCAATCAAATCTTCTTCGAAAACACCCTTGATACCGTACTTAGAGCCATACACCTTATCAACGCGTTCGCTTAATTTTGCCATCTCTAAAACACCAACCACTGTGGCATTAATGGCAGCGGTAGGTCCTCCTGACTGTGCTACCAACAAATTGTTCATATCAGAACTCCTTTCCTCTTTTGAAACAAGCATTTAATCATCCAACACATCTTCGCCAAGCATTTCTGTATACAATTCTATCATCTCATCAATGTCACCCGTTGCAATTAGTTGACCATGATCCAGTATGATTCCCTTATTACAAATACGTTTTACTTGTTTTAAAGAATGGGAAACAAACAAAACACTCGCCCCATCCGCCATTAAACTCTTTACTTTTTTCTCGCTCTTCTTCTTAAACTTTGCATCTCCAACTGACAACACCTCGTCTAATATCAAAATATCTGGAGCCACCGTTGTTGCAATAGAAAATCCCAACCGAGAACGCATACCCGACGAATAATTCTTCAAAGGAACATTAATAAAATCCTTCAACTCTGAAAATTTGACAATCTCATCGAATTTTTCCTGCACAAACTTCTTTTCTAAACCAAGCATTGCACTGTAAAGATAAATATTCTCAGCTCCTGTGTACTGCTTATCAAATCCAGCACCTAATTCCAGAAGCGGTACTAATCTTCCATGTCTTGTTACACTACCTTCAGTAGGTTTGAACACACCTGCTATTATCTTTAACAATGTACTTTTACCAGCACCATTGGTACCTAATATTGCTACACGGTCACCTTGCTCAACCTGAAAAGAAACATTCTTCAACGCCCAAAACTCGTTATAATGCATATCCTTTTTCAGTGAGCGAATAATATACTCTTTTAAATTATCTACCCGTTCCTTGCTCAAATTAAACTTCATGCTGACATCTTTGACTTCCAGAACGATTTTCTTTGAATCTCCCATAGTTTCTCCCAATTATACTAGATATTTAAAATAAACTTATCCTGATTCTTTTTAAATATATACAAGCCAAAAATCAAACTTATAATACCGAATACAAAACTGTATATCATATAGTTCCAGTTGATTGCCGTTCCAAAAATACCACTTCTAAAATTGTCAATCACACAATACAACGGATTGCACTCTAAAATAAAACTCATCTTGCTGTCCAAAATTCGTTCTGGCTTATAAAAAATGGCACATGTATACATAATCATAACTGTTCCAACAGACCAGATATACTCCATATCTCGAAAAAACACGCCTACTGTAGATAAAATCATACCTAGTCCATAAGTCAGAATTAGTAAATCTATCATAGCAATCAGACAATATACCAAATTCCAGCTTGGATACACTCCAAGTACCAATGCAACGATAACCAATACAGGTAACGATAGCATAAATGTTACAAAATTAATCAATACACTGGACATCGGATAGATATATTTGGGAACATATACTTTTTTGATTCTGCTGGCATTAACACGAATCGACTTCAAACAAGCTGTTGTAGAGGAATTAAAAAATGAATACAACAACCTTCCTGATAAAATATATACTGGAAATTCCTTTTCATTATGGCCAAGCAAAGTACCAAACACGATTGTCAAAACAATCATATATAATAATGGTTCCAACATAGACCATAAAATACCCAGATACGATCTTCTATATTTTAATTTGATACCTTTCTTGACTAATTCTTCTAGCAAGAAAGAATAACGTTTAAAATTCTTAAATTGTTCTTTCATACTAGCTCCTATGCATACGGCTATCCATTCTATTCGTTAAACCTAAACCAAATGCTTGTTCATTTTCTTTGTATTGCAACAAGGCACGGAACATGTATACATCTTCCGGTGTTGTAACCTTGATATTACCTCTATTGCCTTGAACCACATGTGCTGTAATTCCCTGACTACGAATAATTGTACATGCATCTACCATATTTTCATAACCTTCCGGTCTCTGTCTTACCACATCATGAGCAGCAATAATATCCTTTAACACAAAACTCTGTGGTGCTTGCGCAGAATAGGTATTCTTTCTAGGAGGCACATCCGCAACTGTATCTCCATCCTCACTAATCATAATTGTTTCATAGCATGCTGTACAAGTAATAGCATTACCATGCTTTTTAACGGTAGCAATATTATCACTGATAACATCATAAGATACAAACGGTCTTACACCATCATGCAACAAAACAACTGAATCATCAGGATTCTCTGCTTCCGCTCTCTTTAATGCATTGTAAATAGAATCCTGTGCCGTCTCACCACCAGGAAATACAGCAGCCACTTTAGATAAATGATACTCTTCAACCAAATCCTTCATGTAATCTTCGTAATCTGCGAGGATAGACACATAAATCTTATCAATCTCATTATGAAACTGGAACAATTGTAAAGTATGAATTATAACTGGTTTACCATTAATTTCCAAAAACTGCTTTGGCACACCTGCACCCATTCTCACACCGCTTCCACCAGCGAAAATAATAGCTATGTTCATATTTTTTCTCCTTGTTTAAATATATCAACTATAATTGTTACCAAATACTTCTAACAGTTTAACCAACTTTCCTTGGATAGTCAAACACTATTTGCTATCTCCTTATCTTCTTTAAAATCAATTCCGCAATCTGCTCAGCTGCACTTCCGCTTTCTTTCAAACCAACCAAATCGTAATAATCCTCTAATGCCTGTTTATAGGTACATTCATCAAACTGATCTATATTGGCAATCAATTCATCCATATCGTCTGCGAAAGGAAACGGCAATTCACGTAAATCCCAATATAACTCACGCTGTTCCTTCTGATATTTCTGATAATCACTGGCATATAAAAGCCCCATTCGCTTTAAAAAAGAAAAATCAAAAATACCACTAGAATAGTCCGTAATATAAACATCCGTGGCAATAATTAACTCTTGCATGTCCGGATATGCCGATACATCTTTAATGTGGTCATTCTGCTGAAACAGCACTTTGCCTTCATGCATCATCATTGGATGTAGTTTCACCAAAACAGTCCACTTACCATTGTATTTCCTTACCAATTCCTGATGCAAGCGTTCTAAGTCTATATCAAACCAGCTATGGTCACCACCATTTCTAAAAGTCGGCGCATATAACACAATTCTTTCATCTTCATGTAAACCTAATTGCTTTCGCACCTTAGTTTGAACACGCGAATTATCATTTTGAAAAAAAATGTCATTCTTCGGATAACCACATTCCAGTATCTCCCCTTTATATTGAAATGCCCGACGATACAACTCACTTAGCCATGTGCAATTGGAAATAAACAAATCAGCCAGTTTTACATTATGCTTTGTGGTGGCCAAATAACCATAATCAAACTGCTCTTCAGCATCCAACTCTATTTTTTTCATTCCCAATCCACCATGCCAGGTTTCAATATAGAATTGACCTTTTCGTTTCCAGATATAGACAGGCTTACTGTGGCTGTCCACCCATACCTTAGCGGTTGCCAATTCATAAAACATATCAACCGAGGGCCACTGCACCACCTTCACATAATCTGGTACATCGAAAGAATACCCTTTATGCTGTAGCCAAACAATTTGAATGTCAGGATTGTTCTCGTGTAATTTTTCTGAAATGTACCGTGGATTATCCCCATAGCATTTTCCACTAAAATTGCTAAACACGACCTTATCCTGCAATGGTAAAACAGAAAACGCACCACATATCAATTTCCCAATCATTGCCTTTATCGGTACATACACCCGCACAAAGGCAGTTTTAAATGTAGACATAGCTTCCCTCACTTGATTTTCGCTGACTTATTCTGCACATCATTCAACTGTTATCATACCGATATATTATATCAAACAAGCTCTTTGTCTTCAACCATCACACAGGACATTTATCCTCGGTTTCGATTTACAGATTTTTTAAAATGTGGTATCTTAATCACATATTATTTGTAGGAGCAACCTATATGAAATACCATATCAAATGCATTTTACAAAAGTTAATAGTAGTATTCCTGCTTCCATTTCGATTATGCCCAATTAAACAGGGGCAGATTTTGTTTTTAAGTTTGGAAGGCGGTTCTACTTTTGAATATTCTTGTAACCCAAAATATATTTGCGAGTATTTTCTGACAAATCCTTGCGACAAACACCAACTTGTGTGGCTGTTTCGTCATCCAGAGAATTATTCTTTTTTAGAAGAACAGGGTATCAAAACAGGTAAGCACTTTACGCTGAAAGGCTTTTATTATGCGCTAACTTCCCAATTTGTCATTACCAATGGAGGCTATCTTACATGGTTTCCATTTCGAAAGCAACAGACCGTTATCAACACCTGGCATGGTGGTGGCGCATATAAAAAATTAGAAAATGACATGAAGGGAGCAAACAAAGCTTCAGCCTCCCGCATGATGCATTCAGCCAATCATACAAGCCTATTTTTATCTAGTTCAAAACTGTTTACAGATTTCGTCATTCGCGGTGCTTTTGGATACCAAGGTGACATATTATCCTGCGGCATGCCAAGAAATGATTGTTTGCTCACAGACAGTGACAAAGTTATCCAACGAAGCAAAGTTTTGAAACGTCTGCAATTACCTGATACCACAAAGATTGTTTTGTATACACCAACCTTTCGTGGGGAAAATGCAACAGATTTTCAGCCACTGCAAGCAGACAGAATACTCTCCTTATTACAGGAGCAGGATGGCAAGGATTGGCAACTTTTATATCGGACACATGTACAGAGTCACAATTCTTCACAAATCGTTGGAACAGACAATTCTTGCATTGATGTGTCTAGCTACCCTGATACACAAGAACTCCTCTGTGCAGCTGATATGTTAATCACAGATTATTCTTCGATTATTTGGGACTATTGCCTCACCGACAAACCTTTATTCTTATACACACCAGATTTTGAAAGTTACACCTTAGATAGAGGTTTTTATCTGGATATGAAGGAATGGGGCTATCCACTATGTCTTACGATGGACAATTTACTTGAACAAATTGAGAATGTACTGACTGAAAAAACATTTTTCAATTCCAAGACACACAAAGAACTTCTTGGCAGTCTAGAAACCGGAAAAGCCGCAGAAGCAGTATACAACTATATCACACAAAAAGGACAGGAATAAACTCCTGTCCTTTTTCTACATGTAATATTTTTTAAACCCATTATAAGCATACGTAATCCAGTGTCGTAAGGATGTAAACACGCCATATCCCGAATAACGGTATACCTTGTATGTCATCCATGCAGATTTGAATTTATTTCTGGATTTGGAGCCCTCACTTAAACGATATTTTAAATATGGCTCATCAATCCCAAGAGCCCAATCATGCTCTTTCAAAATCTGAATCCAGGTAATATAATCCTCATGACTGTCATCATGAGTCATTGGATACTTCAACATAACATCCCTTTTTACAACCACAGAGGAACAAGAAATGCTATTATGCGTCAACAGTTCCTTCAAAGTGATACGTTCCTTTACCGGAATCATTCTGCCGGTACTCTCACCAGCAGGAGACATCAATTCTCTCGCTGTTCCGGAAAGCACCGCTCCCTGAGCCTCCATCATGGAAAGCTGTGCTTTTAATTTCCCTGGTGCCCACCAATCATCCGCGTCCAAAAATGCAATATACTCACCTTTTGCCAAAGTAACGCCATGATTTCTGCTCTTTGCCACTCCGAGATTGACTTCATTTTGAATCCAACGAACCCGCTCGTCATTCTCATACTCTGCCATGACTTCCGGCAAATTGTCTGTTGATTGGTCATCTACAACCAGCACCTCAACATCCACTTCCTGCGTCAGAACAGAATCTATCGCCTGCTTAATATATCTTGCACCGTTGTAGACGGGCATAATTACCGATACCTGCATATATCCTCCACGCTGTGTCCAAATCCCCTACTTCTGTGCTGTAGTTTGATTTGCATCCACACCTTCTGTATTTTCCTTTTGGAAAATAATCTTAAATGTCATTAATATCAATTTTAAATCTAAGAAAACTGAATAATTCTCCAAATACAATAAATCCAATTTCAATTTATCGTATGGAGTTGTATTGTACTTGCCATACACCTGGGCATAACCAGTTAAGCCTGCCTTCATGGAAAGACGATAACTGAATTCTGGAATACTTTCCTCATACTGCTCCGCAATTTCCGGTCTTTCCGGTCTCGGACCTACAATGGACATATCGCCTCTGATAATATTAATCAACTGTGGCAATTCATCCAAATGCGTTTTTCTCAAAAACTTACCAATTGGCGTAATTCTATCATCGTCCTTCATAGCAAGTCTGGCTCCATTTACCTCTGAATCCTGGCACATACTTCTAAACTTATAAATCTTAAATACCTTTCCATTCAAGGTTAATCTATCCTGCTTATAGAACACAGGTCCCTTATCGTATAAATGTATAATCAGTGCCACAACAATGAAAAATGGGGCTGTCACAATCAGCATCAAAAGTGAAATAACCAAATCCAAAATACGTTTAAAGAATCTCTGCTGGAAGTTCAAACCATTGTTCCTTGCCAATAACAATGGCGTATCAAACAAATGAATTGTATCCGTACCATTTAGGATAATATCTGAAATTTTTGGCGTCACATACACACGAATAGACTGCTGAAAACAATACTTTAAGATAATATTTCGTTCTTCCGCCGGCAAATCATATAAAATAATAGCCTCATAATGCGGAATCACTTCTTTAATCTTTTCCATACCCTCTGAAATATTGATGGAAGCACGAATATTATACTTGTCATGTCTTCGTTCCATCTTAACAAGCATATCCTCATAATCATACTGACCATACACAACCAACATCTGATGTGGAGGATATAACTTTCGATTCATGCACCGCGAGCACCACACCCACACAAATCCACAAATACCTTGCACTACCGTCATCACAATCAACGGTTTAAAATCCATGAACCAACGGTTAATCAGCGTCAACTGCAAATAGGTAACCATATTGGTAAAACATATCGCCAACACCTGTGAAAAGCTCACATCAATCGTCCGCAAATATCCTACCTTTAAAGCACCAAACACATGGGCAAACAACACATAAATAATAGCATATACCATAATCATAACGTAGTTACCACGTTCCCAGAACGGAACAATAATTTTACTACTGTAAAAACCAAACCATGTATAACCAAATATAAATGCATGCATTGCTATATTTAATGCACTTGCCAAGGCCATTATTAACTTTTTGTATTGATTCATATCTTTCATTTTGCTACCTCTTATGCAATTTCTATTCACTATAAATTACGTAATGTTCCTCCACAAGCAGTGATGCACGCTTGCGCAAGCACATCCAAAGCATCAATAAAAAATGTATCGGTTAATAAATAATTCTCTCTGAACACTGAAAGCTCTGTACAGGCCAAAGCCACTGCATCACACCCTTTATCACGCAAAGAATCTACAACAGCAGAAAAATCTGTCATACTGCCTTTATCACCCTTTTTAATTTGGTCATAAATAATCTTCATAACCTTTTCCTGCATATCCTCATCTGGATATATAGTTTCAATTCCATACTGCGAGAAAAACTTGCCATACAAATCCGACTTTACAGTTCCTGTTGTAGCCATCACTGCAACCTTTTCGTGATGCATCTTCTTCGCATAAGAAGCTGTGGCCTCAATCATGTTAATAAAATGCCCATTTGTTGCTTTTGCAATGCGGTCTCCAAAATAATGGCAAGTATTACATGGAATTGCTACATAGTCGCTTTCTACATTCTGGAGTAATTGAATATCTTTCTCTAATATCTCCCAAAGTTCTTCTTGTTTCCCGGAAATAATATATTCGGTACGATCCGGTAAGGAAGCATGGTTATAAATAAAAATATCTAAATGCTCTCTATCATTTTCCACTTTTGTGTGGTCAATAATTCTTTTAAAAAACACTTCTGTGGCTTCGGAACCCATACCACCTAAAATGCCTAGTCTTTTCTTATTCTGCATAACCAGTTGTCATCTCCCATTTAATATTCGGCCATTATTTTTCTTCTTCGCCCAAATTGATAATTGGAACAGGTGCTGTATCTTGCGATATAGGAGCTTGCTCAGATTTTGTTTCTGTTGATTCTCCATCTGTAGCCAAATCCAGTTTAGAAACTAACTCTGCCGCCTTTTGTTCCACTTCAGAGCCAACTATGCTTACTTTCTTGTCAGTAGTCTTTGATGCTTCTTGAACTTCATCTGTCTTCTTTTCGGCAACTATCATCTCCTCAGAATCCTTGACTTCAGCATCCGACTCATCATCTTTCGCTGCCAGCTTCACAGCAAATGAAATACTCATTGCCAGGAAAATGATAGCCAATAACGAAACAACTCCAACAATCAATAATAATATTTCGTATGAAATAATGCTTTGTAGTTTAGCCACCCCATTGTTAGCGACTGGTGCCACTTCCTCTGTGGTTGGTGCTACTGTAGCCACCTCTTCCTGTTCCACGGCCAAAGCATCTTCTATATATCGAATATAACTATTCTCACTGGTATCATATAAATACAGACCTGCATCACCTGCTATGGTCTTTGCATACACAAGCAAAATCTCTGAATTGGATTCGTTAATATACCCTGGTATAATTTCTCCATTCATATTTACTTCAACGCTACGATATCCCTCTGGAATTACCACATCATCTGCAGCCTGCATAATAAATAATCTAGAGGCTTTTGTATTTAACTCCAGATATTTCATAAATCCACCAGTAGCGACATCATACATAAACCAGGTCTGCACTCCGGCAGTATCTAACAGGCAAACCAAGATAACAGCCTCGCCAGGACCTGCAAATGCCATAATCTCTGAGCCCTGATATGCGGACACTATTTGGTTAAAATCTGTAGGTGCAACCACGCCATCTTCCTCTGTGGCAAAGGTATATGTAACCCCTTCTATCAAAACAGATAATGCTGATACTTCTTCTGTAGTATCTTCTGATGTTTCCGTTGTTTCCTCTGTCTCTGAACTCTCGGTAGTCTCTGTGCTTTCCGTAGAATTCTGTTCTTCTGTGCTAGTTTGTTCTTCTGTGGTATTCTCTGATTGTGCCTTTGTACAAACGATCTTGTATACCTTTTTATCCCCCGATTCAGCGGTTACTGTAACCTTAACTGTATTTTGTCCTGCTTTTAGATTTTTATTGCCTGACACTTTCACAGATGCCTTATCATCCTTTGCTTTCGCACTGACCACTAACTCTTTTACATCAGAACCTACACTCACAGTATAACTTGTTGTGGCAGGGTCAAATGCTGGCGAAAGACTTCCCGGAGAAACAGATAGAGAAGATAAATTATTCTCTGTAGAAGCCTGCACATCTGCAGCAACCGTTACGGTAGCACCTGCGTGAGATATATTCACACTCTCTTCATTCCATGTATATGCTTCACCACCGGTTGTTGCAACCTTCGTCGAACCACTACCTACAGCCTTAAACTTTAAAGTGGCCTTCAAAGTCTTAGCAGAACCATCACCATAGCCGGCAATATTTACTGTACCACCGCCACCATTTCCAGAACCACTGCTGTATTCAATCACATTACTGTCATATGTTACTGCCATGGCATAGGAACCAATGGCTTCACTACACTTCACTGATACCGTTACTGTAACACTATCCCCAACTTTTACACTAGACTTAGAAAGTGCAATCGTAACATTTACACTGGCAGCCTTAACACTGACAGGACACAAGGTCATCACCATAGACAGTATTAACAACCATGCCATCATTTTTTTTATTACTTTCATCTTATCGTTCCTCCTGCCAGTATTCCAATCTTACTGTTTAATCTTAGACGCACCAATGATGTGCTTTTGCAACCTTAACAAATCTAACGCAGTAATTTTATCACCGCTTCGTTTAATATTTGCAGCCTGCAATGCCGTACCTTCTAATTTTGAGGCACCCAAAATATGCTTCTGCAATCGTAACAAATCCAGTGCGGTAATCTTACCATCACCATTTAAATCTCCATAAATCACCACGGTAAATGCCATAGAAGCATCTCCTTTTGTGATAACTATTTTATTACCCGTACCAACCTTACCTGTTTGTACAGTCTTTCCATCTTCTTTATATACCGCCACTGTGGCATCCGCAGCACCCAAATTCTTAGTAAAAGTTGCAACCTTTGTATCCGGCGCAACACCGGTACAAACACTGTCTGTCACCGTGTATTTGCCATCTAAACTTATCGTTTGGTCTGCTGATTCCGGTGGAGTCACTGTTGTCTGTCCATCGCCCTCAGCACCTCTTACTATGGTCAATGTGTATGTACGCACGGAACCATTCTGTGCAGTTACCGCAATAGACAATGTATTCGTTCCTGCCTGTAATGGAATTGTACCAATTCCGCTGATGCTAGCTCTTCCATTTACTGAAGAAGCAGTCACTTCCACAGAAGCAACATCCGCCCCAACAATTAACTGATAATCAGTCACATCACTCACCGAAAATGTCGGCGTTAAGGTATAACCAGTTACAGCCAAAGTCTTTAACCAGTTATTCGGATTACCACTATCAGCAGGCTTTGCACAACGATTCTCCGGCATATTCAAATACACCGGAATATTAAAGGTAATCGTACCACCCTTCATACCAGCCGTAGTATAAGCCTTAGCCACTCGATACCCTTCCACTGTTGGAGCCTGCACATTGGTCTGATACTGATGTTTATAAAGTCCACTGGTTGTATTCACAACATTAAACTTTTCAAAATACAAAGTATTCTGTCCCTTGTTGATATATCCATTTCCGATATAACTGGCACCACCGGTAATAGACTTAGCTGGGGAATCCCAAGGTCTTCCATAACTACCTTCCGTTGCTGCCCATTTTAAACCACTGACAGCAGCATCACCGGTTGCACTATCATAAGCACCAATATTGTAAAAGTTATAAATGCCAGGATATGTCTCATTGGTTCCGCTAGTGGCAGTTCCTTGCACATTTCCAACCTCTTGCTTAATACGGGAAGCAATATGATATGGACTAACACCACTGGCAAGTCCGGCTTCCATCATAATCTGTGAATAAGTCTTATCACTACCGGTAGCCAAAGCATTTGCCATAAAACTTCCTGCCAACAAGGCTTCCACACCTGTAGCGTTCTGGCCACCCTCCACATAATTCAAACTTTCAAACTCAAATATATAATTCTCATCCAAACAATTTCTCGGGTCCAGATAATATGCAATCAAATCCTTAGACGCAGCATACCAATTGGTTCCATCATAAACAGACCACTTATCTGTCGCCCAGTTATAACCCACATCTGTAGAACGCCAATTATAGTGAGGCGCACTACTAGTTCCCTGCACAGTATTCTTAATACTACCTTGCACATTGGTCTCATTGGCTACCACAGTATTCCAATCTAATTTTGTATGTATCGCAACAAATTTCCAGTTCGGATACTTAGCATGTAAGGTCCGCAAATATGTCTTATAACTCTCTGGAAAATTCTGTGCCGCCAGTTCCGCTTCAAAGTCAACAGTTGGTTGCGGTTCCGGTGTCGCAGGTGCATCCGGTGTTGTCGCATTCACAGAAATATAGGTCTGACTTACATAGCCTTCGTATGCTACTTCTGCAACATTATAGGCAATCTTATACCAGCCATTTCCCATGTCTTCTAAAATTGTAACCGTGGTGCCCTGGTTCAGTTTTCCTGCCACGGTATAATTGGTTCCCGGACCAGTACGCACATTCAGCACAGATGCAGTTACCGTACCAGTCACTTCTTCACCATAAGAAATGGTGCTATTTATCAACACAATTCCAGCTACAAATAAAAACGTCGCCAAAATTGCAAACATTGTATTCAACTTTGCTGTTCTCATGTAGCTTCTCCTCTTATCTCTAAGCATAAAATAACATAGTAAGTGTACCATAATAGATATTAAAATTCAATGAAACGGCGTAAAATATAAGAAATATGAAAGATTATTTTAGAAAAATGTAAGATTATTTCCATTGTCAGATTTCCATATTCTGTTATATACTCATCTTTGTACATAAAGGAGGTTTTACAGCATGAAAAAACTACTTTTTATTGTCAATCCGTCCGCAGGACGCACTACTATCAAGAATAAACTATTTGAAATTATAGAGATGTTTTCGGACTACGATTATGAAACAGTAATCCGCCCTACAAAAAAAGAGCACGATGCCCGTGATATTGCATTTCAGGAATGCGGGAAGTATGACTTAATTGTATGTGCCGGAGGAGATGGCACCCTGGATGAGACAGTTACAGGGCTGATGATGGCAAACAGCCAGACACCCCTTGGTTATATCCCATGTGGCACCACCAATGATTTTGCCAAAAGTCTTGGCATCCCAAAGGACCCTGTGAGAGCAGCCCGCCGAGCGGTCAGATATGAGCCTCACGCCATCGATATCGGTTCCATGATTACCACTGGCGAAGCCGGACAAAAACAGGACTATTTTGTATATATTGCAACCTTCGGTGCCTTTACAGAAGTTGCGTATTCTACGCCACAGGACATGAAAAACATTATGGGACATACCGCATATATGGTAGAAGCTTTAAAAAGCATTATGTCCTTAAAATCCTATGCCGTTACAGTGACCACAGACAATGAAACGATTACCGGCAATTACATTTATGCTATGGTCTGCAACTCTAATTCTGTCGCAGGGTTCCGCCCAATCGCTGCAAAAAATGTGGAATTTGATGATGGTTTGTTTGAGGTTGTACTAATTACCTATCCAAAGACACCTTTGGAACTACAATCTATCATTACATCTATTTTGATGAATGAAGAAAACACAGAATTTATAAAAAGCTTCAAGACAAATAAAGTAACCTTCCATTCCGAGGAAGCCATTCCTTGGGATATAGACGGAGAATATGGTGGTGACCATACCGATGTAACCATCGAGGTACATGATAAGGCGATTGAATTTGTGAGGAAGGTATAAAAAAAGGTCTGTTAACTGCATGTACTGCAGATAACAGACCTTTTACTTTATCCTTACTACGACACTGCCTCGTGTCCCTTTTCCTTTAACTTATCAATTACCATACCAACATACTTCTCACAAAGTTCATCTGTGGTTGCTTCTACCATAACACGAATCACAGGCTCTGTACCACTCTCACGAATGAGAATACGACCATCATCGCCAAGGGCCTCTTCCACCTGTTTCACCACTGCCATTACATCCGGGTCAGCCTTTGCTTCCGGCTTGCTCTTTACGCGAAGATTAACCAACAGCTGTGGATAAATCTGAAGACTGGTAAACAACTCAGATACCTTGCGCTTTCTGCTTAACATAACCTCCATAATCTTTAGAGAGGTTAATACACCATCACCAGTAGTTGCATACTTGCTGAAAATGATATGACCTGACTGCTCACCACCGAGAGAGTGCCCATTTTCCATCATATTCTCGAATACGTACTTATCACCTACAGCAGTCTTTTCATACTTAACACCCTTCTTGTCAAAGGCTTTATAAAGACCAATGTTAGACATAACTGTAGTAACAACTGTATCGTTATCCAACTGTCCCATATCCTTTAAGTAACGACCACACATGTAGAGGATCTTGTCGCCGTCAATCAGCTGTCCCTTCTCATCCACTGCAAGACATCTGTCTGCGTCACCATCATAGGCAAAGCCGATATCTAACTGTTTCTCTAAAACTAGTTTCTGTAAGCCTTCCATGTGAGTAGAACCACAGTTGGTATTGATGTTCGTACCATCTGGCTCGTTGTTAATGGCATATACTTTTGCGCCCAGCGCCTCGAATACAGACTTTGCAACTATGTAAGCAGCACCATTTGCACAGTCCAAACCAACACGCACATTTTTGAAGGACTTGGTTGCCAATGTCATCAAATATCCGATATAACGGTTACGTCCTGCCGCATAATCTACAGTTCGTCCTATGGCTTCTTTTCTCG
This sequence comes from Lachnospiraceae bacterium, assembly GCA_045531905.1. Lineage (GTDB taxonomy): Bacteria > Bacillota > Clostridia > Lachnospirales > Lachnospiraceae > RGIG6919. The sequence goes on from JAZSEY010000010.1 coordinate 29,549, forward strand.
CCAAAGGAATCTCACCCCAAGTGCCATCGATATAGGATTCAATCTTTTCTTCAATATCTGCCTCTAACTTATAACCCTGACCGTTGATAATCTTGATACCATTATCATAAAATGGGTTATGGCTAGCAGAAATCATGATACCACAATCAAATTCATCTACTCTGACGATATAAGATACCGATGGTGTCGGTGTTACGTGCATCAAATACGCATCTGCACCACTGGCTGTCAAACCTGCCACCAAAGAGGACTCAAACATATAGCTGGAACGACGAGTATCCTTTGCAATTACCACTCTTGCCCTTCCGTCCTCATGCTTCTGTCCATAATAATATCCTAAAAATCTACCTACCTGATAGGCATGCTCTACTGTCAAATCTACGTTCGCTTCCCCACGGAAACCATCTGTACCAAAATATTTACCCATTCCCAAAACTCCTTATCAAAATTGATATGCATAAGAATACGCTTTTATTATTATATGCCAAATGCAAAAAAAAGGCAAGAAAACCTATGTTTTCCTACCTTTTCATGCACTATGATTCCATTTTGCTATTTTCGTATTCCTGCAAGCCCTTTTTTCTCAATTTGCAAGACGGGCACTCGCCACAGCCATCACCAATGATGCCGTTATAACAGGTCAGTGTTTTTTGCTTAATGACATCTAGTACACCAAGTTCATCTGCCAACGCCCATGTTTCTTTTTTGTCAATCCACATTAACGGTGTCTGCACATCAAACTGAAAATCCATTGCCAGATTTAAGGTAACATTTAATGACTTTACAAACACATCTCTGCAATCCGGATATCCGCTGAAGTCACTCTGAGATACGCCAGTCACAATATTAGAAATGCCCCTCACCTTAGCAAACACTGCTGCAAATGTAAGAAACAGCATGTTTCTGCCTTCCACATAACTATTTGGCGTGCCTTCTTCCGGTGCATCCTTATCCACCTCAATATCCACTCTGGTAAGTGAATTTGGTGCTAAAGCATTTAGCAATGACATATCCAAAATGTGATGCTCAATTCCATATTCCTTACAAATATCCTTTGCACATTCCAATTCTAATTTGTGTCTCTGTCCGTAATCAAAGGACACTGCGATTACTTCTTCATAGCGCTTCATTGCCCAAAACAAGCATGTGGTACTATCCTGTCCACCACTAAACACAACCACTGCCTGTTTATTATTCTTTGCGATTTCCATAGTTTTCTCCTATCTGCTTAACATCATTAATTTGTTCTGCAACTGCAAATCACTATTAAACTGTCCACGAAGGGTCTGGGTTACAGTCTTGGAACCAGGCTTTTTAATACCTCTTGCAGTCATGCAACTATGACATCCCTCGATAATCACCGCCACATCCTCAGAACCGGTAGCCATCTGCATAACCTCTGCAATATCAGAACCAATGCGTTCCTGAAGCTGCAAACGCTTTGCCACCATTTCTGCAATTCTCGCAATCTTACTTAAGCCCAACACTCTGTCCTTTGGCAAATAAGCCACAGTGACCTTCATGTCATACATCAACGCCATATGATGCTCACAATAACTAAATATATCAATATCCTTTACAATAACCATGTCACCATTGCTCACATAGTCATCATCGCCATCTTCGTCAAAATGCAAATCAAAGGTCTTGCTGAACATCTTTGCAATCTCTTCATTGCTGTAATTCATACCTTCAAACACCTCTGTGTACATTCTGGCTACACGGTCCGGTGTTTCCTTTAATCCCTCTCTGTCCGGGTCATCTCCTAATGCTTCTAAGATACCACGAATATGCATTTTTATCGCTTCTTGATTAATCGCCATTTTCATTCCTCTTTTCTCAAACCGTTACACGCCTCTTTTGTCAGGATCCCAAATAAACTTATGAAGCTGCAACTGCAACCGCACATTTCCAAGCCCCTGCGCTAACATAAAGTCTACCATCTCGCTTGGTTCTATCCTGCCAAACACTGGGCTTAGATAGACCTTGCATTTTTCAATCAAACTATATGTCTTGATAATATCCAATGCCCGTTCCAAATCCTCGCGACTTCCACATACAAATTTCACCGTATCCTGCGGTCTCAAATACTGATAGTTTTCTGTCAACATTTGACCTTCCATGCCACTCCCTGGAAGCTTATAATCCAATGTGAAATACAGATTATCAGCATACTCCATAAATGGTCCAATATCCACGCTGCCGTTGGTCTCTATCTCCACAGCCAGTTCTCCATCCTGATTTAGCATCCGAAGTAGTCGTCCAATATTCTTTTGGAGCAATGGCTCACCACCGGTCAGGGTGACATTTCGAATTCCACTCTCCTTAATGTCACGGTAGATTTCTTCCTCACTCAGTAACTTGTATGGAGCATCAGGGTTATTTGCCCACATGGTATCACAGAAACTACATCTTAAATTGCAACCTGCAAATCGGACAAAATGTGCCAATTCCCCGGCACGTTGCCCCTCACCATTGATGCTATCAAATTGTTCCACTACCTGAAACTGTCCCATCTTTTAATCCTCCGAATAGGAAGCACAATTAGTCGGAGTCTCATACACTGTAGCTCTCACTACCTTGTACCCCTTTTTAATCATTTCCTCGTAAACAAATTTTGCAAAATGCTCTGCTGTTGGTCTAAATGGCATTGCCAAAATCTTAAAGCCTTCATCCTTCAAGGCTTCCATGGTAGCAGGCTTTAAGCTTCCCTGCTCGATAATCAACGCATGGTCTAACCTGTCTGCCAACGCATTTAAATCATCCTTCAATGTACCAAAATCAATTACCATTCCCTTCGTCTTTGGTTCGATGGAGAGTTTTTTACTGGCTACCTCAACCTCAATCTCCCATCTGTGACCATGAATGTTGCTACATTTTCCATCATATCTGGAAAGAAAATGTGCGCTATCAAAATGTGCATTTGTTTTTACTGTATACATGGTAACTCCTCCTTTAACTATTCAATCACAAGAAAAGCGGACTATAAATATTACAGTCCGCTTTTCATATCATACAATTGTAGCCCACGCTACAAATGCCCTAGTTTTATTTATAGACTGGATGGTGCAAGCGAACAGTCTGTTATTTAATTATAAGCCTAAAATCTTTCTTACAGTTGCTTCCATCTCTGTCTTATCACAAACAGTATCATGGAGAACCGGTGCAGTTCTGATGTCTTCTATTGCCTGTGGCACCTTAACACCAGAAAGTGCTGATAACTCATCCACCAACTCGAAATCTGACTTACTGTCATATGCAGGGTCGATAGCATTCATAACACTTCTTGTAAACTTGTATGGGCTTGCTGTAGAAGCAATAACAGTTGGTGTCTTATCACCAGACTCTGCCACATACTTGTCATATACAGTTGCTGCAACAGCTGTATGGGTATCCATAATATACTTATCAGATGCATATACCTTCTTAATAGCATCTGCACACTCTGCTTCTGTCGCATAATTACCATAGAAATCAGCAAGTGCTTCCTTCATTTCAGAAGTAATATCATACTTTCCATTTACAGAAAGTGACTGCATCAATTCTGCATTCTTCTTATCATCCTCACCTGCAACCTTGTAAATCAAACGCTCCAAGTTGCTTGAAATCAAAATGTCCATAGATGGTGAAGTCGTTAAAATGAAATCTCTGTTCTTATCATAACAACCAGTTGTAAAGAAATCATAAAGCACCTTATTGTCATTAGATGCACAAATCAACTTATTGATAGGTAAGCCCATCTGCTTTGCATAATAAGCTGCCAAAATGTTACCAAAGTTACCAGTTGGAACAACTACGTTCATCTTGTCGCCCACCTTGATACTTCCATTTGCAACAAGTCTTGTATATGCAAACACATAGTAAACCATCTGTGGCACCAAACGTCCAATATTAATAGAGTTTGCAGAAGAGAACTGATAACCTGCTGCGTCCATAGCCTTCGCAAGCTCTTTATCATTGAACATATTCTTAACGCCTGTCTGAGCGTCATCGAAGTTACCGATGATACCAACAACAGATGTGTTATCACCCTTCTGTGTCACCATCTGCTTCTCCTGGATAGGACTAACTCCATTCTTAGGATAGAATACAATAATCTTTGTGCCTGGTACATCAGCAAAACCAGCCAATGCAGCCTTACCTGTATCACCAGAAGTTGCTGTTAAGATTACGATATCATTCTTTACGTTGTTCTTCTTAGCAGAAGTAACTAACAAATATGGAAGGATAGAAAGTGCCATATCCTTAAATGCGATGGTTGAACCATGGAATAATTCTAAGTAATGTGCTCCAGCCTTATCTACCAATGGTGCAATCTCAGCAGTATCAAACTTCTTATCATAAGCGCCATCGATACAATGCTTTAACTCTTCCTCTGTGAAGTCTGTAAACATCAGCTTCATCACTTCATAAGCCACCTGCTTATAATCCATCTTTGCCAAATCTTCCAAAGAAACATCTAAAGCCGGAATATGATCTGGAACAAATAAACCACCATTCTCAGCAAGACCCTTTAAAATCGCCTCTGATGCGGAAGCTGTCTCATTGTTATTTCTTGTACTCTTATATACTACGTTCATGTTGCAACCTCTTTCTTTTATCTCTTATTAAAGTATAATCGGGTATATTATACACTTTGTATTTTGTATGTGCAACCATTATTTCCTATATTGCAAAGAGGTTGTAACACATGAGAATATAGATGTATTCAAGGGACGTTCGCACTTGCCAAAACACGTAACAGCACATAATGCTGTACAAAACACAGCATAAGTGCTGACGTGTTTTGAGCACCCTTTCATATCATCTATATTCTCTTGTATTTAACCTCTTTGCTATACACCCTATAATGGTTGCACATACGAAATAGAACTAATATCAATCTAATAATTTCAAAAAAAGATTGAGTAATTGCAATATTGCAACCACCCAATCTACTTTCATTAGTTGTATCTATATACTTTCATTTTTCTTCTTCCGAACTGTAATGCCTGCTTGTGGGATGCAAAGAAGATATCAATGCGATTTCCCTTAATGGCACCACCTCTGTCCTCTACGGTGTAAACCTTACCACCAACTACCAGTTTGGTACCAAATGAAAACTGGCTACTAGTTGCAATGGTTCTTCCTGCCTTCGCCTTTTTACCGCTGGCAGTAATACCGTTTGTCTTTCCACAACATCTCGCACATGGACAATATGCTGTTACGGTAAATGTACCAAGAAACTCTCCGTACTTGTCTGAATCAGCATCCTGTGGGTCTACGCTATCAGCTACATATTCGGTCTCTTTCTTTTTTGCCTCTAATTTTTCTGCCGCTAACAAGTCACGCTTTCTCTGTTCCTCAGCCAACGCCTCATCCTCAGCAGCCTTTTCTGTACCTTCCATTCTTGCCAGTGCAACGCTCTCTGCCTTTGCTACTGCAATCTCTTCGTAGGAAGCCTTCGTGGTTGCTAATGTATCCTGTACACCCAGCTCCTCGCTGACGATTATTCCTTTGTAAAGCATTTCGCTATCGTCATTCTCCTGATGCAAACAAATCACAGTCGATGCACAAAGCGAAAATGTTAAGATGCCGACGCCTACACGCTTCAAATGTCTCTTAATATTGTAAGCAACGTCTTGCACCTGCAGATTGTTGTTTTCCATAAATCACCTGCACGCTTTCTGAAATATTACAAAAATGTTACAAAATGCAACTATGCTCATTATAGGAATTTTTTGACAATCAGTCAATGCTTTTGGGCATTTTTCAGAACAAACGCCTAGGTTTTTACAGTCTTGTGGTGCATGTTTTGGTAATATCGCATTATTATATCCCAAATAAATCATCTCGTTTTTGTGCATATTTTTATTACTCACATAGTCTTGTGTTCATGTTTTTGTCTAGTTTTTATATTTTTACATCATTTTCACCTATGTAAAAAACATCGAATCTTCAAGTATTTTCGGGGTTGCAGTCGACCGAAAACCCTTGTAAACTATCAATATATGAAATGATGTGAGGTTGTTATGGCAAAAGCAGGTGTATATCAAACAAAAAAGAAGGATGGCTCCGTTTATTATCGAGTTTCCATTACATATCGTTCCAAGCACATCAGTCTTGGAAGTTTTTCTGACGAGCAGATAGCTCATCAGGCCTATGAAGAAGCACAGACTATTTTGCGGGAAGGAAAATGGAGCATTGCTGACTTTGACAAGGCACGTACCCTATCATTGGAAAAATTCGTAATCCTAATGAACTATCGAGATAATGGCATCTATTTTAAGACACCAATGTATCTATATCCAAGACATTTTGAATACTATTTGTCGCCTACACAGGTGTTGAAGTTCGACCGGGATGACTTATTCTTCTATGCCAGTCATAAAATCATGGTACGTCAGGGAAGATTGTTCTACTGCGACTATGGCAATCAATATGGGATTCTTACCCGTTATGGTATGAAAAGTTATTCTGTACCAGGCAGAGACTTCCATTTTGTAAATGGAGACAATAACGATTACCGCTACTCAAATATTTTGGTAATAAACCAGTATATGGGTGTATTACAGAACGAAAAAGACGGAAAGACTGTCTATGATGTGTATATTCATGTAAGAGGCAATTACAAGGTAGGCACATATGACAACGAAGAAACAGCTGCCATTGCATATAACAAGGCAGCCAATCTGCTAAAGGAACTGGGAAGTCCCAAAAACTATATCAAGAATTATATTACTGGATTATCAAAAGTAGATTATCAGAAGCAATATGAGGAGGTTCACATTTCTCCGGCACTATATGAATTAAAGTTTCCAATGTAATCACAACCACCGGCTTAGCCGGTGGTTTGCTTTGCGGCCTATAAGGCCTTTTTCCCGGCACTAGAGTCTAAAGACTCATCGAGAAATCTGCCAACCGCAACATCAGTTACTTACACGAGCCCCTTGGGCTCTATTCTTA
>JAZSEY010000016.1:0-35487 GCA_045531905.1 Lachnospiraceae bacterium
ATTTGATGTTGTTGTAATTAATAATAATAAGTTTATGCATTATGAAGAATATTACTGTAAAATAACATTTTTAAAAGACTGGTCAGCATTTGTAATCGAAAGTGCTGAGAATATCCAAGACGCGGAAAAAGGTGTTTTAGAAGATGGCGATTTGTATTACACAGATATTTCTGAGGCGAAACTATTAAATCAACTTACAAATGATTTAAAGAGGGATTTTATTAGTTAGTAATTAAATATTGTAATGACCGGACATGTATGGATTATATCATCATGTATACGGATAAAGTGAAGGAGCATACATGCGCGAATAACGAGCCAAGCGGAAGTGCTTGCACTTCCGTTTGGCGACTATCGCGACACACGAGCAGATTTCTGCGAGTGTGATTAGTGGTGGACAAAACGGCGGTTCCACATCAGAAAACCTTACACCGGAGTATCTTGTAAAAAAATCTATCCCTGCCTGCTCCAATAATGTGGATGCAGTGCGAGGGATAGATTTTTTTGATTTCTTAGAGGATATATCTCATGCCAGGACTTCCTTTAAAAACTTATCTCGTTCCGAATCGCTCATTTCGCTTAATCGTGAATTTTGGAATCGGGCGTCAGCAGTCACTTCTTTTGAAAACCAATCCGGCATTTTGTAGCCGTCAGCAGCTTCTGTAGATGAGAATTCTACTTCTGCCATGAGTAAACCGGAGTAGTCACCATCAAACACATCCAGTTCGATGGTGTGACCATGTTCATCTGGAATTAAATATCTGGTCTTTTCAATTACATTACCATCGGCTTTTTTCTTTAAGTGTAGATAGGCTTCTTCGGTCAACGGAAGCTCATGCTCTTCACGAACCATTAATCCCTTTCCTTTATATGTGATAAAGTATTGGGCATCAAACTTGCGGATACGCAACACCGGTTCCGTGCAAAGATATGCCTGCTCGATTCTATGGCTTTCGTACTTTTCTAAATTCGTAGGTAATTGCTTTAATAAGAACTTCTTTTCGATTTCCATATGCGCCCTTCTTTCTGTTATGACTTGTTGTCGTTATTTTAACATTTCATTTGTACAAAGTGTGTGCTAAAATAACTATATCCTTAGTATGACAAAAATGCAAAGAAATTATCATAAGAATAGATGGGAGGATATTATGAGTAAAGTATATTTGTTTTTGGCAGATGGTTGTGAAGAAGTAGAGGCATTGACAGTTGTGGATTTACTTCGTCGTGCAGGAGTGGATGTAAAAACTGTTTCAGTGATGGGAAGCAATATGATTACAAGCTCACACAATATTACTATGCAGGCTGATATGATGTTTGATGAGATTACAGATGAGGCAGATATGTTGGTATTGCCTGGTGGCATTCCTGGTACACCGAACTTGGAAGCGCATACGGGGCTTATGGATATGGTGAAGGCATATAACGATAAGGGAAAATGGTTGGCTGCTGTCTGTGCGGCGCCTACAGTTTATGGAAGACTTGGTTTGTTAGAAGGTAAGAAGGCAACCTGTTATCCAAGTATGATGGAGGAATTAATCTGCGGTGAACGCTTAACGGACAGTGTTGTGGTAGATGGCAATATGATTACCAGCAGAGGCATGGGAACCTGTATCGACTTTGGTTTACAGTTGATTGCGTTACTTCAGTCAAAAGAATTGGCAGATAGTATAGCAGAAAAGATTGTATATCACAAATAAGATATAGTGAGTATCACTGCCATTAGGTAGGAGAGCGTATGGAAGTCATTCGTATTTCAGTCAGAAATCTGGTTGAATTCATTTTACGAGAAGGGGATATAGACAATCGAAAAGGAGCCGGTTCCAAGGAAGAGGCCATGCAGGAGGGAAGCCGCCTGCATCGGAAGATTCAAAAAGGAATGGGCTCTTCTTATCGTGCAGAGGTTCCTCTTGTTTTTGATATTCCTTGTGAGCAGTATGCCTTGCGCTTAGAGGGACGGGCTGATGGTATTTATGAAAATCAGGATGGCATGCATGTGGACGAAATTAAATGCATGTACCGAAGCGTAGAGGATTTGAAGCAACCGGTGCCGGTGCATCTGGCACAGGCTAAATGCTATGCCTATATGTATGCGGCAATGGAAGGTTTGACTAAAATTGGCGTGCAGATGACCTATTGTAATATTGAGACGGAGCATATCAAGCGATTTCATGAAGTGCATTCCTTTGCAGAGTTGGAAAAATGGTTTTGCAATCTAATAACCCAATATCAAAAATGGGCAGACCATGAATATAAACACAGAATGGAGAGAAATGCGTCTATAGAGCCGTTACAATTCCCATTCTCCTATCGGGAAGGGCAACGGGATATGACTGCGTCTATCTATTCCTCTATTAAGCGGGAAGAGAATTTGTTTGTACAGGCACCCACTGGAATTGGAAAAACCATGGCAACTATATTTCCGTCCATTAAAGCGATTGGACAGGGAATGGGTGAGAAACTCTTTTATTTAACGGCTAAGACTAGTTTGCACACTGTGGCTTTGGCTACCTTTGATACCTTGAGAAAAAATGGATTGCATTACCAGACCATTGCTATCACAGCCAAAGAAAAATGTTGTCCAATGGAAACAGTAGACTGCAATCCTGAAAATTGTCCTTATGCCAAGGGGCATTATGACAGAGTAAATGATGCCATATTTGACCTGATTACCCATGAACAGATTATTACGCATGAAGTGATTATGGATTATGCTAATAAGTATGAGGTGTGTCCGTTTGAATTTGAGTTGGATGTTAGTTTATTTGTGGATGGCATTGTGTGTGATTATAACTATGCCTTTGATCCTCGGGTGAATTTGAAGCGTTATTTTGCAGAGGGGATTCATGGTGATTATTTATTTTTAGTGGACGAAGCACACAATCTTGTGGACAGAGCAAGAACCATGTATAGTGCAGAACTTTATAAGGAAGACTTCTTATCGGTGAAGGGAATTCTGGATAGATGTTTTCATGAGCGGTTTGCCGGCCAGGAGCAGAAGGAAGAATTTCAAAAACAGTCACATCTCGATCATGACGAGATGAAAGAACTGGAAAGCTTTCAAAGAAAACTGATTGGTCGATTGGAAAAATGCAACAAAGAATTGTTGGATTTGAAGCGAGAATGTGAAAATTATGTAGTGTTGGAAGGTATTAATGCATTTTACTTAAAGGCATTGCTTTTGATGTCTGCTTTTGAAGATTATTTGTCAGTGGAAAAACAAATGCCGGAAAAAGATAAGGTGTTGAATCTCTATTTTGCACTCAGACATTTTATGGATATGTATGAAAAGATGGATGAGAAAACGGTTATCTATACGGAACAGGTGACGGACAGAAGCTTCTTGTTGAAGTTATACTGCGTGGACCCATCTACACATTTGCAGAACAGATTACAAAAGGCGAGAAGTACGGTGTTCTTTTCTGCTACTATGTTACCAATTCATTATTATAAGGAATTGTTGAGTAATCAGCAAAGTGACAGGGCGATTTATATTGCATCACCATTTAAACAAGAGAATCGGAAACTGTTGCTGTGCAAGGATGTCAGCAGTCGCTATCAGAGACGGGGCACTGCGGAGTACAGGAAGATTTGTAGTTATATTGAAACGGTATGCCAGACAAAAGAGGGCAATTACATGGTGTTCTTCCCTTCTTACCAAATGCTGGGAGACGTATATGATGTGGCGACATCTATGGGGCTGAATGAACGGTTTCATGTGATTAGTCAGACCTCCAATATGAAGGAAGAGGAACGGTTGGCATTTTTAGATGCATTTCAGAGGGAAAGCGCTGTGATAGGCTTCTGTATTTTGGGCGGCATTTTCTCTGAGGGTATCGATTTGATTGAGGACAGACTGATAGGCACCTTTGTGGTGGGAACCGGGTTGCCAATGGTTTGTAACGAACGGGAAATTCTCATGCAGTATTTTGATATGGCAAAGGGAAATGGTTTTGATTATGCATATCGATATCCCGGTATGAATAAAGTAGAACAGGCAGCCGGGCGTGTAATCCGAACAGAGGAGGACAAGGGAACGATTTTGTTGATGGATGATCGTTTTTTGCGAGCTGAAAATATATCACTATTCCCGGCAGAGTGGGCAGATTATGAAGTGACAAGCCTTAGTCAGATTGCGACTCAGGTGGAAGATTTCTGGTATGGAAAATAGTGGTATTATTATGGCGGTTATGGTATAATGTGGGCGTTTACAGATAGTACTTTGATTCGGTGATAAGTGGAATTTTGAAAGAAGGATTGTTATGGAAAATATAACAGTAAAAGACATTTTAGAGGCAACTAAAGGTGTGTTGCTGTCAGGCGACGAGAATACGCCGATACTAGATATTTGTATCAACTCCAGAGAGATAAAAGAGGGCGATTTGTTTGTTCCGATTATCGGAGAAAATGTGGATGCACATCGTTTTATCGAAAGTGCATTAGAGGTTGGTGCGGCAACCCTGACATCAGAGCATGACAATATTATAGTAGGTCAGGATAAGCCATATATTCGTGTGAATGATACTGTGGCTGCGATGCAGGACATTGCAAAGTATTTGCGGGCAAGGATTTCGGCAAAAGTAGTTGGTGTAACGGGAAGTGTTGGAAAGACCACTACCAGAGAGATGATTGCCACGGCATTGGCTACAGCGAAACCTACTTATCAGACAGAGAAGAATTACAATTCCCAGATTGGACTTCCGATTGCGGTGAGTCATATAACATCAGAGCATGAAATGGCAGTCCTGGAGATGGGAATGAGTGAAGAAGGGCAGATTGCGATTCTTTCAGATATTGCAAAGCCGGATATGTGTGTGGTAACTACAATCGGTGTTGCCCATATAGAATTTTTGAAATCTCAGGAAAATATCCGTACAGAAAAACTCTCTATTATCAATAGTATGGCAGAGGGTGGTACACTCTTTTTAAATGGCGATGATGCCATGTTAAAAGAGATGCAGGGCAAAATGCCATGCCGTACGTTGTTCTATGGTACAGAAGATTGGTGCGATTATCGCGGTGAGAATATTGTCTTTGAAAATGATAGAACCTTTTTTGATTTTGTCCATGGGGATGTGCGCGTGCCGGTAGAGTTGAATGCGTTAGGCAAACACAATGTGGCAAATTGTGTGGCAGGTATGGCAGTTGCCTGTGAAATGGGAATTGAAGCAACGGTTGCAGCTGAAGGCTTCAAGAATTTTTCAGGACAGCGACAACGTCTGATTAAAGAAGAAGGCAGATTTACAATATTAGATGACTGTTACAATGCCAGCACAACCTCCATGAAAGCGAGTTTAGATGTGTTATCTGACATGCCATGTGAAGGTAAGCGTTATGCGGTGCTTGGTGATATGTTTGAACTTGGTGAGAATGAGGAACAGTATCATTACGAGGTGGGAGCATATGCTGCATCTAAGAATATCAATGAGGTCATTTGTATTGGCGAATTGGCACAGCATATCAAACGTGCGGTGGAAGAGGCAGATACAGCGGTGAAGGCATATACATTCGTAGATAAGGAAGAAGCAGCGTTTTATTTGATTTCCTTATTGAAGCCAGAGGATATTGTATTGATAAAAGCCTCAAATGGCATGAAGCTTTCTGATATGGTAGGAATATTACAATCCTCATAGTTTAGAAGTAAAATATTTGGCTAAAATCTTATTAAAATTTTTTTTGAAAAAGTGTTGACAAAAATGAAAAAGTAATATATGATAACAATATCAGTAATGATTACTATTATTAAGAATTGAAATTTGAAAGGAGATATTATTATGGCAAAGTATGTATGTAGTGTATGTGGATATGTTCATGAAGGAGATGAGGCACCAGAGGTTTGCCCAGTATGTAAGGTTTCATCTGAGAAGTTCGTTCTTCAGGGTGGCGAGAAGACATGGGCAGCAGAGCACGTAGTAGGCGTAGCTCAGGGTGCACCAGAGGATATTATTAAGGATTTAAGAGCAAACTTCGAGGGCGAGTGCTCAGAGGTTGGTATGTATCTTGCAATGGCAAGAGTTGCTCACAGAGAAGGTTATCCAGAGATTGGTCTTTACTGGGAGAAGGCAGCTTACGAAGAGGCAGAGCATGCAGCTAAGTTTGCAGAGCTTTTAGGTGAAGTTGTAACAGATTCTACAAAGAAGAACCTTGAGATGAGAGTAGATGCTGAGAACGGCGCTACAGCTGGTAAGTTTGACCTTGCTAAGAGAGCAAAAGAATTGAACCTTGACGCTATCCATGACACAGTACATGAGATGGCTAGGGATGAGGCTAGACATGGCAAGGCATTCGAAGGTTTATTGAAGAGATACTTTGGTTAAGCTACAAGCCGAGTAAGGGTAACATAAAAATGGCTGGGAGAGAACTTGTTTTCTCCCAGTCGTTTTTTATGTTATTCAATGGTATGCGTGATACAATCACTTTAATGGAATGATAGTATCTCCCAACTGTATAGCAACCACCTCATCAATCTCAATCATACCAATGAAATCAAAGGATTCCATCAAATCGCTATAATATCCTCCGGTTGCTATTTTCTCAAATGACACTTTGCTACCATCTGAAAAAACAAGATAATTGGTGTTGTTGTATTCGTAGCAATCTGCAGTGAAACCTAATATTTGTTTTTCATGTTCAAATATTTCAATTTCATGATATTTAATCACTAGTCTTCCAGAACACAGTTCAATGCTTTCAATATTACGGTTTCTGCCATAAATAGAAAAAATTTGGTTAATAGTGTATAGTTTAGTATCTGCTTGATTACTGACAGGAAAAGAAATTTTCCAAGTGTATTTGTTATCCGATAATGTAAAACTTAGTGTATCTTTATTTTCGGTGCAATCAGAGAAATCCCATGCGCCCATAAGTAGAAACTGGTTAGTATTTAGAAATTCAGTTTCATCAGGAAATACAAAAGTCATTGCTGCGGAACTGCTTTCATCATTATAATCACATTTCATAAAACCTAACTGAGCTGTTCCATTTTCGAGTGCTTTTTCATCAACTGTTATTAAAACTGCGTATGCTACACCATACTTGTCTTTTAAGGCCTTGATAACTTCAAATTGATATAAGTTTTGCGGAGCATTCGTTTTGATTATCAGGTTTTTTGCTTCATTGATTGTAGTTAAGTCATCTTCTATGAATTCATTTACAAATGCACCATGAATATCAGAAAAAATATTAGTAACCAACTTAGTATCCAACAATCCTGATTCATGTGCAAAAATGCTGCCAGGTATTAAAATGCAAGCTAAAATTGCAGAAGCGACAGCAATGGTTGCTTTATGTTGCTTCTTTTGAAATCTAATTTTCTTTAAGACTTGTTTTTTGTACTTGTGCAGTTCTACTTCAGACAAACTTGTATTCGCTGCATTTACTTTGTTTAAGTCAAATTCAATATTATTAAATACATCATAGATATCTCTCATGTTAATTTCCCCTTTCGACGCAATCTGTTTTTTGCTCTAGATGTTCTGGTATATATTGCAGATGGTGTCATATTATATTCGTTACCAATCTCCTCCACAGACAGTTCCTCCACATAGCGTTTAAGCAAGATTTCTTTGTCCTCTTGGGAAAGGCAGGAAAGTAGTTTTTCTGTTTCTTCGGATATTTCTTGCTCTAGGAGTGATCTGTCATGAGCAGAGGTAGCTATGAGTTGAGTGTCCTCCAAAGCCTGTTCCTCTAATTCATGCAAATGCTTACGCAAATAGTCAATTGCTCTATATTTGGCAATTACAGCAATCCAGTTCTCAAATTTGTTTTTGTCAGGATCAAATCTGTCAATGTGTTGCCATACTTCCCAAAAGACTTCATTTATGCAATCTTCTTTTTCATTAGGTAACTTATGTAAATGTTTATGTACTATGAATTTTACCAATCCACCATATTGCTCAATAACGTAGAGGAGTGCTTTTTCATTTCCACGTTTGAGTTGGCGGATAAAATTGTTTTTGGTTATCACATGCATCCTCCTTTCTGGGCCCTTTATACTATAATTCGTAAATTATAATTCAAATCTTACACAAAAAACTAAAAAATGAAATTATCAAATTTTCGCAAGTACAATTTACCATAGTTTTTGTTGTCAAATGTACGGTTTTCATGTAAAATGTTGAACTAGGGTGTTGTGCCTTTGAATTCTCACGTTTTGGGGTACAATATACAAAAAACTATAGAAAAGGAAAGAGAAAGTATGAGTGACAAGACACAAGGTAACAATGAGTTTAAGCCTTTTGTGCCTGCCAACAAAACTATGCCAGAGCTTACAGTGACATCCATTCTTTTGGGTATCATTTTAGCTGTTGTCTTTGGAGGTGCAAATGCGTATTTGGGAGTGCGAGTAGGTATGACAGTATCTGCATCCATTCCGGCGGCAGTTATTTCCATGGGTATTGTGCGTTTTGTATTAAAGCGTGATTCTATTTTGGAAAATAATATGGTGCAGACAATCGGTTCTGCCGGTGAATCTGTAGCAGCAGGTGCGGTTTTTACATTGCCGGCATTATTTATGTGGGCAAAAGAATGGGGAACAGATACCCCAACGTTGCTTGAGATAGCAGTGGTTGCTTTTATTGGTGGTACATTAGGTATTTTATTTATGGTTCCACTTAGAAAGGCATTGATTGTACAGGAACATGGTACACTTCCATATCCGGAAGGTACAGCCTGTGCTGAGGTATTGGTAGCTGGTGAGGAAGGTGGAGCAAAGGCTTCAACAGTATTTGCAGGTCTTGGTATTTCTGCAGTTTATAAGTTTATTGCAGACGGTTTGAAGCTATTCCCAAGTGAGATTCACTGGGAGATTCCTGTATATAAGGGATCTGGTATTGGTGCCGATGTATTACCTGCTTTATTAGGCGTTGGTTATATTTGTGGACCTAAGATTTCCTCTTATTTATTTGCAGGTGGAACACTTGGTTGGTTTGTATTAATGCCACTTATCGTATTGTTTGGTTCGAATCTGACATTGTTCCCTGCTGATGTACCGATTTCAGAGTTATATGCGACAGGTGGCTCTTTCGCTATCTGGTCTAATTACATTAAGTATATTGGTGCCGGTGCAGTAGCCTGTGGTGGTATTATGAGTTTGATTAAGTCATTACCATTGATTATTAAGACCTTTGGTGAGGCAATCAAAGGATTCGGTAAAGGTGCTAAGACAGAGGAACGTACTAACCAAGATTTGGATATCCGTATCATTGTTGGAGGTATTGTTGTATTAGCATTGGCTATCTGGTTAGTACCAATTATCCCAATCAATTTATTTGGTGCATTTATTATAGTTGTTTTTGGTTTCTTCTTCGCTACTGTATCTTCCAGAATGGTAGGTCTTGTTGGAAGTAGTAACAACCCAGTATCAGGTATGACTATTGCAACATTATTGGTTGCATCTCTTGCATTACAGGCAACAGGCACAACCGGACACGAGGGTATGATAGCTGCTATCGCAATTGGTGGTGTAATTTGTATCGTAGCAGCCATTGCCGGTGATACATCACAGGATTTAAAGACAGGATACATTCTTGGTTCTACCCCAAAGAAGCAGCAGATTGGTGAGTTGATTGGTGTGCTTGCATCTTCTCTTGCAATCGGCGGTGTTCTTTACTTGTTAGATACTGCATGGGGCTTTGAATCGACACAGCTTCCTGCACCACAGGCAACCTTGATGAAGATGATTGTTGAGGGTGTAATGGGTGGTAACCTTCCATGGTCCTTAGTTATCATTGGTGCTTTTATTGCAATCGTTGTTGAGGTGTTAGGTATTCCTGTGCTTCCATTTTCAATTGGTTTATATTTGCCAATTCACTTAAGTATTCCAATGATGATTGGTGGAATTGTAAGACTTGTTATCGAGAAAAAGAAGAACCTCGACGATAAGCAGAAGAAGGATGCTATTGATAATGGTATTCTTTACAGCTCTGGTTTGATTGCAGGTGAAGGTTTGGTAGGTATTTTACTCGCTATCTTTGCGATTATTCCTATGAGTGGCAAAAAGACTTTAGGAGACGTTCTTGGTGGTTTCTTAACTGGTTTGATTCCAGCTCTATCTGATGCAAGTGTAGGTAATATTATTGGTGTCATTGCATTTGCAATCTTGATTTGGACACTTTGGGCGTTCTGTTTCCGTAAGGATAAGGCTGCAAAGAAGGAGTCGTAAGTGAAGAATAAAAAGAATTTTATGGATTTTGTTCCTGTTTGCAATCCGAAGTTTACTTGGGATGCAGATAAAACCGGTACCGTTACAGTCCATGTTGTGAATTATGGTTTCTTTAATTGGTTGGCACAAAAACTGTTTAAAAAACCTCGCATCAGCCATATTAAGTTAGACGAATATGGCAGTTATGTATGGCAACAAATGGATGGAGAGAGAAATGTGTATGACATTTCCCTGTTGGTAACAGAGCATTTTGGAAAAGAAGCAGAACCGGTGGTAGACAGGTTGGTGAAATTCTTCCAGATTTTATATGAGAATAAATTTATTGGATATAAAAAAGTGTCTAGTAAATAGGAAAAAGGGTAGCACAAAGTTGCTACCCTTTTTCGTTGATATTATGTCGGAATAATGATATAATTGCCTATATTTGTTATGTAGGTAGGGAGAGAAGATGGCAAGCCAGTTTTTTGTTGATTTATATGGTTGTGATGACAGTGTCATCAATGACTTAGAAAAGATAAAGATGATAGCGCATGATGCCATTGAAAGTATAGGTGCTGATATTGTGGAAGAATGCTTTCATGAGTTTGCACCACAGGGCATAACATATATTGCAGTGATTAGCACCTCGCATTTTTCTGTACATACATGGCCTGAACATGGATATGCTGCAGTTGATATTTTTTCATGTGATGAAAAGGTTCCGGGTATGGTTGCAGAGAGATTGCAGAATGCTTTTGGTGCTAAGAAGAGTAAAGTGAGAGAGTTTGAAAGAGATATTGAGGGGAGGGAGTAAGATTGGGATTTCCAATAGGTTCAAAAGTGATTGCGGACGGAGATGTCTATGAGGTTCGTGGCAGGATTCAGTTTAGGAATCAGGAAGATGGCTGTACTTGGGATGAATATCGGTTGTTTTCTACGGAATTCCAAGCTGAACGTTGGTTAAGTGTTGACGAGACCTATAGAGAGTATTCGCTTTCTAAATTAGCGTGGCAAGTATCCACTATGGGATACCATAAGGTGGATGAAGGCGTGGCAGAAGTAGTTGCCGTATGGGGAGATGCTGATGCGGAAGTAGGCGATACGGTAGCATTTACAGAATATGAAGATATTACAGAAGAGAAGATTATTTCCATGGAATCCTGGGATGGTGAAAAGGAAACATCTACCGGATATTATCTGGATGCCCATGAATTTGGCCCATATAATGAATATGATGGAACGCCGTATGGTGGTTCTGATTTCAATTCTGGCGGATATATGTCAGGTGGTTATAGTTCAGGCGGCTATAACTCCGGTGGTACAAAAAAACGTTCGAAGACGATGACTACAGCTATTATGCTGCTGTTCCTTGTATGTAATTTTGGATTGCCAATTTTTGGTGTTTTCTTAGGTGCTTTTGGCTCGTCCAGCACTATTAAAAAGCATCTGGATAAGTCCAACTATTTTACATATGTAACATCACTTACTGGTACGGGTGATAGTTCGAACGCAGATGTTTACAAATCCTCTCATGATTTGGATACTACAGTTCGATGGATTATTGATGGTATAGACGGTAATACACAAAGCGTTCAACAGAATACAGAGGATGGCGACAATAGTGTTGCGATTTTAACCTCTAAGGAATATTGTTTAGTATATGAATCAGAGGATAATGAAGTATTAGTGCAGGTATCATCTCGTAAATATGCATACGCGAATGATTCACAGCCATATCGTTCCAGAAGACGTACACATAGGTATTATAGACGTTATTACTATTCCAATGCGTATTATTCAGATTCGTCATCGTATAGTAGTAAATATTCGTCACCATATAGTTCATTTTCGGATTCGACCATTTCGTATAATAGTGCTGATACATACAGTACCTATTCAAGTAGCGTGAGACAAAGTAGCGTTAGTTCAAGATCATCATCTGGTGGCGGATTAAGTAGTGGTAAATAATAGGAGGATTATATTATGGAATTATTATTTGATATTTTATATGTTGCAGTGTATTCAGTAATTGGTATTATGTTAATGATTTTAGGAAACTTCCTGATTGACTTAATTGTACCTTGTCATTTCCCAACAGAGATTAAAAAGGGTAATACTGCGGTAGGTTGGCTCAGTGCAGGTTCTTTTATCGGTATCGGTACTATTTTAAGAGCTGCTATTGCATCTCCAACAGCATCAGCAGTAGAAGAGTCATTGCTTGAAGGAATCATGGGAAGTGCACTTTACTTTGGTGTTGGTATTGTATTCTTCATGTTAGGTTATATTATTGTTAGTATGTTTAACAAGCAGTACAATTTAAATGATGAGATTGGCAATGGAAATGCTGCTGCCGGTATTATGGTATTTGGTATTTTTATAGGCCTTGCAATTGTAATTAGTGGAGTTATTCAATAATGAAAAATTATAGATTGCTTATGTTGACCACCCTGATTATATCAGGGTGTTCTATTTGTTACGAATTGATTATCAGTGCGGTAAGTTCCTATCTGGTAGGAGATAGCACACTGCAATATTCCATTACCATAGGACTTTATATGTCGGCAATGGGATTAGGTTCGTATTTATCAAAGTTCATAAAGAAGAATCTGTTTGATTGGTTTGTGTTTGTGGAAATCAGTGTGGGTTTGATAGGTGGTGTCAGTTCGCTGGTTCTCTTCTTGGCGAATCTGCATTTGGATAGTTATCAAATTGTTATGTATTTGGAAATTATTGTCATTGGCACCTTTGTTGGTTTAGAGATTCCGCTGCTTACGCGAATTATTGAAGAGGGAGAAGAAAATCTGCGAGTAACCATATCCTCCATATTCAGTTTTGATTATATTGGTGGTTTGGTTGGTTCTATTGCATTTCCGCTATTACTATTGCCACAGCTTGGTTATTTTGCTACGGCATTTCTTGTGGGAACCATGAATTTGGTTGCAGCCATGCTGATTGTGTTTAAGTATCAGACCCGCATTAGGAATGCTAGTGTTTATAAAGCACTGACGATATTGATATTGTCGGGAATGGTATGGGGAATGATTTTTTCGGAGAATATTTCTGAACATATTGAAGGCGGATTATACCGGGATAATGTTATCCTTTCAGAACATACAAAATACCAGCATATTGTTGTGACCAGACACAGAGATGATATTCGATTATACTTGGATGGTAATGTGCAGTTTTGCTCCTTAGACGAATACCGTTATCATGAGGCTTTGGTGCATGTTCCTATGTCAAAGGCTGTGAAGCGAGAGCAGATATTGGTGCTGGGCGGTGGCGATGGCATGGCTGTGCGAGAATTGCTAAAGTATGATGAGGTAAAGCAGATTACTCTAGTTGATTTGGATGATGAAATGGTTGAGCTTTGTAGAACAGATTCCAATATTTCCAAACTTAATGAAAATGCGTTAGACAGTGAACGCTTGCAAGTTGTCATTGGAGATGCATACCGATTTTTAGAGGAAAATGAAGCAAAATACGATGTCATTATTGTGGATTTGCCAGATCCTAATAATGAATCATTAAATAAACTGTATTCCAATGTGTTTTATAGGCTTTGTGGTAATGCATTAAATCAGGACGGTATTTTAGCGGTGCAATCCACTAGTCCATATTATGCCACAGATGCTTTTTGGTGTATCAATAAGACTTTGGAAAGTGAAGGCTTTTACGTAAAACCATATCATTTGCAGGTACCTGCTTTTGGTGATTGGGGATTTAATCTAGCTTCTAAGCAGGAAATAGATGATAATTTTCATATTCAGGTTGACACAAAGTACTTAAGTGATGATAATATAATGGCAATGTTCTCATTTGGAAAAGATGAGCAACCACTTGGTGCTATTGAGATAAATCGTTTATCTAAGCCAAAGTTGATGCAGTATTATGCGGAAGCAGTGAAGAATTGGGAATAAAATCATAAGAGGAAGGAGACAGGCCTTGAGCCTGAAAGAAACATGGAGAATAAGAAAAAAAGAAACTCATTTACGGGGTCAATAGGATTTGTTTTGGCGGCTGCCGGTAGTGCAGTTGGTTTAGGAAATATCTGGAGATTTCCATATTTGGCAGCAAAGGACGGCGGTGGATTGTTCTTGCTGGTGTATATTATTCTGGCAATTACATTTGGTTTTGCATTACTTACTTCTGAAATTGCCATTGGTCGTAAAACAAAGCAAAGTCCTTTAACGGCCTATAGCAAGATAAAAAGTGGTTGGGGCTTTTTGGGAGTCTTGGCAGCATTGGTACCAGTCATTATTATGCCTTATTACTGTGTAATCGGTGGATGGGTAGTTAAGTATTTCGTGGCATTTTTGACAGGAGAAGGCGTGGCAGCGGCAGAGGATGGTTATTTTACTGGATTCATCACTGCAGATGTATCTCCGATGATTTATTTGATGGTCTTTTTATTTGTTACTGCATTTATTGTGTTTAGAGGTGTAAATAAGGGTATTGAGTCATCATCTAAGGTGATTATGCCAGTATTATTATTGTTAGTAGTGGGAATTGCTGTTTTTTCCATTACGATTAGTCATACAGATGCGAATGGTGTAACAAGAACAGGTTTAGAAGGATTTAAGGTATATGTTATTCCGAATTTGGATGGCTTAACTGTGAAACAATTCTTCACGGTGCTTGTGGATGCTATGGGACAATTGTTCTTTAGCTTAAGTGTTGCCATGGGTATTATGGTTGCTTATGGTTCTTATGTAAAAGACGATGCAAACCTTGTAAAGTCTATTAACCAGATTGAGATTTTTGATACTGTTGTTGCTTTTTTGGCAGGTGTTATGGTTATCCCGGCAGTATATACATTTATGGGAACAGAAGGAATGCAGGCATCTGGACCTAGTTTGATGTTCGTGTCTTTGCCAAAGGTATTTGCGGCTATGGGACCTGCTGGCAATGTCATTGGTTGCATGTTCTTTGCAATGGTGTTGTTTGCTGCTATTACAAGTGCTATGTCGGTTATGGAAGCGGTTGTATCCAGCTTGATGGATAAGTTCCACTGGTCAAGAATGAAGGCTGCCACTATTGAGACAATGATTGCATTAATTGGTGGTATTGTGGTTTGTCTTGGCTATAACAAGTGGTACTTTGAATTAAAATTACCAAATGGTTCTGTAGGTCAGATTTTGGATATTATGGATTACATCAGTAATAGTGTTATGATGCCGATTGTAGCGATTGCTACTTGTATTTTGATTGGTTGGGTTGTAAAGCCTAAGACAGTTATTGATGAAGTGGAAAAGAGTGGTCACAAGATGAGTCGTAGAACGCTTTACGTAATTATGATTAAAGTTGTGACTCCAATTCTATTAGCAGTATTATTGTTAAAGTCATTGGGAATTTTGACAATGATTTAAATAAGAGAGTTTGATAGGAACTCTGAAAAAGTGACATAGTTGCTTTTTCGGAGTTCTTTCTTTTTGTGCAATGTGTAGTGAAATTATTTTAAATTTTCTGTTTGATTGTCGAATTGTGAGAAAATTGGTCATTTAGTTGCAAATGTTAAAAAAATGTTATAATATCAGAGTTGACTTGAGATGAATTGCAGAAGGTACATATACATTAGTTCGGATGAAAAGGAGATTTGAAAATGGCAACAAAGAAAGCAGATCCAGCTCAGATTGATGAAGCTATGAAGAAGGTAGAAGCAAAGAAGGCAGAGGCAAAGAAGGCAGAGCCAGCAAAGAAGGCTGCAGCAAAGAAGGCAGAGCCAGCAAAGAAAGCAGCTCCAGCAAAGAAGCCAGCTGCAAAGAAAGCAGCAGCTAAGGAAGCTGTATATTTAGAGTGGGCAGGTAACAAGGTTGCTACAGCTGATATCGTAGCAAATGTTAAGGCTGCAGTTGGTAAGAAGACAATCAAAGAGTTAAATCTTTATGTTCAGCCAGAGACTAACTTAGTATACTATACAGCTGATGGTGAAGAAGGAAAGATTACTTTATTCTAAGTATGAATTTGACACATTGGTGATTTTAGGAGAGTCTTACAATTGTAAGACTCTTCTTCTGTTTGACAGGAGAATAAACATGAAGGAAAAGAAAATGTTGGTGCTGGATATTGATGGTACAGTGACCAATTCCCAAAAAGAGATTACAAAACATACATTAGATGCGATATTGGCGTGTCAGAAAGCGGGACATATTGTGGTGATAGCGTCCGGAAGACCAACGCCTGGTGTTGTAAAAATTGCCAATACAATAGAATTGGAAAAATATGGTGGATATGTTTTAAGTTTTAATGGTGCCAGAATTACAAAATGGGATACAAAAGAAGTCATATATCAACAAACTTTAAATGCTGATATATGTAAGAAGGTTTATAAATATTGTCTGGAACATGATTTGGGTATGCTGACATATGATGAAGTTGGCGCATTGACAGGGACAAGAATTGATGAATATATGGAATTTGAAGCACGAATCAATAGTATTGATATCACGCAACATGGTGAACACTTTGTTGATATAGTGGATTTCCCTGTTTGCAAATTCTTACTCACAAAGGAAGATAATGAGGCAGAAAGACACGAGAAAAAATTGCAGGAAGAATTAGCGGATTGTGCCAGTGTATATCGTTCGGAACCATTTTTTATTGAGATTATGGCAAAAGGAATTGACAAGGCTGCATCCTTAGAAAAACTGAGACAGGTTGTCGGAATGGATGTTGAGAATATCATTGCTTGTGGTGACGGTTTTAATGATTTGTCAATGATTCGATATGCAGGCTTAGGAGTAGCTATGGCAAATGCTCAACAAACAGTAAAAGATGGGGCGGATTATATCACAACTTCCAACGATGAAGATGGAGTTGCAAAAGTAATCGAGGAATTTATTTTATAAGAAAGAATAAAGAAACTGGAAGGTTTTAGACCTTCCAGTTTTTTTATTGTGAAGAGATGTAAAAAAGAATAAAAAAATATAAAAATATGATTGCAATATAAAAAATAATGTGATATATTTACAGAAGTAAAGAATTATCGATAATATTTACAAAGATGAAAAGAGGTGAGAGATATGGTTGATAAGTGGATACGATTTTTGATAGTTTTCAGCATGGTATTGGTGATGGTATTTGGTCGTAAAGTGGGAGTGTTAGCAGACACTGCGTACCCGGCACCTCAGATAGAGCTGGTTACGAATAGTCATGATTTAAAGTTAAGAGTGACTACTTTGGCAAAGGAGTATGTAGTGGAATGGGATACGGACAAAAGATTTTCACATAAAACAGCATATGTGTTATATGAGGGCAAGCAATATGGTTCACAATTGGTGATGAATGCCGGTCAGGAAATAACTATACGATTACCCAAGACACAGAATCTCTATTATGTAAGAGCATATGCAGTTTATTATACGAATCAGTACGAGAGAAAGGTAAGTGCTGTTTCTAAAGTGTTGAAAGTTGATTTGCGTACCACGTCAACAAGCGTTAAACCGAAAGGGAATTATGCAGTTTTGTGCATGCAGTCAAAAGGAGATAATTCCTGTAAGAATATTTATCTGGATTTAGAAACTGCGAATCAAGAATACATATTACCAGTGGTATATAAGGCTGGATATGAGTTTGTGGCTTGGAAGATGAAAGTAGATGGGAAGGTTGTGGTTTTGACAACAAAAAATGGTGACACCATCACAACTTCTATGTTGCAACATATCACGCCGTTGCAACACAAGAAACGATATACCGTTTATGCCATTTGGAAACGAATTAAGGCAAAGAGGCCAGTGCTTAAAGCAACATATATGAAAAAACTGGATTGTATCAAAGTGGAGATAAATCTGGCAAAAAAAGGTATGGGATATATGGTGGAATGTTCTGATAAGAAAGGTTTTTCTTATAAAAAAGTCCATGTGTTATACCGAGATGATGGAAGGTATTTAATTCGGTGGAATCATAGGTGTGTGGCTAAAAAACAAGTTATTTTTATACCGACCTATGAATTTGAAGGTAAGAGCATTTATGTAAGAGCATATGGTCTAGGCGAAAAGGATTCTACCGGAGCAAGAGTGTTAAGTGAGGCATCTAATGTAAAAAAAGTTACATGGAAAAACTAGGAAGGGGTGATGGATAAGTTGAAGAGATTGAAAAGAATAATCGCAATAGTGTTGGCAGTGGTTTTGTTGGCGGAACATATACCAGTAGCTGCCTATGTTGGTGAAAACAAGAATAGTGTTCACGGCTTGAGCAAAGATTCGGGATATACGGTTGAGAAGGTGTTATTAAGTGATGGTGCAAATGACACGAATGATGACGGAAAAGCATTTTATAATCAGATTTTAGATAAGAATTTAACGGTAAAGAGTATTCAGGATAAGGGTGGACACTATGCGAAGTGTAAACCGGAGGAAGCGGTTAAAGGTGATATTGATAAAGAATACTATTATAAATTGGCATTTGAAAACAAGATTGGTGGAGATACGAAAGGTGGAGCGTTTGTAACTACGGGTTTTTATGACAACAAGGAACAACATCATGGTTCGTCTCATTTTGTCAGAAAGTATTATCGTAAGTATCAAGAGTATTCGCAAGTTTATTCTTATGTCAAGACAAACGAAGAAAAGAAGACAAAAACATATTATTACTTTATTCATGTATGGCGGGAATTAGTGGATGATAAATACCACGAGACATCGTCCAATGATATTATGACATATTGTTTGGAATATGGTGCACCATTATCTAATGATGATGCGGTATATACCAAACAAAAGAAATCATATGATGCATTGTCTGATGCACAAAAGAAAAAGGTGGCTTTGGCTATTTTTTATGGTCCACATCGTGATGCAGATGGCGTTTATTATAGTACTAAGAACAAAAAACTTACAAGTTGTGATGGATATAATCCGGCAACTTGGAATATTACAATGTGGAAGCGATATATTGCAACACAATTGTATATATGGTCAGTACAAACTCCGGATACATTTTCTTTATCAGATGCGAAAAAGACTGCCAAGTCAATTGATAAGAAGTACATAACAAATGATGCCACCTATTGTTATGATGTAGTGTGTGGTATAGAGAACTATGTGGAAGAAGCGATGGCGTTACCTAGTTTTTGTACTAGGAAATCCAGTGGCGGAAAACTCAGATATATGACTAAAAAAGCAGATGGTAGTTATGAAATTGTTTTGCAAGATAAAAAGAAATTGTTACAAGATGGGCTGATTATTTCAGATAGTAATGCTGTTCAATCATCTGTCAATCAAGATGGTTCTGCATTGACGTTGACTGCGAAGGAGCCAATCGATGAAGCAGTACTTACTTATGTAAGTGAGGAAATGATACCTGTGACTGAGGGCGGTTTGTTATATTATGCATCTGATTCTGCACAGAATATGGTGCGCGCAGAAGTTACTTTTTCTGAAAATATAGGATATTTCAAAGTTGCCACTAGAGATGTGGGAGTTGGAGAAGGCACAATTAAAATCAGAAAGCGAGCTGCAGATACAAATGAATTTATTAGTGGTGTCAAATTTGCTGTATTTACCACAAGCGCGAATGCAGCAATTTATGATCCTGAGACAAATGCACCAATGCAGAATGAGAATGGTGAGTTATATAATGCTAATGATTATATTGCCGGAATGCTTGTAGAGAATGATCAAGTAATCGCATATTCAACCGCAGAATATCAGTCGAGAATAGCAAGTGGTGAACGGTGTGAATTGTTATATCATGTTGCTTATTATGCTGAAAATGGACATGCGGTGAGTCCGTTGAATCGTGCATATACATTGGAGACTAATAATTCAAACATCGTGCAATCAGGAGAGTTGCTGTGTTATGAAGAGTCTGGTGCGGGAACCGAAGTGTCGAGAACGTATTGTGCATATTATCTGGTAGAATGGGAAACTCCGGCAGAATATAGTTTGCCATATCCTGTGTCTATCATGAATGGAGATATACAAAGTGGTACAATTTGTGCCGTGGTGGAAGCGTCCAGTCAGGCTTGGAATAGTGATCATTGTGTGTTTGTAGATTTGCTCAATGAACCTAAAAAAGGGGAATTGATGATCGTGAAAAAAGATGAACTAGATGAACGACCTTTGTCGGGGGTGATATTTGACATTTATTCTGATAAAGCATGCACCAATTTATATGCGAGTATTACCACAGATGCTGATGGGAAGGCTGTATTAACAGATGTTCCAAGAGGAATGTATTATGCTGTAGAACGTACGGGGCAAGCAGGTTATGTAAAATGTACTGAGGTATTATATCTGGTGGTGCAACCGAACCAAGTGACGGAGCAAATAGTTTACAATCGGCCTTGGACTGTGAGAATTACCATTAAGAAGCAAGTAGATAAGACTGGTTGGGAAAAGTGGAAGTATACACCATCAATTTCTTTAAAAGGTGCGAAGTTTGGTTTGTATGCCGGTGAAGATGTTTTAGGGGCTAATGGAACTGTATTGATCCCAAAGGATACATTGATTGCTGAATTGATAACGGATGAAGATGGATGTGCCAGTTATACGTCAGATAACTTGCGCTTAGGAAAGTATTATGTAAAAGAATTGTCTGCGCCAAAAGGTTATCACTTGAATAAAGAAACATTTTATATAGATGCTACTGATGCATCAAATGTGGAAACGCTTCATGAAACTACGGTATTGGAAAAAGAAGTAGTTGTCAAAGAAACTATGCAAGGTATACCGCTTTCGGTATATAAAGAAATGAAAGTAATGGAAACTGGAAAGACAACTATTCAAAAAATGCAAGGTGCAGTATTTTCTGTATATCATCTTGATGCTATGAGAATGGATGGAATACAGATTGAAGCGGTGGAAAACTTTTCATTTTTAAAAGAGGAATATGATCAGTATCGTGTGCCGATTAATAGTCAAAGTGAAAATCCATACCAGATTGTAACCGATTCAGAGGGGAAGGCAATAACTTTGCCTTTATTATATGGAGAGTATGCGGTTGTGGAAGTGCAGGCTCCATATGGCTATGGGCTTGCGGTTCCTAAGAAGATTGTATTGCCAGCAGATACGGATGAGCCAAAAGTGGCATTTGTGGATGAACCATTATTAGGTTCAATCAGCGTGAAAAAGGTAGGTAAAGTTCCTGTGGCAGTAGAAGAATACCAGACAGAGTATGGTTTGAAGTGTAACCGTTTGGTTTTTGAAGAAAAAGGGCTGGCTGATGTTGAATTTGCTATTTTAGATACAAAGGGACAGGTTGTGGATACGCTTGTAACGAACGAACAGGGAGAGGCAACTTCCATTCCACTTCCGATAGGTCTGTATCGAGTGTGTGAAAAGAATGCGCCGGACGGTTATTATAGAGAAAAACATGAATATAAAGTAGAACTAAAAGCAAACGAAGCAAAGATGATATCTGTCAATCTTGACGTCAAAAATGATTTTGTGTCCACTTCTTTGCTATTAGAAAAGGCTGGTGAAATAGTTTCAGATATTACACCTAAGGGAGTGAAATATGATGTGTTGCCGCTAGAGGGAGCTGTATTTGGTATATATACTGAAAATCCGATAGCCAACTGTGCAGGTGATGTGATTTTAGAAGAGAATATGCTGGTAGGTATCGGTAAAACAGATGCCAATGGAAAATGGATTGTAGAAGGAGATTATCTTCCCGGTAATTATTATGCAAAGGAAATTAGTGCGCCTTTGGGATATGTTTTATCAAATGAGTTATATCCATTTACCATAAAACCTTCTGGCGATAAAGAATCGGAAGTGGTGCATATTACGAATCAATCCATCATAAAAAATGATATGCTGAAAGCGGATGTGCAATTATTGAAAGTGGACGCTTCCGGACATGGTGAAAAGTTACAAGGCGCTATTTTTGGTTTGTATGATGCAAACACAGATGCATTAGTTATGCAATGCGCCACGGATGCCCAAGGTGTAATATTTATTGCAGATATGCCATATGGAAAATGGTATTTTCAAGAATTACGAGCGCCGAAGGGATTTCAGTTATCATCTGAGAAATATGAATTTGAGATTGTGGATAATACAACAAAATGTATCGAATTGATTGCAGAAAATGAAGAGGAACCACAATTAGGATTTGATGATGACATGCAATTCATGGTGATTGTATGTGGAATAATCGCTTTAGGTCTGAGTGGCACAATGTTATTATTTGCTAGGAAGAGAAAATATGCGAAAAAAGATAATTTGCATCAGTAGTTTTGTGCTACTAATTGTTGGTTGCACGGTGATAGGCTTAGGTTTTGATAATACGATAATTACTACATATATTCAACAGTGGAAAGTCTGTGAAAATGTGAATCTGTATCGTGATAACTTGCAGGAATTAGATGAGGATGAAGTGGTACAAAACGTGAATCGTCATATGCAATCAAATAAGAAAGCGGATATGAAGCAAGAAGACGATTCTGATATGAAAGATTATACTGGTGCGGTTGATTGTATTTTGGAAATACCAAGCATTGATTTAGTCAATTTGGTACTAATTGGTGGCAATCAAGAAGAAAATTTGTCGAAGCATTATTTGGTAACAGCACAAAAGCACATGTCTTATGGAGAAGGGAATTATATCATATGTGGTCATCATTCTTTTTTAACAGGTGTAGCGTTGAATCGATTAAACGAGGTGAAGATAGGAGATTTCATATATGTTACGCAAAATAATCGAAAAGATGTGTTTGTGGTAGAGGAGATAGTAGATTCCCAATGGGGGATGGCAAATGAAGACTTCGGTGATGATGCAAACAGGTTGGCTATTTACACATGCAGAGAACAAAAAGCAAGGCCAAAACCATATTTTGTAGTGCGTGCGACTAAATTAACTGTGAAGAAAAAACGTGAAAAAAGTGGTTGACACAGAAAGAGAGGTATGATAATATATGTCTTGTCGTCAAGACAAGATAAGCGCGAGTGGCTCAGTGGTGGAGCATCTCCTTGCCAAGGAGAGGGTCGCGGGTTCGAGTCCCGTCTCGCGCTCTCGTATTGCATGAAAAGGACATCCAAGAGGATGTCTTTTTTTGTGCAACGAGGCACATCCGTGCCTCGAAGGTTCGAGGTCTCCGCTCCGCTCCGGTCGGCGCAGGACTGACGTCCACCGGACGTCATGCGCCGTCTCGCGCTCTCAGATTGCATGAAAAAGGACATCCAAGAGGATGTCCTTTTTTGTATTATTGATTCAGAATAAAACTTCCGTTTGCAACGACTAATCCAAAGTTTACAATTGAGAATATCAATCCGATAAGATTTAATACGAAACTGTTTGTTGTTTTGTAATTACCTTTATTGGCTTTTGTTCTTAGCAAACCAACTATGCTTATGATTAAGCCGGGAAGAAAACCGATGCCTATTAAAACAAAGTTGTGGAAGTATAGTTCTATAAAAGTGGATAGGATGATTAATAATAGAAAGAATACAATCGTAATTTTTGATATGTATTTATCCTCTTTTTTAATGATGCCCAAGTATATAATCAATAACAGGCCGACTATAAATAATAGGGTATTAATAATTTCTAGTATGCTAGTTCCGAATGGTATTCCTACGAATACTACAGAGAATAATATGGATTCTATTCCTAATTGGATTCCTGTTTTATAATTTTTCATAATATATTCCTCCTTATAACTTAGGTAAGTGTATTATACTAGGGTGCGAATATCAACGCAAGTAGAGGAAAATACTTAAGAAAGAAAAATAGAAAAAAGTGGTTGACACTCGAAAAGAGGTGTGATAATATATGTCTTGTCGTCAAGACAAGATAAGCGCGAGTGGCTCAGTGGTGGAGCATCTCCTTGCCAAGGAGAGGGTCGCGGGTTCGAGTCCCGTCTCGCGCTCTCGTATTACACGAAAAGGACATCCAAGAGGATGTCCTTTTTTCGTGTAACGAGGCACATCCGTGCCTCGATGGTTCGAGGTCTCCGCTCCGCTTCGGTCGGCGCAGGGCTGACGTCCACCGGACGTCATGCGCCGTCTCGCGCTCTCAGATTGCATGAAAAGGACATCCAAGAGGATGTCCTTTTTTCATGCAACGAGGCACATCCGTGCCTCGAAGGTTCGAGGTCTCCGTTCCACTTCGGTCGGCGCAGGGCTGACGTCCACCGGACGTCATGCAACCTCTCGCGATCTCGTATTTGTGACTTTCGTGTTATTGTGATATTATAAGCGTGTGGAAGTATTAATTGTAGGGGATGTTTTATGGATAAGATGGAGAATAGAAACCCAATTAAGAATTTGGGATATACATTTGTACATTGGTTATTGGTTGTGGTTATCAGTTTTGTTTCGTTTTGTGTGCAATATTCTTTTTTGATTGATACGGGCGAATCATATTCCAGTTTTATTTTTTCTGGGAATATTTATCGTGTTAATTATGTAGCATTTCCAATTGGAGTAGCAATATTTTTGTTTGGTTTTTATTTTGTTTGGAAAAAGTTGTTGGTGGAAGATTGGAAGCTGTGTTGTGAACAATCATGGAAGTGGAAAGCTGCTTATGTGCTTATTGCTAGTGTTGTCTTGTTTGCTATCATTGTGATTGGTGCTCTAGTTGTTTTTTTATACTTAGGTCTTTCCGGAGACATTACTCCAACATGGACTGTATGTACATGTTTCGCATATCCGATATATGCTGTACTGGTGATAGTTGTGGATTGTTTGAAAAATAGAAAAAGAACTGATTCAGCATTGTGGTAATGTTGCAATGAAAAAAGACGCCCGTGGGCGTCTTTTTTATGTTTAGTCTTTCAATACAGATATTCGTTTGTATTTCTTGTTTACATATAGAGCGGTGTCGGCCTCAGACATAACATCTTCTAATGCGACATCTTCACTACATACAAATTCTGATATACCTACACTGATGTCGATATAATAAGGTTTGCCACAAGTGGCATTTAGGTTATCTGTATTGGCTTTTAGGTTGCCTTGCAACTTTTCTACAAATCCGTCTTCATCGAGGAATGCAAAGGCAATAAATTCGTCACCGCCAATACGTCCGATGATGTCATCCTTTCGGAAACTATTACGCAAGATATCGGCGATGGATTGGATGGCAAAGTCGCCATCGCTATGTCCGAATTTATCGTTCACCAGTTTTAGGTTATCCATGTCTGCATAAACAATGATTGCTTTTTGGCCATCATGTTCTGGTGCATGTGCCAGTTTGTGAATTAATTCCATGAAACCACGACGGTTATATAACTTGGTTAATTCGTCAGAGACTGATAATTGATTCAACTGATTGTTCTTATTATGAATCTCTTGTAAACTTAGCATCAACTGGTTCTGTGTGCTCATCTGTTCTTTGATGAGGTTTAAGAACTTAAATGCGGTACCAAGCTGTAAGTCTGTGGCATATATATGATGGAATTTGGTAATATCAATCTCGCATACAAAGATACCATGCTGCTGGTCATTTGTGAAAATTGGATTCAAGATAAATGTACATCTACGATTCTTTGGTGTGTATGGATTGTCGAAAATATCAGTAGATGCAATGTATTGATTATCAAGAACAACCGCCTTCATGTCGTTATCGTACGCTTGAAGAATTAGTTCTTCTGGGATTCGCCAGCTTCCGTCTGCCAGAGACATTACTTCTTCGTCATATAGGTAAATGTATGAACTGATAAAGGCTAAATCTTCTAGCTTTTCCATGATATTAGAAAAGCAAGTTGCATTGTCTTTTCCGTAATCCAAGGTATCACGAGCGATATAACTTGCATTCCAAATCTGCACCTGGTAATCACGTTTATCCAAATATCGCATATTAGAGTTGCGAGCGTTCACGGCGATGATAATATCATGCATGAGTCTCAAGAAGTTTATCTTCTTTTGATCATCCTCAATTAGTTTTAATGCCAATGTTGAGAAACCGTCCAACATATAACTGAATTTGTCAAAAGTAAAATATTGAGTAAAGTCGGAGAATAGGAAATTGTTCAAGACATCCAAAATCTCCATCTTTGGAAACGTTACAGTCTTTGCGCTGAGTGTTGGTTCCAAAATTGCCATATAAAATGGTCGCATATACTCTAATAATTGCTTGTATATAAAACTGTTTTTGTAATCTTTTAATAATACGTCTTCAAAATCTGCAACAACATCAGTCAATCGCTTATGTGGATATTGGAAACTTTTAAGTTGATGCGTTGTGCAAAACTCGCCGGACTGGCATCCGCATGAATGTCTGACGATAAGTGAAGATTCCAACACGCTTTTGTTGGACTTTCCATTTTTTAAGACATTCATTGCTTCGTATACTGCATGGTATCCAAGATCCGGAACAGCAGCAGAAACTGTTGTCAAATTCGGTACCAAAGCAAGTGCTATAGAAGCATCATCAAAACCTGTAATGGCGATATCTTTTCCAATCTCAATACCACGACGCTTTAATTCGTTATATCCACCAAGAGCCATCTGGTCATTTGCAAATACAATGGCATCCATGTCTGGATTGCGGTCTAATAACTCGCCTACAATATCCTCACAGAATTCAGAGAAATTACCGTGTACAATTAAGTCATCAGAAACCTCCATGCCATTTTCCTCTAAGGTTTCTTTGTAGATGTTCAGTCGTTCTACGGCATCTGCGTTAAACTGGCGTCCACCCACAAGACCAATTTTCTTTTTGTTGTGTACGTGGATTAAGTGTTCAATGGCTTGCTTTAATCCGGTTTTGCTTTCAACATACAAATGGCTGTATCCTGGTACATCAATCTCTAAGACTAAAATAGGAATGTCCTTGAAATTGTCGATGAATGATTTGATGTCTGACTCAGATAAGAAACTACCGATGGTACCAATAGATACGATTAGTACATCCAAGTTTTTGGGTGATGCATAGTAAAAGACTGAGTTATATTGATTATCATAACGAGCCTTTACCGGATCATTGTAAGCAGCGTTAATGTACATACCTGGGAATATATATAAATTAGCGTCTAACTCTTTTACTGCATAATCGACGCCTTTACAAATATCATAAGCGTAATCATTATCCAAATGACAAATAAATAACCCTACATTAATGCGTCCATTAGTCATGGCATTACCCCCTTTTTTAATAGATTATTTTCCTTCTCCCGAAACATAAAAAACTCTAGAA
The DNA here is from genome assembly GCA_045531905.1 of Lachnospiraceae bacterium. Classification (GTDB taxonomy): domain Bacteria; phylum Bacillota; class Clostridia; order Lachnospirales; family Lachnospiraceae; genus RGIG6919. Next base: position 27,221 of record JAZSEY010000016.1, read on the forward strand.
CAATTTTAACATATATCGAGGAAAATAACAATTGGAATTTGCTTTACAAAGTATCTAAAATCTCTTATAATGTGGTAGTTAGACGAAGATATGTCTATATTATGATGAAAAGTTGACGGAGGATGAAAAAATGGATTACAAGAACGCCGGAGTTGATATTGAAGCTGGTTACAAATCAGTGGAATTGATGAAGGAGCATATTAAGAAAACCATGAGAGAGGAAGTTCTCACAAATATTGGTGGTTTTTCAGGTGCTTTCTCCATGAAGAAGTTTAAAGATATGGAGAATCCAACATTAGTTTCAGGTACAGATGGTGTAGGTACAAAACTCAAACTGGCATTTATCATGGATAAGCATGATACAATTGGTATCGATTGCGTTGCTATGTGCGTAAATGATATTGCATGTGCAGGTGGTGAACCATTGTTCTTCCTTGATTATATTGCATGCGGAAAGAACTTCCCGGAAAAGATTGCTACGATTGTAAGTGGTGTGGCGGATGGTTGTATGCAGTCAGATGCAGCATTAATTGGTGGAGAGACTGCAGAGATGCCGGGCTTCTATCCAGAAGATGAATACGATTTAGCAGGATTTGCTGTTGGTGTAGTTGACGAGAAGGATTTGATTACAGGAAAGACAATTAAGCCGGGAGATACATTGATAGGTATCGCTTCTTCAGGTGTACATAGTAATGGATTTTCATTGGTTAGAAAAGTGTTTGATATGACAAAAGAGTCATTGGATACATATTATGATGAATTAGGAAAGACATTAGGCGAAGCTTTATTAGCTCCAACTAAGATTTATGTAAAGGCACTTCGTTCTGTGAAGGAAGCTGGTGTTACAATCAAGGGCTGTAGCCATATTACTGGTGGTGGTTTCTATGAGAATATTCCAAGAATGTTACCGGATGGAGTGAGAGCGGTTGTAAAGAAGGATTCTTACGAAGTACCTGCATTATTTAAGTTGATGGCTGAGAAGGGGAATATTGCTGAGGAAATGATGTATAACACTTATAACATGGGTGTTGGTATGATGTTAGCAGTTGATTCAGCAGATGTGGATAAGACAATTCAGGCAATTGAAGCAGCAGGCGAAAAGGCATTTGTTGTTGGTCAGATTGAAGCAGGCGAAAAAGGAGTTACTTTATGCTAAGAGTTGCAGTTTTAGTATCCGGTGGTGGAACTAATTTACAGGCAATCATCGATGGTGTTAAGCAAGGGCTGATACATAATACCGAGATTGTCGGTGTTATCAGTAATAATAAAGGTGTGTATGCTTTAGAGAGAGCAGCGCAGGCGGGGATTCCGTCATATGTTGTGTCTCCTAAGGATTATGCTGATAGAGCGACCTTTAACCAGGCGTTGTTAGAAAAAGTACAGAGTTTGAATGTGGATTTAATCGTGTTGGCAGGATTTTTGGTTACGATTCCTGAGGCGATGATAGATGCATACGAGAATAAGATTATTAATATCCATCCATCATTGATTCCATCATTTTGTGGCGTGGGATATTATGGCTTGAAGGTGCATGAGGCAGCCTTGGCAAGAGGCGTGAAGGTATCTGGTGCTACCGTACATTTTGTGGATAAGGGAACAGATACAGGTCCGATTATCATGCAGAAGGCAGTGGCTGTGCAGGAAGGTGACACAGCAAAAGAATTACAACAACGTATTATGGAACAGGCAGAGTGGAAACTCTTGCCACAGGTGATTGATATGATAGCAGCAGGTAAAGTGTCTGTTGTAGATGGTAGAACAGTAATTGCAGAGTAAAGGTACATTGTAGGAGGAAATGAGATGAAGGTTTTAGTTGTAGGTAGTGGCGGAAGAGAGCATGCCATAGTAACTAGCATTTCAAAGAGTAAACGAGTTTCAAAAATCTATTGTGCACCGGGTAATGCTGGTATAGCGCAGTTGGCAGAATGTGTAGATATTGGCGTAATGGAGTTTGATAAGTTAGTAGCATTTGCAAAAGAAAATGCAATCGATTTGACTGTAGTAGCTCCGGATGATCCATTGGTTGCAGGTGCAGTAGATGCATTTGAAAATGCAGGTCTTCGCGCGTTTGGCCCTCGTGCTAATGCTGCTATTATTGAAGGTTCAAAAGCATTTTCTAAGGATTTGATGAAAAAATATGATATTCCTACAGCTGCATATGAGACATTTGAAGATGCAGACGCAGCACTTGCGTATTTAGAGACAGCTGAATTTCCTATTGTATTAAAGGCTGATGGTTTGGCTCTTGGAAAAGGCGTGTTGATTTGCAATACTTTAGAAGAGGCGAAAGCAGGCGTGAAAGAGATTATGCTGGATAAGCATTTCGGTAGCGCAGGTAACAAGATGGTTATCGAAGAGTTTATGACAGGTCGTGAGGTATCTGTGTTGGCATTCTGCGATGGCACACATATTAAGACAATGACTTCTGCACAGGATCATAAGCGTGCAAAGGATGGCGATCAGGGATTAAATACCGGTGGTATGGGAACATTTTCTCCAAGTCCTTTCTATACTGCAGAGATTGAAGAATTCTGCCAGAAAGAAATCTACGAAAAGACAATGGCGGCCATGAAGGCAGAAGGCAGAGATTTTGTAGGTGTCTTGTTCACTGGTTTAATGATGACGCCAAAGGGAACAAAGGTATTAGAGTTCAATGCCAGATTTGGTGATCCGGAGACACAGGTTGTACTTCCTAGAATGAAGAATGATATCATTGATGTGTTTGAGGCTTGTATTGATGGAACGTTAGATCAGATTGAATTGGAATTTGAAGATAATGCAGCAGTGTGTGTAGTACTTGCATCTGATGGTTATCCTGTAAGCTATGAAAAGGGATTTGAGATTACCGGTCTTGAAAAGTTTGATGAGGTGGATGACTATTACGCATTCCATGCAGGTACAAAACTTCAGGATGGCAAGATAGTGACCAATGGTGGTCGTGTTCTTGGTATTACTGCAAAGGGCAAAGACTTGTTTGAAGCTCGTGCCAATGCATACAAAGCTACAGAATGGGTAGAATTTGAAAATAAATATATGAGAACTGACATCGGTAAAGCAATTGATGAACAGTAATTAAGAAGAAGTAAGCGCAAAGGATAACATCAGTCCTTTGCGCTTTGTTGTTGTCTGAGCCTTGCAATGTAGGATAGTGTTTGTTATACTGTTGCTATAACAAATGAGTAAATGAAAGAGGGTGACGATATGCTCATAGAGATTGAATTTAATCAAGAGGAAGCAATTTATATGCAGTTGCGTAATCATATTATAAAAATGATTGCGAGAAATGAATTGCAAAATGGACAGTCGTTGCCATCTGTCCGCCAATTGGCAAATGAAATAGGCGTCAATATGCACACGGTGAATAAAGCATATAGTATTTTAAGGCAGGATGGCTTTTTGCAATTAGACAAACACCGTGGGGCGGTCATATGCATTGAATATGACAAACAAACTCATCACAATCAAGCGTATCCCAATATGGAAATGTTTGTGGCAGAGGCTATTTGTAAGGATATTAGTTTGATGGAATTACAGAGTTTGGTGGAAGATGTATATCGTGGTATGAAGAAATAGATTAACAGGAGGACTAGACAACATGGATTATACAAAGAGTGCAAAAAATGCCATAAAAGAAGCGAAAAAAGTGGCAGCACGTTTAGAACATGAATATGTGGGTAGTGAACATTTATTGTTTGGTTTGTTAAAAGAAAAACAAGGTTTGGCAGGCGTGATTCTGGAAAATAACGGAATAGATGCAAAGCGTGTGGAGAAATTGATAGAGAAGATGCTAAGTGATATTGGTATCGCTGAGGCAGGCGAATCTGTATTTTCTAAGAAATGTGCGGAGATTCTAAGTCAGAGTAAAAAAGAGGCAAAACTTCTTGGTTCGGTAGAGATTGGGACAGAGCATATTTTGTTGGCGATGCTTCGAAGCAAGGAGTGTGTAGCAACAAAGATGATTATTTCCATGGGAGCATCTGTGGAAAAAATACTTCAAGATGTCTGGGCCTCTGCTGGTGATGACAGACAATTTGCAAAGGTACAGAATAAAAAGGCAAAGAAAAAGACCAAATCAAACACACCTATGCTTGACCAGTTTGGTCGAGATATGACGGCGCTGGCTACAAATGGAAAGTTGGATCCGGTTATTGGACGTTCTGATGAGATGGCGAGAGTGGTACAGATTCTTTCACGACGAATGAAGAACAATCCTTGTCTGGTAGGTGAGCCTGGTGTTGGTAAAACTGCTATTGTAGAGGGCCTGGCACAGTTGATTGCTGCAAAAGAAGTTCCGGAATCCATCCAAGACAAAAGATTATTAGCATTGGATCTTTCTGGTATGGTGGCAGGTACGAAGTATCGTGGTGAATTTGAGGAACGCATCAAAAAACTATTGGCAGAGGTTATGGCTGAAGGCAATATTATTCTATTCGTTGATGAGATTCACACCATGATTGGTGCCGGCGGAGCGGAAGGTTCAATAGATGCTTCCAATATTTTAAAACCGGCATTGTCCCGTGGTGAAGTGCAAATGATTGGTGCAACCACCAACGCAGAGTATCGCAAGTATTTTGAAAAGGATGCAGCTTTAGAAAGAAGATTTCAGCCTGTTCAGGTGGAGGAACCGACAAAGGAAGAGTGTATTGAGATATTAATGGGATTAAAATCCTGTTATGAAAAGCATCACGATATAGAAATTACAGAAGATGCAGTAATTGCTGCTGTTAATTTGGCCATTCGTTATGTGAATGATAGATTCTTACCTGACAAAGCGATAGATTTGATTGATGAGTCTGCTTCTAGAAAACGATTGCAGTCTTATACAGGTTCTGGCGAATTTATGCAACTGGAAAGAGAGTTAAGACAGTTGGAAGCGATGCTAGAAGAGGCTTTGGTTTCTGGGGATTTGGCAAACGCTCGTCAAGTAAAGTCTGACATGAAGGCTTTGCAGGATAAACTAAATAAAGAACAAAGAAAAAATAATCATAAAAAATCAGCGAAACATTTGTTGCTTGAGGAAGAAGATGTGGCGGCGGTAGTATCTATGTGGACGAAAATACCGGTTAGCCGTCTTGCGGAACAGGAATCAAAACGCTTGATGAAACTTTCTGATGTGTTGCATAAGCGCGTGATTGGACAAGATGAGGCGGTAGATGCTGTGGCGAAAGCGGTGAAGAGAGGTCGTGTAGGTTTGAAAGATCCAAATCGCCCAATTGGTTCATTCTTGTTATTGGGTCCGACTGGTGTTGGTAAGACTGAACTTTCAAAAGCATTGGCGGAGGCTGTTTTTGGTGATGAGAAGGCTATGATTCGCGTAGATATGTCGGAATACATGGAGAAACATAGTGTGTCAAAAATGATTGGTTCGCCTCCTGGATATGTTGGTTATGACGAAGGTGGACAACTTAGCGAGAAGGTGCGTAAGCATCCATATTCGGTTGTTTTGTTTGATGAGATTGAAAAGGCTCATGCTGACGTGTTCAATATGTTGTTGCAGGTGTTAGATGACGGACATATTACAGATGCGCAAGGTAGAAAAGTGAGTTTTAAAGATACCATTATTATCATGACATCTAATGCAGGTGCACAACGCATTATGGAACCAAAGTTGCTTGGTTTTGCTTCTGGAGAAGACGAAAAAAGGGAACATCAACAGATGAAGGATGGCGTAATGGAAGAAGTAAAACGTTTATTCCGCCCTGAGTTTTTAAATCGAATTGATGAAACGATTGTATTTAAAGTGCTTACCAAGGATGAGATTAAACAGATTGTTGACTTGTTGATGAAGAGTCTTGTGAAACGTGTAAAAGCGCAGATGAATATTACACTGCGATATGGTGAACCGCTTCGCAATTTCATTTTTGATAAAGGGTATGACAAAAAATATGGAGCACGACCACTTCGCCGTGCGATTCAGACTTACGTTGAAGATGCCTTGGCAGAAGAAATCCTTTCTGGAAATGTCTCAGAAGGGGATGCAGTAACCGTTTCTGTGAAAAACGATAGGGTGTATTTTCAAGTCAAAAATACGCCTAAAAAATAGTGATATTTAACTGGTAAAAAATACTGAGAAAAACACAAGAATATACTAGAAAAATGTCGTTAAATATGGCATACTATAGATAGCGAATCATTTTAGACACATAAGATAATTTTTAGGAGGAGCAATATGGCAGTTGTAGCAGAATTGATACGTGAAGAAAGTAACGGTACATTAAGCTTCGGTGATTATACTTTATCAGATAAAACCAAGATGGATGGATTTGAATTCGGCGGTGATAAGTATAAAGTAAAGACATTTAATGAGATTACCAAGTTAGAGAAGAATGGTTCATTTGTTTATGAGTCTGTTCCTGGAACTGCAGTATTTGAGTTTTCTGAATCAGATAAGCAGATTACATTCTATGTAGAAGGAACTGTGGATTCACAGGTGACCGTGGGACTTGAAGCATCTAAGGAATACAAAGCATATATTGGTAATGTTTACGAAGGTAAGATGAAGACCAATTTGGGTGGAAAGTTGAATTTAAGTGTTGAACTTTCAGAGGGCGAAAGAGTATTAGTAAGATTAGAGAAAGTAGACGAGTAAGGAGTATTTATGGCAAAGAATAAGACAGTTTTCTTTTGCCAGGAATGCGGATATGAGTCAGCAAAGTGGATGGGACAGTGTCCCGGATGTAAAAATTGGAACACATTTGTTGAAGAGATAAGAGTAGCAGGCGCCACAAGGCATACCAGTCAAAAGAGTATGCCGGCGCCTACTTCTCTTTTTACAGTCACGTCAGAAGATGTTCCAAGGATTGCCACGGGTTATGGCGAGTTAGACCGTGTTTTGGGTGGAGGAATCGTGCCAGGTTCTCTTGTGCTTGTAGGAGGAGATCCTGGTATTGGAAAATCAACATTATTATTACAGGTGTGTAGAACACTGGTAAATCATGGACGTAAAGTGCTTTATGCGTCGGGAGAAGAATCCCTGCAACAAATTAAGATGCGTGCAGAGCGCTTGTCTGGATTTGAGAAAGATATGCAACTTATCTGCGATACAGATATGGATACGGTGGAAAATGCTATCACAAAGGTGATGCCAGAAGTCGTTATCATTGACTCTATCCAGACTTTGTCAATTGCATCTGTTACATCAGCAGCTGGAAGTGTATCTCAAGTGCGAGAAGTAACGGGCAGGTTGATGCAGTTAGCTAAGATGAATAATATTGCAATTTTTGTGGTGGGACATGTTACAAAGGATGGCACCGTTGCAGGACCAAGAACGTTGGAGCATATGGTGGATACGGTTTTGTATTTTGAAGGTGAGCGAAGTTCGGTTTATCGTATCTTGCGTGGAGTGAAGAATCGTTTTGGTTCCACCAATGAGATTGGTGTATTTGAGATGAAGGGCACTGGTTTGGTAGAAGTGGATAATCCTTCTGAAGTCATGTTAGGCGGTAGAGCAGAAAATGCCTCTGGTACGGTGGTAGTATGTTCTATGGAAGGAACCAGACCACTATTAGTGGAGATACAGGCATTGGTTGCTTATACCAATTTTAATATTCCAAGAAGAACTTCGGTGGGCATGGATTTCAATCGTGTGAATTTGTTAATGGCAGTCTTGGAAAAGAAAGCTGGATTGCAAATGGGGAACTGTGATGCATATGTCAATCTGACTGGTGGCTTGAGATTATCAGAGCCGGCAATTGACCTTGGAATTGTTTTGGCACTAGTATCGAGTTTTAAGAATGTAATCGTGCCAGAAGATACGGTTATCTTTGGTGAAGTGGGTTTGGCAGGAGAGATTCGTGGCGTTACCATGGCGGAACAGCGTGCCAGAGAAGCAGCGAAACTTGGTTTCAAAAAATGCATTATGCCAAAGGTCAATGCAGATAAAATGAAAGAAATTGAAGGGGTTCAGATTATAGGAATCGCAAATGTTGAAGAATTATTGCAAATTGTGTATTGAATTCTGAAAATTTAAGCGAGATGACTGAATAAATAAAAGATGAGAAAACGCAGAAATCCAGTAAAATCAAGGGTTTCTGCGTTTTTGTTCGAATTTTCAAAATTTATGAAAAAATGTGTTGACAAACAAAAATCAAAATGATAGTATAAACAAGTCGCCGCGAAAAACGGCTGACAAGAACCTTGATAATCAAATACTAAGACAACCCTGAAAATTCTAAAGAATTTCAGAAAAGCGATAGATGATTGAATCATCTACGAACCAAGAACAGTAAAAACAGGGATTATTAGCTAGACGTTGATATGACCTAGGA
>JAZSEY010000018.1:0-70980 GCA_045531905.1 Lachnospiraceae bacterium
AATAGTGATTTGCTTTAATCTACTACAACCCCTTAACGCCTCTTTTCCTATTGTTTTCACGGACGAACCAAATGTTATACTTGTTAATTTCTTGCAATTTTTGAATGCGTAGGAGCCTATTTTTGTTACTTTGGAAGGTATAGTTACTTTTGTAAGGCTAATACAATTTAAAAATGCTTTGCTACCAATCGTTTTAACATTTTTTCCAATAACAACTGTCTTTAGTTTTTTACATCCGCTAAATGCACTATCACATATGGTTATGACGTTGTTACCAATCGTCACTTTTTTAATTGTCTTGTTATTCTTAAATGCATTCTTTGCAATGGCAGTGATTTTATAAAGTATTCCATCCACTTCTAGGTCATTAGGAATAACTACATGCGTTTCTTCACCACTATAATCAATCAACTCCAATGTATATTCGCCATCACCGATTTCGATAACTTCATATTCTATCTCATCATCCGTATCCTCAATGATATCGCCAATTTCTATATCAGTTTCATCCTCTGAATCTTCGTCTGTCTCCTCATCATCCGATTCCTCGTCTGGCTCTTCTGCGTCCTCATTGTCTAGTTCTTCATCTGATTCATTTGTTTCTTCATCATCGGATATCGCCTCTGGCACCACAACATTATTACACGGCGATAAACAATAAGACATCATGTTTCCTTGCATATCCCACGCATATATATTGGTAGAATATATTCCTGTTTCGTAATTGTGTTCTGATGTTTTTACGTCAAAATACCAGCTATCACCATCTTTAATTCCTTGATATACATTACCAGACTGATTCCAACCCTGTTTCAAGTCATCTTGCCCACCTGCACTGGTCCATGTTGGAAATTTTACATAATCAATTCCACTTCCACTATCTTCTATTTTACACTTCACTCTATATCCTTCAGATGTCAAATTCTCTATGCTGACATTTGAAATTACCGGTGCAGTGCGGTCAATAAATATAGGTGCCACTACATAACACGCAGAATTGCCTGCCGCATCATACGCATAAATATGAGTAACATATTTTCCTTCTATTGCACCGGATTTTAATCCGGATATATTAACTGTACAAGTCGCTGTACTTCCAGAGATCGTACCATCTAACCATATAGCATTTTCTCCCTGATGAATATTATTATTCCAACTTGGAAATTTTACTTTTGTAACTCCCTTATTATCAGTTACCGTACATGTAATCTTATATCCATTTTTAGTAATATTCGACACTTTTACGTTAGAAACAACAGGTTTTATGTTATCCCCACCCGGTGTTGTAAATGTGTATACTGGACTAAAATGGTCAACTCCACCGTATGTAGCATAAAATTGATATTTGTATGTCGTTCCTGCTTGTAACTTCAATTTCTGTGTTGTTTCACTATTAATATCATACCAAATATTTATATATGAATTGCTAACTGATGTACTTTCTCCCGCCTGAGCAATCAAATTACCATTTGCGTCAAAGAAATTACAACCTGCCCATTGAAACTGCACAGTAGAACCTACATTAAATGTTGCAGATACTGTAGCATTTGTTTCTGTTAAGTTACTTACAGAAGCTGTCCATGCGGAGGTGTTAGAAGAATCTCCACTAGATGTAGCTGAAAAATCAGGTCTAATCGCACACTGTAATGCCGAACAATAAAACCAATTCTGCGTACAATATGACTGAGAATTAAAATTCTGATTAACTGCATTAAATCCTACTGAGTCCGCTGATGTAATAATACCCACATGACCGAGCGAACTAGTACTACAAGTACTACAACTGTGATTTACTTTCCATACAGCAATATCGCCTGGCTGATAATCACTGTATACTCGTGTCCAACCTGTTGGCAATGTGTTACTCACATATGCAGATGCATTACCATATGCATAGTCAGCGTTTCCTAAATATGCATAATAATATTTGATCAAGTCTACGCACTGTGCACCATATACACCATCATAGTCAAGAGACTGATTGAGCTGACTTGTTGCCCAATTGACAGCATCAGCCTGACTATGATTCGCTGTTGTTGCATTAACTCTTAACGGTGTTACAAATGACAACATAGAAACAATCATAATTGCTACCATAAGAAAAGCAAAATACTTAATTTCTCTCCATCTACCCACATTAACCACCCTTACAGATTAATCTGCCCTTTCTTAATAGAAGATATAATCCATTTTATCGCTTCAACTCATCAGAAAAAATACACTTGTCGTTTTTGACCATATTTTTGTTTTAATTAACAACTCGCTCTCACAATCAATATATTTAATTTACATATTGACATTTGTTTTAGGGCATATTATGATAAAATTAGTAAAATAATTATTTTCAATTCACGTTTATGCATAAGCGAATCCATACTAGGAGGCGTTACATTGACAACAGAATCGATACTAAAGAAGCATTTTCCCATGTTGCGAACTGCTGAGGAAGTGATGCAGGATATTCAGGGGAATCCACATCTTCGTAGACAGTATCAGACATGGCCCGAAGAACGGCAGCAAGAGTTTATGGATATATGTACCGGTGCGAGAGGTGTCAAAATGATGTATGACACCTTTTTTAAGGAAGTGATGAATCCGGAATATACACCGGAACGGGTGGGAGATTTTCTTTCTGTACTGTTAAAACAGAAAGTTACGGTATTGCATGCTTTACCTAACGATACAGTAAGAATTGGTGCCGAGAATTCATTGTTATACACAGACTTAGTTGTGAAGTTGGAGGATGGCAGTTATGCCAATATTGAGATTCAGAAGATTGGCTATCTATTTCCGGGACAACGTGCAGCATGCTATTCCGCAGATTTGTTATTACGGCAGTATAAAAGAGTGCGTGCTGAGACAAAGGATATAAAAGGAAAGAAGTTTTCCTATAAGGATATTATGCCAGTGTATACCATCGTGCTGTTTGAACACAGCCCTCAGATATTTCACGAATATCCTGACGAGTATCTGCATTACATAGAAGCAAAATCTGACACTGGAATTCAAGTAGAATTATTACAAAAATACCTCTTCATTCCACTTGACATCTTCAAGAAAAATGTTCAAAATAAGATTAACATTGATAATAAAGTTGAGGCATGGCTGCGATTCTTTTCCACAGATGTACCGGAGGATATACTGCAACTGATAGAGGCATATCCAGAGTATAAAAAGATGTATGAAGAAGTTTACCAGCTCTGCCTAAGCACAGAGAAGGTGATGGAGATGTTTTCCGAAGAATTAAGGATATTAGATCATAATACGGCAGAATATATGGTGGATGTGATGCAGGATGAGATAGATGCACTAAAACTACAGAATGACAGTCAACAAGAAGAAATAGCATACCTAAAAGCACAACTAGAAGCATTCACTCAATAAACTATTATCGTTGCAATCAAGCATTTATATATGTCAAAACCAGTTTCATCAAAGGAACATCTATGTCCGTTGATATGAAACTGGTTTTGTAATATATCTATACTCCTAAACCTTAAACCGATATCCAACACCCCAGATAGTCTCAATGTACTGTGGTTTTGAACTATCGCACTCAATCTTTTCACGAATCTTCTTAATATGCACCGTTACCGTTGCAATATCCCCAACAGATTCCATATCCCAAATTTTTTGGAATAACTCATCCTTGGAAAATACATGATTCGGATTACTAGCCAAAAATGTAAGCAAGTCAAATTCCTTTGTGGTGAGAATTTTTTCTTCATCATTCACATACACTCTTCTTGCTGTTTTGTCGATACGAATACCACGAATCTCAATCACATCATTTTTCTGCTGATTAGAACCTACCAAACGTTCATATCTGGCAAGGTGCGCCTTTACACGGGCTACTAACTCGCTTGGGCTAAATGGCTTAGTAATGTAATCATCTGCACCTAAACCAAGACCTCTAATCTTATCGATATCATCCTTTTTCGCAGACACCATCAAAATCGGGATATCCTTTTCTTCACGAATACGCTTGCACACCTCGAAACCGTCCATCCCCGGAAGCATCAAATCCAGAATTATCATATTGTAGTCTTCTGTCAAAGCCCGATCCAACCCTGACTTTCCATCTGCCGCTATATCAACTTGAAAATCCGAAAGCTCAAGATAGTCCTTTTCCAGTTCTGCTATGCTTTCTTCGTCTTCCACCAATAATACTCTATACATCGCCTGCTACCTCCTTTTGCTCCTGTACCATCTGCAAGGTGAAAAATATAGTCGTTCCTACACCTAACTTGCTATCTGCCCACATGGTTCCACCATGTTCCTCAATAACCTTTTTCGCAATGGAAAGCCCCAGTCCGGAACCACCCATAGAACGTCTCGCTTCATCAGCGCGATAGGTTCGATTGAAAATGTTAGGCAAAGCCTCCTCGCTGATACCAATTCCGTTATCCTCAAAGGACAACTGCACCATATCATTGACTGGTTTCAAATGAATATCAATAGTACAAGTATCTTTGTCATTATATTTTCTTGAATTCGTAATGATATTATTAATTACTCTTCTTAACTGTTCCGGGTCCACCGTTACTCTGGTACCCTTATCACAATAATTCTTGTAAGTAACCGTCACATTTTCCAGTTCAGACATGTCCTCTAAACAATCCTGCATATATGCATCAATCGGTATCTTTCTGAAGTTATACGGAATGGCATTGCTATTCAACTTTGTATAAAGTGACAACTCGTTAATCATGGCGTCCATCTCGTTGGCCTTATTATAAATAATGCGGATGTACTTATCCATCTTTTCCGGCGAATCTGCTACACCATCCATAATGCCTTCCACATGACCTTTGATAGATGTAATCGGTGTCTTTAGGTCATGAGAAATATTTGCAATTAACTCTCTATTCTTTTCCTCCGCCTGTATCTGCTTTACCATGGACTGTCGCAACTGGTCTCTCATGTTATTAAAGGATTGACACAAATCACCAAGCTCATCATCGGTATCCACCTGAACCTTATAGTCCCAATTACCTTCCATAATAGCGGTTGTTCCCTGTTTTAAGGACTGAATCGGTCTGACAAATCCCCAATACATATAGAAAGAAATTACCACGCTGGTCAAACAGAAAATGATAATCAAAATGGTAATCATGGCAACCGCAACCTCTTTGAACTTTGGCACCATATTTCCAAGGTAAGTCACTACATAAACCACACCATCCTTACCATCTGTAAACCCAAAATCAATCTGGCGAATCACAAAACTATCTGGATTTTTGATATAAGAAACCATCTCTCCACTTTGGGAAGACTTAGTTGGTAATTGCTCTTCTAACCCAACCGGCAAATCATCAATCCCCTGAAAAATAATACTATTCTCCTTTTTGACAATCAAAAACGAATTATGGGCATTGAGAGTCTGATTAATCTCTTGCAAATCCTTCTCATTGATAGCCTCTACCTCTTTCCCGCCAAATATGGTACGGAGCACCTGCACTTCCTGTTGCAATATGGAATCCACGGTATCCATAGGATTACTAATCTGCTCATAATCATTAATATTTCGAATATCCCCATAAACTGCACTCAAATATACATTGGCAACTAATGTCAATGCCAATATTGTGAAAAATATAGGCAAAATGATCATGGGAATGATTAACATTTTAATCTTACGGGTAATCTTCACAGCGCTTACTCCTTTCTAAAGTATTGGCTTGAATACCATCAGTATAGCATGATTTTCTATAAAATAATAATTAAGAAACAATAAAGTAAATCCATTGACGAATGTCCTGAAATGTAGTATTGTTAGGTCAGCAAATTGTTTAAGATACTTCTCTTATTCAGAGTGGCGGAGTCATAAGGGACGAAGAAACCACGGCAACCCCGATTTTACATCGGAAGGTGCCACCCCGAGCGATATGATATATCGAGCAATAAGAGGATTTGAATACTGCATTTTTCAAATCCGATTATGAAATCGGATTTTTTCTTTTTAGAAAAACCTTTGGAGTATCTTTCATTTATCATTTAGGAGGATTTACAATGGAAAAAAGATTATTCACTTCAGAATCAGTAACAGAAGGACATCCTGACAAAATCTGTGACCAGATTTCAGATGCCATTTTGGATGCCATGCTTGCACAGGACCCAATGAGCCGTGTTGCCTGCGAGACAGCCATCACTACAGGTCTTGTTTTAGTTATGGGCGAGATTACCACAAACGGTTACGTTGATATTCAGAAAACAGTGCGTGACACAGTTCGCGAAATTGGTTATGACAGAGCAAAATACGGTTTTGACTGCGATACCTGTGGCGTTATCGTTGCATTGGATGAGCAGTCAACAGATATTGCAATGGGCGTTGACAAGGCATTAGAAGCAAAGGAAAACACCATGTCCGATGAGGAAATTGAAGCCATCGGTGCCGGTGACCAGGGTATGATGTTTGGTTATGCAAGTAACGAGACACCAGAATTAATGCCTTATCCTATCTCCCTTGCACATAAGTTAGCTATTCAGTTAACAAAGGTAAGAAAGACTGGGGTACTTCCTTATTTGAGACCAGACGGAAAGACTCAGGTGACTGTAGAATATGATGAAGCAGGTAACGCAACCCGTTTGGATGCAGTTGTATTATCTACACAGCATGATGAGAATGTAACACAGGAACAGATTCATGCAGATATTAAGAAGCATGTATTTGATGTTATTTTGCCACAAGAAATGGTAGACGAGAACACCAAGTTCTTCATCAATCCAACTGGCAGATTTGTAATTGGTGGACCACACGGCGACAGTGGTTTAACCGGACGTAAAATTATCGTAGACACCTACGGCGGTTATGCCCGTCACGGTGGCGGTGCATTCTCCGGCAAGGACTGCACAAAGGTTGACCGTTCTGCTGCTTACGCAGCACGTTACGTTGCAAAGAATATTGTTGCTGCCGGCTTAGCTGACAAATGCGAGATTCAGCTTTCATACGCTATCGGTGTTGCAAAGCCAACATCTATTATGGTTGACACCTTTGGCACAGGTAAAGTTTCTGATGAAAAGTTAGTTGACATCATCCGTGAGAATTTTGATTTAAGACCAGCAGGCATTATCAAGATGCTTGACCTTAGACGACCAATCTACAAGCAGACTGCTGCTTATGGACATTTCGGTCGTACTGACATCACGCTTCCATGGGAAAACACAGACATGGCAGACAAGCTTAAGAGCTATTTATAAGAGAAAAAGGGGAGATTAGCCTTATGAAGAATATGTTGAATTTTAAAAACTTCACTGCCGAAGAGTTACAAACCATTTTGGATATGGCATTGAAGATGAAAAAGAATCCTGAGAATTATAGCGAACTGTTAAAGGGAAAGAAGCTTTATACATTATTTGAAAAGACTTCTACTAGAACATTTTTATCCTTTACAACAGGTATTACAGAGCTTGGCGGAACCTATTACAACCAGATTTGGGAGGATTCCAACTTTGTATTAGGCGAGCCTGTTTCTGAGCTTCGTTATATCGGACGTAATGTAGATATCATCATGGCTCGTTTAATTAAGAATGAGACCGTTGAAATGTTTGGTGCTAATACATCTGTTCCATTTATTAACGGCTGTGACAGCACTTACCATCCATGCCAGATTTTGGCAGATGCTTTGACCATTTTGGAGCATTTTGGAACTTTGGATGTAAAACTCCTTTACATCGGTGCTAAGAACAATGTATTTAATTCATTGGTAGAATTCTTTACCAAGATGCAGAAGGGTACCTTATATGGTCTTACTCCATTGGTAAATGAAACTGCTGTGGAGCCTGATTTTTATGAAAAGGCAAAAGAAACAGGTTACTATGTTGAGCTTGACCCAACTATGAGCATGGAAGAGGCTAAGTCATATGTAAAAGATATGGATTTACTCTATACTGATACATGGGTTGATATGGAATTCTTTAACAATCCTGCATACCAGAAGCAGAAGGAAGAAACCCTTGCGAAAATGATGCCATACCAGATTAACGAGGCATTATTAGAGGGCAGCAACGCTAAGGTTATGCACGATATGCCAATGCACGTTGGTTTCGAGATTTCTGAGGAAGTAGAAAAGAGATTCTTAGAATTTATCTTAGATCAGGCTGAGAACCGTCGTCACGCAGAGAAGGCGGTTATGGCTTATTTGTTAGATAAGAAGTTTTAATATATTAGGCGATTGTCATTTGGCAGTCGCCTATTGCACGTTATCTTATATTATTTTATGATTAGGTAGGTACTGTCATGCATTTCGACTATGTCATGTGGCTCAATATTATAACAGCACTTTTGTTTTTTGGCTTTTTACTGCTTTCCGTTTTGTCGGTGCGAAGTATTCTCCGCCAGAAAACCATTGTCATATCCAGTCGGATTGGCAGACAGACCGGTTTGATTGAAGTCATTAATGTCAACGTTGCTTTATTGATCATTGTAATACTTGTGATATATCGATTATACATTTATATCCCTACTGTTGCAGTATTTGCATTTTTTATCCTTTCACTGACCAGACTACAAAGTGGTATTTCTAACACGGGCATTTTTGTAGGCATGACCTACATTCCCTGGGAACAGGTAAAGGCTTACAAAATGGTCAATGACGACATCAATACACTTCAGGTAAAATTCCGAGCAAACAAACGTCAGTATGTGATGCGTTGTGACAAAAAAGATTTAAGTGCCATTCAGGCAATATTGAGAAAATTCAGAGTTCCTGAACAGGAAACTATTTCGTTAGATTAAAGGAGGCAGATTATGAGACATTTAATTGATCCAATGGATTTAAGCGTAGCTGACATTGACGAGATTTTAGATCTTGCTGATGACATCATCGCTAACAAAGAACAGTATACCGAGGTCTGTAAGGGCAAAAAGCTCGCTACTCTGTTCTTTGAACCAAGTACCCGTACCCGTTTGAGTTTCGAAGCGGCCATGATGGAATTGGGCGGTAATATTCTCGGATTTTCAGATGCCGGTTCCTCCTCCTCTACCAAGGGAGAAAGTGTAGGCGACACTGTAAAGGTAGTATCCTGCTATGCTGACATTATTGCCATGCGTCATCCAAAGGAAGGTGCACCGATGTTGGCTTCTATGAAGTCTGACGTGCCAATCATCAATGCCGGTGACGGTGGTCACAACCACCCTACTCAGACATTGACAGATTTGCTTACCATTCGTCGTGAGAAAGGCCGTCTTGATAGCATTACAATTGGATGCTGTGGTGACTTAAAATTTGGACGAACTGTACACTCATTAATCAAGGCAATGTCCCGTTATGAAAATGTCAACTTCGTTATGATTTCTCCTGTGGAATTACAGATTCCGGACTATATCAAAACAGAAGTGTTTGAAAAGAACAACATCTCTTACAAACAGGTTACTTCCATGGACGAAGTGATGCCTGAGTTGGATATCTTGTATATGACTCGTGTACAAAGAGAGCGTTTCTTCAACGAGGCTGATTATGTAAGATTGAAAGATAGTTATATTTTGGACTTGGATAAGTTAAAAACAGCTAAACCAGACTTGACTATCATGCATCCACTTCCAAGAGTAAATGAAATTGCCACTGAAGTAGATGACGACCCAAGAGCACGCTATTTTGAGCAGGCGTTAAATGGCAAGTATGTGCGCATGGCACTGATTATGTCATTACTGGACCTTAAAAAATAACACATTTTTGAAAGCGAGGTATTTCCATGAATATAGATAGCATTCAAAATGGTATTGTATTAGACCACATTACCGCAGGCAAAGCATTACAACTTTACAAGGATTTGGAGCTTGGAAAGTTAGACTGTTCCGTTGCCATCATTCAGAATGTTAAGAGCAACAAAATGGGCAAAAAGGACATTTTAAAAATCGACCAGGATGTTTCCGTTAATTTAGATGTTATCGGTTACATTGACCCGGACATCACAGTTTGTATTATTAAGGACGGTGTAACCGTAGAAAAGCGCAAGGTTGCGCCACCGGCAAAGCTCATCAACGTTGTAAAATGCAAAAATCCACGTTGCATTACCACAGCTGAGCCTGACATTGACCAGATTTTCGTACTCACAGATACAGAACATCGTACCTATCGTTGTGCTTATTGTGAAGACGAACTAAAACAGTAAACCTTTGCCAAATGTTTACTAAGAAATTAATCTTTACAAATTCTGTCCATGTGTTATAATGTATTGGATATGGACGTTACTGGGCGTAGTGCGTCTTTTTATGAGTTTGAACGACTTTCATGATTTTAGCATATACTAATTTATCAATTTATTGAGGTGTATTATGGAGCAATATGTTATCAAGGGGGGTAACCCTCTTCAGGGTGAGGTAACGATTGCGGGAGCAAAGAATGCCGCTTTAGGTATTTTAGCTGCAGCTGTTATGACTGACGATGAAGTTATCATAGAGAATGTTCCAAATGTCCGCGACACCAGAGTGTTATTACAGGCAATTCAGGGCATTGGTGCAAAGGTGAACTATTTAGATGAACATACTGTATCTATTTGCGGTAAGACCATCAAGAATTCAGAAGATCTTTGCGTAGATGACGAGTTTATTCGCAAGATTCGTGCATCTTACTATTTACTTGGAGCATTACTTGGAAAATATAAACGGTCTCAGGTTGCACTTCCTGGTGGTTGTGATATTGGTATGAGACCAATTGACCAGCACACAAAGGGCTTTAAGGCACTGGGCGCTAAAGTAGAGATTAAAAATTCCATGATTACTGTTGCTGCTGATCAGTTAGTTGGTAATCACATTTATTTAGACGTTGTTTCTGTCGGTGCAACCATTAACATTATGATGGCTGCTGCCTTGGCAGAGGGTAAAACCACTATTGAGAATGCCGCAAAGGAACCACACATCGTAGATGTTGCCAACTTCCTAAACAGCATGGGTGCCAACATCAAGGGTGCCGGTACAGACGTCATTCGAATTAAAGGCGTGAAGTCCCTAAAAGGAACAGAGTATTCCATCATTCCTGACCAGATTGAAGCAGGAACCTTTATGATGGCCGCTGCTGCAACGAAGGGCGATGTGCTGATTAAGAATGTAATTCCAAAACATTTAGAAGCAATCACTTCTAAATTAATCGAGATTGGTGCCACTGTAGAAGAGTTTGATGATGCAGTCAGAGTAAAAGCCACTGAGCGTTTACACTCAACTAACATCAAAACACTTCCATACCCTGGCTTCCCGACAGATATGCAACCACAGATGGCAGTAACCCTTGCCCTTTCTGATGGCACAAGCATTATCACAGAAAGTATTTTCGAAAACCGATTCAAATATGTGAATGAGCTTTCTCGCATGGGTGCCAATATTAAGGTAGAAGGTAATGTAGCCGTTATCAATGGTGTACCTGGTTACATCGGTGCCAGCGTAGTTGCTCCGGACCTTCGTGCAGGTGCTGCATTAGTTATCGCCGGTTTGGTTGCTGAAGGATACACCGTAGTTGATGATATCAAATATATCCAACGAGGCTACGAAAAGTTCAGCACAAAGCTTCGTGCTTTAGGTGCACAAATTGAACGAGTGGAATCTGAAAAAGATATTCGCAAATTTAAACTAAAAACAGGTTAAAATAGCAAGAAAAGAGGCCGTCTTACGACAGCCTCTTTTTCGTGTTTATTTTAACACTTTGATTATCATATAGTATCTTTCCGCATCTAAATCAAGAACAACCTTTTTCACATCATTTTCCAAATCAAATCCATAATTTTGCTCCATGATTGAAATGTTACCATTTTCCACAATACCGGCTACCTGTTCTGTAAACACGAGGTTCGTTCCTAAAGAAATTGTATTATCATAACCGTAACAGTCTCTAAATGCTTCTTCTGGTTCTGTTGTTTGATGGTTACCCTGCTTTTCATATGCATACTCAATAGTTACACTTTCTCCTGCAGGAATTGTCACTGTATCTGTGATTACGTATAAAGCATATGAATGATATGCCAGATAAGCCATATCAGACAGACTCTTTCCAAAATGGATAGCCACATCATCTTCACCCGTTTTCGCACCATCATGATCCCAGGTAAGAATATCCGATAATATCTTAACTGCCACCTGACTATACAACGTCTTTAGAGATTCTCGGTTACTGATATCTTTTGGCATATCTTTTGCTAGCTGTGCATCCACGCAACGCATCATAACCTCTAAAATGTTTGTTTCATATTCCTTCTTCTCAACAGTCACTGCCTCTGTCTCGTATGCACTCTTATCCTGCTCTATGAATCCGTCTGCACTTGTATATCCCTGTTCCACATACTCAGACGGCTTTCCATCCATAAATATAATTGTAGGCTGAATTTCAGCATCCACAGTATTCTTCACATAAAATCCTGCGTATACATATTCACCATCATCAAAATAATTATCTACACCAGCAAAATATACGCTATTGATATCCGCTACCTTAAACTTCACGGAATAGTATGCGGTCTTCAGTAAATCCGCTTCTCCCTTAGGAGCATGGAACTCATATACTGTGACCGGCTTATTCAGTAACGCTTCATTCAAACTTTCCATATCTGTATTTCGTTCTGCCATCAAAGAACTATACTCATCCGATGACAAACTTGGAGAAAATGGACACAACATTCCACTACTATCCTTACCTCTGTAAGCTTCTGCATTGATTGTAATGTCACGTGTTTCATCGTTAACCACAACAGTCGGTCTACTCTTTGCCAACTCCTTCATGGAATTCATATATGGATACTGTACAGTAATGATTTGCTCAGTATCAGATGTATTCTTCAAAACATAAGCATCTTTTATTTTTGCATATCCATTTGTACTGATTTTTAGCTCTGAAAAATCATAAGTCATTTCTCGTGTAGCAGTGATTGCACTGTTTTCCTCTCTCAAGCTCAGAGGCATTAGTGGACCTACATTATAATCCACCCATCCATTTTCAGGATTCATTCCATACTGTGTCTCTTCTGTTGAAATAACCTCTGAACTGTCGTTGCCACCTTTTCCATCACCCCAATCCTCTGTGGTGGTATCGGTTGGTGGTATCGGTGTCACTGGCTGCTCCTGATTCATAAATAATACGGCACTCACCACCAATACAAAACAGGCTGCACTGGCAAGTACAGATCGCACCCATATTCTATTTTTCACTTTTCTTCGGTTCTCACTCCTTGCAATTAAATCATCATCTATGGAACCGATAGCATCAAATAAGTCTTCTCTTTTCATTACACAAATCCCTCATCTTTCAAATACTTCTGTAGTTTCTGTCTGGTTCTGGAAAGTATCATTAATACATTGCTCTCCTTTAACTCAAACTCCTTCGCGATTTGTTTTGTTTCCACAGCATAAAAATACCGCTTAATGAAAATACTGCATTCCCGCTCTGTCAAAGTGCGTAAACACGCATTGATTGCTTCCACAAGTTCTTTTCTCTCAAACTGCGCTTCCACATCCGACGAGGACGCCACAACCTCTTCCAATTCTTCCAATACCAATGCGATTTCACCACCGCCTCTTTTTGCGCTGTGACTGGCACGATACTTGTCAAAAGAAAGATTTCTTGTGATTTTACCTAAGAAAATGCGCAAATACGTTGGTATTGTAGGTGGAATACTTTTCCAAGCCTGCATCCAGGTATCATTCACACACTCCTCTGAATCCTCTGCATTTCCTAAAATGCCCTTTGCAATGGAAAAACAGTATGTACCATATTTCATCGCTGTCTTTTCAATTGCACTTTCATCCCTATTACAATATAATTCAATAATCTGTTTATCTTCCACACTCATCCTCCGTGTTCTATAAAGGCCTTCACTGAATATGACGTAAACCAATTATAAGTCTAACATATTTTTTATAATTTTTTTAAAAAAGTTAATGGAGCATCGCTCCATAACTCAATTAGTCATTTTGCGATGCCCCATTTTTCTTAGTTTTCTTCTCTTTTTTCTGTTTATTCTTTCTAAAGAAACCTCTTTTCTCTTTTTCCGGTTCCTCCATTGCTGCCGCTTCCATTCTTGCTCTTTGCACTTCTCTGATGGTCTCGTCTAGTTTTTTATAACGTGCTTCTGCATGGTCTTCATTTTCACGCATCAGATAATCCATCTGTTTTAATATCTGATCCGTCACACGATTGGATACTGTTTCTGACACCTTTGTTCCCACTGTATCCGACAAAGTTCCCTGATTATCCACCAATGCCTTCGCCACAGCTCTGTTAATGATATCCTGAAACTGTGCCAACTTATGTTCATTCGACAATACTTCCTGTCTATTGGTTTGTGCCTGCGGTAAAGTTGATTTCTGTTTTTTTGACGCCAAGGTAATAGAATCCTCCTTTACTAACTCCTGTTTTTCTTCTTCTACCTGTGCATTCAATTCGTCCTTTAGCGTTAGCAACTTATTTAAATCAAATGGTCTGCCACTATAAAAACTTGGCACCAGACTCTTAATCGCTTTTAACTGGAAACCCTGATTCTTTAACGTCTGAATTCCCTTTAACGCTTCCATGTCCAGTTCTGTATAGTAACGATGCCCCATCTCATTTCTGTGTATCGCAAGCTCTAATTCCTCTTCCCAGTACCGTAAGACATGTGGCTCAATATTCAGCTTCTTAGAAGCATCTGAAATCAAATATCTCTTCTCACCCATAGCAATCCTCCATTTCTTAATTTCCTCTTCTTTGGAAATCTGTCTAATCATCAGTATAAATGGAGGAGAGTGGAGTTCCAATATCAAACGCATGACATGTATTTATATTTATCGACAAGACATGACATCTGAATGAGGCATATAAGAATCCATCAAAACAGGGTTATAAATGTTTCGACGAGATGCTCTCGCTCCCAAAATGCGTAGCAGTACATAATGCTGTTAAATACACAGCATAAGTACTGACGCATTTTGAGGCTCGTCTCAATCATTTATAGCCCTGTTTTGATAACTTTATATGTCCATTCATATATCAAACTCTATTGTGGAATAATTAAATGTAATTTTGTTATTGACATTTTTATCTTTTCTCGCTAATATATAGATATGACTTTATTTTACATTTTTTCATTTTTCAATTGTAATTTACGTTTAACACTGCTATAATGAAGGGAGATTATATGGGAGAGAAGGATTTGAGTACCAAGTATTTGGAAACATATAACGATGTTTTTGCAGATATTTTCAATGTGTTAGTTTTTCACGAGGATTATGTCGAGGAAGCATTGCTGATGGATGGCTCCACTGAGGAATCAATCTCTCCTATTGTTTCGATTGTGCTTTACTTTGGTGATGGGAATTGGAAGAAACCATTGTCACTGCATGACATGATACCACATATGCCAGAACAGGTGAAACCATATGTCAACGATTATCCTATTCATGTTATTGACGTCAAAGAGATTCCAAAAAAACTGCGAAGCAAACTGAAAAGTGACTTTAAAGTCATTGCAGACTTTTTTGCTGAAAAAGACGACGAGAATTATACACCATCGGATGATGCAATCAGACACCCAGAGGCAGTGCTACATATGCTCAGAGTATTCACAGATGATAAGCGATATGATGATATTGAAGAATCTGTACTATTAGATAAACAGGAAGGTAAGGTGATTACAATGTGTAATTTTGCTGAAAGAATGGAACAGAAAGGTAGACAAGAAGGTGAATCCTTATTAGCAGAAGCTATCCGTGCTTTAAAGTCTGGAAAAAACGTTGACGAGTTACTCAAAATATATAGTCAACGCACTCTTGATTTAGCTCAGGAATTTGTATAATAATCATTACAATATAAAAGTACAGTTGCTACAGAGAGATGTTTTCGTTCTGTACAACTGTACTTTTATATATGTTACTTATTCAAATACCGCGCCACATATTTTCCAGTATAAGATTGTGGCATCTTAGCTACTTCCTCTGGTGTACCCTGTGCAATCACAGTTCCACCGCCATCGCCACCTTCTGGTCCCATATCGATAATGTAATCCGCAGTCTTGATTACGTCTAAGTTGTGCTCAATTACAACAACCGTATTGCCACCTTCTGTCAGACGTTGCAAGATATCCACTAATCTGTGCACATCTGCAAAATGCAGACCTGTTGTCGGTTCATCCAAAATATAAATGGTCTTTCCTGTACTTCTTCTGGAAAGCTCAGTTGCCAGTTTGATTCGCTGTGCCTCGCCACCGGAAAGCGTTGTAGAAGGCTGACCTAACTTGATATAACCCAGACCTACATCTCTTAAGGTCTCAATCTTACGCAAAATGGATGGTACATTTTCAAAGAAAACGCAAGCATCCTCTACGGTCATGTCTAACACATCTGCAATGGTTTTGTCCTTATACTTTACATCCAAGGTTTCACGGTTGTAACGCTTGCCACCGCAAACCTCACATGGCACATAAATGTCCGGCAAGAAATGCATCTCGATTTTCAACATACCATCGCCACGACAAGCTTCACAACGACCACCGGATACATTGAAGCTGAAACGCCCCTTTGTATAACCCATAGTTTTCGCATCCTTGGTATTCGAAAACAAATCTCGAATCAAATCAAACACTCCGGTGTAAGTAGCCGGATTCGAACGCGGACTTCTACCAATTGGTGACTGGTCGATGGCAATCACCTTATCCAACTGTTCCAGCCCTTTAATACCTTTGTGCTTACCGCCCTTTGTTCTGGCGCGATTCAAATCCCTTGCCAAACGCTTATATAAAATCTCGTTTACAAAGGAACTTTTACCAGAACCGGACACACCGGTAACACAAGTCATAATTCCTAGTGGAACTTCCACATCGATATTCTTCAGGTTATTTTCTTCCATACCAAGTACCTTCAGATAGCCGGTAGGCGTTCTTCTCGTCTCCGGTACAGGAATTTGAATTCTACCACTCAGATATGCACCAGTAATAGACTTCTTGCAGGCCATAATCTGTTTTGCTGTACCCTGTGCAATAATCTCTCCACCATGGTCACCAGCTCCCGGACCAACATCAATAATATGGTCAGCAGCTAGCATAGTGTCTTCATCGTGTTCAACTACTAAAAGGGTATTACCCAAATCACGTAGTCTCTTTAGGGCTGCGATTAACTTATCATTGTCTCGTTGATGCAAACCAATACTTGGCTCATCCAAAATGTAAGCCACACCAACCAAACCGGAACCAATCTGTGTTGCCAAACGAATACGTTGAGCCTCACCACCGGAAAGTGTTCCTGTGGCTCTGCTAAGAGCCAGATAATCAAGACCAACATCCCGAAGGAAACTTAATCTTGCTTTGATTTCTTTTAAAATCTGGTCACCGATCAAATGTTGTCTCTCGGTAAGCTCCATGGTGTTCAGATAATCCAATATCTTTACTACCGACATATCTACCATGCGGGCAATATTTTTATCTCCTACCGTAACAGCCAAAGAAGTCTCTTTTAATCTGTCACCATGACAGTCATCACAAGGCGTAATCGTCATGTAACTTTCATATTCCTGTTTCACACTCTCAGAGGACTCTCGATAACGTCTCTGCACATTGTGCACTAAGCCCTCAAAGGCAACATCATACACGCCTTCACCACGCTGACCCTTGTAATGCACCTTTACCTCTACGCCATTGGTTCCATAGAGAATAATGTCACGCTCTTTATCCGTATACTGCTCAAAAGGTTTGTAAAGATCTATGTCAAACTTCTCAGCCACCGCATCCAAAACGCATCTGCTATAACTCTTCTTATCCGTACAGGACTGCCAGCCTAGTACAGAAATCGCACCTTCATCAATAGAAAGACTTGGATCCGGAATCATCAAATCAACATCAAACTCCATCTTAAAGCCCAAACCATGACAAACAGGACAGGCACCAAAAGGATTGTTAAATGAAAAACTACGCGGCTCGATCTCATCAATGCTAATACCACAATCTGGACAAGAAAAGCTATCACTAAACTTCACTGGTTCGCCATCAATTACATCCACGGTCATCAAACCATCTGCCAAATGCAATACATTCTCAATGGACTCTGCAAGACGCTTGCGAATAGATGGTTTTACAACCAGACGGTCTACCACAATATCGATGTTATGCTTGATGTTCTTATCCAGTGTAATCTCTTCACTCAAATCATACATACTACCATCAATCATAGCACGGACATATCCACTCTTTTTCGCTCCAGCCAGTAATTTTTCATGGCGACCTTTTTTACCTCTTACTACGGGTGCCAACAACTGAATCTTGGTCCCCTCTTCCATTTCCAAAATGGTATCTACCATCTGGTCTACGGTCTGACGCACAATTTCCTTTCCACACTTTGGACAGTGTGGAATACCAATTCTTGCATACAACAATCGAAAATAATCATAAATCTCTGTTACCGTACCTACAGTAGAACGAGGATTACGATTGGTTGATTTTTGGTCAATGGAGATGGCAGGGGATAATCCCTCAATCTTATCTACGTCTGGTTTCTCTGCCTGTCCCAAAAACTGTCTTGCATAGGAAGACAATGATTCCATGTACCTTCTCTGTCCTTCTGCATATACCGTATCGAAAGCCAAAGAAGACTTACCAGAACCGGAAATACCTGTCATAACTACCATTTGATTTCTCGGAATCTTCACATCAACACTTTTTAAATTGTGAACCCTTGCACCCTCTATTGTAATATATTCTTTCTTCATGACATACTCCTCTATAGGTCATAATCTCGCAGTGCCGCTTTAAAAAGCTTCAACTCATCACGAAGCTCTGCCGCCCGCTCAAAGTTCAACGCTGCAGCTGCCTCATTCATACGCTTTTGTAATTTAGCAATGGCAGCATTCAATTCTTTCTCATTCATGGACTCCATATCCTTATCAAAAAGACCATTCTTCTCTGTCGGCTCATCCTCTGCTCCCACTTGAATTAAGTCTCTGACTTCTTTCACAATAGTCTGCGGAGTAATGCCGTGCTCTTCATTATATGCTTCCTGTATTCGTCTTCTACGATTGGTTTCTTCGATGGCATACTTCATAGACCCTGTCATGTTGTCAGCGTACATAATAACATGACCGTCAACATTTCTTGCAGCACGTCCGATAGTCTGTACCAGAGAGGTCTCTGAACGTAAAAAACCTTCCTTGTCTGCATCTAATATCGCCACCAACGTAATCTCCGGAATGTCTAATCCCTCTCGGAGCAAATTGATACCCACGATGACATCAAAAATATCCATTCGTAAATCTCTTACAATCTCTACTCGTTCCAATGTGTCGATATCTGAATGTAAGTACTTTACGCGAATACCCACTTGCTGCATGTAGGCTGTCAAATCCTCCGCCATACGCTTGGTAAGTGTTGTAACCAACACCTTATGCTTCTTCTCAATCTCCTTATTAATCTCGGAAATCAAGTCATCTACCTGTCCCTCTACCGGTCTCACTTCCACCGGAGGATCTAGTAATCCTGTAGGACGAATTACCTGCTCCACACGAAGCAATTCATGCTCCTCTTCATACACCGATGGTGTGGCAGATACAAATAGCATTTGGTCAATCTTGCTCTCAAATTCCTGAAAATTGAGAGGTCTGTTATCCAAAGCCGATGGGAGGCGGAAACCATAATCCACCAGCGTTGTCTTACGGGAGCGGTCACCGGCATACATACCACGAATCTGTGGCACTGTAATATGTGACTCATCAATCATAATCAAGAAATCATCCTTAAAGAAATCAATTAAGGTATTCGGAGTCTCGCCCGGTTGCTTTCCTGCCATGGGGCGGGAATAATTCTCGATACCGGAACAAAAACCTGTCTCACGAAGCATCTCAATATCAAACCGTGTTCTCTCGGAAATGCGCTGCGCTTCCAGCAGTTTGTCATTCTCCTTAAAATAAGCAACCTGCTGTTCCAATTCCACCTCAATCTCTTCTATGGCACGCTTCATCTGATCCTGCGGAATCACATAGTGAGAAGCAGGAAATACAAAAGTAAACTGAATAGATCGTTTTACTTCTCCGGTTAACGGATCAAACTCTGATATTCTGTCTATCTCATCACCAAAAAACTCCACACGAATGGCATCTTCAAAAGTAGATACTGGCAGGATATCCAACACATCACCTTTCGCACGGAAACTTCCTCGTTTGAAATCCATATCGCCTCTGGTATATTGCATATCTACTAGTTGTGCAATGACCTCATCTCTATCTTTCTGGGCACCAACACGAAGCGTTAACATCATTTCCTCGTAACTCTCCGGGTCACCAATACCATAAATGCAGGAAACCGAGGACACAACGATAACGTCTTTTCTCTCAATCAACGCAGCAGTCGCACTGTGTCTCAACTTATCTATCTCATCATTAATTGAGGAATCTTTCTCAATATAAGTGTCTGTAGACGGTACATATGCCTCTGGCTGATAATAATCGTAGTAAGACACAAAATATTCCACCGCATTTTCCGGAAAAAATGCTTTAAACTCACTATACAGCTGCGCCGCCAAGGTCTTATTATGAGCAATGATTAAAGTAGGCTTATTCATCTTAGCTATGACATTCGCCATAGTAAAGGTCTTACCAGAACCAGTAACACCCAACAAGGTCTGAAACTGATTACCTTCTTGAAAGCCTTTGACCAAAGCGTCTATCGCCTGTGGCTGGTCACCGGTAGGCTGATAATCGGAATGCAATTTGAAAATAGCTTCGTCATTTTTCATAAAGACACCTCAACTCCCTACTCCACCTTCTGAAATGGGAACATCTGAAATATCACTCTTCCCTGAATCTGAGACAATTTTACATTGCCCACCTCTTCATAACGGGAATCCAGGCTTTCCGCACGATTATCTCCCATCACGAAATACTCGTCTTCACCAAGCACAACTTCATCCTCAGCCCGACCATAATCATACATCGGCGAATCGCCGTACACATCCTCTTCAAGCAATTCCCCATTAATATAGACTGCACCATCCTTAATCTGTAAGGTCTCGCCCGGCATACCAATAATACGCTTGATATACAACACGCTATCATCCTCGTGTGGCTTCAACACCACAATGTCAAAACGCTCCAACCCCTGATAATAACGACTTACCTTCTCAATCATCAGGCGCTCACCATCATACAACGTCTCATTCATGGATTCACCCTGCACAAGCACCGGCTGTGCAATAAAATGCACAATTAACAGTGCACAAATAACAGAAACAAGAATGGCAATTCCATCCCCCTTTGTCATTTTAAAAATGCTCCAAAAACGCTTTTTCTTGGATGGTTCATGCTCCACTTCCATATTCTCCAAATCATTCTCTAATCTATTCTCGTCCATCTATAACTCTCCTTATTTAAATACATTTCATTTTAAGCATACCCATTATAGCACACTCTAACCACCATTGCAAACAAATGTTCGTTTTTTTGTGTTGTTAAACTTGCTATTAAATCCAATCCAATTTTATGATTTTTCTTCTATTGACAATGGCTTTTGCTATATTATATACTTATTGTGGTTAACTTTTAAAACAAAACATAGGAGGATATAAAATGGCAACAAAAGCAAATTACAAACTCGAAGAAATCGGCAAAGGTAAAGTTGGTTTTTCTAAGACCCGTTCTATTATCGAAGCTGCTTTCTACGGCAACAACGTAGTGAAGGTTAACACTTTAAAGGAAGCTTACAACCTCGCTAAGAACTCACCTGGTACTATCGTAACCGATATGCCTGTATACAGAGGAGAGGAGTTCGGTTTAGACGCAGACGCTAAGGTATTATTATTCAACGATGGCGCTGTTACCGGACGTTACGCTGCTGCTCGTCGTATTAAGGGTGAGCCTGGCGTTGATGACGCTAAGTTAGATAAAGTAGTTATGGATGCTGTATACAAGACTCGTTGGGAGACTTTATACCATGCAACATGTTACGTTGGTCTTGATCCTGAATTCATGGTTAAGGCACACTTATTAATTCCAGAAGGTGAAGAGAACTTACTTTACAACTGGATGTTAAACTTCCAGTACATGTCAGATGAGTACGTAAAGATGTACAAGAACTCTAAGGCTGTTGGTGATGGCAAAGAGGCTGACATCTACATTTTCTCTGATCCACAGTGGGCACCAACAGAGAGCCCAGACGTTGATTACAGCTGCTTAAGCGATCCACTTACACTTTGCTACTTCGATACAGAGCAGAACTGTGCTGCTATCCTTGGTATGAAGTACTTCGGTGAGCACAAGAAGGGTACATTAACAATGGCTTGGGCTATTGCTAACCGTAACGGTTATGCTTCTTGTCACGGTGGACAGAAGGAGTACACACTTGCTGATGGTTCTAAGTTCGTTGCTTCTGTATACGGTCTTTCAGGATCAGGTAAGTCTACACTTACACATGCAAAGCATGATGGCAAGTATGAGATTAAGGTTCTTCATGATGATGCTTTCATTATCAACACAGATACATGTGCATCTATCGCATTAGAGCCAACATACTTCGATAAGACATCTGACTACCCAACAGGTTGTCCAGACAATCAGTATTTATTATCATGCCAGAACTGTTCAGCTACTATGGACGAGGATGGTAAGATTCAGTTAGTAACTGAGGATATTAGAAATGGTAACGGTCGTGCTATTAAGTCTAAGTTATGGTCACCAAACCGTGTAGATAAGATTGACGCTCCTGTTAACGCTATCTTCTGGGTTATGAAGGATCCTACAATTCCACCAGTAGTTAAGTTAAAGGGTGCTGCTCTTGCATCAGTTATGGGTGCTACATTAGCTACAAAGACATCTACAGCAGAGCGTGTTGCTGCAGGTACAGATATGATCGCACTTCGTATCGTTCCTTACGCTAACCCATTCAGAACATACCCATTAGTTAACGACTATGAGAAGTTCAAGAAGTTAGTTGAGGAGAAGAACGTAGATTGCTACATCATCAACACTGGTGATTTCATGGGCAAGAAGGTTCAGCCAAAGGATACATTAGGTATCTTAGAGGCAATTGTTGAAGGAAAGGCAAGCTTTGCACAGTGGGGTCCATTCGAGGATATCGAGATTATGGATTGGGCTGACTTCAACGTAGATTTGAACGATGCAGATTACAAGGCTCAGTTAAAGAGCGCTATGCAGAACCGTGTAGACGCTGTTAAGGGCTTTGCAGAGAAGAAGTCTGGTTACGACAAGCTTCCAGATGAAGCACTTGCTGCAGTTCAGAAGTTAGTAGACGTATTATAATAAACAAGGGGTCATCGCAAGATGGCCTCTTTTATTATTATCAATTTCACACAGTTTGCACAAAACTGGATTACAAGTGTTTCGGTGTGTCGTTTGCACTCCCAAAATGCGTAACAGTACATAATGCCGTAAACTACACGGCATAAGTGCTGACGCATTTTGAGGCACGCCTCAATCACTTGTAATCCAGTTTTGCAAATTGTGTAGACATTAAAATATAATAAGTGCCATTTCGCGATACCCCTCGCTAATAATTACGAATAATATAGATTATTGTGGATTATCTGTTTTATACACAAAACTAATAAAATAACAGGAGAAACTTTGCTTGAGGCGAGCCTCAAAATACGTCGGCACTTATGGGGCTACCAATCTTGGTAGGCCCATTATGTACCGCTACGTATTTTGGGAGCAAAAGCATCTCGCCGAAACAATGTTCTCTCCTGTTATTTTGTCTAGACTTTGTGTATAAATAAACTATCTCACAATAATCATATATGTTTTACATTTGGCTATTGAACTCTTTCACATTAGAACAATATCTAAGTGCGGTTTCCATAGAGATTCTTCTCTCTCTTACCAGTCGCTTCAAATCTGCATTTAATGTATGCATTCCCAACGCACTACCACTCTGGATAGAACCGGTAATCTGATGAGTCTTGCACTCACGAATCTGATTTGCAATCGCTTCGTTATTTACCAATACTTCTGTAGCAATGGTTCTACCTGAATTATCCTCTAATGGTACTAATACCTGAGTTACAACACCCTTTAATACATTTGCAAGCTGTGTTCTTGCCTGTGCCTGACCATGTGGAGGGAATACATCGATAATTCTTTCTACGGTCTGAGCAGCGCTGGTTGTATGTAAGGTTGAAAGCACCAAGTGACCAGTCTCTGCCGCAGTAATCGCAGCCTTAATTGTCTCGTAATCTCTCATTTCACCTACAAGGATGATATCAGGGTCTTCACGAAGGGCTGAGTGAAGGGCTGTTGCGAAATCTGCTACGTCCTTGCCAATCTCACGCTGATGAATCATGGATTTCGCATGATAGTATACGTACTCGATTGGATCTTCAATTGTAATAACATGCTTTGGATGCTTCTTGTTAATATAATCAACCATAGAAGCAAGCGTTGTTGTCTTACCACTACCGGTAGGACCTGTAACCAAAACCAAACCTCTTGGCTCATCTGCCCATTTTCTAACTGGAATTGGAATCTCCAATTCATCAAAGGTTGGAATCGTGTTGTTCAAAATACGATAAGTAGCGGCGAGATTATTTCTCTGATGATAAATGTTAGCACGAAGTCTGCTACCATCCGGCATCATGATTGCAAAGTCTAAATCTTCACCACCTAATACTTTTTCTCTCTGTACCTCAGTTAATTTGTCAAGGATTAACTCCTTGGATTCCTCTGCGGTTGGAACCGGCTCTAACATAACCAACTTACCATTGATACGGACTGCAATCGCTGTACCTACGGTAATATGCACGTCGGAGCACTCTTTCTCCTTCGCATAACTAATTAACTCCTCAAAATTCATAAATTTTTCCCTCCCATATTGTTTTTATTGTTAGCGAATCTCTTCGCCTGGTTTTTTCTTTTTCTTTTTGTCCTCATACATTAACTCATCTGCTTCCTTTAACAATGCAGGCAAGTTGTATTCTTTTTCTCCATATACAACACCAACCGCGATGACGCAATCGATACCATCCTCTAAGGTATTGAGTCTTGCAAGTTCCTTCTCCCAACGTTCCTTCAAGGTGTCTACCTCTTCCTTTGTCACGTTGCAGGCAACCATCAAGAATTCATCTCCACCCATTCGATAGCCATGTACCGCATTGGTTGTTACCTTACGAATACTGTTTGCTGCTTTAATCAGAAGCTTGTCGCCAGCTTCATGACCATATGTATCGTTCATCACCTTCAAATTATTCACATCAAAGTTGAAGATAGCGATAGAGTCCATATTGTCATACTCTTCATCCAACATTGTTAAATACTTACCCTTGTTGTATAAGCCTGTCAAATGATCATGCTCACTGTCATAAATGAGTTTTTCACGCATAATGCCATTCTCCAAGTATAACTGAATCACGCTTAACAATGCAGCTTCATTCATAGAAGCCTCATCCATATTAGGCCATACAGACAAATACAAAGCATACTTCTGCCCTGAAACAGCACCATTCAAAAGCATTCTTAAACTACTGTCCTCACCACTACCGGTTAAAACCAGCACATCCTTAACCTTTTCTGCGAAGTCGTTAATGCTGATGTTCTCTCCTGCCGGCATAGAAAACACCTTAGCCACCTCAGCATCCAACTCAATACGGTCATTACTATATGTCTTACCCATCTTATTGTAGGTAATCACATCTATATTGCCTTCTCTCTGTACCATAAAATATGCTTTGCTGATAGAAAAATAATCTGTTAACATTGGAAGCAACTCAAAATATGTACTGGAAAGCTTCTTTAATACTGCTGTTTGGAAGCCGGAAAGCTTCTTAAAAAATGACATATACTTTGTGATATCACGATTGAGCCCCATATATTCAGTAATATCTGTCATCTTATGAATCTGATATTGCTTTCCCTCTTTTTCAAATAAACCAGACTCAATCTTATAATACTTCTTAGTATCTGTATCAATACTTTCCCATTCTGTATGCGCATCTGCAGAAAGTTTCGGACAATCACCAAGCCACATCAGCACATCATCACCATAGGAGCCTACAATACTGTCACCATACTTTTTCTGAAAAAAAGTGTCTGCATATACAATCTCACTGGAATTTGCAGCCAAAATGATAATGCCACCAATCTGGTCCGACACAAATTTTACGATTTCTTCTTGATAACTCATAAACGCCCTCCCTTGTTCCAGCCATTCAGCCTATATTTATTCAAATGTCAAAATATCGGAGAAGCCTGTCATCTCAAATACTTCCATAACATCTCCAATCACATTCTTTACTACCATACTGCCCTGCATGCTGTTCATCTTCTTCTGTGCCTGTAAAATCACACGAAGACCTGAACTGGCAATATATGGACAATCTGCCAAATCAAGCTCAAACTCTTTCACATCTTCAGTCAGTACTGCATTCATCTCATCACCTAAACTCTGAGCAGCCACAGTATCCATACGTCCTGACACTGCCATTACCAACTTTACGCCGTCCTTCGTTACCTTTGTTTCCATAACAAAATACCTCCCTTTTATTATAAAACTGCTTTGATTTTATCACATTTACCAACTCTTTACTATCTTTAATTGATTTTCACCATTGTTAAATTCATAACTTACCTGATCCATACTTTTCTTTACCATGTAAATTCCAAGACCACCAATCTCTCTATCCTCTGCAGACAACGTCACATCCGGATCTTCCTTTTCCAATGGATTAAATGGCGTTCCCTTGTCACAAAGCAACAGTTGCATGGTTCCATTTTCATTTTCATAATCAATCTGCAAATCTATTCTACAGGTTCCAACCCCTGTGGTATATGCATAACTTGCTATATTTACGAATATTTCTTCTAAGGCAAGCGTAATTTGCATAACAACCTTCATAGGACATTCGCACATTTCCAGATTCTCTTCTACAAATCCCTGAACTACAGTCAAATGATCCAACGTTGCCACAACCTCTAGCTGCTTTTGTAGTTTTGCCATACACACTCCTCCATTCTATAGCGCCTGCAATGCCTGAAGCGACTGCTCTATCGCCTCAACCCCTTTTACCTCGATTAACACCGAAGCCTTCGACATATACTCCTGGTATAGTCTCTTAAAATGCTGCCAGTCTATGCGTCCAGCTCCCACAGGTAAATGCAAATCTGACACAAAATCATTATCATTGATATGCACATGCTTAATATATGGTGACAAAGCCTTTACCCATTCATCAATCCGCTCCGGATTACCAAATACATGGGCATGAGCATAATCAAAGCACACGCCAAAACGAGGCTCATCCCTCATCTGCTCACCCAGTTTTGCAAGTAACTGCCAATCTGAGTCAAACATGTTTTCCATGTAAATCATCAAACCTGGATATCTCTCAAGTTTTTCCTTCCAATAAGCAGCATTTTTCGCCACCCAACCTTCACGATATGCGTCCTGCAAAAAATTCGCCACATAATTGGTATGGAAAACAACACCCTTCACACCAAGCTTAGATGCGATTTTGAGACTTTGCTCCACACGCAGATCTGACACATCCCGTATACGGGCATCATCAGAAAAAATGGTAACATCCAAAAATGCACCGTGCATGGTACACCATGACGGCAACTCCTGCTTTCCATATCCTTCTATTTTCTGTTGGCATTTTTCATCATCATCCAGAACATTTGGCAAAAAGAAATCATTATACTCAAATCCACAATCATACTGTTTTGCCAGTTTCATATAACGATCCAAATCATCATATTCCGGTATGATTAACAGTTTTTCTATTTTCATGCGTCCCCTCTTTTCACGTCAGTTACAGAATATACAAACACGCCTTTTGACTTACCCTTTAGTGGAATTTCTCCAACTTCTTCTACTTCCACTCTATCCTTGATACGCTCGTAAAGCACATCACTGATTAACACCTGTCCCTTCTTCGCATTGGACTCTAAACGGGCAGCGGTATTGACTGTATCACCAATGGCGGTATAGTCCATTCTAAATTCGCAGCCTACATTTCCTACGACTGCAGGTCCACAGTTTACACCCACACCAAATCCAACTGTTCTGCCATATTCCTTCATCAGTTTTTCTTCCAATGCCGCTCCGGCAGACACAATATCCATGGCAGCACACACGGCATGGAATTCATAGTCCGCCAAATCAAATGGAGAATTAAACACCGCCATCGTTGCATCGCCTACGAATTTATCAAGGGTACCTTTATTTTTAAAGATTGCCTGTGTAGTCAGGTTCAAATACTGATTTAAGATTTCTACCACCTGCTCAGGCTCTAAGATTTCCGACATGGTTGTAAATCCACGAATATCCACAAACAAAACTGCAATATCTCTATTTTCACCACTGAGTGTAATCTGGAAATCACCTTTTTTAGAAATTTCTTCGACAATCTCTGGAGCTACATATTTCTTAAAAGCATGCAACACTTTATTTCGCTTAATGCGTTCTAAAATATAACCAATCGCAAGAGAATACACATAGGCTACAGCTAACACCAATGGCATATACAAAAGGCTGATTGCCTGGCCGTTGTTATTTAACATACTACCAACAACAAGCTCTAACGCCACTGCCACAACCAACACAATGGTGGATAACCAGATTTTGTTTCGCTTGAAAATCAAATGACAAAGGGCTCCAAGCAAGCCCAATACCAAACCTGCAAGATAAGGATTGCCATTGATAGAAAAGCGATTTTGCATAAATGCCTGTACAATATTGGCGTGAATTTCCACTCCGTACATTTGCTTGGAATCGCCATTTGGCACGTTAAAACTATCCTGCATGCCACTGGCATAAGCACCTACCAAAACAATGCTACCCTCAAATGCGCGACTGTCAATCTTTCCATTTAACACATCCACAAAAGAAAGGTATTCATAATCTCCAGGTTTTCCCGAATAATTGATTAAGGTTTTACCGTATTTATCTGTGACAATTTCATTTGGTGTAATTCCCTGACGTTCACAGTACGCCTCATATATCACTTTGGAAAACACATCATATTGCACACCATTATAGTTTTCCTGTGCCTGAATACGGCGAACAACGCTATCGGAATCCTGTGCCACATTTGCATATCCCTGTCTTGTCGCCTGCTGTAATGCTTCATATGGTGCAGCCAGCGATTCTACCGGGTAATACATCATGCCATTTTCATCGTACTCCGCCTTTTCACTATACAAAAACTGCTGTACCGTAATGACATTTCCCGCAGTTTTTGCTGCCTCTGCAAAAGCAATATCACCAACTTCTTCCACCGTTCCAGAAAACAAAATATCGAATGCTATGATTTCCGGACCAACACCGTCCTTATTTAGCTGTGCAATTAAATCCGCATAATTTTGTCTGGACCATGTATTGATGGGACCTAATTCTTCCAATGTTCTATCATCCACACCGATAATCTTAATCCGACTATCAATTCCTCTTGGTATCTGATACAACGCATCCTTTAACATATAATCCACAGAGGAAAACAAATTGATTACTGTTAATAAAAAGATAAGGAGACCAACCAATGTAGCTTCTACCAAATCTCTTGATATCTTTTTTCTATCCATTCTTTGACCTCCAAATCCGACACAATCTTTTAATTCAATGTACTATGAATAATTTCTTTTAACGCAAGCGGTAAAAATGGCTTGGTCAAATAATCGTCTACACTATACTGAGCAGCCTTCTCTAAGGTATCCAATGTTCTGTCCCCAGTCATCAGTACAATCGGCATAGTATATTTTTCTCTGATTAAGGAAATGGTTTCGAAACCATCCATCTCAGGCATGACAAGATCCAAAAGAATCATGTCGATTTCTTTTTCTTCCAAGATTTCCAAAGCTTCCTTACCACTATTAGCTCCAAACACTTCATACATAGGTGAATCCTTTAAAATGATATCCACCATCTTGATGTTCATTGGTTCATCATCCACCACCAAAATG
Source organism: Lachnospiraceae bacterium (assembly GCA_045531905.1). GTDB lineage: Bacteria > Bacillota > Clostridia > Lachnospirales > Lachnospiraceae > RGIG6919. Next base: position 29,841 of record JAZSEY010000018.1, read on the forward strand.
TTCTTTTGAAGCGATTTGCTTTCCTTCATCTTATATTCTTTATCTTCTTCCATCATTTTTAACATAATATCTGCGATTTCCGGATCGAATTGAGTTCCTTTTCCCTTTTCAATCTCTTCTCGTATGACATCCTGTGGAAGATATTTACGATAGCTTCGATTACTTGCCATGGCATCATAAGCATCTGCTACACCAATAATTCTTGCAATTTCAGGAATATTCTCCCCCTTTAAACCATTCGGATACCCTTTTCCATCATATCTCTCATGGTGGAATTTTGCACCATTTCTTACCTGTGTATCATCGAATACGTCCTTTAAAATATGGTAACTGGTTACTGGGTGAATCTTAATCTTTTCATATTCTTCATCTGTCAATTTTCCAGCTTTGTTAATTACTTCTGCAGGAATACGAATCTTACCTACATCGTGTAATAAGCCGGCATAATATATGTTTTCCTGTTCTTTCTCTGTCTTGTTCATGCGTTTTGCAATTTCTTTAGAATACTCTGCCACACGAAGTGAATGACCGTTTGTATATCTGTCCTTTGCGTCGATGGTCTTAACCAAAGCACGGATAATCTTTCGGTTCATGTCCTCAACCTTTTCCGCACTTTCTTTCTCCAAACGCATGGACTGATTTGTCTTTGCAAATGCCAAGGCAAAGAACAGAATAATCAAAATAGAAATGCCGATGGAAACAACAATGTTACGATACAAAATCTTGTTTGCTTCCTGGAACAACTGACTCTCATCCACAAGGATAATCACATTCCAACTATCCATGATAGCATCGGAAAATGCTATGTACAATGTACCATCTATATTGATTTCAAAACACTGGTCTGTTCCCGCGATTGCCTTAGATACCAAATCATGCATCTTAGAATCGCCTTCCAAATACTGTTTTCCTTTTTCGTTGCTATCATGATGTGCCACTACCATTCCATTGCCATCTGCAACAAATCCATAACCCATTCCATAGATGGAAATACCTTCTGTCATCTCCTGAATAAAATCCATTTTAATATCTATGGAAATGATACTCTTACCGTCTGAAAGCATCTTACTAAACGAAATCATAATGTCACCGGTTTGTGCGTCCAAATATGGTGAAACCAATGCCATTTCTCCATTTGCAGCAACTGCATCGCGATACCAAACTCGCGTTGTCGGATCATAGTCTGCATCCGGCACCCATCCGGCACCATCAATATATACACCATTAAACACACCGTACATTCCGGTAAAATTCTCGTCGATTTCTCTGGCATATTTATCTGACTCATATACCAGAAATGCTTCTATCTCTTCAGAAGTTGCGTTATTTTCCATCATATATTCTATAGACGCGGCGGTGGTTCTAACAACCTCCATTCTTCTGACGATATAACTTTCCAGCTGCTCCTTATTGTGCGCTAAACTACTGATTCCCAGATTTTCTGTACTTTCTCTTAGACTGTTTTTGTAACTAACATGATTGTAATACACCATGATAAACAACGCTATTATCGTACATATAATCATAAGAATATACCATTTTCGATTCAGTGTCTTCATACAAACTCTCCTTCACATTACACTAAAACTACTGTAGCATTGCATCTCGAATTGCTTTTGCTTCTTGCAATGTTGCTTCATATAACTTCATAACTTCTTGATAGTTATCCTTTATATATCCCAAATCTTCATCGGAACCATTAAGATACGCTTTCCCTCGTTTTTCCATCTCTGCTGCCATATTAGAGAGTTTTACACCACCGATGTTCAACGAGGTTGATTTTACAGAATGCATAAATGTAACAAAATCTGACCATTTCTCAGCAGTAAAACTATCCTCAATTTGACGTCTCTTTTCCTCACCGTATTCACAATAGACATCCAGGAATGATATATACATATCCTGACTTTGTGCACTATATTTCATTCCTACATTCTGGTCGATATACTCATTAATTGTATTTTCGTTTTGCTGCTCTTTCTTCTTTTCCTTCAACTGCTTAATCTGTCTAATCTTTTTATCCGGAATGTATTTTTTCAGAACATGTTCCAGTTTTCTAATCTCTACCGGCTTACTTAAGTAATCATCGAAGCCCTTCGATAAATACATTTCCTTTACACCTACAATTGCATTCGCCGTCAAGGCAACGATTGTAGTATCCTTTTTCAAATCTTTTTCAATTATCTTTTCTAAGGTCTCAATACCATTCATTTCCGGCATCATATGATCTAAGAATACAATATCAAAGGTTTTCATAATCATATGCTCGATACACTCAGCACCACTTTCGCAAATGGTAATCTGCGCTTCTGTTGACTTTAATAAACCTTCCATAACCATCAGGTTCATCTTATGATCATCCACTATCAGAATTTGAGCGTCCGGTGCGACAAATGTTTCTAAATACTCAGATTCATTCTCCTTCTCATATTGAGCCTTAAACTCACCAATCTTTTGATGATTGATAATCTTTTGTGGTATTGATACCGTGAATTCCGTTCCCTCACCATACACACTGGATACCTGAATATTGCCACCCATATACTTAATCAATCTATGCACAATGGCTAAACCAAGTCCGGTACCTTCAATATCTCTATTCTTATGCAAATCAATTCTTTCAAAATCAAGAAACAGTTTTTCAATATTCTCTTCCTTAATTCCAATTCCTGTATCTTTTACCTTGATATTTAAATCCAGATTATCACCTGACACCGTTCCATCCATAACCAATGTAACAGTTCCCTGCTTTGTATATTTTACAGCATTGTTTAACAGATTTATCATAATCTGACGAATTTTACTTTCATCACCATACAGTTCACACGGCAAATTCTCATCTACTTCAAACTTCAATTCCAACTTTTTCTCTTCAGTCATTGGCTGAATCATATTGATTACATCATTTGCCAAACTGCTAATCTGATAATTGTAATTCTGTATCTCTACTCTTCCTGCCTCAATCTTGGAGAAATCCAAAATGCCATTGATAATCTCCAACAAATTCTCGCTGGCATGTTTAATATTTTGAGCATAGGTGCGGATATTCTCATCTGAACTCTCTCGCAACACCATTTCATTCATACCCATAATACCATGAATAGGCGTTCTAATCTCATGAGACATATTAGCAAGGAACTGGCTTTTTGCACGGTTAGCATTTTCCGCTTCTTCCTTAGCCTCTCTAAGCTCATCACTTTCCTTTGCTTTTTCGGAAGTGATAATAAGATAAGTCGCACCGATAATAAACAGCAGCAACAACAAACCAAACACCCACAATACAAGAGTGGTGATATAAGTAATACCCTCTGACAATGCACTCTCTGGAACCACGCCTACAGCATAGATATCATACTGTGAAACCTCGGACACGAAAAGAAAGTATCTGTCACGACCGGTTTTTACAAAAGTACTTGCTGCCGTAGATACTGTCATTTTTTCCTTGATATCAGCAAAGCCCTTCATTACATCTTTAGAAGTCAAAAATGATTCATCGTAAGCATCATCATTAAATGGGACCATAACCTCATAGAATGTATCCGCCCATAGAATCTTTCCTTTTTTATCATAACAATCCATACCAAAGGTATCAGTCAAAATGCTTTCGTCATATATTTTATAAAGCACATATTTTACATTTTCATCGTGATAGACAGGCACAGAAAACATAACACCATTTCCTTCTGAATAACAAATAGCCTGTGCACCACGGAAGGAGTTTCTGATACCTTCATATTGAGTCATGTCGATTGGGGGACCTAATAACGGTTCGCCATCCAAGGTCAGCACACCTACGGAAATACCTTCTTGTTCTACCTTAACTGTCTGAAGAACCTTATCCGGATGAGCTACGTTATTTTGTAGTGCACTAGAAATATTATTCAACTGCACGAATTGAATCTGAATAATCTGCTCCATCTGTTGAGCAATATTGCTTGCCTGCTCTGTCACCTGACTTTCAATATGCTTTGTAAGAAGCTGATTCATTTTCATGCCTAATAAGCCACCCACAACAAGCATGATGGCAATTAAAATTCCAACCCATAAAGTCGTTCTTATATTAATTATCTGCTTCTTATTCTTCATAGAACTTCACGCCCTTTACATACCAATCCATTTCTCGCATCAGTATTTCATCGCTAATGGTTTCACCTTCGTCACAACGAAGGTCACCTGTATTATCGTAAATCACATCAGTAAAAACATCATATCCACTGATGATTTTCTGCTTTGCACTTTCTACTGCTTTCAAACTTTCCTGTGACACAACATCCGAAATCTCTGTTAAGCCAATTGTGTCCTTTTCCAAACCAAACCAATAAGTATTTACTATATCAGATTTCCCCCGCATGTAGTCTAAAACCAATTCCCGATATGTATCATACCAGTTAAATACCACTGCTGTTAAATACTTTTCTGATACTCCTTCTAAAGCTTCATGATAGCCTATAGAATAAATATCGTTTTTCTCAGCAATCTCCACAACATTCGGCTGGTTCTGATGATATGTAATCACATCTACATTTTCATTATCAATCAACGCCTGTGCTAATCGTTTTTCTTCCTCAGAATCATCCCAGGAATTGCTCCACGCCACTACCACATCTGCCTGCGGGTTTACCGACTGCACCCCTAAGGTAAATGCATTGATACCTCGATTTACTTCGCTATTTGGCATAGCCGCTACATAACCAATATGATTTGTCTCGGTCTGCATACCCGCCAAAATTCCAGATAAATATCTCGCCTGATAGCCTCTTGCAAAATAACAATTCAGATTACCACCATAATAATCAAAGGACTCTGAGTAAAAGGTAATGCCCTTATACTCTTTCACAAGGTCCTGCACCTCTCCTGCATATCCATAGCTTGACAAAATGATGATATTCACATTTTCCTCTGCCAACTGACGAATCGCCGTTTCACACTGGTCGGCATTTTCCTGAATCTCTTCTTTCACAATGAGGTCTATATCCAACTCATCACAGACTTTTTGGATGCCATCATAATGCAAACCGTTCCAGCCATGTTCTGTAATGCTTCCCGACATCACAAATCCAATTTTTAATTTCTTCTCTTTTTCTTGTCCCGAAAATGCTATGATGCAAACAATTGCAACCATAACCAACAGTGCCGCTAAAAGCAACAGTCTGCTTATTAGTTTATTATTGTTCATAAATACAAATTCCCTTTACATACCAATTGAAGTCATTTAACATCGCCTCATCAGGCATGTTCTCACCGTCTCCTATTCTTATTTTGCCATTCACATCATACACAGGGCCATAGAACACGTCAAATGCACCTGAATTCAACAACTCTTTCTTTTCTTCTACAATTTTATCAATACCACTTTTTACATTCTTAGTCAAAGGTGCCAATTCAATCAGACCTGACTCATAATCCTCCCAGTAGTTTCCGGAATGATATTTACCCTGTAAAAACTCTACAATCTGTGGACCATAGAACTCTTCCCAATTCCATGTTGCAGCTGTCAAAAAACTATTCGGATAATACTCACTGTTATCCATATTATATCCTATGGACCAAACTCCATTTTTCTCTGCAACATCCAAAGGAGCTACACTGTCACAATGCATCGCAACAACATCTACACCACATTCATCTATCAAGGTTTGCGTCTTCTTTGCATTTATGTCGTAATCTGTCCATGACTCACTCCAAATCACATGAACCGTAGCATCCGGATTCACAGATTGTACACCTAGGGTAAATGCATTAATTCCTCTGTTTACCTCAGAAATCGGATAGGCCGCAACATAACCAATCGCATCTGTCTCTGTCTGCAAACCCGCTACCACACCACACAAATATCGAATCTGATACATTCTTCCAAAATATGTAGTAATGTTATCGCCAACCTCTGTTCCTGTGGCATGTAAGAACACAATGTCCGGATTGTCTTCGGCAACCTGAATAATCCACTCTCCATAATCAAAGGAATTGCATATGATTATTTTACAGCCACTATCTATCATTGTCTGCATTGTGGTTTTGCAACTCTCATCAAAAGGCACATTTTCCTTATACATTATTTTCAGATTTAATAATTCTTCACACTTGGATATGCCTTCATAGTGGGATTGTCCCCAACCCTTGTCATCAATTTCACCATTGTATACAACTCCAATCTTTGTGACTTGATTTGTATATTCCGTATCTGTCTTCTTGCCATCCATCAACAGTATACCAATAATAATGATAACAAGTATGCTAATAGCCAAGATAACCAATTTTTTCATTGTTATATCCCCTTGTCCTTTATACTCTACTTAAATACACCATCGTAATATCATCTGCCTGCTCCTCCTCGCCGGCAAACGCATCCACTGCATCATACATGCCTGCAACAAACTGTTCTACATCGCCAACCACCTTCAGGTTTGCATTTAGCGAATGCAATAAACGATCATCACCAAACAATTCCTTTTCAGGATTCAAGGCCTCCGTCACACCATCTGTATATAAGAAAATGCTCTCACCCGGTTCCAGGGTAAGAGATTGTTCTCTATATGGAATATCCTCCATCATGCCAAGAACCAGATTTGCTTTTGCTGAGACCATAGCAAATGTGCCATCCTTGCTGCACACACACGGTAAATTATGTCCAGCATTTACAAAACGCACTTCATTGGAAACAAGGTCCAACACACAGACAAAGGCTGTGACAAACATGCCTTCCTCATTTTTATAACACAACTGATTATTGGCACGGGAAACTACCTCTGCCAAAGGCAGTCCTAACGTTGCATAGTTCTTGATATGTGTCTTTGCCATACTCATAAATAACGCAGCCGGAACACCTTTTCCAGATACGTCAGCAATCAAAAAACAAAGATGTGTATCATCAATCATAAACATATCATAAAAATCGCCGCCCACTTCCTTCGCAGGACGCATGGCCGCCGTCAATTTCACGTGTTCTAACTGATTAAAACTGGTAAAATCATTTTCCAAGCAACCAGCTTGAATTCTTGTAGCAACCGCAAGCTCAGATTTCATACGCTCTCGCTCTGTTACAAGCTTTGTGGTCTTGGTATATAACATATTCATAAAAGAACCATAAATCTTACGATTCACCGATGCCAATTCCTCAAACAACGCCTTTGAAATGTTGGCACAACGCACATAATCCAAAGCCCGTACTGTTGCACCACGCTTATCATCATTAATCAAGCCCAACTCACCAATAAAGTCCCCCGCATACAGCACATTAATGCGATTTCCTTCACTGCTCAGAACATCTGTGGTCCCCTCTAAAATGATGTACATACCATCATCGCTATCTGCTCCACAGGTAACAATATCTTCTCCTTTTTCAAAAGAAATCTCTTCCATTGCTTCTAATAACACTTTAGCGCCTTCAGGAAGTTCTCCTGACTCAGGCAATTTGAAAAATTCCTGTATTGTTGGTATATTTCTTAATACATCTACATTCATAGTGGACCTCCTATGACTACTCTTTCCAATAAATTGTCGTATCTTCTGTTATCGGAGTTGAAAAATCAAAATCCCATGAACCACTCGCACTTGGAGACAACGCTGGCACAGACACAGTCTCACCACTCACAACCTCCTGTATCCCAAACACTGCGCCATTGTACATGAAGGTTACTGTAAATGATGCTGCTTCAGTGGTTTCTTCCTCCGTTGAAGTCTCTTCAGTTGAAGTTTCCTCGGTTGAAACTATCTCTGTTGATACTTCCTCTGTCGTCTCTTCCTCAGATGTTTCTTCTGTTGACTCTTCTTCCGAGGTAGTATCATCTTCTAATAAATCTTTCAATTCATCAAGGGTTATTTCTAATTCTGTACCATTTTCTACAATCTCTATCAAAGTTCTAATCGTCTCTTTCGGTAAATCCTCATAGTTAATATCCACTACTTCTCCCACATAATCTGTGGTCTTGTCATCCTGATAGATAATAACCTCTTTTCCGCCTTCCACAAACACCTCTTCCTCAGAAACCTGATTACCGGTTGTAACCAGCTGAGTGGATACTTTTCCTTTAAATACAGACACCCTTGTGTACAGTACACCGTTCTCATCATAATATGTATCTGCTCTAAAAATAGTGCCTCGAACTGACATTGTCGAGTTTGGTGTATTCACCTCGTAAGCCGCGTTATCAGCTAATGGATTCTGTATCTCATTGGTAATAGCACCATCCTCAAGTACAATCGTAGTCTTTCCACTTTCTGCACTTCCTGCTGCCTCTACTCGAATCTTAGTATTCTCTTCCATATACAGATACTTATCATCATCTACCTTTAATGTAGCTTTTGATTTTGCCTGAGATTCTACCTGGTCTCCGGAATTCAACACCATATTGGCATAAGCCTCCATGCCGTCACCTGCACCTTTGCTAACAAGGACTTTTCCCTCAGTCTCAAAGACCTTGATGACACGATATGCCTTATCTTTTCCCAAAGCAATTGCCAGCACAACGCCAACTACAACCACCGCTGCAACACTCACTGTTATAAGTATTTTTTTATTCTTTAAAATCTCCATATTATCCCCCATTACTCAGACACCTTTTCAAAGGTGTACTCTCCTTCTGTATTGACATAGAACTGAATACCTCCGGCATAATTGGTACTATCTCCAGATACCTTCCAGGTACCTTCATCCAACGTGTATGCCTGATTTTTGTATAATTTTAAACTTTCACCAGGGGCAATTTTGTTGGACTCCATCCACTCCGTAGCGATAACCAATCTTCGAACTGCCTTGTTGCCGGCAAGGTCTTCAGCAGAAATCGTATACACCTCAATACCTCTGTTGGACTTCAGTTTAAAAGCAACCTTTGTGCCATCCAATTCTACATCCTTGCCATTCAGAGTAACCTTATATAAATTCTCATCCTCCACAGTTACCTGATGACTCTCAGCATAATAGGTCTTATTATGGGTGGCATTTGTAAACTTTGGTTGTTTCTTATCTAATAAAATCTCTTCCAGAGCAATGGCACCTGTCTTTTCACCAGTACTCTTTTTCTTCAAATAAATCTTACCCGAAGCAATTGACTTCTGATACTTTATTTCATCAGCATAATCGCCATCTAAAGACTTCGAAATCAAATACCCCTTTGCCGGTTTAATCACCACGTCTGTGGTAAAGAAATTGTTCTTACCTTCTGTGCCTTTAATGATATATGGATTCTCCGGAGCAGGTAAATATGTAATGGCAAATTCCGTTGTGGCTTTTACTTCCTTGTATGTATCATTTTCTGCAAAAGTAGCACGTGCCACATAATCACCTACGGCACTTGGTTTTTCCTTGGAATAAGTGTCGTCCGCTGCACCTTTTTCTTTGTATTCTACGGTCACCTTATCAGTACCATTGGTGTCAGATGTAACAGTAGACGAAATCTCACCACCATAATATATATCTGATACTTTTACGCTACCGGTACCATCTGCCTTTCCAACACTAAAGGTCGCATTCATTGTCTTTTCATCAAACACATCACCAGAACTGGTACACACCTTAATGGTAGCACTGTTCGAATAGGCACCAACCTTTAACTTTGTTTTAGGTGTCACCGATATAGTGGCAGTACTACCTGCTGTTAATAGCATAGCTTCCATATTTTCAATGGTTACACCATCCATAGTTACATCAAAATTTGTAAAAATATCTCCACTGGCCGGGAAGCCTAAATAAACATCAGCCACACCCGTATTGCTAATGGTATAGTTCTTTGCCGCAACTGCATCATAACCATATTCCACTGCATCAAAGGCAACTGTGTCATCTGGAACAGTACATTTGTAAATGTCCGCCAAAGTCAATGCCTCAAACTCCACCTTTGGAATCTCATAGTAAATACCATCGCAAAGAACCTTAGTAACAATGGCAGTTGTCCGGTTATCGATTCTTACACCATCATTGATAGACAACACAACCGACGAAGGCAACGTTGTATTACCTAAAATCGACAATCCATTGGTTATGTTGATTGTGCTTGTTGTACTAGGATTCAATGCTGATGTATCCAGTACAAAATTAGTTACCTGGAAGTTGCCATTTACAGTAACGCTTCCCGCGGTGACAGATTGCAAATCCAAATGACCAAATGTTGCACCATTCTCAATAGTTAAACTTTTACAGCCTGCGGCAATACCTCCATCTATGTAACCACTGGTTGTAACTTTTAATCCTTCCATTCCAAAGCCGCTGCTAATGGTTCCTTTATTATTCACTCTTCCACCTGCATCGCCTAATGGGTCCTTAGACTGAATCGTTCCTGAAACAGTAACACCTTCTTCAATCACTAACTCACCACCACTGGTTATTTCATAATCTTCCGTAGAGTCCGTGGTAAGACTCTCCGAAGAACTAATCGTCACTGCAAAAGCTGTCAGGGGCATAAGCTGTACTACCAGCAATATAGTCATTATAATTGCCAATAATCGCTTCATTCTTTGTTTCATGATGTAACCCTCCCATAATCTTATATTCAAAAGGATACTCGCTTTTGAGTAACCGTATTACGTTACACTATTTTGCATAAAATATCAAGCATTTTTTGTGATTTTTTTTAATTTTATTTGATATCCAAAACTCTGTCAAGATAATAATGCAATGCAGTAAAACATTTTTCTCACCTAACAAATGTGAAAGATTGCATGAGCCAATTTCCTATGTTAAACTGACCTAAAAAAGGAGGGCAGACAATGAAACAACCTATGAAAAAACACATTTCTGGCTTCATTACATATATGATTTTATTCTTAATACTGGTTGGTTTGGAACTTGGCATGCAACTTATAGTTGCATGGATACCAACTGAGCGTATACAAGCCAACATGGAAATCTCTGCAGCATATTTATGCGAAAATCCGCTCTTTTACAACGTACATGAAAAGGATAAAAGCACCCGCATTGACCATTACGCAGATTCCATTTTGTTAAACGTTTTATATTGCTATGACAAGGACGCACCACTAAAAAGTGTGATGTACTCCGGCTACTATTACGAAAAATCAGTAAATGAAAACAGCAATCTGAAAACAGCAGTGACAGAGAACAAAGAACCAACCGTTGACTACATGCGATACTGGCATGGTTCTATCTCCCTATTAAGACCACTTTTTACGGTACTGCATTTGAAACAAATATATATACTCAATGGCATTTTGTTGCTGTTATTCCTTGCTTTATTATTGTTTCAAATATTTCGATATCTGGGCAAGGGAGCTGGCATCGCCTTTATCCTTGCACTCATTTTCAATAATGTCTGGTTTGTTCCGTTCTCGTTGGAATATACCTTTATGTTTATGCTGATGCTCATCAGTAGCAACCTGCTATTTTATCTACATCGCAAAAATTCTGCACTGATACCTGTTTTATTCTTTATTACAGGAAGTCTGGCTGCATATTTTGATTTTCTAACCACCGAAACCATTACGTTAACAATTCCGTTAATTCTATGGTTGTTGCTGGAGGAAAAAACAGGAAGCATTACCACATTGAAAGACGGTATCATAAAGTGCATCAAGGCAGGCGCGCTTTGGCTCATTGCATTTGTACTGACATGGGCAAGTAAATGGTTATTGGCCTCCCTAGTTCTTGGAGAAAATGCTTTTACCAATGCATTTTCGCATGCATCCCTTCGCATGCAGGGCGAGGCCGGGATTTCCGATGTGACAGGTATCAATCTCATCCTCGGTTCCCTACTACGCAACTTAGACTGTCTGTTCCCATTTTCCTTAGTGGAACAAAACGGCTATCTATTGGCACTTGGTACACTGGTGTTATGCAGTATTATTTATTATTTGATTAAGAACCAAAAAACTACAACACCAATCGTTCCATTATTGATGCTCATTGGTTGTATACCTTATCTTCGCTATACAGTGCTCTCCAATCATTCGTATATACACTGTTTCTTTACGTTCAGAGCACAGCTAATCACGATATTCTGTATCGGACTTTTATTTGTATATAATACTGACACGGCTTTCTTACAAAAGGAATGGAAAAAACTATGGAAGAAAAAAAGCAAGAAAAGAAAATAGAAGCCTATCAGCTTACCATATTGATGCCATGTTTAAATGAGGCTGCCAACATCGGCTATGCTTTAGATGCAGCACAGGCATTCCTAGAGCACTCCCACATCCATGGTGAACTCTTAGTTGTGGATAATGGCAGTGCAGATAAATCTGTATCCATCGCAAAGGCTCATGGGGCAAGAGTGATAACTGAGCCTTTGAAAGGCTATGGTATGGCACTCCGCACGGGAATGAAACACGCTCAAGGAACCTATATCATCATGGGGGATTGCGACAGCACCTATGATTTTTCTAATCTCATGCCCTTTGTGGAACAACTTCAAAATGGATATGATTTCGTAATTGGCAACCGCTTTTCAGGTGGCATTGCAAAGGGGGCCATGCCATTTTCTCATCGCTATTTTGGTGTACCTTTTTTATCTTGGCTTGGACGTCTTCGATATCAGGTTGACATCACTGATTTTCATTGTGGCCTCAGAGGCTTCCGTGCAGACCTTGCCAAAACATTTTCTTTTCAGACAACCGGCATGGAATTTGCAACGGAGCTAATCGCACAATTCGCCAAGGCAAATGCGCGCATCATTGAAGTGCCTACCACGCTGTCTGTGAGCGTGTCTCCAAGAAAAACACACCTGAAAACAATAAAAGACGGCATTCGCCACCTTTTATTTATGCTAAAAGGCTAGAACACCGTCGTTTTATTAATAATATTTTCTTGGAATCTTATACTGCTTCGCATATTTATCCGCCACAGATCCCTTTTTACAGTAAATGGTCACTTTTTTACTACAAAGAAACGCATATTTTTTAATGTTCTTAACGCTTTTTCTAAGCTTCACAATCTGCAAATTCTTACATTCTGCAAATGCACGCTTGCCGATATCCGTTAACTTGGAATCCGCTGTTACTTTTTTCAAATATGGATTCATATAACAGGCATAATCTCCCACTGCAACTACGCCCTTCAAATTCAACTCTTTATTTTTTGTTCCCATAGGATATACACACAAGGTTCTTGGGGATCTCATGTATAATGCACCAGCCTTGGCAAAATACTTTTTATTCCCCTTTGCCACCTGTATCTCTTCCAAAGCAGGCAGGTTGTATGTCGGGATATATGTAACCAAAGATTTTTTATTTCCTTCCCGAAATCCTTGAAAACTAGTTCCCAATTTAATGGTCTTTAGTGTTTCACAGCCATCAAAGGTATGCACTGAAAGCACTTGCAGTTTATTACCAAAGGTGATTTTCTTTAGTTTCACACATCCACCAAAAGCATAGTAGTGTATTTCAACTTCATCCCCATAGTATTCATCTATCTCTTCTGTACAGGTTAACTTTGACCCCTTTGCAAACGTTACCTTCTTCAACTCTTTGCAATTCTGAAATGCTCCAGCCTTCAAAGTAGTAACTGACTTTGGAATTACAATAGCGGTAATATCTGTACCGTAAAATGCTAATTGATGTACAATTTCTGTGCCCTTTTTAATACTGGCTACGGTATCCTTCCGCAACGCAATATACAAGTTTTTGCCATCTGCACTATACAGACTGCCCTTTATCATTTTCAAATTCTGATTATGCTCATGAATATCAATTTTTTGCAACTTAGGTGCTTCCCCTAAAAATCTGTCGCCCAAATCTTTAACCGATGCTCCCAGTGAAATGGTTTTCAGTCTTTTACAATCTGCAAATGCCGATACGCCAATAGACACCACGCCATCTCCTATCACAACCTTTTGCAAATTAGGACAATAAGCCACTGCCCCAAAACCGATATCCGTGACACCATCTCCCACGACTAAAGTTTTCAGATTTGGCAAATAAGATAAGCCTCCAGGCAAGATACCTGTAACACTATCTTTGATAATTACTTTCTTTATCTTGGATAAAGGAATATATCCTCTCCACGAACCAGTATAGGGATAAGCAAAACCGCCTTCATATTCATACTGATTCTCATAATTTCCCACTACCCCAGAACCATAAAAGGTCAGACACCCGGTTTCTTTATTGAAGCTATATTCCGCTTCCGTTACCACTTCTTTCTGGTCTTCCTCTTCTTCAGCCATAACCGCCGGACACCATGCCATGAAAACGCAAATTACCACCATAAATAACAAACATTGCCGTAATCTCATCCTATCCCTCCTTACAAAATACTAATATGTTCTTACATTATAACACTCTACATACATAGGTACAACCTATCCCATCATATATTATGATGAGTATGTTTGAGGTATTATTATGCTTAATTTTCTGTGGGGAATTATGCTTTTGATTGGTATTATGTTTGGTGCTTTTTCCGGCACCTTAGGAGATGTTGGAAATGGAATGCTTTCTGCCTCCAAGGAAGCCATTCAGCTTTGCATTGTCATGCTTGGCGTCATGGGATTTTGGAACGGCATCATGGAAATCGCCACCCAAGCCGGTCTCATTGAAAGACTAACTAAAGGCATCAAACCGATACTCCGTTATCTGTTTCCCAGTGTGCCCGACGGAGATACTACCCAGGACCACATAGCCACCAACATGATTGCTAATATGCTGGGACTTGGTTGGGCTGCCACCCCTAGCGGACTTCGTGCCATGCAAGGTCTGCAGCGTCTAAAAAAAGAGGGCGCAGAAGTCGCCAGCCATGACATGTGCATGTTCCTGGTCATCAACATTTCTTCCCTCCAGCTCATCCCCATGAATATGATTGCCTATCGAAGCGAGTATGGAAGTGTTAATGCCACTGCCATCGTGGCACCCGCTCTAATTGCTACCACTGTAAACACCATTGCCGCCATTTTATTTGGTGTACTTATGAGAAAAAAACACCACAAGGGAGGCGGCTCTAAATGAAAATGATTCTCTTTCTCTCAGATTTCATCATCCCCCTGGTGGTGTTCTATATTATTCTATATGGGCTCATGCAAAAGGTATCTATCTATGATGCCTTTATCAAAGGTGCAAAGGAGGGGTTTTCCGTTGTTGTTGACATTGCCCCTACCCTAATCGGCTTGATGGCAGCTGTGGGAGCCATCCGTTATTCCGGTTGTCTGGATTTTGTGGCAAACCTGCTCTCTCCTATCGGAAACTATCTACATATTCCGGCACCAGTATTACCGGTTATCTTGGTTCGACTATTTTCTGCCTCTGCCGCTAATTCTCTTGTTCTGGACTTATTCCGGGAATATGGCACAGACTCTCTTATCGGCATCATGATTTCCCTCATGATGAGTTGTACTGAAACCTTATTTTATACCCTAAGCATTTACTACATGTCTGTCAAAGTTACGAAAACCCGCTGGACAATACCGGGGGCACTTTTTTCCATGGTGGCAGGAATGGCAACCTGTGTGGTGCTTTCATATATGATGTGAAAAAAAGCACTTCTGTATAAGGAGACGTTCGCACTTTCCTGTGTGCGTAGCAGTGCATAAGCTTGCACACTACGCAAGCTAAGCACTGACGCACACAGAGACTCCTTATACTAGAAGTGCTTTTTTAGATAAGTGGATATTCTATTTTAAGTTTTGCTCTTAAACACTATCTAATATTACCTTTACCTCTTCGATTGAAAGCGACAACTTTTCTGAAATTTCTTCCACAGATAAGCCACATTCTGTATAAGCTATAATTTTTCCTTTAGTTTCACCTTCTGCCTGCCCCTCTGCTTTATAGTCTTCTACAATTTTGCACATCTCAACTCGCCCCTTTCCTTCTTTTAGATTCATAATCTCTCGGCACACTGTCTGAAACCTATCGTCCTTTAGCACCGCACTGCTAGACAGCACTTTCATCAATGCTGCTATATCCGTTTTATCATCCACTGAAGCATTTACGTACACCTCGTGATATCCGTTATCTAATACTTCGCCAGTCTCTCGCAACACTCTGTCTACATGATAGATAGTCTTTCCTTTTTGAAACAAATCAAATATTGAAAGAAATATAACATATATATCTGGAAGCTTGTCAAACTTAATACCTTTTTCTGCAATGTAGGTATCCATATTAGATGCATTATATCTCACTCTTCTTTGATGATCATCGTTATCCTCTTTTTGCACCTCAATATTATAAAACTTCCCTTTCTCGTCTTTGCACATAACATCCAAAATAACGGAACGTCCTTTAATGTTTCTTAACGATTTTTGTGGTATGGATGACACAATTGTCAAGTCTTTCTTTTGCAAAATAATCTGAAGCACTTCCTTGCAAAATTCACTACTCTCTGCCAGTTTGTGCCAAAACACATCGTCAATTGGTCTCAGTGCGTCAACCACCTGTCCTGCTTTCATTTTTTCGTTGTTCATTATTTGCCCCCTTCTTCTATAACAACTCTTTGTTTGTCGCATAGAATTAGAAGCAAGAGAACTTTTTAATGTTGGTTATAATTTATAATATCACACGTTTTTCACGCATGCAAACATATCTACGATTACTCTCGCTCATACTCCAATATATCCCCCGGCTGGCAATTCAGTGCCTCGCAGATTGCCTCCAAGGTGGAAAATCGAATAGCACTTACCTTTCCTGTTTTTATCTTCGATAAATTCACATTGGTTACGCCCACCTGTTCTGACAGCTCATTCAGACTCATCTTTCGGTCTGCCATCACTCTATCTAATCTTAATACAATTTTTCCCATACGCCTTCTCCTATCCTATAATGTCTCATCTGATTCCTGCTGAAGCATAGCACCGTACTTGAAAACGTTTGTCAATACTAACACAACCAACACTGCAAGTACTACACCTAAGTCAATATTAAAGGTAAAATCACCTGTCATGAAACCTTCTGCCATACCCTGTGCAATACCACCAAGAATGCAGGTAGGAATCAATGAGATTGCCAAGTGATGCATCTTCTTAATAATACTCTCTGTAAATGGTGTCTCGCATTCATGAAATTCCTTACTTAATTTTCCAATGAATACAAATGTTACATATAATGATGTTAAAAATAATGCCATTGCACCAAGCATAATTGCCATATTTCTCATACCGGAATATTTCATATCGCCTGTTGTCATGTATAAATCAATGTTCTTATCCGTAACCTCTACCTTTTCCAAGGTTGCATCTGCACCATTGACTTTCACATCGTTCTTTTTCGAAAATTCTTCTTCCAAAGACTTCACAATCTCATCTTGATCTTCCTCTTTCATCAGCACACCTAATGATTCGGTGTTCATATGCATTATCACATCACTATTCACCGTTACAGCCATTAAATCCTTCGGTAACACTGCTATCGCAATAGCACCAATAATCAAACATACAATACCCACCATCACTAACGCTTTACAAATGTTCGCAATAATCTGTCCTGCTTTACCTAACTTGTTAATTTTTTGAATCGCTTCCTGTTTCATAATTAAATCCTCCACATTTCATAAATAATCTCTGGCTATCTGCCAATCATTTTTTAAGTATCTTTTTTCGCGAAAACACAACAAACATTAAACATTTAATGCTTATCGATAAACCCATTATAACACCATATTAATGTTTGTCAAGCACTTTTTAATGTTTTTCGATAATTTTTTTATGAAATGCGTTTCTTATCCCAAAAAGCACAAAAAAACGGCTTAAACAGGACGATTTCATGTCCTGCCTAAGCCAGTACTTATTATTTTGATAAATCTAAATTGCGTACAGTTTCTCTAACCTTTAATACAAACCCTGGAGAAACGGATAACTCATCTATACCCATTCGCATAAATGTTTCTGTAAGAGTAGTGTCCGCTGCAAGCTCTCCACATATACCAATCCATGCACCATGGTTATGAGCATTGTCTGCCGCCATCTTGATAAGTCTAAGAATCGCCTCATGGTGAGTATCTATAAAATCTTCCAGTTCCGGATTCTGTCTGTCACAGGCAAGGGTGTACTGCGTCAAGTCATTTGTTCCTACGCTGAAGAAATCTACCATTGGTGCCAACAAATCGCTGATGATGGCAGCTGCAGGGGTCTCAATCATAATACCCAATTCTATAGCATCAGAAATCTCAATTCCCTCTGCAACAAGCTCTGCCTTTACTTCTTCACAGATTGCAAGTATCTTTTCCAGTTCACTCACACTTGTAATCATAGGGAACATGATTCCTAACTTACCATACACAGATGCTCTATATAAAGCTCTAAGCTGAGTCTTGAAAATGTCTGGTCTAGTCAGACAAATTCGAATTGCCCTATATCCTAATGCAGGATTTTCCTCTTTCTTGAGGCCAAAATAATCAACCTGCTTGTCTGCACCTATATCCAGAGTACGAATAATTACCTTTTTACCAGCCATACTCTCAAGAACCTTCTTGTAAGCAACAAATTGTTGCTCCTCTGTAGGATAATCCTGACTTTCCAGATATAAAAATTCACTTCTGAACAATCCGATTCCGCCTGCATCATTCAATAGAACTGCACCGATATTTTCAACGCTTCCTATATTGGCATAGATATTGATTTTCTTACCATCTATAGTCATGTTTTCTTTTCCCTTTAAATTCTGAAGCAGTTTTTTCTTCTCCTCATCCTGCTGTTTTTTTAGCAGGAACTGATTCGTTACCTCTTCATCCGGATTTACAATTACCTCACCTGTAAATCCATCCACGATAGCAGATTCACCGTCCGTGATGGACTTCAGAAATTCTTCTCCCACACCTATTATGGCAGGGATATTCATATTTCTGGCAAGAATTGCCGTGTGAGAATTTGAGGAGCCGTATGCTGTCACAAATGCAAGCACCTTGTCTTTGTCCAACAATACTGTCTCACTAGGAGCCAAATCATCCGAACATATAATTACCTTGTCATCACTGGAAGAAGTGTCCTCACCTTCGGATTGCAGATTTCTAATAAGACGATTGGAAATATCCTTAATGTCTGCTGCTCTTTCTTTCATATAAGCATCATCCATCGCACCAAACATTTCTGCAAAATTATCTGCAGTAACAGCAACAGCATATTCTGCATTCACTGACTGAGTATCAATAATGTTTTGGATAGAATCATTGTAATCTATATCCTCCAACATCATCATGTGAATTTCAAATATCTGTGCATTTGCCTCTCCAACTTCTTTCAATGCCTTGTCATAGATTTCCTGAAGCTGACTTGTAGCAAGCGCCTTCGCAGTTTCTACACGTTGTTTCTCATGATTTGTGTCTTCCACGCGAGTACGCTTTACAGATACTTCTTTTCTTTTAAATACTGAAATCTTGCCTATAGCTATGGCACCATAGACTCCCTTTCCGACGTATTTTTCCATAATATGCCTCCTAATGCTTTAAGGTAGCAATGATAATTACTCACCAAAACCACTTTCAAATAAGCCTGCTATCTCATCCAATGCAGCCTGCTCATCTGTACCCTCGCAAACGATTTCTACAGTATTACCACATTTGATACAAGCTGACATAATCTGCATAAGTGCTTTCGCATTTACCTGCTTGTCGTTTACATTCATTGTGATATTACACTCTTTATAAGCTGCTGCAGCCTTTGCAAGAATACCTGCTGGGCGCATATGCATTCCCTGTGCGTTAATTACTTCTACAGTTTTTGTTACCATAATTTCCCTCCATTATATACTTCCCATTATATTATGATTTAAGCCTGAACTTTTTTCTTAAGAACTCCAAGTAAGAGCATACCAACTAATGAACCAATTGCAAGTGCAAGAAGATACATTGGCCAATTGCCTACTACAGCGAATACGAAGATACCACCGTGTGGAGCCATGAGTGTACAGTTAAATGCCATTGAAAGACCACCTGCTACAGCTGCACCAATCATACATGAAGGAATGACTCTTAATGGATCAGCTGCCGCATAAGGAATCGCACCCTCTGTGATGAAGCTAAGACCCATAATGTAGTTTACAGGGCCACTCTTTCTCTCTTCTTCAGTAAACTTATTCTTGAAGAATGTTGTTGCTAATGCGATTGCGATAGGAGGTACCATACCACCAATCATAACTGCTGCCATTACATCATAGTTACCAGATGTAATTGCTGCTGTACCGAATACATATGCAGCCTTGTTGAAAGGACCACCCATATCAATTGACATCATACCACCAAGGATACATCCAAGGATAATCTTGCTTTCCCCTCCCATGTCAGTAAGGAAGTTTGAAAGACCTGTATTAAGCATACCCATAAATGGATTAATTGCACACATAACGACTGCTATCATTCCAAGTCCTACAAGAGGATAGATAAGAACAGGTTTAATACCATTTAATGCATCTGGCATCTTATCGCAAAGTCTTTCTACACCAAGCATAAGGTAACCACCTACGAAACCTGCAAACAATGCACCCAGGAAACCTGAAGGAACATCGCCACCGATGCTGGCAAATGTAGAACCTAAGGTTGCCATATATCCACCTACAAGACCTACTAAGAAACCTGGTCTGTCAGCAATACTCTTACCAATAAATGCTGCAAGAATAGGAACCATAAAGTTAAATGCATTTCCACCAACTGTCTTGAAAAATGCAGCCAGTGCTGTGTGAGTACCAAAACTTCCATCCTGTGGGGCACCCGCAATTGTATCAATCAAGAAAGCCAATGCGATGAAGATACCACCAGCTACTACGAATGGTAACATATTAGATACACCATTCATCAAATGCTTGTAAATCTTTCTACCAAAGGACTCACCTTCTGCACCTGATTCCTCTGCCTTAGCACCCTGATGCTTATAAACTGGTGCATCACCAGATACCACTTTGTTAATTAACTCTTCCGGAATCTTGATTCCATCGGATACCTTTGTTGTAATAACCTTCTTACCATCGAAACGTGACATCTCAACTGACTTATCAGCTGCTACAATAATTCCATCACACTCTTCGATTTCCTTTGCTGTAAGCTTGTTCTTAACACCGCCAGAACCGTTGGTCTCAACCTTAACTGTTATACCAAGCTTCTTGCCTGCTTTTTCTAATGCTTCTGCTGCCATATAAGTATGAGCAATACCTGTTGGACAAGCGGTTACTGCAAGCACTCTGTATTCTGCGCTTGACTCCGATGCTGCCACAGTTGCTTCCTCTGGGAACTTAGCTGTCTCTGTTTTATCAATAATTGACAAAAACTCTGTTACATCCTTTGCTCCAAGAAGCTCGCCTCTAAAGTCCTCATCCATAAGAATTGTCATAAGTCTTGACAATACTTCCAAATGCACATCTCCATCATTTGGAGCTGCAATCATGAATAAAAGGTTAGATGGCTCACCATCAAGTGCCTCATAATCTACGCCACCTGGAACTGTGATTGCCGCTAAGGATGGAGCCTTAACTGCCTCACTTTTAGCATGTGGAATCGCGATTCCTTCACCAACTGCTGTAGAACCCTGCTCCTCACGTGCCAAAATTCCCTTCTTATAAGCTTCCACATCACTAATGTTTCCGCTCTTTGCCTGAAGCTCAACTAACATGTCGATTGCTTCCTGTTTGCTACTTGGTGCCTGACCAAGTGCTATGCTTTCTTTCTTAAGTAAATCAACAATACGCATACTTAAAATCCTCCTCTTTGTTATTTTTTATGTTTGAATTGTCCCACTCAAGACAATCTTAAGTTTTATAGTAATTCAATTAGCAATCTGTCTACTTCTGCTTTTGTTGCTAATCCATCTGAAAATGCTGTCGCGCCACCTGTTGCAGTTCCAAGCTTCAACGCATATCCATAATCGCCATGTTCCATACCTGCTATGAAACCTGCCACCATAGAGTCTCCGGCACCAACAGAATTTTTAACCTTTCCTTTGCAAACTCCACATCTATGAGCCTTTCCTGTTTCATCAATCAGAAGTGCTCCGTCTCCAGCCATGGAGATAAGTACATTTCTTGCTCCAAGTTCTTGAAGTTTTCTTGCATATTTCTCAATCTCTTCCATCGTTGTAAGCTTTACGCCAAACATTTCACCAAGCTCATGATTATTGGGTTTTATCAAAAATGGCTTATATGGAAGTACTTTCATAAGAAGCTGTCCTGTTGCATCAACAACAGCCTTGATTTTCTTCTCAGAAAGTCTTTGTAAAATTTGCTCATATATATCTGATGGAAGTGTATTTGGTATACTTCCTGCTAACACAATCGTGTCACCATCCTGAATCTTTTCCAGCTTAGCAAAAAGTTCCGCAATCGCTTTTTCACTGATAAATGGTCCTTGACCATTCAACTCTGTCTCTTCAGCAGATTTAATCTTAACATTGATACGGGAGAAACCGCTTTCAAGCTGAACAAAATCAGATTCAATGCCTTTTTCCTCAACACCCTTCTTTATGGCATCTCCAGTAAAGCCTGCAATAAAGCCCAATGCCTTTGAGGTCAATCCAAGTTCTTTGAGTACGAAAGAAACATTGATTCCTTTTCCGCCAAAATAGATTTCTTCACCGTTGCTACGATTGACACTACCTAATTCCATCTCTCCCGAGTGAACAACGTAGTCCACTGCCGGATTAAATGTAACTGTGTATATCATCCCATAACCTCCTTAACCGATGCCTCGGTTACATACTTTTTGTTTTCTACCCTATCAGTTATTATCTTACCTTCTGTAAGGGGTGCAATATTCACTGCTGTTATCTTGTCGAATTTGGAATGATCTGCTAAGAAGTATGGCTTTCTAGTATTGGCTATTACTGCTCTCTTTACTTCTGCCTCAGCCTTTTCAGGAGTCGTAAGTCCGACCGAAAGCGATATTCCATTGACTCCTATAAAGCTCTTTGTGAAGTTATAATCCGATATAGATTTGATACAATCTGCTCCTACAATAGCCTCTGTGGTAACCTTTATCTCTCCAGCCGGCACAAATACTCTAAAACCTCTCTTGGCAAGTTTCATAGCATGCACAAATGCGTTGGTAACAAAGGATACATTTTTCTCTGGTATAAACTCTATCATCTTCTCAGTAGTCGTTCCTGCATCCAAAAATACAAAATCTCCATCTTCAATCAAAGAAGCAGCATATTTTGCTATAGCGGTTTTCTCATCATTGAACAACAATGCCTTCTCAGCTACATCTCTCTCTAAAGCAGTGAAATTATCAGTAGCCTGTGCTGACATGGCACCACCTCTAACCTTTACCAGCATTCCCTTTTCATCAAGATATGCCAAGTCACGTCTTATGGTGGATTCGGAAGCATCAAGCAGTGTGCACAATTCTGCTAGAGTAGCACTTCCGTTATTGTTAACTGTCTCTAATATCGTTGAATGTCGATCCTCTGTTAGCATATAATACCCTCCTCTTTCTGATTGATTATGAAAGATTTTGATTGATTATGACTTAATATTAACACAAATATTTTCATTGTCAAGCATTATCTTCCAAATTCTGTCATTTTCTCTCATTTATCATGATTCTTTCTTCCATTTCCCTATTGTCGCCCACAATTCCCTGCAACTGTGGTACAATGAGACTTAGGTATTTTCATATTTTATTGGGGAAGGGGTATGTTTATGTTAAATGATTTCATGCAACAATATAAATCTAAGCTACGTACACCAGAGGAAGCTGTTCGCGTCGTAAAAAACGGTGACTGGATTGACTACACAAGTTCTCTTGGTAAACCGGTATTGTTAGACCAAGCGCTGGCAAATCGTCGTGATGAGCTTCTCGATGTCAAGATTCGTGGCAATCTTATCGACGGTCCTATTGCTGTTGCAGAATGTGACGAAAGTCAGGAACATTTTGTATATCACAGCTGGCATTGTTCTGCTTATGAGCGCAAATTATGTGACAAAGGACTTTGCTACTACATCCCAATGGTATTTCACAACAATGCCGCCTACTATGAATTCTTTTTAAATGTAAATGTAGTTATGGTTAGCGTTTCACCAATGGACAGACATGGCTATTTCAACTTCTCTGTTAACACAGGCGTCGCTGCACCTATCGCCCGTATGGCAGACATTGTCATCGTTGAGGTAAATGAAAATATGCCTAAGGTACACGGAGGCTATGACGAGTGCATTCATATTTCTGAGGTAGACTATATTGTTGAAGGCTATCATGCCCCATTTACCTACAGCAAACATATTGAACCAACCGCAACAGACCGCAAAATTTCTGAACACATCGTACCGTATCTGGTGGATGGTTCCACTTTGCAGTTGGGTATTGGCAGTATTCCTAACGCTCTGGGTGAATTGATTGCAGAATCGGATTTAAAGGATTTGGGTATGCACACTGAGCTTTGCTCTGATGCATTTTTAAGCTTATACCTTTCCGGCAAGCTCACTAACAAGCGAAAGAGTATTGATAGAGGAAAGGGCGTCTTTGGCTGTGCCATCGGCTCTCCTGCTCTTTATGATTGGTTGGAGGACAACCCTGGCGTGGCTGCGTATCCTCTGGAATATGTAAATCGTCCAAGTGTCATCGCCCAGATTGACAATATGGTTTCCATCAACAGCTGCGTGGCTGTAGACCTCTATGGTCAGGTCGCCGCAGAAAGCTCCGGTTCCCGACAGATTAGTGGTACCGGCGGGCAATTGGATTTCCTGATTGGTGCTTCTGCTTCCAAAGGCGGTAAGGCATTTATCTGCCTAAGCTCAACCTACAAAAACAAAAATGGCGAACTGCAATCACGCATTCGCCCACAATTTAATGGTGACATCATAACCTCGCCACGAAGCCAGGTATATTTCCTTGTCACTGAATATGGAATTATCAATTTAGAAGGTCGTTCCACCTGGGAACGTGCAGAAGACATCATCTCCATTGCACATCCGGATTTTAGAGATGCTCTCATCAAAGAGGCGGAGGAGCGCAAGATATGGAGACGGTCTAACAAACGATAATATAGAATTTGTATATATCTATATGAATGTTATGTTAGAGATTTTTTACAAAACAAAGATGGACTGTATTGTGGTGATGAAATAGGTATCTTGTACAATACAGTGTACTTTGTTTTATAAATAGCTATAACATATCAATTATATATATATACAAATAACTATATTAACTCTTGATAGACGTCTCTCTTAGAAACCCCTCTATCCGACGCTACCTGTTTCATTGCCTGCTTTTTATCCATGCCTTGAGAAAGATAGATTTCCATATGCTCCTGCACAGTCATCTCTTCCCATTTCTTCACAGCTTCCTCTTTTAGTTCCTGTGGATTTTTGCCTTCGATTACCAATACACATTCACCCTTAGGCTCATTTTCGCCGTAATAGGATATTGCCTCTGCAATTGTGGTTGTGAATACTGTCTCGTGCTTTTTCGTAAGTTCTCTGCACACAGTCAATCGTCTGTCCCCAAGATTATCAAGCAACAATTGCAAGGTTTTCAACAGTCTGTGAGGTGCCTCATAAACCACAATGGTTCTGGTTTCTGTCACCATCTCTGACAGTATTTCCTGTCGTTCCTTTTTATCACTTGGCAAAAATGCCTCAAAGGCAACACGCCTTGTAGGAAGTCCTGAGATAATCAATGCATTTACAAATGCACAGGCTCCTGGAACGGTTGTCACTGTGACACCGGCTTCATGGCACTGCTTCACCAATTCTTCTCCCGGGTCAGATATACCTGGTGTTCCAGCATCTGTAATCAATGCAATATTCTGACCTTCCAAAAGTTTTGCAACCAAAACCTTTGCCTTGTCGTACTTATTAAATTCATGGTAGCTTGTCATCGGCGTCTGAATCTCAAAATGATTCAGTAATTTGATACTGTTTCTCGTATCCTCTGCCGCTATCAAGTCCACCTCTTTCAACACACGCACCGCACGAAAGGTCATATCCTCCAAATTGCCGATAGGTGTAGCACACAAATATAATGTTCCTGCCATAAAGGCTCCTTTCTTCCAGAAGCACGGCACTAGTTACTCGCCCTGCTCCATGCCATATATATCATAAATCTCTTTCGTATATTTGCTTTCCTGGTTAATCATTTCACCATCATATCGTTTTAATTGCTCTCCCCGTTCATATACAACGAGAGGTGGCTCAATGGTTATTCTGGACTTGCCGCCACGCACTGCTTCGATGAGCACCATATTCGGTTCTTTATCCACAAATGGATGTACTAACCGCATGCGCTTAGGCTCCAATTTATATGCCATCAACACAGAAAATATTTCCGCCAACCGAAATGGCTTATGTACCATAAAAAAACTTCCGCCTGGTACTAACAGTCTGGCTGCATTTTTCACCACATCCTCCAAATTACAGAGAATCTCATGTCTGGAAATGTTTTTCGGCGCATAAGGATTCTCCAATCCATGAGACTGGGTCATGTATGGTGGATTGCTGGTAATGGCATGAAAAGAAGCAGCAGGAAATAAATTTCCTGCCACCTTTATGTCACCTTCCACAATGGTTATACGATTGTCAAGCTCATTCATCAGCACACTTCTAGTTGCCATGTCTACACACTGAGGTTGGATATCCAATCCGGTTATGTGCTTTGCCTCAGTTTTTGCCGCCAACAAAATAGGAATGATACCTGTACCTGTTCCCATATCTAGAACGTTGGCATCTTTCTTAATATGCTGCTTTGCAAAATCTGACAACAACACCGCATCCATACCAAAACAAAAGCCTTTGGTATTCTGAATGATGCGATATCCCTGACACTGCAAATCATCAATGCGCTCATCCGGTAACAAATTATTCGTCATCTAACTTTGACTTTCCTTCCTGACGCTCAAGAGCCTCAAGCATCTTTAATTCCTTGTCATCCACATCATCACGATTCTTACCACCATGACGCTTTCTTGCCTTAAACTGTAATTCGTCTACAGGATACTCTCTGATTTCCTTATCGCCCTTGTCATCTGTTACAATTACCTTCACCTTCTGACGAAGCACAGATACAGATGAGACTTCACCCTTTAAACCGTCAACAGTCTTTACTCTGTCACCAACATTTGGCAACTTTTCATTCAGATATTCATATGTGTCCTGCTCATGCTTCAAACAGCACATCAATCTGCCACACACGCCTGAAATCTTTGTAGGATTTAAAGACAAATTCTGTTCCTTTGCCATCTTAATGGAAACAGGAACGAAATCATTTAAGTGTTTGTTACAGCAAAGCTCTCTACCGCAAATACCGATACCACCAACAATCTTTGTCTCATCTCTGACACCAATCTGTCGAAGTTCGATTCTTGTCTTAAATACCGCTGCCAAATCCTTAACCAAATCTCTAAAGTCAATTCTTCCATCTGCAGTAAAATAGAATAACACCTTATTATTATCAAATGTATATTCTGCTTCGATAAGTTTCATCTTTAAATCGCGCTTTTTAATCTTTTCTATGCAGATACCAAATGCCTCTTTACTCTTTGCCTTATTCTCTTCGTGACGCTTCTCGTCAGCCTCTGTAGCCTTACGCATAATAGGCTTGATAGAATTGGCAAACTTCGGATCTGTCAACTCACGCTTACCCACAACAACTCGACCAAATTCTACGCCACGCGCGGTCTCAACGATTACATTATCGCCAACCTCTACATCTATGCCCTGTGGATGGAAAAAATAGATTCTTCCATTCTCACGAAAACGTACTCCAACTGCTTCAACCATTATAATTCTCCTTTATTGTCAACAAGAGAAGCTCCATGGCAACCTCAAAATTCACATTTGCCTCTAAACGAATCTTCATCTTGTCTAATGCCTTAATCACATTATCAATTCCCTCATAGGATATTCTCGCTGACTGCTTTTTCATTGCAGCATATTCATCCTTAAATACCAACTGACTTGGGGAATTGGTAATCTTGAACATGAGCACATCCCGATACCACATCTGCATGATATCCATCAAATCCTGCATGTCCAATTTAAAATCTGCCAATCGCTTTGTTGTTGCCAAAATCTCTTCCATATCCATTTCATAGATTTGACGCAATAAGCGAATCGTAGTGTCCTTAATCTCCTGGTAATTCTCGGAGGTTGCCAAACGTACAGCCTTTCCAAGATTACCAAATGCAAAACGCTCACAGAAATATGCCGTATCCTCAGATACATTAAGCTGTGTCGTCATATATCGAATCATATCTACTTCTCGTACAGGCTTCATATTTAAAACCACGCACCGAGAAATGATAGTCGGTAACATCTTATCAATATTAGAAGTGAGCAAGAACAAAATTGCATACTCCGGTGGTTCCTCAATCGTCTTCAACAACGCATTTTGCGCTTGTGGATTCAATAACTGCGCATCCGGAATAATATATATCTTATACTTGCTACTATATGGCTTCACAATAATATCCTGATTCACCTGGTCGCGAATCTCATCTACGGAAATGACACCGGATTTTTCATGGCGCACCCAAATTATATCCGGCTGGCTTCCCGCCTCAGCCTGAACACAAGAATGACAGGTATCACACGCATCTTCTTTTCCTGTCTCACACTGTAGAGTCTTTGCTACAACTCGTGTAACCAACTTCTTTCCGGTTCCCTTTTCGCCATTCAAAATATAGGCATGAGAAATCTTGCCCTTTTCTATACTCATTTTAAAATGCTGAAGGATATCTTCATGTCCAACAATATCTGCAAAATTCGCCATACGAAACACCTTCTTCCATTTATCAATTACAACAACCTATTGTACCATTTTCAAGTGGTAATATCCAGTAATAAACCTCTAATATCATCAATTCGGTTTAAAATAGCCAAATGATCCTTCTCGTCCGCAATCAATTCTGACGCCAACTGATCCAAATTATCATCCACTTGCTTAATAATGCCATACACGCGGTGACGTCCTCGTCTGTCTAAGAAATTCTCTCTGGAAAACTCATGGGAACGACTGACTACCTCATTCAAAAACTCCTTAACCTTGGTGCGATACTTTTTCATATCGCGAATATCCATATGCTCAGAAATTCGTTTTCCCTGCTCATCAATTTCCTTCATAAGCGTATTCAATTTTTCCTGCAATTGCCCTTCTTCGATATTGCTGACCAAAGTAAACTTAAAGCTACCATCTGACGGCTTGTTTGCTGGCCCTGCATTATCTACCTGTGCAATTGGCTGTGCCTGATTAATACGAATATCCATAAGCATTCTCCTAACTCATCAATTATCGTTCCTACGCTTGGAGCTTTGCACTAACTGCTCCTAATATTTTAGCATGAATCTCTTCCGCTGGCAAAGTCGCATCTATCGTCACAATTCGCTGTGGATTCTGCGCCGCTAACGTGCGGTATCCTTCCACCACCTGCTGATGGAAAGATATATCCTCCATCTCCATACGGTCAAGTTCTGCTTGATTCTTCTTTCTCTTAATGCCTTCCTCTGCTGACAAATCCAAATGTATTGTCAGCAACACCTCAACGCCTTGTAACGCATATTGGTTCACCGCATACACGGTGTCAATGCCAAGGCCTCTTGCAATACCCTGATATACTGCATTGGAATCTACGAATCGGTCACATATCACTACAGTTCCTGCATCCAATGCCGGTTTAATCACTTCCGCCACCAACTGCGCTCTGGCTGAAGCATATAGTAAAAGTTCTGTTACTGGAGCCATCTCTGTGTATTCCTTATTCAAAATGACACCTCTAACCGCTTCGCTAATTTTGTTTCCACCAGGGTCTCTTGTCACTAACACTGACTTTCCCTGCTTCTCAAAATATTCCTTTAACAATGCAATTTGTGTGGACTTACCGGCACCATCCGGACCTTCCATAGTAATCAAAATCTTATCCATGCTATATCCCTATCTCTCTTGTAAAACTAATAGTTGAACTGCTCCCTCCGGAGCAATCAACAAGCCTTTCATATTCAAATCCTGTTCCAATCCAAATGTAATTTCAGCCAATACTAATTCCGTAATCTGCTCTCCAGGCACCACTATCGGACTTCCCGGTGGATATGCATACACATAACTACCCGAAACCTTACCAAGACAACTTTTAAGTTCGCGATATTCTTTCGGTGCATTGATTGCATCATGTATGGAACATCGAATCAAAGGTAAAAAATCTCTTATTAAAATATCGTCTCTTTTCTGACATTTCTTTATAGTCCCATCTAATTCTTGTATGTCTGCCACCAAGCGCTGATAATCGGACTTCTCATCCATCACAGAAGTCATCAATAACACGTAGGTGCTACCATACATCTCTGCCACATGCCCGCGTTTTGCCAGAAATGCAGCCATCTCCGCCCCTGACATGTCACAACCTTTCGCAGATAGCATTAGTTTACCATTATCATATTCCCTTGCGCAAGTACCTGCTAAATCATTCCAAGAAAGCAACCGAAGTTTAGAACATTGACTTAACTGCTCACGTATCCAATCTAACTGAGCCACATACAATTCTTTCTTTGCTTCTTCCTTTATCATATAATCAATTGCATAATCTATGCTGGCAAGCAAAACATAAGAAGGCGAGGTGCTTTGATATAAGGAAACATAGTGAAAGACCTTCTCCCTATCCACTGCCTCTGTTGCTCTATGTAAAATAGCAGTTTGCGTTAATGCCGGCAATGTCTTATGCAAACTTTGAATTACTAAATCCGCACCAAGTTCCACTGCACTAGCAGGCATCTCACTAATAAATGGAAAATGTGCACCATGAGCTTCATCCACAATCAAAACCGCACCCGCTTCGTGAATAACTTGTGCCAATGTCTCCACATCTGATACAACACCTTCATAGGTAGGCGATGTAATCACCACTGCCTTGATGCCTGGATTCTCCTTCAACAACAACCGTACTTTCTCTGAGGAAACACCACCATACACATCCCATTTCGGCAACCACTCCGGTTCCACGTAATGAGCCTGTAGTTGCAAAAGTTCTATTGCATGATAAACAGACTTATGGCAATTCCTTGCCACCAATATTTGTTCGCCCGAACCACACACAGCAGAAATAGATGCTAATATACCAACAGTGCTTCCATTCACTAAAAACCAACTATCCTTGGTTTTATAATGATTTGCTGCATTTCTCTGTGCCTCTAATATAATACCTTCAGGACTGTGATACTCGTCCATCCCCGGTATCTCGGTCACATCCACTGCATATGGATTGTCTATCACATTTTGCAATTTTCTTTTGTGCCCCGGCATATGCCACGGAGTATCTTCACTTCTACTATATTGCAATACAGTATCGTATATCGGTCTATCCATCATGCATCTCCATTACTATTTTTTAGAGTATGAAAGGGGCTATCTGAGACAGCCCCTTCTCCCATCATTTATTGTTCACGCTTTTTTCTTTTTGTTATGATAAACAAAATGAAAATAGACATCGTAGCCACTGCAAAAACAATACCCACTATCATCTTCGCCTGCTGACTACCAATTCCACCATCCACATGATATGTGAATGTGCTACTACTCTGATTGCCTGCCGCATCATAACAGAAAATTTGTAAGACATGATTGCCACCATCTTGAGGAATAGTATAAGTCAACTTACCTCCATCTAAGTCGGCAGCCTCTGCTCTCTTTACGCTCTTGTTATCAATGAACATTTCCAGATACACAAACTCAATGTTGTCAAAAACATCCACTGTTATCTGACGGGTTGCGTCCT
The DNA here is from genome assembly GCA_045531905.1 of Lachnospiraceae bacterium. GTDB lineage: Bacteria > Bacillota > Clostridia > Lachnospirales > Lachnospiraceae > RGIG6919. The sequence continues at coordinate 61,397 of JAZSEY010000018.1, forward strand.
TCTCAAACTCATAATCATTTTCAATACCGGTAACAACACAGGACGGAGCCGTTTTGTCTACACAAAATTCCAACTCTAAACCTTTTACTTTGTTATCCGTTACGTTTCCAGACTCATCCTTTGAAGAAATAGAAAGCAGATAAACGCCTTCTTGAACAAACACGTCACTATTAATCTTATATGTATATTTTGACCATTCTGTGTCTCGGTCAATCTCTTCCTGAACGGTATAGTCAACACCCTTTACCAGCTGTGTAATATCTCCATTCAAACTGTAATATACACTATGTTCTTGCAAACCATCTACATTATACTCATAGATTTCAAAATCAGTATCTCCACTAATATAATAGTTATCAATCATCTGCTTTGAAAGCTCAGGAACAATGTAATAAGAACCATGTCTGTTAATTTTAAATCCAACATTCTCAACGGTTTCATGTCCAGCCAAGTCGCGTGCAGTTACTGTTAAATCATAAATATCATCTGCTCCTTCATCCGTATCGAAAGTAGCAAATCTAAATACTTCGCCTCTAACAGCTGGTGCCTTTTCGTATTTGGCCTTTATTGTCTTCTGCTTACCCGCAGTTAAGTCAATATTAACGCCTTCACTATTATAATTATTATCAGTTACTGTAACAACTGGTGCCACATTACCAGTGTAACTTACACCGGCTTCCAAACCTTCAATTTCTACTTCCGGTGCAGTAACATCAATTGTAAATTGTTGTTCTTCTATAGAATTGGCTTCATTGCCTGCCATATCTCTACCAGTAACAGAAATAGTATAAACACCCTCTTCAGAAAATGCGATAGATGTCACATGCTTATCTCCTGCACTTCTAAAATTCGCAGGCGCCGGAGCAGAATTTGCTACTCCATTCAAAGTACGATGTACCTCAATAGCCATAGATGCCGCATCAAAATTATGCTCTGTTACCGTAATGGTACCGGTTCTTCCATCTTTAAAATAAGCACCTGCAGCCGGTTCATTGTAATTAAAGGTCAATTCCACTGCCGGAGACGTCTTATCAACAATAAACTCATTTACTGTACTATAGTTTGCCTTGTTTCCTGCCAAATCAGTATATGACAATGTAAATGTATAATCGCCATCATCCATAAATGGAACTGTCATTTTGTAGTCCTTATACAAAGTGCCATCTTCCGTATAAGCTTTTTTATCTAACTTAAAATCTGGCTTTAACTCTAATGCTTCTCCATCTCTTGTTGCCGTTAACACTACATCTGCATTATTGAAATTGTACTCTTTAATAATAATTGTCGCTGTTCTGCTCTGATTATAATATGTGCCATTTAAAGCGTTATTGTTATCATAGGAAACCGAAATCTGAGGCTTTGTTGTATCTAACTTAATTGTTTCCTCCACAGTAGATACATTTCCCGCGTTGTCCTCAATCTCCAATGTCACAGCGATATCTTTTCCTTCATATTTGTCAGCAGCAATTTTTACTCGATTCTTATTCCATGTATACTGCAATGTTTTGTCTTCAATCTCTTCTGAGAATTTATCATCATTGATGGTATACACGATCTTCTTAATTCCGGAATAGGAATCACTAGCCTTCAAATTCATATATACATCTTCTGAATAAAATCCCTCTGCATTCTTGGTTCCCAATACAGTAATCGTTGCATCAGAAGATTCAATATGTTTTTTCTTACCTTCCAGAATCATACCACCTTTAATACTGTAGGTAGTCTCATGCCCAGCCTGATCCTTAGCAATTAACTTCACATTTCCCTTAAATGTATTAGAGATGGTTACAGTTCCAGTTACCTTATCCTTACTCTGCTTAATATCACTGGCCTGTACTGTATAAGCAGTATTTGTGTCACTATCCACATACACACATGATACCTGCGTAACTGTAGTCACCTTCTCTTTAAACTCAAATGAAAAGGTAATCTTTTTGTTAGAAAAACGAGTATAGTCTGTCTTGTTCTTATCCTGTGTAGCATCGATATCTACACTTGAAAAACTAGGAGCCGTTTTATCCAAAGTCACGAAATAGTTCACGCGGTTCGAAACATTTCCCATCACATCTGTTGCCAACAATGAAAAACTGTAATCTGCTTCAGTTTCTAAAACAAGAGTAGTATAATAACCCGTCTTATCTGGAACCCAACTGGAAACATTTTTCAATGCATCATCTAATGCCTTGGCATCTGCACACTCGATGGTTTTATCTCCTACCACCAACTTGCAGGCTCCATCCAAAGTCTTTGCATTAGTTGTGGCATACAAACTACAACGAATACCAGTAAAATCCGGGTTTGTCTCATTGAAAACAATCTTTACAGAAACATTCTCTGTGGTAATCGCATTATTCTCCGCATTTGGCTCTAAGGATAATGTTGGTAAAGATGCATCTTTTTTCACTAATCCACTATTTCTGCTTACAGATGTCTCCGTTGCACCAATTCTGGAAAGGTCACTATACACCACCTGGTAATAATATGCACCTTCATCCGCTAAATCGATATCCTTCGAATAGGTATATGTATTTCCCATCACTGTCTCAGTAAAAGTTCCCAAATCCAAATTCGATACCAGCGCATTGTTCGCATCATAAAGTGCTACAGACATACGACTCTTCATATAATGCGCATCCGATACAGAAAAAGACACTTTACTGCTATCAGTTATATAATAAATATTGTCTAATACATTGGCATCTGATACCGCCAAATCACTCATCACAGCATCTGTATAATCAACAATAACCTTTGTACCATCATATTGGTACAAATCATCATTATTCGCCGTATCCAGCGCCTGAATAACAAATCCTAATTGCTCTCCTTCAGGAATTGTGAATGAATATGTTTGGAGACTTTCATCAAAAATCACACCATTATTCAAATCCAATGTGGCAACCGGCGTATCATTAGCATCTACAATATTAACCAACAATGTTTCTAAATTATCCTCTGCCACCTTAAATGTAACAGTAGGTAATGCCTGTGCATTATAAACAGGATAACCTAAGCCTTCCACTGTATGTCCTGTGGCCAATACAACCTCACTAAAAATCGGTGCCTGTGAATCAATCAATACCTCCACACTCGCTGGTGCACCAGATACCAATCCTGTTGCATTATACGCACTCACAGTAATGCTATAAGTACCATCTGTGCTATCCGCTGGTAACTGAATACCAGCTGTATAGATACCAGTGATAACATTATAACCAGGATTCATAATATCTACCGCAACAGGACTACCATCACTTTTGGTACAAGTAACTTCGATGGCACTTAATATATTACTCTCATCCACTGGTATATATGTATATATGATTTCACCATTCTCATCTGTTTCGCCACTTGGTGTTCTTACACATAACGTCTCGCCTTCAATTTTCACTTCCACCACCGGCCCTGTAACTGATGAATAATTATAATTATTCTGCCCAACAGGCGATAATTGTAATGCTGGTGTTTGTGGAACAACCGGTTCACCCGGTTCAGGCACCCCTGGATCTGTTGATATAGGTCCTGAAATCCCCGGTGTAATCTCCGTAGCCGATACCGACATGCCTACATTCGAAAAAATACATTGTAATAAAAACACTGCTATAATTAAAAATGCAACTATCCTTCTCCGTTGTCTCAATGCTATACCCCCTTTAAAAATCAATTACCTCATCTGTATGTGTCATTAGAATCTGTTTTTCAAGAATAAAACGAATCTGTCTCTGTTTTACTTCTTTTGGTGGCTCTGTATCTTCTGTCATTTGCATCGCATTCAGAACCATCGTATCCCCTCTCGGTATATACCCTTGGTCAGCACCATCAATTTGAATCATATTCTCACTGCTGAGTCTTGCTGTCTCTGCTCTTACTTGATTCTCTGGTAACACCTCCGTTGGTGCCTCCATATCTGCCGGAATCTGATTCTCCGGTAAAATCATAGTAGCTCCATCTGCATCTACCGGAACAGATTCCTTTATCGGATTGTCCACAGGAACCGGTTGCAGGTTTCTATCCTGTTCAGAAACCTCCTGCTCAATAAACTGTGCTTTCACCCTCGCTGCCGCCTTTTCAGCCGTACCAGCCACCTTATGCTGCATCTCACGGATTTTTTCCTGATATTTTAATATCTTATCATCTCTTTCTTCCATTTCTCGGATAGCAGTCTTTTTGGTAATACCCAACATATCCTTTAAAATCTTACTGATATCGAAGAGATAATAAAGCAATATGGCGATTACTACAAATACCAGCCCTAACGTACCACAAATGATATAAAGGTCATGATATAATTCAATGCTTTGTTCCATAATTATTGACCTCCTTCTTCAGTTGTGGAAGTAAGTTTCTCATAAGCCGCTTCATAAGCCCTTTGTGCATTCTCCACATTGCTAACCACAGCATTATAAAGATTCTTACTATTGTTATCTATTGTCATATTAGAAAGTGCCCCCTTGATATCAGTAATCATAGTCGACACTTCTTGTGCTGACACGCCATCTTCCTGGAATTTGTATGCATAATTAGAAATAGACGTAATGATGTCCTTATACACATATAAACGAGTTTTATCACTGGTTACTTCGCTTGTGTATAATTCCTTCAAATCATTCCAAAAATCTAAATATGTAACCTGGGAATCTCCCATCTTGTCTTCCTGATTCAATTTCTCATAATAATCCCCAATCTTACTATAAATCTGAGCATTATTATAATTCTTAGCGTTATTCTCTTTAGAAGTCTCTATCAACTTTACAGCCTTAAACCAACTGGTGGCTTGCGCTTTTTGACTGGTATACAAAACAGCATCCCCACTCTTGGTTCCATATTCATACCAATAAGCAGCTCCCAGCTTATAAGCAAATTCTGCAAATCCCTTTGCGTCCTGCTCCATACTCTGACTATTGGTAATGCCATTTGCACCTACGGAATTCAAAATCTGTCTTAAATATGGTTCTTCTGTCTCCGCATTAAACAATTCATCTGCTCTAAAATAGTCCAACAACTTAATGTAAGCATCCGCCTTTGTAGGATCCAAGACAATAGCCTGCATTATCTGCTCCTTAAACTCATCATCCGTATTCACACGCTCTGTCATCTCTATATAAGAATCATAGGTGTGTTCTCTCAAATCATTCTCCTTCACATAGCCAAACACAGAAACACCCATGAGGCATAAGCCAAGCAAGGCAGCACCTGCAAATGCCGCAAACTTGTTTTTTTGTTTCTTCTGATACTCAATATCCAACTCATCATAATGCTCCAAGGCATACATCAGTTCATTACAGTTTTGATATCTGTCTTCCGGATTCTTCTTCGTACACTTCAAAATAATCTCTTCCAAACCGGTAGAAAGATTCTCGTTCCAATGTCTAATTGGATACATCTCATAAGGTGGCTTTGCAGGATTATGACCTGTTACCAAATGATACATCGTTGCACCCAAACAATAGATGTCCGTTCTGGCATCTGTCTGTCCCTTACCGCCAAACTGCTCCGGTGCTGCGTAGCCCTGTGTTCCAAGGCATGTGGTATCCTCAATTCGGCCTTCCTTATATTCTCTGGCAATACCAAAGTCAATTAAAGTAACATTGCCATCTGGTTTCAACATAACATTCGCAGGCTTCATATCACGATAAATAATCGGTGAATCCTGGCTATGTAAATAATTCAGCACACCACAAAGCTGCTTTGCCCAATACACAGTATCCTCTTGGGATTGTGCGCCCTCTTCTTCTAATAAATTGCTAAGTGGATTACCTTCAATATAATCCATCACAATCAAAAAGGTATCTTCCTCATCAATTACGTCAACAATACTAGGCAAATGTGGATGACTCAGTCTCTTCAACATATCTGTCTCCACAATCAAGCCCTGTCTGACAACCTCAAAATCCTGCTTGCCATCCTTACGAATCTCTTTGATGGCCCACTGCTTATTGGCTTTTTCATTCATGGCAAGATAGACAACGCTCATACCGCCTTGTCCAATCTTGTTCAATATCTTATATTTTCCGTCTACTATCGACCCAATCTCTAACATGTATACCCCTCCGGATTCTTGTCTTATACAATCACCTTCGTCACAATCACCGAAATGTTATCCGTCTCTTTTCGATACTTTACAAGCTCTGTTAAATGCTTGCATTTCTCCGCTATATCCTGTTCTGTCTGTAATATCATGCCATGCAAATTATTAAACATCTCTTCCTCAGTAAGCACATGTCTAAATCCATCGGAGCAAAGCAAAAATACATCATCTAAAAATACTTCTCCTGTATAAAAATCCGGCTCAATATACTCTGAAGCGCCAACACACTGCAAAAGTACATTCCGATTTGGATGCACTCTCGCTTCTGCAGGTGTCATCCTCCCCTGATCTATCTCGCGCTGCACATAGGTCTGATCCTTTGTCAACTGCGTTACCTTACTTCTTAAAAGATATGCTCTGGAGTCTCCAATATTCATCAGATAATACTGTCCGCCTACAATCAACAATGCCACCACGGTAGTTCCCAATTGAATACCCTGACGCTGCCCATATGCAGCTATATTCTTATTAGCATTCTCAACAATGTCCTGCCATGATCTAGCCAATCGCTCCTTTGTAAGCCCAGCTTCTAAAATCTTCGGCAAATCATTCTGAAACCAAAATGAAAACTCACGAATCAAAGTAGCAGATGCCAATTCACCTTTAGCAAGTCCACCCATACCGTCGCACACAACGCTAAACATAATACGCCCCAAACTGCAACTTGCAACCTGTACCAAAAGCGAATCCTGATTATTCTCTTTTTCAATTCCAACATCACTATAAGCGGATACTAAATAATTCATGGCAAACTCCTCCCCATTATTTTAATAATAATTATATTTTTACATTTTGTCAAGCGTTTTTAAGAAATTTGACGAAAAATTTCTCTTCCTGGCCAAACAAAAAGGGCGACTGTAATTCAGCCACCCTTTCACTATCAGAACCCAAACTGCCTCTTATTTAATTCCCTGGAAAATCTCTGCAATCGGAGAATCCTTATCCAAGAATAATGTTGTCTGTCCGTCCTTTAAAGAACTTCTTGCCGCTTCCAACGCACGCACAAACAAATAGAAATCTGCCTTTCCCTCGTCATTGTATGCCTCAGACAACAATCTCATATACTCAGCCTCACCTTCAGCAATAATTGCCTCCGCAGATGCATTTGCCTCAGACACCATAACAGATACTTCCTTATCGGTTGTATTCTTAATCTTCTGTGCCTCTGACTGTCCCTGTGCAGTATAAGCCGCTGCAATATTATTACGCTCTGTAATCATACGCTCATATACCGCCTGCTTATTCTCATTTGGCAAATCCAAAACCTTAATTTCAATATTCTTTACATTGATACCATACTGCTCACACTGTGGTACAATCTTCGTCACCAATTGCTCAGACAAATTCACAACCTCAGCTTCCGCGTCCTCATCATCAGACGGAATATCGTTAATCTCCACATCATCCATCTCGGCATCTGCATTTGCAATATCCAAAGAATCATCACGACTGGCAATCAACTCATCCTGTGTCATGTTCGAAATGGTAGTCTTAATTGCGTTGTACGCAATCACATCAATTCTACCTTCTGCTGTTGATGTATTGGCATTTAATGACTGTGTAAATACCTTGGCATCTGTTACCTCCCAGATAATATATGCATTTACAATCATTGTCTTCTTATCAGAAGTAATAACATCTGACTGTGGCAAATCATAAAACTGTAATGTCTTAGGAATCTTGCTAACGGTCTGAATCATAGGAATCTTAACATTCAAGCCCGGCGAATCAATGACCTTTTCAATCTTTCCAAACTTCTTCACTACCGCATATTCATTTTCAGCAGTTGTAAATGTAAATGAGGAAAATGCGATGCAACCCAAAACTATCAAAATCACTAAAACAATCGTACTTTTTACACTCTTCATAGCATTTCCTCCTTCCTAATTTGAAAATGGCTCAATCGGATAGTACTTCTGTACATTTCCACTACCGTCATCAATAATAACCTTCAAATTTGGCAAAATATCCTCCATCGCTTCAAAGAACATTCTCTGCTTTGTAATCAATGGATATTTCATAAACTCAGCATACTGTGCATTAAACATAGCAAGCTCACCCTTTGCCTCATTTATTCTTGCTGTCTTTTGTGCCTCTGCATCCTGCAAAATCTTGTCTGCATTTGCCTCTGCTGCTGGCAACTGCTCATTACGATACTTATTTGCCTCGTTAATAGCCGATTCCTTTTCCTGCTTGGCAGTTTCAACCTCCTTAAATGCATTCTTAACATCATCTGTCGGTGGCTCGACATCCTGAATAGAAGCATCTACTAAACTGATACCAATATCCATATCATCAAGTTTTGTAATAATCATCTGCTTGATATTACTCTGAATCTCAGACTTTCCAGTAGTAAGTGCAGCGTCAACAGTATAAGCTGACATGACCGAACGAATACTACTCATGGCAATATTCTTCAAAATCGTTCTTGGACTGTCTGCATTATATAAGTACTTAACGGCATCCTTTACCTCGTATGATATGTAAAAATCAATATCGATAAAGTTGTAGTCAGATGTAATCATTACAGACTCCTCATCCACATCATACATCTGTCCATCTGCATCCTCCGTATAACCAATGGCAAATCCTCGTACTGTGGTGTCTACCTTAATTACCTGTTGTATATAAGGAATCTTAAAATGCAATCCCTTCTCTTCCACAACAGCCGCCTTTCCAAATGTGGTAACCACCGCTGTCTCCGTTTCCTTAACAGAATATACACTGTTAAATGCAGTCACAACCAAGAGAATAATAACCACAAACCACTTAGTTATTTGAAACAAAGTTGATGCTGCCTTTTTTGCTTCCGGATCAATTACGATATCCGCATCTTTTTTCTTTCCCATACTCTATATCCTCCTTAATTTTTTGTTCACATCAATTGTTAGAACTTCCCTACATTATACACAATCATATTCCATTTCACAACAGAACATGATTCTACTTTTTAAACAGTAAACTATACTTCAACCCATTAAAAATGAAAGAATCCTTGAAGTACAAACTTCAAGGATTCTTAAGAGGCGCCAACCAGATTTGAACTGGTGATAGCGGTGTTGCAGACCGATGCCTTACCACTTGGCTATGGCGCCATATTTACTTACTGCACAGTATATGCAGATATCATATAAAATATTCTTTTATATGAGCTCCCCGAGCAGGGCTCGAACCTGCAACAACTCGGTTAACAGCCGAGTGCTCTACCATTGAGCTATCGAGGAATATCGAATATTCCTGTCATACAAATTCATCTGTATAAACAAGGAAACACCATGACACAAAGACCAAATGTCAATGCCAAGGTGACTCTTGCAGGCGATATGCAATCGTCTGTCTCGGTATCATTTGCAAAAATGTACCTTCAAAACATCACACAGAAACATCTAATGCAGAATTCGTCTTCTTTAGACAAACCCTCGACCGATTAGTACTTGTCAGCTACATGTGTTACCACACTTCCACCTCAAGCCTATCTACCTCGTAGTCTTCAAGG
>JAZSEY010000004.1:0-110949 GCA_045531905.1 Lachnospiraceae bacterium
TTATTATAACAAAGGAGTTTATCAATTCATAACGCTTAAGCTATTTTAACCACCCGCATAGCAGGTGGTTTATTTTTTTGCTACGCTCATTTCTTCTTTAGAAGAAACTCACTTGCAAAAGAGGGCAATAGCCCTAACAAATAAAAGGATAGGGCCTATATATCCCTATCCTTCTTCTTTTTCAACAATGCCGCAGTATCCAAGGTCTTTACTTCCGGCTTGTTGTTCTTGCCTGTCTTCTTGACAGTTTTCTCTTTCTTTACTTTCTCTGGCTTCGGTGTCTCTGTCTTAGGTGACACATTATGCGATTCCTTAACAGGCTCCAAAGGTGTCACTGTCGGCTTTACTTCCGGAACCGGTTCTGTCGTTTTCGCAGAGGACGCAATCACATTCCTCTGTTGTTCCCGTTTCTTTGACGCCTTACGATCTTTGACCAAATTTGTATGCTTCGTCAATTTTTCTGTAACCGGTGCAAGCAATTCAAAATTCAATCTTCGTTCTATAACGTCAAGCATAAACAAAATTAAAGCAATCAACAGCAACCAATTGGATATGTTGGTCTTTGTCTTTTTGCGAACCTCGATTGGCAGGAAGACTTCATCTTCCATAGTGATCCGTTTACCACCTACTAATGTCAACATTTTTTCTATAGAATCTGTACCCTCGAAATATCGATACTCAGCAGAATACTGTAGTGCAGTTGCCACATTCATATTGCCAACAACATTTTCGCCCTGCTTATTCAAAACAGCCAGATTATAAACACCAATTTCATCCATGGAAACTTCTGCCTCATATTGTCCCGGTGCCTTTGGTTCAAACTCGATATCCTTTTGGTTACCACTTTCATCTGTACATACTGCGGAAATTTTAGTATCTGCAGAATAATTCTTCGTGGTGTACTTAATCACTGCCTTGCTTCCCTTTTGCTCTACTGAAACAGAATCGTCTCCCACTTCGTTATTAGCGATGGTGTAGTCAATCACATTTTTCCAAAACTGTACATAGCCATCCCAATTCGCCCAATTTCTCGTCCAATTTCCGGTAGCATCACTGTTCCATGCCACTGTTCTTCCAAGACCATACTGCCAGGTAGAAAGAATCGGATCATCTTTATCACTTACAAGAATTGGAGTAGCCGTTGGTTTTAACGATGATGCAATATAACCTAACAAGGTTGGTGCGCCATCTCCCAACGCTGAAATCATATCGCTATTTGCGGTGATAATCGGAGAGAACTCTCGGTTTATCAAATACTCCTTCGTAGAAAGGAATACTTCCTTTGCAAAGATTCTTGGAATGCCCTGATTCACATCTGTATAGTAATAACGTCCTCCGCAAAGCTGAGCAAGTGCAGACATCAGTTGAGTATCCGCCCCTTCTCCTATGGCTACTGAGGATAATGTAATATTTGCATCACTGATTTGTTTACAAAGGTCTTTGTAATTCCGATAGCCATCCTGACCATCTGTAAGCAGAATAATATGTTTAATCTGTGCATCTGATTGCAGGAGTCTTTCGTACGCCTGCTTTACCGCTGGTATGATACTAGTTCCACCACCAATACTGATGGATTGAATCGTTTCTGTCAATGCTTCCTTATCCTTTGCTACTTGTGGTTCTATCACCCAGCTATATCCATCATCAAAGGCAAGCACGCCTATGTTATCTGTCTTACGTAAGTTCTCCAAACCGGATACTGCTGCAGCCTTTGCCAAATCCAAAGCCGTAATAGAGGTGTTGTTTGGATCTGTCATGGTCATACTGCTAGATCGGTCAATTACCATAATCATTTCCATCTTTGGAATCTGACGCTCACCAGTCAAATCTACATTTACTGGAAGGATTTCTTCTAACACTGTATCACGGTAACCGCCCAACGCAAAACTGTTATCACCACCTATGGCAATAAAGCCACCTGCATAATCCTTTACGTAACTCTTGATATTGTCATGAAATCCCTGTCGCAAATCTGATGCATATACATTTAACAGCACAATACTCTTGTATTCTAACATCTCATTGATATTGGTTGGCACTGCTGTTGGCGTTATCATGTCATAAAGAACACCAGCCGCATCCAAAGCCTTCGAAAAGGCTTCTCCCTCACCGGCAATTCCCTGTACCACAAGAATCTTATCCTTGGATTCAATCTGTGCATAAGCCGAATACTCATTGTTCACGGTGACGGTATCAGATTCTGCCTCCACCATAACACGATAACTGCGGAAGCCAGACTCGTCAGCCTCATCATAGAACACAAACTGATTCTCACCTACTGATAACTGTACATTTTCCTGCCCCTTTAGGGTACGACCACAATACAGGGAAACCTTTGCTTTGGTTGCCACGTTACTAACCAAATTAACGGTTACCGCATATTGGTCACCTACACGAATGGCATCCGGTACAGTCAAATCATCCACATAGACTTCATTCCCAAAATCGGCTTCCATCTCTATCACATTCAGTTCTACATTCTGTGCCTGCAAACTGCCGGACATATTTAAAATGCTTCCTTCATTTTCCAGACCATCTGTAATGAGCACCATACGCTTTGCCATATCCTCTGGATACAGTGCCAAAGCCGCAGAAACTGCATTTTCCATATTGGTTGCAGTAGTTACGGTGCCAGAACCAAATCCTGTAAAAATCTGTTTCTCCGTTAAAAACTGTTCCACATTGGCATCAGAACCAAAGGCAATCACGCCCATAGCATTTTTATCTGGCATATCAGAAATGGTTTCTGACAAATATGCCTCAACATCAGCCTTTTTAGATGCCATACTATCCGATACATCCACCACAAAAATGGTGGCAGTACGGTCCAGTTTTTTATCAATGCTAAAGCCTGCCAACGCAAGAATCAGCAATGTCATTACGATACTTCGAAATGTAATATATTTGATTTTCTTCGCCTTGTTCTGCATACGAAGCTTCTTAGCCATCCATATGATAAAACATATGGAAATAGGAATCAGAAGCAACAGCCAAGGTCTTTCCACTACAAATAGCATCGCATATTCCTTTCTGCTGTATCAATCTATATCAGCATATTAGTATTCTCTCACATATACAAACCACTCAGCCAGCAATAGCAATAACAGCAGTACTATAATTGTATTTCGAAGCTCCCTACCGCCACTTGGTACACTGTCTTCTCCCACAATACCTGCCTCACTGGACTGGGCATACTCCACAGAGGATTCCCCATCCACCGGAAACGCCGCGTATACATAACTGGTATAATTACCCTGGCTTGTCTCCTGGGAAACTGTATATAACCCGGACAAATCCACTGCACTATACACCTTACTTGCAAGGGTTGCATCCATATTGTCGGCCTTTTCATCCGGTCTTTTAATCACTATGGCATTTTCATAACCACGACTATAAAGCTGTAGCTTATCTCCTGCCATACATGCCTTCACATCTGTCAAACCACTTTCCAATACATAGGTCATAAGATTATAAACCATAATTGGGAACTCTGCCTTCAACGCAAAATCCGTTCCATGGATATCAAAACCTAACGTAACAATACGACGATTACCGTCTTCACCATAGTAGCCACAGCAATGATTTTCATCACCCAAGAAGGAATTCGCCCAGATTGGTCTTTCAAATACCAACGCCTCACTCACACCGAAACTGGTATCTGTCAGATAAGAGGTCAATTCCGATTCCAAAAAGGAAAGGGATACGCCCTCCTCTTTAGAATTCACTACTACGTTTGCATCTCCGGATGGATTGATATATACAATATTACCACTTTCCGGAAGAGCATCCGGCATCACACCGTCAAAGATGTATAAGTCAAAGGTTTCATTTTTTCCGATAACAGACAAATCTGTTGTCTTGTATAAATCCATTCCTTTTACGGTAGTTAAGGCTTTTTCCAAAAATGTGTTACCGCCGGTCACAAGCAATACCCGCTTATCATTGCCACCATTTACCACAACGCCTGCGGTGTTATCCTTCAGTAAGCCATCTGCCCCGTTTATCTCTGCCGTCAACAACACGCCCTGAAATGAAATTGCTTCGAAGTATACTATGGCAGAATCCGCAGCCGGAACCACTACCTTTTGAATATCCAACAAGTTGCCATCCCCATACAAATTCACTTCACAGGTGGTCTCTTCTGTACTAAAATTGCTAATCTTTGCCAATGCAGAAATAGTCTTATCTTCATTGGTAGCAAAACTCACATAATTCACAGCCAGATTTTTTTGCTGTGAGTAAAGGTTCACCACCGTAGCATCTGATTCTCCCAAATCCACTGCTGTATCTGTGTAAATGGTTACGCCATACTTGTCCCATTGTCCTGAAATAGAACGAACCATATCCATACAATCATTGACAGAGCCTGCTATATCCGTCTGCACAATACTGTCCACGGCCTTTTTTGCCGCTGACTTATCTGTCACGTTGGTAGCCACAATTTCGCCACCCTTTGCCACGCTGATGATTGTCATGGCACAGGAATCATTGAGGCTTTCTATGTAAGCCCTTGCCCGTACCTTCGCCTCTTCAAACCTTGTCACCTCATCCTCGTAAATGGCATTCATACTGGCACTGTTATCGATGACCAGCACCATCTGTGCAAAATCCCTGCCACCTTGTTTGATAAATGGTGCCATTAACGCAAACATCAAAAGTAACACCGTCAGAATTTGCAAATACATCAATATATTATGTTTATATTTTTCCCAAGGGGTTGTTGCCTCCATATTTTTGATGGCTTCCTGCCACAGTAAAGTAGAAGAAACCTCCTGGTCCGTTCCCTTTTGCTTCAGCATATAAAGCAATACAATCAACGGTACCAATATCACAAATATCAAAGGCCAAAGATTGGTAACACTCATACCATTCCCTCACTTTTTCAAACTATTTATTCATAACCAGTCCACTATTTTGTAATCCACCAAACAATACCTGGTCAATGGTCTCATCTGCCACACATCTAAGATATGCCGCCTCATATTTTTTTGCCAAGGCTGCCAATGCATTTTGATGCGACCGCAACCGTTCTTCGTAGGACTCAATCAGTTTTCGGTTCATAGTTACTTTCACGATTTGGTTGGTCTCACTGTCAATCAGATTTAAACAACCCTCATCTTCTATGGTAACCTCCTGTCTCGCCAGCACCTGAATCAGAACGATGTCTTGTTTTTTGTATTTCAAATACCGCAGCGTCTGTTCCACACCTGCCGGGTCCAAAAAGTCACTAATCAAAATAGAACATCCACGTCCTTTGATATCTCTTCGCATGATAGACGCATTCAGTGTCGTCGCACCATCAAAGGAGATTCTGGACAATTCGTTTAATATCTGTTTAAATGCATTTCTGCCTGATAATCCTTTTCCCTCACTCAGGGCATTTTCCTGTACCTGCGTCACATACACTCTGTCCAAGTTATTTAATACCAAATAAGCAATGGCTCCGGAAAGCTGCAACGCCAGACGCGACTTCTTCGGCGTACCAAAATCCATGGACTTACTGGTGTCTAAGAACACGTGATAGAGACCTTCCTTTTCCTCCATGAACTGCTTAATGAACAGTTTATCCATTCTTCCATAAGCATTCCAGTCAATCCGTCTGATATCATCCCCAAGCATATACTCACGAAAATCTGAGAACTCAACAGAAGTACCTTTTGCACTGGATTTTCTGGCACCGCTCATACCCTGGTTGAGACGCATATTCATGCTCAGTTTTAATGTATTCAATTTTTGAAAAAATGCATCATCAAATATTTTATCTGCCATGATTGCCTCCATAGCTTTTTATCAAAAATTAAACAGTAGGAATGCTATCTATAATTCCCTTAATAATCGCATCGTTGGTTACACCCTCTGAAAGTGCATCAAAGTTTGAAATGATTCTATGACGAAGTGCCGGATACGCCACAAACTGTACATCCTCAAATGCCACATTATATCTGCCTTCCATCAAGGCTCTTGCCTTTGCAGTCTTAACAATTGCCTGAGCCGCACGAGGACTTGCTCCATTTGCCACATACTTCTTTGTAATCTCTGGAGCTGTATCTAGTTCATTATGTGTCGCAACTACCAATGAAAGCGCATAATCCATAACTGGGTCTGCCACAGGCATATCCTTGATGATAGTTCTCATTTTCATAATCTCTTCGCCACTCATAATAGATGCAAGGTCTACTGTTCGATTGGTGATAGTTACATCCATAATTTCTTTTAATTCTTCCTTTGTAGGAAACTCTACATTCAGTTTAAACAGGAAACGGTCAAGCTGTGCTTCCGGAAGCGGATAGGTTCCTTCATTTTCAATTGGGTTCTGTGTCGCCAATACCATAAACGGCATCGGAAGCTGATAAGTAGTCTTACCAACTGTTACAGTCTTTTCCTGCATAGCCTCCAATAACGCAGACTGTGTCTTTGGTGTCGCACGGTTAATCTCGTCCGCCAAAACCATATTTGCAAAGATTGGTCCTGCCTCAAACTGAAATGTGTTTTTATCATTTTCCTTAATAATCAAGTTTGTACCTGTTACGTCTGCAGGCATCAAATCCGGTGTAAACTGGATTCTGGAAAAACTCATGGAAAGCACCTTTGAAATTGTCTTTACCAACTGTGTTTTACCAAGTCCCGGTACACCCTCTAACAAAATATTGCCATCTGCCAGTATCGCCAGCATTACTTGTCTGACAATATCCTTCTGACCAATGATTGCTTTTCCGATTTCCTGCTCGCAAGCATGAATCTTTTCAATTATTTCTTGCATTTCCTGTTGCTGTTCCATTTGTATCCTCCTGTTCTATCCAAAAACCTGTTACTGGTTCAAATATTCAAAATAATCCTTAATAAAGTCACGCACTTCCTCTGGATAATCGCCACCATCAATTTTCTCAAATGCCTGATCTTCATATTCATCTATGACATCTCGGTAATCCTTTTTCTCACCGTCCCAGGTGATTGCCGGACCACCTTCCTGCACATACGACTCGCCATCTGTGTTGTCACCTTTTAGGTTTGGGTCATCCTGATAATTCTCAGGTACTGTCACATAATCACCATCATAGGTTTCATCACGTTCATAGGATTCTTCGCCACCATAATTCCATCCGGTACCACCCTTGCCACCGGAACCGCCGTTGCCATTTTGACCACTGCCACCGTTGCCGTTGCCGCCATTGCCATTACCATTCTGCCCATCACCGGTACCATCGCTACCACCAGAGGACGCAATTCCCACGGAAACGTCTCCATCCATGGCTTCCGCCATTGTCTGATTAGAGGCTGCGCTAATGGATGCTAGCACTTCCTGCAAATCTTCAGCGGAAATCTGCTCTCCATTTGCAAGTTTATCGGCTAACGCCTGTAGTTCGTCCATGTCTAACTCTGCTGCCGCATTTTTGAGACTTTCTGCTAAAGCAGTCTTTTCTTCTTCTGTCAGCCCATCTATACCTTCCTGTTCTGCCTTTTCCAATTGCTCCTGCAGTTCAGACAATGTCTCCATCTTTTCAGCCAACTTATTTTTCTCTTCTTCCGTTAATGAATCATTCATATCCATAGCCAGATTCATCAATGATTGCATAGCCTCCATATTATTCTCGGACGCCATATTCTTTAAATTCTGTTCTAATTTCTTTTCTGCCCGTTCAGCAGCCTTCGCTAAATCTTCTTCCGATTCTGCTTCCTTTAATTCTTTTTTTACAGACTCTAAATCTTGTTTTAGTTTATCTAAATCTTCCTTAGAAAGCTGTTGGTTCTTTTCCAACTTTTCAAGTTCATCTAGGGTCTTTTCCACTTTTACAACTTTTTCCTTCGCCGCTTCTACCACTGCCTGTTGTTCCCTTGCCTGCTGCTTTGCCGGTGTTTCAATTTGCATGGCTACCAGAAAAATCAATGCCATACATAACAATGCACCTGTCTGCTTTTTTTGCAATTTCACAGGAAATGCCTTCGCCACAGAATACCCGGTTAAATGTGCTTTTGCATCCTGCTTCACCATCATAGAAAATGCATCATCCTTACCAGTAGCAAGATAAGCCGTGGTAATTCTTTCCCGAAAACCCTTGGCATCCAACATAAGAGATGCCTTGGTCATATTCGGTCGTTTCACCAATGTAATAATGCAACCTGTCAAAAGCCCTATCAGCAAGCAAGCCGTCGCATACAAACCTGCATAATACATTGGCACAAACAAGGAAATCAGCATGATGATGGTTCCAGCCCCTAAACCTGCCAACAAACCAATCATGACATAGTCAACCAGCATAGTAAGGGTAATCCACCTTCTGGCTTTTACAATATTCTTTTTGATAAATTGATCCAACTGTTTCATGGCTGTCACCATCTTTCAACTTCTTATTATTCTGATATGGCAGGTGTTTCCGGCACCTGATTCATTTTTCTTTGTTTCTTAAATGGTTTTACCTTTTTCAAAGGATTGATATTTCTTGCTGCCAATGCAATGAAACCAAATGCAACCAACAAATTCAGTATCACTGTAATGACTGTCCAGTGCTGTGTCAGGAAATACATCAGACCATTCATACTATTCTTCGCTTCTGCACCTATTCGCTCTATACCCGCTCCAAAAAAGGTCTTAAACACATAATTGCCCACGGTCACAGCCGGATTAAATGCAACCCAAAGTGGCGCCATACCAACCTCATCCTTAACGACAAGATTTGGGTTTAACTGCATCTGTTGATGGATATCATACTGTCTATACAGTATATGTGCCCCCATCGCTATTAGGGTACCAACCATAAACACTGCAATAATAATGAAACTTTTAATAACTGATGCAATTGTTTTCTTTGTTTTTGCGGAGCAATAAACACCAATGGCACCTACATAAAAGGATGCAAAGATAACCATCAATATAAATCCTATCAAACTGGTCCATGGCATACCGCCAAGAATAAATGCCAGCGACATAATTGGCACACTGGATATCACAAACATCAACACCTGAGCCATGGCTGTTAAAACCTTTCCTAGCACAATGGAAAATGCACTGATTGGAGTTGTCAACATTACATCTAAGGTCTGACGTTCACGTTCTCCTGCAATAGAAGATGCCGTTAAAATTGGTATCATCACAAGAATGATAAAACACTGCAACGTGGCCAATATCGGAAATATTCCCATCAATATCTGATAATTTACTCCAGAACCAGCCGCATCTCCTTTTACAACAAATAAGACAGAGATTGCAACCAGCCCCAACACAAGATTATAAAGACACAGTGCCAGTGGAAGTTTGATACTTCTAGAACCGATAATCAGTTCTTTATTTAAAACTGGATTCATCATCATCATTATGCATTCTCCTCCTGTTTTGTAATCTCTAAGAACAGGCTTTCCAAATTGCCCTGCTCTCTAAATAATTTGCAAATGCCAACACCCTGTTCCACTAGCTGTTTCACAAGTGCTGCTATGCCCAAATCATCACCATTAAAATCAACCACCAGCATATTGTCTCTGATAGATACCTTTTCTACTGCAGGACTTTCCTTTAAGATTCGGATTGCTGTTTCTTCATTGTTTACAACTTCGATGTGAAGCGGTGTAACGCCACGGGATTTCGCCATAATCTCATCAACCTTACCATACATAATGAGATTGCCGTGCTCCATAACACCGATACTAGTACACATTTCTGCAAGTTCAGGCAGAATGTGGGAAGAAATGATAATTGTCTTTCCCATTTCTCCTAAGTTCTTTAATACCTCTTTCAATTCAAATCTGGCACGCGGGTCCAAACCGGATGCTGGCTCGTCTAACACCAGTAAATCCGGGTCATGAATCAATGCTCTCGCCACACACAGTCTTTGCTTCATACCTCTGGATAAGCCATCTACGAAAGCATCCACCTTGTCTGACAAATTCACCAATTCCAACAAACCTAAAATGGTCTCCTCTACCTCCTGTGGTTTATACCCATACATGGTAGCAAAGAAGTTCATATACTCCATAACCTTAAGATTATCATACACACCAAAGAAATCCGGTACATATCCCACCTTACGCTTGATGCTGTTTGGTTCATTTAAAGCATCAATGCCATCTACATAAACCTCACCGCTGTCTGCCTGTAGCAATCCACAAACAATACGCATGGTTGTAGTTTTACCTGCACCGTTAGGACCGATAAAACCAAAAATCTCTCCTCGGTCAATGTGAAAACTAACGCCGTTTAACGCTCTAAATTTTCCATAGTTTTTCGTCAAATTCTTGATTGTAAGCATTACTTTTCACCTCCTGAAATAATTGGTACTGCATTCTCCCCGGTAGTATTATCGATCACATATTTCACCATAATATACTTGCTGTCCAAGTGATAATACGCAGTGATATCAAAGCTGTCTTCCCCAACAAACATTGGTTCCCACTCTCCGTTTTGTGGATTATAAATAAAACAAGAGGCTTCCGTATGATACGTGTCTTTAGTACCTTCATTGTACAATACACGGACATCATCCTCACCAAAATCATATTCGGCAATGACTTCATTGGTGCCATACACCGTTCCATAATAAGGATCCCAATCATTGCTCTCAGACACCAAATACTTTGTATGAATGTTTCTTATAAAGAAACCTGTATCCGTACTAACCTGATATGGCACTTCCCGGTAAGCAATGACATTTGCATATTGCACAATATCGTCAGATGCCACCTGCACCTGCGCATCATCACGATATGCTGCCACCATCACATATTCGCCATCCTGATTGTTATAAGAACGTTCACGCATTACACTCGTCAAAGTGTCTAATCGGTTCCATTCTGCTTTATCCGTCTTTGCGTAGCCCTGAGGAAATACCTGGTACGTAACATCATACCAATCCATAACTGCCAAACTGTGTCTTGCTGTTAAACTAACAGACTCACCTGCCGGAATTTTATCAATATATGAAAACAGACCGCCATAATAAACAATAACATGTGACAGGTTTGTGGACGTAAGATTTCTAACCTCACCCGTCAACCCATTTCTTGTAACATAAATATCAGCATCTATGGTCTCTTCCGTAGTCACCGTACGATTGGCCTTAAAATAATATGAACTAAAGGCTTGTCCCGCTGGCATCACAATATCCGCTGAATTACTCTTCTCTCTTATTACACACATTTGATTAGCATTCATATCTGCAAAGCCACTGTAATACATGTACTCATTCATAGTTCTTACATTGCTAAAGCCATCAGCCAGACTAACTGTATAGGCTTTGCTCTTCGGACTCACCGATGCAAAGAATGCATGCTCAGTCTTACCTCCATCATGGTACACTTCAATCACCATGGCGTTCATCATATTCTGACGAATCGTATCCCCAAGACTTAACAGGAATACCACACCGGTACAAAGCAATGCAACACATGGAATTGCCAACCAAAGTGCAGTTCTTTTCTCTTTCCATTTCAAAATCAAATACAGTCCAGGTCCTACCAACACAATATAGATTAAGAACAACAATAAATATTTTGCTGGATTTGGCACTTTCACCTTACCAGCTGCATCTACGGCACTTTCATACACAGAAAATGTAGATGTATTTCCATATACATAACCGCTCGACAGACAAAGTTTGGAATTTTCACTTGCTGCTACGTCTACAGCCTTCTCAAGCACTTGCATATTATTGGCATAACTCACAAAAGGTTCCATGCCCAGTGCAATATGAGAAACCATCACAGTTCCCTGTCCATAATGCTTATACGAAAAGAGGGTTTCATCAGAAATTTCGTTGATTTCCTTAGCCCCATCTATATCTAAATCTAATACATCTACTGTAAGTGTGTCTGATACTTCCATGTCTACCTTTTCCTCAGTAGATGTTGTTTCATCATTAGATACTGTTTCATCTTCAGATACTTCTGTAGTTCCCTGACCTCGAAGCGTCACTGTTTTTTTGTTCAGGGAACCAACCTTGCCAGTAACAAAATCATCCTGAAACTTCGCCAATACCTTGTTGTGCTCGGAGCCGGTTCCAAGAATCAGAATACCACCCATTTTTACCCATTCTTTTAAGGTCTGATACTGTGCATCTGAAAGTTTAGATGTATCGAAATTATCGATGACGATGATTGCACAAGTACATAAACTGGATGTGATATCCGGCAGATTATTCTCATCTAATTTTCCACACTTCATCAGACCAGAAATCTCATAACTACCCTTTTGATTTGTCAGTGCAAAATCCTGACCATCTAGCCAGTTCAGACTGGCGAAATCATCACTTAAGATACCTACAACCACACTTCCATCATCGTTTAAAGAAGCATGATTAATCTTTTTCTGATATTGGATTTTTTCTTTATCGTCTAGTATATATACATAACAAGCAGAACCGCTACCATCATAAGGAACTGCCAAAGATACTGTCTTTGTTCCCCCTGCCGGTATACTGATTTCTTTACCATACGCTTGATCAATGGCATAATCGAAATCCATCATCAAACGTACTTCTCCGGTAAAATCTGCTCCTTGATTAGTAACCGTAACCTGTACCGGTAATCTGGTTCCATATTTTACCAAAGAATCAATACCATATTGAATTTGAACCAAAAAACGATTCTGTGAGGTTGTTACCTCCTCTTCTGTGGTTACTTCCTCCGTCGCTTCGGTATCACCTACGACAACTGCATTCATTGCACTTGCACTGCAAGTTCCGATTAACATGAACATCACACATATTAAACTCACATATGCTAACAGTTTTCTTTTCATGTCAAACCCTCTCTTCCTAACTTTTTATTCCTCCGTAGCTGCCTCTTCATAAACCTTTGGCAGACACACTGTAAATGTAGTTCCATTTTCATCACTTTTTGCCGATATTTCACCATCGTGCATCAAAATAATATTCTTTGCTATGGCAAGTCCCAATCCTGTACCACCTGTGTGTAAAGACCTGGATTGTTCCACCCGATAGAACTTATCAAAAATGTAAGGTAGATTTTCCTGTGGAATCACCCTTCCATAATTTGTGATAGATATATAAACCTGCTCTTCCAATTCAATCACAGATATCTTCAATTGCTTTCCATCTGCTCCATACTTAATTGCGTTGGATATCAAATTCGAAAATGCTCTTGCAAGTTTTTCTCCATCACCAAATACTTCAATGGCAGTATCCGGTATATCCACAATACTCTTCAACCTAGCCTCTTCCATTTGCGGATAAAATTCTTCCATCAACTGTTGTAAAAAGATTGTAATATTCATCTTCGTTACATGCAGTTTCACTTTACCCTTTTGGAACCTTGTATAATCAAATAACTCATAAATCAAATGCTCCAACGTTTTTGTCTTCTGATAAGCAACTGCTATATATTGCTCCTTTGTGGCTTCATCCAAATCAGCTTTTCTATATAACAATTCCAGATACCCAATCGTCGATGTAAGCGGTGTACGCAAGTCATGTGCCACGTTCGTAACCAATTCATTTTTCATGGTTTCTGCTGAACGTTCGCTTTCAATATTCTTTCGCAACATATACTGCATCTCATTAATAGACTCCGCTATCATAGCCAGCTCATTGGTTCCTTTCACACGAATCACTGTGTTTAAATCACCATTTCTGATACAATGAATTCCCATATTAATTTCATTAAAGTATTCAATCAATCTATTGGTAAACACCATATAATAAACAATAAAAGCAACAATAGAAAAGATAAACACGATAAACAAATCCAGCCAAATATTAGGTGTGATAATACCTCCATGTCTCATCCGGAAAGTCACCGTATACATGCGGTCTTCCTCTGGTATATATTCATTCGGCGCATATTTCGATTCCGTCGATGCACGTTCTACGGCGGTGCTATCGTTACCACTTTCAGTATTGGCATCCGGCTTCAAATCCTCCATCTCCTGCTGCATGCTATGTGGCAGAACGTCATACTGACCGGTAGATTTTTTAACCAGCCATACCGTTCCTAAAATCAAAACATCTGTTACCAACACGCATATCAGGCTTAAAATCATGGCGATGACCAATTGCATTCGAATACTATCAAAAAATTTAGCCTTCAAGTTTATAACCTACCCCCCAAACAGTTTTGATAATCTTCGGAGACTTTGGTTCATCCTCGATTTTTTCTCTCAGTCTTCTAATGTGTACCATTACCGTATTATTCACTTCGTAGCTTTCTTCCTTCCACACTTCAGAAAAAATATCCTCTGAGCTATACACCTTTCCTGGTGAGTTCGCTAATAACAATAAGATATTAAATTCTATCGGGGTCAAACTGATATTGGCATCATTTTTAATAACAGTATGTTCTTCCGGATTGATAATTAACCCGGCTACCGCCACCGTATTCTTTTTCTGTCCCGGTGTCATAATGGTTTCATACCGCTTTAACTGGGACTTCACTCTCGCCATCAGTTCCAATGGATTAAATGGTTTTGTCACATAATCATCTGCACCGGTTCCAAAACCAATAATCTTGTCCATATCCTGCGACTTTGCACTGAGCATAATAATCGGAATATTGCTGGTATTTCGAATATTTCTACAAACCGTCAAACCATCCATGTCCGGCATCATAATATCCAAAATAATTAATTTGATACTCGGATTCTGCTCCAACATTTTTAAACAACTGCCACCATCATGTGCCTTCAGCACCTCAAAGCCATCATTGGTAAGATAAATACCTACCAATTCCGCAATTTCTACATCATCATCTACAACTAAGATTGTATCCTTGTTCACAATAATCTCCTCCTCAAGCATTATCTATCAACATACATATCTATCTAACATATTTATTTTCATTTTGAATTCTATCACAACCGCCAAATCTTGTCCTTACAAACTTCTTACGAAAAGGTAGAATATCACTTAAGAAATATCCTATACATGTGCTTACACTCGCCACTAGTATAACTTCACAATACAGAATTCTCGAGTTATATAGAGATACTGGCTAAATGCATATCATTGTATTTCCTTGTTAAGAATGTGTAAAAACTCCTTGTATAGCTTTATTAATGTTACACACAAAACTCGCAAAGCAGAGGATATTTTGATTGAAGCGAGCCTCAAAATGCGTCAGCACTTATGGGCTAGCACATCACATTGTTGATGTGTTAGCCCATTAGTACTGCTACGCATTTTGGGAGCGAAAGCATCTCGCTGAAACAAAATATCCTCTGCTTTGCTCAGACATTGTGTGTAACAAAATAAAACTTACAAGAAGTTTATAACACATTCTAAACAAAGAAAATAAGATGATATTCTATTTAGCCTGTATCTCTATATCACTAAGCACTCTGTATTGTGATGTCGTACTAGTGGCGAGTATATGTATGTGTATAGGATACTTCTTAGTAATACTTGCCTTTTCGAAAATAGAATGGTAGAATAACTTTCTGAGTTGGGTAAATGATCGCGGCTGCTTTTATGCAGGTGAGGAAAGTCCGGGCTTCATAGGGCAGGATGCCGGATAACGTCCGGTGGAGGCGACTCCCAGGCTAGTGCAACAGAAATATACCGCCAGGCAACTGGTAAGGGTGGAAAGGCGAGGTAAGAGCTCACCGCTGTACTGGTAACAGGACAGGCTCTGTAAACCCCATCCGAAGCAAGACCAAATAGAGAACCATACAGTTGCCCGCTGTGTTCTCAGGTAGGTCGCTTGAGCTATCCGGTAACGGGTAGCCTAGATAGATGATCATTCTCGACATAACCCGGCTTATAGCCCGACTCCAATAAAAAAGACGCTTTCTGTCAGGAAAGCGTCTTTTTTATTAACTCTGTATCTTTCTATATCCTCGCTGATTCTCACTCCAAAACATACAATAGTCTATCAAGGATACGGAAAGATGTGGAAACTTTTTCAATATGTCTTCTCTGCTATGATTCTCTTTGCATTCCGCCATTAATTCGCGGATCTGATGAATGATCTCACATCTGGATTCATTGTCCAATACAGTGAAAATCCTTCTGGTTTTTAAAGGCAACTGATCCATCAATTCTTCAATATAAGAATCAAAATCTACAGCACCTGTCAGAGAGGTCAGCAATTCAAACACCTGATACTTCTCGTCATTCGGGATACCAGCATGTCTTGCTATTGTCATTCGACAAGCAGTCTGCAAATCATAAAACTCATATCCATAATCGAAGAAACCATAATCATGAATACACTCCAACATGTTGCGCAAATGCATACGCATCTGATACTGTGATAATTTCTTCTGAATATCTCGGAACGAAAAATCATTGCTGCCATCTGGATTCGTGTATATGTAGGAATATGTTGCATATATCGTAATTGGTAAAACAAATTCCTGCAACCAGTCGTAACTCGTCTCTAGCATAAAGAGTGCTTTTAATTTCACACCCAAGCTCTTATAATCTGATTCGCTCAACTGATAATCACTAATACAACGAATACAGGCTGACTCAGTTTCAAAATAATGTTGCATCTGTTCCAAGTCAAATTTCTGTCCTGATTGTGTCATAAAAACTCCTCCTTTACTAAGATTCATAGCATGTTCAACATATACATATTATATCACTCTCGCCATTAATTTTCAAGCAAATACGCGCATTTGGAGTAAGTTTTTGCAATTTTCACACAACTTCGGATTCCTAATCTAAATATTATAGTTGAATATTTTTAATTATCTGACAATTCAGTATAAATCCAATCAGTCTACATCAGACTTTAAAGCAACTACCACCAATAAATTCTCTTACAATAGAATTGTGGGGGATGTTTTCACTGCTAACGCCAAGGAAATAATCCAGAAATTTTAACAAACGCTTTGCTTCCGGATATTCTGGTGCATCCTTTGGAATATCAAACAATAATGGTTCCGCATACTGCTTAATTACACATAGTTCATAAATCAAAGCAGAATTAAACATGGCATCCGCATTTTCCTGATATGGGAAAATGTTTTCCTCCTCGCCACGCCTTACAGAATGCCACATAGCAATGGTATTCTGCGCAGAATTTCCTCTTGTTCTGGCATCACGAACCATTCGACGAATCAATCTACCATCTGTAGTCGCAATGCGATTATGCTCATCCACATTCAACTGCGTCAACGCGCTGATATAGATTCTAAATTTACTGTCATCCGGTAAATTCTCAGACAATTTTGGATTCAATCCATGAATACCTTCGATGACCAAAACATCTGTCTCTCCAATTTGCATGGTGTTTCCTTTATATTCTCTCTTTCCTGTTTGGAAGTTAAAGGTTGGCATCTTCACAACTTTACCATCTAATAGTGCCTGCATATCTTCATTGAATTGCTGTACATCCAGGGCACCTAAACATTCAAAATTATACTTTCCATCTTCATCCAATGGTGTTTTTTCTCTGTCCACAAAATAGTCATCCATGGCAATTGGATGTGGATGTAATCCCTGTGCACGAAGCTGAATACTTAATCTATGCGAAAAACTAGTCTTACCGGAAGAACTTGGACCTGCAATCAATACAATTCGCTTATCTTCGTTTGCAATTCTGGCTGCAATATCCGCAATACTCTTTTCCTGTAATGCTTCCTGCACCAAAATCAACTCATTCATTTTGCCTTTGGAAATCACATCATTCAATGCACCCACAGTATCTACATCCAGTTTCACACCCCAGTCATCAGACTGCTTCAACACTTGAAATAACTTGTGTTGTGGTTCAAACGGTGGCACCACATCAGGGGTATTTGCCACTGGCATTTGCAATACAAAGCCATCACCGTATTGATATAATTCAAACCACTTGATATATCCTGTAGAAGGTACCATATATCCATAAAAATAATCTTCATATCCACCTAAGCGATAGATATTAGCCTGTGATACACGACGATATTTGAATAAACGTTCCTTATCAGCCATTCCCTGTTTTTTGAAACGCTCAATCACCTCGCAGGTGCTTAATGTTTCCTTCTCGATTGGCATGTCAGCATCAATGATTTCCTGCATCTTTGTTCTGATTTCACCAAGCAAGGCATCATCAATTGCTCTCGCACACTTGGTAATTTCACAGTAATAACCTTTACTAATAGAATACATAATACGAACAGTGCCAAAAGCACCCCGTCCTAACACGTCTTCCACTGCCTTTAGCATAATAAATTCCGCACTTCGTCTATATGTATGATTACCAATTCTATCCTTTATGGTTACAAAACGTACAGTTGCATCTTGAGAAACCGACTTTCCAAGCTCGCAAAGTCTATCGTCTACAAATGCTAAAACAATATCATATTGCTCCTTACTCTGGTACTCCTTCGCAAGTTCTAGCAAGGTAATCCCTGCTTCCCTTTTCACCTGTTCCCCATACAAATTCAAGCAAATTTCTCCCATAAGCAATACCTCCACTTTTATCTACCTATCCAATATACGAAACCTATTACTCAAAATATGCTAATGCTTTTTCATTCAACCAAACGAAATGTTTTAACTCCTGCATTCTCTCCATTGCACGTGCAGATTGTTCCTTTGATAATCGTTCCATAATCTGTGTCTGTGTCTGTTTTTCCTTTTTCAAATAAGTGTGTAACCCTTCATCCTTATTTTCCAACAGCCCTTTTCCGTAAGCATATTCCACTTCAGTCCATGTTTCATTTGTCCCCCGACCACACTGCATCATGAAATATGGCTTTTCATCATCCCAAAGCATTGCCTCGCGCTGAATAGCAAAACCAATCTCATGCACGAAACGACGCACTGTGGGAATATCTGATTGCGGTTGTAATACCAAAGTATCCACCTCAGCAACTACTGCTTTTCCAGATTTCAAAATATCCATCATCAGCAATCCGCCCATCCCCGCAAGCACGACTGTATCAATTTCACCCGGCTCCACCTTTGCCAAGCCATCTGAAAGTCTTAATTCAATCCTATCTGCAAGGCCGGCATCAGCAACATTTCGGGTAGCAATTTCCAATGGTCCTGTTCTCACATCCATCGCTAACACTTTACGGCAGTTGCGCATTTGACACAAATAAATGGAAACATAGGCATGGTCGCACCCAACGTCTGCCACAGCTGCCCCCTCTGGAACCAGATTGGCAACCTGTAGCATACGGGGCGTTAATTTTACTCCGCTCATAGATTACTCCAAATACTCTTTTAACTTTCTGCTGCGACTTGGATGGCGAAGTTTTCTGAGCGCCTTTGCCTCAATCTGACGAATACGCTCTCTGGTAACCTCAAATTCCTTACCTACTTCTTCCAAAGTTCTAGAACGTCCATCCTCTAAACCAAAACGAAGGCGAAGCACCTTCTGCTCACGTTCTGTCAAGGTGCCTAAAACCTCTTCTAACTGCTCACGAAGCAAGGTAAATGCAGCAGCCTCTGCAGGTACAGGTACGTTATCATCCTGAATGAAATCTCCTAAATGACTGTCTTCCTCTTCACCAATTGGAGTCTCTAAAGACACCGGTTCTTGAGAAATCTTCAAAATCTCTCTTACTCTCTCTACTGGAATTTCCATTTCCTTTGCAATTTCCTCAGGAAGCGGCTCTCTTCCAAGTTCCTGCAATAACTGTCTGGAAATACGAATTAACTTATTGATTGTCTCAACCATGTGCACTGGAATACGAATAGTTCTCGCCTGGTCTGCAATCGCTCTTGTAATTGCCTGACGAATCCACCATGTTGCGTAAGTTGAGAATTTGTAACCCTTGCGATAATCAAACTTTTCAACAGCCTTAATCAAACCTAAGTTACCTTCCTGAATTAAATCAAGGAACAGCATACCTCTACCAACGTAACGCTTTGCAATACTAACAACCAAACGAAGATTTGCCTCTGCCAATTTTTTCTTAGCAGCCTCATCTCCAGCTTCCATTCTTTGTGCAAGGTCAATTTCCTCTTCAGCAGTTAACAAAGGAACTTTACCGATTTCCTTTAGATACATACGAACAGGGTCCTCAATGCTGACACCGTCCGGTACTGTTAAATCAATCTCGATTTCCTCTTCGCTATCTGCATCAAATTCAATATCATCCGGTTCATCATCCACGTCATCTGTAATCGTAAGGATATCGACGCCCTTTTCTTCAAAGAACTGGAAAATGTGCTCCATACGTTCTCTGGTAAGCTCAATTTCCTTTACACTCATGAAGTAGTCGATAAATTCTCTATCCTCGATTACATTCTTTTTCTTTCTTGCAATTTCTAACAGCTCATTCAATTTTACTTCTACTAATGCATCTTGCTCCTCTGCTGTTAATACTTTTACTTCTTTTGTTTTCTCTGACTTTTTTGCTGCCATTTTATTCATCCTTCCATAAATTAAATCTATTGTTGCCATTTTATCTAAAAATATACGAACACCCTATGCCTGCTACTTAGGCATCTGCCAGTTTAAAATTTCAGCCTTTTGTTTCAAAAGTTTTTGCAGTTGCTCAAGCGGTGCCCCACTTCCGATACGATGTTGTATTGACTCCAGTTTTACCTTTCGTACAAGGTCTGTCAAAATCTGCCTCTCATCCTCCTCATCTGAGTGATATTTCAGAGTTGTTTGACAGATTTCTGCAGCCTGTTTTTGCTGTTCTAAGTCTGTAAACTGATTGATAATCATCGCCGGCATCACATCACCCGTCTTTTCATACTGATCGTAGATGGCCTCTGCCACTTCCTTCATTACCGGTTGATAGAAATCTTCTCTTTCTACCATATCCTTTAACTTCTCTATCAGTAGCGGCTCATTCACAAAGTATGTGAGTAACAGTTTGTGAGATTCCTTTTTCGTCTCTTCTATTAGTTTCTGCCTGTCCACTCGACGCTTCACAGGTGTCTCCTCATCTACCTCACCGGTCACTTGACGATAACCAATCTGATTCACTCTATCCTGTAACAATTTTGCATCCATGTGATATATCCTAGCTGCACTTTCGCAATAATTGTTACGTTCCATCGGCTCTTCGATGGTTGTTAAAAGGTCCACTAATTCCTTTTGGAATCTGGTCTTTTCCTCTGGATCATCCAATTGGTATTCTTTGGCAAGCTGTGCCATCTGAAATTCCATAGCACTTTTTGCTTTATCTATGCGCTCTTCAAACCCCTCAACGCCCAAATTCTGAATAAACTCATCCGGATCTTTGTATGGTTGCATATCTATAATCCGCACAGAATATCCAAAAGGCGCCAGCGTCCGAATCGCCTTCATCGCCGCTTTGGTTCCTGCACCATCACTGTCATATGCCAAATACACTTTGTCCGTATATCGTTTTAACAGTTGCGCCTGTTCCGGTGTAAATGCAGTACCCAAAGAGGCAACCGCATTATCAAATCCTGCCTGATGCATGGAAATCACATCCATGTACCCTTCGCATAAAATGATGCCTTTTCGCTTTGACTTTTTTGCCAGCCATAATCCATAAAGATTTCTGCGCTTATTAAATACAGCGGTTTCTTTTGAATTCAAATACTTGGGTTCACCTTCACCCATGACACGTCCACCAAAACCGATAACCTTTCCATTGGCATCCAAAATCGGATACATCACGCGATTCCAGAACTTATCACGTCCGCCCTGCACCTCGTCCAGTTCAACCAAACCGGAATCCTTTAACAACTGATCTGTATATCCTTTATGTTTTAAGTACTGATACAAATCATCCCGGAATACATCCGCAAAACCCAGTGCAAATTTAGTTATCACTTCATCAGAGATACCTCGCTTTCTAAGATACTCATATCCCCGCTTCCCTTTTTCCTGTTTCAGCAAATAGTGAAAATATCCAGCAGCAACCTTATTCATCTCCAATAATGAAGCCCTATAATCTGCTTTTTCCTTTTCTCCAGGTTGCCATTCTCTTTCAGGCAACGTCATCCCCGCTCTGTCAGCTAATTCTTTTATTGCTTCACCAAAGGTCATATTTTCATATTTCATTAAAAACGTGAACACATTACCTGCTTCATGACAGCCAAAACAGTAATACATTTGTTTATTTCGGCTTACTTTGAAAGATGCGTGTTTCTCCTGATGAAATGGACAACACGCCTGATAATCACTACCGCTTTTTTCCAAATGCACATAGCTATTAATCACATCTACAATGTCATTTCTGCTTCTCACGTCTTCTATTACATCTTCACTGTAATACATATCATCTCTTCTTTCTACATTCCCCAAGATGTGGGTTCAAATAGTTTTCGGAACATATATACCGCATAGGTATCCGTCATACCTGCAATATAATCACAAACAACTATCTCTTTTGACACATCTTCCGTAATCATCTGCACATATTCTTGTGGCATCTGCTCCGGTTGTTCCATATAATAACAAAACAATTGCTCCATCATCCGGTCAGCCTTTTCTTCCTCTACCTTTGCAACAGAACCTACGTACACATGGGCAAACATAAATTTACGGATATCCTGCATCGCCTCATACACCTCTTTCGATGCAACAATATCATCCTTATCCTGACTATTTTTTACAATATCACGAATCATGGTGTTCAAACGACTCTTGGTAGATGTACCAAGAACTGTTTTCAACTCCTTCGGTATATCATCCTCACTGATAATATGTCCGCGTATCGCATCGTCGATATCGTGATTTATGTAGGCAATCTTATCTGATAACCGAACAATCTTTCCTTCTAATGTAGAAGGTTCTGTACTGGTTTTGTGATTTAAAATACCATCCAACACTTCTTCTGTTAAATTCAAACCTTTGCCCTTATTCTCCAAGACTTCAACTACGCGAATACTCTGTTCATTATGCGCAAATCCCACTGAACACAATCGGTTTAATGCACGTTCTCCAGCATGTCCAAATGGAGTATGTCCCAAATCGTGGCCATAAGAAATTGCTTCTGTCAAATCCTCGTTCAGTTTTAATGTTCTTGCAATTGTCCTGGCAATTTGTGACACTTCCAAGGTATGTGTCATCCGTGTACGATAGTGATCCCCCTCTGGCGATAGAAAAACCTGTGTTTTTTGTTTTAATCGACGAAAAGATTTAGCATGCAGAATGCGATCACGATCTCTTTGATACACAGTTCGCATATCACATTGCTCTTCTTCTCGTTTTCTGCCTTTTGTTTCATCACTAAACGCAGCACATGGTCGAAAAATCATATGTTCTCTTTGTTCTAATTCTTCACGAATCGTCACTGTCAATCTCCTCTCAACCATTTCACTCATAAAAAGTCACCTATGACTAATTTTCTCCAAAATTTTGATTTTTCCTTTTTTTATTTAAAAAAAGGCTGAATAAAAATTCAGCCTTTTCTCTATCTACTACTCTTCAGTAGCATTGATACTCATATTGTTCTTTGCCATATATCTTGCAATATCAACCAAAGTCATCTTTTCCCATGTGTCACCGATGAAATCGTCTTCTTCCACCGGCATAGAACCTACCCATACTGATTCCATCTGCGTGTATGCGTTCTGTGCTTCCTGATTTGCATATGCTTCAATAAAGAAATCCTTATATTCTGTATCATTCTTGTTCTTCATCTGCATAACCATATATCCGGATTCATCTTCATATATGGTAGATACTTCGCCATTCTCTAAAGTCTCTAATATATTATTCAAATCTTCTTTGTAAATACCTACAAATGTTCTCTGTGTATCAGCGACTACAGCATCTCCTAATTCGGCTGCCATCTCTTCAATGGAACCACCATCTATAACCTTCTGTCTGAACTCCTCAGCCTTCTTTTTCTGTTCTGCCTTCTGATCATCTGTAAAAGCAACCTCAGCACCATTCTCATCTGTACTACTAATCGGGAATGTTACATAATAAAGCTCAATAAATCGCTTATCGTCAAACTGCTCATGCGCTTCCTTCATATAATCCGCAGTTAAATCTGTCATTGCCTTATCCTGAAGTTTTGTAATGTATCTTTGTTCTACAAACAACTGTCTTACTGCATCTCTGGAAATTCCATATGCATCAAACAATTCCTCAGAATATGTCTCATAGAAACGATCCACCGTCTCGTCAATTTCCTTTTCTTCTTCCTCATTAATCTCTATATCAGCAGTCAAGGCTACCTGATACTTTGCCTTTGCCGACTGAATCTGCTCTAATATGGCAGACTTATAAGTAGATAAAGACTCAACAGCTGTTTTCTCATCCAAACCATACATATAGCAACACTGAATCGCATACAAATACAATTCGTCTGCTGTTACAGTCTCTTCTCCAACCTTCATTACTTCTAACGCCTTTGCTTCATCAGCTGTATACTTTTGCTTTAGCGAACCACAACCCGTCAATGCTCCCATTAAGCAAACACCAGTTGCCAACAACGCCAATAGCTTATATCCTT
Organism: Lachnospiraceae bacterium; assembly: GCA_045531905.1. Taxonomy (GTDB): domain Bacteria; phylum Bacillota; class Clostridia; order Lachnospirales; family Lachnospiraceae; genus RGIG6919. The sequence continues at coordinate 24,272 of JAZSEY010000004.1, forward strand.
TTCTTCGCATTGTGTATTCCTCCAATATTCTTGCTTATCACACTTGACCATTGTATTATATTTGCTCATTTTATGCAAGTCTTTGAGGCTATAATTCATAATTTTGTCACAATAAGCGAACACATAAAAAAGGGACTATCCAAAGGATAGTCCCCAAAAATCTTTGTAATATGAATTACTCTTTTACACCACCAAGTGCAACACCCGCGATAATATACTTCGAAAGTGAGAAGTAAATTACGAAGATAGGAAGCACTGTTAAGAAGAGACCTAAGTAAATCATACCGTAGTCAGATCTAAACTGCTCAGATCTCATACTCTGTACGAACATAGGTAATGTAATCTTCTTCTGGTTCTGAATAATCATTGTAGGTGTATACAAGTTATTCCATGATGCAACGAACGCGAAAATAGCCTGTGTTGCCATAGCTGGCTTCATCAATGGTAATGCGATTCTGTTGAATGTAGCAAACTCGCCTGAACCATCAATTCTGGCAGCCTCGATAATCTCCAATGATAAAGCACTTGACATGTACTGCTTCATAAAGTAAACGGTACTTGGTGCTGCGATACCTGGAATAATTAATGGCCAGTATGTATCATACATGTTCATCTTAATCATAGCCTGTACGAAACCGATGATAGTAACCTGTGCAGGAATCATCATGATTGCTAAGATGAATGTCCAAGCCATATCTCTACCCTTGAACTGATATACTGTTAAGCCATAAGCTGTCAATGTTGCACAATAAACCTGTAATGCAGTTGTTGGCACAGAAATTAATAAACTGTGTAACATAGCACCCCAAATAGAGGTCTGCATACCATCTGACTTCTCCATCAAAGAAGCCCAGTTATTAAAGAAATTAGTGCTTGGGAAAATATGAATACCCTGCTGGATACTATTTGAATCCCAAGTAGAGTTGATAACCATTACGTAGAATGGGAAAATACTCAATACACAGAGAATAACGCAAATTACATGTCTGAAAATCTTCTGTGTTTTAATATATGCGCTGTAACTAGCGTCATTTGAATTCTTAGCCATGATCTACGTCCCCCCCTTATCGAATTACTGCATGCTTCTGCTTTGGTTCTCTATCTCTTGTTAAAATGAAGAACAAGATACTGATAACTAATGTTACAGCGAAGAGAAGCATAGAAGCTGCTGCTGCCTTACCATAGTTTCTAGCTGTAATACCATATGCTCTGATAATCATAGTGATTGTATCAGTTGCACCGAAGTTGTCTACAACAGGGAGACCACGATATGACTGGTCAACGTTGAACAACGCTGGGATATCGTACATCTGCAAACCACCGATTGCTGATGTAACCAATGTAAACTGAATAATTGGCTTTAATAATGGTAATGTAATATTGAAGAACTGCTGTGTACCACTTGCACCGTCTACCATAGCAGCTTCATATAATGATGGGTTAATACCCAAAATACCAGCGATTAATACGATCATAGTATTACCATACCACATCCAGAACTGCATAAATGCGATGAAGCCCATTGACCATCCTGCATGCTCCATGAAGTTATATTCCTGAGAAATAATACCTGCATCACGCATCATACCAGAAATAGGACCATTCATACTGAATAATGAGTAGAATAATACAGCGATTGTAGATGCTGTAATAATATTAGGCATGTACATGATAACCTTATAGGCACCCTGTCCCTTTAACTTGACTACATTATCTGTAAACCAAGCTGCCAAAACTAACGCTAATAAAATCTGTGGAATGAAGTTACATACCCACATAATGATTGTGTTACGAATCGCAACACAAACCTCTGTATCCAAGAACACACCTGAACGAGTACCAAAGAGTACGTCGCCGTAGTTCTTAAAGTTGTTCCATCCGCCTTTTACAACACCATCAAGACCTTTGAAATAATATGTAACAAAGCTCAAGTAGATTGTGTAAATCAATGGGTACAACTGGAAAATCAAAAATACGATAAAGAATGGAGCGATGAACATATATCCATACTTACCATACTCAACTGTCTTCTTCTTATTCATGTTTTCACTTCCCCATATTCTTATTTTTACTTCGTAAGCACCGTTTTTCCGCGTCCGCCCATTAGACATTTTGTAAAAACGACCTAATCAAAAGGCAGTCTTTATAAAATGTCCAACAGTGACATAATGCTTATTAAAACTATGCACCGGCATAGCCGGTGCATAGAAAAGTTAAAACAACAACTGTTGAATTACTCTACAGTAATAACATCACCATAAGACTCAGCAACCTTGTTCTTGATGATCTCGATTGCATCTTCAACTGTTGCAGCCTCACCTGAAGAGTAAGCTAATGCAGCAGCATCCATATAACCGTTGAAAGTCATATCGTAAGATGTAGCGTAAGCATTAACGATCTTATCAGCCTGAGCAGCCCATGTCTCAACTGGGTTCTGTCCACCTAACATATCAGATGCACCATCACCATTGTCGATACACTTCTGAACAGCTACTTTGTTGTTTACATAGTCGAATGTGCTCTTCATATGCTCATACATGAAATCAGCATCACAGCAAAGTGTATAAGCGATGAATGCAGCTAATTCTGGGTTAGGAGTATCCTTACCTACTGCTAAGTAAGAACCACCCCAGAAGTAATCTACAGGACCAGCACATACTCTCCAATCACCCTTGTGATCTACAGAGTTGATTGACCAGTATACGAACCATGTACATCCGAAGTAACCAAATACCTTACCATCGAAACCTGATGACCAAGCATCATCCCACATAGAAGACTTGTTTGTATAGCCACCATCATATAACTTCTTGTTTGTCTCTAAGTACTCGTTAACACTAGCGTCGATGTTTAACTTGCCATCAGCTACCCAAGCACCCTGCTTGTTGTTGATGAATAAGTACTTAACATCGTCTGGACCTGAAAGCATTGAGTAACCAGCAGCCTTCATCTGATCAGCTGTAGCGAAGAATGCATCCCAATCCTTAACAGCTTCCTGAACCTTAGCAGGATCATCTGAACCTAAAACTTCTGCAGCGATGTCTGCACGGTAGCAGAAACATCCTGGAGTTGCCTGCCATGAAAGACCCTTTAACTGGCCATCGATGGTAGCGTGATCCTTTGTATACTGATAAGCATCAGCGTACATAGCATCTGTAATACCTAAGTCATAAAGATTAGCTGTGTAGCTAGACTCCATGAAGTGCTTTGCCATATCTGTATCCATAGCAATGATAGATGGATACTGATCACCAGCACCTGTAATAGCGTTCTCTACAGCAGTCTTGTACTCGTCAGAAGTACCACCTACACCAAGGTTAACGTTCTCGATTAAGTCAGCATACTCTGGATACTTTGTCTTGAACTCCTTGTCGATGATATCGCCTAACTCACTATTCCATGAGTAAACGTAAATCTTCTCACCATCTGTACCTGGTGCTTCCATAGTTGCAGCTTCCTCAGCTGCTGCTGTTGTGTCAGCATCATCAGCTGCTGCTGCTGTTGTGTCGTCTGCTGCTGGAGCAGCTGTTGTTGTAGCCTCTTCCTTACCGCCACAAGCTACAAGAGATAATCCCATAGCTAAAGCTAAAGATAAAGCTAAGCCTTTTTTGAATTTTTTCACAAAAAAACCCTCCTTTAATATTTTTTTGTCCGGTCAGTCTTTTCATCTGTTCTTCTTCCTACTCAAAGAGTGTTCCAAATCGCTTCATCCAAGCCGCCGAATAGTTATTGAACCTATATAAAAACAGCCATTGCCAACTGTTGGTTCCATATAAAATTGCATGCTAAGAGCTAACACTGCCCTGTGCATAAAATGATTATAGGATATATTAGCTAATTTTGCAAGCGTTTTTTTCGTATTTATTATCTTTTTTGCACATTTTTCACCAAAAAATGACGCCCTTTGCAATATATCTAAAAAAATCCCATCTTGTTTTTGTAATAATTGTACAAATGTTGATTTTTGTCAATTTATTCACCCAAAAATCTGACAATTTCCTCCGCCACTTTTTCCGGACAATACTCATAAAGCTCCGTCGGGCCCGCCAATTCTACGCAATCTACATTGTCAAATTGTGCAAAATATGCCACAATACCTTCATTATACATTTTTACCGGATCCAAATCCGGATTTGTCTCCTTCGCATTCTCAATCTGCTCCTGCAATTCCTCATCTGTAGACAAATATGGTTCCATCGCCTTATTGGACACCAACTGAAGCATAGGAAGTTCAGTTGGAAAATACTCTAAGCCAACACTTTTTGCATTTTCATAAATCATACAATCTTCATTGTACATATTATCTGTATATCCGTATTTAGAAATCAGCGCATTCCGTGTTAACATTTCTTTTTCAGTATACAAGCCAAACTCATTAGTCGGATACGCAATGGTAATCAAACGCTGTCCACCAATTTTGCAGAACATATTAAACATCTTTGATACACCTGAAATATCCCAATTATCCTGATATGCCTGATACTTAGCAGGATATGTCATGTCAATACCAACAATACTATGTACTTCTTCTGGATATGTCTGATACCAATAAAGAGCTTCCATACCCGCTGAATAATACGGCACAAGCACAAATGGACCTTCAATCTCTGCAGCTGCAAGCAAAGCTCTTGTTTCAGAAAGCATAGTATCCACATCTCTTGATACATCTGTCACATCACTATAGCCATTTCCAGCTCTGTCAATATATACCAGGTGATAATCTTCTCTCAATTCATCGAACAGCGGACGAAGTGAAACTACGCTATCCGCGCCCATGGTGCCATGCATAAACAACAAGGTATGCTCAGCTTCTAAATTTCCTGTTTCATATATATGCATAGAATGTCCATTAATAGAATAGAGTCGTCCCGGTTCTTGTAAATACTGTGCTTCTTTCTTTAATTGACTCTTATTATAAATAGCAATTCCCGAAATCACTATCACATTAAATACCACAAAACCAATCAGCGCTCCCAACAAAACCTTAGAAATGGTATGAAGCAATCTTTTCTTATTCTTATTCAAAACAATGTCCTCCTATGTAAAACAACTATTTGCTATGATAAACGATTTGAAGCAAAATGTAAACCAAAACCCAATTGATACTTCTTAACATTTCATAAAAATTATGAAGCATTTTCGTTTTCAGTTCACTTTTTTCTTTTTTTATGTTACCATATCTGCATTCACAACAATTGCGAGGTAAGATATGTCAAAAAAGAAACAAACAAACACCGATAACACACAAAACGAATCCAATGTTAAAACAGTAGCCGGACAAGTCATCTCTTCTTCTGCAGAAGAAACTGCCAATGATGAAGGCAGAGAAGACGCCTTGGAAATGCATTATATGTCCTTCTTTGAGAAATTGAAATATAAACGCACGCAACACAAAAAGAAAATGGAAGGCATGGATAAGAAGGAGCAATTCAAATTCTTCCTAGATTACTATAAATGGAATGTAATCATTACTATTTTCCTACTAACCTGTGCTGGAGTATTTGCAAAAGAAATGTATTTTAATTCCAGACCATTAGCATTAGGCGTAATTATCATTAACAACAAAACACTTGCTGATGTTCCGGAAGAGGAAGCACAAAAACTTGGCATTCTGTCTGCAGATGACTTGGCAGCAAAGATAGAAACAGATTATCGTGCGCATTATAATTTCCACAAGCATGACAGATTTAACATTTTCACAGGTATGCACATCGATCTGCAAACCTATTTAGGAGAAATCGTCAGTACAGGAACCAGCACCCTAACATCTTACGAGAATCTATTCTACCAAACACAGGCAGATGCCATCGATATCATTATCACAGATGAAAAGGGAATTAACTACTGCGTGGAACAAGACATGGTATATCCGATAGACAGATTATATGACGAAGAAACGCACGCGCTATACGCAGACAAAGTTCGTATGTACACCGCATACACAGGCGATGTCCGGGAATACGCCATCGATGTTACCGGTAATGCGTATATCAAAAGTCTCGGTCTTGGTTACGAAGAAACCTACTTGCTATTCCCAAGCAACGATGCAGATAACAAAGAACGAGCAATCAACTTCTACAAATTCCTATTACAGTATGAATAATATAAAGAGGAGGCTGTCGTAAGACGGTCTCTTTTTTTGTTGTTGCTTCCATATACAAACTCGCAAAATAGGGTTACAAGGGATTGAGGTGTGCCTCAAAATGCGTCAGCACTTATGCCGTGTATTTTACGGCATTATGTACTGCTACGCATTTTGGGAGTGAAAACATCACACCGAAACACTTGTAACCCTATTTTGCTCGAGTTTTGTATGTGGAAAAAGCAATAGAAAAAGAGGCCGTCACTGCGACAGCCTCTTCTTATATATTACTAATTTGATGGTGTAATATTCATAATCTGACGTTTTCTCGCCATCTCATCACTTTCTAAGTATTCATCATATGTGGTCATCTTATCAATCAAACCAGTATTCGTAATCTCCATGATACGATTTGCAGTTGTCTGAATGAACTGATGATCCTGTGATGCAAACAGAATAACACCAGGGAACTTGATTACTGCATTATTAAGGGCGGTAATAGATTCCATATCCAAGTGGTTTGTAGGCTCATCCAAAATCAAACAGTTTGAACCCATAATCATCAACTTAGAAAGAAGACATCTAACCTTCTCACCACCGGATAATACCTTAACCTTTTTCACACCTTCTTCACCGGCAAACAACATTCTTCCAAGGAAGCCTCTAACATATGTTGCATCCTTCTCTTCGGAATACTGTGTTAACCAATCAACGATAATCAAATCATTGTCAAACTCTTTTGTATTGTCTTTTGGGAAATAACCCTGAGAGGTTGTAACACCCCACTTATAACTTCCCTCATCCGGTTCTTCCTCACCGGCAAGAATCTTAAATAATGTTGTAGTTGCAATTGTATTTGGACCAACAAATGCTACCTTATCATCATGGTGGATTGTGAAAGAAATGTTATCTAACACTTTCACGCCGTCAACCGTCTTAGAAATATTCTCAACAGTAAGCACTTCATTTCCGATATCACGATTTGGCTTAAAATCAATGTATGGATATTTTCTGCTGGAAGGTCTCATGTCATCCAACTGAATCTTTTCTAACGCACGCTTTCTAGAAGTTGCCTGCTTTGACTTAGAAGCATTTGCAGAGAATCGCTGAATGAATTCCTGTAACTCTTTGATTTTTTCTTCCTTCTTCTTGTTTGCTTCCTTCATCTGCTTAATCATAAGCTGACTGGACTCATACCAGAAGTCATAGTTACCTGCATAAAGCTGAATCTTAGAATAATCTAAGTCTGCAATATGTGTACATACCTTGTTCAAGAAATAACGGTCATGGGATACTACAATAACCGTATTCTCAAAGTTAATTAAGAACTCCTCTAACCATGCAATGGCATCTAAATCCAAATGGTTTGTAGGCTCATCCAAAAGCAATACATCAGGATTACCAAATAACGCCTGCGCTAAAAGCACCTTTACCTTAAGATTACCATCCAGTTCACTCATCATCTGATAGTGATATTCCGTCTCTACACCAAGACCATTTAACAGCTGAGCCGCATCTGATTCCGCTTCCCAACCATTCATCTCAGCAAACTCCGCTTCTAAGTTAGCAGCCTTCTCGCCATCCTCGTCAGTGAAATCTTCCTTGGCATAAATCTCTTCTTTTTCCTTCATAATCTCATAGAGACGCTTATTGCCCATGATAACCGTATCCATTACGGTATACTCGTCATATTTGAAGTGATCCTGCTGAAGCACAGAAAGTCTCTCACCGGCATTCATGGTCACATCACCTTTATTCGGCTCAATCTCTCCAGATAAAATCTTTAAAAATGTAGACTTACCTGCACCATTGGCACCAATCAAACCGTAACAGTTTCCTTCTGTAAACTTAATATTAACCTCTTCAAACAAAATCTTTTTTCCATATCGCAGGGATACATTATTTGCACTAATCATGTGAATTTCCTTTCCTTGCTAAATCTATTCTTCTACTTCCTGTTCTTCTTCCGTCTGCGCAAGTTCAACCAAAACCTTTTCAATACGATTCTTATCAAGATTCAAAACCGTATATGTAATATTTTCTTCTGTTGCCACTTCACCTTCTTCTGGTAAATGATCTAAAAGTTCAATCATACGACCACCTACAGAATCATAATCATCTGAATGAATAGACAAACCTAATGCGTCATTCAAGTCATCCAATTTCATAGAACCATCAACCTCGTAACGGTTCTCGCCAATCTCTTTTACGCTCTCACGTTCGTCATCATCATACTCATCGCGAATCTCACCTACGATTTCCTCAATCAAATCCTCTAAGGTGATCAATCCGGCAGTTACACCATACTCATCCAATACAATGGCGATAGAAATAAAATTCTTACGCATGTCATTTAGCAAGTCACTGGTCTTCTGGAACTCATAAGTAAAGAATGGCTCACGTAAAATTTCGCGAATATTGAATTCACCTTCCTTATGGGTAGCATAATAGAAGAAGAAATCCTTAACATTCAGAATACCGATAATATTATCTCTAGTTTCCTCATACACCGGAATTCTTGTATATTGTTCTTCCATATATAGTTCTAACAGTTCATCTATTGTGGCATCCACAGAAGCAAACACCATATCTACTCTTGGCACCATAACATCCTTTGCCAAGGAATCACCAAAATCTACTACGTTGGTAATCATCTCTTTTTCTTCGCCCTCGATGACACCTTCCTCATGACTGACATTCACAATAGCACGAAGTTCGCCCTCTGTGATTGTCTCAATTGTGCTCTGGTCAATTCTTAATAATTTAAAAATGCCTGAACAGAATAAATCCATAAACCAGATTACCGGTGTTAATAACCACATCAATCCGCGAATAATATCTACATAAAACAAAGACAATGTAACATTATGCACTTTCGCAACAGTCTTCGGCGTAATCTCACCAAATATCAAAACAACAATCGTTAAGACACCCGTTGCAATACCTACGCCTGCATTTCCAAATAAATTTGTAGCAAACACAGTCGCCAAAGAGGATGCACCAATATTCACAATATTGTTACCAATCAAAATCGTGCTCAAGAGTTTTCCCGAATCTTCTGTAATAGCAAGCACTCTTCCAGCTTTTTTGTTTCCATCCTCAAACATAGCACGAAGTTTGTGCTGACTCACCGTTGTCAGCGCAGTTTCTGCTGACGAGAAGAAACCTGAACACATAACCAAAATAACAATAACTACCAATTGCATAATCGAACTGGGATCCAAAATAAAACACTCTCCTTTTTGTCAAAAACATAATATGTATCCTAAATATACAGTTATCTATTTTACTCAAAGTATAGGTCAGTTGTCAACATTTTATCAATATTTTTTAAAATAGTGGGAATACTATGGGTGAGCACATTCTTTTCTATATTGAAAACTGTGCCGAAACTATCAGGTTAGCCGAAAGGAGATTGTATTATGAGATCAACAAAGCAGACTTACGAAGAGGTAGCAAAGAGATGTAGCTCTTATACCCGCACCAGCGACAATGCATTCAAAAATGTCAACACTGACAATATCAGTTGTTTAAACTGTGAGCACTTTGCAGCAGACGAGCACTGTGTATTAGACTTATATGACCCAATCGTTAAGAATTTGAAGTAAGTTGCCGATATTTAAATTGGGTAGATTGATTAGCACAGGTTGTCACCAATCATGAAATGGGTAGACTGGTATTTACACAATTTTCATGAAAGAGGGGAATGTGCATGGTTATTCAATCAAGCAACATTAAAATGAGTAGCGCAAGAGCATACTCAGCAGGAACATCAGTAGGAAAAAGCACATCCTACGCACAGGCAACAACAAATCCGACAGGACTTTCCATGGAACAGAGCGGTACATTTGGTTTTTCTTTTGGCAATACTATGAAAAGCCTCAAAGAAGCTTCTCTGCCATCAGAAAATTATCTGTCAACAGGTATGACTGCTACCGAAGCCACAATTATTCGTTCTAGAAATGATTGGCGAAATCAGTTACGCCAACAGATTATGGAGTATATCGAACACATCCGTGAGACAATGCTCAGACGTCTGTCCGGCAGCAACTTCACATCCAGTAGCATTGATTACACTTCTTCCAGCTCATTGAATCTGTCAACAGATTCCAGTGGTGCATATACACTATGGCAGCGCACGGATACCATGACTTATCACTACGAAGAGCATGAATCCATTTGCTATGAAGCCCAGGGAGCCGTAACAACATCTGAAGGAAAGACTTTTTCCATAGATGTTAAGCTTTGTATGAGCCGAAGTTTCCAGGAAGAGATTAACATTTATCAAACCAGTCCCGAGGTCATGCTAACAGACCCGTTAGTATTCCATTTGGACGGTAGCCCGGATTCTGTCAGTGACGCGAAATTCCTATTTGATATTGACAGCGATGGCGTAGCCGATAACATCGGAAAACTTACCAAGGGAAATGCATTTTTAGCATTGGACAAAAACGGCGACGGCGTGATTAACAATGGTTCTGAATTATTTGGAACAAAGTCAGGAAACGGCTTCCAGGACTTGTCAGCTTATGACGAGGATAACAATGGCTGGATTGACGAAAATGATGCCATCTACAGTCAATTAAGACTATGGCATAAAACAGATGACGGCGAGGATAAACTCACCACTTTAAAGGAGTCAGATATCGGAGCGATATATCTTGGCTACAGTCCTACCAGATTTTCGCTGAATTCACTGACAGACAACGTCACAAAAGGCGTTGTGAGAAGCACAGGCATGTATCTGAAAGAGGACGGAACTGCAGGTACATTGCAACAGGTGGATTTGGCAGTAAGTTAGAGTCTAATATATGAAGTAATGATAAACCAGAGGCCATCGCAAGATGGCCTCTTTTGTCTGCTAATTCGTGTGTATCAAGAACTGTTAGATCATACCAACAGTTCTTGATACATACAATAAACCGTAGTAAAAGGAGTCATCCTTTTACAGTCTTATTTTTTAACACTACTGTGCATATTACGCATACGATAATGGTGCTGATAAAGCCAAACACATAAACAGCGTTAATGATATGATTATTACGCAAAGAACGATAGAAGAATGTATAATATGTCTTTCCTTCTATTTCTGGTAACTCTTTGTCATAATTCCACGAATGTATAATACGTCCATACGGAATCTCGGGATTATAAAACTCAAACAAAGCATATTCCCCACCACTTTCTATACCATTTTCTGTCGCCATATATTGTTTAACTTCATCTATCTTTAAACTCGACACAAAAACATTTTGTGCCACTACATGCCACCATGCTCCTTCGTCAGTCATGCCCACTTTCGTAACAATAACTTCACTATCGCTTGGCAATTGTATACTATTGAGATGAAGATAAAACGGAATTTTCCATAAAAGGGCAAAATACAATACGAACCATATCAACGGTATAACACCCCTTATAATAGTTTTTTCTTTTTTCTGTTTTTCTAACATATACGCACTCTCTCCAAATCACTTATTCAAATTATTCAAATACACTTTTTTCGTCTTAGTAGATTGTTGCATTTTACGACCTGTACGCAATACATATTTGTAAGAATATTTACTTACAATCACATATCAGCGGTTCTATTGTACTTTCGATGCCTGAACATTAGTAAGGCTGTGATCACAATTACAAACACCGTAGTCACAACACTCATATATGCTACAACACGAAGTACCTTATCATTATACAACGAACTATACAACACCATAAAATATCGTTCTTCTTCATCTAATTCACGATACCACCGACCATCGGCACGAATTATGTAATCTGGATGCTCCCCCTGCAAGTTACTAATATAGGTTGAAGCAATATATTCTTTCCCACAATTAATTTGAATATCATTCTCACGCGCAATATAATTTAGCACAAAATCTTCTTGCAGATTCGAAATAAACACTTTCTCTGCCACCACATGCAACCAAGTACCCTCATCAATAATACACACTTTTGTAATTACTGATTCACTCTCTCCCGGAAGTTTTAACTTATTTATGTGCGCATAAAATGGAATTTTCCACAACAACAACCAGTATATCGCAAACCACAACACCCCAATTATCAAACCAATGCAGACACTTTTTATCTGATTTTTATTACTTGATTGTTTCATAATGAACTCCTTATTTTAATTCAAATTCAGCTCATTTTATTCCTATATTTTTCATGTGTCAACAGAGTGATTACTTGAATAATCTCTTACACATTTCATACAAAAAGGCGACAATGAATAAGTTTCACCATCGCCTTTAACTTATAACGTCTCATTACATTTCAAATTATTAAATCTTATTTCGCTGCTATAACATCTGCCATATCATACATACCGGCAGGCTGTCCAGCCAAAAACTTTCCAGCCTCGATAGCACCTTTTGCAAATACTGACTTTGAATATGCAGTGTGATTGAAGGTAATCACCTCGTCTGTACCAGCAAAAATCACATCATGTACACCTACAATGGTGCCACCACGTACTGCTGAAAGACCAATTTCCTTATCTGGTCTCATCTCACTTCGACCACTTCTGTCATATACATACTCATATTCATTGCCCAATGCTTCGTTTACTGAATCTGCAAGTGCAAGTGCTGTTCCACTTGGCGCATCCTTCTTCAATCTGTGATGCTGTTCCACCACTTCGATGTCATATCCCGCAGGGCCAAACACCTTAGCTGCATCCTTTAATAGCTTTAACAAAGTATTGATACCAAGAGACATATTGGCCGATTTTAAAATCGCCACATCCTTGCTAGTTTCCTTTACTTTTTCAATCTGTGCTTCAGTCAGGCCTGTGGTACAGAGCACAACAGGAATCTGCTTATTCTTTGCAAAATCTAATAAATTATCTACCGCTACTGCTGCAGCAAAATCCACAATGACATCTGCTTCCACATCACAGGCAAAGATATCCGTAAATACAGGATAACCGTTATCCTTATTATCAACAATATCAATACCGGCAACAATCTCAATGTCTGCATCTTTTGCTACCAAATCAGTAATTACCTGACCCATATGGCCGTTACAGCCATGCATAATCATCTTAACCATAACAGTCTCATCCTTTCACTTTAAGCAAGCTTAATACCGTAATCCACCATTGCCTTCTTAATCTTTTCAACGCTGGCTGGTTCTGCCTCTGTCATTGGCATTCTGACATAGCCGTTGCAAAGACCGGCAAGTTCTACTGCCTTCTTAACAGGGATTGGATTCACCTCGCAGAACATTGCATCGCAAAGGTCAATCACGTCTAACTGCATCTTAGTTGCAGTCTTTACATCGCCTTCTAAATACTTTGCAATCATGGTATGTGTCTCTTCTGGAATGATATTTGCAATAACTGAGATAACACCAATTCCACCAAGTGAAAGAAGTGGAATAATCTGATCATCATTACCTGAATAAATATCAATACAGCCATCTGCAAGCTGTGCAAGTTTTGCAACCTGCGAAATGTTGCCTGATGCTTCCTTGATAGCAACAATGTTCTTCACATTCTTAGCAAGCTCTACAGCTGTCTGTGGTAAAATGTTACAGCCTGTTCTGCTTGGAACATTGTACATAATGATAGGGATGTTAACTGCATTTGCAATTGCTGTATAATGCGCAATTAAGCCCTTCTGTGTTGCCTTGTTGTAATATGGTGTTACAACTAACAATCCGTCTGCGCCAGCCTCTTCTGCCTTCTTTGACAAATAAATCGCTGTCTCTGTACAATTAGAGCCGCTACCTGCCACTACAGGGATTCTCTTATTTACATATTCGCAACACTTTCTGATTACTTCAATGTGCTCTTCCTCAGTCATAGTAGATGCCTCACCTGTTGTACCACAGATAATAATAGCATCTGTCTTGTTGGCGATGTGATACTCTACCAATGACTTTAACTGATCATAATCTACTGCTCCATCTTCCTTAAATGGTGTTACAATTGCTACTCCTGAACCTGTGAAAATTGCCATAATTTTCTCTCCTTTAAATGATATTTGATAAACGCAAGAAACGCTCCGTCGGCGCGTGCCAACGAAGCGTATAATAAGCTTCTTTCTTTCGTAGCACTCCACCTTACTGTATACACAGCTATCAACGGTGACAGACGCATAGCTATTAACTATACATCCAGACAAGATATTCATAAGGAAATACCCCTCTTCGGCACGGGCCCCTTTCACAACCTCTCAAATGGCCTTATCCATCAAAGCTGCTAATCTTGACACATGCGCCTCTACACATCGACGAAAACGTCCGTCCATCAGATGTTCTCATCATAACACCATCTATAATTACTGTCAATCCATTATTCTAAACATTCCATCTTGCTCACAGAAACTTCATAGGCAATTCTAGACACAGTCTCCTCCTCACCAATTTTCTTCTGATACTCTCTACTCTGAATTCTGCCCCAGATTGCCACATGCTCACCAACTTCCAATTTGCCGGCAAATCTTGCATTTCTGCCCCAGCAAATACAAGGTATGTAATCTGACTTTCCATAAGCGCGATTTACCGCCAAAAGAACATCTGCAATTTCTCTTCCCAACGGAGTCATTCGGTACACTGGTTTTTTACAGATATAACCATCCAGGAAAATCTGATTTGGTTTATGGACATTTTCCTCATCCTCAATAAAATCCAGTTCTCTCACAAACAAGGATAACAACAGTCGATTTTTTTCTGCCTCATGTTTGTTGTAGGAACGGAACTGTCCCTTTGCCTCTACCTTCTGACCGATGTAACTTTCTTCCACATCCACCAAACGGTCTGACACCATCAATGGAATGATATCTGTCGTATTGCTCAGACGATTCACTAATACATTTACCATGTAAAAGCCCTCGCCAAAAATCTCATGGCTAAACTCGAAATCGGAAATAATTTCTCCTGCTACCACTGCCTGATTGTTGCTTAATACTTTTTCTGTCATTTTATTGTCCTCCTTCATGTGTCTACACATGTCTTAGATATGATGTATTTTGTAATATAATCATATTGGAGAACAGGGAGTTTTAGAACAGTTACTTTTCGACAAATGCGTACATATGGAGACAGATTTTTCTTGTTACACGCAAATCTATCCCTTGTGTTGTAAACTTTGTGTGTAACAAATAAAATCTGTCTCTATAAGCTACGCTGTCTAAAGGCTTCGTAGATTAATACTGTGGCTGCGGTAGCTGCATTTAAGGATTCTACTTTTCCTTTCATAGGAATCTTTATTTTACGAGATGCAGTAGCAGTAAGTGCATCGGTCAAACCATTTCCTTCGTTACCAATTAGAAATGCACAGCCTTTTTGATAGTCTGCATCATAGAAGGATGTTCCGTTTAGATGTGCCGCGTAACTTTCTATCCCTTTCGCCTGCAAATCTTTTACCGTAGCAACAATGTCTTCTACGTATACAAATGGCACTCTAAAGATGGATCCCATTGTGGAACGCACTACTTTTGAGTTGTAGATGTCTACCGTGTCACGGCTCATGATAATGCCATCTACCCCTGCACCTTCGGCAGTTCTCAGGATGGTTCCCAAATTGCCAGGGTCCTGCAGATTCTCAAGCACCAAAAGCAATGGATTTTCTGATTGTAGGATGTCGTCCATGCTCCATGCCTGTTGTTTGACAACTGACAATACACCCTGAGGTGTCATGGTATCTGATATGGCTTTGAATACATTTTCACTGACTAGTTCATATGGTTTACCCGCGAACAATTCTTTGTGGTCTTCATAAAAATCTTCAGTGGCATAAGCATATTCCAGTTTATCCTCAGGTATTTCCACAAACATGCGAATCCCCTCTACCAGATACAACCCAGACTTTTTGCGCTCTTTGGCACTTTTATGCAATTTTTCGATTTGTTTGATTCTGTTATTCGTTGTACTGGTTATCATATACGCTCCTAACGACCTCTCTGTATTTTCAGCATGGTGACTTTTACATTTTCTTCGCCAAACTTCGTACGCAACATACTCATAAACACATCATCCATGGCTACCGGATATTGTCTGTAGTCCTTTGTCTGCTTTGTGGACTTTATGAATGCTGTCACCATGTTATCTCCAGGATGGGCATCCATTAAGGTAATCAACTCATCTTCCTTTGCAATGCATGTCTCTATATCCGCAAACTGAATCCATATTCTGCGCGGAATATTTTCAAAGGTAACTGCCTTGCTATATAAAAGTTTGGTTTCTGTTTCTGTTACACTGGCTCTTCCGGTCACTAACAGTTTTTGGTCTACTGTCAGCAAGTGTCTGCATTTTTCATAGTCTCGAGGGAAGATAACAACTTCAACACTGCCGTACAAATCTTCCAAGGTAACAAATGCCATATTCTGATTATTCTTGGTGAGTTTTACGGTAATATTAGAAATCATGCCTCCAATTGTGTAGAGTTCCTGATCCTGCACCGCAACCTCTTCCGTCTCTTCGTCTATTACAAAATCCAAGCTGGTAGCCGTACACATCTGTGCCATCATGGAGGTGTCTGACTCTAGTGGATGTCCACTGATGTAAATACCCAACACTTCTTTTTCGTAGGCATATTTTTCCGCATCAATATACTCTTCTACCTCTGGCAATTTTTCCTTAAACTGCTCTTTATCCTCTTCAGAACCCAAATCAAACAGAGACATTTGTCCGGCAATCTGGCTTTTTGTTTCCTTCGTGTAGTAATTCAAAATACCTGCATAGCCCATCATCATCTGTCTTCTATTGGCACCAAGTCCGTCAAAGGCACCTGCTTTGATAAAGTTCTCCAGGGTACGCTTATTCAAGTCTTTTCCCTGCATACGCTCGATAAAATCCGTCAGACTTCTAAAAGGTCCACCAACACTTCTTTCCTCTAACATTTCCTGAATCTGGGTAGCACCAACATTCTTCACTGCAGAAAGCCCATAACGGATATTCCCCTCTGAAACCGAGAAGCCCACAATACTTTCATTGATGTCCGGTGGCAACAATTTAATTCCCATCTGACGGCATTCCATAATATACTGAGAAACCTTTGCAGGCTTATCAATGACGGATGTAATAGTCGCTGCCATAAATTCCACCGGATAGTAGCATTTTAACCAAGCTGTCTGATAGGCAACCACTGCATACGCCGCGGCATGGGATTTGTTAAATGCGTATTTAGCAAAATCCGTCATGTCATCAAATATCTTATTCGCCACTTCCGGAGCGATACCTCTGCTCACGCAGCCCGGTACGTTTTCTTCTTCATTGCCATAAATGAAGTTCTGACGTTCCTTCTCCATGACATCGGCTTTTTTCTTTGACATGGCACGACGCACCAAGTCACTTCGCCCTAATGTATATCCCGCAAGCTCCATTACAATCTGCATAACCTGCCCCTGATATACGATACAGCCATAGGTCGGTGCCAGTATTTTTTCTAACTGTGGCACATCATATCTGATTTTTTCAGGATGTTCCTTACCGTCAATATACTTTGGAATAAAATCCATTGGACCCGGTCGATAAAGAGAAATACCCGCAATGACATCCTCAAGACTCTGAGGCTTTAGCTCACGCATGAAGTTCTTCATACCGGAAGATTCCAACTGGAAAATGCCCTCCGTTTTGCCGGAACCAATCAATTCATATACCTTTGGATCATCGTAATTTATCTTACCAATTTCGATATCTTCACCAGTACGTCTCACTGCCATAGAAACTGCATTTTGGATAACAGTTAAGGTTCTAAGTCCCAAGAAGTCCATTTTTAATAATCCAAGCTGTTCAATGGTCGTCATCGGAAACTGTGTTGTAATGGCATCTTCAGAACCTCTGGAAAGCGGAACATACTCATCAAGCGGCTGCTGACCGATTACCACACCTGCGGCATGCATGGAGGCATGTCTTGGCAAGCCTTCCAACTTCTTAGACATATCTAAGAGATATTTCACTTCCGGCTCTTCTTCATATGCTTTCTTTAAATCCGCAGATATCTGCAGCGCTTCCTCAATGGTAGTATTATGACCATTGGCTCCACCCGGAATCATTTTTGCGACTCTGTCTGTAGCGGCATAAGGCATATCCAAGGCTCTACCAACATCGCGAATAACCATGCGGGCAGCCATTGTTCCAAAGGTAACAATCTGCACTACCTGGTCTTTTCCGTATTTTTCTACTACATAGTCAATGACTCTCTGACGGTTCTCATAACAGAAATCCACGTCTATATCGGGCATGGATACACGTTCCGGATTTAAGAAACGTTCAAAGAGCAAGCTATATCTGATAGGGTCAATATCTGTAATTTCCAAACAGTAAGAAACAATGGAGCCTGCCGCAGAACCACGTCCCGGACCTACTGCAATACCATTTTCCTTGGCATAGTGAATGAAATCCCAAACAATCAGGAAATAATCCACATAACCCATATTCTGAATGGTGGTAAGCTCATACTCTAATCTTTCTCTTAATTCATCTGTAACCGGCTCATACCGTTTCTCAATACCTGTATAGCATAAATGCTTTAAATAAGAATAGGCATCATAGCCTTCCGGCACCTCATACTTTGGCACCTTCTGCTCACCGAAAATAATCTCCACATTACAGCGTTCTGCGATTCTATGGGTATTCTCAATCGCCTCTTTTGCATAAGGAAACAGTTCTTCCATTTCCTCAGGAGACTTCAAATAGAACTGACCGCCCTCATAACGCATTCTATCCTCATCAGACACCTTCTTACTGGTCTGAATACAAAGCAAAATGTCATGTGCCTCTGCATCTGCCGCATTGACATAGTGGATATCGTTGGTAACAACCATCGGGATATTCAATTCCTTAGACATGCGAAGCAAATCTGCATTCACAGAAGCCTGCTCTGCAATGCCGTGGTCCTGCATTTCCAGAAAATAGTTTCCTTCACCAAAAATGCGAAGATGACGGAGTGCCGCCTCCTTTGCACCTTCATAATCATTTCGATTGAGTTTCACTGCCACCTCTCCTGCAAGACATGCCGAAAGCGCAATTACACCCTCGTGAAACTCTTCCAAAATCTCCATATCAATACGAGGCTTATAATAAAATCCTTCCGTAAATCCTCGTGAAACAATCTTCATCAGATTGTGATATCCTGTATCATTTTCTGCCAATAAAACCAGATGATAATATCGCTCTTCATTTCTTCCCAATTCCCTGTCAAAACGAGAACCCGGTGCCACATACACCTCGCAACCCAAAATCGGCTTAATACCAACTTCTTTTGCTGCCCGATAAAAGTCAATGACGCCATACATAACTCCATGGTCTGTGATTGCGATGCTATCCATGCCCAATTCTTTTGTTCTCGCTACCAATTCTTTAATTTTACTGGAACCATCCAACAGACTGTATTCTGTATGGACATGTAAATGTGTAAATGCCATAACCCCACATCCAATCTATTTATTCTTTAGCACTTCTCTCCTGATATAGTCAAATGTTGCATCTAGCCCCTTTTCTGACAGCATTTCAAGTAACTCCTCCAACAATGCCCGCGTATTTGGGTGCAACATATACTTCTCTTTTCCTTTGTTGTAATAGGTCAACGGGAATGTATCGTCATAGGTATCCCGATTATAATTCTGACTTGCCGCTACCCGGTCACAAAACATCTCAACTACATATTGCACAGGCATTTCCATGCCAGTCATACCTTCGCCCGGTGTCGCACTGTAATCAATCCAGTACTCTAAGTGATGCTTATTTCTTCCCTTGTGATGCAACCACGCAGAGGTATAGCCCTTCACCTGACGTTCTACATTATTAGGGCTCTTGTCACCCTGGTAGTATTTTGCCCCCACCAGGAACTCAGTTGGACTATATTTTGACAAGTCATGTAATAACCCTTGCTTGTAAAGTCCCACTCGAAAGCAATGCTTCATAACTAGCCATTTATGATGATTAATTGTCCTTAAATGCTTGTACCATTTCACGTTTTTAACCCTCTAACAATCATATTTTCCTGAATTTATTATTTACCATATCACTTTTCATATTATAAACCATCCAAAGAATAGTTTCAATGAGGCATGAGCATATCAGCATTTTTTCAAAAAACCAAAAAAAATTTACCATTTCGTATTGACTTTCTTATTAAATGAATATATTATAAAGATGTAATTACATACAATTAACATGCCTTGGGCAAACAGTCTTCCCACAATTAGGGATCAGACCAAGCCCTAGGCATTTTTAATTAGAAAGGAGGCATGGATACAATGTCTAAAAGCACAAATAAATCAAATTCTGACAAACACAAAATACGAACTGCCATACTGGTTGATGGCGGTTTCTACAGAAAACGAGCTCGCTATTTATACGGCGACAAAACGCCTGCAGATAGGGCTGATGAATTAAACGAGTATTGTTATAAACACTTACATGACAACTATGAACATAGATATCTGTATCGCATATTTTATTATGATTGCCCACCTTCCTCAAAAAACATTTACAACCCAATTACAAACAGAACTGAATCTCTTGGTAAATCAGCCGATTTTTCATGGGTAACAGAATTTTTAAATGAATTGAAGCATCATAGAAAATTTGCACTACGGCTTGGTCGATTATCAGAAACACAATTGCATTATTTCATTAATCCCAATGCAACTAAAAAACTACTACGTGGAGAACTGCAGATATCTGATTTAACCCAAACAGATTTGACATTAAACATTGAACAGAAAGGTGTGGATATGCGAATCGGCATCGATATATCCTCTCTCGCTTTCAAAAATCAAGTTGAACAAATTATACTAATATCTGGAGACAGTGATTTTGTTCCTGCTGCAAAACAGGCTCGCCGAGAAGGAATTGATTTTATCCTTGACCCTATGGGTGCCACCATCAAAGATGACTTATTCGAACACATTGATGGCATTCGTACTCCAAAAATGCAAACGCCAACCGAAAAATAGCCATAAACCCTTACAAACTCAAGGTTTATGGCTATTTCCTTCAAAAGCTGAAAATGGGACTTGAACCCACGACCCCTTCATTACGAGTGAAGTGCTCTACCGACTGAGCTATTTCAGCACTGTCAATCAGTATACTCCAAAAAAACATGCAATGCAAGTGTATTGTCGTATCATTTTTCACAGAATACACGCTTTATTCCGACATCTCATTCAATGCATAATAAGTAAAATCTCCATCGATTAAAAGCTCCATGTTGTCATTCATAACAGACACGGAAAAGACAGATAACTGTCCACCATATCGAACCACCTTCGCTTCACAGTATACATATTCTGTATCCTTTACCGGCTGCAGATAGCTCATCGCTGAATTCACAGTTGTAACATACCTTCCATATGTCAAAGCAGCAACTCCACCAATTGTATCCGCCAGGGCATAGGCACAACCGCCATGCATGCCACCGTAAAAGTTCTCGTGTTTTTGTCCAAACTTCACGCGCCCCATAGCATAGCCTTCGCCTACTTCCATTAATTCCATTCCTATATGCTTAGAAAAAGGACTTTCCAGCATAATTCTTTCTAAATTTTCTTTATCCATCATAATTAAACCTTCTTTACATGTATCAGAAATTCCACAAGCCGTATAGCGGTATATTCAAAATGCCCTTGCCAAAACTCAAATCCTCTAAAGAAATACGAATCGACATTCGATTGTTGTACTTCTTCTGGAAGACACGAATACTTTGTACACGATTCTCTACCTTTGACTGAACATCCACAGGAATGACTTCTCCATCATCCTCAAATACAAAATCCACCTTAGCTGTTGCACCGGAAATCCAAAAATACAACGCCTTCACATTGGCATTCATATTTAATTCAGATACCACATACTGCTCTGTCAACAGACCATCCAGCATTTCAAAAATTTCGTCTTCGTTCTCCATAATCTCCAAAGGTTTGTTACACATATCTCTAAGCAAACCATGATCCAAATGATACAACTCAAAAGACTTCATATCCACTGAGTCTGCCAAAGGTGCAACGCCTTCTGCGACACGATTTACCCTTCTGACGAATCCTGTATTGACCAACCAATTCACTGCGCCCTCATATTCTCTAGAACGAGCCTTCTCATCTACATAGCCGTACATGAATTTGCGATTCTCCTTGGTAAGCTGCACCGGAATTGAATCCCAAATCTGCAACACTTTACGCTCCAAAGCATGCGGTACCATCACTCGAATAAAAGAACGAATCTCGCTCAATTGTCTTGTTAATATGGCATCCGTGTGCACAAAACTCTGATATTTCACATAGTCCTGCACTACCTCCGGCATACCACCAGTCATCATAAATAACTTTAAGTACCGCTTAATTTCCTTCTTTACATCAGCAGCAATCACTTCCAGTTTTTGTTTTTCAATATATTTACACAAGTGCTGAGCCTTATTGGCAGTTAAGAACTCTTCAAAGGTCATAGGGTACATATGCACAATCTCTAAATCGTCATAAAAGTCTTCGCCCTCTAAACTACCTACCCAGGAAGTCACTATGCAAATGCGCACATCCGGTCTCTGCATAGCATAAGCCATAATTCCAGGAAGTGGCTTTTTCAACAATTGTGCTTCATCAAAAATCAGTAACTGTTTATCATCAAACACAATCTCTCTATCCACTGTATTCTTCAATCGGCTACGAATACGGCCTTCCAAACGTTCTGCGTCCACAGATTTCAAAAACAGATTTAAAAAGTCAGATTCCTTTTCAAAATCTACCACTAAGTAATTCTCAAAAAATGCAGCAGCAAAATCTATAATTGTCCATGTTTTACCTACGCCCTTGGCACCCTTTAATAACAATACCTGTTTATCACTTTCATACCAGGCCGCCAGCGTATCTATGATATTTCTATACATGCAACCACTCCCAAATCCTTCGTGTGCTTCCCTTGTTATTCATCACATTTTCACAACCATTTTAAGAGTATCACAGTTCAGACTACTTGTAAAGAAAAAACCGTTGGCAATCTCTGCCAACGGTTTGTATGTTTTAGTCATCTTTTGCAATGGAAAGCATTCCATTTTCACCGGCTGACATCAAGAATGTCAGACCAACCTTTTTCTTCGCCGAATTCTCATCCGCCACATATATCTCGCCTGTTTCCACAAGTGATTTTGCAATCTTCAAGACTACATCCTTGAATTCTAATAACTCACGCTTATCAGTAGATGTTAACTTGAACAGATACTGGTTCTTTGAACTAATCAATAAAATGCTGTATGAAAGATTTCTTCCCTTCGCAGTTAAAATCGCCGAACCAATCATTCTGGAGTTGGCAATTACAATCTCCGCATTTTCATCCTGCATATACTCAGAAAGAATTAACTTATAAACCTTCAAATAATCCTCTTCACTTGTAGTATTCACAGGCATCTCTGCAACCGCAAATTCTGCAATGGAATCTGCCATCTTGATGGTACCACCTTCATCATCAATTTGAGCGGTACATGATTTTGGAACAGTCAATCTAAAGAACTTGTTCTCAATGGCTTTCTCATCTTCTCCAACATTTTGCAATACCAAATCATTGTATGCCATCTCTAACTTGTACATGGCACTTAAAGATACCTCATCACCAGTCTGTGCTTTTTCTTTCAAGGCGTCATACAAATGGCGAATCTGCAATGTCAATGTAGGTGATAATGCAATCAGCTTTTCGATAGCAGGTGCATAGCCCTTTTCCGCTACCACCAAATACATCTTCAAAAGACTACTCTTATCTAAGCCCTTGCCTTCTTTGTATGTGATTACCTCATATAAGAATTCCTTCTCAAAATCAGTAAACCCACCGTCAAATGCCTTTTCAAAGTATTGAATACTTAATTTCTCACCTGTATATTCTGGTTTCTTTTCCTGCTGTCTGCAAATCTTACCAAGTTCATAGGCAGCCTGCATTGCTCCAAGCTGTAATGCCACGCGGAAGGAATGTTCAATATTCTTTTCGTTCGCAATGAAGAATACCTGGTCACGCTTCTTAATAGCTACATCTAATGCAACCTGTGCATCACCGGCTTCCACAGCAGCTTCCCAACTCTCCACTGACTTCTGCAAATCAGCAGTACCAAGAGCTTCGATATCCTTGATATAAGCATCTGCCTCGAAAATACCATTTTCCTTAGCACGCTTGAAATAATCTAAAGCAATTCTGCCGTCACGCTTACCTGGCAACACACCATAATAATACAGACGTCCTAAATAGAACGGTACTCGCTTATGATGTAAACGATCAGCCTCTTCATACCACTGTTTAGCATTGGTATAATCCTTTAAATGCTGGTCATAAATATTACCAATCAGGAATGCCAAATCCGGATCCTTATTGGCATTAAACAATTCTTGAGCATAGTTAACTGCTCTCTGGATATCTCTATATGGACTATCCTCATCGAAATATAACTCAATCAATAAGTAACTGGCCTTCAAACTGCCATTACTAAGCGCTCTCTTGGCAAACTCCATCGCCAATTCGTAATCGCCCATATAATAATGGAATACAGCCTCACTATAATACTGATTCTCTTTTCTATTGGCACTCTGCTCACTGAGTAATGTCGGATTGACAAATGCGAAAGAATTACCTACCTCAAAGATAATCTCCTCATACTGCTCAATAATATCCATGGTTGCACATACACAACGGATACAAGCAAGACGATTCTGCTGTTCATACGCAAATGTCACAATACCTTTTTCTAATTCCTTGTGATAGAATGTAGCACAAATACCATCTGCATACTCAGTTACGTACTCTTGGATAGTCATATCAATATCAAATGCTTCATTTTGATATCTCATGTACATCTCCAAATCACGCTTGGATTCCTTTGCTTTACTGTCGTAATTCACATAAATCGCAAAATCCTTGTATGTACGACTCGGAGCATAATATTCCTCATCTGTCTCAGTATTAATACTCTTTACCCAGTCCTTTGGAAGCTTGTGAATAAAACCTTCCACCTCATCATGAACATAGGTATACTGATACTGTTGCTTTGAAGCCTCAATAACACGGAATCTTGGTTCGATCCCCTTTGCCTTTCTCTTCTCAGCAATCTGCGTATACAGTCTGTCTTTTTCCTCAAACTGTAGGCTGTCTACGTGGCTATCCTTATACTCTACTCGCTCCAAAGCAATCTGTGCCTTCTGATCGCCCTTATCAGCAAGCTTCTGATACCACATTTTGGCTTTCTCCAAATCGATTGGAATAATATAATCACTCTTATTACCATACTCATCCACTCGGTTCAATCCATTCTCATAGACCTCACCTAAGCGTAAGAATGCCGCATTAATTCCAGCTGCAGCGGCTTTCTCCAAATAAGTCAATGCACGTGAAAAATTCTGGGTATCCAGATACATCTCTGCCAACTTAAAGCATACGTCTGACTCTTCTGAAAGCGTATAGTATCTTTCCAAATATTTACATGCTCTTGGCACATCAACCTTAACCTTTGCATTGCCGAACTTACCTAATTCGAACAACTCCGTCAGAATCTTTAATGCATCACACCCCTGATTCTTATACTCCGGATTCATTGTGCCTATATCTGCAACTGATTCCAAAGTGGTGATTGCCTCAAACGACACACCATGTTCAATCAAATCCATGGCTTTATTAAATTGTATGTCCACATTATTGAGTTCGGTGGTATTTCGTTGTGTAAACCGACCAATAATAGGAATCTTATCAAGCAATGCTGATAAACGGCCCATACTCCATCCCTCTTTTACTGTTATATGGCAAAAAGCAGGTTAATTTACC
The DNA here is from genome assembly GCA_045531905.1 of Lachnospiraceae bacterium. Lineage (GTDB taxonomy): Bacteria > Bacillota > Clostridia > Lachnospirales > Lachnospiraceae > RGIG6919. The sequence continues at coordinate 50,094 of JAZSEY010000004.1, forward strand.
TGCTTATGCTGTCAATTATAAAATAGTGTCATACATAGAACCAATCATCGAATCTACAGATGTATATTTGCCTGCAGATGAATAGGTCCCCTTCTCAAGACTCGACAATGCGTTAGAAGCTAATCTGTTTAAATCAGATGCCTGGCTGCTTATTCTATCAGCCAATGAATTTGTTCCATTAAACAGACTTTTTACATCTGTCATATCCGCTTTCTTAAAAGCAGTTTCATCAATCTTAAGTGTATTGTCAGACGAAATGGAAATACCAACACGGTTCAGCAAGCTCTGGTTGCTCTTTGTGGTATTCACCATATTCAATGTCTTTCTTAACACTGGTACATTCTCTGATTCAATCGTCTCGTCAATGACATCATTATAGTTATTCACGTAATCCTTAACTGCGTCATAGATGGCATTCACATCATATTCATTTGTTGATTTTCCAGTCTCTTTGTCTGTAACAGTTTTTTTCAAAAACACTGAATCCACACCGGTAGTCTGCAATGCATCTGCAGCATTCTGCAAGGATGTAGCATTCCCTTTTGCTTTGGTTAATGCTTCCTTTTCCGGCTGATTCTCAGAACTATATGTAGTCCCCGTCTTCTCGTAATAAGACTGCATCAGTTTCTTATATGTACCATTCTTCACCATACTATAATCGGTCAATAAATTAGACGTTAAAAATGATGTGGCACCTGACTGTTTTGATGTCTTATTACCAAGCATATTGTTGAACCAACTACTACTGTTACTTGCACTGGAAATAGAAAAGATGTTGTACATGCTATCACTTCCTTTGCACACAAAACGGACTTCCATGTCCTAGTTATAGTTATAATTATTGTATCACTATTTTATAGTGAACACAAGTATTTTTCTAGTTTAGAAACTGCTGCCACTTCATCTGCTCCTGTGGCTTCTACAGTAACCTCTTCACCCTTCTTTAAGCCTAAACTCATCATACCCATAATGCTCTTTGCATTAATCTTTTTGTCAGCAGTTTCAAGATAAATCTTGCTTTCAAACTGGCTTGCAATCTGCACGAGCATTGCTACCGGTCTCTCCTCAGGATCTGCTGTAATGTTTACTACCATCTTTTTGCTTATCATTTTTTGTTGCTCCTTTCGAGTTCTTAGCTATTTTCGCTTAAGTCAGCCGCTATTTGGCTTATTTTTCTTAATCTATGATTCACACCGGATTTTGTAACTGGTGGATTCAACATTTCTCCTAATTCCTGCAAAGTTGCATCCGGTTCATCCAGCCGAAGCTGTGCCATCTGACGCAAATTATCAGGAAGTTTTTTAATACCAATTGTTCTTTCAATCAGTTCAATATCTTCTATCTGTTTTCTCGCCGCGCTCACTGTTTTATGAATATTTGCAGTCTCACAATTTACCCTACGGTTGATGCCATTTCTAACATCCTTTAAAATGCGGATATTCTCCATCTCCATCAAGGAAAGCGGTGCACCAATATTATTCAGAAAATCCACTATCATGGAACCATCCTTGATATAAACCACATAGTATTTTTTCCGCTGTACAACCTTTCCTTCCAGTTGCATATCCTTTAGCAAAGAACATACACCTTCTGCAAAGTTTTCACTCAAAAACACCATCTCTAAATGATAGGCTTTTTCCGGATTATTCACAGAACCTGTGGCTAAAAACAGACCTCTTAAAAATGCCCGTTTACAACAGGATTGTTGTAACACCAAACCATCCCATATCAAATCCTTTTCGTCCACAACCTTGCGTTTTCTTCGCAAAACGGATTCTACCAAATAAAGCAACTTGACTGTTTCTAACACTTTATATGCTTGTTTAGAATTATCTATGCTGGAAAATCCAAACAATTTATCCAATAGCCATGCACACTTTTTTAATACGGCATCATGTTCACTATCAAATGTAATTTTCAATTTTCTTTCATGATCTATCTCAATTTTACCAATGGTACAAATCAATGCTGTCAACTCTGCTATCTGACAATGTCTTGCCGATGGTAATTTTGATACCAGTTCATCTTTTACTTCCTGTGAAAAAGACATACTACTATCCCTTCGTCTTTGCATCCTTATCAATATCTCTATGGTAACATTTTGAAGTATATGGAAGCGATGACAACGCTCTACCTAGCGCATTTGCAATGGTTACAGAACGATGTTTTCCACCCGTACAACCTATGGCAACAACCAATTGATTTTTGCCTTCTTTGATATAGTTTGGTATGAGGAATTGAATCATATCCATCAATTTATTCATAAATTCCACAGACTCTTCACAATCCATGACAAACTCTTGGATTTCCGGGTCATTTCCAGTTTTTGGACGCAATTCCAAATCGTAATAAGGATTTGGTAAGAATCGCACATCAAACACCAAATCTGCATCTCGCGGAATTCCATATTTAAAACCAAATGACAATGCTGTGACAATAAAATTCTGATAAGTCTCATCCTGCATGAAGATCTTATCCAATTCTTCCTTCAATTCTCTTGTGAGCAAATTTGAAGAATCAATAATCATTTTTGCCTGTTTTCTCAGAAATGCAATTTGTTCTCTTTCCTTTCGGATACCATCTTCAATTCTACCTAATCTGGCAAGGGGATGTGTACGTCTGGTCTCTTTATATCGTTTTACCAAAACATCCTCACTAGAATCCAAGAACAGAATTTCATACTCAAACTGAGCCTGTTTCATTTGCTCAAATACCTTTGGCAAATCTGCTAAGGCATCACCACTTCGTATATCCAAACCGATTGCGATTTTTTCAATATCGGAATCGTCCTTATTCACCATTTCCGCAAAGTTATACACTAGACTGACGGGCAAATTATCTACACAAAAGAAACCCATATCTTCCATGGTCTTTAACGCTGTACTTTTTCCTGCTCCGGACATACCGGTCACAATTATAAATCGCATCTTATCACCTATATCTAAAATGTTCCTAAAAATTTCACTTCAGGCTCAATCTCTACCTGGAATTTGGAGGCAACCTCCTGTTGCACATGCGTAATCAACTGCATCACATCATCCGCAGTTGCACCACCCATATTCACAACAAATCCACAATGCTTATCGGACACTCTGGCTCCACCATACTGATATCCTCTAAGGCCTGCATCATCAATTAATTTCCCAGCAAAATAACCTTCTGGTCTTTTAAAAGTACTGCCTGCACTCGGATATTCCAACGGCTGCTTTTCTTTTCTGGCAGTAGCCAGACGATTCATTTCAGCAACAATCACGTCCTTTGTGCCTTCCTGCAATTTTAATACAGCCTCTAGAATAATCAAATTCTCATCCATCGCTACACTGTGACGATAACCAAACTGCATTTCCTCGCCACTTCGCGTAACAACCTCTCCTGACGGTGTCAGCATCGTCACTGACTGTGTAACATCCTTCATCTCACCGCCATAGGCACCTGCATTCATCACCAAGGCACCACCGATTGTTCCCGGAATACCAGAAGCAAATTCCAAACCTGTCAGAGAAGCTTCCTTTGCTACATTTGCCACCTTCGAAAGCAACGCGCCGGCGCCCACACGAATGCAATCTCCATCCACAGAAATGGTATCCATCGTCTGAAAAATCTGGATAACCACGCCTTCATATCCGGCATCTGACACTAACAAGTTACTACCATTACCAATAATATAATAAGGAACCTCGCACTGTACACATGCCTCAATCGTATGTTTCAGCTGAGAAACCGTTTCAGGCTTCACCAAAAATGCGGCTGGTCCACCAATCCGAAATGTAGTATGACCACACATTGGTTCATCCTTCCATAACGAATCTCCATATATTTGATTTAAAGTTGTTTCTAATTTATCTATCATAATGAACCTCAACTTAACAAAGCACAAATCCACACCATCATATCATACATTATGCTTTCCAATTCTTCAATGTGAAATACATATAAAAAAAAAGGGGAGAAAATCTCCCCTTTTCAGCATTTTGCATATGCAAATACTAATATTTTTGATTATGTTAACTTATGCCTTTTTTCCTAAAATCGCTTTTGCACTTCCGTAGATACCTGCATCATTGCCCAATGTTGCTAATGCAAACTTTGTACCTCTGCATGCATGGAATGCATACTTCTGGAAATACTTGCTTGTATTATCAATTAAAATTTCACCGGCACGAGATACACCACCACCGATTACAAATACTTCAGGATCAACCACACAAGCAATCTGTGCCAATGCCTTACCTAAACACTTTCCATGCTCTTCCACCAAATCCATGGCAAGGTCATCACCTTCCTTAGCCGCATCGAAAATAGCCTTTGCAGACACATACTGGATGCTACGAAGCTTCGATGGCTTATCAGAACTATCTAACGCCTTGTTTGCTAAACGTACGATACCTGTTGCAGATGTATACTGCTCAAGACAGCCTGTCTTACCACAACCACAGGTTTCTGTCTCGCTATCACTAATCTGCATATGTCCAATCTCACCACCAGCGCCATTTACACCGGAAAGCATCTTACCATTCAAAATGATACCACCGCCAACACCGGTTCCTAATGTTACCATAACCTGATTAGAGTAGCCTTTTCCACCACCCTGCCACATCTCGCCAAGGGCAGCCATATTTGCATCATTACCAGCCTTAACAGGTAATCCAATAATCTTTTCCAACTCTTCTTCTACATTGAAAATGCCCCAACCTAAGTTTGCGCACTTTAACACAGTTCCATCTTCCTTAACAGGACCAGGCACGCCCATACCAACGCCCACAACGTCCTGCTTATCAATTGCCTTTTCTGTCAATTTATCTTCAACTGACTCTGCAACGTCGCCAAGAATATATCTGCCACCTTCATCCTTACGGGTAGTAATTTCCCATTTGTCAAGCAAATCGCCCTCTGCGGTAAACAAACCAAGTTTAACCGTTGTTCCTCCGATATCTACACCTACTACATACTTTGACATAATACTTATCCTCCCTAAAACTAATCCTCTAATTCACCCATCATATTCTTTGTAACACGCTTATAAAGCTCCTGTGCTGCATTGTATCCCATCTTCTTCTGACGATGGTTAACCGCTGCTGACTCTACAATGATGGCAATATTTCTACCTGGTCTGATTGGAATAGAATGACATACAACTTTATTACCTAAGAACTCCGTGTACTTGTCCTCTAAGCCCATACGGTCATATTCCGTCTCCTTGCTCCATTCTTCCAGTTTGATTACTAAATCAATAGATTGTGTCATCTTTACACACTCTACACCGAACAAAGTCTTAACGTCGATGATACCAATACCACGCAACTCAATAAAATGTCTGGTAACGCTTGGCGCTGAACCAATTAAAGTATCATCACTCACCTTCTTAATCTCGACCACATCATCGGATACCAAACGGTGACCTCTCTTGATCAATTCCAAAGCAGCCTCACTCTTACCGATACCGCTTTCTCCCATAATCAAAATACCTTCACCATATACATCTACTAAAACTGCATGGATAGAAATTCTTGGTGCTAATTCTACATGAAGCCATCTTGTAATCTCCGATACGAAGGAAGATGTGCTTTTTGTACATCTAAATACCGGTACACCATACTTCTTTGCAATCTCCAAAATGTACTGCTCCGGCTCAATATCTCGACAGAAAATGAGACAAGGGAACTTGTAGCCGAAGAATATCTCCAGCGTAGCCTTATTCTCCTCCTCCGTGTGCATATTGGTTAAATACGCATGTTCTACATTACCACATATTTGAATTCGTGCCGCATCAAAATGCTCAAAAAAGCCTGCAAATTGAACCGCAGGACGATTAATATCCGGTTCTGTAACCATGATCTCATCTACATTAATCTCAGGCACCAGATTAATCAGATTCATTTTCTCAACAACTTTAGATAATGGAATCGAATACATTGCAATCCCCTTTCCTACATTAATTTACGTATCCATTAGTATACCACATTCACATTTAAAATACTAGCATTGCAACCACAGTCTAATCATGAAAAAATGCATAAACCGCCTCTGCCACCTTTTGATTCATTCCCGGTGCCTTTGCCAGTTCTTCTACTGTTGCACTTCTTATTACCTGAATATCTTTAAAATGCTGCATCAACTGCTTCCTTCTCGTCGGACCAATACCCGGTATATCATCTAAAATCGATTTTACCTGTTCCTTAGAACGAAGCTGCTTGTGATAGGTGATGGCAAAACGATGGGCTTCATCCTGAATTCTGGTTACCAGTTGAAACGCCTCGCTTTTCGCTGGAAACATCACTTCTTCATTCTGATAGTATAACCCTCTGGTTCTATGATTATCATCCTTCACCATACCACAAACCGGTATGTGAATATTCAGTTCTTCCAGCACCTTTAAGGCAATGTTCACCTGTCCTTTACCACCGTCCATGAGTAGCAAATCCGGAAGGGTATCAAATCTCTCGTCCGTAAATCGTCTGGTCAGAACCTCTTCCATGCTCTTATAGTCGTCAGGCCCTGTGACCGTCCGCAATCTAAACTTGCGATAGTCAGATTTCTTCGCTTTTCCTTTTTCAAATACCACCATGGATGCCACCGCCTGAAAACCGCTGATATTGGAAATATCAAATGCCTCCATACGATTTAAATTGGAAAGCCCAATCAATTCTTCTATCTCACGCACTGCACCGACAGTTCTGGCTTCTTCTCTCTTTATCTTTTCCAAATCCTGATTCAAAACCAGTCTTGCATTTTCCTTTGCCAGTGCAATCAGCTTGTGTTTTTCACCTTTTTGTGGCACTATGATGCGAACTTTATTGCCATTTCGCTTACTAAGCCATTCCTCGATAATCTCTCGCTCCGCAATTTCTTCTTCCAAAATTATCTCTCTTGGAATGTATGGCGTGCCGGCATAATATTGCTTCATAAATGCATTTAAAATATCACCAGTAGTTTCACCTTCACTACCTGTCATATGAAAATGCTCCCGTCCCAATATTTTTCCTTCCCGGACAAAGAATGCCGCCACCACTGCATCCCGTTCACTCATGGAAATGGCAACCACATCTCTATCTAGCGAATCCGAATTGGTAATTCGCTGCTTTTCTGTCACATGACGCACGCTTTCTAACAAATCCCGATACTCAGCAGCCTGTTCAAATTCCAGTTCTTCCGATGCCTGTTGCATCTTTGCTTCCAAATCCTTGATAACCGGCTTGTAATCTCCAGCCAGAAATGCCACAGCCTGTTCCATCTGTCCTCGATACTCTTCCACTGAAACATATCCCTGACAAGGACCTTTACACTGATGTATCTGATAATAAAGACAAGGACGTTCCTTACCAATATCCTTTGGCAAATTACGGTTGCAGGAACGGATATGGTACAGTTTCTTCAACAATTCAATGGTATCCTTTACCGCTGCCGCCGACGTAAACGGGCCAAAGTATTTTGCCTTGTCTCGTTTCATTTGTCTGGAAAACAAAATGCGTGGATACTCCTCATCCACCGTCACCTTAATAAACGGATAAGTCTTATCATCCTTTAACATGGTGTTATACCGAGGAGAATGCTCTTTAATCAAATTGTTCTCCAGTACCAACGCCTCTAATTCAGAATTGGTAATGATATATTCAAAATATGCAATTTTCGAAACCATTTTTTCTATCTTGGCAGTCCGCGTACGACTGCTCTGAAAATACTGTCTTACACGATTCTTTAAGTTAATCGCCTTGCCCACATAAATGATGGTGTCATCCTTGCTGTGCATCAGATAAACCCCAGGCTTATTGGGCAGTTTTTTCAATTCCTCTTCTAAATCAAACATTGGATTCACCTCAGATCATACATGTCCTGCAATGTATATAGTGCAACTAAATTTCGATCCACAGTTTCATACCAATCTGTAAATCCACCCAATGAAAACAATAAATACTGAACCACTGGGTACTTAGATGATATCGCCTTACTCCGTCTTATCAAAATTTCATATACTGACTTATCTATCTTATCATTTTTAAACTTACACTCTCCAACAATCATATTCTTTTCCGATGGCGATAATCCGACAACATCCACATCTGCAGACTGAACATGACGTTTTCCATCTTCATCTACAATTAACTCTGTCCCCCACCAGGTTCCAATCTCTGTAACGAAACTATTTAATTTTCCATCCAAGCCTTGATTTAAGACAAAGTATCTACACATATCCTCAAACACTTTTCCCATAAATGAATGAATATGCGGTTTCACCAGTCTGTCATAATATATATTTCCCTTACCAAGTTCTATAGAACTTGATGCTGCAGGAACATAGGAGTACCAAAATCGAAACATCTGATCCTTTAAAACATATTGTGTCTTCTTTCTGTTTTTTTCTTCTGTTATACACACTCTTTTTTCTACTAATCCCACGGATATCAATTTATTTAATGAATACAGAACCGTTGTTTCTTTTTCATGTACCTTATCAGCAATTACATTTAAAGCATTTTCTCCCGCCGCAACTTGTTCAATAATATTATTCACCAGTGAAATGTCACTAAACTCTTGAATCAACAAATTGCGTGTTTCATCATACAAATAGCCTGTCTTTTCAAAAAACTGTTCTACTATATTTTCATCAAGGCTCTTTGTATTATCAATTAAAGATAGATATTTGGCTACCCCTCCTGTAATACCATAACAAATTGCCTTTTCTTCTGCAGAATAATTCGGCACAAACTCTGCTGTTTCCAAATAATCAAACGCCTCTAGTTTAATCTGCGTTGTCCTTCTGCCAAACAAAGGACTTTTTTCACTTAACACTTTATCCTCCATAAAACTCAAAGCAGAGCCACACAGAATAAGTAATATATTTTTTTGTCCCCATTCTCCATCAGCAAACTTTTGAAAAACTGATAAAATACCTTCGTCTTTTTCAGCCCAATAAGGCAATTCATCAATGATAAATACTAATTTTTCCTTTGTTACGTTGTCACCTACAAAGGACAACAAATCTTCAATGGTTTTAAATGCAACATTTTGAAGAGTAGGCATTAACACGCGCAGCACTTCTTTTTCCAGCAGTTCTAGATTTCTTTTCGTTCCAACTTTAGTAGCCATGTAATAAATTGCATTTTTATCCTTAATAAACTCCGTAATCAATGTAGACTTTCCTATTCGTCTTCTGCCATATATAACAGCCATATGAAAACCTGGTGCACGATACAGTTCATTCAATTTTTTCAATTCTTTTACTCTGCCAATAAACTTTTCCATGCCTTCTCCTCCAATCTATTTTTATTCAAATTATTTTTATTAAAATCATTTTGAACAAAATAATGATAACATATCGTCAATTCTATGTCAAAGAAAACAAACAGGAGTTTCACACAAGTGAAACTCCCAATCCTTATTCTTCATTATTCTCTTCTGAAGTATGCTCCGTTTCTTCCAGGTTTTCCTCTACAATCTTGGCAACTTCCTTTACGGCTTCCTCAACACTAGCCTGTAGTTTTTCAGCTGATGTCATCTCTTTCTCATCAACATTCTCTGCCGCTTCCTTTAAATCCTCACCGGTAATTTCTTTATAAATCTTCATAAATTCTTTACCCGTGATGGTCTCTTTCTCAATCAGATATGCAGCCAGTTTATCTAAAAGTTCCTCATTATCAGCAAGCAACTGATACGCTTTTTCATAAGCTTCCTTCATCAGTCTGCTTACTTCTCTATCCACTTCTGTTGCTGTGGTATCAGAACAATTCAAATACGCTGTGCTATCTAAATAACGGCTCTGTACATTTTCCAATGCAACCATACCAAACTTATCTGACATACCAAGCATGGTTACCATGGTTCTTGCCTTCTTCGTAGCACTTTCAATATCGCCGTAAGCACCATCTGTAATACTATCGAACTTCAAAGCTTCCGCAGCACGACCGGCACAATAGGTTACCAAATCTGCCTCCATCTCGGCACGCGTTGTCAAATACTTCTCTTCCTCCGGCACCTGCCATACATATCCAAGGGCACCCATCGTTCTCGGAATAATCGTAATCTTCTGAACCGGCTCTGTATGCTTCTGCAACGCTGTAGCCAAGGCATGTCCGGTCTCATGATAAGCAACAATCTCTTTTTCCTTCTTGCTTAAAATGCGATCCTTCTTCGCTTTACCTGCAAATACGACCTCAACTGCTTCAAACAAATCTGCCTGACTGACATATTCCTTTTTATTCTTTACTGCTAAAAGTGCACCCTCGTTAATGATATTGGCAAGGTCTGCACCAACGGCTCCTGATGTTGCCAGAGCAAGCTCCTTGAAATCAACAGTCTCGTCCATTTTAACATTTTTAGCATGCACCTTTAAGGTCTCGATACGTCCCTTTAAATCCGGCTTCTCTACAGTTACACGTCTGTCAAATCGGCCTGGACGAAGCAACGCCTTATCCAAAATCTCAGGTCTGTTTGTGGCAGCCAAAATCACAATACCCTTTGAGGTATCAAAACCATCCATCTCAGAGAGTAACTGATTCAATGTCTGCTCACGCTCAGAGTCTCCGCCACCATGACGGGTATCACGACTTCTACCAATGGCATCAATCTCATCAATAAAGATAATACATGGCGCCATACTACTTGCCTGCTTAAACAAATCTCTTACACGGGATGCTCCCACACCAACGTACATCTCCACAAAGTCTGAACCGGAAAGGGAGAAGAACGGAACGTCCGCTTCACCTGCCACAGCCTTTGCAAGCAATGTCTTACCAGTTCCCGGAGGGCCTACAAGCAAGGCACCTCTTGGCAACTTTGCACCAATTTCCAAATATTTACCCGGATTGTGTAGAAAATCTACCATCTCCGTCAAGGACTCTTTCGATTCGTCCTGACCTGCAACATCCGCAAATGTCACACCGGTCTTTTTCTCCATATAAAGCTTGGCATTACTCTTTCCGACTCCCATAATGCCACCGCCACCCTTAAAGATTGGGCGAAGCAACAAGAACATTAATCCCCAGAACAAAAGCAGAGAAATGCCGTAATACAAAATCTCTGTCAAAATATTTCCCTCGGAATTAATACCTGTAAATTCTACATCCTTCTCAATCAATCTCGGAACCAATTCATAATCTGATACACGAATGGTAATATACGTTACCGGTGTCACAGGATTGGTCTGCTCCTTTGGTGTAATGGCAATCTTGCTGCCTGAAATCTCCACACTCTTTACCTTACCGGATTCCACCATCTCGATAAACTGGCTATATGGAATCTCTTCTTGCGTACCTTTGGTAAATGAGTCATATACATTTTTAAATAAAAACAACAGCACTCCCGAAATCAGCAAAAACATGACGAAATTGCGAGGAGAGCCCTGTGGCTTATTATCATTGCCGTTGTTGTCCGGCGCATTATTTTTATTATCGCTCATTTGTATTCTCCTTCATATTCTTTACCTTGCATATTATACCTCATTATCAAATAAAATCAAATAAAACCTTTATAAATTTAGAGGCTGTGTTCACATAATACTTCTCTTATTATATTGATATATATTCTTTATGTTAACAAACAAGAGCTGGGAGAAGAATTATATCATTTATTCGGTTAGAATGGCTTAATGCTTCCTGCTAGTTTTATCCATGTTACACACAATGTCTGAGCACAGCATAGGGAAACTTATTACGGCGAGATGCTCTCGCGCCCAAAATGCGTAACGGTACATAATGCCGTAAAAAACACGGCATAAGGACCGACGCATTTTGAGGCTCGCCTTTAACAAGTTTCCCTATGTTGTGCGAGTTTTGTGTGTGACATGTAGATAAACTAGCAGGAAGTATTTAGCCATTCTTAGCAAATAAATGTAATAATACGCTCCCAGCTCTTGTCTGTTAACATCATAAATGTATATCAATATAATAAGAAAGAGGCTATGTGAACACAGCCTCTGACCTTATAAAGCATTTATTTGATTTTAAGATAATACGCCTGATAATGCAATTTCTGTTATGATACACATTGCAAACATGAATATTACTGCAATCGCATATGGCACATCGAATACACGAACTTTTTCTACTGCCGCACGCTCTTCCTTCTTTGCCTTTGAGAACCAGAATGCGATTTTGTCTGTGGTCTTATTGAGGGAAGCAATTGCCCAAAGTAGCAATACCACAAATACCAATGCAACAAGTGCAATTGGGATATACACCATAACGGTCTGAATCATTTCTGCCTGTGTGTATGTAGCGCTGGTATTCATTGCGGTGTCAAGCTCTGCAGACATTTCCGGTGATATATCCTTCATAATCTCAACCAATTTTGGAAGTGCCCATGACACTGTCACAGACCAGCCATTGATACAGAAGTGAATAAGCACTGCCGAGAATATACTGTCTGTTAATTCTACAACGATACCCAAAAGGATACCCAAAACAAGTGCATAACTCATCTGATTGAAGTTACCATGCATCAAGCCAAAGGCAATGGCTGAAAAAATGATAGCTCTAAATGGTCTCTTGCCTTCATCACGGTAGGTTCCCATTAAGATACCTCTAAAAGTAAACTCCTCTACTGTGGCAGGAAGCAATGCCAAAAGGCCTAGTCCATACAGCAATCCCATACTAGCCACATCTGTAATAGTTGCCGCTGTTGGATTTTTAAAGAATACCATGCTGATTGCGTTGATTAATGTCACGACAGGCATGGAACAAAATGCCAAAATAATTACCAGAAATGCAGAACCAATGTGGAAGCCATTTAACTTCAACAACTTCTTCGCATTCTGTTTTGTAGCAATCATATAAATGATGCCCGGAATCACAATCAATGACTGTGCTGCCAGAATAGAGGCTGTCGTTCCTTTAACAAACATAGTTACCAGGGCACTACCAAATAAACTCATAAAAATAATCACCAGCCAAAGAATATTGACCTTTAAGATTTTCTTTCTTCCTTCCATAAGTACCTTCCTTTCAAACCTATTTCTTCAATGCAATAACCTCAAGTTCCAACAAAACATCCTTCGGAAGTCTTGCTACTTCCACGCAGGAACGAGCCGGGAAATCGCCTGTAAAGTACTGTGCGTAGATTTCATTGATGGTTGCAAAATCATTCATATCTTTGATGAATAATGTGGTCTTGATGGCATTTTCCATATCAGAGCCAGCTGCTTCGAGAAGTGCCTTCATACTCTCAAATACTCTCTTCGCCTGCACTGTAATATCACCTTCTACCACCAAACCAGTTGCCGGGTCAATTGGCACTACGCCGGATGTGTAAACAAAACCATTTACCTCGATTGCCTGTGAATATGGTCCGATAGCTGCAGGTGCCTTATCTGTCTTAATTACTGTCTTAGTCATAACCAAAATCCTCCTTAATTGTTTATGCGAATCTTACCATCATCAATGGTAATCTTTCGTTCTTTATATAACTTGCCCACTGCACGCTTAAATGCAGCTTTGCTAAGTCCGGTTTCTCTCTGAATTACCTCAGGGGAAGCCTTCTCCGTAAATGGCAAAACGCCATCATAGGATTCTATCAATTGATATACACTTTCTGCATCATCCTCGGATTGCTGATATGCAGGTTTTCGCACACTTAGATTCAGTTTGCCATCCTCTAACACCTCTGTTACCCTCGCGTGCACCACATCTCCCGGTTGCAATTTTGCATACAATTCTTTTTGTGGGATTAATCCGGAATAGGTATTTTCCACGGCTACGAAAGCCCCCCAGCCCTCGCGAACTTCATATACCATGCCTTCCACTTCGTCGCCTGCCTGATAACCGGAATCCTGCAATAAATGTCCGTACAAATGCATGCTAACGCAAAGTCGCTCGCTCTTATCCACGTACATGCGTACCAGATACTCTTTTCCTTCTTTTACCTTGGTGGTCTGCTCTTTAAATGGCAGTAAAATATCCTTTTCTAAGCCCCAATCCATAAATGCACCGATACTAGATACATTTGCAACCTTTAGAGGTGCAATCTCACCCATGGTAATCAGTGGCATATTCACTGTAGCAATCTTGCGGTCCTCAGAATCCTTGTAGACAAACACCTCAATTTCACCGCCTGCCTTCAAATCCTGTGGCACCTGCTTTCTCGGAAGCAACACCGCTTCATCATCATTGCTTCCATCGCTTAAATACACACCAAAATCCTTGCTTCGCACTACCTTTAATTTTTGCCAACGTCCTAATTCTATCATAATGATTACTCACTTTCCTTCGCAAACTCAACACTTACATATGGTTTATAGTCTTCATCACAAAGCGCAATGGCATACACATTCTCATCCTCATGCACCAACGGATAAATCCTATCACCTAACATCGCCTGTTTTCTATATTGCACTCTAAACTTCTTTGGCAAAAAATCATCCGGCAAATACTCCTCAGCCATGGCAATATATCTGGCATTATTCACATGTCGGTTCGTATCCAAGTCAGATTTTCTCACCAAAAAAGGTTCCGGCTTTTCGCCTTCCTTTAATATCTTTAACTTTCTGCTAACCTCTTCCATAGGAAGTTTTTCCTGTAATTCATATCCGGAAATATCTGCCTCGGTAATCTTAGCAGGACCACCGGTCTCCATATCAATTAAACACCACAAGGAATTTGCCCGCACAATCTGTTTTCCGGTCTCGTCCTGAATCGTAAAATTACGAAATCCATAAAGATTTGAAAAATCATAAGGCCAGGTTCCCACTGTCAGTTCCTGCTTAAACGCCGGATACTCATCAATCTCAATCTGCCATGCAGAAATGACCCACGCCCTCTTATATTTATCAAAAAAGGACACACCTTTCCCAATATGCTCAGAATCTAAAATAGAGCAATCCTGCAAATAATTGATAATCTGGTGTGGACGCACTTTTGTATCAAATGCAGCCTCACTATATCTCACTGTTGTCTGGTATGTGTACATATATTACCTTCCGTTCTATATCACGCATTGTTTCATTGGTATGTCAAAAAATTACATAAAGCATGATACCACAATTTCAAATAATATTCTACTATAAAGAAAACAGACATCCGGGATGAGATGCCTGTTTGTGTTTTCCTATTATGATACTGAACATTTACTCTTCTTCGGGAACTTCCGTTCTTATATATTTTTCAAATTCTCCTGACTTTTCTTCCACAAATATTACTTCATTTAGTTCTTCATTGTTATTCACATAAATTCCTGCACCAATCGTCACATGAGCGGATTTAAAATTGTCGTTCGGATAATTCCAATCATCACGAACAGTGATTTCCCCTGCCTTCACATATTCATCTGGAGAATAAACGGTCGGCTCAGGTTCAACTGTTGTTTGAACATAGCAGACATATAAAATATCATTTACCATGACATATGGTCTCTGCACCATTCCTGATGGATAGCCGGTGGAAGATTCTGTTGTAACTTCAATCATATCTTCTGAACTGCTTTCTGTTGTGACTGGTTTATTTGTGCAACCGCTGAGAAAAACAACTGATATCAACAGTATAAATGCTAGTTTTTTCATAAACGCTACTCCTTCCATAAATTCACTTTATCTCCATCTACATATACTTCATATGTATACGTATATTTTTCTATTTTCGCATCAACTTTTTTACTATTCACAAAATCATCTGTCGTTTGAACAATGCTGATATTCTTTACTAATGCTGAAACAACCATATTTTTCTCTTGAAACTCCTCTGTGCCAATATCAATAATTGCCAAATGTGCTATTTTAGCATTTTTCGAATTATCTACATCAGCCAAATCGATTACGCTTTCTCCGCCACCCATGATACTATATTTATTATCTTCTACCTGAACTAAATACACTAAATAATTGTGACCTTTTTCTAAAGGCCTATAGCCTTCATCACACATCAACGTTGTTTCCACGACTGCCGCAGGCTCATAAATGCGGATGTCCTCATTGCTATTTGTATCATTTTTATAGAATTTCCTCACTACAGCCTTCCGTAGTCCACAATAGCTAGTAATGTACTTATCATAATAGTCAATTTCAGATTCACCTTCTTCCACGGAATCTACTACTTCAATCATCGCAATGACATCTGCATTTTCCTTCATTTCATGATATTCATACACCTGATAATCTGCAGCACTATATACTATATCTTCAATTTTTACTGATTGCGTATCACTTTTCTTAGAACCCATTACTACTATAATTAGTCCTATTAGCATTGCCAAAACTACTATGATACCCACGATATATCTTTTTCTAGTTTTCTTTTCCATATTTTATTTCCCCATTTTGAATAAATTGCATTTTTGTCTACAATTGTTAATTTGTAACTGCTCTTTTTCCTTGTCGCTTGATAGGACAAGTGGCATATACATTACTATTATTATCTTTTAAACTCAATGCATGTCCAATCTCATGAGTTGCAGTTGCCACTCGATTACTTTTTGTAAAACTATCTATTTTATATTGAACACATACCGCTTGATCACAAACTTTTTTATCAATATCTATAGCCTTTCCATTAATGTACCATGTTGTTCTGCCTATTGTATCCACTGTACTCGGCCTATCCACATCACTATATATCAGTATTTTAGCTTTATTTTTATAAAATCGATTTTATTGACCGCATTATAGCATAAAAAAATGTAAAAAAACGAAAATCTGCGCGAGTGGTCAAAATTACGTGTTGAGAGGTCAATTTTTAGCCAAAATTGCATTTTTTGACCACCCGGAGAATATATTTTTACACTTTTTCATTTTTTTACATTTCATAATATTAAAATATAATTCTGAATCAAGATAACTGAACCCTAATCCGTTTTAATGTGGTAATTCAGGGACTTCTTCATGTGTTCTGTTTTGCATGATTCTTCCCTCTGAAATCTGATATACTTTGTTCGTCAATTCATCGAATGCCTGCGTATCATGACAAGCCATAATAATTAAATTTCCTTTCTCTTTTTCTTTTATAATTTCCTTTTTAATCTGAATTACACCATCTGCATCTATTGCATTAAACGGCTCATCCAAAACAATTAAATCCGGACTGCCCATTATTGCCGCTGCAATTCCTAGTCTCTGCTTCATCCCCAACGAGTATTTCCTATACTTTCTTTTGTCTTCTGAATTTAACCCAACACGATTTAGTGCATCTATAATTTCTTCGTCTGATATTTTTCTCTGTAAGTCAGCTAACATTTTCAAGTTCTGAAATCCTGTATATCCATTTATAAAAGTTGGGGTTTCCAGCAGCAACCCAATGCTTTCTGGAAAATCCATTTCTTTATGAAGCTCTTTGCCATTCATCAGCACTTTCCCCTTGCTTGGAACAATTAATCCACTAATAATTCGCATCAGCATCGTTTTTCCACTACCATTTTCTCCTCTCAGACCGTATATATTTCCACTTTCAAATTCCAATGTGATATTGTCTAACACTGTCACACCTCTAATTTGTTTAGTTACATTTTGAATCTGTATATTCATTTTTTCATCTCCTCATCAGAATTACTGATTAAAATATGTCATATTTTCTTATAAAAAGTCTGCCACAAACAATTGACAATACAAGCAATGGTAACATGTACACGAACCCCATCTCATATAAAATACCATCTCCGGATATAATCTCCAGTCGCTGTAACATCAAAAAGTTCCCGGGCAGAGTCCACGTTGTGGAATACACACTTCCTACATAGATTAATATTAAAACCACATACGAAATAAATGGATTCCATACAAATGATAACAGCATCTGTATCATGGATAAACCTAGAATTGTTATTTGCATAACAAGTATAATTGCCATAATTGTTTCATTACTCAATGTATCAAAGCCTGTCAAATTCAGAGATTCCAATATTTCGGGGCATGGCATTTGTATTACGGGCTCTCCCTTTATCCAAGCAGAAACAAAAACCGATGTAATTATCGTGATTATACTAATAAGAATATGTGTCATCATCCACACTATTTTTGCAAGCCACCAACTCCATCTTGATTTTGTACGAATCATGTAGTTATATCCATAAAGTTTCAAATCATGTACAGGATATGCATAGATTATATAGCCTATCAACAGGAATGGTAACAACCAAATCATGGATATCTGAAATGTATTTTCAGGATTGGGAACATACCGCTCATTTCCCTGTAAAATATACATAAGCATTGCGATACCACTTACAGGATAATTGATTTTTTCATATTGCATACTAAACTGCTCGCATTGATAAAAATATGAGCTTCCCCAAAATACTATTATCGCCAAAGCAATATACACCCAAATATATTTTATAATTCCCTGTCTAAGATCATGTGCTAACATTATCAACAATCACTCCCCATCCTGCGACATATAGTCCCGTGCTCTGCCAATCTGAATGTATTTGCATACAGGGAATTCGTTCAGATACATTTTCAATTCCAAATCATCAAATTCTTCTGTATGTTTTTTTGATAAATAAATATTTTGGATTGGAAATACCATCTGCATAGTAACTTTCTCTCCCTTTTTTATATTTTCAAAAAGCAAAGGATGTCCTGTCATACTTTCTGATATAAATGGATGTGCAACATAATATTGATTAATCAGTTTTAGCGTTATAGATGAAAAATCAAATATCATTCCACTATCCTGGCAAGTTGCGGAAACAGTACAAACCATCATATATCGTACCTTTGCCCCCGGATAAGCCAATTCCGTATAATACTCGTTCCTAACAGTTGGATATGTCGCAAAAAAGCCTTCTACATCATACGCTTTGATGTCCTCCACGCATACAGAATACCCTGACATATTGATGTCTTCACCAATTTGATACTGTTCGTATGTAATTGCCTTGGATACGGTTACATAATACACTCTTGCAATATATATTATGATTATAATTGCTACGAAGCACCACTTGATTTTCTTTTTTTTCATTTTCTATCCTTTCTATAGTACATCCCTACTTTCGTTATATAACACAACAAAACCATATGTAAGCAGAAATATTAGGAATGTAAATAAACTAACAGGTACGATTTCAAGCCCCCAAGGCTGTATTGCATTTAAAAATATATATGGCACAATACTGTAAAGACCTAAAGAAACAAATGTTGCAGAATAATAAGTCATGCAATATGTTATTACATGCAACAAAAACGGGGCTGCAAGTAACACATATTTATTATTTACAATATCTACGATACTGATTGCCATTGTCGCAAACAGTCCTCCCCACACAAAATGCAACATTGTAAAAATAAGCACATATATAACTGGATGTTCAAATAAAATCTCCGAGGCAAACATATCGTCTGTGATACCACATTGTGCATTTGACAGCGATTGTGGCATAATAGGAGCATATAGTGCCCCCAACATAACATTAACTACAGACGGCACTATAACCCCAATCCCTCCCAAAAGAAACGTTACCAAATACCTTGCAAGGTAAAACGTTTTTCTGCTAACACGAATCAATATTTGGTTTATGTAACCAGATTTTTTGTCATCAAAAGAAGCCAATGCATATGGTAGCACTGCGAACATGGGAAATAATAGCATATATAAATAATTACACATGCCTGCTTGATTCATCCCCACCCAAACTTCTGTGATTGTAAATGGATAAAGGCCTTCGGCTCCCAATACACCATTGTTTAATTGCCATAAATACGTTAAACGAAATGCTTCTATTGCTGACAAAAAAGCAAAAATTAGTCCTGCTATCATTGTTATTTTAAAATACACTCCATTTATCGCTCTATTCCATTCGCTTTTTAATACATTTCTCATACTTATTCACCTGATTTTTCATTAAGTTTTAGGAAATAAATATCCTCATTATCCAGATTCACTTCATGTCCTTTAAAATTCAACATCAAATAATAATCTGCCACAACCTCTGATTTGTATTCTACTGCAATAATCCCCGTTTGATAGACTTCTCCCGGTTCTAGAATTACACACACATTTTCACTGTCTATACACCTGTCAGAAACAGAAAACTCAAAATACATAGATTCTAGTGATGAACATATATCCTCCTCTAAGTTCAACATCGCAATCGTTGTTGATTTCAAATCTATTTCTATGGTGTTGTTTCCCCGATTATCCATTTGCAATACATAGTAAACATATTGAAACCTTTCATCCATACCTCCATTATGGTTTAATATGGATATCATTGTCTGATTTGAAATATCATTCATGCTCTCTACAACACAATACTCTGGCACTGAAAAGCAGATATCACCTATACAAACATATTCCGTATCCATTATACGTGGGGCTTTTGCATCAACCTTTTCCAGTTCCAATAACACATTGCTTTCCTTCGCAACCAATGGTTCTTCAGCTACAGTAGTATTATTATCTTCAGCTGTTGCCCAAAAAGCCTCGTTCTGCATATTCATTTCCGCATCTTGTGCCAATCTATCATTTGCATTATTTATCAGCCAAAGGATTAGTATTGTGGCGACTAACACACACATACAGCCAAATGCTAATTTAACAAACCTTGTATGCATCTCATATCCTCCATTAGACACGGAGACCATGCAATACATACATGGTCTCCATATGCTTTATTTTTTAGTTATATCGGTAGTATAGCCTTTGCTATTATCCGGACTCCATTTTCCTGCCACAGTACCAGAATAGGAGGTTGAAGCAATTCTGAGCTTGGCATGAGTATATGTGTCTCCGTCTATTGTTGTTGCATAGTAGTAATAATAATTTGGTTTTAAGGTTCTATAAGAATAATTTTTTCCACAATTTTTAGCACCTTCACCATCATTTTTTTTAGCTCCGTATACCTGTGCTTTAAAACTCGTCATACCTGTTGAGCATGAACCTGGATAAATGTAAACAGATGTATCGTTATATTTTAATCTGTATGCGGTACTTTTATAGGATGATGGTGCGCTGGCACTTACCGCAAATGAAAATGTTGAATCTGTTGTATTTCCCGCGGCACTTGATTTAATACCACCTATTAATGCAAATATAGCAACTAATAATATAGCGTAACTGATCTTATCTTTCATTCTCATATCCTCCTGTAATTCCTTTTTCTAATTTTCATATACCCCTAACTTCTTTTTAATCAATTTTCTTGTGATTGCTCATCTGTCATGCTGTATTCTTCCTTCAGACATTCCGGTAACTCTTCTTCGCCCCAAAACCATGATGAACAGGCACTGCCAGTTGTAATACCAGCCATTGCAATCAATAAATTACTCATCATTCCCAGCATACACTTCTCCTCCTCTCCTGCATTACTACCAGCAGGTGTTCAAGATGAACGATTAAGATTGCATAAAAAACCACTTTTTCATATGGGGGAAGCATCACACACATGAGTAGACATATACATAAGCCCAACATGGCATATCTTTTCAGCCTTTTTCTTCTGCGTTCGGATATCTTGCCTCTTTGCTTTGCGGTTACAGGGTCAGTCAGACAAATTAGAACTGCAAATAATCCAAAGAATGGATACACATTAAATGCAGTAACATACTCTGCCAGTAAAAGAACCACGGTAAAATACAATACCGTATGTAGCAGACACCCCCAATAGGTATCCCTGTGTATTCCTCCCACAAAACTTCTGCTTAGTGTCATTGCAAGAAAAGCAATTAAAAACTCTGAAAGCACATGAAAGCATAATGCCAATCCCAACAGAAGCACCAGTTTTTCTCCCTCTGACATTAGTACACGTAACATATATCCTAGTTTATCCCGTTCAGACTGTGTAAATGTCAGTTTTTTCTCAAAACCGGCTAGCATCATCTCGCTCAGTTTTTTATTCAACGTTTCCATTCCATCATCTCCCACTGATTTTTTTGTTATCACAATTGATTCCCAAATTCAATAGAGACGACGTAAACGGTATGTTTTTCGACGTGAACGACAGGTAAGACCCTTTGACAGTGGTCTAAATTGTCTTATATAATATAGTTGGAGGTATTATTATGTATCATGTTTTAATTGTTGAAGACAATCTTATACAACTGAATGCATTAGCCACTATTCTTGGCAATCACAGAACGGATATCTGTATCCATAAGGCTTCCAATTATCAGTCTGCCGTAGAATGTTTAAAGCAAAACAGGTTTCACATTTTTTTATTGGATATCGCATTAGACGCATATCATAATGAAAAGGATGGTGTCGAGCTTGGTCAATACATCCGGTCTTTTCCTGAATATGAGACAACACCGATTTTATACATCACATCCATCATGGATAAGGCAATTGAAGTATTAAACTCCACGCATTGCTATGGCTATATTACAAAACCATACACCCCAACAGATATAACGCAGATGATTGACAGTATGCTTAATATGCCCCATACTCAAAAACAGTTATTTGAGTTTAAAGGGCTGCACAACATTCATTATCAAATCCAGACGGATGACATTATTTTTATTGACACCTATAACCATCTGGTTACTCTGCATACTACGCACGAGACATATGAAACGCGCAGCTACACCCTGAACAGTCTTTTGGAGCTGTTGCCGGATTATTTCATCCAATGCCACAAAAGTTTTGCAGTTAACAAAAAACACGTCCGTAACTACGACAAAGGGGAACAAATCATTTACCTAAATGGACGTGATGATAAAATACTGGTAGGACGAAAATACAAAAATTGTCTATAGAAAGAGGATTGCCTATGCTTCATTTTGTCATTTTACTAATCTGTTATATAGAGGAACGCATCATTACACTTGCATTTACAAAATCTCTGACTGCGACACCTGCTGCAACCATTTCTAAGAGATGTCTCTTAGCCGTTCCTGCCTATGCAGCACTGGGATCATGCATTGAGTATTTCTTTGATGGCATGATATGGGCTTCCCTAATTACCGTTTTGCTGGATTTTCTGTTTTTGATTACCATTTACCGGCTTTCTTTTAGTGAAACGGTCATGTTATCCATGATAAATTATGTGGGCGTCTTTGTATTACAGCTTCCAATTATGTTGCTTATCAGTCTGTTTACCACTGATGTTAGTAACCCTCTCATTGGTATCCTAGGCAATCTGCTGACTTTGCTTCTGGTACTGCTTCTATGTAGGTGGTATTCATTTAGTAAACTTTACGAACAGATTATTTCCAAATCCCGTATATTATGTATTGCCATCACCAATTTATTTGGAATCTTTATGATAATAAAGACCTTCTACGAAATGCAGCCGGATAACTTTTATCAAAATATGCTTGTTGTTTCCATTTCCATATCTGTGCTGATATTAGTAAACTGGTTACTAATCATCGAACAGAAGAACAACATTGAAAGAAAGCAGGAATTGGAAAGTTACAAAAAGCATCTACCGATTATAGAGGAACTGATTAACCAGGTGCGTAAACGTCAGCATGCATATGACAACCAGATTATTGCCATGCAGGCACTGCCACATTCCTATAAAGATTATGAATCTCTTTCGGATGCCATTACCAATTATTCTACATATATCGCAACCGGCCTACAGGAGAGCCTTTTATTAAAATTAAATTTAAAATTGGTTGCCGGCTTTCTGTTCAGCAAAATACAACTGGCATTACAGGATGATAAGCACTTGAATATTGTAGTACGTAATCAGGTTGTACAGACAACCATCCCTGAATATGAACTGATTGATGTTCTGGGTATTCTGATAGACAATATGCTGGATGCAATCCCACCCGAGGGTGATGCACAGCTAATCATTGACAGTCATAACCAGAAAATCGAGATTGCGACGATTAACCTCGGACCCAAAATCACACTGGAATTACAAAGAAATCTGTTTACAAAAGGCTTTTCTACAAAACAGAATGCTTCCGGAACCCACGGGCATGGTCTTTGCATCCTGCAGGATATCGTAAATAAATATGACGGAACGATTAAAATCACAAATGAGTCTGAACCAGTGTCTGGTGAAACCTTAATCCGATTTGATGTGGTAATTTAAGAATCATAGATATGATAAATAATAGATTTGAATTTTTTTTAAAAAGTGCTTGCATTTTTCAAACACCTCGATTATAATAATGACTTGTGAGTGATGGGGTATCGCCAAATGGTAAGGCCCTGGATTCTGATTCCAGTATCTACAGGTTCGAATCCTGTTACCCCAGTTTCACGAAGGGATATCGCTAAGATATCCCTTTTTTGTGTTACAGGGATAGTTTGTTTCGGCGAGATGCTCTCGCTCGCCAAATGCGTAACAGTGCTAATGGGGCTAACACTTCTTTAAAAGTGCTAGCCCCATAAGTACTGACGCATTTTGAGGCTCGCCTCAATCAAACTATCCCTTGCTTCGCGAGTTTTGTGTGTAACATATGATAAAACTACACAGGACACTCTTATACATTCTTAACAATCAAATACCATGATGATACCTGTAGAATATGAGTATCTGTCCTATATATCCAACACATCTCCCACAACAAAAAAGTTATATCTGATAACTCTCAACCATCCGCTGTATCTCCTCTGCGATATCCTCCGCAAACCACGCCGGCTCCAACACCTTCACATGGCTGCCAAAGCCCAACACGTATTTTGTGACCTCATCTGATATGGAGACTTTTCTTCGGAATATCAGAGAACCATCCTTCTGTTTTTCGATATGGTCGGCTTTACTCTTTTCGTATTCTTCCACATATCTTGCCGTCTCTGCGTCAAAGTGCAATACCAGATTCTCTTCTGCCTTTCCAGTCAGATGAATAAAGGTTTTGTTTTCATTTAACAGTGCCTTGTCCACCACAAATCCCTCCGACAACATATCAGCTTTTTGGATACGGGACAGGCGGAACTGCCTAAGTGCCTTCCTTGTCTCACAATATGCCATCACGCTAAAATACCCATCATTGATGACTAGCTGATACGGATGGATGACGCGAGTAGAATAGCTGTCGCTGTTCCATGCATAATACTCAATCTGTAATTTCTTTTTGCTTTCCATGGCATTTCGGACTATCTTTTCAATGTCACTGTCTACATCCTGCTTTCCCACACTGGATGCATCCAAATTTTGAATCATATTCTGAAAATCCATCAACTGAACTTTATTCACAAATCCTGTCTGTCCCACCAGCTTGCTAAGGAACTGTCCTGCATGATCAGCCATATCCACGCCCTGGTACTTCTTTAATAAAGACTGCATAAATGCCACCGACATCAAATCTGAAATCGTCAAATCCACATTTCCCAAATGATATTTGTCTGCCTTATAATAGGTCTTTCCATTTCTTTCTTCCTCGGAAATGCCATAACTTAGAGACAACTCGTCAATATCTCTGGTGATGGTTCTTTTCTTGACCGCCACATCCCAACTATTCAGTTTTTCCACAATCTCGTCAGCTGTAAAGCCCTGCGGATTTTCAGAGAGAAGCGACAATATATATACCTGACGCTCTGCTACCGATATGTCTTTGCTATAAGTTTCTTCTGGCATATTACTGACCTCCCTCAATCTCTATCAAACCCAATTCCATTTTCCATTTTAAAATGCGAAGCACCGCTTCATCTATCTGTTCTTCCGATATCACGCCTTGTTCCACAGCCTCTTTGATAGCTGCCATCTGGGAGTCGTATCGGGTTGCGATAATCATGTCATTGCCTGCCAATACAGAAAGCACAGCAGGATTTTCGCCAAAATTCGTATCTGCGATGGCGTCCATTGCCAAATCATCTGTCATGACTACGCCGTCAAAGCACATGTCATTTCTCAGAATTTCGTGTACCTTCGGCGACAAGGATGCCGGTAAGGTTTCATCCATACAGGTTACCACATTGTGGCTAACCAATACACTATCCGCACCTGCTTCGATACCGCGTTTGAATGGAATAAAGTCTACTTCTATAAACTGTGAATACGGGCGCTTATCATAGGTAAACTGTTTGTGCGTATCCTTGTTATTGCCATATCCAGGAAAATGCTTTAATACATTTCCCATTTTGCAGGCATCCATCTGCTCCACAACCGTCGCCACATACTCTGCAGTTTCATCAGCACTTTTTCCAAAGGTTCTTTTATATATGTAATCACCGGACGACTCTGAAACATCTGCCACTGGCGCCAGATTCACATTGATACCCAGAGACTTTAACAGTTCTGACTTCTCTTTCGCATCCTGAGCTATCCGCTCCATACCGCCCTGTTTAAACAATGCCTGTGGTGATTGAAACTTGTGGTCTGAAAGTGTAGCTTGACTACTGACACGGACTACCGTGCCACCTTCCTCGTCCACACCCACAAGCATAGGAAGCTCCGACACCTCCTGCATGGCAGCAATATCTGAGATTACCTGCTCTTTTGATTTCCCTTTGAAGAAATTGGCAAACAATATGACACCGCCAAATTGATGCTCCTTTAGAGTCTCCACCGATTCTGATGTGTAGTGGATAAAGAACATCTGGCTGATTTTCTCTGAAAGGCTCATTTCTTCCAACAGTTCTTCACCACGACGAACCATAGGGTCTACCACATAGGTAGCAATCTCCCGGTGTGATATAGCGGCACCACGACCTTTTTCCATGGAAATCATAACACTAGTATCCTCTGCAGATTTTGAATTGTTGAATCCATTACACCCGGCTAAGCAAAGTATACTGATGATAGCCAAATGAAGCATGAATAATTTTTTCTTCATGTGTTCCTCCAGATTATATTTTTCCAAACATATAAACTCTTGTAATCAACTTGGTCTGTCTGCGGATTGCTTTTCTTAATCCCTTCAACAGCCTCATGATCTGTTCCAAATCCATCTCTGCAATCATACCGCTATAGCTGAGCTGTTCCATATGCTTCGCCAACTGTGCTTGCACAGCTACATTTCCATCCGGTTCCATCATTTGAATCTGCTCCAAATGATTGCCGGCATAGCAAAATTCCGGTTTGATTGCTCTCATATAGTTACATAAATAGCGATAGTACGCAACGACATTTTCAGATTTGTTATTGGTGTGATAACTGATAATTCTTCTGCATTTTACAAATACAATTCGTCCAAAGAATAGGACCACACCACCAATGATAACGCCAAACAATATAAGCCACAGACCCTTAATCTGGTCTGTAGAAATAGCTAGACCCATTCCACCGGCTTGTCCTTCCCCTTCCATGTTATCGGACATCCAATCACCGAATATGGACCAGAAATCTTCTATCTCCTCTTCGTTGGATGGTGGTGTCACCTCTGCCACCTGCCATTTTCCGTCTATCAGTACCTCAACCCATGCATGTGCAAGGGAGTCATTGATATCCACGCCAACCACCGCCGTTCGACCAAGCTCTGATTCCCCTTCAAAAAAGTCCTCATAGTCAAATACATCTGCCAATGTACCTTCCATAACTGTACTATACGGCACAGCATAGCCTTCCACATATCTCGCAGGAATCCCCATCTGTCTGAATATCAAAACTGCCGCTGATGCAAAATGCACACAGAAGCCTTTTTTATTTTCTGTCAGGAAAAAATTCACAAAGTCCTCGTCATGAGGGGTTGCTCCGGGACGAATGGTGTAAGGAATGTTCTCCTCAAAATATTGTGCCAATTGTGCAATGATTTCTTCCTCGGTTCCGCCAAGTTTTGCCTCCTCACAAAATGTCTGGATAATCTCCTGATTTTCTTCCGGCACATAAAGATAACCATCATCCACAGAGGTTACTCTGGCTTCGTTATATGGATAGTATGTATATTCCATGCCTTCCCCAGATGGAAAGCCATCAGCCATATAATATTTTTCCATTACCTCATCTGTCAAATCCGTATCATATGGTGCATACAAAAATCTGTTGTCCGCCCCTACATTATACACTCGCATGACACCCTTGGTCTTACCGGATACTGGCTGGGTAAACATTTCCGAATCATCATCCAACCACATATCACCAAGATATTCTTTTCCCGTATAGGCCTTTAAATACATAGTGTCATAGGTATATGGCGCAAATACAATGGACAAATCTGTCTGATAATCTGACACGACCTCTGCCACGCCACCCAATTCACCTGCACTCATACCACCGGTATTGTGGTATCGGATAAATAAACTTTCGACACCAACCAAAATCAAATTCTCCACATGATCTTCAATATACGCCTTCGGAGAACTCTTTTTATATCGATAGGCATAACCTTCCTTTGGGTATAACACATTACAAAGAGAGACGATAATAAGCACAAACGCCACAGCCGAAAGCACAATCTGCCCCATCAATTTCCCCGACTTGCAATAATCGAACCGCAAGTTTTTTTGTTTTCCTTTTACTACAAACTGCTGCCGCTCCTTTCGCGCAACACAATGCCCATTTGCTTTCATAATCATGACAGCCACCAATCCGGCAAACAATAAAATCAAATAGAAGGAATCCGGTTCCAACTGAAAGAACAACGGAATCATAAAGATTGGAATGGTCATAATACTTGCCATCCATATAGACATATAAACTGACAAGTAAATATTCAACACAATCATGCACACACTTGCCAAAAATACAGCAAAAATAGTAATCGTCAAACTACGGTTCGTATAGTACTCGGCGAATTCCCTTACCGCCGGCATGTCAAAATAATCTGAAGCCTTACCAAAAATCAGGTTGATAATGGCATAAAAACCACTGTTTACATGCTTTAAAAATACTCTGATTGCCAAAATAAAAATGAGAAAGAACACGATATATCCAGCGTCGCGAACCCATATCTTTCCACTGGCATAAAGCACGGAAAAGAACAGGGCAAACAACACGCAAAAACACGCCAACACCGGCATCAAAAATGGTGCCTCCAAACATGACAAAAAGCCACCTATGCCACCGAAGACAATCAGGAATTCAATCACTCCTCTTATCACAGCATCATAGACAGCATTTTGCTTCCCCATCGTTACTGGCTCTGCCAATATCACACCTGGGCAAAGGCTAATCTTTTGCTCTTCTTTTTTCTGTTTTCGCCCTAGCTTAAAATGCATCCTTCCACTACTTCCTTATATGCAAATAATATGTCACCCTTGTGACTATCCTTACTGCCAACTGCAAGAAAACGGCCCTGCTCTCCGAGAATAACGGACAGCATTTCCGCACCTAATCCCGCATCCTGATACAATGCTTCATAATAAACATATTCTATCCATGTATTCAAATCACCGATATTATCGATGGACATGGACTTAATATCATTTTCTCTGATACTCCACCATTTTATTGTCAGCGGGATTTGATTTTTCACAAAGAAGGTTGCCGCACCATATGCCGCAGATAAAATATCATTGATAATCATGCTCTCATCCTGATATAATTCCACCAGCATCAGCATTTGACTGGAAGACAAGCTGACACGTTCCTTTACCATCAAGGCATCCTTCTTGGCAGATAATTTCCAATGAATATTTTGTAATTTATCTCCCGGCTGATACTCCCTGACTTCCTGCACCTCAGAAAAATCACTGCCCTTTTTCTTGCTTTCCTCTAACTCTGTCATACCACTTTCCACGGCACTCAAATCCGGCTCTACCTCCAGACTGGAAAATGGCAACAGCACCAGTTCCGTAAAACTCTCTACTTTTTTATGAAAAGAAAACAAACCAAGCCAATCCGTAATCACCAATGCATCTGCTTCCAGCTTGATAATACCCAAATTTTGATTCTCTATTGGATAGGTGACCTCTGCTGTTCCTTTTCCATAGATTGGCGTATTTAGTGTATGCTCACCGGATACACCCGCAAACCCATTGGATACCTTAACATGTATCACACCATTGACAATCGGATAAATGGTGTGATTATGCACCTGTATCCGCAAAAAGCAGACATCGCCCACATGCATATTTTCTTTTGGTCCGGCAAAGGAAATCTCTACATGCTTAGACACCTGCCATGCCACAATGGCGGATACCATCGGCAGTACCACCATGCAAATCAAAATCAAAAGATTGAAATATCCATGCAAGAATAACAGCATCAACAAATTCAATATGAAATAAAAACAGTATCTTACAAAATTCACTGTATGTTTCACAATACACTCTCCTAGGTTCTCGGAAGCTTCACAGTTTTTCTCACTTCTTCTAATGCAGCCTTTGCATCCAGCCCATTTGCTCTCGCCTTTGTGCCAAGACGTACACGATGTGCCAAAACGTCACCATAAATATATGTAATGTCCTCTGGCGTCACATAATCCCTACCTCTTAAAATAGCCACCGCTCTCGCCATACGCAGCAAAGCGATAGAACCTCTCGGACTTGCTCCGAGAGAAAAATACTCATTATCTCTTGTTACCTCAGTGACAGACACAATATAATCAAAAATGGAATCATGAACCGGTAGCTTATTTGCCTTATTTTGAAGCGCAATCAAATCCTCTTTCGAAAGCACTGCAGTTACCGATTCTAACGGTTTGTCCTCCTGTCCCTTCAAAATATCAATGGCAGATTCATGGGCAGGATATCCCATAGACAAACACACCATAAATCTATCTAATTGAGACTCTGGAAGCATCTGGGTTCCCGATGAACCAATTGGATTTTCTGTGGCAATTACCGTAAAAGGTTCCGGTAAGTTTCTAGTTACACCATCCACAGTCACTCGTTTTTCTTCCATAATCTCCAGTAGTGCTGACTGTGTCTTTGGTGAGGTTCTGTTAATCTCATCAGCCAAAAAGAGATTACAAAAAGCGGAACCTTCCTTGTATTCAAACTCTCCGTTTTTAGCATTGTACATGGAAAAACCCATTACATCACTTGGCAAAACGTCTGGTGTAAACTGCACACGTTTATAGTCCATAGAAAGTGTCTTTGCCACCGCCATGGCAAGTGTGGTTTTACCCACGCCTGGAATATCCTCCAATAACACATGACCGCCGGCTAAAATCGTAGCCAGCACCTTGTCAATGACTTCATCCTTTCCCTTTACAACTTTTCCTATTTCCTGTTTTACTAAATCTAACTTCTCCTTCATATTTCCTCCCAATGCATTCCATTACTCACGCTATCCTAATCATAACACAATTCTGATTCTTGTACCTAAATCAGTTCTAGACAATATCTCAAAATGCCCTTTGTGTTTATCCACAATCCACTTGGCTATAGAAAGACCAAGTCCGGTTCCTTGGTATTGTCTGGCATCATCAGACCGGTAAAACCGTTCAAACATACGCTCAACATCGGCCTCTGCCATTCCAATTCCGGTATCCTGTACCTGCAAATAAGCATTTCCTTTACTGCCTCTGCCAATGGCAAGCAATATTTCATCCCCTTTATTGGTATACTTGGCTGCATTATCCACCAATATTCGTACTGCTTGTTTTAACATCATTGGATCTGCATCCACCAAAATTTCTTCTTCCTCCGGATGATAACGATATGTATGTTCCTCATCTATCATCAAGGATTCCTCATATATTTCCTGCATTAAGGCGTTTAGATTCACCTTCTCCATGGTCAGTTTTGTCTTGCCACTATCTCCTCTGGCAAGAAACAGAAGCTGTTCCACCAAATGCTTCATGTGCTCTGATTCATGCTTGATGGCAGCAATGGATTCCTCTAAGACCTTTTCATCTTCTTTTCCCCACCTTGCCAACATATTGACATACCCCTGAATAACAGCAATCGGTGTCCGCAATTCATGGGACGCATCATTGACAAATCTTGCCTGCTGACGATTGGCATCACGCACGCGAATAAGCAGATTGTTCATAGCCGCCTCAATGCCCTGCAAATCCGAATCCCCAAAGGATAGTAGCGCAGAAGACTCCTCTGGTTGCAAATGAGAAATGGCATCCTCAATTTGCTGATATTTATCCTCTGTAAATGTCATCTTACTAAGTTCGTCTGCTTTTAGAGCAATTTCATTAATTGGGTTTAATATTTTTTGTATTTGTCTGTGTTCATTTACATAACCGATACATATGCCAAACAGCAATTGAAATGCCAATACAATGATTGCAATAATCACGAATGGCATTACCATTTCCTTAATTGGCATATCCAGTAATTCTTTTCCAGGTAATCTTTCCTGCGAGTATCCGCCTTCCAGCCAAATCTGATAACAAAGCCCTATAAACACAAAAAGAAAATCTGCACCCAAATAGATGCTGATTTTCTTCACAATCATGTGCCAGTGTAATTTTCTGGCAATGGAAGTCATTTTTTTGTACTCCGTATTTTCATTCTTCCGATTTGATAACATATCCCACGCCCCGTACTGTCTGAATCATTTTTACATCAAATACTTCATCTATCTTTGAACGGAGAAAACGAATATATACATCAATTACATTCGTCTCTCCCACATAATCAAATCCACATACCTTCTCTAACAGCGCATCCCTGGAAAGCACAATATCCCGGTTTTCCAATAGTGTGCGCAACATAATAAATTCTCTGTTGGTAAGTGTGATTTCCTGTCCATCCCACTTCACCTGATGCCGTTTATCATCTAACCTTAGTTTGTTCCAATGATAAACACCTTCTTCTTCCACAATTCCTTCAGCCTCACCCTCATGGACTTTTCCATGTAGTTTCAAGGCAACACGAATTCTCGCCAACAACTCTTCAATGGCAAATGGCTTTGTAATATAGTCCACAGCACCGGCATCCAGCCCTGCCACCTTATCCATAACCGCATCTCGCGCAGTTAAAAGAATGACAGGAGTTGGATTATCCTGCTGTAATCTTCTTAGCACTTCCAAACCATTGAGCCCCGGAAGCATAATATCCAATAGAATAAGGGCGTAGTTCCCAGACACAGCCATACTAAGGGCATCTCTGCCATTGGCCGCCTTACTCACCTGATAACCTTCATGCAAAAGTTCAAGTTCTATAAATCTTGCTAATTTTTCTTCGTCCTCAACTACCAGAATATGTGCTCCCATATACTTCCCCATTTCTAATTATAACTTGTCATACTCTTCCTTTGCCTTGTCAGCAAGCTTACTTGCCTTTTCCATCACTTCGTTGACCTTGCTTAAGTCATCCTTACCGCTAAATGAATAGTGGCAATCAAAGAATAAACCAACAACAATCAATACTACTGTAATCCACCATGCAAATAATAAAATTAAAACAAATGCCCAAACTGGAACCTTAATCAAAGTATCACCGTTTCTTGTAACTGAAAAATAATTATCCTTACTCTTCTGTAATGCCTTCTTCATCAAACGGGCAAGCTTCTTAAATACACTTTCCTCAGGTTCTTTTGCATCCTGTACTCTGTCAACCACAGAAACCAACTGTGTCTGTTCCTCATAGCTTGTAGAGTAAGCCGTTTGTGTTGGTGCGTTTACTTTTCCAAGCTTCTCTAAATACACCATTGCATCCAGCATATCCCAATTACATGCTACCAATGCACCCTTTGCCTCCTCGTAGCTTACGTTTGCTCTCTGTCTTAATTTTTCAACCTTTTCTAACTGTTCCATGTCAATCACCTATTCCCTTCTATATTGATTATTTTGTAGAAATGTTTTTTATGTCATTTCCTCTTGACATGGTATACTTTACCAACCTTTTCTTAATCAATCTTTGAAGGAAAATTAAAATTAGATTAAAAAATAATTATTTTAAATTAATATCGCGCCTTGCTAAATACAATGTCACTATTAGCGTCAATGTCTCAGCCACCGGTGTTGCCCACCAGATTCCCGTACCGCCAAACAGCATCGGAAGCACAAGCACCATTGCCACACTGCACACAAATCCTCTCAAAATGGATATCACAAAGCTCCAACTACCTCTGACCACTGATTGAAAATATGTGGCATAAAAAATGTTAACCAACATCGGAAATACGCACAAGAAATAAATACGCACCGCCGGTACTCCCATCAGTACAACTTCTTCAGTAGGCTTCACATACAAATGAATTAACTGCTCCGCCAACAGATAAATAAATACATACAGCACAGCATTCATAATAGCCGAAGTCCATAATGCCATTTTCTTACAACTGAAAATACGCTCCCGTTTTCCCGCACCAAAATTATATGACACAATTGGCTGCATAGCCGTGCCCACACCATTACACATGGCGATGGTTACCAATACCGTATTGGTTATGGTACTATACACAACGATTCCCGTATCTCCAATATATCGCAATATCTGCCAATTAAAAATCAAAATCACAAATCCACTGGCTAGCTCATTCAAAAAGCTGGTGGCACCTGACACACAGATAGGAACAATCTGCTTTGGTGCAAAGCCCTTTATGGTAAATCGCATGGTATTCTTCTTAGTCAGAAAATGACTACAGGTAATGAGAATATTTAAAGCATTTCCCACAACAGTAGCAACAATGGCACCAGCTAGTCCCATGTTCCACATAAAAATAAACACATAATCCAGCACCACATTTGTAAGGGAACCTGTCACGGAACCCAGCATAGCAAGTTTGGGATTCTTGTCATTTCTAACAAATGTCAGCATAAATGGGAACATTGCAAAACTCCATGCCCAAAAGAACAAATGCTTTGCATATTCCATAACCAATGCAATGTTATCTTCATCAGCACCTAAAAAATAGCAAAACTCATATCGAAAACCATACAGTAATACTGTAACCAATATGCCCACTGCCAACATCAATATTAAGGATGTAGAAAAAATACGATTGGCACCTTCCTCATCCCGTCGTCCCTTTGCCACACTCATCAACACGGAACCACCAATACCAAACAGATACCCAATTCCATAAAGTGGAGAAAACACCGGTAGCACAATGTTCAGTGCAATCAAACCTTCTTCTCCCACACCATGCCCAATCATCATCGTGTCCGCCACATAGTAAAATGACGTAACCACAGAAGCACATAAAGCAGGAATCAAATACTTTATAAATAATTTCCGAATATTATCTTTTCCTAAGTCCATACATCTACTTCGCCAATTCCAACATATTCTGTAAAGGCACCAATGCCTTCTTCATAATCTCATCTTCCAAAACTACTTCGTTATCCATATTCTCTAACGTAAGTAACACTTTATCCAAAGTTACTTTCTTCATATCCATACAAATCTGTGTTCTCGCTACCGGATAAAACTGCTTGTCCGGATTCTTCTGCATTAACTCATAAAACACACCTGTTTCTGTACAGATTAAGAATTCCTTTGCATCACTATCCGTTGCATATTCAATGATATCTGATGTACTTCCCACATAATCGGAAAGTTCAATTATCTCCATACTACACTCTGGATGTGTTAACACCAACGCCCCTGGATGCTGCTTCTTTGCCTCTAATACATCATTTGCTTTGATGGTCTGATGAACAGGGCAATACCCATCATGAAAAATAAAATTCTTCTCAGGCAACTTCTCCGCCACAAAACGTCCCAGATGATTATCTGGCACAAAGAAAATATTCTTCTCTTTAATATTCTTTACCACGCGGACTGCATTGGACGAAGTAACGCACACATCAGAAACTGACTTAATCTCAGCAGTTGAATTGACATAGCAGACAACTGCCACATCTTCTATCTCTTTCTTCACCTGCAAGATGCGTTCCACAGAAACCATGTGTGCCATCGGGCAATCGGCATCACTATCCACCATCATAACCTTCTTAGATGGATTCAAAATCTTTGCGCTCTCTCCCATAAAGGAAACACCACAAAACAGAATATTCTGCTCCTGCACCTTTGTTGCCACCTTGCTAAGGTAGTAGGAATCACCCACATAGTCAGCTAATTCCTGCACCTTGCCATCCACATAGTAATGCGCCAAAATGACCACATTTTTTTCTTCTTTCAATTCTTTAATCTTCTGTACTATTGTCTCGCTCATTTGCGTCCCCTTATCTCTTATTCAGTATCATCTGCATATCCATTTGGATTCATACTTTGCCATCTCCAGGCATCCGCACACATTTCATTGATACCATACTTTGCTTCCCAACCAAGCTCTCTTTTTGCCAAACCTGCATCTGCATAGCAGGTAGCAATATCGCCGGCTCTTCTCGGCTTTATCTCATATGGCACAGCATGTCCGCAGGCTTTTCCAAACGCCTCTATTACATCCAATACGCTGTATCCGTTACCGGTTCCCAAATTATATACCTTCACGCCCGGATGCTCTGTTATCTTTTCCACAGCCTTCACATGTCCCATGGCTAAATCCACTACGTGAATGTAATCTCGTACTCCGGTTCCATCCGGTGTGTCATAATCATTTCCAAATACACCAACCGACGGTCTTCTTCCAATGGCAACCTGTGCCACATAAGGCAACAGATTATTCGGAATGCCCTTTGGATCCTCACCTATCTTACCACTTGGATGTGCTCCAATCGGATTAAAATATCGAAGCAAAATCACATTCCATTCTGCATCCGCCGTATGCAAATCCGTCAACATCTGCTCTAGCATACTCTTTGACCAGCCGTATGGATTCGTTGGAGTTCCCTTTGGGCATTCTTCTGTAATCGGGATAAATGCAGGTTCCCCGTACACCGTTGCCGATGATGAAAAAATGATATTCTTCACATGATGCTTTCTCATCACGTCGCAAAGCGTCAATGTGCCAACCACATTATTCTGATAATACTCCAGAGGCTTCTCCACAGATTCACCCACTGCCTTAAGTCCAGCAAAATGAATCACACATTCCACTGCTTCCTTCGCAAAAATCTCATCTAAAGCAGCCTCATCTCTGATATCCGCCTGATAAAATGTCAACTCTTTGCCTGTAATTTCCTTTACCCGTGCAATCGCCTTCACACTGGAATTGCACAAATTATCTACCACTACAACATCATATCCTAACTGCAATAATTCCACACAGGTATGACTACCAATATAACCTGCTCCACCTGTCACTAAAATCTTCATAAAGCGACCTCCAAATCTTGAAGAAATAACCTCTGTATATTTTATCACAATCCATATTTTCTGCAACCTGTACTTGCTTCTTCCCGCCCAAAATGCTACTGTATTGATGACAAAACAAATCAGGAGGACAACCATGAATTACGACTTAGTCATCTTTGACATGGACGGAACCATATTAGATACATTAGAAGATTTAAAAAACAGCACAAATTATGCCCTAAAACAGTCAGGCTACCCGGAGCACCCACTAGAAAACATCCGTCAGTTTGTAGGTAACGGCATCCAAAAGCTTATAGAACGGGCCGTACCAGAGGGAACCAGCGAAGCAGACAGACAAAAGGTATACGAAGCATTTCGCGCCCACTATAAAGTTCACTGCGCTGACAACACCAAGCCTTACGATTGCATTCCTGACCTCATTATCAAGCTTCGCGAAGCAGGCATCAAGACAGCCGTTGTATCTAACAAAGCTGACCCTGCCGTACAGGATTTGGTCATAGAATATTTCCCAAATATGTTTGACGTGTCTGTTGGTGAAAAACCAGGCGTTGCCAAAAAACCGGCACCGGACGCTGTAGATTTTGTACTGGAAACCTTATCTATTCCACGTGAGCGTGCGATATACATCGGAGACTCTGACGTAGACATCGCCACCGCCGAGAATTCTCACATGGATAGCATCATCGTCACCTGGGGATTTCGAGACCTTGAATTCTTAAAAGTCCACGGTGCAAAAACCATAGTAGATACTACAGAAGAAATATTAGAACTTTTACTATAAAAAACGGGCACTCTGCGTCTTCGCAAAGTGCCCAGTCTTTTTATTCCTTTTTATTTCTTCTTCACCTTCGCCTTAGAAGACAGGCCTGCCTTCTTAAGCAATGTCTTATAACTCTTTAATTTCTTAGCAGGTACTTTCACTACTACCTTTTTATAATATTTGCTTCCCACACCCTTAAAAGCATTTTTACCAACCTTCTTAGATGTCAACTTTGTAGTCTGAATAATAATGCTCTTTAGTTTCTTGCAATTCTGGAAAGCAGACTTACCAATCTTACTTACCTTGCTTGGAATAGTAATCTTAGTCAATGCCTCACACTTATAAAACGCTTTATTTCCGATGGTTGTTACATTCTTTCCAATCTTCACTGTGGTCAATTTTTTATTCCCCGCAAATGCAGACTCCTCAATGGAACCAACCTTATATTTAATGCCATGGATAGTAACAGTGTCTGGGATTTTCACGCTTTTGGAATTTTCCTTTGCAGGCTTTACATAACTTACAACACCGCCTGTTTTGCTTGCCTTTTTCGGTGAAGCCGTAACCCTATAAGTCGCATCTTTTCCCTTTAATGTATCGCCCACAGAAGGAACAGTTTCCTCTATCATAAGTGTATAATATCCACCACCTGCTTCATCGATAATCTCCAAATAACCAGGAGCCCAATGATCCAGCACAAAGAATTTTACTTCTTTATTCTCATCTTTAACAGTGGTAGTCGCAGCCACACTGGTACCGTCATAGTAATTCAAGGTATAGCCTTCACCAGCATTTTTCTTATAACTGTTAAAATGAATTCTGCATGGCTTATCAATATATATCCAAGATTGTATTGACTCACTACGGTCAAATGTACCGTAATATACGGTATCATATTGCAATTGATTCTTGGCGGACATAGAATCCTCCATTGTCGGCTTGCCTAACACATCTGCTTCCGTAAAACCAGTTATCTTAAAATAAGCGTTCACATATTTATAACGAGATGTAGCATATATCAAAAATGAATAACTTTCTCCTTTTCTCACAAAGAAACTGGTTTTTGTAGCATCTGTGATTTCCGAAGATGTAGGAACAATTCTTTTGTACACCATATGTGAATTCTGAGAATTGCTTTGCGTAATTGCAACTTCTCCAGCAGATTTACTTACACCAGCAAGTTCTACCACACCAGTCTTATCAGCAGTATACTGAATAGCCACCAAAGATATCGTATCGCAAATATATACCGGAACTGTATTCGTTTCAGTCAATTCCAGATTTTCTGACGGATAATAGGTATATGAAATAGAAAACGGAACTCCCTTTTGTGAAGTCATTGTGACATTATACGTACCCATTTCACGAAACCCTATCATAACCTTATGATTGGTTTTTCCCGCAATAGACATATCATCAGCCGGAATAATTGCACAATTCCCCTGCATCATAAACAACCTCAGTGTGATATCCTGATCTGTTTCAAAAATATAATATCCTGGCTTAGTAAGTTCTAAAGTAGCATAATTTTTTATTTGACTATCCCTTGCATAATTCTTATATGTAATATTTTCCTTCATATCATATGACGCTGTATAGGAAAGGCCAATTTGAAATTGAATGGTGGTAGTCAGTTCCCCCTCATAAGTATCATTATAAAATACCAAATATCGAATCCCAGTCTCGCCGTTTATTGACTCCAATTGTGCTATGTCTCTTGACGCTTGTTTGGCTTCAGCCACAGAAAAATTCATATCATCAAACAAGGCACAATAGACATTACCATCCGTTGTGGTAACATTATGAATTCCGTCAACAAAAACATCCAGTATACCTGCATATGCCTGCTCAATCGGAATCACAATTCCCGCATACTCGGTTCCTCCTATCGTTACCTTGTCCGCTTCTGTATATATGTAGGTATAAGGTGTGGTATCCTTAACTCCTTTTGTTCCATCTGTCTCCTCCGGTTTCAGCGCCTCTTCTGCATAAACAACACAATTTGCCATTGGTATCATTATTATCAATGCAAATACCATAAGCCATTTCAAAAAACGCATTTTCATCCTTACTCCTCCCAACTCTGAAAAGCTAGTACTGCCTTCTCCTTTTTCATATTCTCTATCTCAAAATTATTTGATGCATATTACTTCTGCATTTTTGCAAGTTGCGCTTTTAGTCGTGCAATCTCAGCTTGTTGGCTAGTAATAGTCTCTTGCTGGTTATCTACGGTGGTTTTCCAACTGTCATTCTGCTGTTTCAGTGCAACTATCTCGCTCCGCTGACTATCTATCTCATCCTGCATCACATCCACCATATATTCTGCTGTATTATGATCCAATATCCTTAATTCTTCAGAAAACATTTCTACCACCTTTCTACAAAAACAAGTTTCATCCAAGGACCGTTTGCACTTACTATGTCTCGTAGTGGTGCATAAGATTGCAAAACACGCAATCTAAGCACCAACGGACATAGATGTCCTTGGTATGAAACTATTTTTGACATATATAAAAAGCAAATTCCCGCATTTTACTGCGGAAAAGAACCTCAGCCATGCCTCAACTTTATTATCAATGTTAATCTTATTTTGAACATTTTTCTTGAAGATGTCAAGTGGAATGAAGAGATATCTTTGTAACAATGGTACTTTAATTCCAGTATCAGATTTTGCTTCTATGTAATGCAAATAGTCGTCAGGGAATTCATGGAATAACTGAGGGCTGTGTTCAAACAGCACAATGGTATACACTGGCATAATATCCTTGTAGGAAAACTTCTTTCCCTTTACATCATTTGCCTCAGCACGCACCCTTTTATACTGCCGTAATAACAAGTCTGCCGAATAACATGCTGCACGTTGTCCTGGGAACAAATAGCCAATTTTCTGAATCTCGATATTGGCGTAGCTGCCGTCTTCCAGTTTTACCACTAAATCTGTATATATATGTTATTTTATTTTTACACCCTACAATGCTCTGACGCCACAGTCGCAGCATTTGCTCCATCAGATACCGCTGTCACCACCTGTCGCAGCATTTTTGTCCGCACATCACCAGCCACAAAAAATCCTTCTGCGGTTGTCACACCAGTCTCATCTGCAATCACGTAACCCTGGTTGTCCAAATTAACAACACCTTTTAAGCATTCTGTCATCGGCTCCATACCAACTGCCACGAAAACTCCCGATACATCAAGGACTTTTCCATCCTTTAACTGTACACCGGTAACCATCTCTTCGCCCATAACTTTTACAACCTCTGCATTAGTCACCAATTCTACATTGTCTAATTCCTGCAACTTATTCACCGTAGCAACCGCACCTCTAAACTCTGCTCTTCTATGAATCAAATATACCTTTTCGCATATATCTGATAAATACACCGCATCATTCAGAGCAGTATCGCCACCGCCGATAACTGCCACCTGTTTTCCGCGATAAAATGCACCATCACAGGTTGCACAGTAAGACACGCCTCTACCAATAAATGCTTCCTCGTTTTCTGCACCCAAATGTCTATGCTTTGCACCAGCCGCATAGATAACACTCTTAGCTAAAAGGGGCTCTCCATCTTTCAATGCAACTTGCCAGCCCTCTGCCGTTCTTTCAAAACCCACAGCTTCTCCATCGGCAAATTCCACCCCCAGAGAATCCACATGCTCTCTAAACTTTTGTCCCATCTCATATCCATTCATCTTTGGCATGCCGATGTAATTATCCACTTCGCTACTTTCTGCAATCTGTCCGATACCATAAAAATTCTTTTCCAATATCGTAACTGACAAGCCTGCTCTTTTTCCATAGAGTGCCGCCGACATACCTGCCGGGCCACTCCCTATTACTAGTATATCTATCATATCGACTCCTTACTCTGCCTGAAACAATGCTGTTGACAAATATCTGTCTCCAGAATCCGGCAACAGTACTACAATATTCTTTCCTGCATTTTCCGCTCTCATAGCCAAAATCTTCGCAGCCTTTAACGCTGCGCCGGAAGAAATGCCCACCAGAACACCTTCCATTTTTCCAAATCTTCTACCCTCTGCCAATGCATCTTCATCGGCAATCGGTAAAATTTCATCAATGATATCTTGCTTTAATACTGTCGGCACAAAATTCGCTCCAATTCCCTGAATACCATGAGGGCCTGCTACACCCCCAGAAAGCAATGGACTTTTCTCCGGTTCCACCGCCACAATCTTTACGTTCGGATTCTGCTCCTTTAAAAACGCACCGACACCTGTAACAGTACCACCAGTACCCACACCTGCCACAAAAATATCCACCTTGCCATCCATCTGTTCCCAAATCTCCGGTCCTGTGGTCTTATAATGTGCCTTTGCATTTGCCGGATTATCAAACTGTCCCAAAATAATAGCACCCGGAATACTATCTCGCAACTCCTCCGCTTTTGCTACCGCACCATTCATACCCTTGGCACCCTCTGTCAGCACAAGTTCCGCACCATACGCCTTCAAAAGTGTTCTTCTCTCCATACTCATAGTATCCGGCAAAGTCAAAATGACTTTATATCCCCGAACAGCACCAACCATCGCCAAACCAATGCCGGTATTTCCAGAAGTCGGTTCAATAATGGTTGCCCCAGGCTTAATCAACCCCTTCTCTTCCGCATCCAAAATCATCTCCAAAGCTACACGTTCCTTCACAGAACCTGCCGGATTCAAATACTCCATTTTTGCATATACATTTGCCGATAACCCATCCGCATATCTATTTAACTTTAGCATCGGTGTGCTCCCGATAAACTCTAATGCACTCTCATTTATTTTGTTCATATTCATCACTCCTATTTATAGTTTTATCTAATTCTCAAAAGATATGCCATTATTTTTCAACCAAATCTTCCATGGTGCACCCAAGCACCTTAGCTAAGCGGTACAATGTTTCCGCACTAGCTTTGTTGATATCTTTATTTCGTTGTTCATACATCTGAATAGAACGAATACTGACGCCAGAACCCTTCGCCAGTTCTGCTTGTGTCAATCCATAAGTGGCACGAAACCGCTTTAGGTTTGTTTCTGAAAAATACTCTTTCACTCTTGCATCAATTGCGTCAACAAATCTTGTAATATCCGCCTCATGAAAAGTATAGTACATTTTCTGTAATTCTTCAAAAGATATGACCTTAAAAATGTCACTATATTTTCTCCCCGAATACCATTGATAATAAGCAATTGCCCAACCTATCCAATATTCCTTGGAGCGTTCAAAGCAATCCTGTGGCTCTATATCAATCTCTTGTCCCTTTGTTTCCGCGAGTACCTCTCTGGTAATCTCAACACCACTTTTCCCTGCCAGGCATTCTGGCTCACCATGTTCCATCCGTTCACACAGGGTACTTACAACAAACATTTTTGCAAACTCACCACCAGAAACACCACAAGTATTCACTGCATAATCAAAGACATCGCCAAGCACCGACTGCGCTTTATTCAGATACATTTCTTGGTATGCGTGAATCATCATTTTTTATGCCTCCTCTCATGATATCCTGAATATAGAGACCATCATTTTCTTCCTCGAGCATTTTAAAATAAAGCTGATTTGCTTCTTCATCCCGTGCTTTTCGAAGCACATAATACTGATCCTTTTCAGCAATATCAAATCCATCAAAATACATTTTAGAAAAAGCAAACTTCGACTTAATTACAATTTGTTCACCCAGTTTGCCAAGCCGCATAGCATATGCCAGCTGCTCCACCGAAATACTGTTATTCAGAAATGAC
Source organism: Lachnospiraceae bacterium (assembly GCA_045531905.1). Taxonomy (GTDB): domain Bacteria; phylum Bacillota; class Clostridia; order Lachnospirales; family Lachnospiraceae; genus RGIG6919. Next base: position 93,366 of record JAZSEY010000004.1, read on the forward strand.
TCTGCATAATCAAAATACGAGTCATCCGCCCGATAACCAACAATCAAATCGAATGCATTGACATTAACACTAAAATTCTCAATCAAATATTGCTTTGCCCTTCTTGCAACTGGCGTTTTCAGAGAGAACAGACGATGTTCCACCAAAACTGCAATCCAATTCAATATGGTGTATTCTGAACTATTTAAATACAACACATTCAAGTATTCAGTATCCAATGTATACCTATTCGCAAAGCCACTTCGTGCAAAAGAAACTGCCCATTCTTTTGCCAAAGACTCATTCACAGTACAATATAAACCTCTGCCAAAATCATTATTCTCTTTTCCTTCACCAAAAACAGGCTGTTCAATAATTCTCTCAGAGCCATGATATATCGTCATTCTTTTGTCCATTCTCTTCACCTCGATTCTCCTTGCGTCAATTATATCACCATGGTGATAGCGTGTCAAAAAAAACGTTGAACTCCAATATTCAAAAAATGGGCTACAAGTGACTTGGCATTGTCTGCCACTACTATCACCTGTAGCCCAGTTTTAACTGGTATGTTATATCTTATCAATAATCAATGTCGTCATTAATAATCTCAGATTCTATTGGAATTCCTGTATAAATACTCTCCGCCATCATTTCTATCCATTCTTCTAAAGTTTTCCATGATGCTTCATTTCCAGGAACATCGCCAAAGACCTCTTCATATTTCTTGGTCAGTTCTCGATGTTTCTTACATATTTCATCTTCTGGTTTAGAATTTTCTCTTCTTAAAAAGTCTGGAATTGACATGTTACACCTCTTTGTTTTATAACAAGCACCTTGAATATTATTGAAACATATCGTCTTATCAAACATTTATATTGTCACTTCAACATTAGCAATTAATCAAACAACTTTGCTAACGATTATAACCATTTTTGAGAACATACTCGATCACATCCTTCTATCTACAACAGCAAACGTTTCAAGGTTCTATTAAACTATAAGTTGCCAACTACACGAAGCGTTATCTACAACAGTAGAAATTCCAAGGTTCTATTAAACCCACGTTTGATGAAAGGTGGTGTCCTGATCTACAACAGTAGAAATTTCAAGGTTCTATTAAACCACCGTCTGGGAGACCTTTGTAGATGGATCTACAACAGTAGAAATTTCAAGGTTCTATTAAACAAAGGTGAGTCAGGTTCTTGGACTAATATCTACAACAGTAGAAATTTCAAGGTTCTATTAAACTGTAAGCGTATCATATTCATGGACGTCATCTACAACAGTAGAAATTTCAAGGTTCTATTAAACCAGCGGGACATACTCATAGCACAAGAGATCTACAACAGTAGAAATTTCAAGGTTCTATTAAACTTAAACTGTATTTGACTGTACACTTTCATCTACAACAGTAGAAATTTCAAGGTTCTATTAAACTTTAATCCTTTTACAGAATGACCAAAATCTACAACAGTAGAAATTTCAAGGTTCTATTAAACGACCTTGGAAAGAGTTTCTTTGAAAAATCTACAACAGTAGAAATTTCAAGGTTCTATTAAACACCGGAAACCAGACAGCAGCCACGAAAGATCTACAACAGTAGAAATTTCAAGGTTCTATTAAACGCATATCATTGATTTTAAGACTGCTGCATCTACAACAGTAGAAATTTCAAGGTTCTATTAAACAGTGGGTAAGGGTACAGGCTTACGGAATCTACAACAGTAGAAATTTCAAGGTTCTATTAAACTATCACGGGGGCTAATGACGCCGAAATATCTACAACAGTAGAAATTTCAAGGTTCTATTAAACTAGTGTGATCCAATAGTCGTTCTCCCATCTACAACAGTAGAAATTTCAAGGTTCTATTAAACCAAATATATAAACAACATCCAACTCACATCTACAACAGTAGAAATTTCAAGGTTCTATTAAACCAAGACATGATTTCGTGAATGCAATCACAATCTACAACAGTAGAAATTTCAAGGTTCTATTAAACTTGTAGGTATTTCAAAGGTTGAACCTTCATCTACAACAGTAGAAATTTCAAGGTTCTATTAAACTTTAAAAACATGGGTGAGTACAGCACAATCTACAACAGTAGAAATTTCAAGGTTCTATTAAACAACCAAACAACTAAACCGAAAATAACGCATCTACAACAGTAGAAATTTCAAGGTTCTATTAAACTGAAAAATTATGGATACTGCTGGATAAATCTACAACAGTAGAAATTTCAAGGTTCTATTAAACATGCTACGCCGTCCTTATGAGTTACTAATCTACAACAGTAGAAATTTCAAGGTTCTATTAAACCATAAAGAAGATACAATTTGTGAATGGATCTACAACAGTAGAAATTTCAAGGTTCTATTAAACACACCGAGGAAGAATATAATTCGGCTAATCTACAACAGTAGAAATTTCAAGGTTCTATTAAACCGTGATAGTGATAGGGAACAATTTACATATCTACAACAGTAGAAATTTCAAGGTTCTATTAAACGGTAGAAAAACGAAGCACCGAGGCACTAGATCTACAACAGTAGAAATTTCAAGGTTCTATTAAACGTTACAGGGGAGAATGCTTTAAAACATCTACAACAGTAGAAATTTCAAGGTTCTATTAAACATCTGTAATGTTTCCCAGATAGCCTACATCTACAACAGTAGAAATTTCAAGGTTCTATTAAACACAAAGTGAGGTAAAGCATGGGTAGACGATCTACAACAGTAGAAATTTCAAGGTTCTATTAAACAATATTCTTAAGAGGCAATGAACGATATCTACAACAGTAGAAATTTCAAGGTTCTATTAAACTTGCGTTTTGTCCGCTTTGAATCTTGATCTACAACAGTAGAAATTTCAAGGTTCTATTAAACAACGAAAAGGGGTACAAGCCAAGAATAAAATCTACAACAGTAGAAATTTCAAGGTTCTATTAAACCTTGTTGCTAATACTGTAATTCCAGACATCTACAACAGTAGAAATTTCAAGGTTCTATTAAACGTTAATCTGCATAATATTTACCTCCAATCTACAACAGTAGAAATTTCAAGGTTCTATTAAACATCCATATCCATGCAAACACCTCCTTGATCTACAACAGTAGAAATTTCAAGGTTCTATTAAACACTGTACCGTATCGTACAGCCGCCAAAAATCTACAACAGTAGAAATTTCAAGGTTCTATTAAACGATTGACATGACAAATAAAAAGCACTGATCTACAACAGTAGAAATTTCAAGGTTCTATTAAACAAAGATTCAAGGCAATAAATCCTGTTATCTACAACAGTAGAAATTTCAAGGTTCTATTAAACTATTTTGCTTGATAGGCCGTGGTGCTGGATCTACAACAGTAGAAATTTCAAGGTTCTATTAAACTGTGCTGAAAAAGGTTGTGAAGTAATGGATCTACAACAGTAGAAATTTCAAGGTTCTATTAAACAGTGAAACTATGACAGACAGACAAGATCTACAACAGTAGAAATTTCAAGGTTCTATTAAACATTGTGGACCTGCATTTACTTATGCTATCTACAACAGTAGAAATTTCAAGGTTCTATTAAACGGCTATGTCTGCGTTTTATACAAACATTCCAATTTCAGAACCATATAATTTTGTTAATAATGTACTATTTATCATAAATTTAATAGAACCTTTCTTCTTATTATAAAAATTAAGACGGAGGTTTGCAATTACAAAATGATTTTTAGATCACTTTCTTCATTTTTTGCATAACCATACCGTTTAACCTTACAACTTGCAGACATATTGAATATATAAACACTATCTTCTTGACTAAACGATTTCATAAATCTGTTCTCAATATCATTCATTATATTATCCAGTATCCGCTCACTATTATCAATTTCAAAAACTGAGTATTGAATCCGATGACCAAATTTACACAAATACTTCGAGAACTTTGTCCGCTTTTTGTCATCTGAAATGTCATAACTAATTACAATCATTCTCATTTCACCTCAAACATGGCATATTCTGATATGGTTTTCCCCTTCATAAAAGCACGGTAATATTGTTGCACATATAAAAACATAGCATCCTTGTTGTCTAATAATGCATTCATCAAAAATTCCACATACGGAGGGGACTTTTTATAAGACAAGCAATACTGTCCCTGCATAACCTGAAAATCCTCCTCTTTGCATTGTCCTAGATTGATAGCCTTTCGTACTGCCATGTCTATGATTGGTCTCATTGGCTCCATCAAATCACAGGCTAAAGATTTTCGCATATAAAACTCTTTATGATACACACCACGGTAAACATCAAAGCCATATACCTGCAACAGGGAATCCACAAAATTAAACAGCATACTATAACCAATATCTAATGTAGCATTGATATAATCATATTTAATTCTTGGTTTTCTACCTTTCCAATTTACATTGTTAAATATCTGTGGAAAATAAACTCTGGCAGCGGACCCTTCAACACCCAATAAGGACTTTTCATCTAACTGCTGAGAATCTAATTCAACAAGATAATTATCTAACTTTCCAATCGCTTCTTTAATAGCATCGTTTTTCCTACGGATATTGTTTAATGCCTTTCTCTGATTTCTAATCTTGTTTTTAACAATAAATGTCGCAATATCATTGCTATCATATTCATACTGTTTTCGATGTAGTAATGTATTACCCTCCATACGATTTCCAATAATAGAATATAACTTAAAAGATTGCGTCATCAGACAAATTACAAAGCCAAACTTTTTTGCACGACGTATAAGTCCGGTGGTAATTGATGTATCCCCTACCACAAACAGAATAAAAACCAAGTAACACGTCACCTGATATTTTGTATTACCTTCCTTGTCACGAATCAGAATATTATCATTTCGAAACGATATTTTGTCTCCCTGATTTGCAAACAGAAATATAATTTGCTTTTTCCTAAAATCAGTCGTCTCTAACATTTTAACCCTCTATCACACGCTGGTTCGTAGATACAGTTCTTGCACTTTTCAATATTGGTCTGTATGAATGTATTCATATCAAACTCATGCATTGATTTTACAGTGCTGCAAAATTTTCCAAACATCTCACTATCTTCTTCTGGCAATGCTATTTCGTAATTTCTATTATCAGTAATACTATGTATTACAATCTTGTGAACCGGACGCCCCATTTCACGCAAAGCCAGACATTGTGCATATACCTGAAATATATATCCATCATATATTCTTTTCACAGTTCTTTTCCGTTCCATTAAAAGTCCACGCTCCGAATCATACATATCAATCTTGCCAACAAGACCATATTCCTCACAATATACATCAAGCCCTGTTAAAATGTTCTTTTTGCTGGAATATGTCTTGTCGTCAATTGTTTTATGTGCATTCGTTCCATTAATTTGCTTATCTGATTGATACAAAATTCTTTCCGTATCTCCATATAGCATATGAAAATATATTGATGCTGGACAAAAAATAAAATCATTCAGTTGTGTAATCAAAATCTCTTCATACATAGTTTTTACTAAATGGTATTCTCCTGAGCGAAGCACAACCACTCTTTATTACTAATTGCCAGTTTGACCTTGCCATCTTCAGACTCTCTAATTCTTTCCATCGCCCAAAGACCTTTCCGTGCAATATTATAAGCGCCATTGGCATCTGCATCTTTTGGAAAATAGTTATACGCAGCGTTATTTTCGTCATACTTTCTTGTATCGAAAAATTCTCCGTGCTCATTCTTTACTGGCGATAGCATATAATCAATATCAGAATTGATTACACTATTTCTTATCTGAAGCACATATCTGATATCTTTCATAAACTCATCATAAAATTTTTTGTCATTACAAGAACAGATTACATCAACCATGTTGTCACCCGACAAAGCAATTCCATATGTCTGCAACAGTTTCATAATTCTATCCGTAATATCCACTTCCACTGAATCCCACTCATTATTATTTTTCGGATTTCTTTCCGATATCACACGGTCTCCATAAGAACATATTGTCCAATCGGTTTTTGTTCCTGTCGCTTTATCCGTAAAATTCTTATAGTCAAAGGCAAACTCAAAATACTTTTCTTCCTCGTTATAGCGAATACTATCAAATTTACGGATGTATGCTTTCGCTTCCTCTTTGCTGGTATACTTTGGATATAGCAAATTCACAAAGCCGGTTGTCGGGTCAAGCTTACTGGTATTCCACGCAGGAATATAGAATAGAAATCCACTTTGCTTACCCAACGTCGAAAAACTTTGAAACTGATTTGTCAACTGATATGCATGCAATGCACCACCCAGTTCATTGGGATTCAATTTCTTATCTACAAGATAATTCAATTTATCAATCAACATTTTTTCAAACTTTTGATAAACCTGCTTACCAACCTTTTTTCGTCCATTCATAAATCCAAAATTCAAATCCTCCAAAACAACAATTGCATTATATTCAATCATTAAATTGGTAATAACATGAATTGCCTGACTTAAATATCCTTCTTTTAATTCTTTTATGGTAGATATCGAAGACCATGACTTTCTCTCTTTATCCATAGTTTTTTCTCTATCATCTAACAATGCATGATAATCAATTCTATGAACATTGCCTTTTTTATCAGTATTCTCAATGATATTCAAAGACTGTTGATGCAATATTTTCCCTTCTGGCGATACAACGGAAATATATAATAGATTACGCTCACCTCTGTCAATACCAATCGCATTGATGTTTGAATTTTTACGAATGGATTCTAATACCATGTCATTCAGATTAGTTCTACCCTCCGCACAGAAATTCATTGTAATAGGCACATGAAATTGATATTTATCAACTGTGTATCTTTTATCCTTTATTAAATCATATTCAAAAAGACTTTTCTCTCCTCGCAGCCTAGCTTCCAAATTCTTCTTCGGAATTGACTCATTTGCTTTATGGCAAACAATATTTTCTTGCTTGATACTGGATTTTCTGTAGAAAACTTCGGCTTCCCCATTTAATTTATAAACCGGATTCGCGAGATTATTTTCATCGAATAACATTTTCCAATACATTGTATGAAGATTAGGAGTTCCTGTTGATTTAGGCGAAAAGTCTTTGCTATAGATTTTAAACAAATATAATTTACCTTGTGCTACAAGTTTATTTATATATTTCCTAGATATCTCAACAAACCGGACTTGATATGCTTGAGTATTTACATGATCTGTAAATTCACCAAAATCCGAATAATCCTCTGCTTCCCTAAAATCAAACTTAAATTGATCAAAATATTCCATTGTTCTTTGCATATAAAATTCAATAAATTTTGTTAAATCTTCTTTGCAAAAATTCTCACTCAATTTAGAATATGATTTTTTCCTTCTTATCGCATTAATATCAGTAGGCAAATAGGTGTTTTTCAGTTCTTCTAGTACTATATTCTCTCCCGCATGAATACCAGTCTTCTCTTTTCTACCATTTTTCTTTACAGTTTTTCCATCTATAACCATAAGATTTTGAACATCTTTTTGTGGATCTGCCGCCTGCAAATATTCCATCTTGTAGAATACGTCCAAATTATCTTCAGGCACAAGATATTCTTTAAAACATTTTCCCTGCCCCTTTGCAATAACCCCAAGATAATAGAAATCATCGTCTCTAAAAATCAATCCTGATGTTGCAATTTCCCTCTTAATTGGCCACCCACCAAGGAACTCTGGATTTCCAAAATTCAACTTCACTTTCTCAGTAGAATATGGCTTTTTTGTCACGTAATTACGAACCTTATTATACAACGGAGTTATCTGTGACAATGTTTTGTATATCTCATCCAATTCTCCATAAAAATTATCGTCTTTCTCCAATTCGGCCTGATTATTAATCAATGGTTTTACAAAATTCTCTATTTCCTTTATAGCATCCAATAATGCCTTCAATATTGCAATGTTCTTTTTATCACTAGCAAGTCCATGTTTACTATGATAATTCTCATGCAAAGATAACAAGTAACTAGCCGCTTCATAAGCTTCCCGATATACATCAAACAAATTAGCTGCAGGATTTCCATCTGCATTTTTTTCTTCACTTACTCCTAAAGAACTGAAATACGTTTCCAGCTTTCCTTCAAACCCTTGATGTTTCTCCACCAAATCATTCAATTCACCTAATGAATAACTCTTACGCTTTTCCAGAGCCTTTGTTTTTTTATCATAATATTTCTCATTTTTCTTACCTTTCGGATTATTCTCGTCATCATACTGCTGAGCAATACTATTTTTTACAACAGACCAATCCTTGTATACTGCATTAGAAATATTAGTAATCGGCAAGCCATTTGCAATGTATATTTTATCCAAGTCATATGATGTGATATTGCACAGTAATCGCTCTAAAGAGTTGTTCGCACCTTCCTTTAAAACTGCCTCATCTATTTCTTGCACTACAACCAATATGTTCTCTAAAACCTGTCCATCATTTTCAAATTGTTCTTCTACAAATGATAGGGTTTCTTTATCTGCTAAAATCTGCTTATATAGGGGTTTTAACAATGGTAATTTTTTTATATTTTCCTTTTTCCTATGTTTTTGATTAAATTCATTAACATAACCATTGATACCCTTAATTTTCACTTTATCACTAACAGATACTCCTCCTATAATTGTATTATAAAGATTAATATCAGAATTGGTTACAGTATGAGAATATGCATCCAAGGTAAAGAATGACTCAATTGTACAATTATGTAACTGCTCGCTCATTTCTTCCTGCAATTTCATTATGTCTGAACACAACTCCGTATTCATAAGCATTTTAAATATTCTCATATTATCAATAAATTTGGGCAAATTTTGATTCACGATTCTATATGCAACAGCTGTAGCCTTTTCCTCATCTGAATACATATTATTTCGATTTTCAAAAAAGCCCTTAAAATATGTAGTAAATTTTGCAAAACTCTCAATCGCCTCTAGTTCCGCCTTGTTAGCCGTAAATTCCGGCAATTTCTTTGTTATCAATTCTCTCTTATCCAATATTGAAAACTCTGGATCTGCCTTTATACATTTCACAACCTGCTTTCTCATATCCTTTTCTAAATCTCGAAGCTGGTCAAGCGATTTTTCGTTCTTCTGTTGCATAATAGAAAGATCATAATATTCTTTCAATTTATCCAACTCAAGAGTCTTCAAAGCTCGCTCCATAAATTGTTTATGGTACTCATCAATCACCTTTTTGACTACCTTATAGTTTTTTGCTCTTTCTTCATCTTCACTTAAGATACCATTTGCTTCAATATACTCCTGCGTTCTTCCCTGCGGTATCAACTCAAACCGCAAGGTTTTACTTAAACTATATTGTCCTGTGTACTCCTCAAAAACATTTTTTCCCATAATCATTTTCTCCTTTCAATTTATCATAATTGTATGTTGTTATTATCTATACCTCTCTACCATTTCCTCCAATCCATTCTTTATCCGTTCTCTTAACCTCTCTGGTTTCAAAACCTCTGCTGTAGCCCCATACTGTAACGCCCAATAATAGACTGCATTTTCATTTGCACGAATTCTAACTGTAATATCATCGTCACGTTCCTGCTCAATGTGATAGTCATTTCCAAACCAATCAATAAAGTCACCAATACGACTTTTCTTAATTCTAATATGTACGATACTGGAATCACCTGAAAACATATAAATATGCTCTCGCATATACTCTGCCAAATCAAAGCCTTGCTTATATTTTTTGAATCGATTTATTGGTATTCTGCTATCCTCCAACATCCTTACCTTCGACATTCTATCAATACGACGATTCTCCAAATCATCATTTCTGCCTGCATAGCATATTAAATAATACCTCGACTTCTCAGTAACCATATAATATGGGTCTACAACCACAGTACCTTTATCATATAATCGTCCATTTACATCGTAAGCGCATTGCGTTATTTCAATTTTTCGATTTCGCTCTATCGCCTCATCGATAGTATCAATTATCTCGTACAAATGATTATTCTGCGTTCTTGTAATTCCCTCTAGATAACATACATGTTTCACTCGATTTTTCATACTTGTATGAGAAAATGCTTTTAGTTTATCAATCAAAACCTTCGCATCTTCCTGCGGAACATGCTGCCCAAATAATACCCCATCAATCAATAACCGTAATTCATGATCATCAAATCTTTGAATACCATATACGCCACGATTTCCAGCAATATACCCTGCCTCTCGAAGCATACAAAGATATGCTGATAAAGTTTTCCTAGAAACGGTCAAATTATAATCCAAGTCCAAATATGTAATAATATCTGCTTGAGACAGTCTTCTCTCTGCACTTGCATGCTTTTCTAGAATTTCTAATATATATATGTCAATTATTTCCAATTTTCTCATGATTTCACCCCTTACATTATCGCATATACTATGTGCCGAATTTTACACATAACCACAAACTATATTTATTATATCATTTCAGTATCCATTTGAATACACAATTTTTATAGGTGCACAATCGCATTCGCCTCGTTGTCATCATAAAAAAAGGACCCGCATTCGCGGGTCCTCCATAAAAACTAATTATTTCACTTTAATATTCTTTACTGTACTCCATGCGCCGTATATCTTTGTCTTACCTGACTTCTTATACGCTCTGATACGCACATAGTACTTCTTCTTACTTTTCAGCTTACCAATTGTCTTACTAATTGTCTTATACTTAGAAATTGTAACCTTCTTTGTGGTCTTCTTGGTAAACTTCTTGTTTGTTGAGTACTCAATCTCATATCCGGTTACCTTGCTATCTTTTGCCCAGGTAATCTTGATAGCCTTCTTCTTTGGAGAAGTCAGTTTCTTAATAGATACCTTCTTTGGCTTAACCGTTACAGTAACCTTCTTCTGGCTAGTTTCAAAGTTAGCACCACTGGCAGTAATGGTAATTGTAGCCTGACCACAACCCTTAATGGTAACCTTACCTGTTGTAGACACCTTAACTACCTTTGTATCTGAACTCTTGTATGCAACCTTTGTTCCCTTAGCCGCTGTTACACCTAAACTAAATGCCTTATCGCCATATGTCTTGGAAATAGAAACCTTAGATACTTTAACTGCTGCATCCGCTTTGTTGATAGTCCATGTCAATGCGTCTATAGCCTTTGGTGCATTGTATTTCTCTGCATCATAGCTAAATACTACTGTCGCTGTATATACACCAGCATCTGTTGCTGTATTACCACTGTAAGTTGCCGTCAATCCACTTGGAAGACCTGTCAATGCAACTGTCTTTGCAGTTCCATCATAGGTAAATGCTGTAGCATAATCCCATTTTACATTTGACATATCAAAATCAGTCTTTGCAGGTGCAGGTGGCGCTGGAGGTGCCACAATACTCCAATTTAAGTTTGCAACCTGTGTAGGCATATTGTATACCTCTGTGTCATAGGTAAAGCTTACACTCGCCACATAGTTACCAACCTCTGTTGCTGTGTTACCTGTATAATTTGCAGTTAATCCAGCTGGAAGGCCAGTCAGTGTAACTGTCTTAGCTGTGCCATCATATGTAAATGCTGTAGTATAATTCCATTTAACATTTGACATATCAAAATCTTGCTTCTGTGGTGAAGCTGCTACAATGCTCCAATTCAAACTCTCTACTGCAGGTGGAGCGTTATAAAGTGTCATATCGTACTGGAATGTTACCGTTGTATTGTAGTTTCCTACTTCATATGCCACATCATTCTCATAGATAGGAATTAATCCATCAGGTAATCCAATCAATTGCACTGACTTTTCCTCACCATCATAGGTAAATTCCTCAGTATAATCCCATCTTACCTGAGACATATCAAAGTCTTGCTTCACAATCTCCTCATACACAATCGCATAGGTAGAGAATTTGTTTGTCGCAAAGCGTATACTCTTACCGTTATTCATCACTTCGGTTTCAAGTTCCTCTGCTGTGCCATCATGATAACGAACAACCTTGTATCTACGATTATTACCACGAATGTTTTCTGGAATATCCATAGTTACGTCAATCGGTTTTTTCGTCTCGGTAATGTTTGTATCTTCTTCACCCACAAGATTACCTTCACTATCTGTTACAGTAACATTCACAGAAATATCCACAAATACTGGTGCATTTTCCTGTGGAATACTTAAGATAGTCTCAATCAATTCCTTGATTGCTGAAATTGCTTCCTTGATTGTATCTGCAAGATTCTCAAGGTTATTTTCTGAAGCATCAATGGCATCCGTCTTGACATCTAATTCAACATTAGAATCCTCTTCTTTCAAGGCCTCCTTCTGCTCCTCAGACAATCCATTCTCAACCTCTGTCTCAACATCAACCAAGTCTTTTTTGTCATCTGGTGTCTTTACTACTACATCCTCTTCATAGGTTCCTGTTGTAGCCTGCACTGTATTCTTATCAATTGTACAAGAATAAATTGTCCAATCATTCGCAAATGTACCAGAATATGTAGCACTATTCTTATCAAATTCCTTGCGTACTAAAGCTTCTTCTGGTCTATCCATCACATACAGTTTGCCATCAGCACCGTCCGTATATTGCATATGTATAGCACCACATGGTCCATCTACCAAATAATCGCAATCCATGGTTAAATAAAGATGCGGCAATTCAAATTGATTCCACATTTTCTTCTCTTCTGCAGTGATGATGCAACGGTCAACCTCATCAAAATCGGCTTCAATTTTCTCGCCTAGCTTAAAGTTATACTCATCAGCACTGGTTGGCGTATATCTGGTTACCACATATAAGCCACCATTAAAATCACTGATATACTGAACATTCTTATACTCAGCTGGCAACAATGCTCTAGTTTCCTCGTCAACATAATATACAGAATCTTCAATATATGTTCCATCCTCTTCTGTTGGATGTGTGGTCATCTGTACATCCTGACCTGCCACAATCTGAATAGCAGTAGCGTTCTTTGGTGTCACAAACTGTTCTGTCAGTGTCACATTACCTGTATGGCTTACATTGATTGCAAAATAACCGGTATTCACAATACCTTTATCTTCACCATCTACCCATACAGTCTCACCAATACCAACTTCTCCTAACTTGTCAATAACGCCCTGAATGGTATCTGCATGCACCCAGTACATTGGAAGTCCACAATCCCAATTAATACCTCTTCCTGCATACTCATAATCCTGCATATAGCATCCGGCAAATCCAGTATGTGACTTACCATCCAAATAGAACTGTCTTTCTTTACCTGTAGACATTCCCAAAATATATACATCTGGCTCAGACTCTTCTTCATAAACCCTGTCAAAGCTTACCATCAACAGATATCCGGCACCTTCATCTAACAATGTCACCTTATAACAAAGAAAATTCTCATCACCAATATCAAACAGTTCCGCATTTAATACCGATGGTGTAGTTTTGTATCCATCAGCCTCAAATGCAAAGTTTTCAAAAGTACCATAAGACTTATCCACAATGAAATACAAAACATCCTGCTGGTCATCATCCTTCATAAGATAAAAATCATCCATCACTAATGTCTCAGCAGTTCTCTCAGGTTCTGTATAAAATGCCATATCAGGGAAGTCGACAACAATCATCACCTTAGACTCTATTCCATCCTTTGTATAAGATGCGTAATATGTACCAGGCGATTGGAATCTAATCTGCACAATTTCTTCACCATCAACGTTAGTGAACTTATCTATTTCTAATTCCACAGGTGAGTCATTTTCATCTGTAAATACCAAATCTTCTACAGCAACATTGGTAATTTCTCCATCTTCATCAGTTCTATATCCAAAATAGAATTTGCTACTGTTATATGGATCATACACTTTATACAAATCCTTTGAAAATGAACCTTCATCAAACGGTCTTGTCTCTTCATTATCTCCCGTAAAACTATCTGTAACTAACAAGCCTACTTGTTTTTCACAAACACCGAAGGAATATTCTTCGTTCCATGGTTCCGTATCATTCGAACACTCAGCACTAAATATAAATCCAACCTCGTAATATGGAAATGCCTCAGGTTTTACAATAACCTTATATACTTCATTTTCTTCAATCACTTCCAATTCTAGGTAATCAGACACCTTAGCATCACCATAATCTCCATCAAAAGAGAGCGGACTTTCACCTACAGTAATTGTCTCACTTTCTCCTTTTTGGAGAATAATGTAAAATGCCTGTTCCGCATCAGTATATCTGTCAAAGTTATACCGCTCAATGTATTTTCCCGTCTCAATATCAGCAGAATCATACACTGCTACTCTAGGCATATCGACTGCAAAAATAACTGATTTGTGACTGGTCGCATCCTTATATGATACGTGATAAACACCCTTTTGGAAAAAAGCAAATCCAAGGAAACCTTCATTGACATATTCTTTCGAAACAGGCTCGCCATTCTCCTCTTCATCAACCCGATATGTATTCTTTGAGATTTGGTAAGAACTTGCCGGTGCTGGTGCACCATTTAGTGTAACAGTAAGTGCATCTGCATCCCATACGTTTGTGGTTTCACCAGTCTGTTCATCCTGATATTCCAAATATACAAAATGTTGGGATCCTAACGGAATAAGATAGTATTTAAACGAATCACCATCTTCCACGAAACATTCTTTTCCGGCTACATCATCATAATAAGTCTCTCTAAATACAAATCCTTTGTTGTCTATAATTGCTCTCAGCGAACGAAAATCCTCTTCCAGCTCATTTCCATTCACATCTACACCTGTGAATTTGATACTAATATCCATCTCGTTAGATGTCATATTGCTACCATTGACATTTAACCTAAATGCTAAAGGATTACCTTCAACCGCCTCGATACTCACGTAATCGGACGCAAGGATACTCTCATCACCATTAATCACCAATGGGGTTTCTGACAATGTAATACTCTTATAGCACGCGTCACTAAATACTACATAACACTCATTAGCAGATGAACTTCCATCAACGATAAAATCATTATCAACATAATACCCTTCACCGGTTGCAGTCTGATAAACACCAAATTCCGGTATAGTCGCTTTTACGGTAATATAATTATCTGTTCTATCATCCATCGGATAAGCAATTCGATAAATACCACGTTCATATAACGAAAACCTTAGTATGTCTTCATTTACCTTATCAACCTGCTCCTCATCATCCAAGTATGTACTTTGTGCAACAGAATAACTATCTTTCGATGCAACTTCACCATTCAAAGTAACTTCAAAATTATCCATTGAATATCCTTCATACTCATCAATGGCAATAATGTCAGATTCATCAGATTCCTTATATCCCAAATACACATGAAAATCACCTAAGACAGTTTCTCCTGATGATTGAAAATGGGCACCCTCTCCCAAAAATGCTTTACCACCATCCCAGTCTGGATATGCAAACACCAAGCCAGAAATCTTTTCAGACACATGAATATAATAAGCGTTTTCTCTGCTTCCCATACCATCATCATAATCGACACTATAAGCAAGTTGCAAACCAAACTCGTTTGACGGCAATGTATCTGTATGTATGGTTAACTTATAAGCATTTGTTTTTCCCTCTACCTCAGATAAACTTGCATACTGGCTAACATCAATAGCTGGGTCATCATTTATACACAGTGGCGTTTCCGCTAATGCAAATGGTGTTTCTGCTCCGGAATCCACGTTAAACACAAAATAAAATGAATTATCCTCTTCACCTCTGCTATATTGGTACTCTAACAAATATCCAGTTTCTGTAGCTTCAGGAGAGCTATATGCAGCCACTTCACCATAATCCACATGTACAGTAATATAATTTTCCTCAACATTTTCTAATGCATAGGAAATCATATAATCGCCACGCTGATTAAAGGTAAAAACAAAGAAACCCTCATTCGGCGTCTCAACTTCACCTTCATAATATACATCCTGACGAATGGAATAACTTCCATCGGGCGCTGCTTCTCCATCCTTTGAAACAATAATATTCTCAATGGAATACTCAGGATATTCATTCAGACTTCCAACAATCGTTCCTTCTGCATCAGTATATCCAAGATACAGTGTTCTCTCACCCAAACTAGACCAGAACTCTTTCTGATATGTTGAATCTAGTAATTCATTACGAAGACCATTCCAATTCGTCTCTCCCGCGACCAAACCTGTCACAGCCTGTTCTTCTTCTGCTCGTACCGGAACGCCGGTAAAACAGCTTACCAGCATACTAAATGCAAGCAAGAATGCAAACACTCTTCTTTTTTGTCCTTTCTTCATATTTTAACCTCCTTCAAATTAGTTAATGTCTCGCATTTTTGTCACTCTCTACAAAAAGTTTAGCCCAATTTGTTCTACATGTCAATAGAACAAAACGGGCTCATTATAATATACTTTGTGAGGTGATTTACGTGTACATAAAGAGGATACGAGACTTAAGAGAAGACAGCGATTTGACACAATCACAAATCAGCGATGTACTCAATATATCGCAGAGAGCATACTCCCATTATGAGTTAGGCTCCCGGGAAATTCCCATTGAGTTACTTGTTGCACTGGCAAAGCACTATAATACCAGCGTTGACTATATCTTAGGTGAAACAAACAGAAAAGAACGATACAAATAAAGGGATTGCATATTCAAAAAAAATGCAATCCCTTATTCTATGCAAACAATGTGCGTGAGAGGATTTTTACTGGTCTTAAAAATAGAAAAAAGCCTTGAAAATCAAGGCTTTCTAACGTGCGTGAGAAGATTCGAACTCCCGACACCTTGGTCCGTAGCCAAGTGCTCTATCCAGCTGAGCTACACACACATATTCAATAATAGAAAATGCCGGCGACCGGAATCGAACCGGTACGGGTATCACTACCCACGGGATTTTAAGTCCCGGGCGTCTGCCAGTTCCGCCACGCCGGCATAATTATTGAAGTTCAACATCATATGATGTTGTAAGTGGGACCTACAGGGCTCGAACCTGTGACCCTCTGCTTGTAAGGCAGATGCTCTCCCAGCTGAGCTAAGATCCCAGACAATATAAAAAATTGTCGATAGTACCATATTGGTACTAACGACCCAGAAGGGACTCGAACCCTCGACCTCCGCCGTGACAGGGCGGCGCTCTAACCAACTGAGCCACTGGGCCATATTATTTATTCTTATGTAAAAGTGGACCTTCAGGGACTCGAACCCAGGACCGACCGGTTATGAGCCGGTTGCTCTAACCAACTGAGCTAAAGGTCCAAGTTGGTCGCTAATAGTCGACTAAAAGCCGATGATCGGACTCGAACCGATAACCTGCTGATTACAAATCAGCTGCTCTGCCAATTGAGCCACATCGGCATAGTGACCCTAACGGGAATCGAACCCGTGTTACCGCCGTGAAAGGGCGATGTCTTAACCGCTTGACCATAGGGCCTTATAAACTCCCCGAGCAGGGCTCGAACCTGCAACAACTCGGTTAACAGCCGAGTGCTCTACCATTGAGCTATCGAGGAATATGAAGTACATAATGTACCTTCAAAACATCACACAGAAACATCTAATGCAGAATTCGTCTTCTTTAGACAAACCCTCGACCGATTAGTACTTGTCAGCTACATGTGTTACCACACTTCCACCTCAAGCCTATCTACCTCGTAGTCTTCAAGG
>JAZSEY010000007.1:0-3952 GCA_045531905.1 Lachnospiraceae bacterium
TACTATAATTTGGATATGATAATTTCAGTGGGATATCGCGTTAGGTCGCAACGAGGAGTGCAATTTCGAATATGGGCATCTGGAATACTAAAGGAATATATGCGAAAAGGTTTTGCCATGGATGATCAGCGGTTAAAAGAACTAGGTGGCGGAGGGTACTTTAAAGAGTTACTTGAGCGTATTAGAGATATTCGTGCATCTGAAAAGGTGTTTTATCGTCAAATTTTGGAAATCTATGCGACTAGTATTGATTATAACCCTACAGCAGAGGAATCGATTCGTTTTTTTAAGAAGGTACAGAACAAAATTCACTATGCCATATCAGGTGAAACTGCGGCAGAGGTTATTTATCATAGAGTTGATGCTGAAAAAGAGTTTATGGGATTGATGAATTTCTCAGGAGAACAACCGACTTTAAAAGAAGCTAGGATTGCAAAAAATTATCTTAATGAGAAAGAATTGCATGCTATGGGACAACTCGTTTCCGGTTATTTGGATTTTGCCGAGAGACAGGCTGAACGTGAAGTGATTATGACTATGAAAGATTGGGCAGAACACCTTGATAGAATATTGGTCTCTACAGGAGAGCAATTGCTAGAAGGAAATGGTTCAATATCACATATACAAGCTATGAACAAAGCTGAAACGGAGTATAAAAAATATAAGCAAAAGACCATCAGTTCTGTTGAGAGAGAATACTTGGATGCTATTAAACAGATACAAAAAAATGCTAAAAATTAATTTTGAAGTCGGTAGGTAATTTATGATAGGAATACATTAAAAATGGCACTGTAAAACAATGGTACACATTTTGGTACAAAGTGCAGAAAAACTAAAAATGCTGGAAGTTAAGCAATACAAGAACTTCCAGAGTATTATATAAAATTTGTATGGAAAATTGATTAGGTTACAATCGCTGTTAGTGCCAACGAAAAAACAGAGTACATGAGATATGCATCTGTCCTTTCGTTGGTGCTAATAGCGATTTTGCCGAATTGAACAAAGTCGCGTACCTTTGTCGATATGTATGGTGTTTCAATCCAAGCCAGTTTCCTTAAAAATAAAGGTGGATTAAACTTACAACATAGCGACTTGCTAATTTATTGCATAGCAAACAAGCCTCATCGCTGAGACTGATATTTGAAATATAGAAGTACATATGTTAAATTCGTAGTGGCATATGCAGATGTGGTTTTCCGAGATGACCACCGCAGCATTTACATACGGATATTTTTATGCCATATAAAGTTTCCAGGATTTGAGGTGTTTCCAGGTCTTTGAGTATGGATATGTATTTCTTACATCCCAGAAGATTACGACATAAAGTTAAGTGCTTGTTTTTACTACGGGTACACAATAAACCATAATGCCTGATTCTGACAAAACGCTTTGGTGGCACATGCATAAGAAATCTTCTTACAAACTCTATACCGGGGATTGTAAGCTCTTTCCACCTGCCTTCTTCGCGATAGTCTTTGACATAGTAAGTAACGGTATCTTCATCCATACGAATGATTCTATGGTTGCTTATAGCGATGCGATGGGTGTACTTGCCAAGATAATTAATGACAGACTGTGCACCATTGAAGGTTTTCTTACAATGAGGAACCCAGTCTTTATCGTAGCAGGTGTTAAGAAGCACTTTGAAGGAATAGTGGTTGCGGTATTTTTCACTACTGCCATGAAATTCGAGTTTGTTATCTTTGTATAGGGACTTAAGTTCATCCATATATTTACCACGAAATACCTTGGATAACACTTTTACAGGCAGGAAGAATTCTTCGCCTTTATCACGCCACTCGTTTTTTGAAGAAAGACCACCACCAAGAAGTATGACATGTATGTGTGGATGATAGTTCATTTCAGAGCCCCATGTGTGTAAAACACAGATGTATCCAACCCTGGCACCAAGGTGTCTGTTGTCAGCAGTAAGTTCGTTTATGGTAGCTGATACAGAGTGGTATAACGCATCATATAATACCTGCTGGTTACTATATATGAGAGGATTTAATTCCTGTGGAACAGTAAAGACCACATGAAAATATGGAGCATCCAGAACATCTTCACGACGCTTATCAATCCATTTTTCTTTCGGAAGAGCCTGACACATAGGACAGCACCGGTTACGACAGGAATTATAATGAATCTCCGGCTGACCACAATCTTCACAGATGCTTACATTGGTACCATAAGCTCCGGTTTTGCAGTTGATAATACAATGAGCAACCTTAGCCTGTTGGGATGAAGGGTTATATTTATCCAGATATTTGGGATAAAAATAATGAAATATATCCTGTACAGTAGGTTTATCCATGAATATCACCTGCTTCCATGTCAAAAGGACTGGTGATGCCAAGAACCGTTTTATTACTTAAATGCAGATATACTTCAGTAGATTTAGGATCGCGATGGCCAAGCAATGTCTGGATGTATCGAAACTCTACACCGTTTTCCAACAGATGAGTCGCAAAAGCATGTCTTAAAGTGTGAGGTGAGATATGTTTACTAATCCCTGCTTTTTTACAGGTGTTTCTAAGATACTGTTGAACCGCAGACTGGGTGATGCGGTTATGCGGTTTGTTCTTTTGAATGAATAAGGCTTCCATGGGCTTATTATAGGCAAACCAGTATTCTGTAAGTATATCTAAGGATTTTTGTGAAAGTATGGTATATCTGTCGATGCGAGACTTTGATTTTCGTACATGAACAGTCATATTTGTTCTGGAAATATCACAATAATCCAGATGTACAGCTTCAGAGACACGAAGCCCAGAACCGTACAATAAGGAAAAGATAGCTTTGTATTTGATATCATCCACATATTGGAGTAGATGGTTTATCTCTTCCAAGGATAGTATGGTTGGAAGATAATAATCCTCTTTCATGCGAGGAATAACATCATCATCCCAAGGCTTGTGTAAAACTCTGCGAAAAAAGAAATGAATGGCAGAATTGTAGTGGTTGAGAGTTGTGGCTGCAATGGTTTCCTGCTTGAAAAGAAGGAAATTTCTTACATCCTCAGCTGATATATCCTGAGGATCCTTTCCGGTATATTCAAGGAAACGTAGTATAAAATCAGTATAGGTTTTGATCGAACTATCTGCCAGATTGCGAAACTTGGCTTCGATATGTAATTGATTAATATATTTTTCGTACATAAATGACCTCCGTAAAATAAAAGAAATGTTATTGGTTCCATAACTGTTTACGGTGGTGCATTTGCTTGATAAAAGTGCTTGTGTAAGCAATACAAAAATGGTATTCTTTTCATAGGCAGTTGGTCGGGACTAAATCCTTTGTTTGAAGTTTGTTATTGGTCGTACTTTAACAATACTATCTTAGGATAATCCTGTCACTGCCTTTTTTAGAAAAAGTAAAAACTGCGCCACAGCCTTGGCAGGCCATCGCGAAGCGATTTTGTTCAATTTGACAGAGAGGTGATTGCAATGAGAAAGCAAGCAATTTCATATATCGCAAGAGTTCTTGTACAAAAGATAATAGGTTTTTTATTATATATGATTGGTGCGGGATTTACACTAACCTATGCAGGAAGTATCTATTTTATTTATCTTTTGGTGGCAACTATTATTATTTCTTTGGTTTTGTTCAAATCAAATGAAGAAACTCTTGCACAAAGAGGCAAAACGGATACTGATTCACCGGTATGGGATAAAGTGCTTTTAACATTATTTTGGTTATTGAATTGCATTGGGCTGTGTATGATATTTCCTTACTGGAGTGTCTGGGTATGTATGGCGATTACCATTGTGACTATTGTTGTAAGAACTGTATTAGAAGATAAGATGCTTAAAGATGGTTTGGATGGATATCTTGAATATACAAATAAAACAAAATATAAATTGATTCCATTTATTTGGTAACAGAAAAGAAAATTTGAAGTTGTGGAGGAAATGCAAATGAGAAAAATATCAAAAGAGGTGGAAGCAATAAT
>JAZSEY010000012.1:0-24086 GCA_045531905.1 Lachnospiraceae bacterium
TTATTATAACAAAGGAGTTTATCAATTCATAACGCTTAAGCTATTTTAACCACCCGCATAGCAGGTGGTTTATTTTTTTGCTACGCTCATTTCTTCTTTAGAAGAAACTCACTTGCAAAAGAGGGCAATAGCCCTAACAAAAAAATCAGAAGTGACACAATCGTCACTCCTGATTAAAAATAATTGCTATCTTGTTAGTATTGTCTAGCAGCTCTCCAATGTCTGCATACTTCTTGTTGTCTATATGCTCACATTGTGGAGTTAATCGTCTAATGGCGAAATGCTACTCAGTAAACATATTATCTCTACTGAATAAATTTACTAGATAACTCATTAACTAGATACTATATGCTCTTGGGTACATTTATAAACTAATCCATTTCACCCAAACCTCTTTCTCTTATCTGTCAACCTATCCTAAATAAGTTAACTGCAACTAAAAGAATCACTTATCTATCTGAGTAAATGCTATTAATTAATCTATGTTATACATGCTCTATCTCGATATATATTAAGAATTAATTATTTCCTACTACACCTTGCCATCTTATCTCATCTTCTAAATATGGTCCCATAAAACGTGGTAAAGTTGTACCTTGTAGAATATACCACTCTCCATCACTTTCATATACAACTACTGAGTAGATTTTCTCTCCCTCATCTCCCAATGACTCCATATGTTCAATTGCTTCATCATAAGTAGAAAAATCATCAGGCACAGCTGCTCTGAACTCTTTATTTTCCCACCACTCTTCGTCATAACCATATAACATATCATCATAGCTCCACTCTATGTATAATCGTACAACATAAGCATCATCTACGGACACATCGCTTTCTTTTAGTTCTCCATCCACATGTGTACCTATATTAGCCCTATCTTCTAGATTTTGCCAATCTACATCTACAAAATCAAGTTGCTGACGTGCTTTTACATCAACTTCATCAAAAGGCTGAATATCTATTATCTCATATGATACATTAAACATATCACACGTCTTATTTTCAATTTCCTCATCACTTAGTCCATCACTTTTATCTGGATAGCTGTCAAGTACAAACTGACATAATGAAGGATTATCATAAAATCCTCTGTAAAAGAAAAAATCATGTTCAAGTGTATATATCTTAGAGTCGAGAAAAGGATAACCATCACGTACAGCTCTTGCTTCCTCTGTATAAGATAATTCATATATCTTCTCAAAATCGCATTCGTTAAGAGCCTCGAAATATTCAGCTAAAACTTTTTCCTGAGGTGATAACTCCTTTTCTGGTTTCTTCTTTAAATTAACAATTAGCACAACAGCTATTACTGCTATGATAGCCACTACACTAACTCCAATTATTATTGACGTCTTTTTCTTTCTTTTATCTGTTTTCTTTGAGTCAACCTCACTTTCATTATTTTTAGCCTGATTTTGATACCCCATATTTTGAGTTTCTAAATCAGTGTTGCATGCAGTACCACAAACTGAGCAAAACGCTGAACCATCAGCAATTTGATTTCCACAACTAGTACAAAACATCTTTTTAATCCTCTCTTCTGTGTTTTTCTATATAGGAAGAAAACAACCTATTTTTATGCATCTTAATTATGAGCTGTATATACTCTAATAATTTGTTCATCCTTTACAACAACATATACATCATAAAAATTATAATTATTTTCTTCGTAAGTCAAATAATACTCTCGTTCCTCTAACCAAGTATCTTCAAGTTCTTCATAAGATATGTTTGCAATTACTTCACTAAATGCTGTATCCTCCCAAACACAATCGTCAGCTACTGGATAACTAATTTCTTCTCCATCATCACCTTTGATATATAATACCCCGTTGTCATAGCTCATGGCTTCTATGTGGTAAAGAGAATAACCATACTCAGTAATACCAAGGTTCTCATAAGCTTCGAGGATAGTAGTATAACGTCTAGACACTCCAATTTGGGTATACTCTCTATACTTTTCTATAAATGCATTATATGTGGCTTCATCACTTACCTCGTCATTGTAGTAATATACATAATTATCATCTATTCTATCTAATCTAACATAATCCAACTCCACAAAATCTGTTATGGAATCATTTATTTCCATTAAGCTATATGCTTCTGAACCTCCAACATGACTAAAAACTACTATTATATTCTCTCGTTCTTTATACTGATATCCCCCACTAGAATACATGCATTTTACATCTTTATCTGTAGCATTATAGAGCAGTAATCTAGGGTCATCAATTATATCGAATGCACACAACTCTGGAATATCATCATCATTTATATATACAAGTTCATATCCCCGTATATCAAGATTATTCTCATCAATATACCCCTGATATGCATTCAAAGCCTCTGCTACCTTTGCTTCATCTGAGCCATCACGGAAATAAATATAATATTCACTACCGCCTCCTCCATAAGCACCAGATTCATAATCCATTTTATTATCATCTACGTAATATGAATATGCTGTATAACATACAGCATCTAGCTCTTCTATGTACAGCCCTTCGCTTGGGAAAATGTAATGCAACGTCTTTCCATCATAAAGAGAAACATAATTACTACTATGGTAACAATTATATTCTTTTTCAACATAATCTTTATCATGAATACTACCACACTCATCGCAGTATGCTAAATCCTTTATATTTCCATATGTACCATAATTAGAAAACACATCTCCACCATCTATCCAAGTACCCTCATACTGTAATAGTGTTTCTTTATCCAATTCAGCACGTTTGAAAGTATATTCCTGTGGTTCTAAACACACTACATCATTTTGACCTATATCACTTGTACTAAGTGTAATAGTGTCATTATCTATAACATCAATTTTGAATTTCTCACACCAATTTGTTTCATATTGAGGCTCGTGAATAAACTGGACAAAACTATTTCCACCAGAATACTTATAATTTTTGTAACTATGTAATAATCTGAATCCAAAATCCTGACTTTGTAAATAAACAGTAAATCCTTCATCTCCACCGCTCACATTATAACCAATATACATACCAACTGTATCACTTTGCCAATACCCCATTATTGGAGATTGCTCGCTGATAAGTTTCACATAGCTGTATTCAGGATTTACTGGCATATCTTCTGTGGTAATTTCATCAACTACACCATAATCATACCCAGACTCGACAGTTGGATATACTTGCCACTCTGCAGGATTAGTTTCTGTTGAAATATACACAGTAACTATACCATTTGAGCTTACAACAAAACTAAATCCAGTAGCTCCATCATACGTATGCTGTATCTCTGGAACAGAGTTGAGATACCCCATTATTGCTGCTTGAACTGACTCAGGCAAATACTCTAAATCACTTTCCAAATCAATAACCACATCATAGTATGGTTGAAAACTATTATATACTTCTTCACTACACAAAGCACTCTGTATAGCTGTTGATATTTCCTCTGCACTTTGTATATCCTCTGACTGCCAAACATCAACGCAGTACTCAAATACCCCTGGCAATATGTACCACTTATTTCCTACCTTATAGGCAATCAACTGAGATAATTCTTTATTATCGTCAAGCACATTACCATTTATATCATAAGTTGTAGTTTGCTCTCTTTCAGCATCCTTTTTATACTGTATGTTTATGTTGACAATTTTAAGTGCTGTATATTCTACATCTATATCAGCCTCATCAAATATCTCGTCAATCATAGCAGATACTTTTTCGTCAGCATCAACACTATTTACAACAGAAATTGATTTTACTTCCTCGTTCATATCCTCAAGCAGGTCATCTATTGCTCCATCTGCATACCAATCTTCTCCGTCATCTCTGGCATCCTTAGGGAACATAATTTCAAGAAGTAACTCTTCATCTTCCTGCCTAATAGCTTCCATATACTTTTCTATGGTTTTATCAATATTTCTTCCTACAAAGAGCATTACGCAAGCAACTACAACAGCTATGACAGCTACTGCAATACCCCCTATTATAAAAGGCTTTTTGTTAATAGGTTTCTTTTCCTTTTTAACAACTTCTTTCTTTATGACTGGTTCAGACGCTTTTACTGGTTCTACTGCTACCACTGGTTCTTCCTTAAGCGATGCACCACAGAATGGACAAAAGGCAATACCATCTCTAACTTCTTTTCCACACTTTTTACAAGTCATCGTTAACACCACCTATCGCTTTATCCTTCGCCTTTCTTATTTTCTTGTCAAAAGCTTTAACTGCTTTAGTGCCACCATACTTAGACACATCAAGACCAATTGAACCACCTGCAAAAGCTACTATGTACATACCTTTCTTTGAACAGAAATATGCGAATAACAACACTCCTGCCAAGAGAAATCCTACAACAAAATAAATTGCGTCAGCCTCACAAGCTGAACCATATATACCAAAGCCAAGACAAGCTATTGCTAAAAGTAATAACAGTATTCTGCCTTTATAAATAAATCCAGTAGCTGTAATATCTTTGACATCAACACACCACTCTTCGTCTGTCTTAACAAAATGACCAGCTTGCTTGGTGTAACATCTACCCTTGAAATAGTATCGCTTATCAGTGAGTACACCAAACCCCTTGCTTAAGCCCCCACCATGCAACATATTTTGAAGATAGCTACCACCTAATACAGCAACTTGCTCTTCATCTTCATTAACAAATAATTCTTCAACCTTCTTTATTGTTCTTTCTTCGTCTACTTTATTAGGTCTAGGCTGCATTTGTTTATTTTGGGTAATAGTTTGAGGTTTCTGAATCATATTTACAAAACCACTTTGGTTGCTCATAGGCTGATTTTGATACCCCATGTTCTGAGTTTCCATCTGCATTGTTTGACTACTTTGATACCCCATATTAGTGGTATTCATCTGAGTAGTTTGCTCACTCTGATACCCCATACCTTGAGTTTCTAAATTGATGTCAAAGAAGTTGCCACAAACTGGACACACAGTTGAGCCATCAGGAATTTGATTTCCACAACTAGTACAAAACATCTTATTTAATCCTCTCTTCTGTATAATTTTAACTATATAGGCTATAAATAGCCTATGTGGTTCATTCAATATTATCACAACTGCCTATACAATTCAAGTATATCAATATACACGGGGGTGTTTTATGAACTACTACGACATAGGGCAGAGAATCAGAAAATACAGAAAGGCTAATCAGTTGTCTCAAGAACAACTGGCTGATATGGTAGGAATATCGGCGACACATCTGAGCCACATAGAAACTGGCAATACAAAGCTAAGTTTACCTGTATTCGTAAAAATAGCAGACTCACTTTCAATTAAAACAGATGAATTACTGAGTGACATCTCAGACATAAGTTCAAATGAAGCAAAAGAGGAAATTTTAGAGCTTTTAGACAATTGCTCTACCAAAGATACACTAATCATAAAAGACCTGATAAAATCAGTAAAAATCTCTCTTGATAAATATAATGACTAAAGAAAAAGGTCTATAGGCAAAACGCCTATAGACCTTTCTGATACCCCATTATTTACTTACTCACCTAGCATAGCTACGCACAGAAACTCTGTAATCTTTATCCATTGTTTATCTGCCCAACTAATTTCAGTCCTAAATTCATTAGGAAAATCCTCTTTCGCTATAAATTCATACTCTCGCAAATATGTAGAATAGTATAGATAATTCCCATACAATCTTGTAATAGCAATGGCAACAAATCGCTGTGTAAAGCACTTTGAATGTTGTTTGTAGTAATCTAGCATATACTGTGTCTCAGCAACAAGCTTTTCTTTATAAGACCTTAAATAACTCTGCAAGCTATCAATTGCTTCTGGAGAACCTGCATAACCTTCTCTTAAAGCATTTTCAATCTTTACCATATCATACTGTAGCTGTGTTTCATATTCCAATAATGGAAGCCTTAGCCCCTCAGGAACAAACTTGTTTGTAATCATAAGATAGATACCCCCTTGTTTTATTTAAACAATATATACCTACCTGACTCATAGCAACAAACAACTGAATACCATATACATTATCAGAGGGGATTATTTAATTTGGAAGTAACATATTTTCATCTATAATTTTCATAAAATCTTTAAACTTGTATACTTCAAACTCATATAACACATTATCACTATCTTTATAATTTGGGAAACTTACAATAGGGAAGTTTGTAATCATAATCTCAATTACACGATTATCACTAATTTCCTTAGCAAGATTTTTACCTTTCTCTAATATAACTAATACAAATAAACTTATTCTCCTTTTATTCGTACCATTTTTAAATTTTTCATATACTGTATCATATATTTCTTTATTTCCAAGTGCCATTACTGACTTTTGTGGTTTCTTCTCGTAGGATTTAACAGCTCTCATAGAAAAAATGAATTTCTTACCACTTTCCACAAGTAAATTAATCAACTCATCCATATCTTTTGTCAGAAACTTATCAACGCCACTACCCTTTTTATAATAATCCGATGTACCAATATATGGACTATCAGAGTAAAATAGCACTTTATTGTTTTTTTCAGCAAACTCTTTTATGACAGCTCTGAAATCCTTATTTCTTAGTAATTTCTGATTGTAGCAACGACGCACTCTATTATGATACTGTTCTATCTCATAATAAATATCTTCATCTAAAATAAATTTCCAAATTTCATTTCTCTTTTTCGTATTATCTAGCTCAAATTCACCACGATTACTTGCTATGATAGATGAGCTAACAATATCACCACGTGTAGCTATTTTTTGCAGATATATTTCACCGACAGCCCTCTGTATCTTACCATTTTTTCTTCCTATATTTTGCATATCCACAAAATATGCAAAATATGCCAAAGCTTTTAACTGAGCAATATTAGCTTTATAGTCACGATAATATATATCTTTTCTAACAACATGTCCATCTTTTACAATATTTCCTGATAATCGAATAAGCATTTTATTATGGTACATTTTTCCAAATAACTGTTCTTGTATACTATTTATCACATCAAAATATTTATCAAAATCTTCCTTTGTAGTCCACTTCTTAATCTCATCATAAGTGTAACCATCAAACTCCTTATTTCTTGGATACTTCATATCAATCTGTTCTTGAAATACCCCCATAAACACTTCTTTTTCACTATCATAAAACTTAAAATCACAACCATAATTTTCAAAGATTTCACTCTCTTCTTCAATAGTTTCCTGCTTCTTTTTCCCACTATTTTTTTTATCATTAAGGTACTTACGCAAAACCTCTTCTATATCAAATCCATAATAAGGATCTATTGTATAATCTGGCTTTGCTAAATCTTCTTGCAAACGCTTAATACCTTCTTGTAATTCAACATATCTATCACTAGATATTACTTCAAATAAATTATATACAGCCTTATTCTTCTCATTATATACTTGTTTCACTTTATCCTGAGGATACAACGCTGTCGAAGCAGAACCTGAACCACCAAATATATCTACAAAATATGAATAAGCACCTGCCTGATATGCTAAATTCTTAATAGCATACGCAAGTTCATCTTTCTTTTGACCTTTATAAGGACATGGATTAACTGGTTGCTTGTATTTACTCATAGTGTAATATCCATCTGGTGTCATACCACCCATGTTCAAGAATTTCTTTGTTTTGGCTAACCCTCTATTATTCAACTCTCCCATAAATTTTTTAGTTGTTATATTACTTTTCTTAATCTTATAACATAAATAAAACAAGACCTGTTTTATCAAAAAAGGCATCTCCGTCGCAACCAACGGAACATCTCCGTTATACCCCAAATCAAAGTCTCTTACTTCAGGATGATTATTTATTATACCCACAATCTTATCCAATGCCTTGTCATAATCAAAAGACTCACTTGTTTCACAATCATCAACAATGTCATACAAAGTTTGTTCTTCTTCAGCACTAAACACCTTATTTGCATTTTTTGCACGATTAAATTTCTTAAAAGGAATCGCTCCTTTGTCTAATATCTTTTGTAGTTCACTCTTAGTCATATTAACCTCCGTTGTTTTACATACCCCGATGTTCTTATGTATAAAAGTGTATCACAACAAAAAATATATATCTACAAAAAATAGTGGCTGATTTATAATTCAGCCACTATCACCTACATCAATATTGAGTGTATTAACAATCCCCCTCTATCTTGCATATTTCGTAATATAAATCATCAAAGTCTGGATGATTATATATGCTTTCTGTAATATCTCCTTTTAGAGTGTGCCCAACTATTCTTTTGAGAGCACCAATATCTACCCCAGCTTTTCGTGCCCTAGTAATAAATGTATGTCTCATAGCATGTCCAGTATTCTTAATACCCAACTCAGACAACACCTTTTCAAATCTACGTCTAAATTTGTCATAAGTCATCCATGTACCCTGCTGTCCACGTGCATCATTAAACAACCTTTCACTTTTGAACCTTTCTGTAGCTTGAATATATCGCTTCTCAACAAGATGCTTTATTCGTGGATGGATAGGCACATGTCTATCTGTCCCAGCTTTTGTTTTCATACCACCTATAATCTTATTCTCATCAAGAAACACATTACACACCTTTAGCTCAGCTAACTCTCGTGGTCTAAAGCCTGTATAAATGCCTATCAGCACCATATCAGCAAATGGAACTTCATCCACATATTTCCATAACAGTTCAATTTCTGCCTCTGAAAATGGAATTACCTCCCTCTTTCCTTCCTCTGCTTTTTCTTGATATATTTTAGCAGTAAACTTTCTCGCTACATTCTCCTTAACAAGCTTACGTTTATACGCATAATCAAACATTAAATTAAACAAAGACTTCATTTTGCATTTCGTGTTATCAGAAGCAAATCTCTTTTTACCTTTATCTTTGCCCCTATCTATAACAACATACCCCGTTGTAAGGCAATCTTCCAAATGTCCCTCACCAATATCCTTTAATTTCATATTGTTCAAGCCCTCACAATACTTATAAGCTGATGTTATTGTTCTAATAGAGCTTTCTCCACTTAACGTAGGGAAATATGCCTCACTCCATTTTTCATACAACTCCTTAAAGGTCATAACCTTTGAGGATAAATCATATGGACTCTCAATATAGTCACATAATGCTTTCTCAGCTTCAGCTCTGGTCTTAAAATAGCCTAAAGTTTTCACCTCCTGTTTCATCTTACCAGCTTCCTCATCATAGCTACAACTAACAGTAACTCTAACTCGATAAGGTTTCTTACGACCATCTTTCACCTTAGTGATACCACCTAAACTGTTTCCTCTTAATCTGCTCATAATGAGCCTCCTTTCTGCCAAATCTTTATTGGCATAATATTTTTTTTACAATTACTATTTTTCAACTGACGGAAACCCTTACTAGTATCACGTGAACTCATGTATCACACACATAACTCAATCTACAAGAACAACTTATGCCTAAATAGGTGTTAAGACCGGTCTATAAGACCCAAAACTCATCTATGGGTCTTACGTGAGACTTATACGGGTCTTATAGCAAAGAAAAAGAGAGCCAATCAGACCGAATCTCGACCTAATTGACTCTCGAAAAATCAAGGTTTTACACGATTTTATTAGAACTTACCAGCTGTAGCAGCTTCCTCGATAGATACAGCTACTGCTACTGTCATACCAACCATAGGGTTGTTACCAGCACCGATAAGACCCATCATCTCTACGTGTGCAGGAACTGATGAAGAACCAGCGAACTGTGCATCTGAGTGCATACGTCCTAATGTATCTGTCATACCGTATGAAGCTGGACCAGCAGCCATGTTATCTGGGTGAAGTGTACGACCTGTACCACCACCAGATGCTACTGAGAAGTACTTCTTACCCTGCTCGATACATTCCTTCTTGTAAGTACCAGCTACTGGATGCTGGAAACGAGTTGGGTTTGTAGAGTTACCTGTGATAGATACGTCTACACCTTCCTTGTGCATGATAGCTACACCTTCGCAAACATCATTTGCACCGTAGCAGTTAACCTTTGCACGAAGACCGTCAGAATATGACTTACGGAATACTTCCTTTACTTCATTTGTATATGGATCATACTCTGTCTCAACGTATGTGAAACCGTTGATACGAGAAATAATCTGAGCAGCATCCTTACCTAAACCGTTAAGGATAACGCGAAGTGGCTCTTTACGAACCTTGTTTGCCTTCTCTGCGATACCGATAGCACCCTCAGCTGCTGCGAATGACTCGTGACCAGCTAAGAAAGCGAAACACTTTGTCTCTTCCTCAAGTAACATCTTACCTAAGTTACCATGTCCTAAACCTACCTTACGAGTATCAGCTACAGAACCTGGAATACAGAATGCCTGAAGACCTTCACCGATAGCTGCTGCAGCATCAGCAGCTCTTCTACATCCCTTCTTAATAGCGATAGCAGCACCTACTGTGTAAGCCCACTTTGCGTTCTCGAAACAGATAGGCTGAATCTTCTCAACCTGATGATATACGTCGAGACCTGCATCCTTAGTAATCTTTTCTGCCTCTTCGATAGAGGAGATACCATACTCATTTAACTTTGCGTTAATCTGCGCAATTCTTCTTTCATATGACTCGAATAATGCCATCTTAATATACCTCCTTCTATTATGCTTCGATCTCTTTGTCTGTACGTGGGTCGATTAACTTAACCATACCATCTTCAGGTGTTACTCTACCATACTGACCACAAGCTTCCTTGTAAGCCTCGTCTGGAGACATACCCTTCTTGATGAAGTCTGTCATTCTACCAAGATTTACAAACTTATATCCGATAATCATGTTCTCTGCGTCTAATGCGATAGCATTTACATAACCTTCTGCCATCTCTAAGTAACGAGGTCCCTTAGCTAAAGTACCATACATAGTACCAACCTGTGAACGAAGACCCTTACCTAAATCCTCAAGACCAGCTCCGATTGGAAGACCGTCCTCTGAGAATGCAGACTGTGTACGACCATAAACGATCTGTAAGAATAACTCTCTCATAGCTGTATTGATAGCATCACAAACTAAGTCTGTGTTTAATGCTTCCATAACAGTTCTACCAGGAAGAATCTCAGATGCCATAGCAGCTGAGTGTGTCATACCTGAACAACCGATAGTCTCAACTAATGCTACCTGAATAATACTTTCCTTAACATTAAGTGTTAACTTACAAGCACCCTGCTGTGGAGCACACCAGCCAATACCATGTGTTAAACCGGAAATGTCTTTTACTTCTTTTGCTTTTACCCATTTAGCTTCCTCAGGAATTGGTGCACAACCGTGATTCACACCCTGAGCAACTGGGCACATGTTTTCTACTTCATGTGAATAAATCATGTTAGAAACTCCTTTCAGTTTGTATATACTTCGTGGGAAAATGCTTATCTGCACTTTTCCGCAACTAGTCATATTTTCTCATATTACGACAAAAAAATCAATATGTATTCATTGACATTTTCAAGGTTTCCAGATACATATTTAAAACATTTGTACCAATATTGGCATAAGCCGCTACCGCAATACCGATTGCCAAAAATGGTCCAAAAGCAAAATGCTCTTTACCCCCACTCTTTCTTACAATCAGCATATACGCACCAAAGATACCACCTAAGATAACACCAACAAAGAAAGCAAACAAAGTAGCCTTCCAGCCTAAGAAAAATCCTGCCGCAAACATCATCTTGATATCACCACCACCGAAACCATCCGGCACTACCAATATAATCAAATATAATGGCAAACTGATGCAGAACAAGCCAATGACACGTTCCAAAATACTAGGTCCACCCATAGTGAAAATAGAAATCACACCGAGCACCAGTATCGCAATATTCAGCACCGGCGGAATCTCCTGGGTATCCCAATCAATAAAAGTAATCACCGTTAACACGCCAAACAGCAAAAACATCGTCAGCGCAGCCAGACTGAGGTCATACTGTCCGGTCAAAACCACTGCAAACACGCCACCCATTAAGGCAATGACAACACCTCGCGTAGATTGTTTTTTCGCAAAAGGCCAAACCAACTTCTTAGCCGATACTTTTCCTTCCGGAAGCTGCACCACAACTTCATTCAGATATGAAAAGAATACCGTGCCCACACAAAAACTGAAAACTGCAATTAATACATTCATCAAATTAAACATAATTCTAATCCTCCATAACCAATACTATAAGCCGAATTTTTGCAGTTTTCAATCATTTTGTGTATAATTAGTAACATGATATTGAAAATAAGGAGTTCACAACATGAAACTTATAGATTTACACACCCATTCCTGTGCATCTGACGGCACATTAACCCCAACAGAGGTTGTGCAAAGAGCCATAGAAAAAGATTTGGCAGCCATTGCACTCACAGACCACGATACCATTGACGGTGTAGAGGAAGCAATGAATGCCGCCACAGGAACTTCCCTGGAACTGATTCCCGGCATAGAATTATCCTGTTATTACAAATTGCCAGAAGAAGATAACTCCGGTATCAAGGAAGTTGAAATTCATGTATTAGGCTTATTTGTAGATTACAAGAATCCCGATTTCACTGGAGCACTAGATGCCTTAAAGGAAGCCAGAGAAAATCGAAACTTAAAAATGGTTCAATTATTCCAAAATGCCGGCATCCCTATGACCATGGAAAAATTACAACAAGGCAATCCAAACAGCGTAATTACCAGAGCGCATTTTGCTCGAGTATTGATTGAGGAAGGCATCGCAAAGAATAAAGACCAGGCATTTAAAAAATATCTCGGAATCGGTTGTCCATACTATCTACCAAAACCTACCGTGACCCCCGAATATATTATTCCATTAATCAAGCAGGCAGGGGGCATTCCAATTTTGGCACATCCACTCTTATACAAACTGGGATACAGACAGGTAGAAACTCTACTGGATTATTTGACAGGTCTCGGATTGCAAGGATTAGAAGCATATCACTCTTCCAACAACCACTACGAAAGCGACCGCCTCCGTTCCATGGCAAATGCCAAAGGACTGGTAGTATCCGGCGGCTCAGATTTCCATGGTTCCAACAAACCCGATATCGACCTTGGCACTGGACGAGGCAATCTAAGAGTAACCGAACACATCCTAAATCAAATAAAAGATATACAGAGATAGAGAAAGAGGTCACCCTGATTGGATGACCTCTTTCTCTATCTCTGTGTATCTTTTATTACTCTTCTACACCATCTTCAGCCTTTTCTACAGCCATAATAGCACTCTTCATCATTGGGATACGGCAATTCTTGTTGTTACCGAACTCAACGATAACAGTATCATCAACGATATCTAATACAACGCCATAAAAACCACTTGTTGTTGTTACGCTATCGCCTGGCTTAATGCTATCCTGCAATTCCTTA
This sequence comes from Lachnospiraceae bacterium, assembly GCA_045531905.1. Classification (GTDB taxonomy): domain Bacteria; phylum Bacillota; class Clostridia; order Lachnospirales; family Lachnospiraceae; genus RGIG6919. The sequence continues at coordinate 13,326 of JAZSEY010000012.1, forward strand.
GCAGCCTTGTCTTGCTTCTTCTGTGGTCTTAAAATCATAAAGTAAAAGAACACTGCTAAAAGTGCCAAATACATCACAATCACCATACCACCATTTGCTCCACCGCCGTTTGCACCGTTTGCCTGTGCTGCTAATAATACATTTAAATAATTCATAATCGTCCTCCATTATTATTGTTGGTTATTTAATAATCCTTCTAACTTGGATTTTTTGTACGCTTGATATTCATGTGCATCAATGGCATCCCGAATCTCTGTCATCATAGTATTATAAAAATACAAATTATGCAAGACACAAAGTCTGCATCCCAACATCTCTTTTGCTTTTAACAAATGTCTGATATAGGCTCTGCTATAGGTCTTACAAGCTGGACACTGACAGCCTTCTTCAATTGGTCTGTCATCTGTCTCAAACTTCGCGTTAAAGAGATTTAGTTTTCCATGATTGGTATATATGTGACCATGTCTTCCATTTCTACTAGGGTACACACAGTCAAAGAAATCTACACCTCTGTCAACACTCTCCAAAATATTAGCAGGCGTGCCTACTCCCATCAAATATACCGGCTTATTTGTTGGCAAATACGGAACCGTCTCTTCTATGACATGATACATGTCCTCATGACTCTCGCCAACTGCCAATCCGCCTAAAGCGTATCCCGGTAAATCCAACTCCGAAATCTGTTTTGCATGTTCAATACGAATATCCGTAAATGTACCACCCTGATTGATACCAAACAATAACTGATTCTTGTTAATGGTATCCTCACGCTGATTCAACTCCGCCATCTTATTCTTACAACGCATCAACCATCTGGTTGTACGGTCTACAGAATCTTGCATATACTGTCTTGTAGCAGGATGCGGTGGACACTCATCAAACGCCATTGCAATAGTAGACGCCAAATTAGATTGAATCTGCATACTCTCTTCCGGTCCCATAAATATCTTACGACCATCTACATGAGAGTTAAAATAAACGCCCTCTTCTTTAATCTTGCGAAGACCTGCAAGAGAAAATACCTGGAATCCACCTGAATCTGTTAACACAGGTTTATCCCATACCATAAATTTGTGAATACCACCCAGCTTTTTAACAATCTCATCACCCGGTCTCACATGTAAATGATAGGTATTAGAAAGTTGTACCTGTGTACCAATCTCTTGTAAATCAGTAGTCGCAACTGCACCTTTAATTGCCGCTGCAGTTCCAACATTCATAAACACAGGAGTCTCTATTGTACCATGAACAGTCGTAAAACGACCTCGTTTTGCACGACCATCCTGACTTAAAACCTCAAACATAATTTCCTCAATCTTTCATAACAATTATCTGCCAAATATGACAGACCAAACAAAACACATTATATGTCATTCCCAAAAGTATATCAAGGATATTTTTATTAAATTTTCGTATAAATACAAGAAAAACAGGAGGCAAATTGCCTCCTGCTTTATGTATCATATCAAATTAGCACTCTGGTTCAATCAAACCAAATGTATTGCCTTTTCTCTTGTATACTACGTTCACTTCGTCTGTCTCTGCATTTCTAAATACATAGAAGTTATGTCCTAATAATTCCATCTGCATACAAGCATCTTCAGGGAACATAGGCTTTACTGCGAACTTCTTGCTTCTAATAATCTTAATCTCATCATCATCTGCATCGTCTTCCATGAAATCAGGCTGTAAATATCCACTTGCCTGCTCTTGATCGATTAACTTCTTCTTATGCTTTGTAACCTGACGCTCGATTACTTCAACCGCCATATCGATAGATACATACATATCATCGCTAACCTGTTCTGCACGGATAATATGTCCCTTCATAGGAATGGTAACCTCGATACGCTGTCTTTCTTTTTCAACTGTAAATGTTACATGTACGTCAGTGTCGTTAGTAAAATACTTCTCCAATCTATCTAATTTTTCGTGTACAGATGCTTTCAACGCTTCTGTAACCTCAATATTCTTACCCATGATGATATAATTCATAACGACCAACTCCTTCTCTGTCCTATTTCGTACAGCCGATGATGTCTGATAACCTCCCAAATCTTACCAGAAGTTGTTCTATCAACTGATATGCTAATTATACCATAAAATCAGTTTTTTTCAATCTTTTATTGTGACTTTTTCCTAGTTTTTGCATAAATTCATTGAATTGTATGACGATTTATAAAGTTTATTGACATTTCAAAAGTCAATCTCTTTTCTAAAAATAAAATTATTCGGCATATTTCACAAAACACATTTTCGATATTTTTTTCGAAACAAACACCTGTTTCAACCTACTTTTCTGTGGATAATGTGGAAAACTTTGTGTAAAAGTCCATTTTTCCACGTTTTCATTTTTTCATTTCTGTGAAAAACTGAAAGTTATCCACAATTTCATAGTTCGGACACCCCTATCATGTCTACCATATTTTTCATATTCTTGTGAAATATGTACAAGTTCAATAAATTAACTCTCTTTTTTACTGTTTGAAAACTTACAAAAACTCTCCAAATAAGAAATTTTATTACACCATATAGAGCACGATGACGCTTGCCTCGTCGCCAACACAGAAAAAGGCCTCCGCTCTGCGGAGACCTCTTTTTAAATATTAATCCAATAAGCTTCTTGCACAAATTGGAGTCTTGTAATTGTACTTAGAAATCTTAATACCTGTTCTTCTACTACTTGCATGAACAATCTTGCCATTGCCGATGTAAATAGCTACGTGACCGATTCTTCCGTTACGACCGTAGAAAATCAAATCACCCTTCTGAAGATTCTTAATGCTAACCTTCTTACCACAACCAGACTGTGCTGATGATGAGTGAGGTAATGAAATACCAAAATGCTTGTATACCGCAAGTGTGAAACCTGAACAGTCAGCACCGTTTGTTAAACTTGTACCTCCCCACTTATATGGGTTACCAACAAACTGCAATGCGTAGTTCACAACTGCTTTTCTTGTTGCAGTTGCAGGCTTCTTATCTGAAGGCTTATCATCCTTCTTGTCTTTGTCTTTTTTATCTTTCTTGTCATCGTTAGAAGAATCGTTGTCATTATCATTATTCTGCTCTTGCTGTTCTTCTTCCTCTTCTTCCTCTAACTCTTCCAAATCAATAGCAGTTGCCATACTGAATGATATATTGATATATTCATTCTTAACATAGCCTGTCATGGTCTCGTCAATCTCAATCTCAGTCCACTCGTCATACTGCTTGATAATCGCATACTCTTCACCACCAGGAATCATGGTAACGCATGCACTTTCTGTACTCTGCTCCTCACGAACCTTCAATGTCTCAGTATTGATAATCGCCATACGTGGTAAATTCGCTTCTGCATATGCACCTGCATCATCACCAAATACCAAATACTCTGACTTTACATATCCTGTTACAGAACCAGATGAAATCTTTGTCCAATCATTCTTTGTCTCAAGTACAGTTGCCACCGCACCTGCAGGAAGCATGCCAATACGCTCTGCCTCTGCACTGGCATCCACACGAATATTCAAATTACCAGATACATTGGCAAGTGCCTTGCCTTCAAATTCTGGATACTTTGCAGTCGACACTTCCGTTGTTGCTTCTGTAGAAGCCTCTTCTGTGGTTACTTCTGTAGTCGCTTCTGTTGTTGCTTCTGTACTAGCTGCATCCGTAGCCACAACATCTGTTACACTACCTGCTGCATTGGCATTTGCTTGTTCTGCCAAATATTCATCCAAAGCAGCTGTTATACTAATCTGTTCATCATCTAACACACCATAACTAGCCTTCGCTGTCATGCCCATGCCTGCAACAGCGAACACTGCAGCCATCGCATATGTTACAATCTTAACTGTTCTCTTCTTCATCATAACCTCCGAGATTATCCATCTTTGGTTGCTCACTACAATATGTTGCATCAAATGTTACAATCGATACAACAATATATTACAAAAATATTACGAACCCATTATAACAGTAGTGTCCTTTAATGTCAATATACAACGAAATAAGGACAAAAATTATTCATAAATTAGTTGCTTTTTCCTTCAAGAAGCGTTACACTATAGTTACAAAGTATTGCAAAGGAGGCATACGCATGGACGTTATGAGCGTTGCAAGTATGTCGATGGTGCAAGCACAGGGCAATGTCATGCAGAAGGTAAACTTCGCACTGATGGATAATGCATTAGAACAGATGCAGGTTAACTCAGATGCACTTACCAAGATGATGGAAACTTCTGTGAATCCTAATTTAGGACAGAGCATCGACATCAGACTTTAAAAGGCTGTCACACATATGTGTAACAGCCTTTTATTCTTTCTATATCATATTATTATAGAAGAAACTCTTTTTTTACGAAAACAGAGAATACTCTTCCAAATTCCAAATCTTTGTCACAACATCCTCATAGAATTCCGGTTCATGACAAATCAACAGAATACTTCCCTTATATTCCTTTAATGCACGTTTCAATTCCTCTTTTGCATCCACATCCAAGTGATTGGTTGGCTCGTCCAAAAGCAGGATATTCGTTTCCTGATTAATCAGCTTACAAAGTCTAACCTTTGCCTGTTCGCCACCGGAAAGCACACGCACCATACTTTCAATATGCTTTGTGGTTAAACCACATTTTGCCAATGCACTTCTAACCTCATACTGCGTATAAGAAGGAAATGTATTCCAAATCTCTTCAATACAGGTTTGATTGCCTGGCTTCACTTCCTGTTCAAAATAACCCTGATATAGGTAATCTCCTAGATGCACCTTGCCAGATATAGCTGGAATTTCACCAATGATACTCTTTAACAACGTGGTCTTACCAATACCATTGGTTCCAATCAAAGCAAGCTTATCTCCACGCTCCATGCGCAAATTGATTGGCTTAGAAAGTGGCTTATCATATCCGATAACCAAATCCGTTGTCTCAAAAATCACCTTGCCTGCGGCTCTTGCCTCTTTAAAGTTGAACTCTGGCTTTGGCTTTTCTCTTGCCAATTCAATGACATCCATCTTATCAAGTTTCTTCTGACGGGACATTGCCATATTTCGTGTAGCAACACGAGCTTTATTGCGGGCAACAAAATCTTTCAATTCTTCAATTTCCTGTTGTTGCTTTCTGTACGCTGCTTCTAATTGTGACTTCTTTACTGCATACACTTCCTGGAATTTATCATAGTCACCCACATAGCGATTGAGTTCCTGATTCTCCATATGATAAACCAAATTAATAACACTATTTAAAAACGGAATATCATGTGAAATCAAAATAAATGCATTTTCATATTCCTGCAAATATCTCTGCAACCAGGAAATATGATTCTCATCCAAGTAGTTTGTCGGCTCATCCAGCAATAAAATGTCAGGCTTTTCCAATAACAATTTTGCCAGCAATACCTTTGTTCTTTGTCCACCGGAAAGTTCTGTTACGTCATGGTCTAAGCCCAGTTCCAACAGTCCTAACGCTCTTGCGATTTCTTCCACCTTAGAGTCAATCATATAGAAGTCGTTGTTGGTAAGTAAATCTTGAATGGTTCCAAGTTCCTCCATCATAATTTCCATTTCTTCCGGAGACACATCAGACAGTTTATCACAAATGTCATTCATCTTTGCTTCCCACTCAAACAAATATGCAAATGCTGATTTTAAAACATCTTCTATGGTCATCCCCGGCTGCAACACTGCATGCTGATCCAAATATCCTACACGGACATTTTTCGCCCATTCTACTTTTCCTTCATCCGGCATAAGCTTACCAGTGACAATATTCATAAATGTAGACTTTCCTTCTCCGTTGGCACCGACCAAACCAATATGCTCGCCCTTTAACAATCGAAAGGATACATTTTCAAAAATTGCACGGTCACCGAAGCCGTGGCTTAAATTCGTTACATTTAAAATCATTTGTATTCTCCCTCTATCTGAAGCAGCTGTTCTACTAATTTTGCTGCCATCTTTCTATGTGTAAATTCTGACGGATGATCATTTTTCACAACGCCATCCTGTCTTTCGTTCTGCAAATCGAACTGCAAATAGGATAACGGCAACTTTATCTGCAAGCTCGTTACCAAATCCTGAAGCATTGAATTAATGCTATCTGTCATAGTCCCTGCCAGCAAAAGCACCCTTGCAGACGGATAATCCTCATGCAATTGTAGCAAAAACTGTTCATAGCGTTCTAAAAATGCCTGTTGCAATGCTTCTATATGTAAATGATAGGAATCATTTGTTCCCAAATAAACTACTATATAATCTGGTACAAACTGTGTTTTGTCATATGGTATTGTTTTATCCACAAAATATGAGATGTATGGATACACCTTCGGAATTGTTCTTCCTGTATCACCTGCATAATCCTGATACACACCAAAACCGGAAGCACAAATATACTCCGCATCCCAACCTAACTGTTGCATTGCCAGATACGCGTATGACTTACTTCCATCCTCCATGCTGCCATCATAAAGTCCATACCCACAGGTAATGGAATCTCCCAAAAAGAGCACCTTGTTTACATGATTAGCTGGCAATGCCATGGATACCCATTCACCATTTTCTACTTTAATACTTTCCACAGCAATCCAGTTCGTCGTCGCCTCAGAAATTTTTTCCAGTGTAATCTCATGCAAGCCATCCGAAGACAACTCTGAAATGGTAATCACCTTTGTCTTACTTCCAAAAGCCACCGATTTTACGTATGCACCATCCACATAAATATTCAAGCAGGCATAATCTGCAAACAGCCCATGATTGGCCAAGCAATCAAACTGCACCTGTTCTCCTCGAATGGCAAAGGTTACCTTTGTATTACTATGGGATAAATATAGCTTATTTTCTTTCATTAAAACACGGCCTTGTGTTAACACAGTTCGACCTTGCAATTCCATCATTTGCATGTATCTTATTCCTCGTAGAATGTGTTTTTGCATATAAAGCGTAAATGCTCTAAAATCTTCTCAGTTGGTTCTATGATAATCTCCATAGGAATGCCACTGAATTCTCCTATAATAGAGTATGTCTTTCTATCCGCAACTCCGGATGTAAAGGAAATGGTTTTCATACCACTCTTTCTAAGACCTTCCAAGCGAAGCGCATTGGTTGGAGCCACTGCCTTTGCATCCTGCAGATTAATCTCTAAAAGTGTTTTTCTTTGCTGTCTGTTATAAATGGCATCGACTTGTACCATTTCATTTGTCATTTCTACTTCATATTCTACATGGTGCTTGCTGGCAAAATTGAACGCTAGGTATCCAAATACCGCGCACATAATAAAACCACCGAAAATTAAATTTATGATATCCAATACAAATGCAACCACTGCTGAAATCACACATAATACAATCAGCACCAGGTTACCATCATTTCTTTCTTTTTTAATAATATCTTCTGTAAATTTATCTCTCATCCTATTCCTCCGACATCACTGCCTCGTTATCCCACATGGGCACCATTGGTAGCCACCACTGCCACAGGATTCCCTAAATTATCCTGAATATCAACTTCATAAAAACAGCTTCGTTTTCCATCCTTTAACAGACGTGTTTCTGCAATCAAAATATCGCCTTTTACCATACCCAGGTAACTAATCTGGCTGACTACGGTTACCGTAACCGGCTGTTTAAAATTAGTGGCAACTGCAAATACAAAATCTGCCAAAGTGTACATCACACCACCCATTACCTGTCCAACTGCATTTTTATGTCTGTCATCTAGTTTCAAGCTGCACTTTGCATAATGTTCGCCAACCTCATCAATCACAATACCTGTTGTTTCTGTTGCATATTTATCCTTTGCAAAAAACGCTCTTGCTTCTTCCAAAGCTGTCATGTCAATTCCTTCTTTCTAATTATGAATGGAAAAACAGGGCTGGCTTTTCCCAGTCCTGTCTCCCCTTAATATGTCCAATTATTCGTATTTCATACGATATTTATTGATATAATTTACGCTTATCAATCACACGAACAGCCTTACCTTCACTTCTTGTAATTGTCTTAGGTTCAACCAAATGAATATTAGCACTAATACCTAACATAGAACGGCAACCATTTGAAATAGATTTTGTTTTCTTTGCTCTGTCGAAATTAGGGTCTGCTGCCTGCTCTGGTGTAATCTCAACATCAACATCTAAGGTATCTGTGTTATTTACACGGTCTACTGTAATTAAGTAGTTTGCACTCATACCCTTGTTAAGAAGTACAGTTTCAATCTGTGATGGGAATACGTTAACACCTCGAACTACCATCATATCATCACTTCTACCAAGTGGCTTACTCATCTTGATATGTGTTCTACCACATGGACATGCTTCTCTTGTCAAAATACAAAGGTCTCTTGTACGGTAACGAAGAAGTGGGAATGCTTCCTTTGTAATACTTGTAAATACAAGTTCACCCTTCTCGCCCTCTGGAAGAACCTCTCCCGTATCAGGATTGATAATCTCAGCAATGAAATGGTCCTCATTGATGTGCATACCAGTCTGAGCCTCACACTCGAAGGATACACCCGGACCACTAATCTCTGTTAAACCATAAATATCGTATGCCTTAATTCCAAGGCTTTCCTGAATCTGCTGACGCATCTCTTCTGTCCAAGCCTCTGCACCAAAGATACCAGCCTTTAACTTAATCTGGTCTTTGATACCCTGCTCAGCAATCGCCTCACCAAGGAATGCAGCGTAAGAAGGTGTACAACAAATAATTGTAGAACCTAAGTCTGTCATAAATTGCAACTGTCTTTCTGTATTACCAGATGACATTGGAAGCGTCAAAGAACCAAGTTTGTGGGAACCACCATTTAAACCAGGACCGCCGGTAAACAAACCGTAACCATAGCTTACATGTACCACATCTTCCTTTGTACCGCCTACAGCAACCAATGCTCTGGCACAACAATCTTCCCATAAATCAATATCATGCTGAGTATAAAAAGCAACCACTCTTCTACCTGTTGTACCACTGGTAGACTGAATACGTACACAGTCTTCTACCGGTTTCGCAAGCAAACCATATGGGTATGCTTCTCTCAAATCATCCTTCGTTAAAAATGGAAGCTTATGTAAGTCTTCGATACCATGAATATCCTCCGGTTTAACCCCTTTCGCATCCATCAAATCACGATAATACTTTACATTATCGTATACATGTTTTACCTGTGCCACCAATCTTTCACTCTGGAGCTTCTTAATTTCCTCAACAGGCATGGTTTCAATTTCCGGCTGAAAATATCTCTTTTCCATCTTTTCTTCTCCTTTTGGTTTTGATTTATTACGCTGACTGTCTGAATAGATGTTTATCCTCTTCCCAAAGCAAAGGCCTTCTTGTTCATCTCGAGGAACTTCGCAGGTACACAGGCTTCCAGTGCATTTTGCCACGCTTCTTCTGAAATGCCATCAAAATAGCGTGAAGCTCTACCCATTAATACAATATTCACTGCCTTTGCGCTTCCTGCTTCCATTGCAAGAGAAAGTGCATCCATATCGTCCACGTCTGCGCCGGCAGCCTTCATTTTCTCAATCAAATTCTCAGGATATGTAGCAGCACCTGTGATAACAGGCATAGGGTCAACCTCCTGGTTGGAAACGATAATTTTTCCACCCTTTTTTAAATATGCCATATATCTTGCTGCCTCTAATTTTTCGAAGGAAATGATGATATCTGCTTCACCCTTATCAATGATAGGAGAATACACCTTTTCACCATAGCGGACATAAGTAACAACAGAACCGCCACGCTGACTCATACCATGTACCTCAGATACCTTTACATCATATCCCTGTTCTAATAATAAGTGTCCAAGCATCTTACTTGCAAGTAAAGAGCCCTGACCACCAACACCAACAATCATAATATTCTTTGTCATGATAAAAGCCCTCCTTACTCTGTAATTGCATCAAACTTGCAAAGCTGCTTACATACGCCACAACCTACGCAAAGTGTCTTATCAATCTGTGCCTTTCCATCCTTCATGCTAATAGCAGGACATCCAAGCTTCATACACATCTTACAGCTCTTACAGTTCTCTTTGCATACAGTAAGGGCTGGTTTTACCTCAACATACTTAAGAAGTGCGCAAGGTCTTCTACTGATAATGACAGAAGGTTCTGCCACTGCCAACTCTTCCTTCACAGCCTTGTCACAAGCTTCTAAATCATATGGATCAACCACTCTGACTCTGTCAAAGCCCATCGCCTTACAAAGGGCTTCTAAGTTAATCTTTCCAGCAGGATCACCTTTGATGTTGTATCCTGTTGTCGGATTCTGTTGATGACCAGTCATACCTGTAATAGAGTTATCTAAAATGATAACTGTAGAATTACTCTGGTTATATGCAATATTAGCAAGACCTGTCATACCGGAGTGCATAAAAGTGGAGTCTCCGATAACGGCAACGCTCTTGTTCTCATCTCCGCGAACCTTATTGAAGCCGTGGAGAGCGGAGATGGAAGCGCCCATACAAAGAGTTGTGTCCATAGCGCTGAGAGGAGCTACCGCGCCGAGAGTGTAGCATCCGATGTCACCGGAAACTGTTACGCCGAGCTTTTTGAGAGTGTAGAACACACCTCTGTGAGGACAGCCGGGGCAAAGTACGGGGGGACGCGGAGGAAGAGTTTCGTCGAGAGCCTTGAATTCGGGCTTTACGCCGAGGATCTTTTCGCGGAGAAGTTCTGCGGAGAATTCGCCTTCGTTCGGAAGGAGATTCTTACCGTCGCACTTGATTCCGAGCCCCTTGACGTAGCCTTCGATAACGGGATCGAGTTCTTCGATAACGATAACTCTTTC
>JAZSEY010000019.1:0-65336 GCA_045531905.1 Lachnospiraceae bacterium
CAGTACCAACTACGCCTAATGTATTAAAAGGTATAGATAAAAAAGATGATGTAGTATTTGCTTGTTCCAGAGATAAAATGAGTAATGTTTTAATAGAAATTGGTAATGAGTATAATAATGCTAATATTAAAAAAGCAGGTAATTTATTTGCAGAAAGCGGTAAATGTTTTGAAAAATTATGTGATATATTCATTGATTATTTATTAGATAAAAGAAATGATATAAATATTTCTAGCGAGATTTTACTAAACATCGCAGATATTGAATATTGTGCCTACGAATTAATAAGCAAAGGAATAAATGAGATATAGTAAAAAGATAAATTCCATGTTGTAAAAGCACGCGAAAATTTCAGTTTTGTGAAGCGTTGAAAGCATGCAAGAATTTGAAGGAGGAAGAGTAAATATGGTTACCAAGAGCGATATATTCGAATTACTAGAAGCTTGTGGCATAAAGCATAACGACAAGGTTACAATTCACTGTTCCCTGCGTGCTGTAGGAGAGATTGAAAATGGCGCAGATGGCCTAATAGATGGCTTTTGTCAGTATCTTACGGATGGATTGTTTATAGTGCCTACGCATACCTGGGCAAATGTGGATAAGGAGCATCCGCATTATGATGTGAGAAACACAGAGCCTTGTATAGGAGCGTTGGCTAAGGTGGCTGCATTTAGAAGTGATGGGGTACGTTCCCTGCATCCTACACATTCGGTTACAGTGTTTGGTAAGGGTGCTGCTGACTATGTAAAGGGTGAAGAAAATGCGGCAAGTCCTGTACCTATGGGAAGTTGCATAAGCAGACTGTATGAGGAAAAAGGCAAGGTTCTCTTAGTGGGAGTAGGACATGAGAGAAATACATATCTTCACGCAGTGGATGAGCGTCTTGATATTCCAGATAGACTGAATCCAGATGCATTTCAGATTACTATTAAGGATTATGATGGAAATGAAATAACTTCTCCGCCATTTCATACACATTTTACAGCAGCTTCTGATACCTGCGTATCGGATTATTATCCTAATTACAAAAAGGCCTTTGAATATGCGAGAGCAGTTACATATCATCAGTTAGGAGATGCCTTGGTGTACTGTTGCGATGTTGTAAAGATGACGGATACAGTTAGAAAAATTTGGGAGAAAACAGATAGGGATTTGTGTATAAAAGAGGATGATATTCCGGAGGAATATTACATTTAGAAATATTGATAATTGTTTCCTGTGTGAAGAGAATTGTAGGAAGGGACTCCTTGCAAAGATTAAACCTTATGGATTTATTTTGTTTGCGAAAAGATATAGTATTGAAACTTTACTGAACTGTTTCGAAGAAAATGAGAACAATGGTATAGTTTATCATCGACAGGGAATTGTTGGAGACTATGATGAATTTGAAGTTGTAGGTGAGTGTGATGGGAAAGAGATTGTCAGAAATGACTTTGGGAGAACTGTGGCAGTTATTCCCTATATATTTAACAGAACATCAATCTTGTTGGCAAGAATGGTATTCTGAGGAAGAATGGTTATTGAAAAATGCCCTTTTTTCAACTGAAAGAATAAGTCATATTGGAAGTACGGCGGTTTCTTCTATATGGGCAAAACCGATTATTGATATTTTGGTAGAAGCTCCAAAGGAAAGCCGTTTACTGGATTATAAGGATTTGATTATTAACAGTGGCTATATTTGTATGTCACAGACTGAGAATAGTTTGTCTTTTAATAAGGGATATACAGAGAATGGTTTTGGCGAGCGAGTATTTCATTTGCATTTAAGATATGCAGGCGATAACAATGAATTGTATTTTAGAGATTATCTCATTGAGCATCCAGATGTTGCAAAGGAATACGAAGAATTGAAATTGAAGTTATGGAAGAAATACGAGCATAATAGAGATGGTTATACAAATGCTAAAACGGAAATGGTAAAGCAATATACAGAAAAAGCAAGAATTCTGTACGGGAATAGGTACTGAAAGATTTAAATTTTACAATGAGGTTAGAGAATGATTATTTTGATAGCAGGAGCATCACATACAGGCAAAACAGCATTGGCACAGAAGTTGCTCGAAAAATATAAATATCCATATCTTTCAATAGACCATTTAAAAATGGGTTTAATACGAAGCGGTAACACGGAACTTACTCCAACAAGTGATGATTCAGATTTAACAGCATATTTGTGGGCGATTGTTCGTGAAATGATAAAGACTGCAATAGAAAATAAACAAAATTTAATTGTCGAAGGCTGTTACATTCCTTTTGATTGGGAAAAAGATTTTGAACAGAAATATCTTGATAATATTAGATATTATTGTCTGGTAATGAGTGAAGATTATATTAGAAATCATTTTGATGATATAAAAAACTATGCAAGTGTAATCGAAAATCGTTTAGATGATAGTTATTGTACTTTGGAATCAGTAATAGAAGATAATAGGCAAGTCTTGGAACTTGCGATTGCACATAAAGTGAATTATATACTTATTGATAACAAGTACAAAATAGATATTGATTTAGAGAGATAACTTTCAGTTTTACGAAGAGAAGGAAATATATTTCAGGATAATAATTGGAATTCGAAATTGATAATTATGCCATTTAATGTTCCTGATGTTATTACGCCAACGTTTGTATCAAATCATAATGAGCCGTCCGTTAAAGGACGGCTCATTTGCATTCATAAAAAGACTAACCAAGTACTATTAGTTATCTAACGATTGTCTTTTTACTACTTCATCTCTAAATCACTGGTGATGATACCGAAGGATTCTAATTTAGCTTTGGTCACTGTAAGTTGGTAATCAACTTCTTTTTGTGGATCATCGGAATTTTTGATACGCTGTAAATCAGCATATTTGTCGATTAACTTATCAAGCATTTCTTTTTCGTTCATATCAAACCCCACTTTCTGTTCACCACCTTTCACAATTATGTAATTATTATACTGAAATCCAATGATTGTGTAAAGATGTAAAATTATGATTATTTGCATTCTAGAATAACATGAAAATGGAATATCATAATATTTACATTTTTACAAGTAAAAATATAAAAAATAATTTAAAATTGACAAGCGTGTCTATATACAGTAGACTGTCTATAATATATAGACTGAAGTATATCATATCATTAGGAGGTGCTTTATGGAAGATTATACATTAGGTGTGGTGGAAGGAAAGTTTGCAGATTTGTTGTGGGAACGTGTTCCCATGTCAACGTCAGAAATGGTGAAAGTGGCGGAGCAGGAATTGGAATGGAAACGGACAACCACCTATACAGTGTTGAAAAAATTTAGCAATCGGGGAATGTTTGAAAATCAGAACGGAACAGTGGTAGCCTTGATATCCAAGGAGGATTTTTATGCGAGACAGAGCGAATGCTATGTGGAACAATCCTTCGGCGGTTCACTGCCAAGCTTTTTGACAGCATTTACTTCCAGAAGAAAACTAGGGGAACAGGAAATCGCTGATTTGCGTGCCATTATTGAGCAATATGATAAAGGACAATCATAAATAAAAATGGGGGGACAAACATGGATATATTATTACAAATATTTCATTTAGGCTTGCAGGCAGCAGTAGCCGTCTTGATTGTGTTAGTGTTGCGGGCAATCTTTTTGAAGATTGGTGTTTCAAAAAAATACATTTACGCATTGTGGTTTGTACCATTTGCCAGATTGCTGTTTCCGTGGTCCTTTGAACTGTCTGTGAAGGTGCCGTTCCGCACAGTTTATACCGATACGGCAAAGGTGGTTACGAAGAGCGTACAAGTGGTGCAAGATGTATCACAGACTATTCGCAATGCGACTGTACAGTCACCGGTGGCGGCTCCAAAAGTGGAAGAGGTGAGTACCGCTACCACAACGCAGATACCAGAAATGGTGACCAATACAACCGGTGGAATGCAGTTTGAAATGTGGCATGGAATCCTGTTGGTGTATGTGGCTGTGATGGTTGTTTTCATAGCATATGGATGGATTACATACTTAAACATGAAAAAGCAGATGGCGGTATCCATTCGATTGCGTGACAATATTTATTTGTCTGATGGAGCAAGAACACCATTTGTATTAGGTTTTATCAAACCACGAATTTATCTCCCGTCGGATATCACTGATGTGGAAATGAAATTCGTGATTCCACATGAGCAGATGCATATCAGACGAAAAGACCAGTGGGTTAAAATGATTGCATATTTGCTTACTGCCTGTTATTGGTGGAATCCATTTGTATGGGTAGCATATGCTTATCTGGCAAAAGATATGGAGTTTGCCTGTGATGAAATGGTAATAAAAGCATTTTCTGATGGAGAGCGGACGGCATATGCCAGCACATTATTGGAATTGACTGCAAAGGATAGACATTTATTATATGTGCCATTGGCGTTTGGCGAGGGTAATACTAAAGGAAGAATCACAAGTATTATGAAATATAAAAAGCCTGTATTATTCGTGAGCATTTTGGCGTGTATGTTAATTGTTTGCCTGGGTGTAGTTATATTTATCAATGGAAATGGGAATCATAATGATGCAACCACTGAAGCAGATGGACAAAACCTAGCGGAGTCTTCCGCATCGGATGCAGATGTTAGTGATGAAGTCAAGGCAGGCGTGTATCGGATAGATGGGGCAGATGGCTCTGTAGATGCAGTTATCATCAGACTTTGGTATGACGGTACATTTACGTTGTCTTATGGTACACAATCACCGGCTATTACGGGAAATTATCAGGTGATACCAAAGGGAGATACGCCATCCCAGAATATCAATGAGCTTGTTTTGATGCCAATAGATGGCTCTGTTGGGGAACTACATTTTGAAATGGTGCAAAGAGACCAAATTGCATATTTGGCTGAAGCATCGGCTGCGATTCCGGCAGAATTCAGTGAAAAGAGCAACAGTTTGGCAGATGGCACTCTGTTCTCATTTAATTTGGAGGCGTTCAAGGCTGAAGAAGAACTTTGGCTGGCAAAGTATGATGAAATAGAACGCTTGCAATATGAGCAGGAGCAACAGGAATTTATCGCAATGCAGGCACAGGTAGACCGTAGGGTAAGAGAAACTGAGTTGCAGAAAATGAAACAAGATGGTAAAAATGGACAGATAGAAGTGGATATCAATCTGCCTCGTCTGAGTCAAGTGGCAGAGACCATGACAGATGGATTATCCTTGGATTATGTTGATGAAAAACTCATTGTATTTCATGGCTCGCCGGGTTTATACATTTATGACCGAAAGCAGGAAATGTTTATAGAACAAATGGATTTGAAATCTATAGGATGTCATTTCACCCAGGGAGATGAGTACTGTGAGGTCACAGTGGCAGCGGATGGCTCTAAGGTGTATTTGCATCCGATGTCGTGGAAGTCTTATTACATTTACGATGTGAAGGGAAAGAAATTATATCATTGCCTATATGAGAAGGGTGTCAGTGAATGGGGTGTCCGTTTGGAAACTAATATTTATGACACACCGGTGTTTGATCAAACCGTGGCACAGTCAAGTCAATGTGCAGTGTTCGATTCAGGGGATAAAGTAGAGTATGGTTACCTTATGAGTGGTTCTGGTTTATGGGACGACATTCGATATGTGCAAGGGGATACAATAATTGAATTTTCTGCTTCAATGATGACTGTGGAAGTGGAAAGATATTCTTGGGAGCCATTGGATGTTGACGAAGATACGTTTACATATGAGGCGGAGGAAGTAGAATCTTTAGAATATTAGGAGCAACTATGTGTACAGCGATTACTTATAAAACAAAAGACTTTTATTTTGGACGCACATTAGATTATGAATACTCGTATGATGAAACGGTGACGGTTACACCAAGACGATATCCTCTACGTTTTCGTATGGTGCCAGATTTGGATACGCACTACGCCATGATTGGCATGGCGTATGTGGTAGCGGACTATCCGCTATATTATGAAGCCACCAACGAAAAAGGGCTCAGTATGGCGGGACTGAATTTTCCGGGAAATGCAGATTACAAAGAAAAACAGGCTGGGAAAGACAATGTCGCTCCCTTTGAATTCATTCCCTGGATATTAGGACAGTGTCAATCCGTAAAAGAGGCGAAAAGGTTTCTTTCACGAATCAATATGGTAAATGTTAATTTCAGCAAAGAATTACCATTGTCTCCTTTACACTGGATGATTGCAGACAGAGAGCAGTCCGTTGTAGTGGAATCTGTAAAAGATGGTCTAAAAGTCTATGACAATCCAGTAGGCGTCATGACAAACAATCCATCCTTTGATATGCAGATGTTTAACTTAAACAATTATATGCATTTATCCGTGGATGTGCCAAAGAATACATTTTCAGAGAAACTACAACTGGATACCTACAGTCGGGGTATGGGTGCCATGGGACTTCCTGGGGATTTGTCCTCAGCCTCTAGATTTGTGAAGGTGGCATTTACCAAATTAAATGCGGTATCCGGCGACTCCGAATCGGAGAGTGTTAGTCAATTCTTTCACATACTGCATTCTGCTTACCAACAAAGAGGTTGCGTAAGACTGCCGGATGGCTCCTATGAAATTACAATCTATAGTTGTTGCTGTAATGGGGATAAAGGTGTGTATTATTACACAACATATGAGAATAGTCAGATAACGGCAGTGGACATGTACCGGGAGGATTTGGATGGCGTTTTGCCAGTCAGTTATCCTTTGGTAAAAGGACAGCATATATATAGGCAGAATTAAGTATAAGAGGGCTGAATGTGCAGCTCTCTTTTCTCTCTATATATATATTTATTCTTATGTCAGTGCGAAGAAAATATATTCGTACCATTGCATTCATCTCGTTAAGTCTGTCTAAATGCTTCTTGTGACATTTTTTTAGCATACCATACACAAAACTCACAATATAGGGGATAGATTTGCTAAAGGCGTGCCTCAAAATGCGTCAGTCCTTATGGAACAACCACCATAGTGTTTATGCTATGAAGTCAATTTTTATGGTTGCTCCATTATGTACTGTTACGCATTTTCGCGAGCGCAAGCGTCGCGCCGTAGCAAATCTATCCCCTATATTGCTCAGACATTGTGTATGATATGCAAAATATCACAAGAAAGCACTAATACAGACTAAACAAGATAAATGAGATGATACTACATACTGTTTCCTTCGCGCTGACATAAGAATGTATAGTATTTCACAGAAAAAGAGAGCTGCATACACAGCCCTCTTATACTTATTCTTCAATATCTTCAGTTGTTACTTCCTCACTAGCATCTTCGCACTCAACAACCTTCTGTTCCTCTACCCACTTGGCATATGCAGGAATCGTCATTCCCATTTCATCACATTTCTGAAAAATTGCCTCTCTTTCCTTGTCGCCTTCGGCAGATATCCAGAATATAAATGCAGCAGGAATTTCAGCAATAGCCAATGTCAACGCGAAGAAAAGACCTTCCACAAAGCCGTCTGTTATCATAGTCATGCCAACTAAAATAATCAGATAAATAGTTAATCCAATGATGAAAACAGGACCAAGGATTTTGCTCACTTTGTGCTCCTTGCGCAACTTTTCTGTAAATTCTTTCTCTGTCATCAAAGGCTTATTCTTTTTTGCACGTTTCTTGTTAATCTTTTCATAACGCTTATTCAAGTCAGAAGGAAATTCCTTCATACTTTCTTCTCGTATAGAACCCCAGAAGCCTTTCTCACCCGGTAGCTTTTCCTTGAAAATAGAGCCGTGATGACGATATCTGATAATTGCGCGGATGATGATATAAATCGCGATATAGATACCAGGGATGACAATAGACATCCAAAGTGGTACTTCTAAAATTGCCTTTTCGCCCCATAAGTACAAAAATCCTAAGGATAACGCTAAACTGACTGCCAATACAATTAAGACAAATTTCATCATGGTTAACCAACGGATTTTAAAAACCAATGGCTTTGCAAATACGCAGAAAATAGACATGGTAATCATGGCAAATGCAGCTCCAACGATAAAACCGCCGATGTCAGAAACCAGCATAAGGTTTTCCATAAAAGTGCCTTCTCCCAGAAATGCTTCCAACAATTGAAATACAAACATAACCCACATCAAGCGGTAGATGCTGTCACGAAATTCTGCAATACGGTTATGCCACTTATAATTGCCAAAAAAGTCTTTGCAGAACTGTTCCACATCATTTCCAACAACCTTTTGTACCGGTTTGCCTTTGGTTTGTGCTGTTAAAAGGGTATCCAGTACTTCCATTAACATTTCATTTTCTGTCTCTGAATCAATCTGATGTATAGTAGAGTATAATTCGATTTTTTGAAAAGTCTCAGCATATTCTCCCTTGAGCTGATCCGTTAGTAATGCATAATTCGTCATATCAATCCCTCGCTTCATTCGTTATGGTTTGTAGTGTCAAATAATATTGCTTCCGCACTTTTTGAAATCTTTTCATATACTTGTTTGAAACTGTCAAGTCGTTCTGTTCCCGAATCCGTGATGGAGTAGTACTTCCGAATCGGCCCCAGAGGTGATTTCGCCTTTCGACAATGGATGTAACCATTCTTGTCCAGACGTGTCAGTACCGGATATAATGTGCCTTCTCCTAAGTCCTCAAAGCCGTAGCGCTCCAGCTCTGAAAGAATCTCATATCCGTAGGTTTCCCCTCGGGAAATGATACTTAGGACGCAGCCCTCCAGCACGCCTTTTAATAATTGTGTTTCTTCCATGATTCTCACACTCCTTTGCTACTCTGTATTGTCAAGTAGCTTGATGAGAATGTAACACGACTACTTTGTAATGTCAAGTAGGTTTTTGAAAAATTATGCAAAAGTGATAAAATTGCTGTGAGAAATGGCAAATCTATTGAAAAAATAACTGAAAAGTAGTACAATGGAAAGCAGTATAATGCAGGTTGTGGCTATATAATTTTGTAGCTTTATCGTGCAAATCATTTAGAACATGGAGGCAGATATATGAGAAACAGAGTAAGTTTTATTAAATCCATCGCATTTAAGATATTGATGCTGGTTATTGTTGCTGTTTTGTTGACAGGAATATTTATGATTGTGGTGTATTCGCCGAATGTAAAAAAACAGATTACCAATACATCTAAGCATTACTTAACTGATTTATCACATGCGTATGGTATGTTGATGGATGAAGGCATTTCGGCTGAGGGTAAGGATGTTGCACTTGGTGTTGACTTTATGACCGCACAGTTAGAAGGTGTTGGTTTGGAAGGTGTTGAGACAAGTTATGTGTATGTAGTTTCTCCAGATGGTACTATGTTATATCATCCAACACCAGAGAAGATTGGTGAGCCGGTAGAGAATGCAGCTGTAAAGAGTACTGTAGCCACCATTGAGGCCGGCAAAAAGGTAGAGAATGGTATTATTGAATATGAGTTCAAGGGTGCCATGAAGTATGCTGCTATTTATGTAAATGAGGCTGTGGATTACATATTAGTAGTAACAGCAGACGAAGCTGATTTGTTATCTGCGATTAGTAGTATCAATAAGATTGGTATTGGCGGTTTGGTGTTTATCGTAGTGATTTGTTGCATTATTGCAGTGATTGTTGCATTGCGTATTTCTAAGCCAATTGGAAAATTAACAAATACTGTTGTTAAGATTTCCAGCATGGACTTTACTGAGAGTGAGGAGACATTAGAACTCAGTGGTAAAGGCGATGAGATTGGTGTTATGGCACGTGCGTTAGAGGGATTACGTTTAGAGTTAGGCGCTGTTATCGGATTGATTCAAGAGTGTAGTGAGTCCTTAAGTGAGGCAGCAGAGGTGTTACAGGATAATGCAGCTACCACTAATCAGACTATGGGTCAGATGGAAAGTGCTGTAAATGATATTGCAGGTGGTGCGACATCACAGGCAGATGAAACTCATAAGGCGTCTGAGAATGTTGTTATGATGGGCGAGATGATTCAGGATACCAACTCTGTTGTTTCTCGCATCATGCAGTCTGCTGAGAGAATGGAAGATGCAAACAGCAATACTCAGAAGATTTTGAAAGAATTGCTCAATGTTAATGATAGAGCTGAGAAGTATATTGATATTATTGCAGAACAGACAGGCGAGACCAATTCTTCTGCAAGAAAGATTCGTGAAGCAACAAAGATTATTACAGACATTGCAGAGCAGACCACCTTGTTATCTTTGAATGCATCTATTGAGGCAGCAAGAGCAGGAGAGCAGGGCAAGGGCTTTGCGGTTGTTGCATCTGAGATTCAGAAACTTGCAGAACAGTCCACAGAGTCAGCTAAGCGTATCGAGGATATCTTGAATGTATTGTTATCTGATTCTGAGCAGGCAGTAGAAACTATGGCTAAGGTAAAAGATATTATTCATGAGCAGAGTGAGTACATGAATAGAACAGAGCAGGCATTCATGATTATGCGTGACGGTGTATCTGAGTCAGTTCACGGCATGGAGAATATTTCCAGAAAAGCAAAGGATTTGGACGATGCAAGAACAAATGTAGTAGATGTTGTTAACAGTTTAACAGCAATTGCAGAAGAAAATGCAGCTGCTACAGAGCAAACTTCTGCATCTGTAATTGAAGTAACCAATATCATTGCTAACATTTCAGAAAAAGCAGATTTGTTAAATACAATTGCAGAAGATTTAAAGGAAAAAGTAGAAGTATTTACTATCTAGAGCATAAGCAAAAAGGTGTTAACCGATTGGTTAACACCTTTTTTGTTGGGCTTATAATTAAGCCATATTCTTTTCAATATATGCCTTCATTGCTTTAAAACTTTCTTTACTCATGCAATGCTCCATGCGACAAGCGTCTTCGGAGGCGATGGATTCGTCTACGCCAAGGCTGATTAGCCATTTGGTTAAGAGTTCATGACGTTCGTAAATCATCTCGGCAATTTCTTTGCCGGCGTCGGTTAAGTATATAAATCCTTCCTTGGTTACCGTAATCATATCGTGTTCTTTTAAGTGTTTCATAGCAACACTGACACTTGATTTTTTATATTGTAATTCTTCAGCGATGTCAACAGAACGTACAACCGGACGAACCTTGCTTAGCATAAGAATGGTTTCTAAATAGTTTTCACTAGATTCTGTAATTCCCATAAGTAGCCCTCCCAAACAATTCTGAAATATGTCAGGCATGTTCCTGCGTAATATTGTAACTAGTTTAGCATAAAAAAGAATGTAGTGCAAATTGAATTCTCTCAATTAAAGTTTGTTTGAAAAGGGCTGGATATGCTTGCATACCCAGTCCTTTTTACGTTATACTAAAACTGTTGAAATGTTGAGAGTTTGAGGTTGATAATGAATAGTAAGAATATGTCGGAGTATGCTGGTTGCAATCTATGTCCAAGAGGTTGTCAGGCGTTCCGTAATCAAGATAAAAAAGGTTTTTGTGGTGTAGGCAATGACTTGAAAATTGCCCGTGCGGCTTTGCATTTTTGGGAGGAGCCCTGCATATCAGGAACTGCAGGTTCTGGAACCATATTTTTTTCCGGCTGTACACTTCGTTGTGTGTTTTGTCAAAATCAGGAAATATCCGGTGGCAAGACCGGAAAAATAGTATCTGTTGATAGGTTAGTTGATATATTTTTTGAACTAAAAGATAAAGGTGCCAAAAACATTAATTTGGTTACGCCTGACCACTACATACCACATATTAGAGACGCAATTGTACAGTCAAAACAAATGGATTTTGATTTGCCATTTGTGTACAATAGCAGTGGATATGTTACCGTGGAATCCCTTCGTATGTTGGATGGTCTGATTGATGTATACCTTCCGGATTTCAAATATATGGACGGAGATGTAGCAACACAATATAGTCATGCACCGGATTATCCGGAAGTAGTTAAGTCCGCCATCGCTGAAATGGCAAGACAGGTTGGATATAGCAGAGAACAAAACCAGGATTGTTGTGCGTTTGATGAAGAAGGTATGATGATAAAGGGCGTGATTGTGCGTCATTTGTTATTACCCGGACAGCTTCTTGGTGCAAAACAGATTGTAAGGTATTTGCATGAAACCTATGGAGATGCTATTTATATTAGTTTGATGAATCAATATACTCCAATTCAAACAGAACGATTACAGCAATTTCCAGAATTGCAAAATAAGACAGAGAAGAAGAATTACAAGAAGTTAGTTTCATATGCAATGGATTTAGGTGTGACACGAGGATTCATACAGGAGGGTGAGACTGCTTCGGAGAGTTTTATACCACCGTTCAATTTGGAAGGGGTATAGATATAAGGAGATGAGTACATGAATAAACATCAGATGATAGAAAATGATGTGCATATATTGACAGAACCGGATGAGATTGAGGTGGAAGATTTTCTGGATATGCCAGCTGAGTTAATGCTACAGGATTTTGGTACTTCAGATGCATTGATGATGCAGACAAAGAAAATGATGAGTCATCTCATCGACTATAAAGAATTGATGATGATGTATACCTGTGCCATCAAAGAAATTCGTACCAAGTTTGATGTGTTGAATACCGAATTTAATGTACGGTATCAGAGAAATCCAATCAATTTCATCAGCACAAGAATGAAGCGCTCCAGTAGCATTATCGAAAAATTGGAGAGTAAAGGCTTGGCCTTTAATTTAGAGAATATTGAAAAGAACATCAAGGATGTGGCTGGTGTTCGTGTCATTTGTTCTTATGTGGATGATATTTATGAATTGGTTGAGATGTTTGTAAGGCAGGACGATATTACACTTCTGGCTCAAAAGGATTACATTGCAAACCCTAAGCCAAATGGATATCGCAGTTTGCATTTGATAGTGCAGGTTCCGGTATTTTTTGCCAATCAGACTAAGAAAATGACAGTGGAAGTACAGATTCGCACCATTGCCATGGATTTTTGGGCGAGTTTGGAACACCAGTTAAAGTATAAACAATCCGTAGATAATGAGGCGGCAATTATCGAAGAACTTCGTCAATGTGCGGAGACCATTGCCCAGACCGATGAAAGGATGCTATCGATTCGAAAAGAAATCGATACACATAAAAATGCGCCAACAGACGATGAGATTCTCTTTGAGAAACTCAGGAAGATTGATTTGGCGATAGAATAAAGGAGGAAATGAAAATGGAATTAAAGGGATCAAAGACAGAGGCAAATTTGTGGGCTGCATTTGCAGGAGAGTCACAGGCAAGAAACAAATATAGCTATTACGCAAGTAAGGCAAAAAAGGACGGTTATCAGCAAATTGCTGCATTGTTTGAGGAAACTGCAAACAATGAAAAGGAGCATGCAAAAATCTGGTTCAAGTTATTGCATGGTGGCAAAGTAGCAGATACTGTGACAAACTTAAAGGATGCTGCAGCCGGTGAAAATGATGAGTGGACAGATATGTATCCAACTTTTGCAAAGGTTGCTGAGGAAGAAGGCTTCCACGATATTGCGAAGTTATTCTTGGCAGTGGCAGAGATTGAAAAAGAGCATGAGCAGAGATACTTAAAACTATTGCAGAATATTGAGGATGGCATTGTATTCTCAAGAGACGGAGATAAGATTTGGAAGTGTAGAAACTGTGGTCATGTGCATATCGGAAAAGAAGCACCAGAGGTATGTCCTGTATGTGATCATCCACAGGCTTATTTTGAGATTAGTGCAGAGAACTACTAAGAAGTTGTTTTGAGTTTATCAAAGAAAGTGAGAATATCATGAGATATGCGCCCTTTTTAGCGCAAAATGGTACGATTGGCTTTGTTGCACCCTCTTTTGGGTGCAACATTGAGCCCTATCGTTCTGCGTTTGAAAATGCAATTATAAAATTTCATAACATGGGATATCAGACAAGTTTGGGACCTAATTGCTACGAAGGTTCCGGAATTGGTATTAGTAATACTCCTGAAAAATGTGGTGCGGAATTGATGGAGTATTATTGTAGTCAGGATAATGATGTACTAATTTCCTGTGGTGGTGGCGAGTTAATGTGCGAAGTGCTCGGTCATCTTGATTTAGAGAAAATGAAAGCGACTTTGCCAAAGTGGTATATAGGGTATTCGGACAATACCAATATGACATTCTTGCAGGCGACCATTTGTGATACGGCTGCGGTCTATGGACCATGCGCAGCTGCTTATGGCATGCAGGCATGGCATCCTGCAATTGATGCTGCCTTTGACATATTAAAGGGCAGTAGTCCTGTAAAAAAAGGACAAGAAAATGGATTCTGGGATAGCTTGATTGCGGAACCATTTGCAAAGGAACATGTGTTAACCGTGAAGGCGTTTGACAAATGGGAAAAAGAATCCATAAAAGACGAAGAACATCCACTGGCTCCATATAATTGTACAGAAAACAGTACGGTGCGGGTATATATGCCGGGAACTGAGGAGCCGGTTTTAATAGATATGAATAAAATACATGCACAGAAGGATGAGAGTATTGCTATAGATAATCATTATGTGCATATGACAGGAAGATTACTTGGTGGTTGTGTGGATTGTTTGGTCAATCTTCTTGGCACTAGGTACGACAAGGTATCGGATTTTAATGAGCGATATTCAGAGGATGGTGTGATCTGGTTTTTGGAGGCATGTGATTTGAATGTCATGTCCATCAGACGTGCCATGTGGCAGATGGAAAATGCAGGCTGGTTTGATAAGGTAAAGGGATTTATGATTGGAAGACCACTTTGTCACGGTCAGGATTTATTCGGACTAGACCAGTATCGGGCGGTGCTGGACATTATAAAGCATCACAATGTACCGGTGATTATGGACGTGGACATTGGACATATTCCACCAATGATGCCACTTGTTTGTGGAAGTCTGGGTGAAGTAATCGTGAATGACCGAGGTGTCGGTGTCAATATGCATTTGTGTTAAGGAGGATGAGCATGAGAGGTGACATTCGTAAGGATAACAGAGGGCTTACCATGAACTGGATTATGGGAATATTCGCAATGAGTGTAGGGTTGCTGTTTGTGATTCTGGGATTGGTATTTATATTGCCGGAGTTGTCTCGTGATCCTGATGGAGCATTTGTACTTTTTATGTGCGAGGTAGTAGGTGGTATTGCAACGGCAGTGGGGGCATATCAGATTTTCGTAGAAATAAAGAGAAGTAATAAGAAGAAAAGATTAAAGGAAATTGGTCGACAATTTAAAATGCCTATTACAAGAATCGTGGTGGACAATACTACTCGACTCAATGATATGCCAGGATATAAAATAGTGTGTACCAGCCCGGTGTTTTTAGAAGGTGCTATGCAACAGTATACCAGTCATATTGTTTATGAGGATTTGTATAATAGAATGTCAGAGGGCGACATTGTAACGGTTTATGTGGACCCGGCAGATGTGCAGAATTATTATGTGGATTTGGATGAGGTGGAATGTGCGCCATCAACAACATATAATGACAAAACGTATTCTGATTAGAGTTCAGAAAGATATATTACATGCCAAGAGAATGGTGAAAGGATGAGAAGTTATGAAAGAATTATTAAAGAATAACAGAGGAAGTGGAAGTACGCTCTTTATAGGAATCATATTTTTTGTTATAGGTTCTATATTTGTTGCTGTCGGTATTGGTACTACTATTAGTAACAATAAGTTTATGGAAACTGCAATAGAGACAGAGGCACGTATAGTTGATATTGATTCTTACAGGGATTCTGATGGAGATACGCATTATCAGGTTTACATATCTTACACTGCAGATGGGATAGAGTATGATCATATGTCACTTGGATATTATACGGCAGGTATGGATGTAGGGGATTTGATTTCTGTACATTATGACCCTTCCAATCCGGGAGATGTGCGTTCTGCTTCCGGTAATATGTTGATGACAATAATTTTTTGTGGTATTGGTGGCTTGTTTGCGGTTATCGGATTGGTGTTTATTATTCTAAATATAAAGCAATTTGGCAAGAAGAAAAAACTTATGGCAAATGGACGTATGGTGAAATTGCCGATTACCCGTATTGAAATTGACAGTAGAACGCTTGTGAATGGTGTTCCGGCACACATGGTTGTCTGTGCCAATGATGGTTCTGCTTCGGGAGCATTGAACTATTTCAAGAGCCATAAAGTGTATCGTTTTTTGGAGGATACTATGAATGAAGGCGACATGGTGCCAATTTACATTGACCCTAATGATAATCAGAATTATTATATGGACATTGATCATGTAGAACCAGGTTATGCACAGCCACAAATGTATGGCCAACAGCCAATGTACGGCCAGCAGCCGGTATCCGGTTTACAGCGTGAGCAAATGATGGAGCAACAAATGGACCCCCCGATTGCAGACGACTTCCAGGCAAGACCAGAAAACGAGAACAATCCATATTCATATTAGAAATGTTAAGGAAATAGATGAGCGAAATGGATACGAATCAGACACAATTAAACAAAAAAGGAATAAGTGGTAGTACATTAAAAATCATTGCCATGGTAACAATGCTGATAGACCATATCGGTGCAGTTGTTTTAGAGGTTGGATATATGCCATACCTATTGCAAAATGGTGAAACTATGCTATATGAACAATGGGCAAATGTAGACACATGGATGCGGTTGCTTGGTAGAATGGCATTTCCAATTTTTTGCTTTTTGTTAGTGGAGGGATTTCATTATACAAAGAGTGTGCCAAAGTATCTTGGGAGATTGTTGCTATTTGCATTGATATCAGAGGTGCCATTTGATTTGGCGATATGTAAGACTACATTATCCTTTGCACATCAAAATGTATATTTCACATTGTTTTTTGGTTTGCTGGCTATAGCATTATATGACCGAGTGAATAGCACAAAATGCAATGATAGCAATATGAAAAGACGGGTTTTATCTGTAATAGCGGTAGTTGGTTGTGGCATATTAGCAGTGTTGTGTCATACAGATTATGATATGGCAGGAGTTTTGCTCATCGTTGTACTATATATGTTTAGAAATATAGAACCGGTGCGAAACTTTGCGGCATCTATCGCAATGCTCGGAGCAGGACTGGTGGAAATAGCAGGCTACATCGCATTTATTCCAATGCATTTTTATAACGGCGAACGAGGACTGAAATTAAAGTATATATTTTATGTTTTTTATCCACTGCACTTGTTGTTATTAGTATATATCAGAACAATTATATGTAATTAAAGTGGAGCACATAAAGAAAATGGGGTTAGAAGTGATTGAGGCGTGCCTTAAAATGCGTCAGTACTTATGCCGTGTATTCTACGGCATTACGTACTGTTACGCATTTTCGAGAGTGCAAACGTTACGCCGAAACACTTCTAACCCCGTTACTTTATGTGCTCTAGTTAAATACGTAGTAATTGTTCTGATACTACGCGCAATCTCGCCTCAAACTGCGGATAAAAATCTTCCTGTGTGTTATAAGGCGTCATAAAGAATATTTGCAGGATAAGCATATTTGCTTCTTTTGCGAAATTAGAATCGGAGTCAGAGATGGCTTCGATTTTCTTTTGCACATCTCTTAAAAAAAAGTGCCAGTCACATATATATTGTTCGTAACGGGCTAAGTCCGGAATCCCCAACCATTTTTTGATTTTTATTTTGGTGCGGTTTTCTTTGGTACATTCGTGTGTTTGTAGAAAGTACTTGAAACTTCTGTTTTCATAATATCTGCCCAGTGGAAATAGACGGCAAAAGCCAGGTCTTGCGTCATGTACTTGGCATCGACCGTTAGCATCTAAAAACCCACAACCGTCTCCATTTAATTTGAGGTTCGGGAGAACGATACCATCTACCACATTTAATTCGATTTTGTCCTGTAATAGTGTTTCTACGGTGCAGTTTAGTTTCTGCATGAGGTGAAATAAATCCCAAGGGTCTAAAATAATCGTGTCCACCATCACGCGACAACAGTGGCTACAACCGATACATCCGCCACAATCAGCCTTTACCATATCGTTGCTGTTATATAATTTTCCATCGGAAATGTCTTCCATACGCACGTTGCGTTCCATAGCATATCCTCCACAATCAAATATGTTCCATTGTATCGGTGTAGCAAGATAAAAGCAAGTGGCAAGAAAAGAATTAATTTGGTATACTGTCTGTATGTGAAGGAGGGTTTGATATGACCTTAGAAGAAGTAAGAAAAGGAATTGACAGTGTAGATAATCAGATGAAGGCGTTGTTTCGTCAGAGAATGGCACTGGCAGATAATGTGGCTACGGTAAAGGCGCAGACTGCAGATTCCATTTTTAAACCAGAGCGTGAAGAATTGATTATTAAGCGTGTGACTGAGGATATGGATGAGAGTATTGTGAAGGAATACACAGCGTTTATTAAGCGCACCATGGAAGTCAGTAGAAAATATCAGTATAGAAGAACCTTGGAACTTCGTAATTGCTTTCCTTTTGAAATTACCAGTGATGCATCGGAGGAATCGGCAGCATTTTTGGTATTACCGGAGCATCAGCATTTGAAGTTTAGTTTTAAGTGTATCGATAAGAGCGGAACCTTTGCTACGGCTCTTACCATGATTGCCGATTACGGTGTAAATGTCACAGATTTACAGGTGGTAAGCGTAGAGACAGAAGAAGGAAAAATGTACGAGCTTACTGTGGATGTGGAAGCGAATTTACTGGAGAAGGGAATCCAGGCAATGGTGTTCCAGCTTTCAGAAGAGAATAAGGATTTTGCATTGTTGTTAAGCTATTAGATAATTGCTTTTGCGAACGGAGAAAATAGATGTCCATTGGAAGAATACTCATGTTGAAAATTAAATCAGTCTGTTATGATTCCACCTTTCAATTGGCAGACCTTTACGGAAAGGCATTGGAGCAACTGGGCTACGAGGTAGAGTATTTTTCTACTGCTGAGGAACCCATTACGGAGATGGAGCGATATGTAGGACAGCATTTTGATGCGGTGATAGATTTTAATTCGTTGCTTCCGAATTTGGATACCGATGAGGATACGTTGTTTTTGGATGGAATTGATGGCCCTTTTATTGACTACATTTTGGACCATCCTTTGTATCATAATAAGCAATTAAAATCGCCGCTGAAGAACTTTCATGTCATTTGTTTGGATTATGACCATGAGGAGTATATCCGAAAATATTATCCTCACATACAGTCAGTGTCAACCTTGCCGCTGTTTGCGTTACCAGTTGCACAGGCAGATGCGAAAAGGGATATTGACGTTTTATT
Organism: Lachnospiraceae bacterium; assembly: GCA_045531905.1. Lineage (GTDB taxonomy): Bacteria > Bacillota > Clostridia > Lachnospirales > Lachnospiraceae > RGIG6919. Next base: position 19,099 of record JAZSEY010000019.1, read on the forward strand.
TACCGGAACTTATACACCGGCAAATGATATGTTGCACAAGATAAATAGTTTTGATAAGCCATTTTCAGACGAGATGAAAATGCTCATAGACATTCTGCTGGAGAATCCTTCGTTGACGCAGGAAGAGGCAGTGTTGAAACTTGCGAAGGACTTAGGTTTTGATGAAGCATCCATTATGATGCGAGATCGATTGTATACGTTCTTTCTGGTGGACATGTATATTAAGTCTTATTATCGAGAAAAATTGGTGGAATCCGTGTTGCAGGATGGCAGAACACTGACTGTGTATGGTGGGCAGTGGGAGTTTTATGAATCTCCAAATGCGAAATATCTAGATGTTCACGATATGATACCATTTCACAAAACACCGGAACTGATGCAGCATGCTAACATATGTCTGAATATTATGCCTTGGTTCAAAGCCGGTATTCATGACCGTGTATTTACGGCAATGCACGCAGGAGCGGCGATGGTGACTGACACCAGTCAAATGCTGGAAGAGGAGTTTGTGCACAAGCAGGATATCCTAGTGTATGATTTACAACACATGGAACAGGTTCCAGAGTTGATTGCTTATGGTCTAGAGGATAAGGCTAGATTACAGGAGTTGGCAAAGCAAGGTCAGAAGAAAGTGGCAGAACGACATAGTTTGGAAGTGCGGGCAAAACAGCTATCAGATGTGATACAAAATATAAAAACACAGCAGAATTAATTCTCTGCTGTGTTTTGCTTTCTATAAGCCTTTGGCGTCATCCCCATAACCTTTTGAAACGTCTCGGTATAATAGCTTCCGCTGTTAAATCCGCAGGCAAGGGCGATGTCGGTGATGCTGTCTGTGGTGCCGGTAAGCAGTGGCAGACTGGTACGAATGCGATATGCGGTTAAGTATGTCATCGGTGACTGTCTTAAATTTGTTTTGAAAAGCTGACAGCATTTGCTCTTACACATCATGCCGGCTTCTGCAATTTCATCTAGAGTGATTTTTTCGCGATAATTCAACTGTACAAAGGTTATCATATCCTTTAATGCGTCCAGCTTTACAACAGAGGAATTGGTGCGTTCTCTTGTGATAGCATCTTGATATAGCAAATTCCAAAAATCAAACATGGTGCTTAGCACATTCAGTGGATTTACATTGGATTCTGGTTGCATATCCACAACTATTTTTTGAATCAGCTCCAATGCCTGTTTTTGCCAGCCCTCTGGCTTTAACAAAATAGCGTCTGCCGCATCACTGTAAATGACAGGGTTGATAAATTGGGTTTCAATCTTTGGATTGATAGCAAGACAGGATGGGTTCATAACCAACACTAGGTATTTTGGATCTATGCTACCCTTGGATTCATTAAAATGCAATCGGTTGGCATTTACAAAAATGCCTTCTCCAGGATGCAGTACATAAGCCTGGTCATTTACATAATAGTTCAAAGTGCCTTCCAACATGTAAATGCATTCGATGTCGCTGTGCCAGTGACAAGGTGCTTTTCCGTTCGCATAAGGACTTTGGTCGCCATAGCGAGCCTTGACCGGGAGAGCCGGGATATTATAGTCTAGATTTTCTGATAAATTTTGATTAAGGGCAAGTCCCTGTTCCATCTATTTCACTCCTTAAAATGGAATATTGTTATAAAATCATACCATTTTGTGATAGAATTGGCAACGATTTCGCATTATTATGATGACAAATAAGATTGCCCCCCATATTCGGGTTGTTTCAGATAACTGAAATAGCCCGATTTTTTATGTTGCCTTGCAATTCCGCTCAGGCGCGAAAAAGTCGCAAGCGACTCTTTTTTAATATAACGCAAAAAATACATAGCCAAATTGGGAATAATCGGTTATACTATTAGTAGTTATGCGTACAATTATCCAGCCTTCGGACTGAATAGAATAAAAACAGTATGGGAAGGTAAATGCCATGATTAACATTTACAGAACAGATGACAACGTGATAAAAGAATTTCATGAATATGAAGAGGGTACTTGGATCCGTATGACCCAGCCAACTTTGGAGGAGATTAATGCAGTTGCAGAACGTTTTCAGTTGGACCCGGCGGATGTCAGAGCCGCACTGGATGATGAAGAGAGTGCACGTGTCAGCTTAGAAGACAATTATACATTGATATTGGTGGATATCCCTCTTTCAGAGGTGCGTAATAATACAGCGGCATATACAACATTTCCGTTAGGCATTATCTTGACACAGGGACATATCATTACGGTATGTGCACAGGAAACCCCGATTCTAAATTATTTTGTGAAGAATACAGTGCGTGATTTTAGCACAAAGAAAAGAATGCGTTTCTTGTATCAGATTTTGTATCGCTGTTGTATAACCTATCAGATGTACCTTCGTAATATTAACCGTCAGCGTATGCAGATTGAGTCTCGTATCAATGAAGAGACAAAGGACGTGGATTTGATTTATTTGCACGAGTTAGAATCCAACCTGGTATACTTTGCTACCTCACTGCGAGGCAATGGCGCAGTATTGGAGCGACTCAATAGATACGAGCGAATTGAACAGTATCCGGAAGACCAGGAGCTTCTGGAGGATGTTCGAGTTGAGAACAAGCAGGCTATCGAGATGACCCAGATTTACAGGGATATTATCAATGGTACTAGAGAACTGATGTCGGCGGTGTTGGATAACCGCTTGAATAACACCATGAAGTACTTGGCTTCCATTACCATTGTTATGTCTATTCCGACTATCATTTCGGGCCTATATGGTATGAATGTAAATGCGGCAGGTATGCCATTTGCCTCTTGGCAATCAGGTTTCTTGATTATCTGTGGTATTACACTTTTGGTATGTGGTATTACAGCTTGGATGCTAAGAAAAGCAAAGATGATGTAAACTGCAGATTGAGGGTCATGCAGTAATATAAATAAATGCTATAAGGAGGTTACATCATGGAAAATAGCAAGATTTACGAGACTTCAGAGATTTTAGCATGGGTGGGATACTTCGCGGACAAGATGGAGGTTAGCCCGGAAAAAATCAAATTTATCAATACTTGTGGCAAGAAGAAAAATGTACTCCCAACCATCGAAACACACAAACGCATTATGATTTTTGCAGATGCGACACGTAAGGATTTGTTCTACGAGCTTTGGGAAGCCGGATACGGTGAGCTTGGCGTGTGGATTGGAAAAGGTACTCAGGTAAATGATGACATCAAAGAAACACAGGTTCAGGCAGTTATGAATTACGAGATTACAGAACCAACTGTTATCTTCATCATCAATGAGCATACAAGAGAAGCTTCTCGTTTTGGTATTAAGAACGAGTTTTTCTCAAGAGGTTCTGTTCACTATGTAGGACATGAGATTCGTGCAGTGATTATGAGTATGATTGCCTGTGATATTCAGGATACCATTTGTATTGTCAGTGGTGAGAGTATCGTTATTGAGGCAGCGATTATGGCCAGTGATGGAACCATCATTGCAGTGGAGCCGGATAAGGGTTCTATGAATGCCATGTATGACAATGTTGCAAAGTTTGGCGTACATAATGTTGAGATTATCGGTGATTTAAAGGAAGAGACATTAGCACCGCTTCCAACACCTAGACTTGCATTTGTGGTAGCCAGCAAGACTTTGGAGCAGGATATTTTGAATCTCCAGAAGAAGAATCCGGATATTCAGATTATCGTGTACACATTAGAATTGAATGTGATGGCTGATATGAAGAATATTTTCGAAAGATGTGGATTAGAGATTACAGAGATGCTTCAGATTAACATTTCAAAGATGAACAAGAATAGTACATTTACAGCACAGCCTGCACCATGGTTAATTCGTGGTGAAAAGAATGCGTAAATGATTCTATATATATTTAAGGAGGAATAACAATGATAAAACCAAGATTGACAGCAGCAGAACGCACAGTAATGAAAATTTTCTGGGATGCAGACGAGGACTTAGTGTTGAAGGATGTATTGGCAGCTGCCAATGATGTTTATGATAGAGGATGGAAGCCTCAGACAGTAACAGCATACCTTTCACACTTGGTAATCAAAGGCTTCATCGAGATGTACAAGGAAGGTCGTAACTTCTACTATACTGTTATCATCGACGAGGCAACCTACAGAAAAGAGTATGTAGAGAAGGAAGTTGATTTCTGGAATAAGAGCAATCGTTTACAGTACGTTTGCGACATGTTTGACGCTATGGACATCACCGAGGATGAATACAAAGAGATTCAGAAAAAGTTAAAGGCCATGAAGAAAAAATAAAGGCTTACTTTGACGTGGGGGATGCGACGTGGTGAACGAACAAATGATATACGACTATCTATATAATTTTATATGGTGTGGCACATTAACTATCGTCGCAGCGACCATGTTATATGCGGTATGGAAACTCGTAAGTAAAAAATTGCGAAACCATCCGCATATTTCATATTGGTCGTTGAAGATAGTTATTCTACTCATACCTGTAGTAGGTCTTTACTTACTCAATCGTTATTTTCTATTATTACATAATCTGATAATTCCGTTCCTAAGAGGAACTGTCTACGAATATTCTTTCAGTTATATTTCGCCAGCGATACAGGGAAAAGAATGGCTGGTATACGGTATTGCTATCCTTTGGCTGGTGGCAACCGTCATTTCTGCAATCGGTCCAATCCGTGAGAAAATCCGTTTAAGATATTTACATCGTTATAGCGAACCATCAAAGGTGTTAAGTCTGCTTTTGAAACGCATCAAAACAGAATTTGGCGTGAAAAAGCGCATCGAAATCTATGTCAACGAACAGGTTAAGAGTCCGATGGTATTCAGACTGTTTGGATATAAGATTTGGATTCCGGAGGATACCTGTGCAGAGGAAGACTTGGAGGTCATGATTTTACATGAGTTAAATCATATTGTGCACAAGGATTTGTTATACAAAGACTTCTTATGTCTCATGAGCATTTTGTTGCCAATCCCATGGTTGTGGAAAAGCATCAGAACAGACTATAACAATTACAGTGAAACAACCTGTGATATCGCTGTATGTGAAAGAGTAGTAGATACATATGGATATTTCAATTTAATTCTCAACCTTCTGATGGCGAAAAAGAAGCAGAAGTATCAGTTTCATAATATTTCTGAACTGACAAAGAAGGGCAATAATCTGGTGTTCAGAATCGCATGTTTTGAGCGCTATTCAGACAGAGATGTGACGACGGATAAGCCTGTGAAAAGAAGAACTTTTGCTAAACTTATATTTTTAGGTTGCTTAATTACCGGATTTATTGCTATAATGAACTTTGGCTATGCGAAGGCATTTGATTTCTTCCATCAAGATGTGAAGGAAGACGTGCCAAATGAGGAGGTGTCTACTGAGGTAGAACTGGATTTGCAAGAGTTAGGCTTGGAAGGCGTGGACTTGAAGAATGCAAAGATGCTGGAGTGGTTAAATACATCGGATGATGAAGTGTTTTCAATTAAAAATGGAATGCTTAAAGGAAAAGAAATTCATACAAGTGAAATATTTGAAGTGTTACATAACGAACAGGCTATGATCATTGGTAATTCCATAAATGCAAATAGTCGATTAATTATATTGCTTATAAAGGATGGCTGTGTTTATAAAAGTCAAACAATCGAAAGTAATGAGGATATTGTAATAGAGACAAGGCAAGAAGGGAATTATCAAATTATACTATATAATACAGATGATAATAATATAAATTATGATATCGGTTTATTGATAGGTAAAATAGTAGAGTAAAGGAGTTTTGTTGTGAGAAGAAACTATAAATTAAATTTATCGATTGTGCTGGCAATAGTGCTGTTAGTTTCATTAAATATTCAAGCTAAGGCTATGGAAATCAATAGAGTAAATAATCAGGCTAGCACATATAGTGTAGATACGTTAAGTTGGTATATGGTGGCCGGTCAAAAAAAGTATTCATCGTCATTTTATATTGAAGCAGGAGATTCGATAACGATAGTTGTGGCACCTAGGGTTTCTGGTGCAAAATATAGTGTTGGGATTTTACAACCGAGTGGTTCTGAGCGAAAGGTAACCAAGACGGGGACAACAACTACTACTTATGCCGTATCTTCATCAGGTTATTACAAAGTGTTTTTACATAATGTAACATCGTCAGCTTTAGATTATGGTATATCTTATACCTACTAAACCTAAAAAACTAATTATTAAGTAGACAAAAACAACAGCATAGCTTGTCCTATCTTGCCATTCGTGGAACTTGCCATCGACCAAACCACCCTCGTGGCTTGCGGGAACCTCGTTCATATGGTATACTAACACCAATTTCATATTTTGCAGGGGAACATATTTGTTGAGAAGGTTAAAACCTGACCCTTTGAACCTGTCAGTTAACACTGTGGTAGGGAGCAAAAGTAGATTAGAAATTGATGGTCAAGATATTCTATTTTCAGGAGCTTTCTGCTTAACAGCAGATGGCTCCGTTTCTTTTGGCAAAATGTGGAATAAAAACAAATTTGTTAGGAGGAATAACATGAAAACAGAAGCAGGAAAAGTAGTAACAAAAGTGAGGGAACAGATTCCATTGGTACATTGTATGACCAATTATGTAACGGTGAATGACGTTGCCAATGCATTGCTGGCGATTGGAGCATCGCCGATTATGTCAGATGATTGTCATGATGTGGAGGATATTGTTTCCATTTCTAAGGCACTGGTGATTAACATCGGTACTTTAAATGAGCGCACCACCTCGTCCATGATATTGGCTGGTAAAAAGGCAAATGAATTGGGCATTCCAGTTGTATTTGATCCGGTTGGTGCAGGGGCTTCCAATTACCGAAATGAGACAACCAAACAGTTGCTCAATGAAGTGAAAATGACAGTCATTCGCGGTAATTTGTCTGAGGTGTCCTTTGTGGCTGGATTAGAGGTGTCCACCAAAGGTGTAGATAGTTCTGACGCAGATTTGGATAAGGACCCGGTTGCTGTTGCAAAGACCGTGGCAAAACAATTTGGTTGTGTGGCAGCCATTACCGGTGCTGTGGATACCATTTCTGATGGCGACAGAGTGATGCAGGTGCATAACGGACATCCAATGCTTTCGAAGGTAACAGGAACCGGTTGTATCACTAGTGGCTTGGTGGGCGCATTTGTGGCAACGGTTGAGGATACAGTGCTTGCAGCCACAGCGGCAATTGCAGCAACAGGTATTGCAGGTGAAATCGCATTTGAGAAGGCAGGTAGCATTGGTACTGGCAGTTTTCATATGGCGTTGATTGACGCTCTCAGTCAAATGTGCGAAAATACCTATGAACAGATGGGAAAGATTGAGGAACTGTAATATGATTCAAAAAGAGAACATAGATTATTCATTATATCTTTGTACTGATAGAGGGTTGATGTCTTCTGCCACCATTGAGGAGGCTGTGGAGCAGGCGATTCTTGGCGGTACAGGAGTGATTCAGCTACGTGAAAAGGATATGGATGCCGGTGACTTTGTGCGAATGGCAGAAAGCGTAAAGCAGATAACAGAGAAGTATCAGGTGCCACTGATTATCAATGACAGAATAGATGTGGCGTTGGCTGTTGGTGCTGACGGTGTACATGTGGGACAGCGTGATATTCCGGCAAAAATGGTGCGAGAGATGATAGGGCCGGATATGCTTCTAGGTGTGTCTGCTACCACGGTGGAGGAAGCGGTGCAGGCAGTGGCTGATGGCGCAGATTATCTTGGCGTTGGCGCCATGTTTGCAACCAATACAAAGGACGATGCTAAGATCGTTACCATAGAAGAATTAAAGCGTATCAGAGAAGCGGTATCGGTGCCGATTGTGGTGATTGGCGGTATCAATATGCAGACTTTGGAACAGTTCAAGGGCTATGGAATTGATGGCTTGGCTGTGGTTTCGGCTGTGATGGCAGCTCAGGATGTGAAGCAGGCTGTAAAGGATTTGATTACTGCATTTCGGGAATAGAAAGTAGGAGTGTTACATGATTAAGGGAATGATTTTTGACTTGGATGGAACCATTTTGGATTCTATGGAGGTCTGGAGAAATATTGACATTGAGTTTCTTGGGAAACGTGGACTTGCGGTGCCGGATGATTATTTGGAGGCAATTACACCTATGGGATTTTTAAATGCCGCAATCTATACAAAGGAACGTTTTGGATTTCCAGAGTCTCCGGAGGAAATTGAAGAAGAATGGCTTCGTATGGCGGAATATGATTACGCCAACAAGGTGGAATTAAAGCCGTGTGCAAAAGAGTTCCTTTTAAAATGTAAGACGGCGGGAATCAAATTAGCGGTAGCCACATCTTCTTTGGAGAGATTGTTTGTGCCATGCTTGCAACACCATGATTTGTGTGATTTATTTGAGATTGCTGTTACCACAAGACAGGCAGGAGCAGATAAGAAATCACCAAAAGTATATCAGATGGCAGCAGATGCCTTGGGACTAAAGCCGGAAGAATGTGTTGTGTTTGAGGATATTGTGGAAGGCATTAGAACCGCAAAGGCTGCCGGCTTCTATGCAGTTGGTGTGTATGATGTGCATAGCGACAGGGATAGAAAAAATATGGTGGTGTTGGCAGATAGATATTTGATGAGTTATGAAGAAGTGGCAACGGAGGATGTTGCTACATTTTTGGGTAAGATGAAAGGAAATATATAGATGAAGAAACCGGTAGTGATAACGATAGCAGGTTCAGACAGTAGTGGTGGTGCAGGCATTCAGGCAGATTTAAAAACCATGAGTGCCTTGAGCGTGTATGGCATGAGTGCCATTACCGCATTAACTGCACAGAATACAACTGGGGTGTATGGCATTTTAGATTGCACACCGGAAATGCTGGAAAAACAGCTTGATTGCTGCTTTCAGGATATTCCGCCCCAAGCGGTAAAAATTGGAATGGTGTCTCAAAAGGAATTGATAGCAGTCATTGGAGATAGTCTTAAAAAGTACGAGGCAAAAAACGTTGTGGTTGACCCTGTCATGGTATCCACCAGTGGTAGTAAGTTGCTTTCTGATGATGCGGTGGACAGTTTATTGCAGGTGCTATTTCCATTGGCAACTATCATCACACCAAATATTCCAGAGGCAGAGGTGCTAACAGGAATGTCCATCCAATCCAAACAGGATATGGAGCAGGCAGCGAAAATGATTTGTGAACAGTATCATGTAAAGGCAGTTTTGATGAAGGGCGGTCATAGTATCAATGATGCCAATGATTTGTTGTATGGCGATGGTATCTGTGAATGGATTGCAGGTGACCGAATTGAGAATCCGAATACCCATGGAACTGGTTGTACCTTGAGTTCTGCCATTGCCTGTGGCTTGGCAAAAGGTCTGTCGCTTTTAGAGAGTGTGAAGGAAGCAAAGGCTTATATTTCAGGTGCATTGGCGGCTGATTTGGATTTGGGTGCCGGAAGTGGACCATTGTGGCATGGGTGGCAGTTTTGAAGAAAAAACTAAAATGGGTTGACTAGCCATAGTTAAGGTGATAATCTGTAATTGTATAAAAATATAAAAAAAATATACAAAATGGATTATGGGGGCTTGTTATGACTGAAAATACAGATATTGCAATTGTTTCAGAGGAAACGTTACATAACAAGATATATAACATACGTGGTTATAAGGTTATGTTAGATTTTGAACTTGCAGAAATATATGGATATGAAACAAAGAATTTTAATCGACAAGTAAAAAATAATGTGGCAAAATTTGAAGGCGATGATTTTATGTTTCAACTTACGGACGAAGAACTTGCTGAACTTTTAAGGTGCAAAAATTGCACCTTAAACAGAGGTGAAGGAAGAGGTAAGCATGTGAAATACAATCCATATGTTTTTACAGAACAAGGCATTTATATGCTAATGACAGTGCTTCGGGGAGAACTTGCAATAAAACAAAGTAGAGCTCTGGTTCGTACATTTAAGAAGATGAAGGATTATATCATTGATAATCGTGAACTAATTGGGCAGCGGGAATATATTCAACTTTCCATGAAAACAATGGAAAATGCACATGATATTTCAAAATTAAAATCAGATATTGACACTGTTGAAAAACAAATGAGTGATGTAATGAATCAACTTAGTGATGTTGTTACTAAGTCGGATTTGGCTGATATGATGAATAGTTTTGTAGATGACGAAGATAATGGTTGGTTGATGTTTAACACTAAGTATTGTTCTGCTGATTTGGCATATTCGGAAATATATATGCAAGCAAAGAAAAGCATTTATGTGGTGGATAATTATATCGGTTTGCGCACGTTAGTGCTTTTGAAAAATGCTCCTGTAGGTGTGGATATAACGGTTTTTAGTGATAATGTTGGCAGAAAATTACATCGTATCGAGTATAAGGATTTTTGTACTGAATATCCATCGGTCAAAATGAGATTAAAGAAGACTGGTGGTATTTGTCATGATAGATTTATTGTTCTTGATTATGGTACAGATGATGAGAGAATCTTTTTGTGTGGTGCGTCCTCTAAGGATGCAGGTGCAAGAGTGACAAGTATTGTAGAAGATTATGGAATAGGAAAATACAAACGGCTTATTGATACATTGCTCATGAATAAAACACTTGTGCTTGAATAAAGAATAGGAGGACACATTGATATTATTTGAGAATTACGAAAAGAAATTACATAACGTAACACCTTCCTATTTTGCAACAAATCATGTGAGTAGTGCATTGTCAAAATTAGATGCAAGTTTTTCTTGTTTAGACAAGCAAAATGGCTGGAACGAAAAGACATGCATAGACATATTGAAGCAGAATCTAGAGCAGACCATGTCCGCTTTACTATGTCCTAATTCTGCCATGCTTCTAAGTGGTGGTTTGGATTCATCTATCCTGCTAGCAATGGCGAAAAAACTAGGACATACCCTTCCGACATATTCATTGCGATACGAATGCCAATGTGCGGGTGCGGAGATGAAAAATGAGGACTCCATGATTGCAAAACGATTTGCTGATGAGTTAGGCTGTTCCCACGAAGTGATTTCTATTTCCGGTGAGCAGGCATTAGAGAGTTTGACAGACATTGTGAAATGCTTCAATGAACCCTTTGCCGGAGGCGTATCCCTATATTGGATGCTAAAGTATATTCCTGAACAAGTAGTGTTCACAGGAGATGGTGCGGATGAACTCTTCATGGGGTATCCATTACACCAAATGGCATACTTTGTAGAACAGGGCGTGAGGCTTTTAAAGGAACAGGGTGTTGTTTCAGAAGAATTTTTGCAAAATGCACCGTTTGAACCACAGCATTTACATGCTATGATTTTAGAGGCAAAGGACAATCCTTATTCTGTATTGGTGAAGCATTTGAATTTGGATGATAACTTGTTAAAAATGCTCGTAAACGAGGAATACCTGGATGGGAAAATGAGTATTGCCGAATATACAAAGAAGTTTTGGACACAGGATGTAGGTGGATTGACAGAAGCAAGTTTGCAGTATTATCTAAGTGATCCGCTACCAAATCAGATTCAAAAATATATCTCTGCATTTTCTAATTGTTGGAGCAAGGAAATACGGACTCCATTTCTGACAGAGAGGCTTATGACATGTGCAATGTCGATTCCAACCGAATTGAAAATCAAGGATGGTATGCCAAAATACATTTTAAGAGAAGTGGCAAAGGATTGGTTGCCATCGTATGTTTGGAATCGCGAAAAAGAAACCTTTGTGCCACCAGTGTTAACATGGATGCAGGCAGAATGGAAGGAGTTTTTGTTAGATACTTTTAGTATGGATAAACTAATGTCTGACAGTGTGCTGAATCCGGCAGGCGTTTATTATTTGTTGAAGCGCTTTTATGAGAATCCGGTAAAGGAATTTCAGGCAGGGCAGATTCTTTATAATTTGCTTATGTTTCAACTATGGTGGCAGGAGCAAAAATAATATTTCTTTATAAAAGTTTTAGGGTTTACCCCCTAGAGGTTGTTTTTATAATGGTGTATAATGTGCTGTACGCAATGTTTCATTGTGTGCAGCACTTTTTATGATAATAATAGGGGGAAGGTACATTGGGAAAATATATTATTGCTTTAGATCAGGGAACTACCAGTTCCAGATGTATTGTGTTTAATAAGCAGGGAGAGATTATTACTGTTACACAGCGGGAGTTTACACAGTTTTATCCGGAGAATGGTTGGGTAGAACAGGATGCCAACGAGATTTGGGCAACTCAGCTTGGCGTGCTGACAGAGGCCATGGCGAAACTGAATTTGTCACCAACTGACGTTGCGGCGATTGGCATTACCAATCAACGGGAAACTACCATTGTGTGGGATAAGGTGACAGGGGAACCGGTATATCGTGCTATTGTATGGCAGTGTAGAAGAACCGCAGATGTCATCGAGGCATTAAAGGCAGAGGGGTATGATAAGACAATTTTGGAAAAAACAGGTTTGATTGCAGACCCTTATTTTTCTGCTACAAAATTGGCATGGATATTGGACCATGTAGACGGAGCTAGAGAAAAGGCAGAAGCGGGTCAGCTTTTGTTTGGTACAGTGGATACATGGCTGATGTATAAATTGACAAAGGGAAAAGTGCATGCAACGGATGTGACAAATGCATCCAGAACCATGTTATTTAATATACATAGTTTAGAGTGGGATAAAGAACTGTTGGAGAAATTCCATATTCCTGCAAACATGTTGCCTGAGGTGCATGATTCCTCTTATGTGTATGGATATACAGATGCCACTATTTTTGGTGGAGAGGTACCGATTGCAGGAGTGGCAGGAGACCAGCAGGCAGCGTTATTTGGACAGTGTTGTTTTGAGCCTGGGCAGGCAAAGAATACTTATGGTACCGGTTGCTTTTTGTTAATGAATATCGGAGAGACACCGAAGATTTCGAATAATGGCTTAGTTACCACCATTGCTGTTGGTTTGGATGGTAAGGTGCAGTATGCCTATGAAGGTAGTGTCTTTGTGGCCGGAGCAGCCATTCAATGGCTTCGGGATGAATTGAAGTTGATTGAGCATGCGGCTGAGACAGAAGAGATTGCGAATTCCGTACCGGATAGCAATGGTGTGTATGTGGTTCCTGCATTTACGGGACTTGGGGCACCATATTGGGATTCTTATGCAAGAGGTGCTATCTTTGGTCTTTCCAGAGGTGCCAACAGAAAACACATTGTCCGTGCAACTTTGGAGTCATTGGCATATCAGGTACAGGATGTGCTTGCGGCCATGGAAGAGGATGCGGGCATTTCTTTAGATTCTTTGCGAGTAGATGGTGGGGCTAGTGCTAATAATTTCTTGCTTCAGTTCCAATCTGATATTTTACATGCGGATATTGTACGTCCGAAGGTGATTGAGACTACCGCATTAGGTGCGGCGTATCTTGCGGGATTGGCAGTGGGATATTTCGAAAGTCTCGCTGAGATTCAGGAGCAAAATGCCACAGATAAGGTATTTACTCCAATTATGACAGAGGAAAAACGACAGGAACTTTTAACAGGTTGGAGTCGTTGTATCCATAAATTGCAACACAAATAGTTAGGAGTGTTTTTATGTTAAAAACCATTTTTAGTCAAGTGAAGGAGTATAAGACGGCTTCTATTTTGACACCAATTTTCATGATAGGCGAAGTTATCCTGGAAATGATGCTTCCGCTTTTGATGGCATCGATTATTGACGATGGTGTGGAAAAGGGAGACCTTGGGCACATTTACATGGTGGGTGCCATTATGGTGGTAGTGGCAATTTTATCACTAATTACAGGTGTGCTTGGTGGAAAATATGGAGCAAGGGCTTCTACTGGCTTTGCCAAAAATCTGCGAAAGGCCATGTATGACAACATTCAGACATTTTCTTTTGCCAATATTGATAAGTTCAGTACTGCTGGTTTGGTTACACGTTTAACCACAGATGTATCGAATATGCAGATGGCATACCAGATGTTGCTTCGTATGTGTATGAGAGCACCGGCAAGTTTGATTGTTGCTATGGTAATGGCTTTTTCTATCAATGCAAAGTTGGCAAGCGTTTATCTGGTTGCCGTGTTCCTGCTTGGCATCGTGATTTTCTTTATCGCAACCCGTGCTATGAAATATTTCAATCAGGTGTTTAAAAAGTATGATGATTTAAATGCCAGCGTGCAGGAAAATATCATTGGCATGCGTGTGGTAAAGGCATTTGTTCGTGAGGATTATGAGACGGAAAAATTTAAGACTGCCAGTGGCAATGTCTATAAAATGTTTGTGAATGCTGAAAGAATTGTATCCTTCAATGCGCCGATTATGAATTTGACAGTGTATTCCTGTATTATGGCAATCAGTTGGATTGGTGCAAAGATGATTGTTGCCGGAGACATGCAGACTGGCGATTTGATGAGTCTGCTTACCTACTGCATGAATATTTTAATGAGCTTAATGATGCTCTCTATGATTTTTGTAATGGTTACCATGAGTATGGCCAGTGCAAGACGTATTGCAGAAGTGCTTGAAGAACAGGCTGATATCGTGAATCCGGATAATCCTATTTACGAGGTTTTGGATGGTTCTATCGAGTTTAAAAATGTTGCGTTTCAGTATCATTCCGGCAGTGAAGGTAAAGTGCTGGAGGATATCAATTTATCTATCAAATCCGGGGAGACTATCGGAATTATTGGTGGTACCGGCAGTTCCAAATCCAGCTTAGTCAATCTCATCAGCCGTCTTTATGATGTGACAGAGGGTGAGTTGTTTGTAGGCGGTGTCAACGTTCGTGATTATGACATAGAAACGCTTCGTAATGAGGTAGCGGTTGTATTACAGAAAAATGTGCTGTTCAGTGGCAGCGTTTTAGATAATCTTCGTTGGGGTAACAAGGATGCAACGGAAGAAGAGTGCATGCATGCGTGCAAGCTTGCCTGTGCAGACGAGTTTATCCAGAAAATGCCGGAGAAGTATAACACTCACATTGAACAGGGTGGTGCAAATGTGTCCGGTGGACAGAAGCAGCGACTTTGTATTGCCAGGGCGTTGTTAAAGAAACCGAAGATATTGATTTTAGATGATAGCACCAGTGCAGTAGATACAGCGACAGATGCAAAAATTCGTCATGCATTTGCCACGGAGATACCAGATACTACAAAGTTGATTATTGCACAACGTATCTCGAGTGTGCAGCACGCAGACAGAATTATTGTCATGGAAGATGGACGGATTGATGGTATCGGAAGGCATGATGAATTGTTAGAGACAAACGCTATTTATCGAGATGTATATGAATCTCAGATTGGCGGAAATGCCGACTTTGATGAGAAAGGAGGCGAGTAGTATGGCAGAGCAAAAACCAAGACAGATGCCAATGGGCAAACGAGGCAGAATGATGCCACCGGGAAAACGAATTGAGAATCCGGGTGCAGTGTTTAAGCGTGTCATGAAATATGTGACAAAAGACTATCTGCCACACTACATTACAGTATTGGTTTGTATCGTTGTCAGTGCGATTTCTTCTGTACAGGGAACGATGTTCATGCAGACCTTGATTGATGATTTTATCGTGCCTTTGACGAAAAGCGATACTCCTGATTTTTCTGCATTGGCAAATAGAATTGCAGTGGTTGGTATCTTTTATTTGTTAGGTGTTATTGCTTCGCTGGTGCAGTCCCAGATGATGGTTTATGTAACACAGGGTGTGCTTCGCAATATGCGAAATGATTTATTTAGCCACATGCAAAAACTGCCAATTAAGTATTTTGATACTCATGCACACGGCGATATCATGTCTATCTATACCAATGACATTGATACTTTGAGACAGATGATTAGTCAGAGTATTCCACAGTTTTTATCCAGTCTGATTACCATTGTAACGGTAACTGTGTGTATGTTCATGTTAAATATTCCATTGACACTTCTCACCTTTTTGATGGTGGGAGTTACCCTGCTTACAACAGGAAAACTTGCAGGAAAAAGTGGTGCTTATTTTGCAGAGCAGCAGAAGAATCTTGGTGCCATGAACGGCTTTATCGAAGAAATGGTAGAAGGACAGAAGGTAGTTAAGGTGTTCTGCCATGAAGAGGAATGCAAGGCGTCTTTTGATGAGTTAAATGAAGCATTATTTGATAGTGCAGATAAGGCCCACACCTTCGCTAATATTCTGATGCCAATCAATGCACAGATTGGTAACTTAAGCTATGTGTTCTGTGCCATGTTTGGTGGCGCATTGGCATTTGGTGGCGTTGGTGGATTTACTATAGGTGGTCTTGCCAGTTTCCTAACCTTCAACAAGAGTTTTAACATGCCAATCAATCAGGTAAGCCAGCAGTTAAATAGTGTGGTAATGGCACTTGCCGGAGCAGAGCGTATCTTCAAATTGTTGGATGAAAAGCCAGAGATGGATGATGGCTATGTTACATTGGTAAATGCAGAACGTATCAATGGTGAATTGGTAGAAACAGATAAACGTACAGGTCTTTGGGCTTGGAAGCATGAGCACCAGGCTGATGGTACGGTAACCTACGTTGAACTTACCGGTAAGGTAGATTTTGATGATGTAGACTTTGGCTATACTGATGAAAAAATGGTACTGCATAACATCGAGATGTTTGCGGAACCAGGACAGAAATTAGCCTTTGTTGGTTCCACTGGTGCTGGAAAGACGACAATTACCAATCTGATAAATCGTTTTTACGACATTCAGGATGGTAAGATTCGATATGATGGCATTAATGTCAATAAGATAAAAAAGGCAGATTTAAGACGTTCCTTAGGTATCGTATTACAGGATACACACCTGTTTACCAATACCGTAATGGAGAATATCCGATATGGCCGTTTAGATGCCACAGATGAAGAAGTAATTGCAGCTGCGAAACTTGCCAACGCAGATGGTTTTATCAGACGTTTACCAGAAGGCTACAACACCATGTTAACCGGCGACGGCGGTAATTTAAGCCAAGGTCAGAGACAGCTTCTTGCCATCGCAAGAGCGGCAGTAGCAGATCCTCCGGCGCTTATCCTAGATGAAGCAACTAGCTCCATCGATACCCGAACAGAAAAAATTGTGCAGGGTGGTATGGATAAATTGATGAAGGGCAGAACCACATTTGTGATAGCTCACCGTCTGTCTACGGTACGCAACAGCGATTGCATTATAGTCATGGAAAATGGTCGTATTATCGAGCGTGGACCACATGACCAACTGATAGAAGAACAGGGCAAGTATTACCAACTTTATACAGGTAATCATAAGTAATATCAGGTGCTTTGATAGTCAGAGGCAGGGGACACCCTTACAACATTGCATTTCCTTGTTAAGAATAAGTAAAGTGCTCCTTGCGGATTATTTACATGATACACACAAACTCACAACACAGGGGTTCACATTAGATTCGGCGAGCGCAAGCGTCACGCCGAATCTAATGTGAACCCCTGTGTTGCGCAGACAGTGTGCGTATCATGAATAATATCACAAGAAGCACTAACATATTCTATAACAAGAAAATGAGATGATGTTACGCGTGTCCCCTGTCTCTGACTGTTAAAAACACTGATATTACTTATAAGTACCCTCCATCAAAGGTAATTACTTGCCCTGTGAGATATGATGGGGATGATAGTACCGTTTGTATAAATTGCGCCGCTTCTTCGGCAGATGCCAGTCTTCCGGCTGGGATGTCCTCTGCAAGGGCTGCTTTTTCTTCTGCGGTAAAGCAGTCATTCATAGGCGTGTCAATGACACCAAATGCGATGGCATTTACGGAGATGCCACTTGGTGCCAGTTCCTTGCCTAGTGCTTTTGTAAAGGCGTTGACTGCTCCCTTGCTGGCAGAATATGCTACTTCACAGGATGCGCCAACATTTCCCCACATAGAGGAGACGTTGATGATTTGTCCACATTTCTCATGTACCATGTATGGCACCACGTTACGGCAGGTATTGAAAACCTGTGTGGCATTGGTGTCCATGACCTGATGCCAGTCCGTAATATTCATGTCTGTCAGCAATCCCACATAGGATATGCCGGCATTGTTAATCAATATGTCAATGTGTCCCCAAGTAGCTATGACTTCTTCTACAAAATCACTGACAAACTGATAGTCAGAAATATCCCCACACGCTGAAAGACATTCCACTCCACTTGCCTGCAATTGGGATTTTACTTCGTTTAATTTATCTGGATTTCGATAGCCCATAATGGCAATTCTTTTGTATGTTTTTCCGAGTAGTAATGCGGTGGCTTTGCCAATTCCGCTGGAACAACCTGTGATTAAAACTGTCTTTTGCATCATATACAATCCTTTCCACACATGATGATTATTTCAATTATAACAAACAAGAGGTTGAAATGAAACATTGATTTTGTTATAATCGATTAGAATATGGGTTTAAATAGTTGACCTGTTTGCTTGAGCAATCAGGTAGGTTTTTTAGATTTTTATGGAGGATATACAGATGAATAATAAAGCATTAAGATTATTTGGAGAAGCATTTTTAAGAACATTGGTAATTGTACTTGGATTACTGATTATTGGATTTGCAATCTTCTTTTTGGTAAAGGTTGTAACAACAGGCAACAATACAAACAATCAGTCTAAGGCAGAATCTACTATGGATGAGGATGCATTACAGCAGCAGTTGGACGATGAGAATGCAACAGCAGAGGATGCTACAGGTGCAGATAGCACACAGGATGCAACAGCAGAAGCTCCTGCAGATGCTACATCTGAGGAACCAACCTCAGAGGAGCCAGCGACAGAGGCTCCAGCGGTATCTTCTAAGGATTTAAAGATTGCTGTGCTTAACAGTACAGGACAAAAAGGTCTTGCAGGTGCTTGGGTAGACAAGTTAAAGGCAGCAGGCTATACAAAGGTATATGCAGGTAATTATAAGATTGGACAGTTGGCAGCATCAAAGGTGCTTGCAGTGTCAGAGGGCAATGGTTCTGATTTAGTGAGCTTATTTAAGGGTGCTACTTTGGAGACAGGTAACTTGACTTCAGGTTACAATCTTGTAGATGCAACAGTTACAACAACTGATATTGATATCTTTATCATTATTGGAACAGACGATAATATTGTTCAGTAAATAAGAGAGGTTCTTTTCGTGGAAGGACAAGTTAATTTATTGGGTGTCACGATTGAGCTTGCCAGTGCTGAGGAAGCGCTTGTAAAAACACAAGAGTTACTGGAAGATACAGGCAGGCATACAATTCGTTTTGTTGGTACCAAAGCATGTACACTTGCGTCGGAGAACGAAGAGTGTGCACGTTTGATTGCTGAAAGTGATTATGTGTTACCGGCAGGATTGAGTACGGAGCAGGGAATCAAAGAACTTGTGGAAGGATATCGAGAGGTGTTCTGGCACAGAGATTATTTTGATGCTTTGTTTAAACGTGCGGCAGAGGAATCCAAGGAACTGTATTTCGTGACCAGTACTACAAAAAAATATCAGAGTATTGCAGATTCCATTCATGCAGACTTTCCATATTTATCGATTCATGGTAAGGCATTAGAAGAGTTAGATGGCGCAGAGATTTATCATACGTTAGCCAATGACATTAATGCCATTGCACCGGACATTTTATTTTTCTATGTTGGTGTAGAAAAGCAGAATGAATTGATTGTATCATGTCAGGATTTGATAAATGCATCCTTGTTGATATGTGGACAGGGTATGTTAGATGACATGATTGAGACGCCGGTTCCGCTTCCTGAGGAAGCAAGTGCGTTAGAAAAGAAATTTTTCACTTCTGTGGTTAATTTCTTCAAAAAACTCCATACTACCATAGTAGGTGCTTTGTTTAAAAAGCGCGTAAAGGATAGTAGGAGGGACGAACAGAATGGAAACGAAGAATCACTGGAGAACCATGACTGATTATTGCTACATTGTGTTTGGAGCATTGGTTTCAGCTATCGCAGTGACCTCGATTTACGACAGAAGGGGTGTTGTTGTAGGTGGGCTCAGTGGATTAGCGATTATAATAAAAGAAGTAACAAGGGGATTATTTAACCGGATGCCAGAAGGAGTTCCACTCTGGCTGACAACAGCGGTTATGAATATCCCCTTGTTTATTTTTGGTGGCATGTTAAAAGGTCGTCGTTTTTTGATACGTACAACGGTTGCAACAGTTGCATTTACAATATTCTTAGGTATCATGCCAGAATTAGATATTTTGCCAGAAGATATGTTTTTTAACATCGTAATTGGTGGTGTGCTGACCGGAATTGGTATGGGTCTGGTATTTGTGGCAGGCGCCACAACTGGAGGTAGCGATATGTTGGCTACAATATTGCAACGATATTTCAGACAGTTTTCCATGCCGGGAATTATGGCAGTTTTAAATGGCATTGTGGTTGTGGTAGGTGTGTTTGTCTTCGGTATTGAAAATCTGGCATATGCCTTGGTGGCCATTTATGTGGAATCCTTTATTGCGGATAGAATGCTGATGGGTACCGGTAGGGCAAAACTTTTATTTGTCATTTCTGACAAAAGTACTGATATTGCGAAAAGTATCATGCAAGAACTGGAACGGGGAGTAACAGGGATTGATATTCGCGGTATGTATACAGGAAAAAACAAAGTCATGTTGCTTTGTATTGTGGCGGATAAGGAATTGGTAAAGGCGAAGGATATTATCAATAATCATGATAATCATGCATTTGCAATCGTCTCGGATGTGGTGGAGGCCATAGGAGAAGGCAGCATTCATTATGTTAAGCAAAAGTGACCAAACTTTGGATAAAATAGACTATAATTGGTGTTTTCATGGGGCTAAATTACCAATATTCTTTTGTCTATGGACAAAATGAACAAAGTTTTTTTGGGTTCTTTGTGGAATAGTAATATTGGCATTTTTGAGGAAATGAGGTAAACTAGCAATAGTCAAAAAATGAAATCCAAGGAGGAAAATTTAAAATGGCTAGTTTATCACTTAAGAATATTTACAAGATTTATTCAAACGGCTTCAACGCTGTAAAAGATTTCAATCTTGAAGTTGAAGACAAAGAGTTTATCATCTTCGTAGGTCCTTCAGGTTGTGGTAAGTCTACAACACTTCGTATGATCGCAGGTCTTGAGGACATCAGCTCAGGTGAGTTATGGATCGGTGACAAGATGGTTAACGACGTAGAGCCAAAGGATAGAGATATCGCGATGGTATTCCAGAACTACGCTTTGTACCCTCATATGACTGTATATGACAACATGGCATTTGGTCTTAAGTTAAAGAAGGTACCAAAGGAGAAGATTGACAAGCAGGTACATGAGGCTGCTAAGATTCTTGATATCGAGCACTTATTAGACCGTAAGCCAAAGGCTTTATCTGGTGGTCAGAGACAGCGTGTTGCTATGGGTCGTGCTATCGTTCGTGAGCCAAAGGTATTCCTTATGGACGAGCCTTTATCAAACCTTGATGCTAAGCTTCGTGTTCAGATGCGTGTTGAGATTTCTAAGTTACATCAGAGATTACAGACAACTATCATTTACGTAACACATGACCAGACAGAGGCTATGACTCTTGGTACAAGAATCGTAGTTATGAAGGATGGTATCATTCAGCAGGTAGATACACCACAGCACTTATATGATAGCCCATGCAACTTATTCGTTGCTGGTTTCATGGGTATGCCACCTATGAACTTCATCGAGTGTAAGGTTGTTAAGTCTGGTACAGACATCTTATTAATGTTCGGTTCTCACTCAATCAAGGTTCCAGATTCTAAGGCTAACGAGTTAGTAGCTAAGGGATATGTTGAGAAGGAAGTTATCTTAGGTATCCGTCCAGAGGATATCCATGATGAGCAGTTATTCATCGAGTCTTCTCCAGAATCAGTTATCGATGCTAGAATCAACATCTACGAGATGTTAGGTGCTGAAGTATACTTATACTTCACAATTGACCAGTTCGATATCACAGCTAGAGTAAATGCTCGTACAACAGCTAGACCTGGTGATACAGTTCAGTTAGCATTTGACTTAAGCAAGATTCATGTATTTGACAAGGAGACAGAGCAGATTATCACTAACTAATTAGTGGTGATTGGCTGAAGTATCTGGTGAAAACACCATATATTGTCAATATTTTAAAAAATTCAGAGGAAATACACAATTTTTTGTGTATTTCCTCTTTTATTTTTTTCTCTTTTGCATTAAAATAAAACATAGGGTTTTTTGTTTAAATGCAAGAAGCGTGGGGCTTGTTACAGATATGAGAAGGCAAGACTGCGATACAAAGGGAGGTATACCATGATTTCAAATCAGATATTGCAGGATACAATAGAGGGGATTAAGTCTATTACCAGAACAGATTTATGTGTAATGGATACGGATGGCAAGATTTTGGCGACTACGCTACGGGAGGCGTCAGAGTGTGAGAAGGCTGTCTTAGCATTTGTGGATTCACCGGCGGAGAGTCAGGTTTTGAACGGATATCAGTTTTTTAAGGTATTTGATGATAATCAGTTAGAATATGTGATTATCGCAAAGGGAGAAGCTGATGATGTATATATGATTGGAAAACTGGCTACCCTACAGGTGCAGAATTTGCTTGTTGCATACAAGGAACGCTTTGATAAGGATAACTTTATCAAGAATCTGTTATTGGACAATCTGCTTTTAGTAGATATTTACAACCGTGCAAAAAAGTTGCATATTGACACAGATGTGAGAAGAATTGTATTTATCATTGAGACTAAGAATGAGAAAGATACCAATGCGAATGCGTTAGAGACTGTTCGTAATATCTTTGCCAGCAAAGCGAAGGATTTTATTACAGCAGTAGATGAGAAGAATATTATTCTGGTGAAGGAAGTTAAGCAGAACGAGACCTATGACGATATGGAGAAGACTGCAAAGGTTATCGTGGATATGCTGAATACAGAAGCTATGGCTAGTGTGCATGTTGCATATGGTACTATGGTGAATGAGATTAAGGAAGTATCCCGTTCATACAAGGAAGCTAAGATGGCTTTAGATGTGGGCAAGATTTTCTACAGCAATAAGAACATTATTGCATACAGCAATCTTGGTATTGGTCGTTTGATTTATCAGTTGCCAATTCCTCTGTGTAAGATGTTCATCAAGGAAATTTTTGATGGCCGTTCACCAGATGAGTTAGATGAAGAAACATTAATGACAATTAACAAGTTCTTCGAGAATAGTTTGAATGTGTCTGAGACTTCAAGACAGCTTTATATTCACAGGAATACTCTTGTGTATCGTTTAGATAAGTTGCAGAAGAGTACAGGTTTGGATTTGCGAGTATTTGAAGATGCAATTACATTTAAGATTGCTTTAATGGTTGTAAAGTATATGAAATATATGGAGTCATTAGAATACTAGAGAAAGGAGCGCTGTGAATATGTTAGCGCTTGAGAATGTAACTGTGACTTATCCTACTGGCGTGACTGCGCTGGACGATGTGTCTTTGCATATTGAGAAGGGTGAGTTTGTATTTATTGTAGGTAGCAGTGGTTCCGGTAAGACAACCTTAATGAAACTGTTACTGAAAGAATTGAATCCAACATCAGGCAAGGTTACTGTGCTTGGTAAGGATTATTCAAAAATGAAGAGAAGAGAGATTCCTAAACTACGTAGAAAGATGGGAGTTGTATTCCAGAATTTCCGTTTGTTGAAGGATAGAACTATCTATGAGAATGTAGCATTTGCACAGAGAGTAATTGAGACACCTACCCGTTATATCAGAAGACAGGTGCCTTCTATGTTGACATTGGTTGGCTTGGCAAATAAGTACAAATGTTACCCTAAAGAGTTATCCGGTGGTGAGCAGCAGAGAGTTGCTCTTGCAAGAGCTTTGGTGAACAATCCTGAGATTTTACTTGCAGATGAGCCAACTGGTAACTTGGATCCTAAGAATTCAATGGATATCATGCATTTATTGGAGGATGTCAATAAACGTGGAACCACAGTGGTAGTGGTAACGCATAACCGTGAGATTGTAAATATGATGCAGAAGCGAGTAGTTACAGTAAAACACGGTAAGATAACAAGTGACGAGAAAAAAGGTGGGTATATAGATGAAGATTAGTACGATTTGGTATACGTTTAGTCAGGGCATTAAAAATATCCGCCGTAACCTGATGTTTTCATTGGCTTCCATAGGTACTATGGTTGCCTGCCTGTTCTTATTCGGCATTTTCTACATGATTGTGTTGAATTTCCAATCGGCGGTAAATACAGTACAGGCGAACGTTTCGATTTCTGTATTCTTTAACGAAGGAGCCTCACAGGAACAGATAGAGGCCATTGGTGAAGAGATTCGTTATCGTGAAGAATTGAATACAATTGCCTTTGTGTCAGCAGATGATGCATGGGCTACATTTATTGAAGAGACTTATGGTAAAGAGAATTCTTCTTATATTTCAGAGGCCTTTGGTGAGGACAATCCATTGGAGAATTCGGCATCTTATGAGATTACGTTAAAGGATGTGTCAAAACAGGAAGCATTTGTTAAGTTTGTTTCCGGATTACCAGGGGTTCGTTCTGTAAAGAGTTCTGAAGCAGTAGCTAATAGTTTAACCAGTTTGAATTCATTGGTTGGTGTTGCTTCTTTGGCGATTATTGTAATTTTGTTATTGGTTGCTATTTTCTTGATTACCAACACTATTACCATTGGTATTACTGTTCGTAAGGAAGAGATTGGTATCATGAAATTAATTGGTGCCACAGACTTTTTTGTCAGAGCACCGTTCATGGTTGAAGGTATGATTATTGGTCTTGTGGGTTCTGCAATTCCAGTCATTGTGCTTCGATATATGTATCAGAATGTGGTAGATTATCTGATTGCAAGATTTCCAATCATTAACACCTTGGTAACCTTTGTGTCTACAGATGAAGTATTTACTACATTGACACCGGTATGTTTGATTGTCGGTGTAGGTATTGGTCTTTTAGGTAGTATCATTACTACAAGAAAGCATTTACGTGTTTAATAGGAGATGATGAAATGAAGAAGTTTTTTAAGGCTCTTGCAGTTTTTATGGCAGCAGTTATGCTTGCAACTTCTATGCCTGCTACTACGGTAAAGGCGGTTGACACATCTGACTTGGAAGAAAAAAAGGAAGATGCTGAAAAGAAGCGTGATGAAGTAAAAAAACTGATTGAGGAGTTGGAAGCGGATAAGGCGAGTCTGGAAAAAGCAGTAAAAGCATTAGATGGACAGATTACTGAGATTTCGGAATTTATTGAAGAGTTATCCAACGAGATTGCTTCTTTAGAAGAACAGATAGAGATTAAGGCTGCAGAACTTGTTGTGGCTAAGGACAACGAAGCAAAGCAGTATAGTGCAATGCAGAAACGTATTCAATTTTTGTATGAGAATGGCAGGATGGACTATCTGGGGGCTGTGCTTTCGGCAAGTTCTATGTCTAGCATTTTGAATCGTTCTGAGTATGTTACACAGATTTCTGCATATGATTATAATATGTTGATGAATCTCATTGCAGTCCGTAGAAAGATTGCAGATGATGAATTGAAGTTGAAGACGGATAAGGATGCAGCGGAAGAATTAAAGGTTCAGAATGAAGAAATGCAGGCTTCCTTAGAAGCAACTCAGGCACAGAAGAAAAAGCAGATTACAAAGTATAATGAAAGTATTGCAGAACAAGCTGCGATTGAAAAGAAATACGAAGAAGAAGTTGAGAAGTACGATGAGGAGATTAAGGCTGCTGAAGAGGCTGCCAGAAATGATGATGGAACCATTTACTATACTGGTGGCAAGTTAAATTGGCCTTGTCCTGCCAGTCATCGAATTACTTCAAAATTTGGTCCTCGTAATACAGGTATTCCGGGAGCATCCACATATCATAAAGGTATTGATATTGGTGTTCCGGTTGGTAATTCAGTAGTAGCTGCTGAGGCTGGAACCGTAATTGCCGTTAGTTATAACTATGCAAGAGGTTATTATGTTATGGTCAATCATGGTGGTGGACTTACTACCTTATATCAGCACTGTAACAAAATCACAGTTTCTGTGGGACAAAAGGTTGAGCGTGGTGAGCAGGTAGCACTTTCCGGTAATACCGGAATTGGTAGTGGACCTCACTTGCATTTTGAAGTTCGTGAGAACGGAACTCCAGTTGACCCATTGAATTATTTGCAGTAGCGATTTGAAAGAACAGGTCGTCAGACCTGTTTTTTCGCTTTTATAAATCTTTGAAGTATAAGGAGAGAATTAAGCATGAAAAAAAGAGTAATAGGCATGTTGTTGGCAGTTTCTGTGATGTCTACACTATTTACAGGCTGTAATTGGCAGACTGTACAGGATAAGATTATGACAGGTACATCTACAGAAAGTTCAGAGAAAAAAGAAGAGCTTTCTATGAATGATGTGGAGGACAAGGTAGAAGATATTCAGGAATTAATCAATGAAAACTTCTATTTTGGAACAGAAGAGGCTGATTATGAGGAAGGCATTTACAAGGGCTTGCTTGAGAGTTTAGATGACCCATATTCTGTGTATTATACAAAAGAGGAATTTGCAGAATTACAGCAGGAAACTTCTGGTGAGTATGTGGGTATCGGTGTGCAGGTTTCACAGGATGTGAAGACTATGACGATTACGGTGACAAGAGTATTTCCAGGTAGTCCGGCGGAAGAAGCTGGCGTGTTAAAGGGTGATGTGGTTACCGGTGTAGATGATTTTGTGTTTAATGGTGAAGAAGTCAGTGACGTTGTAGAATTGATTAAGGGAGAAGAAGGTACTACTGTAGAGTTAGAGGTATACCGTGAAAGTGTAGGCGATTATGTTCGCATGACTGTTGAACGTAGAAAGGTAGAGAACCCTACTGTAACCTATGAAATGTTGGATGACAATATTGGTTACATTCAGGTTACAGATTTCTATGATGTAACAGCAACACAGTATGTGGCTGCGATTGAGAATTTGGAAGCACAGGGAATGGAAAGTCTTGTAGTAGACCTTCGCGACAATCCGGGTGGATTGCTTTCTGCTGTTATTGATATGTTAAATTATATGTTGCCGGAAGGTATGCTGGTTTATACAGAGGATAAGGATGGCAATATCACAAATCAGTTTGCGTCTACCAATAAGCATGTATTTGAATTGCCGGTGGCAGTTTTGGTAAATGGTAACAGTGCTAGTGCGTCAGAGATTTATGCAGGTGCTATGCAGGATAGAGGTGCTGCAACCATCGTAGGTACACAGACCTACGGTAAGGGAATTGTACAGCGTTTGTATCCGTTAGATGATGGTTCCGGTGTGAAGTTGACTGTAAGTAAGTATTTTACACCAAATGGAAATGATATTCATGAAATTGGTATTACACCAAATGAAGTTATTGATTTACCGGATGAACTTAAGACGAAGTCTGTATTAGAACATGATGAGGATGTGCAGTTACAAAAAGCAATTGAAATATTAATGTCGCAGATGTAATATTTGTAGGCATTTACAAATAAGGGGGCGTTATCATGCAAATTCAATCTTTATGTATTCGCAATTTTAAATCGATTCGTGAATTGGAGATTCAAGATGTTGAGAACTCCCTTATTTTGGTGGGTAAGAATAACACCGGAAAAACTGCTGTGTTGGATGCCATACGAGTGGTAACGGGGCACTATACTGTGGCAGAGCAGGATTTTAATGAGAAGAAACAGAATATCGAGATTGATATCGTTTTGTCCATTACGGAAGAGGATTTGCAACAATTCCATGGACGTGGTGTGGTCAGCAATTATAAGAGATTTGATGCGTGGAAACAGGAGTTTTGTGACAAATTGCCATCCTTTCATGAAGGACAATTGTCGTTTACCTGCGTCGTGAATCGTAATGGTACTATTCGATATGATGATGGCAGCCAGAAACACAATTCTTATATTTTAAGTGTTTTACCAAAACTGCATTTTATTGATACTACGAGAAATTTAACATCTTTCCAGGAAGATTTGTTAATATTCCAAAAGGCAGAAGATCTCAGTTGTCTGCGCTCTAATGCATGTATGTTTGACAAAGCAAAGAATTGCAATCATTGCTTTAGTTGTATTGGCTTGATAAATCAGAAGAAGCCAGAGGAGTTACAACTACATGAGACAGCAAAATTGCTGGAATACAAGATTTACCAGTTAAATATCGATGAGTTTTCTAAGAGAATGAATGCAAACTATCATAAAAATGGTGGTGTAGAGGAAATTGTTTATTCGCTTTCTTATGATATGGATAAGATGTTCTCTATTAAGGCAGAAGCTTGGCACGAGGCGCTTAGGCGAGAAAATAGCATCGATAATTTGAGCAATGGTATGCGCAGTATTTATATGTTATCAATGCTGGAAACCTATATAGAAGATGAGAAGCGCATGCAGAGCATTATTGTAGTGGAGTATCCGGAATTGTTTTTGCATCCATCTTTACAAAAGACAGCCAGTAAGATTTTGTATCGATTGTCAAAAAAGAACCAAGTGATATTTACAACGCATTCACCTAACATTGTGGCGAATTTTACAAGAGGGCAAATTTGTCAGATGATTTTAGATGACGAAGGTTATTCTGTGGCAAGACAGAATGCAGATATTGATGACATTTTGGATGATTTGGGGTACAGTGCCAATGACTTTTTGAATGTGGATTTTGTGTTCATCGTGGAAGGAAAGCAGGATAAAACCAGATTTCCTCTATTGCTGGAAAAGTATTATTCGGATGTGCATGATGAAGAGGGGAACCTGTCCCGCATATCAATTGTGACTACTAATAGTTGTACCAATATCAAAACCTACGCCAACTTAAAATATATGAATCAATTATATTTGAAAGATCAATTTTTGATGATTCGGGATGGCGATGGAAAAGACAGGGAAGCTCTTGCAGAGCAGCTTTGCGAATACTACGCAGAACGAAATAAACAGGATATTGATAAGTTACCAATAGTTGAACGGCAGAATGTGTTAATACTAAAATATTACTCCTTCGAGAATTATTTTTTGAATTCTGAAATCATGGCACACATTGGCGTGGTAGAAAGTGTGGATGCCTTTTGGGAAACTTTGTTTGAAAAATGGCAGCAATACTTGTATCGGATTAAGAGTGGCATACATCTGATAGAAGTGTTGGGCAAGAATATAGACACAGTAGATGAATTGAAGGAGAATTTTGAGACCTTCAAAATCTATATGCGTGGACATAATCTTTTCGATATTTTTTACGGTCGATTCAAGGAACAGGAGACAGAATTATTAAGGCGGTATCTGGAATTGGCGCCAAGAGAAGATTTTCAGGATATTTTAGATGCAATAGATTCCTTTGTTTATTTTGATTGCAGAAAAAAACATGAAGAGGAAGGAGTTACGTATGGCAGGCAGCAAAAAATGGAATAAAACGCGAAAAAGAATATTTGAAATTGTAGAGGTAGGAAATGATCTGGACTATGTCAGTCGAGCATATGATTTTTTAGGTGCATTTGCTATCATTATCAATTTGGTTGCAAGTATTATGCATACATATGATAATATGCGTTTGCAGTACGGTGAGATTTTGTTGTTGATTGAGCAAGTTACGGTGGCATTTTTTGCAGTGGATTATATTTTGCGCATTTTAACTGCCAAGTTTCTGTTTCCGGAGGATAACGAAGGGAAGGCATTGGGTAAATATTTGATATCCTTTAATGGTGTGATTGATTTCTTGTCAGTGGTGCCATACTATTTACCTGTGTTTTTTCCAGCGGGAACGGTGGCATTCCGTATGATTCGAATTGTGCGTATTTTCCGTTTGTTCCGAATTAATGCTTATCATGATTCGTTAAGTGTTATTCGGGAGGTTATTTATGGTAAGAGACAGCAGCTGGTCTCTTCTGTTTTTATTATTTTAATACTGATGATTGGTTCTAGTCTTTGTATGTATAGTTTAGAACATGAGGCTCAGCCGGAGGTGTTTTCAAATGCTTTTTCCGGTATCTGGTGGGCAACCTCTACACTGTTAACTGTAGGATATGGAGATATTTATCCGATTACTACCTTGGGAAAGTTGTTTGGTATTGTGATATCCTTTCTTGGGGTGGGAATGGTTGCAATTCCTACGGGTATTATTTCTGCGGGCTTTGTAGACCAATATTCTTCTATTAAAAGACGCAATGAATATGGTTATGAGGCAGATATGCAATTCATTAAGGTGCATATTGAAGCAAATGATATTTGGTGCGGAAAGCGTGTGGCAGATTTGGATTTGCCGGTGGGCATTATTATTGCGATTATTAAGCGTTATGATGAAATTATTATTCCAAGAGGCGACATGATTTTGCAAAATGAGGACGTGGTTATACTAGGTGCTGAGCCATATGAGGATCATGAGCATATCAATCTAAAAGAGATAGTGTTGAAGAAACAGAATCCTTGGGTGGGTGTGCGAATTAAGGATTTAGACATTTCCAGACAATCTATCATCGTAGTTGTGAAGAGACGAAATAAGATATTGATTCCGAATGGAAAGATGATACTGCAGACGGGTGACAGAGTTTTTATGTATACAAAGTTGCATCTTCCGGATTCTAAAGAGATGGAGATATAACTGCGATTCGACGAATGGTATGAAATGGCTGACAAATGGCTTTTGTTTTCGTTGGCAAATGTAGTATGATAGGAGAGGTAAATACTATTTTTGGAGAAGGCATATGAAGTTCAACTTTGCTATTTGCGATGACAACAAGGCTCATCTGGCTGATATAAAGAATACAATTTGCAAACTGTCAGATAGATATCAGATTCAGGTATCAGTGTATACTTCTGCCAATGAATTGCTGAACGCAATTGTTGAGGCAAAGCAAAATAATATGCTATTGCCAGAGTTTGTCATGCTTGATATTGAATTGCCAGATATTAATGGAATCGAATTAGGAAAACAAATTAAACAGATATATCCAGAAGTGTGTCTTGTTTTGGTTACTTCTTATGCTGAATATGCGGTGCAGGGTTACGAGGCTAAGGCGGATAGATATCTATTAAAGCCGATTCTAGAGGAACATATTGAGAGTTTGCTTACGGAGTATATTCGTGACCAGGGAAAGTTGAAGAAGATTATTGTAAAAGATAAAGAGCAGGAACACTTGATTTTTATTAAGGATATCCTGTATATTAGTGCAGAGGACAAGTATACGATTCTTTATACAGAGAATAATCGCTATTTTGATTACAAGAGTCTCAAGGAATATGAGGAGTTATTGGCCGATTATGGTTTTTTCCGCATACATAGAAAGCATATTGTAAATATGTATCATCATAAGACTTTGAAAAAGGGTTTTGTAACCTTAAGCAATGACACCGAGATTCCAGTCAGCAGAAGGCGAGAGGTCTCATATAGAGAAAAATTGATGAAGATGCTTGAGAGAGATTTGCTATGATGGATTTATTTGTTACATTAATTATTTTGATGATAAACGTTGCGGCGGTTTGTGATGTGTTACTGATACTAAAAGTGTTCTTTGGTGCTGACATTCGATTGTCAGGAAGAATGCTTTTTGTTGTTGGTAGCATTTTTTTTGTGTTGAATCTTGTGTTGTCATGCATTCCTGGTGGAGATGCGTATACAGGTATTGTGGTGTTAGGCTATATGATGACAATCATTATGTTGTTTTCTAACAGTAAACGGATTCGCAATACATTTTTGGCAATTCCGGCAGCGCTGATGTATGTACAATGGGGAACAATGTTTTCTCTGTTTGAACAGTTAACCGGTTTGGAAAAATTTGGTTATAATTATAAAAATTCAGAATTGGTGACACCGCTTTATTTTGTGTCCGATATTCTGCTATTTGTCTTGTTATGGTGGATATATAAAAAGGTAAATCGTGCGGCTGTATCTGTTCAGTTTTCAAAACTGGAGGGTGTTCTGATTACCATTGTGTGTATTGTTTATCCAATTGTTGTGGCATTTTTTAATTATCTTCAAGGCAGTATCGACCATGTGTTATATCAGCCATTTTGGTTAGTGATAATGATATTAATTAATGTGGCAGTTATTTATGCTGTTGTGCATAGAAAGAAAGCAACTTACTATAAACTGGTGGCAAATCAATATAAGGATCAGTTTCAGGCGGAGTATGATTCCTTTCAGGATTACAAGGCGAGCAATAGCGAATTGATTAAATTCAGACATGATTGGAATAATCATATGTTGGTATTACAGGAATTGTTCCATCAAGGTGAATACGAAAAGGCAAATTCCTATTTTTCTGAGTTGACAGCTATGACGAAATCCATGCAAAAGACATATGTGACCGGAAATGAGATTGTAGACATGTTATTAAAGTCAAAGTATCACTTGCTGGAATCGAATGGAATTACATTTCAAATGACGGGCAATTTGACAGAGTTTTCATTCATGGAGGATGTGGATTGCTGTATTTTATTTGCAAATTTATTGGATAATGCCATTGAGGCCAATATGGGATATGAAGGTGAGCGATTTATCCATTTGGACATGAACAAGACAAAGGGACTGTTGTATTTCCAGATGACAAATCCTTATGCAGAAATTACCAAGGAAACAATTGCAGAAAAGAATAATGGTGATGTGCATGGAATTGGTCTGAGCAATGTGGCAGAAATCGTTCAGAAGTATGATGGTGAACATAGTACCGAGAAACGGGATGACACATTTATTGTGAAATGCTGTTTTCCAATTGCATGACCATTCGTCGAAAAAACTTAGCCGTTTGTCTGTTAAAATGAGGAATGTTATTTTTGAGTGATAGTATAGGATTTGTATCAAATATCACAAGGAGGATAACATGAAGAAGAGAATTTTATTAGCGACTATGGCAGTGATGATGCTTGGACTTACTGCATGTGGTGGTGACAAGAAAAATGATGAAAGTGCAACTGTATCCGGTAATGCTGAGGTGACAACAGAAGCAGAAGAAGGAAAAGAGGATTCTGCAAAGGAAGATAGTTCTTTTTCTGGCGACTGGAACGCAGTGGAAGAAGCAGGTTACAAGCCATTCTGGTTGAAATATGGACCAAAGGCCTTGGAGAAAAAAGATTTATCATCTGTGGAATTGTATGGTTGTTTTACAGATGGAACCAGTTTGAAGGATATCTTATACAATCCAAAGTTTACATATTACGAGATTGTAGAAGGTTACAGTGTAGAGGTAGAAACAGAAAATCTCCAGGAAACCGTTGCTTCATATGATAAGACATATGGTAGTGGTCATGCCTGTGAAATTAACTTATACGAGCAAAAGGATGGTCCACATTTTACAGTGCAGATATATAATATCAGCGGAGAAACATGTACATTAGCACAGTGTATTGAGAATAACGAATTTCGTGTAGGTGACGCATCACAGATGGAAGTCTGCAATCAATCAGAAATCGCATTAGGTATTCCATATGGAGAATATTGTGATATCAACACATACGTTGCTGTAGGTGAGTTATTAGGAAAGCCAGATAAGATTTACGGAGACTACAACAATTTGATGCTCATCGATAGAGATAATGAAGAAGAGACCTTTGCTGAGACCGTACAACTTGGTGGTGGTTCTATCATGTATGATATGATGTACAAGATGAATAGAGGAATGCTTTTTGTTAGTATTGGTGAAGCAAATGTAGATGAATCTTACAAGAAGTTTGAAAAAGATACAAATCATGTTCTTGTTGAATACTGTAGTAGTGAAGACTTGTATATTTACCTGAGAGATGAGACAAATTCCGGTGCAATTGTTCAGGAAGATGAAGAATATGCATTTGAGTAATAAACTTAATAGAAGATAGAAATGAAAGGAAGCCCTGCACGGGAATTGTGTGCAAGGCTTCTTTATTAATGTTTTGTAAAAAAGTATTGCAAAAATTAACTAAATAGAATATAATATGTAAAATAATATTTTTTCTAGGTAAAAATATTATTTTAATGCACTTTGATATTTGAATAAGACTTTACACTTGTGAAAAAACACCCTATAATATAAGGTAACTTATGTAAAGGGGTGATAGGATGGAGGATATCGAAGAATTGGGAGAAAATGCAAGCGAATTGATTAATAAGCTCTCAAGACAACTGGAGCATGCTAGAGATTTGAATGATTTATTTGTAAAATTTGTTAAGATTGATAATTTAGATATTTCGGATGATGTTAAAGGATTGATTAAAGAGAAAATTCAGATTTGCAAAGATGACAAAGAAAACTAATATACTAAAAAGGTGTAAGGTCTTATTGAAGTGCGTTAAGACTTTACACCGTTTCTCTTTGTATATTTATTTTTCCAACCACGCTAACGCATTATTCAGTACATAATCCTCACCACTAAATAACATCATTTCCAGACCTTCTCTAGTCAGTGGAATCTTTTCATCCACTAGTAATCGGCTGTGACCGGATGCGTCGCTATCCACCCAGATATCTCCGTTTTCATCCAGAACCGTTGTCATAGAGAAGGATAGCATTCCGTGATGTAATGGGATGCTTGTCATACCTTGTGCCGTTCCAGCTGCTTCGGTGATACCCATAACGGTAACATTGTCTAGTTGTTTGATACCTGCCATTAAGTGATTTGCTGCACTGTTACTGCCGGAGTTAACAAGGACGATAACCTTGCCACCATCAAAGAGATTTTCGCCTACGCAGGTATATTCCTTGATGACATCGTAATCATTTGTTGTTTCGTTGTAGGCACCGTCGGCAGCCCAGAAGATTTCACCCTCTGCCACCAATGCAACAATGGCGCGTGCCATCATGGAAGAACCACCGGCGTTATTTCTCAGGTCGATAATCAGATTGCTTACGCCCTCTTCACGATAAGCGATGAACTGATCACGGAGCTTTGACTGCATACCGGAGTAGTCAGCATTTCCTGTTGTTGAACTGTCAAATGTCATCATGTTTACATTTAACAGGATAGAATCAGAATTCAGGGAAACTACACCCATATTTTCCCCTGGTGTTTTGTAATTCAATGCATAGTAGGTTGTCATAAAACGGTCATAGTAGCTACCCATAGATGACAGTGTGATTGTTTGTTCTGTGCCGTCATTTGCAAGATAGGATACCTGCACCTCATCGCCACCGATACCTGCAACAAATAACGGTTCATAGAACTGTTCATTTTCCACGTTGCCAATTACCATGCATTGACGCATGCGGGCATTTGCCTCAGGTAGCCATTCAGTGATTGCTTTGCCATCCCATTTTGTGATGATAGTGCCTGTTGTGATGCCGGCAGTGGCAGCGGCACTGTCAGGTGCAACAGATGCAGCCACATATTCACCGGAGGTAAGTTGCGCAATAGATAGACCGTAATCATTTCCAAGTACGCTGGAAGCCAATTCTTTTGTCCATTCCTCTGTTGGTTCCAATGGAGAGAATGATGTATGACAGTCATAAAACTCATTACAAAATGCGTTCCAGGTGGTAAAGTAAGCAGGTTCATCCTGTGTCTTATCCACTTCCGAAAATAGAGGCTGGTACTTGTCATAAAGAGCGTCCCAATCTACCTGTTTATGCATGGTCAGAGAATAGTGCTCCTTCATGATATCAAAGCCCTCTTCAAAGTCAGCAAGATAGGTGGCTCTGCGGTATCCGTCTGACAAACAACAAACAGGAACCGACAACACACAAAGTGCAATGGCAATGATAGCACAAAGTCTGCGAAGAGACTCCTCTGTGCGGATATAGCCACTTAACAGTAGGAAACTACCGAGATAAATGCCTGTCATGCAGAATTCTACACCTACAAATAGGGCATGAAAAAAGCAGATTAGAATTGGCAACAAATATAATAATCGCCATTTGTTATTGCATTTGAAAGCGTCTCTTTTGCAGATGAACCAAAGGAGAAAAGAGACCGCAATGATAATCAAACATAAAATCAAATCTTTTATTTGCATAGACTCACACTCCTAGTTCAAATCATCCTGGCGGAAGAATACATAAGTGAAAATCACCATAACCAAACCAATCACAATGGAAGGAACGATAGCCCAGAAAGCCATTTCTGATGTAACAGCTGAGTTGTAGACAATCTGGTCTGTCTCATCCAGAAAGAAGGTTGACCAATCCTGGAACATGAATAGATTCATGCTGTTTGCAACCGGAAGGACTGGAGACACTTCTGCGTCTGCATAGTGAATCTGGGCGGTGGTTAACCCCATTTGTACCTCGCCGAGTACAAATGCCACCAGATATGTAATATAAGGATTCTTTGCAATGGTAGTTAAAAATGCCAACTCGCAGGCGATTCTAATCAGGATAAGCAGATATAAGCCACAACGGATTAAGAAACCATTTAACTCCATGGTAGTGCCCCAACCATTTAAGATTGTCAGGGTAACAGGTATAGCCAAGGTTACGATAAATGCAAGCAGTACGCCGGTAGTCGTTCCAACAAGCAGTCTGCCGAGAAATACGTCCCTGCGGGTGTGACCGGATAATACTTCGTAATTAATGGTCTTATCCAGAAAATCTTTTCCCATTACATTGGCAACCACCACCATGATTACCAGCATACCTACCATCACGGACATAGATTCTCCCATAAGGGTGGCAGCCTCGCTACCAGTCAATGCCTTTTCAAAGGATTCAATATGCATGATGAAGGAAATCAACAACGCAAACAGGAGAATACCCCAAACCACAATATCCCTTTTCAATTGGTAAAGCTGTGCTCTAATTACGTTTATCATCTTCGTCACCTCCTACGATAGACATGTAGTATTCCTCTAAGCTTTCCCCACCTGTAGAAAGCTCTAATGGCAACACGCCATTTTCAAATAAAGTACGGGAAACCGGAGCTACATTCTCCACATATTCATATAAAGTAATGCTGCCGTCCTTTCGCACCTCAAAGTTTGTTATTTGCAATTTTTCCTGTAATATTGCAAGTGCCAGTTCGTCATTATCTGTATGGATGTGCAAATAGTTGCGGCACTCATCCTGTAACTGACTGTTTGTCAAATGCTTTACGATGTTTCCTTTTCTGATAAATAAGTAATCATCACACATCAAGGAAAGCTCGCTTAAAATGTGAGAGGAAATCATGATGGTAACATTTTCCTGCTGATTAATCTTCATTAACAATTCACGAATCTCTACGATACCTTCCGGGTCTAAACCGTTGATTGGTTCGTCAAGTACCATGATTTCTGGCTTGGCAAGCAGGGCATTGGCAAGTCCAAAACGCTGTTTCATACCGAGAGAAAATTGCTTGAATTTTTTGTTTCCAACCTCGGATAATCCAACCAAATCCAGCACCTCATTGATGCGGTTTTTATCCGGTAAGCCTTTTTGGATACGTTGTTTTTCCAAATTCTGTTGTGCTGTTAAATCCTGATTGGCATAAGGAATTTCAATCATGAAACTCATGCGTTCTCTAGCCTTAGCCCAACTCTTTTCCGAACTGTCGCCGAAAATAGACATGGTACCCGAAGAAGGGATGACCAGTCCTCCTAGCATTTTCATAATGGTGGTCTTACCTGCACCATTTGGTCCAATCAAACCAACGATGCTTCCCTTTTTTATCTGGAAGTTCGCCTTATTTACAACCACTTGTTTTTTGTATTGTTTTGTCAAATCCTTGACGTCAATAATCATCTGTTCACTCATGGAATTTCGTCCTTTCTTTTATTTTCTGATTCTATCTTAGGGCGAAAAAATAAAGAATTCCTTAATTTCTAAAAAATTCTTTATTTTTCTTTTGTCTTATTTAGTTTTATGGAGATTACCAATTCATTTTTTAAAATATCAGCGGTGACCGTTGCACCCTGTTTTTCTGCCAACAGCTTCACGATATAAAGTCCCAAACCTGTGCCCGGCATGTTGCGGGAACTATCCGCCATATAGGTGCGGTCAAATAGATGCTGTGGGTCAATGCTATGATTCAGTGTCACTGCATTGGCAAATTCCACTGTGCAGTCATCCTCCTGGTTAATCAGGCGTAGGGAAAAACTATCCTTGGCATATTTAAAAATGTTGCCAAGCAGATTGCCGAAAATGCGCTCCAGCATCTGTGCATTACCTTGCACCAGTATGGTCTTTTCCGGTAGCACAAGCTCCGGTGTCAGATTGTGCTCTCGAATCAAAATCTCATGCTCTAATATTACATTCAATAACAGGCTGGTAATATTTATCGGCGTAAGCTCCGGAGTGGAGACGTCACTCTCTAAAAGAGACAACTCAAAGAACTCATCCACCATGTGCTTTAATTCCTCTGCCTTTGCCTCACAGATTTGCAAATAATTAAGCTCCTTGTCCCCAAGGTTTCCATCCCGTTTCATGAGCTGCAGGTTTCCTTTCACCACAGTCAAAGGGGTGCGCAAATCGTGGGCGATATCCGAGATAGACTGCTTCGTGGTCTGCTCCTGATGGGCAGCCTTGCGCTTTAGGTCGGTCTGATAATCCAGATTTAAATTACATTCTTTTGTTAATTCCGTTAAGTCCTTGTCAAAAAGTTGGACGCGAATCTGTTTGTTATAGGATTCGTTGCGGTTTGCCTTTAACTCCTTGCTGACATTGCGAATCTGACCTTTTAGCAGAACAAGATACGCAAGCAACGTGAATGACACTAGACTTATTATTACAATAGCTATGGTCATAAACTATGCCTCTTTTTCATTGGTTGCCAGACGATAGCCGATACCCCAAACGGTATCAATGTATTCCGTGCTTTCGTCTGCCTTTTTTAACTTGTTTCTCAAATTGCTCATGTGGACATTCAGTGTGTTGTCCTCATAGTAATAGGTATCCTGCCAAATGGCCTCGTAAATGTTAGCCTTGGAAAAGGTCTTATTTGGGTACTCCAAAAATAACTGCAAAATTGCCAGTTCCTTTGCTGTCAGCGCAAGTGGTTTGCCTTTCATAGTGGCACATTTGCCTCCGATATCCAATACAAGATTCTTAAAAGTCAATTGCTTTTCCCCAGCCTCAGATTCTGTTTGTATGGCATCGGTATGACTACGACGCAGTACCACTTCCATACGTACCAATACCTCATTCAAATCAAATGGCTTTAATATGTAATCGTCCGCTCCCATGCGAAGCACCTCCAGCCGTGTCTCCATTCCGGAACGGGCAGAAAGACAAATGACAGGTACATTGGAGCGAGTGCGAAGCTCCTTAATCAAATCATTGCCACTTCTATATGGCAGCATCAAATCCATCAGCACCAAAGCATAGTACTGATTCTTTAGTAGCGATGCAGCATCCCTGCCGTTATAAGCACACTGGACGTCATAGTCATTTTCCTTTAAAAATGCTGCCAGCATGTCGCTAATTTCCCGATTATCTTCTACAATTAAAATGCGTTTCTTATCCATAGAATCATCCTTTACGTGAAACGAAATCATAGGGTTATTGTAGCATGAAAAAGGCAAGTATGGTAGACTATAAACGTTAGGAGATGGTAAATATGACAGATACAACCTTTCGCTGGTGCTTCATCGGCACCGGTCATTTAGCTGAAAAAGTAGCAAAGGAAATCACAGCATCCGGCAAGCACAGCATCGTTTCCGTGTATGCCAGAAGAGAAGAGCCAAGAAATGCTTTCGCCAAAGAATACGGTGCAAAAAGCTATGACAGTGCAGCTGCCGCCATGCTGGATGAAAATGTAGACGGGGTATACATTGTAACGCCACACACCAGTCATTTTGAATATGCAAAAATGGCAGTGGAGTTCGGTAAGCCTGTGCTCTGCGAAAAGCCATTTACAATGAATAGCAAGCAGGCATTAGAACTAATTGCTTTGGCAAAAGAGAAAAATGTATATTTGGTGGAAGCCATGTGGACCTGGTTTTCCCCTATCGCCAATCAGATAAAAGCCTGGATGGATAGTGGCAAATTCGGTGACATCACAGAACTCAAACTACACTATCGCCAAGATTTTGCCCCTCGAGGCGGACGTTTGGTAGACCCGAATCTTGCAGGCGGTGCATTGTTAGACATTGGCGTCTACGCAATCACTTATCTCTATCGATTGTTTGGTATGCCAACCGCTATTACCTGCAAAGGTGATGTCAGAGGCGGCGTTGACTATTCAGAGGATATTACCATGACTTTCCCTAATGGTGTCACTTACGAAGCATCTGTAGCCTTTGACGACCCAGATGGCGAAGAAGTGCTTATCATAAAAGGTACAAAGGGAAGCGTTACTATACCGTGGTTCCACTTTGCGAATGAAGTTGCTTTTGTTGGGGCAGATGGAACAGAAGAAGTGTTCACAGGTGATGGTAGCATGCTTAATGAATTCAATCTAGTGGCGGAGGAAATTCGTGTCGGTTTGACAGAAAGTAAGTATGTGCCACATCAGGCAACACTGGATGTGTTAGAATTGATGGATGCGTGCAGAGAGCAGATGGAGTTAAGGTATCCGGGGGAGTAATTGTGAGAAGTGACTTAGTTGCAACGCTTGCTTTAGAAACATGATATTATTATTACGTATAGATGTTTACGCAGAATATAAAACACGAGGTATCGTTTGCTAAGACGAGCCTCAAAATACGTCAGCACTTATGGGCGGGCACATCAAATGATGTACCGCCCATTAGTACTGTTACGTATTTTGGGAGTGAAAACGTTTCGACGTAGCAATCGATACCCCGTGTTGGTTATATTGTGTGTAAACAATCTTATAAGTTGAAATACTTCTCAAACTCAACAGGATGTGGAACCTTAGCGATTTCTGCACATTCCTTTCTCTTGTTCTCGATGAACTTCTTGATTAAGTGCTCTGGGAATACACCGCCAGCTGTTAAGTAATCATGATCAGCCTCTAATGCATCCAATGCAGCATCTAATGTAGTAGGAAGTGAAGATAACTTAGCCTTTTCCTCATCAGACAAAGTGTAGAGGTTCATGTCGTATGGTCCCCAACCATTTGCCTTAGGGTCAATCTTGTTCTTCACGCCGTCAAGACCTGCCATTAAGATAG
Source organism: Lachnospiraceae bacterium (assembly GCA_045531905.1). Taxonomy (GTDB): domain Bacteria; phylum Bacillota; class Clostridia; order Lachnospirales; family Lachnospiraceae; genus RGIG6919. The sequence continues at coordinate 59,894 of JAZSEY010000019.1, forward strand.
CTGCGTAGCAGAGATATGGGTTACAGGTTGCATCCGGATTACGAAGCTCGAAACGTCTCATCTTAGGAGTCTTAGCGTATGCAGGAATACGGATAACTGCACTACGGTTAGATGTAGCGTAACCAACTGTAACAGGTGCCTCAAAACCAGGAACCAATCTCTTAAATGAGTTTGTACTTGGGTTGGTCAATGCACAAAGAGAAGAAATATGCTTTAACAAACCACCCATGAAATAGTGAGCTGTCTCACTCAAATGTGAATAACCATTATCATCTGAGAATACAGGCTCGCCATCCTTTAACAATAACATATGCACGTGCATACCATTTCCGGCCTCGCCGTAAACAGGCTTTGGCATGAAAGTAGCAACCTTGCCATACTTCATAGCTGTGTTGTGGATGATATACTTAATCATCATGGTGTTGTCTGCCATCTTAGACATCTGACCAAGCATAGGCTCAATCTCAAATTGTCCAGCAGCACCAACCTCAGGATGATGATACTTAATAGGAATTCCAGCCTTCTCCATCTCTAAACACATTTCTGAACGGCACTCATAAGAAGTATCAAATGGCTTCGCAATGTGGTAATTCTTCTGATGTGCAACAACACAACCCTTGCCCTCAACATCGCTGTTCCAATATGCCTGTGTTGCATCAACAGCAACGCTGATGTCATCCGGCTTTACTGACCAGCCTGCGTTATCAAATAAATGGAACTCAAACTCTGGAAGAATGAGCATGGTATCTGCGATACCGGTATCCTTCATATACTGCTCAGCAGCCTGCACGATGTTACGTGGGTACTGATCCAAAGGTCTGTTCTCTGGGTAATCGATAATCATAGCATTACCAGTGATAGATAATGTAGGGATGCTGCAGAAAGGATCGATTAAAGCTGTATCCAAATCCGGGATAAATACCATATCACTCTTTTCAACCACAGCATAGCCATAGTTAGATGCGTCAAAACCGATACCACCTGTTACAGTGCTTTCACTGAACTGTGCAGCCGGAATGGTTACATGACGAAACTGACCATTAATATCCACAATCTTAAAATCAATCATCTGGATATCATTGTCCTTAATAAAATCCATTAATTCCTGTACACTCTTAGCCATTTGTTACCTCCGTTATATTCATAGTCTTTTGTCTAGGAAATGCCTAGCCTTATAATAGTAGGATATAGTAAAAATGACGAATAATCAAGAAATAAATGTCCAAATTTTTCGTTGCGTTATAGAAAACATTGCACTATAATAGGAGAGTATCTAAAAAGTAGAAATTTCTAATGTGAGGAGACTTACCAATGAAACAGGATATGATTGTCATTTTAGACATGGGTAGTACAGAGAATACTGTGATTGCCCGCCAGATTCGTGACTTGGGTGTATACAGCGAGATTCATCCACACGATATTACACCAGATGAATTACAGGCACTTAACAATGTAAAAGGTATCATTTTAAATGGTGGAGAAAACCGTATCGTCGACGGCGTGGCTGTTGAGGTAGACCCAGCCATTTATGATTGTGGTTATCCGGTGATGTCCATTGACCATCCAACTGCAAAATGCGACCAGCAGTTGTCAGTGCTTCCAGACGAAGATACGTTGAAGAAGTTCATCTTCGATATCTGTAAGGCTGAGGCAAATTGGAACATGAAGAACTTTATCGAAGACCAGGTGGAGATTATCCGCAAGCAGGTTGGTGATAAGAAGGTATTACTTGCCCTTTCCGGTGGTGTAGATTCATCTGTAGTAGCAGCATTATTATTGAAGGCAATTGGCCAGCAGTTAGTATGTGTGCATGTCAATCATGGTTTAATGCGTAAGAATGAGTCAGAGAGCGTAGTAGAAGTATTCAGAAATCAGCTCAATGCAAACCTCATTTATGTAGATGCTACAGACCGTTTCTTAGGAAAGTTGGAAAATGTAGCAGACCCAGAGCAGAAGCGTAAGATTATCGGTAGCGAGTTTATCCGCGTATTCGAGGAAGAAGCTAGAAAACTTGAGGGTATAGATTTCTTAGGTCAGGGTACTATTTACCCAGATATTATCGAGAGTGGTACAAAGACTGCAAAATGCGTTAAGTCTCACCACAACGTAGGTGGTCTTCCAGAGGATTTACAGTTCGAGTTGGTTGAGCCACTTGCACAGTTATTCAAGGACGAAGTTCGTGCCTGTGGTGTTGAGCTTGGTCTTCCTGCAAACATGGTATATCGTCAGCCATTCCCAGGTCCAGGACTTGGCGTTCGTTGTCTCGGTGCAATCACTCGTGACCGTCTTGAGGCACTCCGCGAGGCAGATGCAATTCTCCGCGACGAGTTCGAGAAGGCTGGCTTAGATAAGAAGGTATGGCAGTACTTCACAGTTGTACCTGATTTCAAGGCTGTTGGTGTGAGAGACAATGCAAGAAGCATGGGCTACATGGTAGTCATCCGTGCAGTCAACACCATTGATGCCATGACAGCAACTATCGAGAGACTCGATTACGATTTCCTCGAGAAGGTTGTTGATAGAATTACCGCTGAGGTTCCAAGCGTTAACAGAGTATGCTACGAGTTGACAAAGAAGCCTGTAGCGACGATTGAGTTTGAGTAAGGCTGAAAAGGACGAATCCCCTTGAATCACAAGGGAGTTCGTCCTTTTTTATGCATGTTTTTTGGATTTGCCTTTATCAAAACTATCAAATACAAAAAAAGAATTATAAATTAAACTTGTAGTATAAAGTGAGATTAAATTGTTGAAATATTATGAAAATACGCATATAATATAAGTAAGTAATCAACTTAGTTGATTATGGGCTGGTCGAAAGACCCTGGTCCACCGAAGCGCGGGGAAATTCCCCGCAATTTTTTTGAAAAGATGTGTTTTGTGTTTCAAAGTTGCTAACCCCTTTTAACTATTTGCGTAAAATATGTGTATATTTTGCTTATCAAAAATAAAAAAACATAATTATATTAGTGGTATAATTTGTATATATTAGTTGACATACGTTTTATTATTGAATACAATGCAATAAGTGGAGTGTCCTGCCGATTTAAGTGGAGTTTGAAATGCAATATTTCGTCTGTTTGGTGGAGGGAGTATTGAAGAAAAGGCTAGGCTTTTAGCGTAGCCTTTTTTGTTTGTTTTTCGATAAGTGGAATTATTGAAAGCGCGGTATCACTGAGGTGTTATTGCAACGAATTAGAAGCTATGCAAATATGTTACATGGCTTTTTTATTACAAAAGAATTAAAAGGCTATCATTTATTCTGTTAATGAAATAAACTAATTGCTATGATATAATCTTGGGTATAAGAAATCGCAAAAATTAAAATTCAACCACGAATCATATTTAATATAAAATCACAAATGAATTTCAGAAAGCTATTAATAGGAAGGACTATATTATGTTGAAGTTGAAGAAAATTGGTAAGATTTTAAAATGGACCGTCACTATTTTATTACTAGGCCTTTTGACCATATTTGTAACAAATAAAATACTATTGGCAAAAGAAAAGAAAATGCTTGAAGCAGAAGAATATCTTAACCTAGTGTCTGTTGGCGACCATTCCTTAAATGTTTATGAATACGGCAATAAACAAGGAAAACACACCTTGGTCTGCATATCTGGGCAGGGCGTACATGATTATAGCGTTACTATGAGTAAAGTAACTGACCAGTTGGCAGATGATAACCGAATCGTATATATTGACCGTGCAGGATATGGGATGAGCGATGATACCAAAATTCCACAAACAAATGAAAATATAGTAAATGATTATCGTACAGCCTTGAAGAATGCTGGTATTGAAGGACCCTATATTTTGATTGCACATTCCTTAGGGGGAGCTTATGTTACATATTGGCAGAGTAACTATCCTGATGAGATAGAAGGCGTTGTACTAATTGATTCCACGCAGCTTAATGCAAATGTACAATTTGATGATGAAACATCATCATTGATGTCGTCTACACAGACTGTACTTTGCAAGCTGGGGGTATATCGATTGGCAGTTGACTATTATTATGGTCCTCTTCCGGAAGGGTATAGTGATACTAAGCGGGACATATCCCGTGCATTAAATTTGCACCATGGATGGAGCAATGCTCTGGCATGTGAAGAAAAGTATGCATCAGAGAATTGTACCTCGGCATTTACCAATTGTGTGACAAATGATATTCCTAAAGTCTATATATGTTCATCAAATGCACATCTTACTAAAGAGTGTATTTTAGAGGAAGTTGAATGGTCAAACAAAGTGCTTGCAAAAGGGGAGAAACCAGTTTCCTTAGATGACGAATTCATAGCTGAAAGACTAAAAGCTGAAGAGGAACAAAGGGAGAAAGAAATAATGCCATATCTGGAGAAAATGGGTAATTGTGAACTTGTTTTATTAGGTGGACATCATGCTATATATGAGCAGAAACCGGATGAAGTGGCGAGGATTATAGAGGAATTTATTAATGAATCTAAATAGTCGGAAAGTGTTTTATACTCAGAAAGTTTTAATTCCTTTTGTACGATTTCAGCGACTTTTAATCCGTTAATAAGAAGAAGAGGATAATTATCGTCTAAGATTTCTTTCTGTAGAGGCTCAGAAAACGTTTGTGTAGTAACGAATGCACCTACCCAACCTCTTTTTAATCGTGCAACAAGACGGGCGATATCTTTTCCGTTTACATGTCCGGTTAATTTTTCGCACTTTGCTTGCCCGAGCATTATGATTTGAAGACGTGCCAGGTCATTTGTTCCTAATGTTGTTTTTAATACAAAATCGTAACCACCATCTCCACTTGCAAGAGTAAGCCAACCAGTTGAACATCTACCACCATTGTCTTCAATGACTAATCTGGTTACTTCCATTGCAAGAGCTTCAAAATCGCTTTTATGTCCTGTGTAATATGAATAGATACTCTTTAATAATACATCCAAATCACTTTTTGGTTCTGGACGTTGTAAATTATCAGGAATTACTTTTCCGGATAAAACCTTTCTTCTTATTGTATGTATTTTAGATATTCCTTGTTCAATCCATTTTTTCCAAGAAGAAGGCGCATTACGATTAGCTTCTTTTATACTTAATTCGGGATTACATCTATCATTTATCCATTGCCAATTAAATTCTTCGTTTTCTTTAGCGATAGAAAAAATGCATATTGTAAATAAATAATTTGGAAAGTAATCATCGTATTTACCCCTTTCTTTTTTATATAATCTTAGCACCCCAATCACGACAACCGTATGTCATGTTTATTATATTATTTTATTTTTTATCTTGACAAATGCAGCATGCTGCATATATACTATGTTTAAACATATTTATGCAGTATACTGCATATTGTGATCAGGAGGATATATCATGGATAAATATAATACACCTGTATTTACTTCTCTCGTTGAAATTTCCAGACTCGCCAATACTCTTCAGAGCGTTATGGATATGGGAATGGAG
>JAZSEY010000011.1:0-99493 GCA_045531905.1 Lachnospiraceae bacterium
CTCCGCCAATAAATAACAACACAAACAAAAGAACTAAAAATGCACCAACACCATCTAACCCTGATGCACCAAATCCAAATAGCATAACATACAGTGACGAAAACATCGTAATCGGAAACCATAAAACAATTTTGCTAGTAGCAATTCCAATCACAAACACCATTTCAATAATAAGCACGAGCATGTCTCCAACAATCCACGTGATATCGGCATCAGTATAAGAAAGCACATTTGACATATCACTGATAAGAAATGCATTTAGACATGTGGTGCATAATATCACCAAAAATATCACTAAGGAAATTTCTTTTTTATCATAGTTTTCATAATTATTATCATCTGTAATCTGAGTTAAGTTAGATAATATATAAAAAATTAGGATTAATATAAAAAAATTAAAAATAGAAAACAATCCAAATCCGGCTCCTCCTATTAAAGTCTCAGAGATGTCTATTGTTAAAAAAACGATAAACAAAACAATAGATAAAATTAGAATCCCCCAACAAATCACTTTATTTATCTTATCTTTCATACAACCCCTCCCTATTATTTACATTCACTGACTTTCGATGTTTCGGAAGTTGAGCCATAAAGTGATAACACACTCTGCAACGATAATAATAAAGCATACCATTTGCGATATGTATTCACCGAGCCCTAGAATATAAATAAACTCACCATACATTGACAAATAAAAACTCACAGGAAACCAGAGATGCACTCCTTTAACGGCACGCCTCCAAATCAACGCAATTTCAAACAAAACAAAAATTGCTGTTTCGATTAAACAAACAATACCCGATACATCACCTTGTAACAAATATATCAATTCTCTCATAAAGGTATCATTTATAATATAAAAACCAATCACCAATGACAGTATTATTATAATCTGTGAAAATGTATGACCACTAAAACGAGGATTACTTGCCTTTGATTTACATGATAACCGATACAATACCAAGAAAAGTATTATTATCACTACTAGGTTCTTGAAGTAAAATGCGCCAATTTCCATTTGCTTGAGGGTTAGCATATACAAATCTAATCCCATAACTCCCAAAAAAGCAACTAATACGCCTAGTAATATGATGTATTCAGACTTTATATTATTTTTTCTGTTCTCTAATATTTCAGTATTGGATTTTCTTTCAATATCTTGTAGACCATTCGTTTTACTATTGAAAAAATTCAAGTACAATGTAATAACATACTCAATTACAAATGCGATTACCAGTCTGATTAACATTCTTACAAATACACCCAAACCATCCCAGCCAGATACGCTATATCCTTGCAAAACACTATATAACGCAAAAAATACTGTCGCAGGAAACCATATCATATACTTCTTATTTACCAGTAGTATTATTATAAACGCCTCCAAAATCAGAACAATCATAATGCAAAATATCCAACTTGGGTTTATTACATTTTCATAAAATATTTGTACAACAATATTGGCTATCCCAAAATTGAATACCGTACAAAGCAACATTACAAGAAAAAGTATCCATGCCTGTTTAAACTTCTGCATTTTTGAAGATTCCACATTGTCTTTTCTATCCCGAAATAATATATATATTCTATAAAACAGAACGCACAGCAATGCCAGATTCTTGATTATTAAAACCTCACGTAATGGTTCTAATATGTACAAATTATAAACGTCCCACGCTAAGACTAGAACAAACAATAAGGTCAATACAAAAATCGCACCATATTGTTTAATTAAAGATTTTGATTGATTCATTTATTCTTTCCTTTTCACTAATCTTGACTTTCAATTGCATTCTATATGTACAAAAACCGGCAAATTTATATGGTCACAAAATCTGCCGGTTCTCATTCATCATATTATTATCGGGAACATTTAAATAACAACTCTTCCCATCTTCTATCTACTTCTTCCTGGAACTGCTCTAACAAATGCTCATTTCCCTTCTTAAACAAATGCTTAAAACGTCCCTGTTCTCTTAAGAAATCTTCAATTGGAAGTTTCTTCTTTGGCTCGTAATTCAACATCCACTTGCCATGATCCACCTCAAATAATGGCCAGTAACAGGTTTCCACTGCAAGCTTACAAATCTTCATGATATCAGCTGCATCATATCTCCATCCTCTTGGACATGGAGCCATGATGTTAAGGAATGCAGCACCTTCTGTATAGATTGCCTTTTCTGCCTTTGTGTGTAAATCCTTGAAGTTACCGATAAAGGTAGACTGTCCAACATATGGCACATCATGAGATGCAATGATAGCTGCCAAGTCCTTACGATTCTGCATCTTACCATTGGACTCAGAACCAACCGGAGTGGTTGTGGTATCTGCATACATTGGAGTTGCAGAAGAACGCTGGATACCAGTATTCATGTATGCACCATTATCGTAGCATACATATACCATATCATGATTTCTTTCCATGGCACCGGAAAGGGACTGGAAACCAATATCATATGTACCACCATCACCACCAAAGGTAATGAACTTGTAAGTATCATCTAATTTGCCCTTACGCTTTAATACATTGTACGCACCTTCTACACCGGATAATGTTGCACCGGCATTTTCAAATGCATTATGAATGTAGCTATCTTCCCATGCTGTATATGGATACATGAAGGTAGATACCTCCAAGCATCCGGTAGCATTACCGATAACTGCCTTATCGCCCTCATGCAAAGCACGAAGCACTGCACGTACTGCAATAGTACCACCACAGCCCGCACACATTCTATGACCTGGAGCAAGACGCTCAGGCTTGTTCATTGTCTCTTTAAAATTATATGTTTTTCTCTGATCCATCCTAAGCTCTCCTTACCCGCGCAAACCAATATACTGATATTGCTCGATATTTTCCTTTGTAGCCAATTCCTCATAAACAGCCTCAGCATGCTCCACACGGAAGTCACGTCCACCAAGACCGTAGAAGTAATTTACTACCTTTGCCTTTGAACCTGCCTGATACAGTGCAGTTGTAATCTCTGTTCCCAAAGGACCGCCTTCACCGGAAAAACTCTCTGAACGGTCTAAGATTGCAACAGCCTTTACATTTGCAAGTGCCTTGGCAATCTCCTCTGCAGGGAATGGACGGAACACACGAAGTTTTAATAAGCCGACCTTCTTACCCTCTGCACGAAGCTTATCTACTGCATCCTTTGTTGTACCTGCTGCAGAACCAATCATAACGATTGCGTACTCAGCATCTTCCATCTGGTACTCTTCAAAGAAGCCGTAGCTTCTGCCAGACATTTCACCAAATTCCTTACCAACCTGCAAAATAACATCCTTTGCATTTAACATTGCCTGACGCTGTGCCTTTTTCGTTTCCATATAATAATTAGAAACTGCATAAGGACCTACAGCCATTGGCTGATTTGGATTCAACAAATAATTTTCTGGCTCATATTCTCCAACAAAGTTCTTCACCTTGTCATCTTCAATCAATTCAATATTCTGTACGGCATGACTGGTAATGAAACCGTCCTGACAAATCATAATCGGAAGTCTTACATCCTTGTGCTCTGCAATACGATATGCCTGTACAAAATTGTCATACGCCTCCTGATTATTCTCAGCATAAATCTGAATCCAACCGGCATCTCTGGCACCCATACTATCTGAATGGTCACAGTTAATGTTAATCGGACCAGAAAGTGCTCTGTTTACCAAAGCAAGTGCTACCGGAAGTCTATTGGAAGCTGCTACATAAAGTTCTTCCCACATGAGAGCCAAACCACAAGAGGATGTTGCAGTTAACGCTCTTGCACCAGCTGCACTGGCACCAACAGTGGCACTCATGGAACTGTGCTCACTCTCTACTGGAATAAACTCTGTATCAATTTCACCATTTGCTATGTAATTTGCCACATACTGTGGAATCTCTGTAGAAGGAGTAATCGGGAAAGCCGGCATAACGTCCGGATTAATCTGCTTAATCGCATATGCCACGGCCTCGTTACCTGATAAACGCTCACGAATTGCCATCTTACTGTCCCTCCTTCATTGTAATCGCACCGAAAGGACATACTGCAGCACAAATGCCACAACCCTTACAATGGTCTAAATCAAATTCTCCACGTTTGCAATCCTTTACCGGAATGGAACTATCAGGACAAACCGGTGTACAAAGCAGACACTGGGTACATTTTTCTTCATGAAATACTGGAGTCTGTGTTCTCCACTCACCTGTTATAAATGCCTTAGAGGTACCGGCAGCATAAATCTGATTTCCTTCGGTAATATCCTGCCAAGGACTTTTTTCTGTGATTTTACTGATATCTGTTGCCATTACTTTACCTCCTCGAATGCCATTTTAAGTGCATTCATATTTCCTTCAATAACCTCTGGCTTCTTAGAGAACTTATGCTCATAAGAAGTCTGCATCTCTGTTAAGAAGGTGTCCTTATCCATTACACCACTGATTGCAACCACTGCTGCTAACATTGGCGAATTCGGAAAATACTTACCAAGTGTTGCCATAGAAACCTTTCTGGCATCAATAATATACACCTTACCTTCATAACCATTCAAATGTGGAATAATCTCTTCCTTTGTCTTAGTCGTGTTGATAACGATACCGCCATCCTTACTAAGTCCCTGTGTAACATCCACAGTCTCTAACAAAGTCTCGTCTACTACTGCCACATAATCCGGGTCATAAATGTTAGAATGCACTCTGATTTCATTTGCACTAATTCTGTTATAGGCTGTAATTGGCGCACCCATTCGCTCTGGACCATACTCCGGAAATCCCTGTACGTGCTTACCTGCCTTGAAACAAACATCAGCCAACAAAAGGGCTGCTGTCTTGGCACCCTGACCACCACGGCCATGCCATCTGATTTCTACTGTATCTTTCACTTTTAACACTCCTTGAAAAATGCTTATTTCTGCCTACATCTGACCGTAGGCATCACCTAGGCGACATTATATCTGTATTTCTACGAAAAGTAAAGCAAATCCATAAAAATGAGCATAAAAAAAGAGCTGATAACGGGACTCGAACCCGTGACCTCCACATTACCAATGTGACGCTCTACCACCTGAGCTATATCAGCACTTAACAAACGAAAGTATATCAGTAATTGTTTTTGTTGTCAATACAATTTCCACAATTCTCAAAGGAGTTTTGACACCTTATTGCGTGCTCTTTGAATGGCATTATCTACGCTTTTTGCGGACTTTTGCATCGCCTCTGCGATTTCACTACAAGACAACCCTGAAAGATAGTATTCGATAACCTGATATTCCATCTTACTGAGATTTGCCTGCATTTTTTCATCCAATGCCTTTACGCTTTCTTCTGCAATCAAAAAACTTTCCGGGTTAGAATTGATTCCTGCTTCCAGTTTATCATATAAAGACTGTTGTGTATCTGTCTCTTCCCCTGCTTCAATGGAAACTGCATTATTCAAAGCATCATGTTTTTTTCTTCTAGATGCAGTCACGGCCGTGTATATTTTTCGCTCCACACAAAGTTTTGCAAAACTGGCAAACTGAATATTTTTGCTAAGGTCAAAGCTTTGCACTGCACGAAACAGGCCCATCATACCTTCCTGCATCAAATCCTCAGTCTCTCCACCAATCAGATACATGGTTCTGGCAGCACGCTTCACCAAAGGGCTATATTTATTTAACAGATAATCCATGGCACCGTCATCTCCGTCCCTTGTGGCACGAATCAGCTCACCATCGGAAAATGTATCATAATTCTTCAACCCAATACCTCCGACATCAAATGTCAATCTACTGCATACGCTGTCTCACAATCTCAAACGCAAGCACTCCTGCTGCTACAGAAGCATTCAGAGAATCAATATCTCCCTTCATTGGAATCGATGTGATATAGTCACATTTCTCCTTAACCAGACGGCTGACACCGTTTCCTTCATTGCCAATCACAAGCCCAATCGGTCCGGTGAGATTCTGGCGATACATAACCTCGCCACCCATATCTGCACACACAAACCACAAACCACGCTTTTTGAGTTCTTCAATGGTCTTGCCAATGTTGGTTACCTTTACAACCGGTGTGTAGTTAATTGCTCCCGCGGAAGCCTTTACCACTGTAGCAGTCAATCCTGCTGCACGATTCTTTGGAATGATAACGCCATGTGCACCTGCAAGATTTGCAGTTCTGATAATGGCACCCAAATTGTGTGGGTCTTCAATCTCATCTAACAAAAATACAAAAGGTGGCTCTCCCTTCTCTTCCGCATTTTTGAAAATCTCTTCCATATCGGAATATTCATAGGCTGCAGCCTGAGCAATGACACCCTGATGCTTGCCTGTAGAAGACATCTGGTCCAGACGTTCCTTTGCCACATACTTGATAATCGTATCCTTTTTTCTCGCTTCCCTTGTAATGCTGTTCACTGCACCATCATGACAGCCATCTAACACATAAAGTTTGTCAATGGTTTTTCCTGAACGAAATGCTTCCATTACGGCATTTCTTCCCTCAATTGTATATTCCTCGTATCTCATATCTTACTCCTCAATTACGCCGGTTCTGATAAAACCAAGCTTCAACAAATCAACCAACCGAGTATACTCTCCCTTTAAATAAAGATATCCCACTAATGCCTCTAGTCCCGTTGCCATACGATAATCAATGGTACTGGCATTTTTTGCCTTTGTGTAGGACTGGGCATTTCTACCTCTTTTATAAATAGAAAGCTCCTCCTCAGACAAATCCGGCTCTAACGCTTGAATCAATTCCGCCTGTGCATGAGCCTTAACCACACCACTGGTCAAATGATGATATTTATTCACCTGCATATTCTCTCGACCCACATAATAGGTCTTAACCAGCAAATCAAATACACTATCACCAATGTAGGCCAACGTCAGTGGAGAATAGGTATTCAGATTTGGCACCTGAATACCCAACTGTTCTTTATAATAGCCAATTAAGCTCTCTTCCATTTAACGCCCTCTCTTGTATCCTCTAAAATGATACCCATAGCTGATAACTGGTCACGGATTTCATCTGCTCTTGCAAAGTTCTTTTCTTTTCTTGCAGCCTGACGCTCAGCAATCAAGGCCTCAACTTCTGCATCCAGATTATCTTCCTGTTTCTCTGTCACAATACCAAGCACCTCGCAGAGCTTCTTCAACTCACCAAGAACTGCATCCACAAATGCCTTATCAGATTCTTCAGTCACGTTAGTATTTGCATATTTTACGAGCTCGAAGATAACAGAAACTGCATCTGCAGTATTCAAATCATCATCCATAGCCTCCTCAAAACGCTTTACATAGCCCTCTAAAGCAGACAATTCAGCAGTTTCACCCTTTGCTGTAGCCTTCTCAGAAAGCTCCTCTAACTTCCATACAGCAGTTAAAATTCTGTCCAAACCATTTTTTGCTGCCTCTACCAAATCATCAGAGAAATTAAGCGGACTTCTGTAGTGTGCACTCAACATAAAGAAACGGATAATCTGTAATGGATATTTCTCGCCAATCTCACGAACGGTAAAGAAATTACCAAGAGACTTAGACATCTTCTCATTGTTAATCTTTAAGAAACCGTTGTGCATCCAATATCTTGCAAATTCTGTACCATTTGCAGCTTCACTCTGTGCAATCTCATTCTCATGATGAGGAAAAATCAAATCCTCACCACCGGCATGAATATCAATCACATCGCCAATGTATTTCTTTGACATAACGGAACATTCCAAATGCCAGCCTGGTCTTCCATCTCCCCATGGTGACTCCCATGAAGGCTCCCCTTCCTTCTTTGGCTTCCAGAGAACGAAATCAAGAGCATCTTCCTTTTGGTTCTCGCCAGATACCTGTAATGTTCTGGAACCGCTTCTAAGGTCATCAATATTCTTGTGAGATAACTTTCCATACTCCTCAAACTTTCTGGTACGGAAATATACAGTACCATCTACCTCGTATGCAAAACCTTTTTCGATTAGTGTCTCCACCATGGCAATCATGTCAGGAATCTCTTCTGTAGCCTTTGGATGTGTAGTCGCCTCTTGTACATTTAAGCTCTGCATATCTACCTTACATTCCTTGATAAATCTTTCAGAAATCTCTGTAGAAGGTACATTTGCCTCGTTGGCACGCTTGATAATCTTATCGTCTACATCTGTAAAGTTAGACACATAATTTACATCATATCCAAGATAAGTCAAATATCTTCTCAAGGTATCAAACACAATCATTGGTCTTGCATTACCGATATGAATGTAATCATACACAGTAGGTCCACATACATAAATACCTACCTTACCCTCATTAATTGGCTTAAACTCTTCTTTACTTCTTGTCAGTGTATTAAAAATCTTCATATTCTCGTCCTTCCTTTACTTTTTATTGTTCTGCAACCTGTGTGGCAAGCTGTTCTACTGCCGCACGTAATGCTTCATTTTCTTCATGCAATGCACTGATTTCGTTGAGAATTGGATCCGGTAAATCTACCTGATTCAAATCCATACGCGGAATCTTAATGTTATCCTGTTTCACAATTCGTCCTGGTACACCAACTACCGTACAATTTGGTGGAACTTCATTAATCACTACAGAACCGGCACCAATCTTGGAATTCTCACCTACGGTAAAGGAGCCAATGACCTTTGCGCCCACACTTACCATGACATTATCCTCAATGGTTGGGTGTCGCTTTCCATTTTCCTTACCGGTACCACCTAAGGTCACACCCTGATATAAGGTCACATTATTGCCAATCACTGTTGTCTCACCAATCACCACACCATGGCCATGATCGATAAACAAACCTTCTCCAATGGTTGCACCTGGGTGAATCTCAATTCCGGTTTTTCTTGCTGCCCTTTGAGAAATCACTCTCGCCCAAAAGTAATGCTTCTTTAAATAATGCTTATGTGCTTTTCGATACCAATAGATTGCCCAAAAGCTCGGGTACAACAACACTTCCCAATCGCTTTTTATGGCAGGATCTCTATCCTTTATAATTGCGGCTTCTTCTTTAAAATACTGAAACCAAGACATGATATATCCCTCTTTTCATGAAACAAAAATATGAAATAAAAAACGCGGAATCTTCATCAAGAGACGAAGATAATCCGCGGTTCCACTCTTATTAAGATATCAGTTATACTGACATCCTCACTCCATGCGTTAACGCCTGCTACGTGTCAGACTACCTGTAATCGTCTGACCAGCTCCCCGATGCACTTCAACACAGTCTCCTCATATCCTGTTCTCAGCATTCACAGGACTCTCTGTCTGACTATCTGTATCTACTCTTCGGTTCTTTGCCTTTTTGTTATTGAATTAACTAGGATTAGTATATGTTTGAAATCCATATTTGTCAACGAAAATGTGTTGGAAATTCATGCTTTTCCATGCAAAACACTACTCCGTCTTACTACAACCGCTGCAGCCCGCACAATTCCCTCTCATATGTGTAACATCCATACTGGCACTATCAATGGTTTCCAGTAAACAGATTGACTGAGAACTGATTCCAAGTCCTTCACCTGTAAATCCAAGACCTTCCTCTGTGGTTGCCTTAATATTTACACAATCAGGCGAAATCTCGAGACGCTTAGCAATATTCTCCTTCATCTGAGGAATATATGGTGCCAGCTTTGGTCTCTGTGCAATCACCGTCGCATCAATATTTCCAATAAAGTAAAGTTTCTCCTCCAATAATTTCTTTACATGGCCAAGTAATTCCATACTGTCCGCTCCCGCATACTTAGGGTCTGTATCCGGAAAATGTTTTCCAATATCACCGAGTGCAGCAGCCCCCAACAACGCATCCATAATAGCATGCACCAACACGTCTGCATCGGAATGCCCAAGCAACCCCTTCTCATATGGAATCTCTACTCCACCTAAAATCAACTTTCTATCTTCTACTAATTTGTGTACATCATAACCCATTCCAATTCTCATAATAAACCTCCAAACGTTATTATTCTATTTTACAAAATTGAAAAGGTATTATCAAGCACAGTTATTCCCATTTCACCAACTTATCCATGCTTTGTTTCCATAAAGCTGATTACCTCTTTTTATAGATTACAAGTTCGGGATTTTCTCCGTCCTTTTCATAGGTACTGATGAGGATAAAGTCCATATTTGCAACGATACCAAAACATCTGCCACCACCGAATTCGCATTCAAGTTGATTGCCAAGATAAGTAGCATTGTCATCTAGAAAAGATACTAGTTTTCCATTTGGAAGTCGATATTCCAGATTGACATACCCCCCCACAAGGGCATTCAATTTTTCAACCTTTGGCATTCCTTCTATATTAAGATTATTGATTTCATCTATCAGTCTATCTTTAAATTCCTGAAACTGTTCTGCACCATCAAGATTTTTATATTGTTTCCAATAATTAAGTTTAGGAAGCATATCCTTCATATAGGCGTATGCTTGTTCGCTGGTAAAATGCTCGTTTACCATATGCCCGACACATACTTCTATTAAATCGTCCATATCGTGATACATATACTCGCCGTCGGCATAACACCATTTACAATATTCCTCATTAAATATTCCGTCGATTTCACGACTGATGTTACTGTCTTCCAAAGGCATACCACAACATTGACATACCAGTTGTCTTGGCGAACCCAAAAGAGTATTGATAGAAACATCAAACAGCTTTGATAACAATTTCAAAGTTTCAATGTTCGGAGTTGTTTCGCCATTTTCCCATCGAGACACAGCTTGGCGAGTAACGAACACTTTTTCTGCAAGTTCATCCTGTGAGAATCCTGCTTTATTACGTAATTCTAATATTATATCTTTGGTTTCCATGTGAATTACCACCTCCACATACATCATACACCGAATATCTCATATCAAAAAGCAACTCGTTGTTTCCTTTTGATGGATGAAACTAAATTATTCACCTTATACATGTTGTATAAGATACTTTCTACAAGCATCTATACTTTTTACCACCAATGGATTTCCTATATATTGCAAAATATCCGCTTGCTTAAATATCATCGTTAATTTTTCAGCCTCATCATATTGTTTAAATTCCGTCTCTACAAGATATACTGCATCCTTTAATCTATGCAACATCCTCTTGCTATCATGAATCACTACTTCTAGTCTTATTTTATCATATATTTCATCCCAAGCAGGACAAAAAAACTGAACATTCGATAATTCATTAATCCTATCAAGTGAACATAAGCTTTGTTCATAATCAACAAATATCGGCAAATCATGAGTTACAGGTATAGCATCTCCTGTAAAAACTATATTATTACCAAGTATATATGACATCGAACCATGAGAGTGACCTCGAGTTAATAATGCACAAATCTCTAAACCATTTTCAAGTATGATTCTATCCCCATCTTGAAGAGGAACATCTACCTTTATAGATTCCGAGAGCAACGTGTAAAAATTAGGAATCGGACGTTCTCTATACTGTATGTCAATATCCTCAATCCAATCTATTTCAAGCATTGGTGCATATACTTTACAATCTGTAATTCTCTTAATTTCTGCTGCACCACCAATATGGTCTGGGTGAGCATGTGTAAGAAAAATCCCTTTTATATCAGTCATGTTTCTGCCAATAGAATGTAAATATTCGTCTATTATTTTTTCCGAGCCAGAGACACCACTATCTATTAAATAGCAATTTTCTCCAACAATTAAATAAATGTTTATATACCTTTTTACTTCTGGTGTTACATAAAACTCTTTTCGAATTAAATGCAAATTCTCTGTTATCTTCATTTGTCATATACCTCCTTTTACGCAAGTGTCCACTTGCATCGTTTATAAAAAGAAATGGTACAATAATGTGTACCATCCCTATTTACCTATACCATTTACAAAATGTCGAACACTACTATCTATATATTCTTTTGTTTGAAGTTCTGTTAGTTCATCTCCAAATGAAGCCTTGAAAAATACAAAACCAAAATTCATTGCTAAAAAGGCAACTGCAAGACTTTCAATATCATCAGACTGCAACTTATGAAGTTCCTGCATTTTTTTAAAATAACGAACAAGCACTCTTTTAAATGTATCTGGAATCTCCTTGATTCCATCCTTGCTCAAATCATACAAATCCGGTGAACGAAGTCCCAACGATATTTTGACCATTTTAGGTGTAACTTTTCTCAAATACACTTCTGAAAAAGAACATAAATCTTTAACCAATTCTCCAGTATATTTAAAATCTTCTTCTCTAAGACAAGGATTCCATTCCGGCAATGACATCGCTGCTATGATAATTTCTTTTTTCCCTTTAAATTTGCGAAAAATTGTACATTCATTAACTTCTGCCCTTCTCGCAATATCCTTTGTAGTAGTAGCAGTATAACCATTTTCCATTATCAATGACATTGTTGCATTTAAAATTTTGTTTTGAGTTTCGTCAAACATAAAACACCATCCTTGCAAGTGATTACTTGCACAATAATATATATCTACATAAATGTCAAGTTAATCCCTCACGAAACTCCAAAATAATTCGTATATCTTTCTAACTTTCCAGATAACCCCATCTATGTATTCTTCTCTTTTACCTTGTTTTTCCTTATGTAGAAGTTATAGGGATATACTACTTTTTCTTTTCTGCAAATCTTTTACATTCTATTTCCATTCTTTAATCAGTAATTCCTTTTTCTTTCTTGCATCTGCATTATCATGCTTGCGAATCTTGGTGTCTATCTTTTGGATTAATGTATCTTCAACCGGTATCATAAGATTAAAATTCAAAACACCTATCAATATTCCATTATGTACAATCTTTTTGAAATCAATCTTGTCCCTCATCTTTTCATGCTTTTTCTTTGGTTTAGAAAGTGGAACGCAGTATTTATGTTCATTACAAATAACAATTATTCCAAGAAATGGTCTCTCATCCTTACCAATCTGAGGCGACACAGATAAAACTCTATCATCTACATTATGTAAGTTTCTGATGTATTTCATATCAATATGATATACTTCTAATGGGGCTTGAATCATTCACTTCTCCTTTAAAATATTTCAAGGACTATGTTTCCATAGTCCTTGAATGTAGTGTCACCATAGCGACCCTAACGCTTTTTGAACGTCCACTTATCGGCAGGACTCTCCTTTAATATTAAAGTACCAAACGCAATTCTTTTGTCAATTATTTTCTAAAAATTCATAATCTTTTTATATATTCTAGCACAAATAATTATTTTCTGCCTTGCAGCAAAATACACCCTTCGCACAAATCTTCGATTTGTTCTTCGAGTATTTCGGCTAAATATTCTTTTGAATCCCCTCTTTTATTTTAGAAATACGTACTTTCCAAATCAAATACTGCACTATCCAAACTACGATAAATATTACCAAGAAAATGCTAAAATAGTTTAATACACCTTTAACAGAATGCTCCATCCACTCGCATATATATGCAACGGTCATCATAAGTACAGATACGATTCCAAAATAAATACTTGTTTGTTTTAATAAACTCCATTTATCCATTTCCCAGATAATAGAGCTCCCTGCAAATCCGGCTCCAAGAACGGCACTTAAAACAGTCTGTATAATAATCGCTGTTACCTCATTACCAAATCGTTCAATCAAACTCGGAACACATGGATAGTAACTACCATCACCGATTGCAAGTGAAATTCCAATTGTAATCAAATAACTAATTACAATTCCACCTAATAATCCAACAAATACTCTAAGAACAAATTCTTTTTTCATATATATTCACCTCATAATCCTAATACCTTTTTTATTTTAGAAACATATCTCCTGGAAACATAACTTACCGTTCCATTTGATAATTCCATACAAATTGTTCCTACAAAGCTTAAATCAAGGCTTTTAACCTTTTTAAGATTCACGATTTCTGAATTAGATATCCTAACAAACTTACTGCTATCCAGTATTTCTTCCGCTTCATAAAGTCTCAATCTAATTTGATACGTCCATTTGTCAGTTTGGGTAAAAACCTTACTGTCTTCTGCATAAATTCTTACTATTGCATCTGGATCCAATAGCTCGACCTTATCCTCTCTAATACCGGAAATAATTGTTGGAGCATCATCTAATCTGCTTACATAATCAACAACTCTGTTAATATCTTCCGTCATATGCGCTGTTGTAATCATAATTTCAGGTTCTTTAGCTCCTGCATCGATATTAATATTCAGTTTCATGATTTTCCTCCTCTCTTGCTTTGTAGTATATCTGAATTAGAATTATTATCTACACTTTATCAATAGGTGGTCATTTTAGACACATAACTGGTCGAAAAAAACATTCGATGAATGGGGCATCTAACCAATCCACCATTCCGGCGTAAGTTCTCCTAGCGTCATAACACAATCTGCTGCGTAATCAATCATAATCTCTATATCTTTATATTTCCCTGGCATAAGTTGAGTCATTAACTCGCGACACGCACCACAGGGAGCACCTTTTCCTTCATTTGGTGGAATACATAATACGCGCGCAATCTCGTACTCCCCATTGGTAATCATATTAAAGATGGCATTTCTCTCTGCACAAATACCTAGCGTCGAACATGTATCAATACATATGCCTGTATAAATCTTTCCTGATTTCGATAAAACAGCTGCCGAAACCTCTCCTGCTGTTACATAATATGAAATCACCTTTCCCCCTAAAACAGCCTTGGCGGCTTCATACATTTCATTCCAAATCTTATCCATCACTCTATACCTCCACGAAAACTCAAAACCACTTAACATTTTTCCAAATACACAAAATGCAGTTCCTCAGATATTGTTTCCTCCTCACACAACATCATATCAGGTCCTTATTCTTCCGAATCATAGACATACAAATCAATATCTATCTCCGTCCTTGTTGCATGACAAAAGTCAATCACATCCAAAGGAGGGGCAAGACAAGGATTCGTATCACCTACATAAATAGAAGGAACAATTTCTAAAACGAAATTAACATCATAGTCTTTTCTTATTTGATTAAGTATTTGTATTTTATCTTGTAGTATTGCGATCGTTTTTCTCATTTGGTTTTCAACTTCTACATCATATTCTGTGCATCTGCCAATTTCCCAAAGAGCAAAATCGTACATCGTACCATTACGTCGCAAATCTCCGATTTTCCAGGTCCTTTCAGGAGCAAGATTTAATAATTCAGAAATCTCATCAGGATTAAAATTTCCAACTATCTTAAAATATGTATTGCAACTATTTCGAGTACTCATATGCACCTCCATAGATATCAAACTATCTATTCATTCCAATGATCTATTGTTTCTTGTGGTGTGGTATCTACTCCAAATAGTTGCCACATAAAATCCTCTTTCTCATGATAGAGATTGATTATTCGAATACATTCTTCTTCAATTCTATAAAACACATAATTTTTAGACACAAATATATACCGGTAATCTGACACTACGTCAAACATTTTCGATACTTCAGGTCCCTTTTCTTCAAAGTCACAAAGACCTCTTATTGCATCTGTTATGCTTTTAACAATTTTTTTAGCTCTATCTGAACCATACTCTTGCGATATTGCCGCTTTTAATGCACGCAATTTATCCGCTGCATCAGGAGTATATTTTATCTTTTTCAATCAATTACCCCCAATTCCTTCTCTAAATCGTCGGCATCAATCCAGCCTTCTGTGTCAGCTCGTTCCTCAGCCCGCTTTAAGTCAAGCATCAGCATAGCAACCGCCTGCTCTCTCAACGCTTCTTTGCTATTCTTAGTAACAATGAAAGGAAGCCCTTCAACATTTAAAGACTGTTGAATAAAGGTGTTAAATGCATCCGTTAATGTCATTCCAGTTTTAGCATAAATCTCCTCAACTGCTCTTTTGATTTCTGAATTTATTCTTACTTGAAAGGTTGAATCCTTTGGTGCAATAGCTACATTCAAATTTGTATTCATAAGACATACCTCCTTTATTACTACATCATAGCACTCCTCTTTTCACGCGTCAATACATTGTCATTACATCAACATTTATAATATCTTCTTTCATGAGTTACAAAAAAAGGAATCCTATTTGGATTCCTTTTTTATTAGTAGCGGGAGGGGGATTTGAACCCTCGACACTACGGGTATGAACCGTATGCTCTAGCCAACTGAGCTATCCCGCCATATTCAATTATCATAAAGTAATGGGACCTACAGGGCTCGAACCTGTGACCCTCTGCTTGTAAGGCAGATGCTCTCCCAGCTGAGCTAAGATCCCATAGCTTTTTGACACATCTGTTAGTATATAAGCATTCCCATTAAATGTCAAGCACTTTTTTCGGAAATTTTTTCTTTTTTCAGAAAATAGCGACAAATACCGATGTCGCAAGCCCTATCACCGCGATATAAACCGCATCAACCAGGTGACAAACATTAAAATGAGTATAATCGGCAAAATATACCATAACAAAGAAAAGACGCCTGCAACCAAAGCAATAAAAAGCACACCAACTAAAATCAACAAAAGAATTCCAATCAGTTTACCATACCAACTATTCAATGTAAAAGCACCATACTTTAGTTTCATATTGCCATCTGCATCGGTATCCATATGAAAACCCTTCTGTTTTTTCTGTCCGGTCTGCTCTGCTCCGTAATAACTACTATAGTTTTCCTGATATTCGTATTCGGCACTACCACCTTGCTTTGCCTTTTCAGCTTCAATTACAGTTTTTGCAATAATATTACCACTGCCCAGAGAGCGAATTACCTCGTCTTCAGACTTACCAGTATTTACTTCATCCACAATATATTGGTTATAATAATTCATGGTGTCGTTCTTTACATAATCAGAAACTTCACCACTTAATGCATTATCCAAATCTCTCAAAAATGTCATCTTATCCATAGCCAAACCTCCTTGCAGGTCAACCACTTTTGTAATTATATGCATAATACTATTATTCTTTGTTCTTGTCTAGTCAATCATTCTTTACTTTATATAAAAAATGCCTTAAAATATTCTAAAATTCGTTGACACATCTTCGTATTAGGAGGACTACTCATGACCATTTCAGAGGTATCTAAACTTGCTACGGCAATTAAGCAAAATATTAACACTGTCATCATCGGAAAGGAAAAGACAATCGACCTGCTATTGGTATCTCTGTTTGCCAGTGGACACGTTTTGATTGAGGACACTCCAGGAACAGGAAAGACTTTACTCGCCAAATCCTTGGCTGCATCCATAGATGCTGGATTTAGTCGTATTCAGTTCACCCCTGACCTTCTGCCTGCTGATATCACAGGCCTTCATATGTATCATCCAAAGGAGGGGGAATTCCAATTCATTCCGGGACCGGCATTCACCAATATCCTGCTGGCTGATGAAATCAATCGTGCTACACCTAGAACACAAGCTGCGTTATTGGAGTGTATGGCCGAGCAACAAATTACACTGGATGGCCACACCTATCAGTTAGAGTTGCCATTTTTTGTGATTGCAACTGAAAATCCAATAGAGACAACCGGCACATTTCCTCTACCGGAAGCGGAACTTGACCGTTTCTTCATGCGGGTATCTATGAAAATGCCTACTAACTCCGAAGAACTGTCTATGTTAGACCGTTTCATCGACAACAATCCATTTGAGCAGATTACATCTGTATGCAATGGTGAACAAATTCTGGAAGCTGGCAAGGCCTGCAAAGAAGTATTTGTTCACAAATGTGTGCGCCAATATATTGTAGACCTGGTACAAAAAAGTCGCAGTCATTCTAAAGTATTATTGGGTGCCAGTCCAAGAAGCACCTTATCCCTTTTAAGCGCAGCTCAGGTTTATGCTGCCATCAATGGAATGGACTATGTTACCCCAGACCATGTTAAAACTTTGGCAGTACCAATGCTTGCTCACAGAATCCTTCTTACAAATGGCAGAAATAACACTAAGGATTGTGAAGCTTTGATTCAAGAACTACTCGGCTCTGTTTCTGTTCCTACAGAGAATTGGGAACGCTCATAAATAACAGAAAGGTATTTGACCTACATGAAATTACTCATCGCACTGGCAATTGTCATATTTCTTTATGACTTGCAGGACCGACTATATCGTAAATACTGGAATACCAATCTCTCTACCCGTTTATCCTTTTCCACGGAACTGGCGGACATCGGAGATTCGGTAACCCTTTCGGAAGTGATAGAAAACAACAAAGCACTACCACTTCCTATTTTGTATGTCAAATTTAAGACCTCCAAAACATTCCATTTTGATTCCGAAGAAAATGCCAATGTGACGGACCATTATTATAGAAGCGATGCATTTTCAGTACTAGGAAGACAACGCATCACCAGACAACTCCATTTCAAAACAACTAAACGAGGCTATTTTACCATCAATGAATTACAGATAACCTCTAAGAATTTGTTTGTTACAAAGCAATTTACTGATGTACAACAAAACCACACACATTTATATGTATTACCAGATAAACTAAATTCAGAACATTTCCTCCCACTGAGCAGAATGCTGTGGGGAGATTTTTATACCAGACAAAATCAATTGGAAGACCCATTTGCATTTCGAAATGTCAGACCGTATCAAAGTTTTGACACCATGAACCGAATCAACTGGAAATCCACTGCTCATACCGGTAATTTAATGGTAAATCAATATCAGTCTACTATTTCCGGCGAAGTGAGAATCTTTCTAAATCTCACACCATATCAGAAAGCCTACGCACCTGAATTAGCTGAGCATGCAATCAATATTGCATATACCATCGGAAGCCAGTTGGTCGCTGACAATATCGATGTCAGTTTATATACCAACGGAATCGATGGTGAAACCGGAAGTCCACCAGTATTACCTGCAGGACACGGAAAGGACCACCCGATTACGCTAGGCAAATTACTGGCACGCTTGGATATCACAAAAACAGACAGTGACTTTTTAGATTTGCTTGCAACACAGGCACCACCTGCAAATCAAGGCATTCGATATATTATCATTTCTACTTATCGGGACAATGCTTTATATGACTATTTTGAGATGCAACAAAGGGAAAATGCATTTTTCTGGATCATACCAGAACTGGAAAGCACAGATATTAAGTATCATCACGAGAATTTGATGAAGTGGAATTTATAGAAAGGAGAGAACATATGCAGAATAAAATTCGTTTTGCAACTGAAACTGTAAATTTGTGTAGCCAGTTTGTTCTGTGCATGTTCTTTTTTGTATTGGTTCAGGTTTGGATTTTGGAACAACCGGCTGCTTGGTATGTACATCTGACATTTTTATGTTTGTTACTTCTGGCAATCGCTATCCGCTATCTGATTACAGACAACCTTCTGATATATATTGGATTACATCTCCTTCTATTTCTAACACCGTTATTTCTGCCAATGAATAACCTGTTAGTAATAGAAACTGTAATTTATTTAATTCTAATCACAATACAATCGCTTCATTATTGGAAACACAACGGCTATCATTATAATACCTCTGTGCCTTGGTTCCCATTTCTGCTGATGTGTGTATTCTATATATATGCCATTGTAGAGCATAATGCCACATTGAAAATCATTATTTATATATTCGGTGTTGCATATCTCCTGCTCTATTTGGCAAAACTGTATCTGATTGGATTATTGGGCTTTTCGCAATCCAAAGCAACCAACAGTTCCGTACCACTGACACGCATTACAAAAATCAATTCCATTCTGGTTGGTTTTACACTTGGCGTCATAGCAATAACCATACTGTTTTCTGCTATTTTTAATGTGGACCACATTATTTACGATATTGGAAAAGGTCTACTTTTTCTCATTACCATGATTGCAAAGCTTGTCAGTGCCTTTATAGGATGGCTGGTACAGTTCTTCCCAGGACCTTCAGAAGGCAGAGAAGAAGCCGTTGGCAACTGGGAACCATTTCAACATTTGCCAATGGAAGAAAACTGGATTACAATTCTGTTAAATGTGTTGATGCAGGTTACACAGCTCACCATTATGATGATTTTGCTATTCCTTGTATTTAGAGGAATCTATCGGATGCTACATCAGTTTCTGTTACAAAACCTGTTGTCTGACGACATTACAGAAACACTAACCTGCAACCATGATATCTCTGACTCGGATACCACAGATGCCATTACAGAACAAAAGGATTCCCGCAAACTATCGAGAATCCGAAAAAAATACAAACGCGCAATTCTAAAGCATAAAAACACTATATCTTTGCATGCGTCCATGACCACAAATGAGATTCATAACCAATTGTCTGACACAGACCAAAGAAATATGGTTGCGCTGAAACAAAGCTATGAAAATGAACGCTATCATAATCAAATAGAATAAATCAAACAAGGAGACCCATTATGATTTACGAAAATATTCCAAACAACCCTATGATGTTACTGAGTTTTACCAACACAAAGCTGAGAGATGAATTCAAAAATCTGGACGATATGTGTTACGACTTAGAAATCAATCGTCAGGAATTAGAAGAAAAACTTGCTATGATAGATTATCGGTATGACAGCAGTTTAAACAGATTCATATAAAAAGGGTTACAAGCGCTTGCGGTGTACCTCAAAATGCGCCAGTACTTATGCCATGTATTTTATGACATTCGTACTGACGCATTTTTAAGTGCAAACGTTACACCGAAACACTTATAACCCATTTTTATACTACATGTACCTGCATCATATTAGAAGGCTTTCCTTCCTGTCTGGAAGTACCTGCCACAATAACGATGGTATCTCCATCCGTTACATATCCTGTCTCAGTTGCCTTTCTCACTGCATATTCCACCAAATCTGCTGTAAAATGCTGTTCTGTTGCTTGCACAGGAAGCACACCAAATGCCAAATTCAACTGTCTGACTGCTCTTTCATCGATAACTGCTGAAATAATAGGACACTCTGGTCTATAATTTGCGATAATCTCTGTTGTCGCTCCAGAACGGGACAACGCCACAATCGCCTTTGCATTTAATGTATTAGCTGCATTACATGCCGAAATTGCGACCGCATTTGCCACATCTTTAGGTAAATCCATATCCATAATACAGAATTGCTTATAGTTGATACCCTTCTCTGCTGATTCTGCAATATCTGCCATAGTCTTTACAGCCTCAGCTGGATAATCGCCGGCTGCCGACTCTCCTGAAAGCATAATCGCTGTTGTGCCGTCATATACTGCATTTGCAATATCTGACACTTCCGCTCTCGTAGGTCTTGGAGAATGTGTCATAGATTCCAACATCTGTGTCGCAGTAACAACAATCTTACCCTTCTGTATACACTTGTGAATCATGCGCTTCTGTAATACAGGAATCTCCTTAAATGGAATCTCCACACCAAGGTCACCTCTTGCCACCATGATACCATCACTGACCTCGATAATCTCATCAATAGCATTTACACCCTGAATATTCTCAATCTTGGAAATAATACGAATCTTTTCACCACCATTGGAATTCAAAAGATTGCGAAGATGCAGCACATCATCAGCAGAACGAACAAAGGATGCTGCAATATAATCTACCCCCTGTTCAATACCAAATAAAATATCTGCCTTATCCACAGGACTGATGTATGGCATCGGAATACTAACATTAGGAATGTTAATACTCTTCTTATTGCTGACAACGCCACCATTGACAACAGTACATACTACGTCATCGCCTTCTACAGCGGATACATTCATGGCAATCTTACCGTCATCGATCAGAATTCTTGTACCGATATCGACACTATCTGCTAACTTGCTATAGGTGAGTGCAACTTTTTCCTGATTGCCTTTGAAATCACCAGTGGATAAGGTAAATGTCTGTCCTTCCACTAATGTAACTTTACCCTCTTCAAATTCTTTCACTCGAATCTCAGGTCCTTTTGTATCTAGCAAAATGCCCACCGGAAATCCCAATTCCTTGCGCACCTTTTTCACTCTGTCCATGCGTACTTTCTGTTCTGCATGTGTACCATGAGAAAAATTAAATCTGGCAACATTCATACCATTTTTAATCAGTCTCTTTAACATCTCCTCATCGTCTACCGCTGGGCCCAGCGTACAAATAATCTTAGTCTTCCTCATCTTGTCTCCTTTCTATGTCTGTGTCCTCTTGCTTCCGATATGCATCTGTGTCAGTAGGCATACCCTTCTTCTTTAACAGTTCTTCACATATATATCTTACCAAATGATAAATGGTCGCAAACACTGGCACACCAAATATCATGCCCGGTACGCCAAACATACCTCCACCAACGGAAATGGAAACGATAATCCAAAAACCATTTACACCGGTAGAATCCCCTAAAATCAAAGGGCCAATTACATTGCCATCTAACTGCTGTAGTACCAATACCCAAATCACAAAAATTAAGCATTGCATTGGATCCACTAAAAGTAAAATAAGAGCAGACGGAATGGCTCCAATAAATGGTCCAAAGAATGGTATTACATTGGTAACACCAACAATAACCGAAATCAACACTACAAAATCCAGTTTTAATATGGTCATACCAAAGTAACACAAAATACCAATGATAATAGAATCAACTATCTTACCACTAATAAATCCACCAAAAATTCTATCTGTTACAGAAATTCCCTCAATTAGCTTGTCAGCTTTTGATTTACTTAGAAATGCATATATCATTTTCTTGCACTGAGCGCTAAAACGCTCCTTGCTCGCCATTACATATACAGATACAATCAAGCCTACTACGCAATTAAATAGAAACTTAACACCACCAATTACACCACTGGAAACATTCACAATCCAGGTACCAAGTTTTGGAATAATCTCAGTATCCAAATATGTTGTCACAGATGTAGTAACCTGATTGATGATGTTTACAACCCATGCTTCCTGTTGTTTATCACTGTTCCAGATATTATGAATCCATACTTGAATGTTTTCTATATATGTAGAACTATTCTGTGAAATCGCAACTATACTTTCATAAATAGATGGAATTACTAACCACAAGAATGTCCATATCAATCCCACAAATATAAACAATGTCATAATGATGGATAGCGTTCTTCCCAAACGAAATGCGAATGAATCCTTCTTTTTAACAAAAGGAAGCCTATTCGCAATCTTCTTTGCAAATGGACCAAACACTTTGCTATCTAAACACACCAGAATTGGATTCATTAAATACGCAATAAATAAACCAATTAACACTGAATTCAAACTAGTAATAAATGAATCCACCACGCCGACTACTTTTCCAACATGCTCTAACAACGCTTGAAACGCAATTGCAATAAAACATACAATAACCGCCGTAATTCCATAATATAAATATTTTCTATCCCACTTATCCTTCAAGCACTTCACCTCATGTTCTAATAATTAACAGTGTTTCTACATATTAAATATGTGTTTCATACAAACTTATCATAACAAAACTACTTCTCTAACACAAGCATCTATTGTTATTTTTTACAGTCTTTTCATTTTTAAGCACATTTCAACCATTTTATATATTTTTTTCTAATTTGGACAGTCAAAATGTATGGATAAAATATCAAACATGTGATAAAGTAAGTACCAAGTAAGATGCTATTTCGATAGCATTGAAAAAAAGGGAGGTAATTATATGAGTTTAGTTACTTGGTTAATTATTGCAGCATTTTTAATCATTGTTGAACTTGGAACCATGGGACTTACCAGTATCTGGTTTGCGGTTGGTGCATTTGCCGCAGCGATTACCACACAGTTTACAAATAATTTGTGGATTCAGCTTATTGTATTCATGGTGTTATCCATTATTCTTTGGATTTTCACCAGACCAATCGCTGTTAAGCATTTAAACCTTGGCAAGGAAAAGACAAACGTTGACAGCCTTGCTGGACAAAAAGCAATCGTAACCACTACCATTGATAACTTACAGGCAACTGGCCAGGCAAAGGTAAATGGTCTTGAATGGACTGCCCGTTCTGCCGATGACAGCATCATCAATGCCGGTGAAACAGTAATTATCAAAGAAGTAGAAGGTGTAAAGCTCATCGTCGAGCCAATTCAAGCCTAATTACAAATGATAAGAAATCAAACATTTCTTTCATAATATTATCAAAGGAGGGTTCCAAATATGGGTCCATTTATAATCTTTTTAGTATTTTTAGCTATCGTATTTATTCTTAGCAGTATCCGTATCGTTCCTCAGGCACACGCTTATGTTATCGAGCGTTTAGGAACATACAACGGTACATGGTCAGCAGGTTTCAACATGATGATTCCTATTATCGACAAAGTTGCAAGACGTGTAACTTTAAAGGAACAGGTTGTTGACTTCGCACCACAGCCAGTTATCACAAAGGATAACGTAACTATGAGAATCGACACTGTTGTATTCTTCCAGATTACAGATCCTAAGTTGTTCTGCTACGGTGTTGAGAATCCAATTATGGCCATTGAAAACTTAACAGCTACTACTCTTCGTAACATCATTGGTGAGTTAGAGTTAGACCAGACATTAACATCAAGAGAGACAATCAATACAAAGATGCGTGCTACACTTGATGAGGCTACTGACCCTTGGGGTATCAAGGTTAACCGTGTAGAGTTAAAGAACATCATTCCACCAGCTGCTATCCAGGATGCAATGGAGAAGCAGATGAAGGCAGAGCGTGAAAGACGTGAGCAGATTCTTATCGCTGAAGGTGAGAAGAAGTCAGCTATCCTTCGTGCAGAAGGTAAGAAAGAGTCCCTTATCTTAGAGGCTCAGGCTGAAAAGGAAGCTGCAATTCTTCGTGCAGAAGCTAAGAAGGAATCTACTATTCGCGAGGCTGAAGGTCAGGCAGAAGCTATTTTAGCAGTACAGAAAGCTAACGCTGACGGTCTTACATTCTTAAAGGATGCACAGGCTGATAGCAGTGTTATCCAGTTAAAGAGCTTAGAAGCATTTGCTAAGGCTGCTGATGGTCAGGCAACAAAGATTATCATTCCATCAGAGATTCAGAATATGGCAGGTTTCGTTACTTCATTAACAGAAGTAGGCAAATAAAAATGCAACCTATAGGAGCTGTTTTTACAGCTCCTTTTTCATGTTAATATACAGGACAGTTACCTGTTCTTATCATTATATTTGGAACATTAAGAATGTATAAGTACATCTTATGTAGTTTTATTTTATGTCACACACACAACTCACAACATAGGGGGACACAGATTGCTAAAGGCGTGCCTTAAAATGCGTCAGCACTTATGGGGATATCACATATATGTGATATCCCCATTACGTACTGCTACGCATTTTGCGAGCGCGAGCGTCGCGCCGTAGCAATCTATATCCCCCTATGCTGTTCAGACAGTGTGTATGACATAATAAATCTCATAAGACGTACTAACACATTCTAAATAATCCAAATAAGATGATGAAAACAGGTAACTGTCCTGTATCTTTTAGTTTTTCCTTATTGCCATTAACGGTATCAGAATAACTACTCCCACCAATACGATTGTTCCTCCCGGTTTTAGACTCAAATAATACGACAAAGTCAAACCGATTATCGTGAATAATACCGCAAATAACACAGAATATATCACTGTCTGCTTATAGCTTTTTGAAAGCTGCATTGCACATGCAACTGGAATTACCATCAAAGATGATACAATTAATGCTCCTACACTTCTAGACGCTACGGAAACAGTAATCGCAGTGAGCAAGGTGATGATAAAATTCACACGTTTCACAGGAACGCCTGCCAACTTTGCACTCTGTTCATCAAACGATAAATACATCAATTCCTTATAAAACATCAAAAATACTATAATAACAAGAATACTGACACCTACTACCAGATACAGTTCTCCGTCTGTAATCGCCACGATACTACCAAATAAAAAACTATTAAAGTCCATGGCACTCTGTACAAAACCGGATAACACACTGGCTAAACCAATCCCCACTGACATAATAATAGATATGGATATCTCAGCGTATTTTGGAATCTTTTTTCTGATATATTCAATACTAAACGCAGCAAAGGTACAAGCAACAATCGCTCCCACAATTGGATTGATTCCAAGAATCAAACCTAACGCCACGCCGGCAAGAGAGGTATGTGATAATGCATCTCCAATCATGGACATGCGTTTTAACACTACAACCACACCGATTAATGGAATAATGATAGCCAGTAATATTCCCACTAGAAAGGCTCTTTGCATAAATTCATATTGTAACATTACTGCTTCACCTCCCGATTCTTAGAGGCTTCCATCTCTTTTTTAGTTGTATAGTAATGACTCGTAGTCTGTATAATCTTTCGATTCTTCCATTCATCATCACAAACTACAGCCGAATGATCCTCATGTACTGTCCGATGCTTTACATGGTATACACGATTGGTATAACGGGCAATCTGCTCCGTATTATGTGAAATCATTAAAATCGCCAAACCTTGTTCTGTATGAAGCTTATGCAAGAGTTCATATAGCATTGCTTCTGCCGTCTGATCGATTCCCGTAAATGGCTCGTCTAAGAGCAATAACTTTGGTTCACTAACTAACGCTCTTGCAATCATCACTCTCTGTTGTTGTCCGCCGGATAAATCACTAAACATTCTCTTCTTATAGTCCTGCATACCAACAATATTCAACACTTCATCTACACGTTTTCTATGTTCCTTGCTCGGAAAATGAAATGCTCCAATCTTAGAATATAGATTCATCATAACGATTTCTTCTACATTTGCAGGAAAATTCGATATTCTGGAAAATCCAACCTGCGGAACATAACCAAGTGTCTTTTCATGAATGATAATCTCACCCTTAACAGGAGTCAGTTCGCCAAGAATGAGTTTCATTAAGGTGCTTTTTCCCGCACCATTTGCACCAATGATACCAACATACTCCTGTTCTTCCACTGTCATATTCACTTCTTCTAAAATCATATCCTTGGTATACCCAAAAGATACGTTCTTTACCTCAATTAATGACATTATGTGTTCCTTTCAAAAGAAAAGGCTGTTACATGTAACAGCCTTCTGAATTATATTCTTTTATGTAGCTGCTTTGCCAATTCTGCATTCTCTTCCGAATCAGCCTGCTTTGGTTCCCATCCGATGTTTACGCCATCGCCTTCATTACGAGGAATTAAATGTAGATGAAAATGGTCTACAGTTTGTCCTGCAGCTGCACCATTATTCTGTACAATATTCAATCCATCACACTGGAGTTCCTGCTTAATGGCTCTGGCAACCTCTGTACCTAGAGAAAACAATTTTCCGGCAGTCACACCGTCAATCTCAAATATATTCTTGAAATGTTCCTTTGGAATAATCAATGTATGTCCCTTTGAAGCAGGTGCCACATCTAAGATTACCTTAAATTCACTATTCTCATATACTGTATTGGATGGAATCTCTCCATTTGCAATTTTACAAAAAATACAATCACTGTTATGCATATGTCTCCTCCTTTTGGCCTCTTTCAATATATTAAAACATCTTGATTGATTTTACAAGCGTATTTCTCTGAGATTTTTTCAAAAAACGTCTTGTCAGTTTACACTTTGCTTGTTACAATTATGTAGGTTATGCACCAAGTCAATTTTTCAGGTGCATTTTTTAAGAATTCTAAGAATATACGGAAGGCTAGGGATAAAAGCATGGGCGGATTTTTTGGCGTAGTATCAAAAGAAGACTGTTTGTTTGATTTGTTCTTTGGAACAGACTATCACTCTCATTTAGGTACCCGACGTGGTGGTATGGCAGTTTATGGAGAGAATGGTTTTGACCGTGCAATTCACAACATTGAAAATTCTCCATTTCGTACAAAATTTGACAAGGATATGCAAAAAATGCATGGCTACATGGGTATCGGATGCATCTCTGATTATGAGCCACAGCCACTTATTGTACGCTCTCATCATGGTACATATGCAATTACCACGGTGAGTAAAATCAATAACACACAGGAAATTGTAGACACCATTTTCCAACATGGCAATTCACATTTTTTGGAAATGAGTGGAGGAGATATTAATCCTACAGAATTAGTTGCTGCGATTATCAATCAGAAGGAAAATATTATCGATGGTATTCATTATGCATTAGAGTTGATTGATGGTTCTCTCACAATGATGCTGATGACCCCAAAGGGCATTTATGCGGCCAGAGACAAATATGGACGCACTCCACTTGTCATTGGCAAAAAGGAAGATTCCTATTGTCTTACCTTCGAGGATTTTGCTTACCGCAATTTAGGCTATGAGCATTTCAAAGAATTAGGTCCTGGCGAAATTGATATTGTAACACCTGAAGGCGTTAAAGTATTAATGCCACCAGGCGATAAGATGAAAATATGTACGTTCCTATGGGTATATTACGGCTATCCTTCCAGTTCTTATGAAGGAGTCAGCGTTGAACAAATGCGTTACAATTGTGGCGCCAGTCTTGCAAAGCGTGATAATGTAAAACCGGATATTGTTGCAGGTATTCCTGATTCGGGTACGGCACATGCAGTTGGTTATTCCAATGCTTCTGGCATTCCATTTTCAAGACCTTTTATCAAGTATTCACCTACCTGGTCCCGATCATTTATGCCAACAATACAAAGTCAACGTAAACGAATTGCAAAAATGAAATTAATACCAGTTCATGAATTGATTAAAGATAAGAGTTTACTATTAATTGATGACTCCATCGTTCGTGGTACACAGTTGTGTGAGACAACAGAATTCTTGTATCAGCACGGAGCAAAAGAGGTGCACATCCGTCCGGCATGTCCTCCTTTGCTTTACGGATGTAAGTATCTTAATTTCTCACGCTCTTCTTCTGAGATGGAATTAATTACACGCAGAACCATCGCTAAATTAGAAGGTGTAGATGTTCCTACAGATGACATGATTCAAGAATATACTAACCCTGATTCAGAAAAATATGAACAGATGGTTGAAGAGATTCGTAAGGAACTCAACTTTACTTCTCTGCGATTCAATCGTTTAGACGATATGCTAGAGGCCGTTGGCATTCCTACAGACAGACTTTGTACCTATTGTTGGAACGGTCAAGAATAAATGATTGCAAAAAAATTCGGTCCGTATTCTTACTAGTAAGAATACGGACCATTTATATTTACATAACCAGTCTAAACATTTTCATTGCTACACAGTGTAGCCTCTGTTGCTTTGTCCCATCGGATCCATACTTTCATTCAAAGTACCTCTGCCATATGTAAGGCCTGCATACACCTGTTGTGTATTCTGCATAAGCGGTTCATCAAAATCCTGCTTGCTAATTTCTTCAAATGCAAGTTTCAACTTTTCCATCATTACAATAAGCCTATCTAACTCCACTGGTTCTTTCTTCAAAATAGAATCCACAATCTTTCTATTCGCAAAGAAATGTATCGTTTTCACATCTTGCGCCACTGCATTTTCCCTGCTAAGCATATTGATGATTTCCTGATTCACCTTCTGTAGTTTTTTCAGACTTTGCTTGTATGCATCAAAATCCTGCTTTTCATAGTAAGTAGTCACATCATGAGCAAAATCTAACCAAATAGAATATGCAATACAAAGCAGTTTCGAACTATTAGCCTGCGTAATCTGCATAGTATAGGTTGTAACCGCTTCCTTTGTCATAGTCACTACCTCCTATTAATTGGTCTGAATTAACTGTAACAGATTCTCTGGCAAAGCATTTGCCTTTGAAAGCATCTGTGTAGCTGACTGTGACAATACATTATGCTGGGTATACTCAGTCATTTCCTCAGCCATATTAGTATCCATAATACCTGAAAGTGCCTTATTCATATTCTCTGCAGTCTCTTCCAAGTTCGTAACGGTATACTGTAAACGGTTCTGGCAAGCACCCAAATATGAACGAATAGAAGAAATCTTTTTAGAAGCTGCTTGGATATCCTGTAATGCACGGGAAGCCAATTCATGACTATACATACTCAAATCATCAATGCCTAATGTTTTTGCATTTACCTTTGGAATATTTACACGTAAATGTTCTCCTTCAAAAGCACCAATTTGTAAATTGATAGGACCTGCATCTAAAACTGTTACAGTGGCTTCGATTGCTCCATTATCTGCAACTGCTTCAGCAGTTAAGGTAAACTGCATTTCAAAATTATCCTTGTCTGTAACTAATACATTATCACCATCAACAGTAAGGGTTGCTGTATTAGAGAAACCAATTCTCTCGCCATTGTCTTCTAAGAATGACACCTCTGCATCTTTACCAACAACACGCTGGTCTAACATTGAATCCACGCCTAACAATGCGGCTAAATCAGGATTGGAACAACCAATCTCCACATACTGACTAGAACCATAAAGCTGTGAACGGAAAGTCAAGCCATTAGCATCCTCAAAAGGCACTTCTTCTCCAGAACCATCATCAGCAAATGCATCCACCTGCACCAAATCACAGTAATATACCAAATCAGAATATACCTGAGACATTGTTGTACCTGCCTGTACTGTAATACTCATACCATTAATGGTAATGGTACCAGCCTCTTCTGCACTAAACACATAACTGGCCCCGGCCATACCGACACTACTAATCTTAGCCTGTTCTGCATCAGCTGTCACAGTAAGACCATAATCACCGGCCTCCACCGCACCGGAAATATCGTATAGTGTTACATTGGTATCTGATGAATAATTTCTTCTACAAACATCACCATTTAACAATTTACGACCGTTGAAATCCATGTCCTCAGTTACACGGTTAATCTCTTCTACCAAATCATCAATTTCCTGTTGAATAGAAGTTGCGTCCTCAACAGCTAAAATCTCATTGGCAGCCTGTGTTGCAAGTTCTTCCATACGGTTAAGCATACTTTGCAACTCACCCAATGTAGCCTCTGCAGTCTGAATCAAATTCGCACCATCCTCAGAATTTTGATTTGCACGCTCTAATCCTCTAATCTGTGCAGTCATTTTCTGAGAAATCGCCATACCGGCTGCATCATCCTTAGCACTATTTAATTTATATCCGGAAGATAATCTTTCTACTGCAGCCGCTAACTTATCGTTGGCTGTAGTTAAATTATTATTGGCTGTATAAGCCAAAGAATTGTGATTAATTCTCATATCAAGCACCTCTTATTCTAGTATTATGAAAGCTATCCTCCCTGATTTGCTTACATGACACCTTGAAATCTGCACCTCCTTGGCAGATTGTTTACATTTTATATATCGGCATTTCAAGGAAAATCTTTACAAGTCAGCAAAAACTCGTATCATTTCCTTAGCTAATGCGTACTGCTTTGTCTTGCTATCAGCGTTCTTTGCCATGTCTAATATGAACTCTGGCAATTCCAATTCACCATTATTTTCTGACTCCAAACTACCTGTAGCATTTTCACCTGTCACAATCTCAGCCTTCAACCATCCATAACTTGTATGTTGCATTGTACAAGAAATACTTCCGGCAATGGAACTCTGTTCCATGCTAACAAATTGCACAGTCATCATTGCCCAGCCATCTTCCAACTCTACCGGAACCTGATAACTTTCCTGATTACTCATCTTATTCAAAATAGACATACCTGTATGAATTTGCTTCAGTGACTGAATATCCCTAAAGGAAATGACACCTTCATCCACAGCAGCATCTACCATTTCACTCATCTGATTAGAAATATCCTCATAGGCTTCCTGAATACTATCCTGATCTGTAAAATTCTCTTCTACCACGCTAAACATATCCTGAAGACTTTCCTCATCATCCTTACGGCAAGTCTTGTATAGATTCTTTACTAATCCAAATACGCCTGCTCTGTTTTGCTGCATTGCCTGTAACACCTGCACATTTCCGGCAGTATAGGAAATGTTAAACTCTGTCAGCATTTTCTCCACATCCACGGATACTTCTGGCATTGCCTCAGATGTAATCATTTCCTCAGAATAATGCTTTGTAAAGTTGGCGTTCTTTGTATGTTGCATTGCTTCTTTGCCTTGCTCTAAGCTCATTTCCAAAAATGCGTCCATACCACCAACAAAATCAATACCTTCTGGAGAAACAGAATCTGCCAACTCCTGTACCAATTCCTCCTCATAACGGAAGGCAGTCGCAATCTGTTCTGAAATAGATGTACCTCTTGCGGTTACGGAAGAAAGCATACCATTTTCATCAGATGCCTCAAGTTCCATGCCCTTTGCCTGATTACTTCTATGTGCAGACAACAGATTTGCTAGAGTTAACTCCTGTCCATTATTCACCACAGTACCGATATCACGACCACTGAACTTTGAAATCTTATTTAGCAATCTAAAAATACCGATGTAACTTTCCTTCTCCGCTTCACTGATTTCTCCCTTTTGGTCTAAGCGATATAAGTATTCGCTGTAACGCTCATCTTCTTTGACAACCGTATCACCTTTATTCTGCTTCAAATGTACATTCAAAGCATCTACAGACATATGTAACGGATTCTGATTTTCACGAATCAACTGTACAACAGCTTGTGGTGTCATTTCACGAAGCATTGTCTGAACCTTCAAATCTGCTTCTTTGATTTGTTTGATGGACGCTTCTGTAATTTCCATCTGATTATATCCTAAAATGCGGACTGCTCTTTGATTTGCTTCTGTGTTCTCAATGCCCATTTCCTGCAACAGGGAATCCATCCGAGCAAATGCCTTACCAATGGAATCACCCATATCGCTTCTAGGTGCTGTCATCATGGTCTCATAATGACCAACAGCCTGCCTTGCACTCTGACTGATACCTTCCTCGTAGAGAGAATTGATGGTAAACATTTCTTCTCTAGTAGCAATTACAAGGGCTGCTGCCGGCATTTCTTTCAGACCCGCTACCTTATGCATGGTTTCTTGATATAATACTACATTTTCTTTTGATGGTTCCACATGAAATGCTTCTAATGTTTCGGAAGCCATCTGGTTTTCTACTTCTTTCAGTTGTCTTACCACTTCTGAAAGTTCACTGGTATCAATGTGCATATTTTTCATAACCAATCTGGTCGCTACTTCATGAGTTAATGAAAGACGAATTTCCTCTAACTGTCTTTTGGCGGTAATCTCTGCCTTTGACATGTCTGCCACCTGTACCTCTATGGATACAGCATTCATCTTTTCCACAAAATGTTCTGCCCGCTCGCCAATGGTCTCGTAATATACATTTGCATTTTCCACATCCTTGCCAAATGCCTTCTGCTCCAACATATTGGCAGCCAATACCTCTGTTTTCACGCCATCCTTGTTAATATCACGAATTGCCACATAATTACGAAGATTGCCCACAGATACAGGAGCCTCATGCTCTAACATGGTACGAATACCAGAAAACATATATGTTTCATCTTCTCCAGAAAGCCCTGCCTTCTCAATCAATTCCTGAAACTTTGGCGCAAGTGCTTCAAAATCTGCCTCAGAAAGATTTGCACTCTTTGTGGCGCCCTTTGCTGTCGTTGCAAATTCTGATTTGTAAAGATTAGAAATCGTAAGCTCCAGCTCATTCTTCATCAGATAAATGGTCTGCTGCTCATCAATCTGAAAATTCTGGTCAATCAAATGATTCAACTTTACGTTTTCAAGTTCCTCAGGCATCATGCTAGCCAATGCGTCTCTTAAAGAATCATGAGTTGCATTTCCCTTTACAGAGTCTATTCCATTGCAGATAGTGGCAAGTTCACGATTAAACTCTGCCTGGTTCTCTGCACTTCGAATACCCGCAACCAAGCCCATGATGTCAGATAATTCCACACTGGAAATATCGATATTCATCATTTTCAGTTTTGCAATCTCATCTGCAGTCAGATTCTTGTAAATCTCGCGCATCTGCTTACGCTGCTCTTCCTCCGACATCTCATCATCGCCAGAATTGGTAGCACCATTCTTTTCTAGCAATTCCATATACTGCTCTGTATTCTTAAGCACCTGAGTCGTAGTCGCCGGCTCAATATCGCTATTCATAATCTGCTCAATCTGCTCTCCCATTTCACCAGTTGCCTGGACAGTGTCTGCATTGTTCGCAGCATCCAAATTAAGCATGTCCTCGTTACGATTCACATACATGCTGGTTCCTGATGTACTTTGATTGATACTTACCTGATAAGACATAAGTATTCCTCCCATCTAAAAGCTCTTTCACTGTATATTATTTCGGTTAGATTTCATGTTTTCCTTAGCAGGTGTAATAATTACTGTGTGTTTACTACTTCTTTTCATTGAGCGGAATTAATATCTCACAGGGCATTTTATGTATGCATGTTATCCTATTTGGATTATTTAGAATGTGTTAGTGCTGTTGTGTTATTTTTTCATATCACACACAATGTCCGAACAACGCAGGGGATGCTATTTGTTTCGGCGCGACGCTTGCGCTCGCCAAAATGCGTAACAGTACATAATGGAGCAACCATAACATATTATTATGGTTGCTCCATAAGGACTGACGCATTTTGAGGCACGCCTCTAACAAATAGCATCCCCTGTGTTGAAGTTTTGTGTGTGGTATGAAATAAAAAATGACACAATCGGCACTTATACATTCTTAATGATTCAAATACAATGACATGCATACATAAAATCCCCTGTGACATCCAATTCAACCAGATAAAAAAGGAGCTGTAAACACAGCTCCCAAGTCATACACATTAAAATGTAATCTCTGATTTATTTTTCATTAGTTTGGCTGCACTGATGATGGAAATGGTTCCAATAATCAATCCTGCAACGATTGCAAGGATACCAACCACTAAATTCCAAATACCAGACCATCTCATAGTATTGTATGCTTTCTCGCCCATACTGTCACCTCCGAAAGAGTTCTCTGAATTACCGCGAATTATTTTACACCATAAATCTCATAATATGCGTCGATTCTTGCCTTTAACTCATCATCAATGATTACTCTGCCCTTGTATGGCTTGTTGTATAAATGCTCTACTACCTCAGCCATAGTAACGATAGCAGTTGTCTCGATACCATACTTTTCTTCAATCTCAGCTAAAGCACTCTTATTGCCTTTACCCTTTTCCATACGGTCAACAGAAACCACAAGACCTAAAATGTCTACATTGCCCTGAGCCTTGATAATAGGTAATGTCTCCTCGATGGATGTACCGGCAGTAGTAACATCCTCGATAATAACAACCTTCTGACCATCCTCAATTGGACTACCAAGTAAAATACCTGTATCGCCGTGATCCTTTACTTCCTTACGGTTAGAACAGTACATGATATCCTCATCGTACATCTCAGCAATTGCCATTGTAGTTGCTACAGATAGTGGAATACCTTTGTAAGCTGGTCCAAATAACACGTCAAAATCTAAACCGTACTTGCTATTGATTGCTTCTGCATAGTACTCGCCTAATCTCTTTAACTGTGCACCATTTCTATAGAAACCTGTATTTACGAAGAATGGTGTCTTTCTACCACTCTTTGTAACAAAATCGCCAAACTTTAATACATTACAATCAATCATAAATTCAATAAATTCACTCTTGTATGCTTCCATTATTCCTAAACCTCCTATGAATTCGCATTTTACATATACTACCATAAGATGAGGCTTTTTTCAAATCATTTATTGCGCCTTTGTATTTGTCTGACACCCCGGACATTGACTACAGTTGCCTGCACATTTACCGGCACAGACTTCCGCATCTGGACAACCGATACAGACTACGCCTTTCTTCTTACATTTAATCATATAAGAAATCGCAAGTCCCAGTATGATACAAATAACACCAATTACCAAAAAGTCTGTCATACAAATACTCCTTTATTACTCTTTAGCCAACTTATATTCAGCTTCAAACTTCTTGTTATTAGAAATAATCAAGCCTACCACAATCGCTACAATCACGATAACTGCAATTAAGCCAGGAACAAAGCCTGCACCAAGTGCACCAGTTGTAATCAACGTACCAACCTGGTATACAAGGAATGCAACAACATAACCTGTAGCAAGCTGAAGTGCAATACCACCCCAGAACCACTTTGGACTTTGCATTTCCGCATTCATGGCACCTAAGGCAGCAAAGCAAGGTGGAGTAAACAAATTAAACATTAAGTATGCAAGTGCTGCTACTCCTGTAATTCCCATTACCGATGCAACATCCATACCTGCACCTTCTACCATTTCAAGCGCTTCTGTATCAATGAAACTAGTCATGCCATAGCATACAGCCAACGTACCCACAACATTTTCTTTCGCAATAAAGCCTGTTACAGCTGCTGCGGCTAATTCCCATGCTGCTATTCCTACAATCGGAACCAGTACCACCGCAATCGGAGATGCAATTGAAGCAAGAATTGACGTATTTTCCATCCCTTCTTCAACTACTTGTAATTTCCAATTAAAAGTCTGCATAATTTGAACAACTGTATTACATACCAAGATGATTGTACCAGCCTTTACAATATATGCCTTTCCTCTAGAAAGCATTGAGAAACATGCTCTCTTTAAGCTTGGAAGCTTATACTCTGGAAGCTCAATAATAAAGAAAGACTTTCTAAACTTCTGACCTGTCAAAGCCTTAATTAACAAAGCACCAAGTAAAATCAATATAATACCCACAAAATACATCGCTGTGCCAACCCATGGTGTATCTGGGAAGAATGCCCCTGCAAATAATGCGATAACAGGAAGTTTCGCTCCACATGGCATAAATGGTGCTAACATAGCTGTGGCTCTACGCTCTCTCTCATTACGAATGGTACGACAAGCCATAATACCAGGAATCGCACATCCCGTACCGATAACCATCGGAATAACTGACTTTCCTGAAAGACCAACTCTCTTGAAAATAGGGTCTAACACAACAGTCGCACGTGCCATGTAACCGCAATCCTCTAATAATGCGATTAAGAAATACATTACCATAACAAGTGGTAAGAAACCAACAACGGCACCAACACCACCAATAATACCATCTACCAAAAGGGACTGTAAGAATGGGTTTGCACCTTCTACCTTACCTGCTACCCATTCCTGGAAGGTTTCAATCCAACCTACTAACCAATCTGCAATCCATGTTCCAAGCGTTGTCTGGGAAATATGGAATACCAAGAACATAACTGCTGCAAAAATCACAACACCTAATACAGGCTGTGTAATTACCTTATCAACTTTGTCCTGAACAGTTGTATCCTTCGTAAGCACCTTACGGGTCTCAACTTCCTTTACAATCTTATTTACAAAATCAATACGCTTTCTATCAGCTACCTCAACTGCCGCCTTATCCTGTAAATCGATATCATCCTGCACATATGGAGCAACCTGATTTTCACCCTCTAAAGAAACAGCCTTTTCTACAACTTCCTTCAAACCATCTGTTGATGTAGAAACAGTCTTTACAACAGGACAACCCAACTTCTCTGCTAAAAGCTCCACATTAATCTTGGTATCCTTCTTCTCGTTAATGTCACTCTTATTCAGTGCCACAACAACCGGAATTCCGAGTTCCAACAA
This sequence comes from Lachnospiraceae bacterium, assembly GCA_045531905.1. GTDB lineage: Bacteria > Bacillota > Clostridia > Lachnospirales > Lachnospiraceae > RGIG6919. The sequence continues at coordinate 37,324 of JAZSEY010000011.1, forward strand.
CTGTGTTGTAAAGAACAAGCTACGGCTTAAGTTAGTAGCATCCACGATATTAATAATTACATCTGGATTCTCATTCTTCACATAACCACTTGTGATACTCTCCTCTGATGTAAACGGAGACATTGAATATGCACCTGGTAAGTCAACTGCAATCAACTCCTCAGCTCCATCATAGTAAGTCTTCTTGATTGGACTTTCTTTCTTTTCTACTGTTACACCTGCCCAGTTACCAACCTTTTCACTTCTTCCGGTCAAGGCATTGTACATGGTAGTTTTTCCGCTATTCGGGTTACCCGTTAATGCGATTCTCATGATTAATCCTCCTCTAATCCTGTTTAAAAGCATCTATCTATCGTTAGCATAAACTAACTCATTTTTATAAAAAATAGTGATATACATCACTATTTATATTGAAATAGCTTTCGCTAATTCATTATCAATATTATATCTGGCATCCTTGATGGATACTACACAACCACTTCTCTTACGGTCTACTACGGTAATCGGCTCCCCGCTATAACATCCCAAGGAAAAAAGAAATGCATTCAATTCCTCATCATCAGTCACGATATCCTTAATAATATATTCTTCTCCAAGATTTGCTTCTGCCAAATTCATCGTACTTACGCTTCCTTCTAAAATAATCGTATGCCAACTCGAGTTAGATTATTCTAACTTCATTAGTGAGTTTAATACAAAAATTTACCAATGTCAACAACTTTTTCAAGGATATTCAAACTTTTATTCTATTATCATTTATACCGAATCAATTGATAATGCACAAAACCTTTAATATCCTTTGGATTTAAATAATACTTTTCTCCCCAAGAAGAAACCACATATTTTCCATCCTCAGTCACATCGGTAATGGTCATGAAATGCCCATTTTTCACATGCGTTGCTTTACCATCTTCACTATACATCGTAAAATCACTACTCAATATAGAAACAGAACCTTTTCTTGCATACTTGAGAAAATTCTTCGGAGTCACAGGCACTTCAATCTGTACATCTGCCTTTATGCCATACCTTTTACAATAAGTCTCCCAACGATACTTCATCTTATCCTGGTTATTCCCACAAGGCTTAGAAGTCCATTCAAAGACGCCATCCTTATCTTCATCCAATTTCTTTTGATCTTCAATGGGGTTATAAGTATCCCATGAAAAAAAGCCAAATCGATCTTCATTGTGATTATCCATTTGACAGTACAAATCCACCAACACACGATTGAAATTCAATGTACCATCTACATCATACATACTAAAACCAAAAATTTCACGAAACATATCCGGCTTTTCAGCATATTCATCAAACAAAGAGTTAATCATACTGACATAACCACAGCCCTCTCTATCCAACCGATAAAGAAAGGCCTTTACATCTTCGTCCTCCATGATAGGAAAATGTGCCTTGACTACCTTTTGCAATTCTTCTCGTTCGTATGGATTTTTGCCTAGGACTTCATGCGGTGAAACCTGATTGGCACCGTATTCAGTTGATTCATTGTAGACAATAGGGTCTGCTTGATATTTTTTCTTCATTTAACTAATCTAACTCAACAATTTTGTATCCGTTTTTACCGGTGCTTTTGATTTCATACATTAATTTGTCAGCTATTTCATATAATTCCTGGAATCTACGCTGTTTTGTTCCAGTAACACAACCAATAGATACCGAAGAAAAACTTTGCGGATAATTCTTCTCTATGAAGCTATGATACTCCTCCTCAACTTTGGAAAACTTTGATTTTAGTCGTTTTGGATCCAACTTCATATCAAAAAATGCAACAAATTCATCCCCACCAACACGGGTTAAAATCGTCTGCTCATCAAAAAATTTTAACAACAATTCTGCAAAATATTTAAGAGATGCATCTCCAGCCACATGCGTGTATACATCATTCAACTGTTTCAAATTATCAATATCAAAAAATGCAAATGAATATTCTGAAGTCTGCTCCAGTGCCGTTTTCATCTTCCGAATGCCACCACCACGATTATGCAAACCAGTAAGTGCATCATAACTGGCTTCCTTTTGCAGACGCTCCTTCAGTTTCGCATCCTCTGTCATATCATAAATCACACAGATAATTATTTCTTTCTTATCCGGCATAATCATCTTTTTGCCAATATCGTATACATGAATGTAGTGTCCATCCTTATGTCTAAGACGATACTCAATTCCATACTGTGTATTGGTGCTATAGCTATGCATCGTTTCCTTATTAACCATATCCATATCATCAGGATGAATATGACTAATACCAAGACCTTTTGCATCCTTGTAATATTCATCGTAAGAAGAATACCCCAAAAGTTTTAGGTATTTCTCGTTCACAAAATACAACGGGAATCCCTCTTCTGCATAACCACTAATAATACCGCCTGGAACAGACTGACTCATAATATCGAAAATGATTTGTTCCATATGCACCTTATCTATCAATGGATTATCATTTGCATACTTTAATGGTAAGAATTCTTTCTCCTCTGTAATACTACTAGGCTCTGATATATGCATGGATACAACCGAAAAGCCAGATTCTAAAAGTCTAAACAGACCTGTAAAGCGCGTCGTATATACAATTGTTTGTTCTTTATCATCGGAAATCAACACTTCCAGACCAGCTAAAATATTCCAAAGTTTATCGGCAACTTCCTTCCCATGAATGAATGTAAGTTTGTATGCCATCGATTCTGGTATAGCACTCAATTCAGCACATAATAACTGACTAAACTCTGCCTTACTCGTTGCAATCTCATCCCCACCAGTTCCAAAACTGCAAAAATCTTCTTCTATATATGAAAGCGTTGTATCATAATTTCGTTCCAAAAGATAACTATCCAGAAAAGACTTAAATGCCATATACGCCGGACAATGCTCATATCCTATTGTCTTGTGTGTAAATGTTGTCATTGTTCTCCTCCTGATGCCACTTTATAATAATACAAACACAGACATTATACCGTATTAAAAATTAAATCGCAATTTATTGAATGCATCTATTCTCTTAATCGTATAAATGCTTCATATCCTCTTTATACGCATCTGTATCATACCACCACTTACCTTTATCTACAGTAAGCTTGGTCTTTTTGTATTTCTTAACGTTGTTCTTTTTCAAACTCTTTGTTTTGTAGATATCCATACCACGTAATTTTTTATTGGCAGACACATCCACACTCTTTATTTTTTCACAACAGTAAAAATACAAGTAATGTAGATTCTTGCATTTGTTTACTTTCACACCTTTGAGGCTTGTGCTATACAAATACAATTGCTGCAATTTGGTATATGCATTCATATTCAATGTACTCAAAGAACAATCAGAAATACTAAGCACCTTTAGATTCTTCTTATTAGTCGGAAGCTTTAAGGTCTTTGTGCCATTGCTACCATACAGCCAAACATCAACTGCCTTGTTACACTTTGATATGTCTAGTTTTGTAATCTTCGCCTCATAATCACCTTCCAACAGCACCGTTTGGGCAATTGGTGCAATCAAGGTAAAGGTTTTACTCTTAATACCACGTACATTCACGCTATTCACACGATTCTTCGATAAATCCATCTTAGCTCCCGAATAGCGATCCAAGGACACCGATGTCACATTAGGAAAATATGCAATTCCTGTCATGCTAGATACATCAGTTGCCTTAATTAGCACATTTTTACCATTCTTCTTTTTATATGTATCTTCTGTGGAAATCATAAACACAGATTGACACTCATCGGGATTCATCCAACCATCACCATCTGTATCATATACAACTTTTTCAATTCCATCTAAGGATGTGTATTGACCGCCATTTTTAAGAAGCTTGTAAAGTCCTGGAAAATTGGTCTTGTTGATCTTAACATACACCACTTCTCTGACTTTGCTGTACTCACTATATGTCACTACACCAGAAGCATCCGTTAACACGCTTCGAAGTCGCACGTAGCGTCTTCCGCCATTCTTTCCAAACTGTTTTTTCGTTAATGTATAAATATTCTCTGTTGTCGTAAATGTGGTGGCATCCACAAACTTTTTCTCATCGTCAAATTGAATCTCGTAACTGACAGTCGGCTGTACACCATCCACCGTAGGCGGCACATAAAACCAATCAAGCACGACCGCACCATTTTCATCTGTATGTACCACATTCGAACTCCAAACCGGACTCTCATTTCCGTTTTCATAGTCTTCTGCCTGCACAACAGCACCCAGACTGAATAAACTAAATACACCAACAACAAAAGCAATTACTGCCTGTTTTATGTTTTTACACATAATCACCGCCCCTTTCTTATAAGAGAATTGTATATAATTTCCCATGAGTTGTCTAGTTTTTTTACTACTATTCTACATTTTTCAATGCCACATCAAGAGGCACATTTTTTACTCTTCTAAATTGAATAAATGCAATTACTGCATATGATAGCACGCCCGCTACCACCATCTTAATATATGTACTAAACGGCACATAGTATGGCAGCCAACCGGAAAACTCTGATAAAACACCCTCGCAAACATATTTCATAATGAAATCAACAAGCGGGATTGTCACAATAAAAGAAGCGATTGTCACAAGACTTGTCGTCATAACATAAAGACCACTAATCTCATTATCTGTGTATCCCAGTATCTTAGTCATCGAAATTGACTGTGCATTCTTCTCAATAATAATCTTGGAAAGCAGGTAAATGATAAGCATGAACATAACAATACCAAATCCTGCCATCAAATCCATCATTTCTCCCATAGAAAGCATCATCTGTCTTGATGTTTTGGTTAAATCATCTTCTGTAATCTGGGTAGCTATCATCATATCATCAATATCTTCAATCTCATCCTTAGAAAAATAACCATTAAAATAATCTACTTCGTATTCGAATATTTCATTGAAATATTTCTGCCTCATGAACATAGCGATACCTGCCGGATAATAATATATTCCCTTTACTTTGAATGTATATTCTTTATCTCCATAGGATTCCTTTAAAGTCACTGTATCGCCAACCTCTACCTTATGCTTTTCCGAAAATGCATTAGATATATAAACTGCTTCATCATCTAATTTTAAATCAATGTACTGACTATTCGGAGCAATACCAAAAACCGTAACATCCTCACTTTTCAGTTTCCCTTCGATAGTTTTTAAACTTCCTGCACAATACTTCTCTGCATTTTTTGTTTCTGTCTCTACCGGCATTTTTAAAATGTACTGATTTTCACAAATCATGTTTGAAACGATATCATCACCATATTTTTCCATCAAGGCCGGAAACGCCAAACCAAACAGCAAGATAATGTTTGCAAAGAAAATACCTACTACAATCGTGATGTAATTGGGCATATTTTGAAAAACAATACGGAGTCTAAAACGCTTCATAATACCAATCTTGGTATTTAATCGAAAGGCTTTTTTCTTCTGTTTTTTACTCAAATCCCGACGGATAAACTTTAACGGTGAAAGACTTAACTTATTCACTAAAATCATAAAGTTTATCAATATCATCAAAATTACCGGACCCACAGTAGTTAATACAAATGCATTTGCATTCCAAATTGTTATATACGTAGGAAGACTATAGCTTGCATAATACATATCCGCTGCCACGTCTTTGAACACCGTATATCCAAGTATATTTCCTATCAATGCAGAAATTAAAGTTACCAACACTGGCATTGTCATGTAATGACGAACCAATTCACCTTTGGAAAATCCTGATGCGCGAAGGGTTCCAATTACCGTTGCCTCTTTCGCAATGGTATTACTTGTGGTAATAGCAAAGATAAATGCAATAATAGCAACCACAATATATAAAAACATTGTAATCATAGAACTGTCGCGCCCCAAATCATTTCCTGTAAAAACAATCGCCTGATTCAAATATCTTGGAACAAAATTAGTGACAATTGCATTCTCAGACAAGACCTCTAAAAAATCCTCTGATATTTCTTTTTCGTTTATCTCGTCTACCGGGGTATTGTCATATTGCCATGCATAGTTAAAATGAAATCCGGATTCTCCCAAACTCTCAAAGCCCTGCTCTGTCATGACAGCCACACCAAATTTCACAGCATCAAACATCATATCAGATTGACTGGAGAACAATGCACTGTAGTCTGATAATGCTACCAAACCAGACACAGTAAAGCGATCTCCATCTATCGTCAAAGTGTCTCCAACTGCAAGTTTGTTATTATCAGCATACATTCTATCAATTGCGATTTCCTTCTCATTTGTTGGAAGCGTCCCTTCCATAACACAGGCTTTATTCACTTCTTCCCGCACCTTAAAAATTCGAAGTGTGCTGTCGATATCATCTGTTTCCCGCTCAATATAATAGTTTTCATAAATTGTTACATCTTCTTTTTCCAGAATTCCAATTAAGCTATCTTCTGCTTCAAAATACAATTCAAAATTACCATCTTCCACATTGTATTTATCAAAGCTTTCATCATAGGCTAGTCTCATACTGCCGGATGCAACCAAAAATCCGGATACAAATCCTATCACAATCGTTATAAACAAAAACAGTACTATGTATTTTCCAGCTTCATGTTTTAACTCTCTTGGTAACCGTTTGATTAATGGATTTCTCATAATCACACCTCCTTACCAATCAAGCTCTGCAGCTGGAATCTTTGTTTCATTGACATAATTCTTACGTATCATACCATCACGAAGTTTAATGACCCTGTCTGCCATATCCTTTATGGCATCGTTGTGTGTTACCATGACTACTGTGTTACCATACTTTTGATTGACTTCCTCAATCAATTTTAAGATTTCCTTGGAGGTATTGTAATCAAGGGCTCCTGTTGGTTCATCACATAACAGGATATCCGGATTCTTTACAATTGCACGACCAATGGCTGTTCTCTGCTGCTGACCACCGGATAATTGATTCGGTAATTTGTGACGATGTTCATAAAGCCCCAAGGTATGTAATAACTCATCTACATCCAACGGATTGTCACTTAAATATGCTCCAACCTCTACATTTTCTTTGATATTCAAATTTGGAATTAGGTTATACATCTGAAAAATATATCCAAGATGCTTTCTGCGATATAGCGTCAACGTTTTTTCGTTCATATCCGCGGTCTTCTCTCCATTAATGGCAATATAACCACTATCCGCACTATCAATACCTCCGATAATGTTAAGAAGTGTGGATTTGCCGGAACCGGATGGACCAAGCAATACACAAATCTCACCCTTTTCAATACCTACATCAATGCCCTTTAGCACCTCTACTCTGCTTTCGCCTTCTCCAAAACCTTTTTTGATGTTACTGATTTCTAGAAACATAATTCTTCCTCCCTTTCATGGCTTACAAAGAATCTTCTATCGGAAAATAAAAATCCGAGTATTGCACTTACATGCTATACTCGGATAAAAAAATAAAGACTTCACGTATAGCATCAATGCAATACATGAGTCTCGTTATTTAAGACAAGCCAGGTTATGAAACCAGTATGTTGACTTGCCACGTATATACGCCACTACTCCCCCATTGGAATGTTCTGTTGTTGTGCCTGTATCTTAATCGAAAAAACAGGGTTTGTCAACCCTGTTTTTTCAAATTCACCAAATAAATGGTAATAATCTATATTTCACTTTTTGCTTGTATTCCTTATATCCAACCAAACCATTTTCTAATATCTGCTCTTCATTTTTGATGCGCTTTACCAACAAAAACGGATAAATTAGAAAAATAACAAAACCAATCAGCGACCCTAACACCAATGGAATTGATAAAAATAATAATGTGGTAGCAAAATACATGGGATGTCTTACAATTCCATATAATCCTGTATCAATTACTTTTTGATTTTCCTGCACTTCTACTGTTCTGGAAAGATAAGCATTTTCACGCATTACCTCCGCATATAAGCCATAGGACACCAATAGCACAATAGCCGCTATCACAACTACTGCAATCGGTAATCTGGACCAACCAAACCGATAATCTAGTGCCGATACTACAAAGCCACCAACAAACATTAAAAATGATATGACAACCACTTGCTTTTGCTCATTCTCCTTCTCCTTCGAACGCAATCGTTTTTCTAATAATTCCGGTGATTTTACAAAAAGAACAATTCCCAGAATCAACATTGGGATAAAAAGCAAGCCTAAAAATAGCCAACCATTCCAGTAATGCATGGTTCCTGCCGGCAAAAACAGTAATACTCCAACTAGAATGAGTCCCATTATGTATTTAGAAATTCCGGATAAAGCCAGTTTTGCGTTCATTAACAATCCACTCCTTTATGATTCATCAATATAACGTTCCACACGCAAATGAAGTCTGTATTTTTCTCTCAAAGCAGCTATCTGCTTCATCATGTCTGTCTTGTGATGGTAATCCAATGCTTCCTGATCTCTCCAACGGTCAATTAACAAAACGGTTTCCGAATCTTCCATGGGAAAGAAATACTCATATCGTTCATTTCCATCTTCCGCACGTACTGCATCTACAATACCACTTGATACCATCTCTTCTGCAAAACATCTTGCATTACCATTTGTTCCTGTATAGTATAAATTCACTGTTATACTCATATTAAATACCTCATCCATTCATATATTTATATTTATTTAACATTATTACTTGAATTTACTTGATTTGTCACTAATATAGCAAAAAACCTTCCCTGTACTTTGGACGGTTCGGGAAGGCTTTTCTGTCTTTAGACCGGTCAACCACTCTGTGGCGATTGCCTTTTATAAGTTTATTATAACAAATATTTTTGACATTTCAACAACAATTTACTGTTTCTTACTACGTTTATAATTAATTCCTGCCAACTTTGCCTGCTTTGTCAATTCTCTTGTTGGAATTCTGTACATCTTACCATCTTTTATAAAATGTGTACCACATTGACGAAATTCAAAGTCAACATTTTTCCTTATGCATTGCTCTCTAATATCTAACACCCAAGAATAGTCTAGCGGTCTTGCATTATAGTCTGATTCTCCACCCACAACAACCAATTCTATGTCATCTAAAAACTGCTCCATGTCCACCGCTTCTATCAGTGGCTGTGCTGTTATACATTTGTGCTTAATTGGCAAATCTTTGAATATGGACAACTTATAGTCTGCATTTTTTTGATTCTCAATAGTACAACAAACAACTACATTATCATAACCATCAGCCCAGTCAGCCGGAATACATTTTTGAAAACGCTCGATTCGCTTAGTCAAAAATAAAAAAGTACAATCCTGCCTCTCACGAATCATCTGCCAACATTCATCTCGCCATTCATCAGCCTCTTCTATTAAAAAATCTGAAGAAAAGCACAAATATACTAAACCGGATTTCATTTTGTAATTGCCATTTTTCAATTTTTGACGTGGTTTGTCGAAGTCTTTTGTTTTGACAATATTGTTTGTATTGACATTTCGCTTTCTGTCACCTTTATGAATATAACAATACAAACAGCCATCACTACACTTTCTGCAGCCACGCCATGGGTTCCATAGTGCCATAACAACACCTTTCTCATTTTTTACAATGTAATCTCTATCTGATTCCCTTCTATTCCAACAATACAACTCTCATAGTAACCATCACCAGTGGTTCTCGGTCCGCTAATCACTTCATAACCATCTGCCTGCAATCTCGCAGTTAAATTATCTACAGCATCTTTGCTTCCCAAACTAAACGCAAGGTGAATATAGCCAGTTCTGTTAAGACACTTTTCATCATCCACCATCTCTGGTTTATTCATAAGTTCCAGTCTTGCACCATCATCAAAAGTCAGGAAATAGGAACGAAAGTCTGTGGACGGATTATGATATCCTTCATTCGGTATTGCATGAAAATATCTCATAAAAAAATCCTTTGCACATTCCAAATCCCTTACATACATGGCAACATGTTCAATACGCATGGCACACCCTCGCTTTCTATAGTTTTATTGTTATAGTACTAATAGCCGCAGCAACAATGCCAATTGATACAAGAAAAATGTCATACCACATACTAATACCAACTATATGAAACACGATAGAGCAAACTAAGCATATCAATGCACATCCACCAAATTTTCGACAATGCTTCCATGCATAGGCTTTCCTGCGTTCTGAACCAGCTTCCACTGCATCCTCATAAGTAATTCCATTGTACCAGTAAATATACTCTGTCTTGTATATAATAAATGCCAAAATTGCCACACCAATAGTGCACATATTTAAACTTAAACGCGTCAATATCACAGAATCTACAATTGGTAAAAAACACAATGAAAAACAACTTGCGACATACAACAGCATCCAAATGATAAACCCCTTGTAACTCTTTTTTAGTTCCATCAACATCGCCTCCTGGTTCTACGTTACAAAAAATGATTAAAAGGTAATCTTTACAACAAATTCCTTCTCTACACATTGTAACGCTAGTACGAAGCCGTGTAAATCCAAAATATTTTTCACAATGGACAAACCAATTCCTGTGCCTCGTTGTTCATTTCTGCTATTATCACCTTTCACAAATGGTTTCCAAAGTGTATCTGCGTCCACATCTAATTCTTTATCCATTTGATTGCGCATCTCAAATGCTGTAGGTTCTAGTTTTACGCAAATGCAACTGTCTGCCTTTGCGTACTTGATTGCATTCACCATTAGATTATCCAATGCCTGTGTCATCATATTTTTATCTGCTTGGATACTACACTCTCCCTGAATTTCAAGGTCAATGTTTTTACTATCTGCTAAAACCTCGCAGTTTCTCCAACTATCTTCTGCTAACTTTCTCAAATCCACCAATTCCTTATGATGCAAGTTTTCAATCTGTTCCAGTTTGGAAAGTTCTAATATATTAGCAATCATTTCATTCATAACATGAACCTGTTCCAATATTAAGTCCGCATAATGCTCTTTCTTTTCGGTATGTATATTATCTCTCAAATTCTCTGCACAGCCAGAAATGGTCATCAATGGCGTTTTTAAATCATGCGCCATGGCATTGGTAGTCTCTCTACGATATTGGTCTAATTCATATCGATTACGCTGCTTCATATATGCACGATATGCTAACAACAGACTTACAAGCACAGTCAGAAGGAAACTGATTACATAAATGATAACAATCCATTTGCCGTGTTCAGCAAATATATTAATATCATAGACCATAGCAATTGTCAGTTCAAAGTCTTCATCTAACACTATTTTATCCTGATAAAAACTATATCTGCCCCACAATTTTGCATTAGATGTCATTTTATATGTATTCCAAAAATCATTTCCGCTTTCCGCCACATAAGAATCCAACACAGCTGTAACTTTTTCAGCCTTTGGTTTCGAAATAAATGGTCCCATTATCCTTATGCTGTCATCACCAGCAACAATAACATGCTGATATTTTGAAATATCTTCTGGTGTGTAATCGTACTCTGCCAAAACAGTCTTAGCACCATCATCAAACATAGAGTTCTTTACCAAGGCTACCTTCCCAGGTAAAAAATGCCCACCATAAACATACACATCGTCAAACACTAAGTTAACCGTATATTCTGTAGGATCACCAAAAGTCTCATCCACAGGTAGCACTTCACATTCCTCTTCATAACGAGAGATTGCAGCTTTCATATTGTCATAGTCACATTCCAGCGTATATGTTTTTTTCTCATCAGTACCATATCGAACAGATAGCACAATGTTAATCTTTTCTTTCTCTGAACCAATTTTTTCATGGGTATTCGCATCATAAATGGAAATTGCACAATCATTTATTTCACGCATCAGATTCACTTTCCACTGTAGCGCAGACAACCACAAGTCCATTTTTTCTTCCTGTGAATATGGCAAAGCCATCATTTCATTATAAGAATCTTCCGTCTTTTCACACAGAGTTCTAAAACTATATTCACAATTCTTATCACATAAATCACTGTAATATGAAACAGCTACATAACTTCCAATTCCAACTAGTACAAGCATGGTACAAAAGCCAATTGCAAGATATTTAACCCCAATTTTTTTCATATTCGGCTTTTTGCTCATATTTCCCCCTCCAATTTATATCCTTTTGTAATTACAGTTTTAATCTGTCCTCCAGCATTTCCCAAAGCTTTTCGAAGTTTTTTTACATGATTATCCACCACACGTTCGTTGCCTTCAAAATCATAGCCCCAAATACGTGTGAGTAACACATCCCGCTCTACAACCCGGTTTGCATGCTCCATCAAATATTTTAAAATCGTATACTCCTTAGGTGGCAGTTCAATTAAAGTATCAGACACCATGACTTCAAAGGTTGTCGGATTTAGTGAAATGTCACCAACAGAAAGCCATTTACTTCCTACCAGTCCCTTTGCACGTTTTACTGTAGCATTGACCTTCGCATACAGCTCAGACAATCGAAATGGTTTCACAATATAATCATCACAGCCCAAATCATATCCATACAGAATATCCTCTTCCCTACCTCTGGCAGTCAGGAAAATGATAGGACAAATGCTCTTTCTACGGATTTCCCGGCAGATTGTAAATCCATCTGTTCCTGGTAACATAATGTCTAGCAGCACCAAATCAAACTCATTTTCATAAATTTGTTCCATGCCTTCATTGCCATCCTTTGCTGTATGTATCACAAAAACAGGCTCTTCCTTCTCAGAAAAATAGTCCTCTATCAGCTCACGAATATACTTGTCGTCCTCCACTAATAATATATGGTATTCCATACTATTTCCTCCTCTCTGAAAGCATCTTAACAAACCCATGTGTCTTTTATGTATCCTGTTATATCATTTATTATATAATTTTTAACTGAGTTTTCATAATAAAAAATCTAGCAAACATATTGCTAGATTTTTCTTTCTGTTTTTACTTGTATATATTTTGTTAATATGTTATTATTTATTTATAGTTACTATGCTACAGGCAATCGTGTTACAGGGTGGCTGACCTCTATTCTACATAGAATGGAGGTGATGCTCATGAAGAAAAAGCACTATAATTTCCGAGACCTAATGTCTTTCGGAATGTTTCTTCTCGCACTACTGACGTTCATTTATATGATATGTCACTAAAGTAGAAAAGTCTTCCCTGTACTTTGCCCGGTGCAGGAAGACTTTTCTTTACAACTGGTCAACCACTCTGTGGCGATTGCCTTTATAGTTTTATTATAACAAACCTCTCGGAATTTGCAACCATTTTTATTACAAATTATCTTTTTTCAAAACATTTTACAATTGCTAACACTGCCGGATACAACACACCGGCAATTGGCCATACGATACCTGCATACTTCCATCCATCAGTCAAAAAGCCTATTAAAAGAAAAATTGCTGTAGCAAGCAACCAATATACGGTTGTGACTGCTGAAACCATGGAATGTTTTGTCTTTTCTTCAAGAGTGTAATCGCCTTCTTGCAAAAGTTTGTCAAAACTTGCCTGTCTAATACCCGCGATAACAAAAAAGCGAGTACCGATCCCCTCTAACACCAACAACGTTGATATCATGATTGCTGAAAAAACATCGTTATCATAGATGGCACAACCAAAGATTGGAATAGCACCCAAAATGCACAACACAGTACCCAAAATACTATATCTTGTATAAGTTGCCTCATACTGACGTTTCTTATCCTTGACCATACCGCTAACACCATACTCAGTATCAATCGGTTCCTTCTCCAAAAAATCATACATTTTTGTCTTAGAATCACAAGCCATAAAAATTGCACACGCAATAGCTACCATAATCAAAATGATAATCATACCTATACCACCTGCAGTATCTTCCGATATTGGCAGTAATTGTTGTTCTGCACAAGCACCAAGAATCAATAAACATATAGGAGAAAAAATGCATAGCATGGTTGCCAATGCAATCTGTGGCGCAGTTTCTATCTTAACCTGCAAGAAATGACTGGCTTCTTCCATGCTGATTCTTCTGTATGTCACATCCTCCGCTTCTGCAATAGGAATGTAATCAGGTGCTTCCATTTCATCCTTTAGTAAATAATCTGATGAAACGCCAAAAACCTTGCTCATTTCTAACACTCTTTGCAAATCAGGAGTAGATTGTGCCCCCTCCCATTTCGACACAGCCTGCCTTGTCACTCCAATTCTCTCTGCAAGTTCCTCTTGTGACCATCCATTCTTTTTTCGCTCCGCAATAATCTTATCTGCTAAAATCATAATCATTCTCTCCATTCATTTTGCTCTCAATGGAACCACGTGAATTTCCATCGGCTGACTTAAACCTAGCATTTTCACCGTTTTCCCACAAGAAAACAAAGCGGGCAATTTGTCAACCATCAGTTGCAACCGGTTGATTTTTCTATGAACTCACTATATTTTGTATCCAAATCCCGCTCTTCACCATGAAGAATCCAATAATCACTTTGATAATCTCCGTAAACTGTACTAAAAATACAATGGTGAGAATATTAAGAGTCGTGTAATTCGCCAATACATAAGCAAATGGCACTACCAGAACCCAGGTATACACACTGTCAAATAAAAAGGTGATGATAGTCTTTCCGCCAGACCGTAATGTAAAATATGCACTGTGTGAAAAAGCGCATAATGGCATAACCAAGGCACCAATCAAGATAAATGATGTGGCAAGAGCCTTGATACTATCAGTGGTTTTGTAAATGTCTGGGAAATATCCCCCCACAACTGCCATGATTGCTGCTACTACCACACAACAGGAAACACAAAAGAACATCATTTTAATGGCAGTTGTTTTGGCTTCTTTTAATTTGCCTGCACCCAAAAGCTGTCCCACCACAATGGAAATACAGCAACCTAATTGAATATACACAATATTAAATAGATTTGTAATCGTAGAAGATATACTCTGTGCTGCCACCACCTCTGGACCTCTTACGGAGTAACACTGGGCAATCATCGCCATTCCTGCAGCCCAAAACATCTCATTTAGCATCAGTGGAGTTCCCTTTATAAACACGTCTTTGCAAATATTCTTTGGAACCCGGAAACTACTGTATGCTCCCACAATATATGGATTCTTTCCAGTTTTACAATGCGTCCATACCATAACAATAATGCATTCTATTACACGGGCAATTACAGTCGCTATAGCTGCACCGGATACTCCCATAGCAGGTATTGGTCCCATACCAAATATCAATATGTAATCCAAAATCAAATTCGTAAATACAGCCACCCCGGTTGCAATCATTGGTACCAAGGTCTGTCCTGTCTCACGGATGGTACTGACATATGCCTGACAAATCCCAAAAGGAATGAGTGACAATATCATAATCGAAAGATATTCCAATCCATATTGTAGCACCAGAGCTACATCTACTTCCGTTCCCGTATCATTCAAATACAGAGATACTAATTCTGTTCCCCAAAAATGAAACAACAAAATAGCAATACAAGAAATTACAGTACTTATGTACAGTTTAAACCGGAATGTATACTTCTGGCCTTCATAATCACCCTTGCCATAAAACTGTGTACCAAAAATACCCGCACCGGACACACCTCCAAAAATGCAGATATTAAATACAAACAGAAGCTGATTGACAATGGCAACACCTGACATCTGCTCCGTACCAATCTGACCCACCATAATATTATCCAAAAAGCTTACAAAACTTGTAATCGCATTCTGAATAATCATCGGAAATGCCAAAAACAATATTCGTTTATAAAAATCTTTATCTCCAATAAACGTCTCTTTAAACTTATTCCACATAGCTGTCACACTCCAATACTATATAACGGTCATCACATAATATCATAACGCCTATAGTCAATGCAACAAATAACCTACAAAAACAATTCCATCTGCTCATATTTCTCAGGAAGTTCCTGCAAATACTGAAAACATTGTTCCGTATCGTAAAGCATACCATTTTGCATACAGGTGTCCTTAACTAACTGCATGAGTTCTTTCTGATTATCACTTGGAATGTGATATGCATATCCATACCGTTTTTGATAGCGTTCCTTTAGACCAGGAAAATGCTTATCCAATGCAGCATAATAATACTCTCTGTCACCCTCTCGCAGTGTCATTCCAATGCCAAAGCTTATAATCCCCCTTACCTTTGCTTCTACGCAATAATCGAGTATGCCCTGTATATTCTCTTTTGTATCATTGATATATGGCAATATAGGACATAACCAAACCATAGTGGGAATACCACAATCCCGTAATGTACGAAGCACTTCAACACGCTCCTCCGTTGTACACACATTGGGTTCCAGGATTTTGCACAAATCCTCATCATATGTAGTAAGCGTCATCTGCACCACGCACTTTGCTTTTTCGTGTATGCTCTTTAACAAATCTAAATCCCGTAAAATCAAATTAGACTTTGTCAAAATAGACACACCAAACCCATACCTGTCAATGACTTCCAAACATCTTCTGGTCAGTCCCAACTGTTCTTCACAATGCAGATATGGGTCGCACATAGCTCCTGTGCCAATCATACACTTTTTTCGTTTGGAACGCAGTGCTTTTTCCAATAACTCCGGAGCATTCTGCTTCACCTCTATATCCTCAAAGGCATGGGTAAACTGATAGCATGTACTTCTACTATCGCAATAGATACAGCCATGTGTGCATCCACGATATATATTCATGCCACTGACTCCATTTTTTCCGGTTAAAATGCTTTTAGCATCTACAAAGTGCATTTTGTTTTCTCCTTAATATATGATTCATATATGTTTATTTGTGAATCCTGCAAGGAATCAACTGTAAAATACAATCTGGTAGAACTCTCCATCAATTCATGTAGTATTCGAACAATATATACAACTTGAGAATCATCATCAACCGCATAATATATTTTATACTTTTTGTGCATAACCATGCGTATTGATAATTCCATAATAAATACATCACTAACAATCTCGTTTCTTTCAGGAAACAGTTCTAATGTTTTAATGGTTCTACATATTCCTTGTATAGTATTCTTTGCAGCACTTGTATTCATCAACACAAAAGCAATATAATCACCGATATCTTCCAAATCCTGTTCAGCTAACTCAGTAATCTCAATATTATATCGTCGCATCAGAATACTTTTTCTCCAATCTGTCACATACTTCATCAAAACATTTTGTTTTTCCGTGTTTAATCTGTTCCAAGCCATCCATCACAAGAATTTGGATGTCATGCTGATTCCCATCAGAAGAATCTAAGTAGTTTGGCTGTGTGTTTATATCCATTTACAACCCTCCGTTTCAATAAATGCGTTAAAATAATTTTACATCACTCTTTAAATTATTTCAATACTTTTTTACAAAAACAATCTATGTTTTGTGAATCTTGCTCTGATGAGAGGTCGGCGAATGCCATCTCGTGCAAGCACGATAGAGTTCTTCTCATCGCCATCACAAAAAAAGGAACAGATTTTTTTCTGTCCCTTTCCACCTTCTTACTCCACAACCAACTCTCGCACCTCTACCTTCTTAATCTTTCTTGTGGCAAAAAATGCAAATACCATACAGCTTGTACTGATGATAATAACTGGCATCATTAGAGATTCAAAAGTAAATGCCAATACAACTCTGGTAAGTCCTACCATTCGCAACACTACACTAAGTACTTTGGCGGAGGCAAAGAAACTTAATAATACACCGAGCATCGCACCAATCAAAGCCACCAGGAAAAAACGCAGAGCAAACTGGTTCCGAAGTTTTGTAGAGGTATAACCAATTGCCTTGTATATTCCAATGTCCGTACGTTCCTGCAAAAATGTCTTGGTACACACCATACGGATTGCAACCGCCACAAAAATTAGTGAAAATGCATTAATAATCAACTTAAGAATAGACACAATGGCACCAAACTGGTTCAAAACCGGGTTATTTTCTTCAGTATATACCTCTATAGTTAAATCATCACCGTATTTTTCCTCTAACTTGCTTCGAACTGTATCCCGCTTCGTTTTATCCTTAAGCACATAATATCTGTTGTTGAAAACCGTACCCTTTCCTCTCAACCGCGCAAGTCCTTTGGAGTTCATACAGAACACCATACCAGTATCACTCGCAGACTGATACATACCAGATATGATACAGGACATCTCATCATCCTCTCGCGATACGGTAACTTCATCTCCAACCTCCAATTCCAGAGTTTCCGCAACAATCTCTGTAATTAACAACTCATTTTCATATAAAGGTTGCCGACCGTCAATCATTCCCGGAATGGTTTCTGGTTCATCATACACCTCGCACATTAGATTTTCACCATTTAGTGACACGTATCCATTTGTCATGGAATTGACATGCTCTATCTCTGAATGTGTTTCCACCAATGCGTCCACATCTTCCCAAGCCATCACAACATCTGGATTTTCATAGTACACTTGAACATCTGGTATAATCAATCCCATGTTTGCTCCAACATGCTCCATCGAAAGCAGATTTCCAACCAAATTCACTGTCACCATGAAGAAGGTAAGGATTGCCACTATCAAAATAATTCCCCAATACCGCTTCTTAGCGGAAGTAAATTGACGAAATGCAAGACTTGTCGCCAGCATTTTCTTCCCTATTGGAAGTTGAAAATAATGGTCAAAATATATCTCCTTTGTTCCCCCGAGAATAGCTCGAACCGGCGAGATAGACACCACCTTCTTCGTGCTAATATGAATCAATACAAACGATACCACTACCATACCAAAAATCAATAACAAGCTTGCATTATTTACCACATTAGAAGTTGGAAGAATGCCAGTCAATCCTTGACAGGCTTCTCCCACTACGCTTTGTAAGGGAACGGCAAGACAACATCCAAGGATAATGCCAAGCAACTCTGCTAAACCGTACTGCCAAAGGAATATCTGTCTTAACTTTTCCTTTGAAAACCCTTGAGATTTTAACACACCTACAGTCACATAATCTATCTCTATTTCTGTACTGATACTGTGTGCCATTACAATCAACACAATCACAAACAAAAAGATTGCAAACACCAAGACAATATTTAATATCACATCTGCCATTAATGTACTATAATGTACACTCTGCTCAATATTTAATGCCCCGGCACTTGTAGCAATCACCTTGGTTTCCTTGTTTAATTCCCTTTGGAATTTCGTAACGGACATGTCACATTCTGGATTTTGATAAATCATGAGAGTTGTAATATCCACAATCATTGATTTGGCCTGCTCGTCTACCGCCTGTATTTCATGACATTCCTTTAGAATCTCATCATAATCTTCTTTACTGATAAAGATTTGCTTCCAACCAATTAGCATTGCGCCTTGTGTTGGTTCCTGCACAAAATTCTTTATCTTAAACTCCCTCTTAATCCCCTGAATCAAATAAATAGTAATGGTATCGCCCACCTCACAGGACAATTTTGCACGTAATCCTAATGGTAAATAAATTTCTCCTGCCTTCAATTCCGGGACAGTTTTCAAGAATCCATCCCTATTTTCGTTATACACCTCTATTCCCTCTCGCATTTCCATTAAAAATGCAGAATTTCCATCTTTACGGTTTCCAACCTTTTGCCCATTACTACAGATAGCATCATAATAAACCACCCGTTCCACCAAATCACTGTTTTCTACTTTATTCTTCAGTTCATCGGTCATTTTCTCCTTTTGTGCAAAGGCCATAATTGCCCCAACATCTGACGTTTCAAATGCTCGCTTCATGCCAGCATGATAATTCTCTTTTACTCCAAGAATTGTCACAACAGCCGCGACCAAAAGGGTCGTTAGCATAATAATACTGATAAAGGACCCCTTTTTCTTCCGAATATTTGCTTTAACAAGTGTAAAAATTTCCATGGCCCACACCTACCATTCCATAGAGTTCAGCCAAGCATTTACTTGCGCTTCGCGACTCTTCTCATCATCTGAATTGTAAGGCGGCAAAGATAACTCGCCAATGATATTACCATCAGCTATGTATAATAATCTGCTGGCACGAAGTGCAGCCTTCATATCATGAGTTACCATCAATATACTCTGTCCTGACTGATTAAGCTCTGTCAATAAGTTTAGCACTTCCTTTGTATTCTTACGATTCAGCGCACCTGTAGGCTCATCTGCAAATAATAGTTTTGGTGTATTAATCACCGCTCTAGCAATGGCACATCTTTGTTGCTCACCACCTGATACTTGGGAAGGTAAATGGGTCTTAATATGAGAAATGCCCATCTGTTCCAAAAGTTCCTCCGTGTGCTTTTTCACCTCAGTAGCTGTTTTATTCTTATTGAGATACCCAGACACTGCCACATTTTCAAACATGGTTAAGTTGCTTACTAAATGCATCTGCTGAAAAATAAATCCAAAATCTGTATGCCGAAGCATTGCAAGTTTCCTTTCCTTCATAGCAACAATATCTTCACCATTATAAAGAACCGAACCTGCCGTGGCTCTATCCATTCCACTTAAGGAATATAGCAAAGTAGATTTACCAGAACCGGAAGCTCCCATAATCACAGTAAAATCTCCTTCATACAATTCCAAATCCACATGAGTTAACACATGAATCTGACCACCGTTATGTGCAAAACTTTTACTCAGTCCTTTTGCAGACAAAATCGTTTCCTTCATATCAGATTATCCTTCCTTCTTTTAAAATGATTGATAGCCAACGAACCGTACTCGGATACGTTGGCTTCATTCTAACGGAAAAGTTATTAAGAACTCCTTAAGAGTTTGAAGCAATCGGCAGAACCAACGTCACTTCCAAACCATCTGCATGGTTATACAACGACGCACTTCCCTGCATCTGCTCCATAATGTATTTCACAATGTAAAGTCCCAGACCGGACCCCTGCTCATCTCCACAATTCTTACCACGATAAAACTTATCAAAAATGAATGGCATATCCTCATCTGGAATTCCTGCTCCATGGTCACGCACATGTACTTCTACCTGACCATCCTTTTCTATCATTGTTATATCAATATCTGTCTTTGCATACTTCCTTGCATTGTTAATAAGATTCTCCAAAACCTGAGTCAAACGATTCGAATCTCCCATCACTACAATCGCAGAGCCCGGTTTCGAATAGTGAATATCCTGTTCTTTAGCTGATAATTCTTCTACTACAGTATTTATTAAACCTGATAACTCAACTTGTTCCTGATTCATTTTCAATTTATCTAAATCCGATAGTGAATGTAAAAATAAATCATTGGTAAGCTTACACACCTCATCACACTTTTTCATCATGACATTCAAATACTTAGCACGTTTCTCCGGTGAATTGTCCATATTTGCCTCCAGCCCTTCCGCATAAGCACGGATAGATGCAATCGGAGTCTTGATGTCATGAGAAAGTGTTGCAATTACTGTTTTATTGTTCTCAATGGCTTCTTTCTCACAGGTTCGTGCCTTTGTAATCTCTCTGCGCATGCTATCAAAGGCCCATGTAAATGCACCAAAATAATTAGAACGTTCATAATCCAATGGCACATCAAAATTCCCCTGGGCAATCTTTTGGGCAAACTTCTTCATTTTATCAAAAGGTCGAAGTATTGCCAGGTACACATATGTAAACACTACAAAAACAAAAATGATACAAATGGTGGTTAACACAAACAATTGATTGTCTTTATCTCCCACCGTTTCTTCATTTCTGAATTCATCCTGTAGTTTGGCTACCTTTTCAGACATCCGCTCCAAGTCATCCTGCTTGGCAAGTTGTTCGATTTCATTTAAGTGCACAATCCAGTTTGCATTGTTTGTCTGCTCTGTCTTTTCCTGATTTGTCAGGTAAAAAAATACAGTAACCAACAAAATCAATACAGAAAAAATGATTGTGATTCCTATGATTCGTCCTTTCATGCTGCAACCTCCAACATATACCCTACTTTATACACAGTCTTGATATAGTCCGGTTTTGCCGGGTCATCCTCCAGTTTTTCACGCAACCACCTAATATGTACTGTTAGGGTAGAAGGCTCCACCATGGAAAATGCCCCCCACACCTCTGCAATCAGTTTATCCTTGGAAAGTGCAATATTGGGATGTTCACAAAGATATGCCAATAAATCGAATTCCCTTAAGGATAACGCAACCATTTCTCCATTCTTTGTAACACTTCGGGAAGTGATATTCACAGATACATTTCCAAAGGTAACTACCTTTTCTTGCTTGGAAAAACCATAGGTACGACGTATCAACGCATTTACTCTGGACAACAATTCCTTCATGGAATATGGCTTTGGCAGGTAATCGTCTCCGCCAATATCAAAACCTGTTACCCTATCGTCCTCACTGGTTCTGGCACTGGCAAAGATGACCGGCACAGTTGACACTTTCCGCAACTCACTGCACACTTCAAAGCCTGTACCATCTGGCAAATTTATATCCAACAATATCAAATGATAGGTATGTGATTCTAGTAATGTAAACGCCTGCTCTGTGTCACCTGCACAGGTTACCTGATACCCATACCCCTCTAACATTTCACATATGATAAAGGATAAATCTTCATCATCATCAATTATTAAAATGTGTTTCTCCTGCATATTGTTACCTCAATTATTAACCTTCATCTCTCGTACAATCTTTCTCAACTTCAACACCATCGAAGGTGCCACTGACAACTCATCAATGCCCATACGGACAAATGTTTCTGTAAGTTCTACATCTGCACCCAGTTCGCCACAGATACCAACCCACTTACCATTCTTATGAGCACTGTCAACCACCATCTGGATCATTTTTAAAATGGCCTTATGATGTGGTTGATAAAAATCATCCAACTTCTCATTCTGTCTGTCAATTGCAAGGGTATATTGTGTCAAATCATTGGTGCCAATGCTAAAGAAATCAACCAACTCCGCTAATTCCTCACTAATCATAACTGCCGCCGGGGTCTCTATCATAATTCCCTGTTCCGGAACCTTATATTGAATCCCCTGTGTTTCAAGTTCCTTTTTCACTTCATCTACAATAGCATAGATTTGCTGTACCTCCTCCACTGACGTAATCATTGGATACATCACTGAAAGATTCCCATATAAAGAAGCTCGAAACAGTGCTCGAAGCTGGGTCTTAAAAATATCCGGCTGTTTCAAACATATACGAATGGCACGATAACCCATGGCAGGATTCTCCTCATTTCCAAGATGAAAATAATCCACCTGCTTATCCGCACCAATATCTAAGGTTCGAATAATCACCTTTTTTCCAGCCATCATCTGCACAGCTTGTCTATATGCCAGATATTGTTCTTCTTCACTGGGAAAATCTGTACGGCCCAGATACAAAAACTCACTTCTAAACAAACCAATACCATTTGCATCATTCTCTAACACATAGCCGATATCGCTGACACTTCCGATATTAGCAAATATATCAATTTGATGTCCATCTAAAGTAGTATTTTCCTTCCCCTTTAACTCCTGTAATAGCTTTAATTGCTCCTGTTCCTTAAAAATCTTTGTCTCCGTTTCCCTACAAATGACAGCATCTGGGTCAAAAATAACTTTTCCTTCAAAACCATCCACCACTGCCGTCATTCCGTTTTGCACGTCATCCAACTTCAGTGGGACACCCACTAACGCCGGTATATTCATCATACGGGCAAGTATTGCCGTATGCGAATTGGTGGAACCATGAACCGTAACAAATGCAAGTATTTTATCCTTGTCCATCTGCACCGTCTCACTTGGGCTTAAATCATCTGCCACAACGATAGATGGCTCACCGGCACTCAGGTCAAAATCTTCTTGTCCACTTAAATTTCGCACCAATCTCTCAGAAATATCCTTGATATCTGCCGCACGGGCTTTCATATAATCATCATCCATGTCAGCAAACATAGCAGAGAAATTGTCTCCTGTCAGAGCTACAGCATACTCCGCATTTACCATCTCTGTGCGAATCATGTTCTGAATGGAATCCAAATAATCCTCGTCACTAAGCATCATCTGATGCACTTCAAAGATGGCAGCACTGGCTTCTCCCACCTCTTTTAAGGCTTTATCGTAGAGATTC
Source organism: Lachnospiraceae bacterium (assembly GCA_045531905.1). Taxonomy (GTDB): domain Bacteria; phylum Bacillota; class Clostridia; order Lachnospirales; family Lachnospiraceae; genus RGIG6919. The sequence continues at coordinate 61,251 of JAZSEY010000011.1, forward strand.
TGTAACTGAACTTTAGATTTTTCAGAAGCCACAGATACACGATTTATTTCTGCCTCAGCATCCTCTATCTTGACGCGCTTGACCTGATAATTATTCTTCTTTAGAACCACTACCTGGCCCATGACGATTCCTTTATATACAGATTTCCCTTCAAAACACTGCATATTATGCCTCCTTAAGAAATACTCTCTTGTAATTCTCAATACACTGCTCAATGATATTCACAGCCTCTGTCGGGCCACCTAATTCATTTACCACAGTTTCCTTGTGTTCCAAATTCTTATAAATAGAAAAGAAATGCTTTAATTCCTCGAAAATGTGATTTGGCAACTGTTCAATGTCCGTGTAACCTTTATATGTAGGATCGCTATACGGAATTGCAATAATCTTCTCATCACCCATGCCACCATCAGTCATCTTCATCACACCAATTGGGTAACATCTAACCAAAGTCATTGGTTGAATGGCTTCTGAACAAAGTACTAACACATCTAACGGATCCTTGTCATCTCCGTATGTTCTTGGAATAAATCCATAATTCATCGGATAATGTGTTGCAGTAAATAGTACACGGTCTAATTTCAAAAGTCCTGTTTCCTTATCCAACTCATACTTCATATTGCTACCCTTTGAAATCTCAATGACTGCCATAAAATCTGTTGGGTAAATCTTATCTTCTCCAATGTCATGCCAAATATTCATAAAATAATCTCCTTTTATCTTATTGGGCCAGACAAATAGTCTGGCCAATAATTGTATTATATGTTCTTTTCAAAAAATGCTTTTATGTTCTCAAAAGCAGTATCTTCATCCGTACCTTCCACAGTCACTTCTACAGTCTGTCCTTTTTTAGCACCAAGACTCATGATTGCCATCAGCTTCGTCGCTTCCGCAGACTTCCCATTCACATGTAGAGTAACCTTACTGTGATAAGTTTTCGCTTCTTTTACAAGCGCTCCTGCCGGTCTTGCGTGAATTCCCACTTCATCCTGAATTACATGATTAAATGCTTTCATAGTATGCACCCTTCCATTGTAACAAATTGTCCTTCATGAACAAAGACACTCTCTAGTATCTCCTAGAGAATGTCTTTTTATGCATAGCATTATTTCACGCAACCAATAATTTCATTGATGTCTTCAATGCCTTTATCCTTCATGAACTTTTCAATGCCATCTACCACTTTCATTGTGGCAGCCGGGTCATGGAAATTCGCAGTTCCCACAGAGACTGCTGTGGCACCTGCCATCATAAATTCGATAGCATCCTCAGCACACATGATACCACCCATACCGATAAGCGGAAGTTTTACAGCATTTGCCACTTGGTATACCATTCGTACGGCAATTGGCTTAATCGCAGGACCTGACACACCACCTGTTTTATTTGCCACTGCAAAAGCACGTCTGTGAATGTCAATCTTCATTCCCGTTAATGTATTTATCAATGACAATGCATCTGCACCGCCTGCCTCTGCTGCTCTCGCCATTTCAGTGATATCTGTTACATTTGGACTCAGTTTCATGATAATAGGCTGTTTTGCAACCTTTTTTACTGCCTTTGTAATCTCTTCCAATGCTGCTGGATTCTGTCCAAAAGCAATTCCACCCTCTTTTACATTTGGGCAGGAAACATTGATTTCTAATAAATCTACCTTCTCAGAAGCCAGTCTCTCAACTACCTCAACATAATCAGTGATACTTTTACCACAAACATTTACAATAATGTTTGTATCGTAGTCCTGTAAAAATGGAATGTCTCTCTCACAGAACAAATCAATACCAGGATTCTGTAATCCTACTGCATTCATCATGCCACCATAAGTCTCAGCGATACGTGGTGTTGGATTGCCCGGCCAAGGTATATTTGCAACACCCTTTGTTGTCACAGCACCAAGCCTATTCAAATCCACAAAATCACAGAACTCTGCACCGGAACCAAACGTACCGGACGCCACAGTCACAGGATTCTTAAATGTAACACCTGCAATCTTTACGGAAGTATTCATTATAGTTCCACCTCCTCAGCAAAAAATACAGGACCATCCTTACAAATTCTCTTATTGTTCACGTTAGAATGTGCATCCTTTTCCTTTGTTTTACACACACAAGCCAGACATGCGCCAATACCACAGGCCATCTTTTCTTCTAAAGAAAGCTGTGCTTCTATTCCATTGGCCAGAGCATATTCCTTGATTGCACGAAGCATCGGTGTAGGGCCACAGGCATAAATCACATCACCTGTAATCGCACACTCACGGATTGCGTCCAAAACTGTACCCTTTGTACCGTGTTTGCCATCTTCACTGGCAATATACACATCACCATATGCTGTAAATTCATTATCCAAAAACAACTCATCACGGTAACCAAGGACTATTGACTTTTCGCAATCTAAAGTCTTTGCCAACTGGAGCATTGGTGGAATACCAATACCACCACCGATTAAAATTGCCTTCTTATCTCTAAGGGTAAATCCATTTCCCAAAGGTCCCATTACAGAAATCATATCTCCTGCATGGTAATTTGAGAATTCCTCTGTACCAGCACCCACGACTCTATACACCAGACGCAATGTGCCATTTTCCTTATCAATCTCACAAATGCTGATTGGTCTTGGAAGCAGTTTTGAGCCGTCCTTTGTATAAAGAGCAACAAACTGTCCCGGCTTTGCAGCCTTCGCAATCTCAGCGGCATCTAAAAGCATACTGAACACACCAGTTCCAATCTGCTCCTGACGCAATATCTTTACTGTCATCTTACTTGAACTCATACATTCACCTTCATTTTCTTATCGTAGTATGTTTATTTCTTTGCCATTGCTCCTGCAATATCCTCAATCATGTCAATAGTAGCCTGTCTGGAAGCATCTGCAAAATTCTCAGCACCAAACTTAGCGTACTTCTCCTGCTTATAAGCAGCAATGATACCTCTTGATGAGTTTACAATTGCACCTAAGCCGTCTTCGTTGAAGTAATGTACCAAATCCTCAGCCTTTCCACCCTGTGCACCATAACCAGGTACAAGAATATATGTCTTTGGCATTAATTTACGGAGCACCTTACCCATCTCAGGATATGTAGCACCAACTACACAGCCAACATAGCTATAGGAATCTCCCATGCACTCTGAGCCCCATTCATTTACCTTCTGAGCAACCATCTCATAAAGTGGCTTACCATCCACTAACTGATCCTGGAACTCGCCGGAAGAAGGATTAGAGGTCTTAACCAATACGAAAATACCTTTCTTCTCTTCCTTACATACATCCACAAATGGCTTAATACCATCTGTACCCAAATATGGATTCACAGTTGCAAAATCTTCATCAAATCCAGCATAGGTCTTAGAGCCAACCTGCACCTTACCAAGATGTCCTACTGCGTAAGCTGCCGATGTGGAACCGATATCACCACGCTTCACATCACCGATAATCACTAAATCCTTACTCTTAGCATAGTCTACAGTCTTCTTAAATGCCATGACACCTTCTACACCAAACTGCTCATACATAGCAATCTGTGGCTTAACTGCAGGAATCAAATCATAGGTTGTATCAATAATTGCCTTGTTAAACTGCCAAATAGCCTCTGCTGCACCTGCCAATGTCTCACCATATTCAGCATAAACAGCCTGCTTGATGTGTTCCGGTACATAATCAAGCATAGGATCTAAGCCCACTACTACTGGTGCGTTTAAAGTTGCAATTTTGTTTACTAATTTGTTAATCATGTATATATCCTCCTAGTTTGTTATCAATGTTACGTGCTTTTGTCTACCACTATTCTTTTGTTCTATCGTATACGATTTTTCCTTCAAAAATAGTGTTCGCCACCTGTCCTTTCAACACCTTGCCTCCATAAGGAGTATTCTTTCCTTTAGATGCAAATGCTTCCGGCTTTACTTCATACTCCGTATTCGGATCAAAAATGACAATATCTGCAAGCTTACCCACAGACAAATCGCCTCTGTCAAGTTCACCAATTCGAACTGCCGGATTGTAGCTCATCTTTTCTGCCATCTGCAATGGTGTTAAAATTCCTGTATCTACCAATGCGGTATAAGTCAAGGATGCACTGGTTTCCAATCCTACAATTCCAAATGGTGCTTTATCAAAGTACTGTGCCTTTTCTTCTGCTCCATGCGGTGCATGATCCGTAGAAATCATTTCCATAGTACCATCCTGTAAGCCCTCAATTAACGCCTTGACGTCTTCTTCTGTTCGAAGTGGTGGATTCATCTTATAATTAGAATCAGCTTCTACTATATCTGCATCTGTCAAAGTAAAATGATGCGGACAAACCTCTGCAGTTACATCAATTCCCATCTTCTTTGCCATTCTGACAAGTTCTACAACACCTTTCGTAGAACAATGACATAAATGCAACTTACAACCTGTCTCATTTGCAAGGAAAATATCTCTTGCAGTAATAATGTCTTCTACTGCATTGTATATACCTGATACATCGTATTTTTCTGATGCCACGCCAGCATTCAAGACACCTTTTCCTACCAAATCCTTATCTTCACAATGAGCCATTACAACAACGTCTAATAAGGTTGCCTGTTTCAAGGACTCCATGTAAAGGTTTACATCCATAACGCTTTTTCCATCCTCACTAAATGCTACCGCCCCAGCATCTGCCATGGCTTTCATAGGAGTTAATTCTTTCCCTTCCATGCCCATAGTAATGGCACTTAACTGACGAACATTACACAAACCGATTGTCTTCGCCTTATTCTGAATATATTCTAATGTCTCAACACTATCTACCACCGGTTTCGTGTTTGGCATGGCACAAACTGTGGTCACACCACCACGGGCAGCAGCCTTTGAACCGGTTTCAATATCTTCCTTATAGGTAAGTCCTGGATCACGAAAATGCACATGCAAATCCACAAATCCTGGCATAACCCACTTGCCAGTTGCATCAATAACCGTTGCATCATCCCATGAACTTACTTCAGTTGGACACTCAACAATTCTGGAATCTGATACATAAATATCCTTTACTACATCTTCCGCTGTAGCTGGATTTAATACTCTTCCGTTTTTAATGATTATTTTCATAATAAATACCTCGCATTTCCATCATTTTAGTATAGCATTTACTGTATTGTTATTCAACAAAAATGACTATCTGCTTGGATAAATTGCAATCCTTTTTAACAAAGCCTTTTGGTAATTACCTTCTATCACAGTTTCTAACTGCACAGTATTATTCTCCTCACGCACAATGGCACTATACTGATAAGTAATCATATCTTTTTCATATTGAATATTAATATAAATCACATGATTATCATGATATAGAATATTTAAACTCGCTCCTGGATAATCTGTATTTAACTTTGCCATAATCTCATCTGCACCACTATATTGTGAAAAACGATCTGGGGAGATTACCACAGCGCCATATTCAAAGAACCCATTGTTATAGAACATATCATAACTCTTTACTGTTTGTCCCTTCGACTCATCATTTTCAAGCATAGCATCATTCGTAATTTCATAAGCCTTTAATTGTCCATCCTCGTAACGAATATCTCCAAGTCCCGAAGCACTATGCTTCTTTGGTGTATAGTTCTCCACTGACCAAAAATAAGTCAGATTACCTGTTAAATATGCTTTCTGGGCCACCAAATAGTTCCGATCTTCAAATTCCCATATCTCCACATTGTCAACTACACCGCTAAAATCCTCTGCAGCAAGTTGAACGCCTCTCGAATCTACATACCATAATTGTCCGTAAATATTCTCCTGCTCGTCAATGGGCCCCATCAGTTTCTCACCGCTAATCACAAACATTTCATGAATACCGTCATGATTAAAATCACCATAAAATGACTGCAACACATCTGCATCATTCTTTTCTGAAAACATATATAATAAATCCTTCTTGGGATAATCACCTACTATTGGGGTTGCAGTGGCGTTACTACTTGTACTTTGCTCCACGGTAATGCTAATTGTTAAATCCTCATTCTGCGAATCATTACCTTCCACACTAATCAATGTACAACCAGAAAGGATACCCATAAGTCCTATTAACAAAACGGTTATAATTCTTCGTTCCAATATATCTCTCCCTTTCTATGCAGTTTCACTCTCGCTGCAGTTGCCTCCGTAATCTTCTTTTCCACATAGTCTAATACATCTACCGGAATGTATACCCGTATCTGTACCGCATCCGTATACACAGTATCCGCAATCGGAATCGATTCATTTCCCAATATGTACTGAATTTTTCCAAAGTCAGTGTAATCACATTGCATCTCAACCTGTTCTACTAATTGCATCAACACAACCTTTGATGCATCTAATCCCTTTTGCGCTGCTTCCGTGTAAGCACGTACCAAACCACCTGTGCCTAACAGCGTTCCACCAAAATATCGGGTCACAACAATGCAGATATTACGCACCTCTGAGCCTTTAATGACTTCCAAAATAGGCTTTCCTGCAGTTCCCTGTGGCTCGCCATCATCACTAAAACGTAGCATAGGCATGTCCACACCAATTGAAAAAGCGTAGCAGTTATGTCTTGCATCATAGTGCTTCTTTTTTATAGACTCAACAAAGGCATAGGCATCGTCTTCTGTTTCCACTGATTGTACGTAAGCGATAAATCGTGATTTTTTTTCAATAATCTCTGCTGTATTTCCTTCCAGTAATGTCTTGTACTCTTTTTGCATATATGTCTCCATTTACAACAATGTTTCATCAACTAACGCTTCTGTTTAGTATAGCATATTCCATACCTTTCCGAAAAGTATAATCTTCGCAATTCAATCCTATACTATTCTTACATATTTATTAAATCCAATTTTGCTCTTTATTTTAGAGAAGGCATTTGCTATAATATATGAATGGTTTATCCATGCCTTTAGGATGGAACAAAAAAAGGAGGAATCATCCATGAATTACAATGAGCATGGAACAAAGAAGAAAAAGAAACTTCTTGTTTCACGAGCAAGTAAAAATAAACGAAAAGTATACGTATCTCTATATAAAGGTATTTTATGCGGTATCTTATTTGTTATTGCATGCGGAATCGGAGTAGGATTCGGTGCAATCAAAGGAATACTTGATAATCTTCCGGACGTTACCGCAGACAATTTGATTCCACAGGGATTCCAAACTGTCATTTACGACCAGAACGGAAAAGAGATTACAACACTCTCTGATTATGATTCCAATCGTATTTATGCAACTTATGATGAGATACCAGAGGATTACCGTAACTGTTTCGTTGCCATTGAGGATGAGCGTTTCTGGACGCACAATGGTATTGACGTACGTGGTATCGGTGGTGCTGCTGTTTCATTTTTAACAGGTGGTGCTGCCCGTGGTGCCAGTACCATTACACAGCAGTTGATTAAAAACCAGATTTACAATGTAGGTTTGAATGAAACTACCATCTTGCAGACAGTTGAACGTAAGATTCAGGAGCAGTACCTGGCAGTGGAACTGGAAAAAACCATGACCAAGGAAATCATTCTTGAGTACTACTTGAACACCATTTATTTAGGAAAAGGTGCCTATGGTGTACAGGCTGCTGCAGAACGTTATTTTGGTAAGGAAATGAAAGATTTAACAATCTCAGAATGTGCAGTTATCGCTGCTACTACTTCTAATCCTACCACTTATGATCCGGTTGCTTATCCGGAGGAAAACATTAAGCGTAGAAAACTTGTCTTAGACAAGATGTTAGAGCTTGAATACATTTCACAGGATGAATATGACACTGCTGTGGCAGATGATGTATATCCTAGAATCAAGGATAACTATGAGTTAACAGAAGCAAACAAAAAGTACAACTCATACTTTGTAGATGCGGTTATTAATGATTTAAAGAAAAAGTTTACCGAAGAGATGGGCTATTCAGAAACCCAGGCAAATAATGCCATCTACTCCGGTGGTCTTAGCATATACATCACACAGGATGCTGCTATCCAAAAGATTTGTGATGACATTGTCAATGACGATGAAAACTATCCAAAGTCAACCAGCGTTGCCTTGGAGTATCTGTTAAGTTTATCCGGTCCTGATCCTGAAAACCCGGATGAAAAAATTGCATACAATTATGATAGCAATAATCTTTTAAAATATTTCAAAGAGATTACAGAAAACAGCAAGTATAACTTAATTTATTCCAGCGAAGAGACCGCACGTGCAGCTGCTGATGAGTTTAAAGAGGCTATGATTGCAAAGACTGGCGGAAAAGTAACCGGTGAGAAATTCAAAGTTACCATTCAACCACAGGCTTCCGTAGTCCTGATGGATCAACACTCCGGTCACGTAAAAGCAATTGTTGGTGGACGTGGTGAAAAAACAAGTAATCTTTCACTGAACAGAGCTACCATGTCAGAGAGACAACCTGGTTCTACATTTAAGGTATTAGCTGCATTTATTCCAGCCATGGATGCCGCAGGCATGGGACTTGGAACCTGTTATGAGGATGCTGAATACACCTATGGAAATGGACGTCCTGTTAAAAATTGGTATTCTGGTTATAGAGGTTGGTGCTCACTTAGAACAGCCATCATGAATTCCATGAACATCATTGCAGTTAAAACAATTACGGATGTTGGCCCACAGGTTGCATTTGATTACCTGACAAACATGGGATTTACCACCTTAGTAGAATCCATGACAGCAAGTAACGGCGATATTATTTCTGATATTAACCAGTCTCTTGCACTTGGTGGTCTGACCAAGGGCGTGTATAATATCGAGCTCACTGCAGCCTATGCTGCTGTTGCCAATGGTGGTACTTATACAGAACCAATTCTTTATACAAAGGTATTAGACCATGATGGTAACATTTTGATTGATAATACGCCTGAAACAAAGCAGGTTATGAAAGAGACAACTGCTTGGATGGCCATCGATGCCATGAAGGACGTAATTACAAGTGGTACCGGTAAAAAATGTAGATTAAAATCCGGTATGCCAGCCGCAGGTAAGACAGGTACAACATCTAACAACTATGACTTCTGGTTCTGCGGTTTTACACCATATTACACTTCATCTGTTTGGATGGGCTATGATGTAAATACAGAATTTAACAATGACCCTGCTTACCACAAAACTATGTGGGCTAAGATTATGAATGCTGTCATTGAACACGAAAATCAAAGTACTGCTGTTGATTTTTCTAAACCAGGTGGCCTTATTTCCGTAACCGTTTGTAAAGAATCCGGTATGAAACCAATTAAAGGCGTTTGTGAAACTATGAGTGATTACTTTGCAAAGGGAACCGCTCCGACAGAAACTTGTGATTTACACAAGCAGATGAAACTCTGTGCAGATTCTCATTTACCAGCTTCAGAGTATTGTCCAAACGTAATTGAGTGTACTTACTCAGAGGATGAAGATGGTAATATTACAATTAACGAAACAGAGGAATTGGTTGAATTAGGCATTAAGTTAGAGCATAAACCAACCTTCCTTGAAAAAGTTTGTACAGAACACACAAAGGATTCCAAGTATGTTATTACCGCATCCGTTATTGGTGTGGGTGGTAGCATTTCGCCAAGCCAGACAGTGGGTATTGGAGAAAAGGTAACTATCAAGATTACCCCTGATCCAGGATATAAGGTCAAAGATGTTAAGGTTGATGGAGAAAGTGTAGGCGCTGTAACCAAGTATACCTTTAAGAAGGTTTCTCAGGATCATACGATTACAGCCAGCTTTAAGGCGGATCCAAATTATGTACCTCCTGATGAAGATACAACTGAGGCTTCCACAGAGGCAACTACTGAAACTCCGACAGAGACTCCAACGGATTCTCCTTTCGTATCATCTATCTATGACTTCTTCAAAAAGTTAATAACTTTTAACTTCTAATGACAAAGAAGGGTACGCTTAAATGGTAATACATTTAAGCGTACCCTTCTTCTTTCTCTTATCTTACTTTACCATTTTAGGCTGGAATATTAGGGATGCTATATAGGACAAGATCAATGCTGCACTGGTACCCACTGCTGCCATTTCAAATCCACCTCTAAATAGTCCAATAAATCCATATTGGTCCACTGCATCTTTCACACCTTTCCATAGATTATATCCAAATCCTGATAGTGGTACAGAAGCACCACAGCCTGCCCATTCTAAAAATGGTTCATATACACCTATCGCTCCAAGTATTGCTCCGCTACAAACCAAAATCACCATAATTCTACCTGGCATCAATTTTGTTTTTTCCATTAAAATTTGAACAGCAACACATATCAAACCACCAACGATAAAACTCTTAATATAATCCATACAAACCTCCTACTCTGCATGTTCTATCACAACGCCATGAGAAATACCCGGAATCGTCTCACCTTCGTTAAAACTCACTGTAGATAACAGTGCCCCGGTCGGCATAAATAATACACGTTTCCACTCTCCACTGACAATCTTAGGAAGAATATAGGCAGCCAGTGTCACTGCTGCACATCCACAGCCCGAACCACCAGAATGGGTGTCCTGTCTTACATCATCATAAATCAACATACCACAATCAATATGCTGTTTTTGAATATCGTATCCATTTTCTTTTAATAGATTTAATAGAATTTCCTGTCCTACCTTTCCTAAATCCCCCGTAATGATGCGGTCGTAGTCCGTAGGCTTTCTGTTAAAGTCCTTCAAATGCTGATAGATTAAATCTGCGGCAGCCGGTGCCATAACAGCCCCCATATTCATAGAATCACTAACACCATAGTCCACAATCTTTCCTGTGGTAATGCCCGTAATTTTCGCCTTGCTTTCTTGCGACGAAACAACAAATGCACCACACCCCGTTACAGTCCACGTAGCTGCTAGAGGACGCTGATTTCCGTACTCTAAAGGGAATCGAAATTGTTTCTCTGCACTACCAAAATGACTGGAAGCCACCGCCAATGTATGGTCTGCGTAACCAGCCGATATCATAATTGCCGCCAAGCCAAGAGCCTCTCCTGCCGTGGAACACGCACCATACAAACCAAATAAAGGTACATGCAAGTCTTTTAAGCCAAATGTAGTTGCAATTAATTGTCCCAACAAATCACCAGAAAACACATATCGAATATCCTCTAAAGAGAGTCTCGCCTTCCTCACTGCCAGTTCTGAAGCTTGTTTTACCATTTCACTCTCGCCCTTTTCCCAGGAATCCTGCCCTACAGTTGCATCTTCCACCGCAATATCAAACAACTCCCCCAAGGGACCGTCACATTCCTTAGGTCCTGCTATGGATGCACTACTTAGAATATATACATCTTTATCAAAAGCAATGCTTTGCTTTCCACATTTTCCCATACGATACTCCTTCCTACTATTTCAAACAATTATAGATAGCATTAGTATTCGATTATGGAAAAAAAATATACAGCCACTTAACAATGTCTTATCAAAACGACATTATCAAATGACTGTATTCTTATAACAAAATATTGGGTTTGTAGGAATGACTTCCATGAAAAGCATCATTTCGAAGCATATTCGACACAACAATCTGATATTCTGACTTTGTGCCCGCTTTTCGTATCTTACGCATATATGTTTTGGGGTCATCAAACATACATATCCAATAATTCCACAATTCCTTCATCTTAAACAACAGATTGCGGTCTCCAGACATTTCCACTGCATATGCCTCCAACAGAGTATCATGAAACGCAGAAAACTCATCCACTGTCATATCATTATCACCCAGGAGTTTACGAAACAATGCCGGATTCGCCAAAGCACCTCTTCCTATCATCAGTTTATCAACCTTTGGGAATTGTTGCACAAACTTTTCGTAATCCTCAACAGAAAAAATATCTCCATTATAGCATACAGGCATCTTTGCAACTTCCAATGCATAAGCAAAACTATCTAAATCTGGATGATTACCATAATAATCCGTTCGCAACCGTGGATGAATGATTAACTCCGTAAATGGAAATTGATTAAATACACGCATTAAGGATTCAAATTCATCGCTGGTTTCTAATCCGATTCTGGTTTTCACAGATATTTTTGATGATTGTCCTGCAAATACCTCATCAAAAAATGCCTCTAGTCGATAAGTATCTTCCAGAAAGCCTGCTCCCTTATGCTTAGCTACTACCGTTCCCGACGGACAGCCCAAATTCAGATTCACTTCGTCATAGCCTAGTTCCTTCAAATGATTGGCCGTACGAATAAAACAAGTAGCATCGTTTGTTAGAATCTGTGGTATCAGGATAATATTCTGATTATGCTCCGGATTTACATCCTTCTGTTCTTTTGTGGTTAATTTTTTATGATTGCCTGGGGAAATAAAAGGCGAAAAAAACTTGTCCACGCACCTTTCGGTTCCCACACTATCAAAATAATTATGAAAGGCGTTCCGGTATATGTATCCCGTCACGCCCTCTAATGGTGCAAAATATAATTCCATAACTTTACTTCACTTCAAAAATAGAACCAACAACTACAGGACCGGCATTTGCTGCAATAACAGCACCAATCTGGAAGAATCTGTCAGGACCATATCCAATCGCCTCTGTCAATTTCTCTGCCAGCATCTCTGCCTTATCAATCTGACTACCATACACAACCTGATAAGCAGTTCCCGGTTTCATATCCTTTAAGGTTTCCTCGATGATTTTTGTAATCATCTTATTCTCACCACGACACTTGGTGGCGGTCACAATCTCATTATCTGCAATTTTCATAATTGGCTTAATATTCAACTTGTCACCAACAAAGGCTGCCGCTGATGGAATTCTTCCTGACTTTGCCGCATACTTTAAGCCATACATACCAAAATAAATACGACGCTTAGGCAATGTCTCTTTCAAATAAGCACAAATCTCTTCGGCTGTCTTGCCTTCCTCCACCATATCAGCTGCCATCATAGCTGGATAGCCGTAAAGTCCTGTGTAGCCAATTCCATCAAATATATGAATGCGGAAAGACTCCTTCTGTTCCGGATGATCCTCAAAGTAATTATCTCTCGCCATAATAGCATTGGAATAAGTTGCAGAGCCCTTTGCATTAATCAATATTAAAATGATATCCTCATAACCAGCTGCCTGCTCTTCTTTATATATTTCTTCAAACTCAAATGGTGTTACCTGAGAGGTCTTCGGAATCTCATCAGGATTCTCCTCCATCAGTTTGTAAAAGCCTTCATTATCAAAATCCACACGGCTTGTATATGATTTATCTCCTAACATCAACTGAAATGGAATCACTCTAATGTTCAATTCCTGCTCATCTTTTTCTGTAATATCACTGGCAGAGTCTGTAATAATATGTATCTTACTCATACTAGCCTCCTGTATTCATCAAAATAATGTATTCTTTGGGTATTATAACGCATTTATATGTTGATTACAATTTATTTTTATTTCCATAATTGTCTCTATAAGCCAGTTCAAGGGCTTCCAACTCTTCCTTGTGAAAGGAACCAAAACCGTGAATGCTATTGATAACACTGGCCAATATAGAAACAGAACCATGTTGTACTCCTATCATTTTCTCAAAAGGCCCTTGTGAAAACTGGATATATTGGATCTTTGACAACGGGATTGTTGCAACCGTTTTCGCAAAAGCACCATTGCAAATAATGACATCGGTATCTCTTACCAGTATACCATCTGTTTTGTAATCCAAATAACATTGCAAATAAAAGAAAAACAGCAAAAATAGTATAATCGCAGTTTTAATCGTAATAAACATAGTGGCATCCACACCTTCTGGCACACCAATCAAATAGGTTACAAGCCAGGTGATAATCCCAATCCATATTGTACTTTTTGCCAAATCAATGCCAAATACCGATGCAGGTTGTTTCTTTAACAGCGATAACTCCGGCATTTCAAACTCTGGTAACAGAATTGCCATCTGTTCACGAAGTACAGGTTCTGTCCCCATTAATAAAATCGGCATACCAGTTGCATCCTCATCTTCACCACCTACATTAATTACCTTCACGGAATACATATGGGCTATACGGCTAAACACGGTTGCCTGCATAACCACTGCATTAATACGATGAACCGGAACTGCAAATTTCTTTTTCTTAAGCAAGCCACTACTCACATAGATTTTGTCCTGGCTTCGTTTTGCGCGAAAATTCCAGTTTAGCATCCCCTTCTTGATAATAGCAACGATACCAGAACCCGCCGTTATGACTAAAATCGCAATGGTTTCCCAGGTATCGGAAAACGTTTTGCCCGAAGCACTTGTCTCTATACCATACCACACTGCAGCAATCAAACAGCCTAAAATCAAAAGCAATTGAAAAATAGTTAATTCTAGCAGTGTATTCTTCAAAACCTGTTTGTTTGTATAAGCAACATCATAGTTTGCTACACTGTCATTTTCCATAATGTCAAAGGCTTCCACGGCATTGTCACTAGTTGTATTCTCCACATCTGCTTCTAGAGATTCTGAAGATTCCCCTTTTGCCTCTTGCATCATCTCCATAATCAAATTCTTGACTGCATATGCCTTATCCTTTTTCAGAACAATTTCTACATCCGTTTCATCAGCAGTAGAATATGTATCTGTATCTAACTTGAGCTTATAAGTGTCCATTAACATTTCAAACAAATTCTGCTCTAAGTTAATATTAGAAATATTCGTAACCGCAATGGTATGTACCACTTTATTCATGGTATCACGTTCCAAAATTACAGTTCCATCCTTCACGGTGATGGTAGTCTTTCTCCAACGCAACCACAAAATAACAACGAGACCAATCAATAAGACTAAGATAACGCCTATCGTAAGCAGAACATCTTTTAACTCACCCTGAGCAAGCAACTTCGGAAACTCTAGCAGTGCTTCTATATTATCCAGAAAAAAGACTACAATCACTGCGATGACAGCCCAACTTTTTTCTATCACATAAGAGAAATGATTATGTTGTTTGATAATTACTTTCTCATCATCCATCATGCTTCCTCCTGTGCCTCTGTTTGGTTCTGTAATTTTTCTTCTGCCGCAACTTCATTAATCTTTGTTTTTAAACTCTCCGCAATCGTTTCTGCAACCTTTGTTTCCAAAAATCGAATCACTACCTCTCCGCCGGCGGTAGTTACCTTTACCTTGGACAAACCGAATATTCTGTCTATTGGTCCTGTGGACAAAGAAAGCTGATGCAATCGCTCTATTGGTACTATAAAACGATTCACGAACAAAAAGCCTTCACACACATCGATATCTTCATCGGTAATACGATATTTGTATCTTCTATATCTCACAAATGGAGAACTCAAAGCCACCACCCAAATGAATAACACTATTATAATCAATAAAAGAAGTTTTCCTTGCAACCATTCCTGATACGCAAACACAGCCCCCACAGTCAAAATAATAGCCCAAATCAATGCATTCACGAGCATACATCCGATTGCTTTTTTGTTTAGTTTCTCATACATAATACAAGCCTCCCCATTATATTCTCACAGGATAATACAGAAAAAGGAGTGGTCTACGCCACTCCAAATACCTGCATTAACCAATATATAAATCCTAACACAAAGGAACAGAAAATACCATACAAAATCACCGGACCTGCAATCGTAAAACATTTTACACCAATACCAAAGACCTGACCTTCCTTCTGAAATTCGATACAGGGAGACGCCACCCCGTTAGCAAAACCGGTAATGGGCACCAAGGCTCCTGCACCACCCCATTTTGCAATTTTCCGATAGCAATTAACCCCCGTCAAAATTACACTGCTTAATACTAAAATCAAAGCAACATAACTGGCTGTATCTGCTTCATTGAATTGAAATTGCTCAGAAAGAAAATTGCTTAAAAATTGACCAATCGTGCAAATAATACCACCACATATGAAAGCATTGATACTATTTTTGAAACAACTATGCTTTGGCGTAATTTCTTCCACATACGCATTATACGCTGCCTTCGTAGGTTCTTTTTTCATATCTTCATATCCTTTCTTTATTGTAACTGATAAAACAGAATCAGACTACCAACACATCTGCCAAGTGCAGCAGCCATCAAGATATAGGGCATGCCATGTCTAAGCCCTGTCCTCCTAGATATAATAGGAAAAACCTGTAAGGTTTCCTCTAAGGCTCCGGCCAAGCACCCGGTAAACATGCCTCCAAAAAATGTAAATATCGATAATCCAAACTCTTCTAACGGTAGTGTTGGCGAGAACAAATACAAAGCATTTCCCACCCAAATGCCAAGGATGGTAATGCCTTCCATCCCATATACCAGTTTGCTCATGTCCTGTGTTTTTACAAACAAATGCTCATGTCTTAAGAGTGCTGGCAAAATGCCAATTAATGCGATGAAGGCTGCGTATGCACCGGCTACTGAAATTCCGGCAGCAAACGTACAAAACAAAAGAAATAGATATCTAATCCACATCCCTCATTTCTCCTTTTCTAGATGCATCCAATAAGACTGCATCATTCACATCTCGCTCATACATTCGCATTTGTACCTGCAATGGTGTGGGTTCCTTATTTTTCTTACCAAAAAATCCATGGTTGAAAAACAACATCATACCAAATAGTAAACCCACAGAATATGCAATCATTGCAACATATGGTTTCCCTGACTTTTTTCCCACAAACAAATCCTGTACAGAAACTAACAAGCCATAGATATCCGCATCTGTATTAAAACTCATAATTGAAAATGCAGCGCCAAAAAATACAACTGCCACTATCAATATAAAATATGCTATCTTGAAAGCAACTCTCTCTGGCGAACTATATTTGTAATAAATCACACATGCATCATTCCCTAATAGTTCAATTGTGCTTTGCGGATATTGACTTTGAATCAATGCTACCAACAGCATGACTGACACGGCAATACTAGTTGTTCCACCTTTTGAAAACTCGTAAATTGGAATTTTTTTAACCTGTTCCTCAACTTTGTGATTGATACAATGAACCCTGGCTACTGTTCCCACAAACACGCCAGGTGACCTTACCGATTCACTTTGCTTCATCCATAAGTATATTGTTTCATCCATAATAGAACTCCGTCATTTCTATTAAATACGCATCATTTTTTTCTCTGGTTTCCTTTTGAAACAAAATGACACAAAGTGCCAAAGCTACCACAATCAAAATTGTCATCACAATAGAAAATGCATATCGTTTCATTGGCATTCTCCTTTACTACATATTCTAATTGTAGTATATCTGTTCTAATGACAATTATTCATGCATCCTTTCACGCATTTTTTGCAAAACTCTTTTTTCCATACGAGAAACCTGCACCTGTGAAATTCCCATTTTTTTACCAATGTCGGTCTGTGTCATATCCTCAAAATATCGCATCTCAATCAGGCTTTTTTCAAATGGCTCTAAACACTCCAACAGACTATGAATAGTCATATGCTCAATAATACCCTTGCTTTCATCACTGCTTCCAATCATTTTATCCATCAATAACAACTCATCACCGTTAGAACTGTAAATGGTTTTATAAATGGATTCCACCTCTCTCGTTGCTTCTAAAGCTAATATCACATCTTCTTTTTCCACCTGTAAAGCAATTGCCAGTTCCTCAATTCCCGGTTCTTCTCCACTTTGCTTTACCATGGTTTCCTGCATTTGTCGGATTTTATATGCCAGTTCCTTTAATGACCTTGATACCTTAATATAATTATCATCTCTTAAAAATCGTTTAATCTCTCCCATAATCAATGGCACTGCATAAGTAGAGAACTTCACATCATATTGCAAATCAAAATTATCAATACTCTTCAATAACCCAATACAACCAATCTGATACAAATCCTCTAATTCATGACCTCTGTTTGCAAATCTTCTAACAATACTCCATACCAATCCCAAATTTTCCTGTGCCACCTGGTTTCGTGCCTCCAGATTTCCCTCTTTTGCAAGCGAAATGAGTTCCAGAGTTCGATCCACTTATTTTCCAATCACCTTTCTCATCGTAATTTTTGTACCTTCATTTACCACAGATTCCACTATTAAGTCATCCATAAAGGCTTCCATAAAGGAAAATCCCATACCAGAACGCTCTAAATCCGGCTTGCTTGTATATAATGGCTCCATTGCCTTCTCAATATCTGCAATGCCTTTACCAAAGTCTTCTATTTCGATTGTCACACGATTGCCCTCCAGTCTTGTACCGATACGGATACGCCCATCCTTATCCTCGTATCCGTGAATGATAGCATTGGTTACAGCCTCCGAAACCGCAGTTTTAATGTCCGCCAATTCTTCCAAATTCGGATCCAACTGCGTTACAAAGGCAGCAACCACCACTCTTGCAAAACTCTCATTTTGTGCGATGCTATTAAACTCCAACAACATTTCGTTATTCATACATACCCTCCTCCATACTTTGTATCTTTGTGACAATACGATTCAGCCCGGAAAGCATAAACACTTTGTCCATAGCCGGATTTAATCCATACACATACACAACACCACCAATGTCACAAATCTTACGATATCTGCCAGTAATCAATCCAATACCAGAGCTGTCCATAAACATAGTTTCCGTGAAATCAAAAATCACATTCTTGATGGGACACTTTGTAAAAATCACCTCTGCCTCTGCTCTCACCATATCCGCGTGGTAGTGGTCAAGTTCCTGTGGTACAGTTATTACCATTGTTTTTTCTTTGCATTTGCAAAATTTTGTTGAATCACTCATTCTTTATACCTCCACAAAAAGAAAAAGCAGAACCTATCACGGTTCTGCTTTTTTGCACCATTTTCATTTTCTTATGTATATACCCAATTATTCCTCTGCACCTTCATCCTGTGCAGGTTCTTCCTCTGGTGTATCTTCTGGTGTCTCCTCCTCCGGAGTATCTGTTTGCTGACCACCACTTGCATACTGGCTGTCAGGGAATTTTTCGTTGATGTAATCCTTTATCTCCTGCGCTTTCTCAATCTGTCCATCTGCCTCATAAGACTTTGCCAGATAATACCAGGCTTCTACTTTCGATGCATCTATGGTAGTTGCCAATTTCATATACTGAATGGCTTTCTCAAAGGTTGCTGCATCATATGCCGATTTACCTTCAGCAAATATTTCAGTATAAATCTCGCCCTGTCCCGCAGCCATAATCTTGTTAAAGATTGCCTTAGCGCCGTCCGTAGTATATGCAGACGCATCAATACCATCTAACGTAAAGATGGCATCCCGGAACTTTTCCTGTGCATACAAGGCATCTGCCTCAAATAACTTGTCGTAAATTTCTGCACCTGTACTTGCACTTTGCACATCCGACAATTGCTGATTCAATGCATCTATCTGCAACTGCAATTCCGTTTTTTCTGATTCTAAATCAGAAATAGCCGCATTCTTTTTTGATATTTCATCACTAAAACTTAACTTGATATCTGCAAATTCATCTCTGACAGAATTCACCTTTGTTGGCAATATCAGAAAACTGGTAGTGACAATACCAAGAATCAATCCCACTAAAACATATACCAATGTATACTTGGCAATATTCACATCACGATAATGACCAACCTGTAGGGATGCCTCTGAAAGTTCATCCTCCATCATGCGACCTTCCAAAATATCTCCAATATCCATCTTCTTGCCATCATTTGCAAGTTCTTCCTGATAGATATCGTCCATATCCTCTTCGTCATCGCCATAATCCTCTGGCATGTCCATCTCTTTTAAGTAACGAAATGCGGTAGGATTATATCGGTCTATCTTTAATACTCGTTTTAATGCTTTTCTGGCTTTGTCATAATTCTCATGTTGCATATAAATCAATGCAAGCAACAAATAACCCTTAACAAAATGTGTATGGGATGACAACACCTTCTTTAATTGCATAAAAGCCAAATCATTGCTACCGGAACCGGCATGAGCCAGTGCCTGATTATACTTGGCAGCCAATCTGCTATTGGCTTCTAATTTAGCGGAACTGGACTGTAATTTTTTCACATATCCTACAGCAGGATTATTCCGGCTATCATCATAATTAATACTGATAACCCAATGGCTCAGTGCCAACACCCACTCACAGGTTTCATAATAAATCAAACCTAATAAATTGCGGGCATGGGTATTTCTTTTATTGTATTTTAGCGCGAGTTT
The DNA here is from genome assembly GCA_045531905.1 of Lachnospiraceae bacterium. Taxonomy (GTDB): domain Bacteria; phylum Bacillota; class Clostridia; order Lachnospirales; family Lachnospiraceae; genus RGIG6919. The sequence goes on from JAZSEY010000011.1 coordinate 81,300, forward strand.
CAATACATCCTCTGCACCACTTAAATCTCTTACCTTTGCTCTATCCAAACCTAAATTATAATAATAATTAGATGTATTCATGGCTTTTGCAATGATACGTTGATTCATACCACATTCTCTGCAATATCCATATTCATCCACGGCAGGCGAGCCACAATATAAACAATTCATGACAGCATCCTTCCTATATTATCTACCGGTCTGTTCTCTCACTTCATGTACCATCTCAAGCAAAATGTCTGTAATATCCTGTAAGTCATTGCTATAAATAGCTTCTTCTGCCTGATCCACCTCATACACTGGTTTTAATTTTCTGATTTCCTCATCAAAGTTTATCATAATATTCTCCTTTATCTGAGATATATGCTTTCACTGCCCCTACTAAATATAAAGACCCCACTAAAAATAAGTATGTATCATCTTCCCTATCGTTAAGTGCCTTAAAAAATGCAGTCTTTGTATCTTCTATTACAACAATCTCATCTTGTGTGCATGCAGCAAACTGTTTCTTTACCAGGTCTACTTCTGTCTGCCTTGCTCCCGGTATCATTGTAAGATATATGCGCTGATAGCTCATATCTTTACAAATATGCGTTATCATAGTCTCATAATCCTTGTCGTTTGCCACGGCAAATAACAAACTATGCTTTTTGCCTGAAAACAATTTCTGTACAGATTCCTTCCACAATATCACTGCCTCTTCATTATGTGCTCCGTCAATGTACACGTCTGGCAATACTTCTTCCATGCGCCCTGACCAGTGCATATGAAGTAACCCCTTGCGTATATGATCAGTGCTAACACAAAACTTTGTTTGAGTCAGAGCTATCACTGCCAAAACTGCATTCTCCACTTGATATAATGCAGTCTTTGGAATCTGAAACGCACCACATTTATAATACTCACTATCAATTGAAAAATCAATGGTTTTTGCAGTTATTTTATCTAACACATAATTGCTTTTTTCGACAGCAAGAACCGGGGCATTACACTGCTTTGCCTGATTTCGAATGACCTGTTCCACGCCAGCATTTCTAAAAAATGTAACAATCGGCACATTTTCCTTGATAATTCCCGCCTTTTCAAAGGCTATCTGTTCCAATGTTTCCCCTAAATATTGCATGTGATCCATACCCACAGAAGTAATCACAGATACTTCCGGTTTCAATACATTCGTTGCATCCAGTCTGCCACCCATTCCAGTTTCATAAATAACCACATCTACCTGCTGCTGACTAAAATACACGGCAGCCAACAAAAACATCATCTCGAAAAAAGAGGGATATGGTATGTCATTTTCCGTATTTTCATAGGATGTAACCTTGAGCAAATTCTCCTGCACATATAGAAACAAGTCGAAGAATGCCGCATCAGATATTGCTTCTCCATTAATCTGTATTCTCTCATTGATTTTCACCAAATGGGGGGAAGTAAACAAACCAACCTTGTAGCCGGCTTCCTGTAATATAGATTGCATAAACGCACAGGTTGAACCTTTTCCGTTAGTCCCCGCTACATGAATGGTTGGACAGGCAGTCTCCGGATTTGAAAACTGCCCCAACAATCTGACTAAATTGTCTGTTCCAATTTTGCTTGCAAACTTAGGAATTGATAATATAAATTCCACAGCCTCTGCATAGTTTTTCACCTGCTGCATTTATCTGTTATCCACCTTTTCCGGATATAAATCATGATTGGCAAGACGGTTGAATGCAACCTCCTCCCACTTAGTTCCAGGCTTACCATAATTACAATATGGGTCAATGGAAATGCCACCTCTTGGTGTAAATTTTCCCCAAACTTCAATATACTTAGGATCCATTAATCGAATCAAATCCTTCATAATGATATTGACACAGTCCTCATGGAAGTCTCCATGATTTCTAAAACTAAATAAATATAATTTTAGGGACTTTGACTCCACCATTTTTTCACCTGGTACATAGGAAATATAAATTGTCGCAAAATCAGGTTGTCCTGTCATCGGACAAAGGCTGGTAAATTCCGGACAATTGAACTTTACAAAATAATCATTCTCAGGATGTTTATTGATAAATGCTTCCAATAATTCTGGTGCATAATCTGTAGGATACTTTGTTCCTTGATTGCCCAGTAAGGAAACACCTGCTAATTCTTCTTGATTTCTTCCACTCATCACTATCACTCCTTTATTTTTTCTTTTCTTAGGGTATCAGAAAGAGATTACCCGGTCAAGCAATTATACCTTGATAGCCTTCTGTAATGCAAACGCATAAATGTAACGTTCCTTTACCTTTCGGTGTGTTAATCGTTCTAAACAATCCGCATACATAGATATCTGCTTTACATATGGCTCTAAAGGCAAGTTCTTGCGATCACTCTTATAATCCACCACAACAATTTCACCATCTGTATCGACAAAATAAGCATCGATAATACCCTGTAACAAAACACAATCTTCCTCTGTCAACAAAGCTTCATTCTCTACTTCTCCCACTGCCGATAAAGGCATCGTAATCAAAAACGGTTTTTCTTTTATTAAACTACCTTCTTTTGCTGCAGCCATCATACGACATCCGATTTCTGATTGGAAGAACAAAAGGATTTCTTCTATCTCTACATACTGCAGAGTCTGTTCCGGTAAAATACCAACCTGCACCCACGATGTAATCTGATTGCGAACCCACTCTGCATCCTGACACATGGAAAAATCTAAGAGTTCCATGATTTTATGCATAATGCTACCTCTGGACGCACCGGTAATGGCCTCCTGCTCCTGCATAAATCTTGGTATATGCTTCTTGTTCTCTGCCGGCGGTGTACCTAATATAGGAATTGTATTTTCTTTATCGTCACCCTTCAATTCCGTAACAGTATAATTGGCTTTTTTGTCTACCATCCACTGATGCGGATACTGATAATCTAGGCGACTTTGCACCAGTTGCAACAAATCAGCATCACATTTTTCCTGTTCAATGGATGCATATTTTGCTATATCTAACAATCGGTTCACACCAAGTTCTGCTTGTTGTCTGAACAAATCGTTTTCCCGGCAAATGGAAACCTGAAGATTAAATTCCGCAGGTAATTCCTGCTCTAAACGATATTGGCATCCAACAATTCCCGGTTGTTCTGCCAAATCTACTGTGACAGTCTTGTGAAATTGTCTATTCCGCATCAAAGAAAGCAATAACAAATTCATAAAAGAATCTGCATTTTTGCGATAGCCAAAGGACAGTAAGGTATTTGCATTTTCAGCGATATTTTCATATCGTTCTATCATTTCTGCAAACCCCTTCACATGTCCCGTTAAAATCATTTTTTCTTTTGCCCTAGTCATAGCAACATATAACACGCGAAACTCCTCGGCTATATTTTCCAGTTTCATAATATCGGAAAATGCCTCCTTCATAAACGTGCTATGCTTATGTCTGGAGCTACTATCCGCATATATAGAACTTAAATAGTGATCAGAATGCACCACGATACTTTCAGAAGTATCCCTCTGATTCATTTTTTTACCAAGTCCGCTGACAAATACAATTGGGAACTCCAAGCCTTTACTTTTATGCATGGTCATGATAAGGACGATATCATCCTGTTCTCCAACCACATTGGCCTCACCCATATCCAGATTTGCTTTTTTCATCTGGCTGATATAATGCACAAAATCAAATATGCTATTGCGCCCTGAATCTCCATATTTTTTTGCCAAGTCAATTAAATAGTTCACGTTGGCCACTCGCCGCTCGCCATTTTGCATGCTTTTTAAATACACAAGATATTTTGTTTCTTTTAAAATATCCCAAATTAACTGACATACATCCAGATACTGCATCTTATCCTTCATGCTATTCAGAAATTCAAAAAATACCTCTAACTTCTCCGTCAATTGGGCATTGTCTTTGCATTCTGCATGATAATAGAAGGCCGCATCATAAAACAGCATTTTTCTATCTTTTTTATCTGCAAACAATCGTATCTGGGCCATCTCGCTACTGGTAATTCCAAACATTTCGGAATGTAACACAGTTGCCAATTCAATATCGTTATAAGGATTATCAATCACTGTAAGACATGCCAACAATGTATGAATCTCTATGGTTTCTAAAAAGCCGGAACGCAACTCACTTACAACAGGAATTCCAAGTTCAGATAACACCCTTGTATAAATCGCAGCAGTTGTACTAGTACTTCTTAATAGAATTGCAATATCCCGAAAAGCTGCTTTTCGGTAATGCTTGCCATCCTCGTCCAACACATATAATGGCTGATTCCCTGTCTGACCAACCAATTCCAATATGCGACCTGCTATCATGCGGGCTTCTAATTCCTGGTTGCTATATTCCTGTCGTTCCTCAGACTCCTCTTCATCTTCTGCATGAACCACATCCAGAACCATCAATTCCGTACTATCACTGATATTGCAACCTTCACTCTCCGGAAATGGAAATCCCGGTATTAGTTTTGCCCGTTCATCATACTGAATTCCACCTATATCCATACCCATAATCTGATAGAATACATAGTTCACAGCCTCCAATACCACAGCACGACTTCTGAAATTATTGTGCAGTTCAATTTTCTTTTCCGGGTCGTTCACCGCTTGCTCATAAACCGTATAAGTATCATATTTTCCCATAAACAAATCCGGTCTGGCCATTCTAAACTTATAAATACTCTGTTTGACATCTCCCACCATAAACATATTATGATTCTGGTTGGAGATACCTGAAATAGATGTCAGAATCTCTTCCTGCAAAAAATTACTATCCTGATACTCATCGATTAGTATCTCGAAAAATTGAGACTGTAACTGCTTTGCCACGTCTGTGATGCCATTCTCATTTACCAGTAATTCTAATGCAAAATGTTCAATATCTGAAAAGTCCAACAAATTCTGCCGTTTCTTTTCTCGCAACAATTCCTGCATGTAAGCTTCTGTGATTGAAATAAGTACCTCCATATGACGCGAAACATTGTCAATATCCCCCAACAACTGATCCGGCATCACATCAAAACGATTCAACGAAGAAAACGTTTTCTTATATTGATCCCTAAGTTTTTTCACCCGTTCCGTTAAGACCTCATCTGCGGTGTCTTTTTTCACTGTTTTAGCACGTGGAAACTTTTCTCCAAAGGCATCATTCAGCGCATCATACCCCTTCGCATGCAGCACCCCTTCCATCACTTGAATATCCTCCAACAAGGTATCAACCAATACCGAAGGTCCGTCTGGTCTGTTACACAATGCAATACCATATCTGGCATCTTCAATACATGTCTGCACACTGGATTTCACAATGGCAAGCATATCCTGATACCACTTTCTAGTTTCCAAATCTTCCATACTTTTGATTTGTAATGCTTCTCTTGCCTGTTTTAACCACACCATCGGTCTAGGATAACTTTCTGCTACAGATGCCACATGCAAAATATACTTTTCTAGTGGGACGTCCGTTTTATCCCCACCGAAACAGGCAGCAAAATCCATAAATGCCGGCTCTTTCTTTTCATAATAGACTTCCAAAACTTTATTCAACACATCTGCTCGAATCGTTGCCAATTCACCTTCATCACCAATTCGGAAGTTCGGATCTAATCCTAACAAATGAAAATGCTCTTTAACAATTTTCAAACAAAAACTGTCTATTGTCATAATATTTGCCCGATGTAACAGCGACAATTGTTTTGTCAAATGCGCATTGGTTGGACACTCCTCCTGTTTCTTAGAAAGTGCTTTGTTAATCTTCTCCCGCATTTGACTGGCTGCTGCATTTGTAAAGGTTACAACTAATAACGCATCAATATCAATAGGAGTTTTTTCGTCTGTAACCATTTGAATAATGCGTTCCACCAACACTGCAGTCTTACCGGAACCTGCTGCAGCTGCTACTAACAGATTGGAATTTCTTGCTTCAATTACTTGTTGTTGTTCCTTCGTCCACTGCATGATTACCAAACTCCTCCTTCTCTCTCTTTATAAAATATCGATACTGATTGCCTTTGCAAGTACCATCAAACATGCAAATACCCGCAAACTTGCAATACGTACACGCTTTTTCACTGCCATAGGCATAGGGATGAATGGAAATATTTCCCTGATACATTTCTTTTCCCAAATCCATGACTTTTTCGTATGCATAAGCAAGAATTGCTTCATAGTTAGATGGTGTTGCAACCTTCGATGTCTTCGTAAATAAATCATCTTTGGTATACGCCACTTCCACTACATTTCCCGGTCCGTTATCAATTTTCTCAATTAACTCTTTGTCTGCTACAGAAAGACCTTTTAAACGCATAGCCTGTTGCCTGGTTGCATCCAAATCCTTCTTTGCTGTCGGTGTAAGTAATGGATCCTGCATATGAAAATAATACATTCCCACAGGAATAATCTCCATATCCGGATATTTCTCTTTTGCCCAAGTTTTTACTACATTCATATATATGGAAAGCTGTAATTGTGTACCGTAGTAAAGCTTCGTATAGTCAATCTTTTTATCCCCAGACTTATAATCTATCACCTGTACATACAATTTCTTAGCATCTGCATCTGCCAATATATCAACACGGTCTACTACACCCTTTAACACCATATTAACATTGTCTGACAGCTGAAAAGAAGCATAGGTGGTATGTTGTCCACCAAACTGTAACTCAAAGGCTTCCGGCACCATCTTGCCATTTGCCAATTGTTTTTTCAACGCTTGAATCGAACGGACTGCCACACGCTCCAAAATGCTGTGCATATATTGACTGCGATTCGATTCCTGGAATATTTCCACATACTCTGGCTGCGCTATCACTTCTGCCAATAACTCTCGTGCCTTTGCTTCACATTCTTCCGTAGAAGCCAATCGGATACCACCATCCACTGTTTTGTAGTAGGCAAAGACCTGTTCCATCACACTATGCAAAATGGTACCGGTATCTGCCGTGCTTACTTCAAAGAGTTTTTTCTCCTGTAAGCGCAAACCATACTCTAAGAAAAAGGCATAAGCACATCCGGCATATTTTTCTAATCTGGATGTACTAACTGACACATCACGACCATAAAGCTGCTCTGCCATTTCACTGGAAAGTGCCTGTTCCTTTATCGGGTATTGCATACCGTGAAGCATCAAATCTTCATCCTTACTATCCTTATACAAGGCATAAAGCACAGGCAATAACATCTGCCAGTTTTCTGGCATATCCTTACTGCCAAGATAGTCCTTAACCATCTCGGAAAATGCATACATTCCATCCTGTTTTCCATATAATTTATCCAAAACAGAAGCACGATCCACATCCAACACATGCAAATCCGTAAACAATAACTGCATGCGATTGATAAGATAAGACGGTCTGCTTTCTTTGTTTTCATTGGACAACTTGTGATAAGACAAATACAAGCGTTCCGAAGGTTTTGTCATATTCAGGTACAAATAGAACTGCTCCTGATAGGTTTTCTTTTTCATGGTTGGTGCAAGTTCCAAATGTCCCGTAAGTTTTTCTCGTTCTTCATCTGTCAACACCATACCTCTAACACTGGTATTCGGTACAATTCCATCATTGACATTCATAAAGAATAGCACCTTGATATCGCCCAGTCTTGTTCTCTCAATATCACCAATGGTAACCTGGTCAAGCCCCGGCGGAAGCACACCAATGGAAATGGAATCCATACCCGATTCCAAAACATGAAGGAAAGACTCCATAGACATAGTTTCTTCCCCTAAAATATCAATCATTTTGTCGAACAATTCCATCGTCTTGCCGTAAATTTGACTATACACCCGGGCTAATGAAAATGCATGCTTCTGCTCAAACTGCTCTGCCTGTTTAGACAATCGTTCCTCCATTTTGAGTGCAACACAGAATCCATACAATGCCACTACATAATCACGAACACGATTTCCCTGAATCCCTTGCTTTAAAATATCAATTTCTTTCATAAAAGCAGTTCTCGCCTGCTCCACATTTTCATCCCACGCGGCCTTTTCCCAGCCGGAAACTGTTTTTAACCCTCGTTGCAACGCATAATTCTCCAACAAACCTGCCTGTGTTTCATTGAGGGCTCCACAATACCCAGACTTGATATATGCAAATATATCCTCATAAGCATATCCATTTACCAATATTTTCCACGCAGAAAGCAACCATCTCGTAAATGCATGCTTCGCCATATCCACATTGTTATCAATAAAATAAGGAATGCTATAATCCGGTAACACTTCATCGATTAAATAAGCCACATTGGTTAAGTCACCTGACACAATAGCAAAATCTCTGTATCGGTATCCACCTTCCATTACCATGTTTCGAATGCGTGCAGAAATCCATTTTAGTTCCTCCCTAGCAGATTTTGCCGCATATAGCCCAATATCCTGAGTAGCATGATTCCATTTCTTGTAAGGATATGTGAACATATTTTGTTCCAAATGTTGCAGTTCATTTGATAGAAAACGTTTACATCCCTGCTCCTCATCCAAGTATACTGTGTCCTGTATGTCCACACCACGAATCTGTTCTACCAGTTTTAATACATGCACATACATCTCATAACTCATATGAAACAAATGATGCTCCTCAGAAAATGCTTCCAACGGTCTTGGCATGGTAATCGAAATACGCACTTCTCCTGCCACCCGAAGGAGTTTCTCCAAAAATACATATTGTATCGGTGTGAACCCCGTAAAACCATCAAAATAAATAGTCGCATTTTTCAGCAGTTTTGAATCTGCCAAACGTTCACCTGCCATTCGAAGCATCTGCTCTGCTACAATGTAATGATCCTGAATATAGTTTTCAAATGCTTCATATATCAACAACAAATCCTGTAATTTCATAGCCAATATTGAGTTGTCATCTAAAGATTTAAGGGTCTGCCGCACGTCATCTTTTGTAATGCCATACTGAAACAACTCACTAATCATAGACTTCATTTCTTCATGAAATCCTGGTTTGTTGTATGCTTTTCCATAAACAGTTAAATCTTTCTTATGCACGTCTAATAAATGTCCGATCACCATTGTCTTGCCAATGTCATCCAACACTTGGTTATGTTGCAAATGCAACTCCTCAAAAATATGATGAGCTAATCTGCCAAAATTCAACACGTCTATATTCAAAATACCACCATCCGGATGCATAGTGGTTAGTTTTCTTTGTATTCCCATGGTAAACTGTTCCGGTACTACCATGTAATAATGACCATCTGGATGTTGCATTGATTTTTCAATTATTTGTTCACAAAGATATGTGGTTTTTCCGGAACCGCTTCGACCACAAATCAATTGCAATTTACAATTACTATCCATACTCTTACTTCCTTTCAAATAATCACATTTCTGTGTCATATTTTTTTATTTTCCCTAATAGTATAAAGATAAGAACATAAAGAATGCTAATAGGGAGGTAACCTTCTATGGGAGGAACTACAAAAATTGTAGTATTGAAAGCTAGAGAATTTATATATACACTGATCTTTATCGCACTCATCATTTTATTGATATGTGTTCTCATCTGGATGTTCGCGTCTGAGCAAAATACAGACACCGCATCGAATGCCATATATCACCCGGGCGTTTACTATGCCAATATCTCTATTGGAAATGAACCGCTGAATCTCGAAGTCACCGTAGATGAGACAGCCATTACCCATGTAGGATTACATAATACCAGCGAATCCATTACCACCATGTATCCACTCATTGATACTGCCATTGAAGAAATCAATGCACAACTTGGTTCCATTCAAAACATAGATGATATGGTCTTCTCCGGTGAAAATCAGTACACGTCTATTGTCATAAAACAGGCTATGCGTGTAGCGATAGAAAAAGCTATGATTCAATAATCATAGCTTTTTTCCACTACCGGTTCTGCACACAAGCCTGCCAAGCGTGTACACAGTAGCAATACCATCCTTCACATTGGGCGAACGAAAATACACTGGTCTATGTTCGGATAAATCCGATACATACTCCAACAGATTTCCCTCGTAATAGATTTCATAATCCTGTAATAGCACTTTCATACCCTCAGGAGTAATTCCACAGGCTGGTTTATCTTCATGTAATTTTACCTTCATGCGTTGCAATAAGTGCGCCACAAACTCAGTACAGTGATATGCCTTAAAAGTCGAAAATCCCCTAAATACCGGATATAATAACACAGAATACAAATTATAAAGGTATTCATCCTCATCATCTAGTATCTCCTGAATACGACTTAACCCGATATCATACTGTTCCTGTGTTACAGGAATTCTATATATTCTAACAGGAACATCGGATGTTACATTCAGAGAAAAACGTTCCGGATACTCTCGTACCAATCCTGCCACAACAGGTACTTTATGCACTTTTCTTCCAAAGCTATATAATTGCACAAGCTCTTTATCAAAAGCAATCGATGTGTGATTATATGTATATCCCATTACTTTTCGAATCGTCTTGCCAAATCCTGTAGGTGTCTGTGAGAGCATGACATATATATATCTTTCGTTTACTGTTCCATTTTGCATGGAATTTCACCCTTTTTCTTATATATACTGTTCTCCGGTACAAAACCTCTTACCATAGAAACCGGATAAATGTTTGTGTTACGTCCAATCACCGTTCCCGGATTTAAAACACTGTTACAGCCTACTTCCACATAATCTCCAACCATGGCGCCAAACTTTTTAAGACCGGTATCCAAATCAAACTGTTCACCTTTTACATGTACCAAAGTCTTATCGGACTTTACATTGGAGGTAATAGAACCTGCTCCCATATGGGAGTAGTAACCCAAAATAGAATCTCCAACATAATTATAATGTGGAACCTGTACATGATTAAATAATACCACATTTTTTAACTCAGTGGAATTACCAACTACACAATCTGCACCCACCAAAGCATTTCCTCTGATAAATGCACAATGTCTTACTTCTGTATTTGGTCCAATAATGGCCGGACCGTTGATGTATGCGGTTGGATATACGGTTGCGGTTTTATGCACCCATATATTGTCACCCTTTTTCTCATATTCTTCTTCCGAAAGTGTCTCCCCTAACTCCTTGATAAAATCTCCTATCTTAGGTAACGCCTCCCATGGATATGTAAGATTCTCTAATAACGGCTTTGCCATCGTCTGAGTTAAATCATATAACGCCTGAATTGTAACCTGCTGTTCCATATTATCTCCCTCTCTATATCACGTTATTATTTACTTTTGGTCTTTTTACCGGTTGCTGTTTTCTCATAATACTGAGCAATATACCGAAAACGATTGTGCAGTACATTCATATAATTGTTCTGCTTCACTGCGTTGGTTTTACTTGCTACAAAATCTGTCAGTTTCTTCATGTATTCATCCTCAGAAACCGCACCATCAGAAACCATAGTCAAACCTTTCTCCCAGCTTGCAGTCAGCTCCGGTGACAACAAGGCCGGTAGCGAACACATGACCACATCATGAATCATTTCGCCCAACTGGGTTGGTGTAATAATCTGTGTCTTTTTATTCAAGTTCAGATATTTGATATTTACTAGTTTATTCACTATTTCTGCCCTAGTTGCACTGGTTCCAATACCACTACCCTTTATCTGAGCACGAAGTTCTTCGTCTTCAATTAACTGCCCTGCATTTTCCATGGCAAGAATCAAAGCGCCGGAGGTATATCTCTTAGGAGGGGAAGTTTCCCCTTCTTTGATTAGGAATTCTGTGATATCTAATTCCTGTCCTTTTTTCAATGCTGACACCAATGGCAGCAATTCCTGATTGGTATTTTCTTCTCCGTTTTCCTTATCTTCGGTCTTTTTCTTTGCAAAGGAATACTGCATTACACGCAGATAACCTTCCTTGGACATGACCTTAAAATTGGCAAAGAACCGTTCATCCTTGCGATTTAATGTTAACGCATACTTTTCATATTCTGCCGCTGGAAAGAAAATACTTACGAATCTTCTGGCAATAACCTCGTACACATTTTTTGATAATGTTGGCATAGACTCCAACGTCTTAATGCCCTGTCCGGTTGGAATAATCGCATAATGGTCTGTAATCTGTTTGTCATTGACATAACGGCTTTTTACCAGCCCCTTATATGCCTGTTTTTCCATAATCAAATCCGCATATGGCGCCACATGATGGTATTGTCTTAAACCACCAAGATTCTTATATATCTCCTTTGCTACTGCAGTAGATAACACTCTGGCATCCGTTCTCGGATAAGTAACCAACTTACGTTCATACAATTCCTGCACGACCTTCAAAGTCTCATCCGGACTAATCTTAAACAATTTGGAGCATTCATTCTGTAGTTCCGCAAGATTATAAAGCAACGGCGGATTCTTCTTTTCCGTTTTCTTTTCTTTTTTCTCAATAATGGCTTTATAAGGAGCAACATCTGGTGCTTCCGTCAAATAAGCAATCAACTCTTTTGCGTCCTTTTCTTCTTTAAAACCATTTTCTTTGTAAAGAAGCGGAGACTCAAAATATTTAGAACCCTCTACCGCTTTCCACTCTGCCTCAAAGCTGTGACTGGCGCCGGTTTCCGCATTCTGTAAGGATACATTTCCAATCACTCTATAAAATGGTGTCTTTACAAAATCCCGGATCTCACGCTCACGCTTTACAATCATGCCAAGGACGCAGGTCATAACACGACCTACCGAAATGGCAAGTTTATTCATACTCAAATAATCCTTTACGGGATAGCCATATTTTAACGTTAGCACACGGGAAAAATTGATACCCATCAGATAATCTTCCTTTGCTCGCAAATATGCCGAAGCACACAGATTATCATATGCACTTAAAGGTTTTGCTTCACGAATACCACGTAATATTTCTTCTTCAGTTTGGGAATCAATCCATACGCGACGTTTTTCTTTTTTGTCGCCTACCTCTGCCAATTCATCCACAAGCCGATATATGTATTCTCCTTCTCGTCCGGAGTCGGTACACACATAAATACAGCCAACATCCTCACGGTTTAGAAGACCCTTCACAATATTAAATTGCTTTTTCACACCATCGATGACTTGATATTTGAATTTGTCTGGTATAAATGGCACTGTTTCCATAGACCACTTTGCCAATGCTGCATCATAGACTTCCGGGTATGACATGGTAACTAAATGTCCCACACACCATGTTACAATCGCATCCTGAGACTCGATATAACCATCCTTGCTACCGCCGTTTATCTTTAATGCATTTGCAAATTCTCTCGCCACACTTGGTTTCTCTGCTATATATAAATTCTTCAAGTTTCATTCCTCTTTTAACGAACATTAACCATCATTATATTTTACAGTTTTTCCGTTCGTTTGTAAAGGTTTTGCATATGCCAACTTGTTTCGGAACACAATTCATGGTAAACTGTAGCCACAAATTATGCAATCATCAGATTTTACCATAAATAATAACCATTTTAGGAGGCTTCTATGGCTTATACAGACTATTTGAAAGCATTAAAAAAAGGAAAAAAGGAATATGAAAACTGCGTCAACAAAGGACGCTATCCATATCTTCCCGTATTGGATGACATTTTATCTCATGCAGATATTGAATGCGAGGTCAACCTTGGCACTATGCACATTCCTTTGGACCAGGTTGTAGGAACAAGCAATTTTGGACGTACCACCGCTTTTGCAGGTAATTTCATGCCACTTTTGGATTATGGTACAGAATTTAGTATTAAATGGTCTAGTCTCTGCGATGCACAGCTAGAAGAAGGCATCCGTGATGCCATTAAAGTATATGAATATATGAACCGCTATTATGTGGTAGAAGGCAATAAAAGAGTCAGCGTTTTAAAATACTATGACGCAGTTACTGTTGCTGCCAATGTTATCCGCAAGGTACCTAAACGCACAGATGATATTGCCAATATTATTTACTATGAATTTATGCAATTTCATAAGTTAACAGAAATTCATTTCCTAACATTTTCTGAACCGGGCAGATTCGAAAAATTATGTGAAGTAACTGGTCATGATATGGAAACTGAATGGACAGAGGATGAACGCGTAGATTTCACTTCCTTCTACCGTCTATTCGAAAAGGAATACAATAAAAATGGCGGTAAAAAATTAAATATTACCTGTGGCGATGCCATTCTTACATTTTTGAATGTATACACATATTCTACTGCTCTTGATATGAGTAGTATGGAAATCAAAACAGCACTGGAAACTGTTTGGGATGAAATCTGTCTCCTTACGAAGGATGACAACGTAGAGCTTTTGATGGACCCTACGGAAGCACCAAAAAAAAATATGCTTGGTTCTTTGTTAAAAGCACCAATACCAACTAAAAAACTGAAGGTTGCCTTTGTTTATGACCGATATCCGGATCAGTCCGACTGGATTTACGGACACGAGCTGGGTAGACTACACATCGAAGAAACAATGGGGGATGCGGTGGAAACCATGCAGGTAACCTGCGCTAACCCGGAAAAATATGGTCAGGCAGTATTGGAAGAAGTTGTGGAAAAAGGATTTAACATCATTTTTAACACAACAACAGAGTTCATCCAGCCTAGTTTAAAGGTTGCCCTAGAGCATCCTGAAGTCAAAATTTTGAACTGTTCCGTTAACATTTCACATAATGCCATTCGAACCTATGAATCCAGATTATACGAAGCAAAATTCTTAACTGGTATGATTGCAGGAGCATTAACTGAGGATGGCAAGATTGGCTACATTGCCGATTACCCAATCTATGGTGCCATTGCCAATATCAATGCATTTGCTTTGGGTGCACAGATGACAAACCCAAATGCAACCATTTATCTGGATTGGTCCACAAAAAAGGATCACGATGTAAATGCATTTTTTGAAGAGAAAGGCATTCAATATATTTCCGATCAGGATTTGATTACACCTGGACGTTCCACTAGAAAATTCGGATTATATTGTAACCACAAACAGACACAGCAAAACCTTGCCATGTCCATATGTCACTGGGGCGTATTCTATGAAAAACTCCTCAACATCATCTTAAGTGGTTCATGGAAAAACATTGATAATATAGAGGAAAATAAGGCAATTAACTATTGGTGGGGAATGTCTGCAGAAGTGATTGATGTCATCTGCTCACAAAATCTTCCATCCGGCGTACAAAGATTAGTCGCAGTGATGAAGAATGCCATTTGCAACAATTCCTTCCATCCATTTTCAGGACCACTTTACTCTCAGGATGGATTTGTAGAGGCATCTGCAAAGGGTTACATGACACCTGACGAAATTATCACCATGAATTGGTTAAATGACAATGTGGTCGGCACAATACCTTTGGAATCCGAGTTACAACCAAAGGCAAAAACAATTCTTGATAACCAGGGAATTAAGCCGGCAACAAACACAAATGGGGGCACTTTATGAAAATACTAGTATTGGCTGATATAGAATCAAAATCCCTTTGGGATTTTTTCGAAAAAGAAAAATTAGAAGGTATTGACCTAATCTTATCTTGTGGCGACTTAAAACCTCAATACTTGGAGTTCCTTGCCACTTTTGCTAAGGTACCTATCTTATACGTGCATGGCAATCATGACGATTGTTATGAAACCACACCACCAGATGGTTGTATTTGTATTGAAGACCAAATCTATGTGCATAACGGCGTTCGCATATTGGGACTTGGTGGCTCCATCCGTTATAAAAACGGCATTCATCAATACACACAACAAGAAATGCATGCCAGAGTCAGAAAACTATTTTTCAAACTCAAAAAGCACAAAGGCTTTGACATTTTGTTAACCCACTCTCCGGCATACAAAATTGACGATGACGATGACCATGCGCACCAAGGCTTTGAGGCATTTGTAAAACTACTAGACAAGTACAAACCATCTTACTTCATACATGGTCATGTACATATGTCCTATGGTCGAAAATTCAGGCGTGAGGCAAAATATGAAGATGTCACAATCATAAATGGTTTTGAAAAATTCATCTTTGACTATGAATAAAAAAATACCCTGACAGTTATCGGTATCATTGGTATGTACCGAAACTTCAGGGTATTTTTAATTATGTTTATTAAATATCAAATAGTAATTCCGCATACTGTGGGAATGGCCAAGCCGTTCTTGGTAACATTAATTCCAAGGCATCTGCTGCTTTTCTCAACACGCCCATCTCCGCAAAAACGGTATCGTGACAGAATCTTGCCTGCTTTGAAATATCTTCAATTTTTGCTGCTTCTCTAATCTCGTTCTCTAAACGCACAAGAGATGACTGCATATTCACAAGTTCAGAGGCAATTCTGTTCATCAAATCCACCTGTACAGAAACTTCTGTAATACCAGCTGACTTCAACTGATTCACACCTGATGCAAGCTCTGCCTGATACTGCATCACTGCAGGGGCAATCTGCTTCTTAACCATATCCACCATAGTCTTGGCTTCAATAGTAATTGCTTTTGCATAGTTCTCATAATGAATTTCAGCACGGGATTCAAGCTCTGCCTCGTTAAACACATGATGCTTTGCAAATAATGCTTTAGACTTTTCAGTTACTATTGCAGGAATCGCATCTACCATACACTTGTTATTTGGCAGTCCTCGTCTTTCCGCTTCTTCTACCCATTCATCAGAATAACCATTACCATTAAACACAATTCTCTTGTGCTTTGTAATCAATTCTTTAATCTTGTCATGTACTGCCATATCAAAATTCTCAGCCTGCTCTAATTCATCTGCAATATTGCAAAGAGCATCTGCAACAATCGTATTCAATACGATGTTTGGTGTTGCAATGGACTGTGTAGAACCAACCATTCTAAACTCAAATTTATTACCTGTAAATGCGAATGGAGATGTTCTGTTACGGTCAGTAGCATCCTTTCTGAAGGATGGCAATGTGGAAACACCTGCATCCAGCTTCTGACCTTGAATAGAACTGGTAGCCTCACCGGTTGTATCCAACTGATTCAATACATCTTGTAACTGCTCTCCTAAAAATACAGAAATAATAGCAGGAGGAGCCTCGTTTGCTCCTAATCTGTGATCATTACCAACTGACGCCGCAGAAAATCTCAATAAATCTGCATGCACATCAACCGCCTGCAAAATCGCAGTCAGGAATAATAGGAACTGTACATTTTCATGTGGTGTCTTACCCGGCTCTAATAAATTGATACCGTCATCCGTCACCAATGACCAATTGTTATGCTTACCGGAACCATTTACACCTTCAAATGGTTTCTCATGTAACAGACACTTCAAGCCTTTTCTATCTGCAACCTTTTTCATAATCTCCATAATCAACTGATTATGATCTGTTGCTACATTGTTCGTTGCATAAATTGGAGCCAGCTCATGCTGTGCCGGTGCTACCTCATTATGCTGTGTCTTTGCAGTAATGCCTAATTTCCATAACTCAATATTCAAGTCTGACATAAAATCAGACACACGTTCCTTAATACTTCCATAGTAGTGGTCATCCATTTCCTGACCCTTTGGAGGCATTGCTCCGAACAAAGTACGTCCTGTGTATATCAAATCCTTTCTTTGCTGGAACAGTTTTTTATCAACCAAAAAGTACTCCTGCTCCGGTCCTACCGACGGCGTCACTCTTGTGGATGTTGTATTGCCAAATAAACGGATAATTCTGAGGGCCTGAGTATTGATGGCATCCATAGAACGAAGAAGTGGGGTCTTTTTGTCAATCGCTTCTCCACCGTAAGAGCAAAATGCCGTGGGGATATAAAGACTGCCGTCTTTTACAAAAGCGTAAGAAGTCGGGTCCCAAGCAGTATACCCACGCGCTTCAAAAGTAGCGCGAAGTCCACCCGTAGGGAAACTTGAAGCGTCAGACTCGCCTTTAACTAACGATTTTTCTGAAAACTTCATTATAACTTCACCGCTACCAAACGGCTCGATAAAACTGTCGTGTTTTTCCGCAGTAATACCCGTCATCGGTTGAAACCAATGGGTAAAGTGGGTTGCGCCCTTTTCTATCGCCCAGTCTTTCATGACCGTAGCAACGCATTTAGCGTAATCATGAGACAAGGGCTTTCCATCGTCAATCGCTTGACGAACGGCTCTATACGCTTCTTTCGGCAAGCGCTCTTTCATAACCTTGTCATTAAAAACCATTGAACCAAATTTTTCAGGTATACTTTTCGCGTCCATTTTTCACCTACACATAAATTACAATACATAGAAATAATATCACTTTAGTTCATATTTTGTCAAATCTTTATTACACCATGTCTATCTTTTTAGTCT
>JAZSEY010000001.1:0-2013 GCA_045531905.1 Lachnospiraceae bacterium
GGGTTTTATCCATGAGATGTTACTGGAAATGAAAAATGAGTGAATTACAATTTTCCTTACCACCCACAACATGTACGAAGCCTCTAAACTCTGCGACAACATTGCTCTTTTAAATCAAGGCGAAATCATTGAATACGGAAATCCGAAGGATATATGCAGAAGACACAATAAACAAGAACAATTTACTATTATGTTACAGAATGATGAAACAATTGTTCTGCCTAACGCACCCGAATTTGGCGAGGAAATAGGAAATCTGATTAAAAGCAAAAAAATAAAATCTATTCATTCTTCTGAACCAACTTTGGAAGATGTATTCTTAAAGTTGACAGGAAGAAAATTAGATGAATAAGGAGACAATATGAAGTGACCTCACGATTGTAGATTCGTGGATTTACCTGTAAACTATTAATTGTTGAAGATTAATGGTAACAGGGATTACCGCATACAAAAGGAGGTCACATATGAATAGTATAGTTTATGTTGGAATGGATGTCCATAAGGAAAGTTACACACTTTGTTGTTATAGTTATGACAGGGATAAGGTTGAGTACAAACAGACAATTCCTTCAGACTACAAGCTTGTTTTAAAATATATGGAACAAGTGCGCACAAGATATGAAGGAGAGGTTACATTTGTCTGTGGATACGAAGCGGGATGTTTAGGATATTCTTTATATAACCAATTGAAAGAGCATGCTGTTGATTGTAAAATCTTGGCACCAAGTACAATGGCTGTTACTAACACACATCATGTTAAGACGGATAAACGAGACGCTGCAAACATTGCAAGATGCTTAGCATTTCATACGTATAGCGAAGTATATGTTCCTGACGATGAAGATAATGCCGTAAAAGAATACATCCGAATGAGAGATGATCAAAAACTGGCATTGAAAAAAATCAAACAACAGATTCTGGCATTTGTTTTAAGACAAGGAAAGCATTTTGACGGTGGAAAAACATACTGGACTATTACTCATATCAAGTGGTTAAAATCTCTTGATTTAGCAGGGCTAGAGAAAGAGACTTTAAATGAGTATCTTTTGACATATGAGTATTTGTTGGAAAAGATAAAACGCTTTGATGAAAGAATTGAGGAGCTTGCAGCAGGTGAGAAGTACGAGAAAAAAGTAAAGAATATGAGTTGTCTTCTTGGAATTAAAACACATACTGCACTTTCTATGATTGTTGAAGTTGGAGACTTTGAGCGATTTGAAAAAGCACCTAGGTTTGCATCATTTCTTGGTTTGGTACCAAGTGAAGATTCCAGCGACCAAAGAATTAATAGATATAGTATAACAAAAGCTGGGAACAGTCATTTAAGAAGATTACTTGTTGAAGCAGCCCAAAGTTATACAAGAGGCGCGATAGGACATAAATCGGCGGCATTAAAACAAAGACAACAAGGAAATCCGACAGAAGTTATAGCATACGCAGATAAGGCGAATGAAAGATTGCGTAGACGATTTTATAAAATGACATTGAAAAATGGAATAAATAGAAATGTTGCAACAACAGCAATAGCAAGGGAATTAGCATGCTTTATATGGGGCATGATGACAGAACATGTAGGCTGATATGATGTTCAGGTGCATCAGTCAAGGTTGCTTAGCACCGCCTATGGCGGCAAGACCTATGACAGACGCATCTGAACATCATTAAGGGTAATTAAGCAGACGAAACTGACAGAGTCAGATTTCATCTGCTGGTAGAACGAAGTAACACTGGATACAGAGGCAGGGCCTCAGAGCAATCTTAGGTCCGAATTATTTGCGATCAACCTCTGTTGACATTATATTTATATATTTTGATTCACGCTAGGAGACGGCAAGATTCACGGCGGACCATTGACCTGTAGGTAACCAATCCACGTATAACAGAGTGGCCAAGGCCGGGGACTGTTAGGTCTGAGGCTCTGCCTCTGTACCCAGTGTTAAAATTTAATGAAAGGAAAAGTTTGTGGTGATTTTTGCAATTTACACTTGACAAAGGTCACTTCATAACAGGTTG
>JAZSEY010000022.1:0-50762 GCA_045531905.1 Lachnospiraceae bacterium
ATAGGCTCCTACGCATTCAAAAATTGCAAGAAATTAACAAGTATAACATTTGGTTCGTCCGTGAAAACAATAGGAAAAGAGGCGTTAAGGGGTTGTAGTAGATTAAAGCAAATCACTATTAAATCTAAGAAATTGAAGACGATAGGGAAAAATGCATTCAAAGGCATCAAATCTACTGCAAGAATTAAAGTGCCTGCATCTAAATTGAAGACTTATAAGAAGCTACTCAAGAATAAAGGGCAGGGTAAAAGAGTTAAACTAGTAAAGTAATGAATATTAATAATAGAATCCTAGTTGAAAAGTGTAAAATATTATGATACAATCTTGTTTGAATTCGAATTATGACATACCGGTATGTCTCTGAAAGGAGACAATATGACTCAAACAGGAGAACTAGAGTATACACTGAAGAATAATTATTTATTCATTGCGTTGATGAATAGCCACCCCCACACGTTAAAGATGCTGATATGCTCCATTCTGGGATTGCGGCAAGAAGACATTGGTTCATTAGAGATTAGAAACCCGATTCAGGTGGGAGCCGCCATTGATGATAAGACCTTTATTTTGGATGTGGCGGTACTGCTTAACAACAATACTTATATCAACATCGAATTGCAGATAGTGGATTATGGCAACTGGCCGGAGCGGTCTTTGGGGTATCTTTGCAGAACCTATGATAATCTTAATAAAGGGGACGACTACATAGACACCAAGCCTGCCATTCATGTAAGTATACTGGATTTTACGCTATTCGAGGAGCAACCTGAATTCTTTGCTACATATCGTTTGTTGAATGTGAAGAATCATAACGAATATACTGGCAAATTTACGCTCTATGTGTTAGACTTATCTAAGATTGATTTGGCAACCGACGAGGACAAGCGTAATCAGCTTGATGTATGGAGTCGAATATTTCAGGCAAAGACATGGGGTGATTTAATGGCGATAGCAACAGAGAATGCAGAATTTCAATCTACTGTAGAAGAGATTGACCGTTTGACCGCAGATGAGGCAGTTAGACTACAATGTGAGGCGAGAGAGCGAGCATTGATTCATGAACAAGCGATAAAACGGAAATTAAATCAGCAGAAGACCATGATAGAAGATTTGGAGAGTACAGTGCAGGAGCAAGCAGATGAGATCTCCAAATTGAAAGAAATGTTAAAGCAGAACAATATATTATAAAAAAGAGAGGAAATATTATGAGAGTAGCAATTATTATGGGCTCTACCAGTGATTTGCCAAAGGTAGAACCGGCAGTCGGTATCTTAAAGGATTACGGTGTTGAAGTGGATGTGAGATGTTTATCTGCACATCGTGCTCATGCAGGTCTTTCTGCATTTATTGAAGAGACAAATAATAATGGTACAGAAGCAATTATTGCTGCAGCAGGTATGGCAGCAGCCCTTCCTGGTGTTGTGGCATCTCAGACTGTTTTGCCAGTTATCGGCGTACCACTATCAGGTTCCGTATTGGATGGTCAGGATGCACTTTATTCCATCGTGCAGATGCCGCCGGGAATTCCTGTAGCAACAGTGGCAATCAATGGCAGTAAGAATGCTGCATATCTGGCATTACAAATCATGGCAATTAACCATCCAGCCATCAAAGAAAAACTGTTAGCGGAGCGAAAAGAGATGGAAGTTAACGCTATGAAGGCAAATGAAGAAGTAATTGCAAAGTTCAAATAATTGACTAATTTATAAAAAATGTCACGTATTCGGAAGTAAATATGTGACATTTTTTTGTATCTTGAAATCTGACCATATAAAAAATATAAAAACTGACTCTAGCAATATGGTCATGTATGAGTATAATAGCAGACAGATATTTTGATGAAATGAGGAATGTATATCATGAAAAGAATTGTAACAGTACAAGATATTTCCTGCGTTGGAAAGTGTTCATTGACGGTTGCGCTACCTATTATATCTGCCATGGGTGTGGAGACTGCAATTGTTCCTACTGCAGTGTTATCTACCCATACGATGTTTCAGAATTTTACCTGCAAGGATTTAACGGAAGAGATTCAGCCAATCACTGCCCATTGGAAACAGGAAGGGATTAGTTTTGATGGTATTTATACAGGATATCTTGGTTCCTTTGAACAGATTGATATTGTGGCACAAATGTTTGATGATTTTAAGACAGAGGATAATATCATTTTCGTAGACCCGGTTATGGCAGATAATGGAAAACTGTATCCGGCATTTGACGAAGCATTCGCAAAGAAGATGGCTACACTTTGTGGAAAAGCGGATATTATTGTTCCAAATGTAACAGAAGCTTGTTTTATGACTGACACTGAATATAAAGAAGAGTATGATGAGGCATATATCAAGGCATTATTACAAAAACTGTCTGGTTTGGGAGCAAAGTTATCTGTAATTACCGGCGTTGGTTTTGAGAAGGGCAAAACCGGATTTATGGGCTATGATAAAGCCACTGACAGTTACTATCGTTATGAAACTGACAGAATCGATGCAAGTTATCACGGTACAGGAGATATTTTTGCAAGTGCCTGTGTAGGCGCCATGATGAGAGGGATGGATTGGAAAAATGCCTTTGAGGTTGCAGCAGAGTATACAAAGGAATGTATTCGTTTAACTCTTGCTGATCAGGATGGCAGATGGTATGGAGTGAATTTTGAGGAAGCAATGCCGTTTTTACTGGATAAATTGGCGTAATGATTTGATAAAAGTGATATATTGATAAAAACAACTCTATAATTTCTTGGCAAAAATGCTATCATATTTTACTATATGGTAGCATTTTTTATGTTTATTTATGGATAAAAGGCATAATTTTTAACAATTTACAGAAGATATTTGATATAATAGAAATGGTTAGGAGGGATATGACTATGAAGATATTAATGTATGATACAAAAAAATATGATAAGGATTCATTTGAGGCAGCTGTGAAAGGTTATGAGAATGTTACGATTGATTATCTGGATACAGACTTATCTGTTGCAACTGCAAGCTTAGCGCAGGGCTATGATGGTGTATGTGCATTTGTCAGTTCAGATGTAGGCGGTGAGGTGATTCAAGCATTATCTAAAGTTGGCATCAAATTGATTCTCATGCGCTGTGCCGGTTTTAACAATGTAGATTTGGATGTAGCAAAGGCTTGTGGTATGACTGTGCTTCGAGTACCGGGTTACTCACCTGAGGCAGTCGCAGAACATGCGATGGCTTTGGCAATGGCATGCACAAGACGTATTCATAAGGGCTATATCAAGGTCCGTGAGAACAACTTTAGCTTAATTGGATTAACAGGTGTGAATTTCCATGGTAAGACAGCCGGTATTATTGGTACAGGTAAGATTGGTGCTGCTATGTGTAGAATTTGCCATGGTTTTGGTATGAGAGTCATTGGTTATGATATTTACCAGAATCCAGATTTGGATTTTGTGGAATACGTGGATATGGAAACCTTGTTAAAAGAGAGTGATATGATTTCATTACATTGTCCTTTGACAGAAGAGAATCGTCACTTAATCAATAAAGAGACTATTGCAAAAATGAAGGATCAGGTAATATTGGTTAATACCTCAAGAGGTGGTTTGATTAAGACAGAGGATTTGATTGCCGGTATCCGTGCTAAGAAGTTCTTTGCGGTTGGCTTGGATGTATATGAGGAAGAGACAAACAATGTATTTGAGAATCGTGAGGATGATATTCTTGAGACTTCTATCACTGCCAGATTGTTATCCTTCCCGAATGTAATTGTGACATCACATCAGGGATTTTTGACAGAAGAAGCTTTAGAGGCTATCAGTCTTACCACCATTGAAAATGC
The DNA here is from genome assembly GCA_045531905.1 of Lachnospiraceae bacterium. Taxonomy (GTDB): domain Bacteria; phylum Bacillota; class Clostridia; order Lachnospirales; family Lachnospiraceae; genus RGIG6919. The sequence goes on from JAZSEY010000022.1 coordinate 3,808, forward strand.
TTTGTCATTTGAAAAGGGTGCACCAATTGAGTCAAATTTGGTTGTATAAATAATGGGTTTTTGATACAGTAGATGAAGATGAAAAGATACAATTAAAGGAGCGGACAAGCATGGAAGCGTCGCAACATGCACTAGGTCCCATTGCCGTGTTTGATTCCGGCATGGGTGGTATTAGTGTACTGAGACAATTGCATAAATTAATGCCTTATGAACATTTTTTATATATGGGTGATTCTAAGAATGCCCCATATGGTATCAAGAGTAAGGAAGAGGTATATCAGCTTTCTGAGCATTGGATGACTTATTTTATGGAGCGAAATGCAAAGGCTGTTGTAATTGCCTGTAATACAGCTACCAGTGCAGCTGCATCGAAGTTAAGAACGGAATATCCGGATATTCCGATTATCGGTTTGGAGCCTGCCTTGAAGCCTGCTGCAACCGCATTTGCTGGTACAGGAAAGCGAATTTTAGTTATGGCTACAGAGCTAACCTTGCGTGAGGACAAGTTTCAACATTTGCTACACCAGTATGAAAATGATGCAGAGATTCATTTATTAGCGGCACCGGGATTGGTAGAACTAGTGGAAGCAAACGAGATTGATACAGCTAAGATGGAGCAATATTTGCAAACAATACTTGCTCCTTACATAGAAATGCCGATTGACGGTGTGGTACTAGGGTGCACCCATTTTCCATTTGCGAAGCATTCCATCGCGAAGATACTTGGTAACGAGGTTGTCTTTTTTGATGGAGCAGAAGGCGCAGCAAGAGAATTAAAGCGACAACTAATCAAGAAAGGGACATTAGCACCAGAGGATGGAGAAGGCAATGTCTTGATTGAGAATAGTGATGAGTCGGGGGAGAAATTAGAATTAAGTAAGCACTTATACTCTATGTAATATTTACACATATAGGGGGACTGCTAAATGCAGTTCCTCTTTTTTATAGTTTTTAACATTACAAAACTGTATATGCTGAAGCATCATTGTATTTGTATTATTAGAATGTCTAAGTGCTTATTGTGAATTATATGCATGTTATACACAAAACTCACGAAATAGCAGGAGAAACTTTGATTGAGGCGAGCCTTCAAAATGCGTCAGTCCTTATGGGGACACATCATGAAAGATGTGTTCCCCATTAGTACTGTTACGCATTTTGGGCGCGAGAGCATCTCGCCGAAACAAAGTTATCTCCTGCTATTTCGTTCAGACATTGTGTATAACATGAATAATTTACACAACAAGCACTAACACATTCTTAATAATCCAAATAAGATGACACTTTCAGCATATACAGTTTCGTAACGTACAAATAACCATAAAAAAAGAGGAACTGTATATACAGTCCCCCTATATGTGTGAATATTACAGTATAATATATTTTGCTATAAACAGTATCGCTAATACATACATTAAAAGACTAATCTTCTTTTCTTTTGCCTTACCAGTAACAAGGTTAATGACTGTCCATGCAATAACACCTGCAGAAATACCATCTGAGATGCTGTATGCAAGAGGCATTGCGATGATACAGAGGAAGCAAGGAATTGCTTCGGTAGCATCGTTGAAGTCGATGTTCATAACATTTCCCATCATGAAGAATCCTACGATAATCAATGCAGGAGCAATCGCAAATGAAGGGATGGTTAAGAACAATGGTGAGAAGATTGTTGATAACAGGAATAAAAAGCCTGTTACAACAGCTGTGAAACCAGTTCTACCGCCTGCAGTAACACCGGTAGCACTTTCTACGAAGGTAGTAGTGGTGGAAGTTCCAAGTATAGCTCCAGCTGAGGTTGCAATGGAATCGGCTAATAACGCACCTTTGATACGTGGCAATTTGCCATCCGCATCTAACATATTTGCCTTGGAAGATACACCAATTAAGGTTCCTAAAGTATCAAATAAATCTACAAACAAGAATGCAAACATGATAACGATAAAGTCCACAATCTTGATGGTTGCTAATGCATCACCGTCAAAGCATGCCAAGAAAGTCTCTTTAATTGGACTAAAATCAAAACTGATAATCTGACTTGGAATCACAGAATACATTCCTGTATCTGGATTTGGAACATAGATGCCTGCAAGCTCACAGATAATACCCAGTATCCAAGTGATAACAATGCCAAGTAAAATGTTACCTTTCACATTTTTTACCATGAGAATCGCAGTGATAATTACACCAACTAAGGCAAGGACTGCACCTACGGTCTCAGGTGTAACTGCATCAAATGGTTGTAAGGTTACCAGTGTGCTGGAATCTACGATGATTTTTGCGTTTTGTAAGCCAATAAAGGCACAAAATAGACCAATACCAACGGATACTGCTGATTTTAATGATTTTGGAATGGCATTGAATATGGCTTCTCTTACATTAGTTAGAGAGAGAACAATAAATACAAGTCCTTCGCAAAATACTGCAAATAATGCTACCTTCCAGGAATATCCCATTTGACCACATACCGTATAAGCAAAATAGGCATTTAATCCAAGTCCTGGTGCCAGGGCAAAAGGATAATTAGCAAATAGTGCCATGAGCATAGTTCCTAAAAATGCAGCTAAGGCAGTGGCAATTAGGACTGCCTGTTTATCCATTCCTGCATCGCCTAAAATACTTGGGTTGACAGCAAGAATATATGCCATCGTCATGAAAGTTGTGATACCGGCAATTAATTCGGTTTTTATATTGGTGCCGTTTTCTTTTAGTTTAAAAAATTGTTCCACAGTGTGCCCTCCTCTTATCTTGTGATAATGTTAGTATGTACAAAATCAATTTAACATATTAATGTAAAGAAAACAAGGCAATTGCAATTATGGTAGTAGAGTGTTAAAATGTGTCTGTCTAGTATTTGACAAAAGAAAAAGAACAAATAAGGGAGAGAATACAAATGAAAGCAGTTTATGGAAAAATGCGAAAAAAAGCCATTGGTGGAAGATTGATTGCCGGTTTATTAATGGTTTTGGTTGGTCTAGCGTGTGCATTTGCTTCATGCGAAGATTTGATTAAGTGGAGCACCACAAAGAAGGATGTATTTGAGACTGAGTCTTGGGCACTAACCACCAAGACCTGGTATACATGCAATAACAATCTGTTATTAGACTGGTATGGTAGTGATGAAGAAGGTTATTATTATATCACACCAACAGCAGAAGATAATGGATACATGGGTTTTTATGTGTATTCTGAGGACAAGGCAACTGCTGACAAGATTATGGAAGAAACACAGGCATACTGGTTTGGTGAGACAGATGCGGTACCTACGACATACATTACCGGACGTGGTTATGTGTATAATATGGAAACCAAGGAACAGCAATACTTCAAGGAGTGGTTTGAATCCGCAGGTGCTGACCAGGCAATGATGGATAATTTGTGCTATAAGACCTTTGTGTTGACACCGAAGGATAAGATTTTTGACCCTGCATCAATTGTAGTTGCTGTAATTTTTGGTGTGCTTGCAATATGGGGTGTAATTCTGTTCCTTTCATTCTTTACAGGTGCTTATAAAAAAGATGTGAAGAAGATGTTAAATAAGTATGGAATTTCAGAAAGTGATATCGAAGCAGATATGACATATTGTACACAATTCAAGAATGCAGATGTAGGTAAGAAATATACATTTTTCTATGATTCTACAACGCATTTGCTTGTACATGACAAACTCGTTTGGGCTTATTTACAGGTTCAAAAAACAAGACATATGTTATATGGTATTATTCCAACAGGAACAACAACTGCATACTTTGTAACAGCTGTGGATCGTGATAATGCAAAAACAACAATTGAAGTGAAAAATGAAGAAATCGGTCATGAGATTGTGAATGCAATCTGCAAGAGTGCACCACATGTTATCTGTGGTTTCCATAAGGATTTAGAGACATTGGCCAATTCAGATTTTGCACAAATCGTTCGTATGGTAGATGAGAAGAAGGCTGAAGTAAGTATGAATATGGATACATTTTCTCAAGATATGACGAATGATTTTACAGATAGTATAACAGAGACCGCTTCTAGTGAGGTAGAATAGTCAAATGATAGAGTTCATCATCAATCCATCTGCACAGTCTGGCAGAGGAATGAAAATATGGAAAAAAATAGAAGAAATGATGCCGGATACTGTAGAATATAAGAAGTATTTTACAAGACCGAATAGAAGTGCAGCATATATTGCTGAAACCATTGCAACTGATGGAAAAGAGCATACTTTTGTTGTGCTAGGTGGTGACGGTACCATCAATGCGGTTATCAATGGTATTCCGTTAGATGGCAGGATTACTATCGGATATATCCCAACCGGTTCTGGTAATGATTTTGCAAGAGCACTTGGTATTCAGGGGGAACCATTGGATATGCTGATGAACATTTTAGAATCTGAGAAAAGACGTAGCATCAGTGTGGGAGAAATGATTGTTCAAGGAAAATTAAAAAAGCGTTTTATTGTGAGCACTGGTATCGGTCTGGATGCGCAAATATGTGGTATGACAGTAAGTACGTTATTTAAAAAGGTTTTGAATGCGTTGCATATTGGTAATTTGGTGTATGGCATGCATGCATTAGAGGGAATTATCAAGTATAACAGTGCTTCCGGCGAGGTTATTATAGATGGAGAAACGCACGAATTTTCAAACATTTTGTTTTCCAGTATTCAAAACTGCCCATATGAGGGTGGCGGATTTCAGTTCTGTCCAAAGGCGGATTTCTCAGATGATGTGTTAGATGTGTGTGTTGTAAATGCCAATCGCAAATGGAAGATTATACCTGCATTTGTAACATTGTTGTTTGGTAAGCATGAAGAGATGCCAACTGTGACGATGTTAAAGGGTAAGAATGTAACGATTTCGTTAGATGCATATCGTGACTGTCATACAGATGGAGAAGTGCTATGTGAATCCCATGAGATTCAGGCAAGTATATGTGGTAGTGTGGATTTTATTGTGTAGATAATAGTTTGCTTTTTGGGGGAATTGTGATACCATAAGAGCATAAGATTTTTGATTCAGGAGGATAAGGATATGAATTTGATTTTGTCTATTATTTGGGGTGCCCTTGCAGGTTGGATTGCAGGCAAGATTATGCATGCAGAAGGCGGCTTATTGCGTAACATTATTATTGGTGTTATCGGTGGATTTGTTGGTAATTTGATTTTTGGTATAGTAGGCTTGGCACCAAATAACTGGTTGGGTGGTATGTTAGTATCCGTAGTTGGTGCTTGTATCTTCATTGTAATTGGTCGAAAGCTGTTTAAAGACTAATTGCATAAATTTTTTGACAATAATTGTATGTATTTTTTATTGCGAAACACATATAATTATGATATACTAAATTTCAGATAACAACCTGAAATGTTCGACAATTCCTATTGTTTTGAACCTACATTTATTTTTGACGGGATTCCGAGTATAACTGTAGATGTCAAGCCTCCATCGAGTGGACGGCAGAAGCGGTTATCAGGTTGCCCACCTAGCGTAGCTAGGAGTCAAAAGATGGGAACCGGCATTTTGGGGTACTTAAAGAGAAAGCAGCAATTTTTGCTGCTTTCTTTGTTTAGAAAGGAAAAACTGGTTGTGAAGAAGAAAGTTTTGATTGGAATTGGAATCGTTTGTGTCCTGGTATTAGCGGTGGTTTCTTTGATTGTGGTTATGCGCTTAAAAGAACAGGAGGCAAACAAAAGTGTAATCGCTAAAGAAGAGGCAGTGTATTTGCTTTCACAGTTAACAGAAGAGACATCTGTGTCGGAGGGTATATTGGAGATTTATAATCCTTTGAAGAATGACAGGGGTATTACTGTTAAGGATTTAGAAACTGCTTTTTCTTTGTTGCAGATTGACTGGACCAATAGAGCAGTGTTTGATTTAGACAAAAAGAAGGACAATTACCGGTTGACTCCGGAGGAATTTTATTTGGTCTATGATGAATTGCTACTTTTGCAACCAAGTTTAGGCATACATAGAGGGACATATTATATTTTTGAACAACAGGAGAATGCGTGGGTTACGAATGAAGGAAATTTACAACCGGCTTGCTATGAAGCGGTTGAAGCAGATTTCACAAATAAAATTGTAGACTTATATATTAAAGAGCAATCCATACTTTCTTATGTTGGAGAATCTGATACAGGAGCCACATTACACAATGTTTGGATTGTTGGTTATGAGGATGCTGGCGTACAGGTTTTCACCAACGGACAGAATTATACCTTTTCTTGCAATGTAGAAGACGAGGCAAAGAAAAAGAAAGAGACGGTAGCGGATATTGTAGTTGCCAATACCGGTGTATCTGACATTATCATCAAATCGGAAGTCATTACAGGGAAGGTGCTTGGGGTGACAAAAGAGGGGATTAAGGTTGAAAAGTATGGCGTGCTCCCTATGTCCTCATATTATCGCATTTATAAGCTCTATGGTGCCTTAGAAGAGGAGTATACTTCCAAATTGTTGTTAGGATATGACAAGGCAAGTTTTGTTGTGGCAGATGGTGTAATTGAGGCATCTCTCTTAACAGAGAAAATCAAGGCAACCAATATTCGTGTAGTATTAAATGATTCCCAGTATACGACAGTGTTACATAATATAGTAAAACTGACGTGTGATACTGCATTTACTATGACCTATGGAGAAGAGTCACGGGATTATTTTGCCGGTGATGAAGTAACCTTGAATATGGATAGTCCGTGGTTCAACTTTAATAATCCGGACCGAGTAATCAGGTTTGTGCCGAAAGAAGAAAATGGCAGAATACAAATGATGTCTATTGAACGCTCTCAAGGATTTGCAGCATATCGCGGAACCATTGAGGTTGCATTGATTGGAGATAGTTTGGCAGTTATCAATGAGTTGCCAATTGAGGAGTATCTGTATGGAGTGCTTCCGAGCGAAATGCCATCTTATTATCCAATGGAAGCATTAAAAGCACAGGCAATATGTGCCAGAGGCTATGCATATAAAGCGGTGTTGGCAGGTACATACGCGGCATATGGTGCGCATCTGGACGATAGTACCAATTCTCAGGTATACAACAATGGAAATGAAACAGAGGAAGGGATATTTGCGGTAAAGGATACCTATGGTATGGTTGCACTCTGTGAAGATAAACCCATGAATACTTATTTCTTTTCTACTTCCTGTGGTGTCTTTAGTAATGACGGAGATGTTTGGGGTGGTGAGGCTTCTTCCTATTTTCCAGATCATATGGGAACGCTAAAAAGTGAAAGTGTTGATTTTTCGGATGAAAATGCGTTTAGAAATTTTATCAAAGATGATAGCCGATATGAAATTTTGGAAAGGGATGAGCCATATTATCGTTGGAATATTGTGTTTACCACTAAAGAACTATCGGATACCATCAATAGTCGTTTGGCATCCCGCATTGAGCAAACACCATCTATGATTTTGGTGCAGAATAAGTCAGGACGATTTGTAAAAAGTAAAATAGAAACGATTGGTACAGTTACGGATATGACAGTTACAGAACGGGGGGTTAGTGGAATCATCAAGAAAATGGTAATTACAGGCACAGAGGCTGTCATTGAGGTCAGTGGACAGACCAATGTGCGGAATTTGATATCACCAAAGGATGTAGTGATTACAAGACAGGATGGCAGTACAGTAGAGAATTTTTCCTCTCTTCCTAGTCCATACTATTTCGTAGAAAAATCCGGAGATAATTTCACTTTATATGGTGGTGGATTTGGTCATGGCGTTGGCATGAGTCAAAATGGAGCCAAGGTTTTAGCCAACATGGATTACGATGCAGAAGCAATTGTGAAATATTTCTACAAGGGTGCAGAACTGGTGAATATTTATGAAAGCATTGATACAAAAAATCAGTAGTATATATAAAGGAATTCGACGTTTTTTAGAAAAGAACAGTGAAGACCATATCTCAGCATATTCGGCACAAGCAGCATTCTTTTTGTTGTTATCTGTGTTTCCGATGCTGTTGATTATTCTAAATATGGCAAGGTTTTTGCCCTTTACCAGACAGGATATCATTACGGTGCTTTCCAGTGTGGTGCCATCAGAATTTATGCAATATATTTCCCGTGCAGTAGTTGATTTGTATGCAAAGTCAAAAGTTCCTTTTTTGTCTGTTTCTGTAGTGGCGGCTATATGGTCTTCTGCAAAAGGTATGATGGCGATTGCCCAAGGGATGGACTCTGTATATGATTGTTTTGAATACAAGGGATTTTTTGTATGGAAACTGAAATCCATGCTTTACACGATAGTATTCATTCTGTTGTTAGTAATTACGCTATGCGTATTCGTGTTTGGAAATGGTATCTACAAATGGCTGACATTTTTATTGCCACAGATCCCGTTTTGGGCGGAATTGGTAATTGCACTACGATTTGTACTTGGAGTAGCAGTTTTATTTGTGTTCTTTTTGTTGTTATATACATTTATACCCACCAGACACAACGAGTGGAAACAACAATGGATTGGTGCATTGTTTTCGTCTGTAGCATGGATTGTATTGTCGTATGCTTTTTCTGTATATATTGATCACTCTAGTGGGTTCTCATACATGTACGGAAGCTTGACAACAATTATGTTGGCAATGCTGTGGTTATATCTTTGCATGTACATCGTATTCATAGGAGGAGAGCTAAATTTTCAATTATCTAAGAGATAGATATTCTGTATTGATTGAAAAGAGGGCAGACATACCTTTGCATCATGGTATTTTTTGTTGAAAATGTCTAAGCATATTCTGTGAAATATAATGGCCCTCACATAAAACTCGCAGTAGAGGGTAATTTGCAGGCATAAGACGAGCTTCAAAATGCGTCAGTACTTATGGGGACATCACATCATCGATGTGGTGTCCCCATTATGTACTGCTACGCATTTTGCGAGCGAGAGCGTCTCGCTCGAATGCCTTGCAAACTACCCTCTACTGCTCAAACAGTTATGTGTGGGCATATATTTTACACAGAATACGCTAACACATTTTGAAACAAGAAATAAGATGATGTGCAGGTACATCTGCCCTCTTTTCAATCATCAATACAGAATATTTATCTCTTAGTTCTCACTCGCAGTATTGTAGCTTCTCCGGTATATGTCTTACCATTTAGTGTTTTGTAAGCCACAATTTTATATGTGTAGTTTGTATTCTTTGCAAGTCTGCTATTGGTATAAGTTAGCTTCTTTGTGGTGGCTAACTTTTTGTATTTCTTGGTTTTGGTATCGTAGCGATAAATGATGTAGCCTGTGGCTTTGGATACCTTTTTCCAAGAAAGTTTGATTTTGTTTTTGTATGATTTGTAAGTGATTTTAGAAATCTTAGCTGGTGATGTAGTTGTGCTGACAATTTCTGAAAATGTACCATAATAGTTTTTGTTATCAAGTGTGCGATAACTTCTGATTTTGTAATAGTAAGTAGTACCTGCTTTTAACTTTGTGTTGAGGTACTTCTTGGTTGATGCGCCTGTAACTGTGGCAATCTTTTTGTAGGTTCCGTTTTTCTTGGTAGCACGGTAAATCTGATAACCAGTGGCTCCTGAGGTTTTGTTCCAAGTTAACTGTACCTGAGAGGTAGTGTTCTTGGAAAATTTGATGTTTTGTACCGCCTTTGCTTTTGTTGCAGCATTTAAAACAATACTATTTTCACCTTTTGTGTTGCCTGCGATATTCTTGGTATAGGCGCATACTTTGAATTGATATTTTTTGTTGGCTGATAACCCAACCACTTTGTAACTTGTATTGGTTTTGCCTTCCAAGGTGGCGATTGCCTTGTATTTTTTGCTCTTTGTATCGTACTGATATACCTTGTAGCTTGTGGCACCGGATACTTTATCCCAGGAAAGTTTAATGGTGTCTTCTGTGTAAGAGGATGCTTTCAATGCTTCTGGTGCTTTACATTTTGTGGTTGCATAGGTAACTGCAGCACTGTCTTCTGCGGCGTAGATAATGGAAGCATCACTGGCAAATACACCGGAACGAACCTGATAATAATAAAGCTTACCACTCTTTAAACCAGTATCCTTATAGCTGGTAGATTCAGCGGTTAATTCCTTTACCAAGGAGAATTTATTGCCGTCTGTACTGCGATATACGGCATATCCGTTAGCCTCCGGATTTCCAGTCCATTTTATGGTTACAGTATCCGTAGTGGATTTTGTCGCTTTTAAATTGGTTACTGATAATGTAGGAGTCGGTGCTTCCAGCACATCGGAATAGGCACCATACCAATTTTTATCATATAGTTTGTAAAATGCACGAACCTTATATTTGTAGGCAACACCAGGGGTTAAGTCGTAATCAAAATGAGATATATTTCCTGTTCCAACGGTGGTGGCAATTTTAACATATTTGTCTTGACTTTCATCATATCGATAAAGTTGATATCCATATGCTTCCACAACCTTAGACCAGCGAATGGTGTTATCTGTATAGGAACAATCCGTCTGTTCAATGGTAAGTGGTTTTACAGGTTTTTTGATGTAGCGGAAATTACAGTCTACATTACCGCTAATACCATCTACAGAGCCCTGACTGGTAAATTGCCAATAAGAATAATCACCTTCGTAGGTGGTCTGTGATGTGTAGTTTGCAAGCCAAATCGGATATTTGTTAGAAATGTCAGTAGCATTTACGCTGTTGTTTAACATGCTTCTGTTTGCATAAACCATGGCAGTGTAGCCCATAGCCTCGGCAGCATTACAAAATGCATTGCAGACATTTGTTGCTTCTTCTTTGGAGAGTTTTGCTTTATATAAGCGTCCGCCTTCGCCAGAAGAAGTAGAAGCATACTCAAAATCCATGACAATTGGTAGGTTCATTTGATAACCGGATGCCAATGAGATGGCATATTGTGCTTCTTCAATTGCTTCTTCTTCGGTGATAGCCTGTGAGAAAATATATACGCCAACATCCACGCCAGCCGCAATTGCCCCTTCAATATTTTCCTTGTATGTAGAGTCTTCAAATAGTTCTCCACTACCATAGCTTCGATATCCTACACGAATAATTGCAAAATCATATCCATCGGCTTTTACCTTTTTCCAATCGATATTTCTTTGATACTTGGATACATCAATTCCTTTTAAGACAGTGTAGTCCTCGTACCGTTCATTGTGTACGTAATCGCCTCTGGAAAGCGTGCTTACAGTGTTTGATTGTTGCTTTTGATATTCTTTATAAGCCTCTGGGTCATTTTCAAAATCGTATATGTTTTCCGTTGCAAATGCAGTAGTGGTGAAAAGTATTACGAATAGAAAATACAGTAAAATATGCTGTAAGATTTTTGTTGCTTGGTATTTCATGACATTCTCCTTTCAGTTATCGTTTCGTTTTTATTTTGATGGTGCTACCTTTTGATGGGTATGCAACCTTTTTATACTTGCGATAAGCGACTACTTTGAATTTGTAGGTCTTGTTTCGAGATAATTTCTTGATTGTGAATTTTTTAGCTTTGGTGCTACCAATCTTTTTATAAGTTTTTGTCTTGCTATTATATTGGTAAATGATGTATTTTGTGGCACCTTTAGACGCTTTCCATTTTAGTGTGATACTTGTCTTTTTAGCAGTACCTTTTAACTTTGTAACTTTCTCTGGTGTGGTGCTTGTTGTGTATACTTTTGAAAAGGTTCCGTAATAGGTTTTGTCACCGATGGTTTGATAGCTTCTGATTTTGTATGAGTAGCCTTTTCCTGCTTTTCGTTTGGTATCGGTATAAGTGTTTTCTGTGACATCAGCTATCTTTTTATATTCGTCATCCGCTTTTCTGTAAATTTCATATCCGGTTGCTTCTGGTGTTGCTGCCCAGGATAAATTGATTTTCGTTGCAGAGTTGTCTTTTGCTGCAAAATCAGCAGGTGCCTTTGCTTTTGTACAAGTAATCAAAGTTTCACTTGGCAGACCATTGTGACCACCACGTGCATTTTGAATGACTGCACAAATATAGAATTCATAGGCTCTGCCGGCTTCCAAATCTGTCACTGTATATGCTGACTTGTTAGGCTCTATTTGTGCGAGCAATTCATAATTTGCTTTGTTTTTATTGTAGTAATATAAGTGATATCCCTGTGCATTTGCCACCGCATCCCAAGCGAGATTTATGCTTGTTGTTTTATAGGATGTGTTTTTGAAATTCGTTGGAGCAGGCAATGGCATCGTTATATATTTGTTTGGAGTATTTGCGTCAGAGATGTAATCCATTTGCCCAAGACTTCCGTAGCTGCCCATGCGCACCTGATAAAAATACAATGTTCCAGGTGTTAAATTGGTGTCTGTATATCCAGTAGCTCCAGTAGGTAATTCGGCGATTAAAGTGTAGTTTGTGCCGTCTTCGCTTCGGTAAATGCCATGACTGTTGATTTCCGGATATGTTGTCCATGATAATTGTGCTGTAGTAGTATCTGTTGCCGTGACTGTAAAATGCCCTACGGCCAGTGGTGCCGGTGGAACTGTCAAAATGGATGACAATGTTCCCAATTTGTTGCCATCATGTAGCTTATAAATGGCACGTACCGCATATTGATATTCATAATCAGTTTCTCGTTCGTCACATAGGAAACTAGTGTTGTTTGCACCTTTTGTGCTACCGATGCGAGTATATTCCTCAAAATCCGGATCGTATTCGTAAATATAGTATCCATATGCGCCTGTGACCTTGTTCCATGTAAGGGTGTGGTCTGTGTAAGCTGCATCTGTATATGATAATTCTTTTACCTTTGATGGCTTTTTAACATAGCGGTAATTTCTGTCCACATAACCTTCGATGCCTGATACACTGCCTCGGCTTGTGTACTGCCAGTAAGAATAGTCACCGGTATAAGTGGTTTTATTGGTGTAATGTGCCAGCCAGATAGGATAATCAGATGCAATTTCATCTGCATTGATATCTAGTGTCAATAAATCAGCGTTGGCATAAACCATACCGGTGTAGCCGGCAGCTTCCACAGTTTCGCAAAATGCGTTGCAAACGTTAGTTGCTTCCTCAATGGATAAATCTGCATTATATAGTCGTCCAGTCAATCCCTGACTGTTAGAAGCATATTCAAAATCCATAACGATAGGAAGGTTGATATCATAGTCCTTTACTAAGTCAATGGCAAAATTGGCTTCTTCCATCGCCTCTGCTTCCGTGATTGCTTGTGAATATACATATACACCTACATCGACGCCAGCCTTCAATGCCCCCTTAATGTTAGCTGCATAATTTGCGTCTGGTAACAAAGCACCATTTACATATCCTCTGTAACCAACACGGATAATTGCAAAATCGATTCCGGCTTTCTTAACCTTTTTCCAATTAATATCTGCCTGAAAGACAGAAACATCGATTCCTTTGATTTTGGAATAGCCTTTGAATTTTTTCGCATGAGTGACAGGGGAAGCCTGACTCAAGCCAAGCCTTTTATCTGTTTCATATTGTTCTTGCTTTATGTATTCCTTATATGCTTCCGGGTCCTGTTGGTTATATTCGGTGGTTGGTTCAGTGGCATACACTTTGTTTGTGGTAGAAATACTTGCCATGCCAATCATCAATATCAGCCCCAGTAAGTAGGTTGTATATTTATAACCTGTTTTAAATTTCATGTTATGTCCTCCTCGGTATCCTATGTCGTTAGTCGACACAATTACGTTTATTCTAACAATTATTGATAAGCGTCGCAAGAGTAAGCAGGTAAAATCCAGATATTCCCTTCGTTTCCTATTATGTCTATTAAGAGATATATACTACATGTGTACATTGTGTTTTCTCATTAAGAATGTGTAAGTGCTCCGTGCTAGTTTTATATACATGTCACACACAAACTCGTGAAGCATGGGAGAACTTGCTAGAGGCGAGCCTCCAAATGCGTCAGTACTTGTGTGGCTAACACATCTGGTTTATTATAGATGTGCTAGCCACATTAGCACTGCTACGCATTTGCGCGAGCGAGAGCATCTCGCCGTAGCAAGTTCTCTCATGCTTCACTCAGACATGTGTGTAACATGTATAAAACACGCACAGAACACTAACACATACTAAAACGAGAAAACAAGATGCATACATGTAGCATATATCTCTTATTTTGCTTGACAGTTGAAACAAAAGTGAGTATCATTATTGTAATTTATTTAAATGAAAAGACTATGAAGATGCAACAAGAGATTTATCCCTTGCACTAAGACAGAGAGAAAGGTCATCGGCTGAAAGCCTTTTATATGATGAATCTTTAATTTCACATCTGAGTCGCTTGTCTGAAGATATAGTATAATTGGTAGGACAGGACGTTGGCACACGTTACGTGCACAAGAGGATATAGGCTTTGCCTATATTGAACTAGGGTGGTACCGCGATTTATTCGCCCCTGCCGCATGTCAGGGGCGTCTTTTAATGCCATAAGGTGAATGAAAAACGCCCCGTGAGGCTGCATTTAGTATATTTTTTATAGGAGGAAGCTATGAAGGAAAAACTACAGGCAATTCGTGACAATGCGATTGCAAAAATCAATGAAGCACAGGACTTGGATGCATTAAATGAAATCAAAGTCAACATTTTAGGTAAGAAGAGTGAACTCACTCAGGTATTAAAGGGTATGAAGGATGTTGCACCAGAGGATAGACCAAAGGTGGGTCAGATGGTAAATGAGGCTCGTGAGGAAATCGAGACCACATTAAACGAGAAGATTACCAATATCAATCGTATGCTCCGTACAGAGAAGATGAAGAGAGAGACCATTGACGTAACACTTCCTGGTGTGAAGCATATGAAGGGACACAGACATCCAAATCAGATTGCGTTAGAGGATTTAGAGCGCGTGTTTATCGGTATGGGTTATGAGGTAGTAGAAGGTCCTGAGGTTGAGTACGATAAGTATAATTTCGAACTTTTAAATATCCCTGCAAATCACCCTGCAAAGGACGAGCAGGATACATTCTATATTACAAAGGATATTTTATTAAGAACCCAGACATCTCCAGTACAGGCTCGTATCATGGAGACTGGTAGAATGCCAATTCGTATTGTTTCTGCAGGACGTGTATTCCGTTCAGACGAAGTAGATGCAACACATTCACCATCCTTCCATCAGGTTGAAGGTCTCGTAGTAGATAAAGGTATTACTTTTGCGGATTTAAAGGGAACTTTATTGCAGTTTGCAAAGGAGTTCTTTGGTGAGAATACAAAGATTAAATTAAGACCACATCATTTCCCATTTACTGAGCCATCAGCTGAGGTGGATAT
Organism: Lachnospiraceae bacterium; assembly: GCA_045531905.1. Lineage (GTDB taxonomy): Bacteria > Bacillota > Clostridia > Lachnospirales > Lachnospiraceae > RGIG6919. The sequence goes on from JAZSEY010000022.1 coordinate 18,991, forward strand.
CACATGTTTCAAGTGTGGTGGTAAGGGTTGCCGTATGTGTAAGGGTAGCGGTTGGATTGAAATCCTAGGCTGTGGTATGGTACATCCAAAGGTATTAAAGGATTGTGGTATTGACCCAGAGGTTTATTCAGGCTTTGCGTTTGGTATCGGTTTAGAGCGTGTAACATTATTGAAGTATGAAATTGATGATATGCGTTTGTTGTATGAAAACGATACTCGTTTCTTGAACCAGTTCTAGTAAAGCTAAACATGACTCAAAAAATATTAGGAGGAATTTAAAATGAATACACCTATTTCATGGTTAAAAGTATATGTGCCGGATTTGAATGTGGATGCACAGGAATTTGTAGATAAGATTACAATGTCAGGTTCTCATGTGGAGAATTATGAAAAGAAGGATAAGAATTTAGAGAAAATCGTTGTTGCTAAGATTTTGACTTTAGAGCAACATCCGGATGCTGATAAGTTAGTAGTATGCCAGATGGATATTGGTGCTGAGGAGCCAATTCAGATTGTAACCGGAGCAAAAAATGTAAAGGCTGGCGACACTGTACCTGTTGTTTTGGACGGTGGTAAAGTAGCAGCTGCTCATGGCGATGATAATGAATATCCGGATGGTATCAAGATTAAGAAGGGTAAATTAAGAGGTGTTGAGTCTAACGGTATGATGTGTGGTATCGAGGAGTTAGGTTCATCTAGAGATTTTTATCCAGAAGCACCAGAAGATGGTGTTTATGTATTCCCAGAGGATGCAGATGTGAAGTCAGGTGATGATGCAGTAAAGGCACTCGGTTTAGATGATGTAGTAGTAGAATATGAAATTACTTCTAACCGTGTAGACTGCTTTAGTTTAATCGGTATGGCAAGAGAAGCGGCTGCGACATTTGCGCTTCCATTTTACCCACCAAAGGTAGAGGTAAAGGGTTCCGGCGGTGATGTAAATGATTACATTTCTGTTGAAGTGCATGACCCAGACCTTTGTCCAAGATATTGTGCAAGAGTTGTAAAAAATATCAAGATTGGACCATCTCCAAAGTGGATGCAGAGAAGACTTGCAGCACAGGGAATTCGTTCTATCAATAACCTGGTTGATATTACAAACTATGTTATGGAAGAATATGGTCAGCCAATGCATGCATTTGACTTGGATACCATTGCAGGTAACAAAATTGTGGTAAAGCGTGCGAAGGACGGCGATGTGTTTACTACATTGGATGGTCAGGAAAGAAAGTTAGATAGCGATGTATTGATGATTTGTGACGGCGAGAAGGAAGTTGCCATTGCCGGTATTATGGGTGGAGAGAATTCCATGGTAACAGACAGCATTTCTACCTTGTTATTTGAGGCTGCCTGCTTCGATGGTACAAACATCCGTCTTTCATCAAAACGTATCGGTATGAGTACAGATGCTTCTGCAAAATTTGTAAAGGGTCTTGATCCTAACAATGCATTAGAGGCAATTAACCGTGCCTGCCAGCTGATCGAAGAGTTAGGCTGTGGTGAGGTTGTAGACGGTGTAGTAGATGTATATCCAAATCCTGTGGGAGATAAGCAGCTTCCATTTGAACCAGAGAAATACAATGCACTGTTAGGTACTGATATTGATGAAGCAACTATGTTAGAGTATTTCGAGAGATTAGGCGTTACTTATAACAAGGCAAACAATATGCTTACCATTCCATCCTTCAGACAGGATTTGAATTGTATGGCAGATATGGCTGAGGAAGTAGCCCGTTTCTATGGTTATGACAATATTCCTATGACACTTCCATGTGCAGAGTCTACACTTGGTAAGAAGCCATACAATCAGAGAATTGAAGATATGACAAGAGATATCGCTGAGCAGAATGGTTTCTCTGGTGCAATGAGTTATTCTTTTGAATCTCCAAAGGTGTTTGATAAACTCTTGATTCCAGCTGATGATAAACTTCGTGATGCGATTGTAATATCAAATCCACTTGGTGAGGATTATTCTATCATGAGAACCATTTCGTTAAATGGTATCATCACTTCATTGGCTACAAACTACAATAGAAGAAATAAAAATGTAAGATTATATGAATTTGGTAACATTTATATTCCAAAGAGTTTACCACTTGAGGAGCTTCCAGAAGAGAAGATGAGATTAACACTGGGTATGTATGGAGATGGTGATTTCTTCAGCATGAAGGGTGTATTGGAAGATATTTTTGAGAAGTTTGGTCTTGCTGGTACGGTTAATTACGATCCAAATGGCGGTTATCCATTCTTACATCCAGGACGTCAGGCTGCCCTTAAGAAGGGTAAATTAGATCTTGGTTATATTGGACAGTTACATCCTGAAGTAGTAGAAAATTACGATATGAAGGGTGAAGTATATGTGGCAGTGCTTAATATGGAAGTGCTTACTATGATGGCAAGCTTTGACAGAAAGTACGAAGGAATTGCAAAGTTCCCAGCCAGCACAAGAGACCTTTCCATGGTAATGGATAAGTCCATTTTCGTAGGTCAGGTGGAAACTGTAATTAAGAAGAACGGTGGAAAATTGTTAGAGAGCGTGAAGTTGTTTGACGTTTACGAAGGTGAGCAGGTTGGCGAAGGCAAGAAGTCTGTCGCTTATTCATTAAGCTTCCGTGATAAGACAAGAACCTTAAAGGACGACGAGGTAAATCCAGTTATCGAGAAGATTGTAGCAGAATTAAATAAGATGGGTATTGAGCTTCGTTCATAAAGGATAATGACTTCCACGTAAGTGATGCTTGCGTGGAAGTTTTTGTAAGAGGATAAATCATATGAAAAAAATGATAACAGTTTCATTGTTTAGTATCATTGCGATTGGCTTTATGCTGTTTGGCAGCATGGCACCGGAGCAGACTGCAATGGTGTATGCAGAAGATGATTCTTCACAAGGAGAAACAACAGAAGAGACTACATATGAGTCAGATCAGTATTATTATTCTATCTTAAATGAAACAGAAAAAACTGCAAAGATTGTCGGCATTACAGAGATATTTGGACTAGGAAAGGATAATGGCTTGATAATTCCTGATACCATTGATGGATACACAGTCACTGTGTTAGGGGAAAATGTTTTTAAGCAAATGAGTAATCTGAAGTCAGTTACACTTCCTAAAAAACTCACAGAGATTGGGGAATCCTGTTTTATGAATGCTTTGGCATTGGAGACAATTAATTGGCCGGAAAACCTAAAGGTAATTGGTCCGTCAGCCTTCGCACATTGTGAAAAATTAACATCTTTAATTATTCCGGATAGTGTGACGGAAGTAGGTGAAGCTGCCTTTTATGCGTGTACTAGTTTGCAAATGGCAGTGTTGCCAGAGAATACAACAACTTTTGGAAATAGTGTGTTTTTGCAATGTCCGGCACTAGAACACGTGGTGGTACAAAATGGACCTACATCGCTTTCTTATGCGATGTTTTGGCAATGTGAATCACTTGAGACTTTGTCATTGCCAACTAGTCTTAACAGCATTGGTGAGGGGGCACTCGGACGTTGTACCTCTTTGGCGTCTGTGACATTGCCATCTGAATTGAAATCAATAGACAGAATGGCTTTTTACGGTTGTTCTGCATTAACAGAGTTAAAACTACCAGATACAGTTACCTCTCTCGGCGAAAAAGCATTACAAGGTTGTAGTAGCCTTTCGGCATTGACGCTTTCGTCTAATTTAGAAAGTATTGGTGACAATGCGTTAGATACGCAAAGTGAGAAACTTGCCATAACTATTCCAAAGGATATTTCGGCTATAGCGGATTTAGGACTAGCAGATTTGACGAATGCATCTTTTAGTGTAGAGCAAAAGTGTGATGGTGCAATTGCATATTTTGAGAATTGTAATATTACTATCAATATTTATGTGCAGGAAGAACCGACGACAGAGCCAACGACGGAACCGACGACAAAACCGACAACAGAGCCAACGACAGAGCCAACGACAGAGCCAACTACAGAACCGACAACGGAGCCAACAACGGAGTCAACCACGGCAGAACCAACAACAGAAGCGACCACGGAAGAAAAGAAGGAAATGGAATACAAGATAGGTAAGACCTATACAAAAGGTAAGATGAAGTACAAGATTTTAACCAAATCCACCGTGTCTTTTGTGGGAGCCACAACAAAGAGTATTCAAAAAATAACAATTCCGGCAACGGTAAAGTTTGGAAAGAAAACTTACAAGATAACTGCTGTTGGTAAAAAAGCATGTAAAGGGTATAAAAAGCTAAAGTCTGTGGTTATTGGTAAGAATGTGTCAAATGTATTAGATGAAGCGTTTATGAATTGTACTGCATTGAATAAAATTACCTTTGGAACAGGCGTCAAAACTATCGGTAAAAAGGTACTATATGGCGATAAAAAGATGAAGAAAATTATCTTTAAAACCAAGAAATTAAAAACCATTGGTAAAAAGACATTTACCAAGGTGCCAAAGACGACAGTGATTCAGGTGCCAAAAGGATTAAAGAGCAAATATGCAAAATTAATTAAAAAAGCAAAATAACGAAATGATAGAGGTTGCCTGAAGGTGACCTCTATTTTTGTGGGTTATTTCTTACAAATGATGGTTAAAAATGACAAGCGATTTGGATATTGTAGGGAAATATGATATGATGAATGAAGTCTATAATTATGAACGTATGGGTGCAAGATATGCTAAAAATTGGTATTTGTGACATGGATACAGTTTTTGTTGAGAAACTGTTAGATATGCTGAAAAATATATTATATCGGTATACTGATTGGGAGACGCAGATATTTCAGGACGATGAGGAAGTAATGGCTGCGATTTCAAATCACACCTTTGATTGTAATCTGTTATTTATGGATATTTATCAGAAAAATCAGTCTAACATGTCAGTGGCACAGATGGTAGAAACTCGGCATGTGGATACAGATATTATTTATGTGACCACATCAACGGAGCATGTGTTTGAGTGTTACAAACAGCATACTTTTGCATATTTGTTGAAGCCTTTACGGGAGAAGGATATCGCGCAAGAGGTTAAGCGTTATATCAGCGAGATTCAGATGAATCCGAAATGCTTGAATATTTCCAGTCGAGGAGAAACAATCCGAATTCCAATAGATACAATCTTGTATGTGGAAAGTAATTATCGTAAAATTGTTGTACATACAAAACATCAGGATTATGAGTATTACGAAAAATTAGATGCATTGGAGACCGTATTAACTTTGGATGGATTTGTCAGATGTCATCAAAGTTATTTAGTAGCACTTGATAAGATATCAGCATACGATGGCAATGTGATACAAATTGGTGCAACAGCAATTCCAATTAGTCGAAAGTATAAAACAGATATCAAATTAGCGTTAGCTAGTGCTGAGATTGCGGGTACGGATGATTCTGTTTTGGAGTCGCATGCAAAACCAAGGAAATCTGTTGTGTGTGCGGATGGTGATAATGGGGTGTCAGCATGTTATGTCACCACCGGACTATTTCACAACAATGATACAAAGGGTGCTTTGGTGTGTGTGAAGGGCGCGTATCTTGGGAAGATTGTACGTTTCGTACCGGAGCAGACTATCATGATTGGTCGGGATGGAACCAGTGCAGACATGATTGTGAATTTACCTCTAGTGAGTAGAAAGCATTGCTCCATCATTTATCATGAACAGGATAACACATATGAAGTGCGGGATTGTTCTGCGAATGGCACATTTGTGGGTAATGGCGAACGCTTACAACGCGGAGATACATATTTATTAAAACCAGGGGCTAGTTTGGCTTTTGGAGATATGAGCGTAATATATAGATTGGGATAAGAGGATACATTGAGATGCATTTGTTAAAGTGTGAGAATGGACATATATACGATAGTGATAAGTTTCGGAGTTGTCCGCATTGTTCCACTGTTCATATGGAATTTGCGGCGACTGTTGATGACATTGGAGATAATCAGGCTGACGTGGATACGGAGATTCCGGAAGCATCTATGCAGATGGAGTATGAAAAAATCAGTCGTAGAAAAGTAGTGGGCATGTTGATTTGCAAAGAAGGAGAAATGCAGGGCGAAGGCTTTCTGATTCGTGAGGGAGAAAATGCAATTGGACGTGCATCCAATATGGATGTTGCTTTGGTGAAGGAAGTGACTATTTCCAGAAAGCATCATGCGACTATACGATATCAGCTAGAGCAAGGCAATTGTATATTGTCAGTGAATGCAGAAAAAAATGATGTTTATATCAATGGTAAAAAAGTTGAAAATGAAATGATAATCGGCAATTATGATGAATTGATGATAGGAGATTGCAAACTTATATTCATCGAGGCAGGAATGATATGGCAGAGCAATTAAAAAGGGATATTATCAAACGGGCACTCAGAAGTGGCACTGTGCTAGCTGGTACTTATCAGGTGGAGCATGTGCTTGGCGAGGGTGGCTTTGGAATTACATATGCGGGAAGACAGCTCGATAGAGGGCAGAAAGTAGCCATTAAGGAATATTTTCCTGCGGAGCTTGCTTCCAGAGAGAATGCGGATTCTAATCAGAATCTGCATATTTTTCGTGGGGAAAAAGAACTGGAATTTGAGAAAGGGCGCAAACGGTTTCTGAAGGAAGCTGAGGTGTTGCGAGAGTTTCAATACTTAGATGGCATTGTCACTGTCATGGATTATTTTGAGTGCAATCATACGGCATATATTGTGATGGAATACATTGAAGGTATTACCTTAAAACAGTATGTTCGTGATAATGGAGCTCTGAATTTTACAGAAGTGATTGCATTGTTGTCACCCGTCATGAAGTCCATGATACAAATACATAAAAAAGATTTGATTCATCGTGATATCAGTCCGGATAATTTGTTAATCGGTTTGGATAATCGGGCGCGGTTGATTGATTTTGGTGCAGTTAACCAGGTAAATGAAAAAGAAAAGAAGACGAAAACAGTAATATTAAAGACGGGATTTGCTCCGCCTGAGCAGTATTTGTCTACTGGAAAACAAGGACCATGGACAGATGTCTATGCTTTTGCAGCGATGATGTGGTTTGCTCTAACAGGAGAGACTCCTACAGATTCTATTGCCAGATTGCAAGGGGCTGATTTGCCGGAGACTAATTGGGAAAGTCTTGGTGTGGAAGATTGGCAAAGATATGCCTTGGTAAAAGGAATGGCACTGAAAATATCCGATAGATTTAAAAACTTGGAAGAGTTTTATACAGAATTGACAGTGAAGCATTTGAAGGAAGATGTGGTGACAGAGCATCCCAAAGTTCCTTCCAAGGAAATTGGAAATCAGATAAAGCGGTTAAATCAAAAGCCTAGCGTTCGGCCATTGTTTGTAATAGGATTTTTGTTGATTATTGTGTTAACAGCAGGTTTGTTGTGGGGTTCTAAAAACTGGCACAGCAACGAAACGCAACAACCGGATACTTCTGAAGTTGATACAACTGCGGATAGTAGAGAAGAAAATATGAACGTAGAGACAGAGAGTCAACCGGTCCACGTGATTTGTACGATGCCCAATGTTGTTAATTTGCCGGTAGAGGAAGCAAAAACAAAGATATTGTCTCAGGATGATAGTATTCATATTGTTATAGAAGAACAATATCATCAGGAAGCACCGAAAGGTTATATCATTAATCAAAATGTAGAAGCAGGAACGACATATAACCAGGGGGCAATCAAAGAAGTGGTTTTGATTGTAAGTTTAGGTGTGGAGCCGGTTGCGGAACAGACTGAAACAAAACCGCGTCCAGCAAGTACAACGGAGGATGATTTTAACTATACAGAAGAAGATGAATATGATGAGTTTCAATTAGGCGATTGAGGAGGAAGAAGATGAAGAAACGTATTTTAGCAGCAAGTATCATTCTGGCGATGTTGATACAGACAGTTGGTGCTACGGTGCCGGGAGTGCCAGGAATAACAAAAAATGTATTGGCGCAGGAAGTAGTGAATGAAGAAGGCGTTGATGAGGAAGCGAGTTCATCAGACGATACGGTAGTAGATGTGTCAACAGAAGAGGTTTTAACAGAAGATGTATCATCAGAAGAAACAACAACGGAAGAAACAACAGAAGAATACGTTGTGGAAGGCGAATGTGGTGAAAATGTTTCTTGGTATTATGATGTTGAGACTAAGACGTTGACAATTTCAGGTGAGGGGGCTATGACTGACTACACATCGGATAGTGATGTGCCATGGAATAATTGGAATTCAGAAATAGCAGCAGTAATAGTGCAAGAAGGCGTTACACATATTGGAACATTTGCATGTTCAGGTATGACTGAATTGTTAACAGTCAATGTGGAAACGGGTGTGTTATCTATAGGATATCGTGCTTTTTACGGATGTTCTAAGTTACAAACGGTATTGTTGCCGAACTCTGTTGAAAGTATTGGATATAGAGCGTTTGCAGCATGTACTGCGTTATCAACTATCAATATCCCTATTAGTTGGAAAATTTGTACTCCACAGAAATCTAATATGGGAGAAATATTCTATTTATGCAGATCATTGACATCAGTTGAATTTCCAGAGGGCATGACTAGAATTCCAGATTATGCATTGGACAGTGCTGATTATGTGGAAACAGTTGTGCTGCCAGAAACAATAACGGAAATCGGTGAAGAAGCGTTTAATGGGTGCTCTAAACTTAGTAGTATTAACATTCCAAGTAATATAACAAGCATAGGCAGAGGTGTTTTTCAATATTGTTCTTCCTTGAAAAATGTGGTGCTACCAGAAAAATTAGTGGAAATTGGGGCACGTGCTTTTAAAGGTGTTGGCATTCAGAGCGTGACAATTCCTGACACAGTGGAAAGAATAGGTTATCAGGCTTTTGGAAGTACGGCTCTTACTGAAGTAACAATGCCAAGAAATTGGAATGAATGTACAACGGATAAGGATGGGCAAACTCCGGGAATCGGTAACTGTGGAGCTATATTTGAAGGCTGTAATAGTTTAGAGAGAATAGTGATTCAAGATGGAATCACCAATTTGCCGGACTATGCATTGTCATATTGCACAGTCAAGACAATTCAGTTACCTAACACATTAACCAGTGTGAGCAACTATATGTTTGCTGAGTGTGGTTCTTTGACAGAAATATCATTACCAGAAACAGTAACAGATATCGGTGCGTATGCATTTTATAATTGTTATAAATTGTCTACATTTACGATGCCGTCCAAGGTTACAGAAATTAAAGAGGCTACATTTGCACAATGCAGCGGTTTAACTGAGTTTGAGGTTCCGGAGGGTGTTGAAACTATAGGTTATCAGGCTTTTTATAACTGTAAAAATCTGACTAGCATTTCTTTGCCATCTACTTGGAAGTATTGTAGTGAACAGGGGGCCTATTTAGGCGACAGTACGACAAGAAGTGTATCGTCATCTGGAAGTATTTTTAAAGACTGTAGTAGTTTGTCTACAATTGAGTTGCCTGAAGGGATGACTACGGTTCCTGATTATGCTTTTTCAAATGGAAGCTATATCAATACAGTTAAGATACCATCTACTGTGACGGAGATAGGCGAGTATGCATTTTATAATTGTGTTGATATGTATGCTATCGATATACCTGATGGCGTACAAGAAATTAAAACCGGCACATTTCAAAAAAGTGGTCTTCGATTTGCTGCAATTCCAGGTGCTGTTGAAAGTGTCGGTGATAGTGCATACGAAGATTGTTCTAAATTAGTATCTGCATCAATACCGTTGTCTGTGACTAATGTGGGTAGGAATGCATTTGATGGAGTAAGTAGTCAGTTTACAGGTGCTACATATCAGGGAACAGAGGAAGATTGGGCAAATGTGACGGTGGCAACCGGCAACTATGTGTTGACTGATAAAGAAAAGGTTTATGGTGTTCTTTGTGATTATGAGGTGCCGACATCAATTGTTGCTACCAGTTATACTAAGCCAGAAGAGGTCACAATAGATACTTTTTATGGAAGTGTAGTGTATCATGATGCAGATGATTTTTATCCAATTGATTTACAGGAGGCATTCTTTGGTCCAATGTCAGATAGATACCTTGTTGCCATACCAAAGGACTCCTATATTACATTTGGGTTTGATAAGGCATTGAAATGTCAGAAGAATTCCGCCATTTCCATAACAACTATTGGAAATAATAATGAGAGGGTAGATATTTATGTAATAACCCTAGATGGTGATACAGAATTTATTGGCCATTTATATGAAGATGGTGGTTCTATGGAACCTGCTCCGCAAAGACGTACAATTCCACTTGGTGAGATAGATGAGTATATTGTAGGTATTAAGTTGGTGGGTAGAGATAATGGCGGTGCGACTCCGGGGTATGATGTAATTAATTTAGCGTTGATTGCTTCTGAAACAGATGCGGAAATTCCTTCAAATTCCCGTACAAGAGTTACATTACAACGGGGAGAAGATGCAATTGATATTTTGGAACAGCAACAGGTAATTGAACCGGAATCAGAAGAAACAGTATCCATTCTTGTGGAACCAGATTGGCAGGATGCAGAACCGGGCAAGGTAGTGGTGATGCAGGAAAATGTTGCTGTGCTTGAAAATGCCGGTGGTGCTTTTGTTGATATCACACCAGCTACTTTGTTTAAGGAATACCGTAATATTTATGTTGTGTTGTTTGATGCAAATGGAGAAGTTGTTGAAAAAAGGCTGTTAAAACTTTCCATAGGAAAACCATTGTCAGATAGAACTGATACAGAACTGGAAGAGATTCATTATCGGGTAATGGGTGTAAAAGTTGATGAAAATGGAATGGAATATGAGGTTACATGTCTAGGTGCCAAAGTGGTGTGTGGCGAAAAGGAATACACAGTAGGTTCTGGTGGCTATATTAAGATGCCATTAGCTGATGAAGATGTGGTTACAATATCGCATGATGGATATTATACAAAAACAGTAAGTGGAAAGCAGATAAAACAAAATAACACAGTGTATTTATATCCTGCATCAAAAAATGGTGAACCTGTCATTACTGCTGTTTGGCTAGGAGATACAGATGTATTACGTCAAAGTGTTGTTGTGAAAGCTGACACTACAGAGGAATCTGTATTTAAAGTAGAAGTAGAATGGGGAGATAGTGAGGAATCTTATATTTCTTTAAAACAGAAAACAACAAGCATAAGATTTAATGATAATCAAGTGTCTTTGGTGTTAAGTAAGCAGTTTTATGTCACGGAAACTTTCTATGTTGAAGCGAGAAATACTGATGGTCAAACAACTACAAAGGAATTAAAAATAAGGGGAACATCTGACACGTTAGAGTCCTTGGATGATATTAATTTTTCGTTAGGCGATACGTTTAATACTCAATTGGAATCTTCGGATTTTCCAGAAATTTTAGATAAGTTACCGGTAGGTCTTACGTTAGGAGACAAAATTCCATTAACGGTTTCTTTAGATGGACGAAAACTGAGAGTAGCTGTGGGTGTAGATTTATGCTCGGTATCAGGAAGTGGAACATCTAAAGAAGATTTAGAAATAGAAGTTAAGGATTTTGTGCAGAAATTCAAAGAGCAATCAGGAAACTGGTTAAATGGTTCTGCTTCTATTGGTGGATTAGCACGAGAGTTTGGTGCAAAGCCTACAGCAGGCAAATTTGGTTTTGATGCATCGATTTCAATTATGGGATACGTAGAGGCTACTATAGATAAAGATGGAAATATTTCAGATAGAAATGGTAGCGTGTATATTGGACCTAAGGTTAGTTTTGATAAGGATATTCCGTTTACATTTTCTGGAATTCCATTGTATTTAGAAGCTGCATTTGCTGCTGATTTAAAAGCTATTTTAGATATTGTGGTTGAAGAAGATACAAATAATAATAAAATGACACTGCAACCAGATGGAGTGTTTAAAGGAGACATCGAGGCGAAGGTTGGAGTTGGTGTAGGACACAAAGATATTGTTGGATTAAGTGGTGGAGTTAATGGAAAACTGAGTCCGGTATGGGATATCAATTATTTGGATTTTGATACATTTAAGATATATGCAACATTGGGTGGGTATATATCGGGAACTGTTTTAGGATATGATTTAGAAATATTTAAATGGACACCGATTGAAGACAAATTAATTTTGGATTTACCAAAATCGTCTGGTGGTGTGATAGAGTTATCTGAGACAAGCACAACAGCGTTATATGATGCCGGTCAATATGAGGTGCAGGACCTTTCTTATATTGAGTCAGGAAGACAATTTTTGGCAAATAACAGTGTGGAAAATGATAGTGTGGCTTATGATGTGTTTGAGATGCAAAGCAATATCTATCGCCAGTCTAAAGTGCAGTACGTTGCACTTGAAGAAAATAAAAAATTAGCTGTTTGGCTGGATTCTTCGGAGAATGCAACTAGCAGTATAGTGTTATACTATTCTTATTATGATGGTAGTGATTGGAGTGTTCCTCAAGAGGTTGATGCAGATGGCACAATGGATAGTTCTCCTATATTGCAAAAAATAGGTGGTACAGTATACCTTGCGTGGGAGAATGTTAATGAGGTGTTAGAGGATCAGCAGAGCATGACATTAAATGAGGTGGCTGCGACATTGGATATTGCGGTAGCTACATTTTCACAGGAATCAGGCTTTGTCAAAACCGAGTTTGCGAACGATGGTTTGGATATGACACCGTCGTTAGGTGGAGATGGTAATCATGTATATTTGGCTTGGGTAAGAAATCAAGAAAATAATTATTTTGGTAATACTAACACCAATAGCATTGTGCTTACGACTTTAGAAAATGGAACTTGGACAGAACCTATTACACAATATGAGGGCTTGAATGCAATTAACGGGTTGGCATTGGATTATAAAGAAGAAGTAAAACTAGCATACAGTGTGGATGTAGATGGCGATTATACTACAAAAGATATGCGTGTTTATGAAAATGGTGAACCGAAGTCCTTTTCACTAAATCCGTGCTATGCACCAGCTTATTTGAATCATTCATTGTTTTGGTCCGATTCCAATAGTGTTGTGCATGGTGGAATGACGACTCAGCAGGAAGTGATTCGTGCAAAACAGTATCAAATGATTTTGGTAAATAATAAAAAAGCAGTTGTATATACAGAATCGGAGGGCTTATGTTCATCCCTGAAAATGGCATATTTTAATGATTTAACAGGACAGTGGGAGGCCCCAATAGTATTAATTTCAGCACTCGGAAACGTGGTGTCCTTTCAAGCAACGGTGTCTGATACGGGTGAAATTACAATATTGTATAATCAGCAGGAAACAGATGCAATCAATATGGAATCGCCTTATGGGGAATCAACATTGAGATTAATGACCGTGAATACGATATCTGATATAGCAATTACGAATCTGTATTGTGATAAGAGTTCTTTGGTTGAAGAAAAGGATTCATATGTTGATGTAACTGTGGAGAATTTGGGAACAAATCATGCAAAAGATGTTACGGTACAGTTAAAGGATATCGAAGATAATGTTTTATCTACTTATGTATTAGAAGATGAATTAGCTCCGGGAGCTAGTATCGTAGTACAAATTCCAATCACATTTACTTCGACATTGATAGATGAAACCGTTGTTGCATATGCCGAAATACCTGAAATCTCAGAGAGCAATTTAGGTAATAATCAAAAGCAAATTGTATTGTCGTATGAGAACTTATCTGTGATTGATGTTGAATATGAGAAAATGCAAGTTAACCAATATACAATATTTTCCGAAATTGCAAACTATGGTTTGCATGTTCGAAATGAAATTGTTGTAGAATTGCGAAAAGGTTCAGAAGATGGTGAAATCGTTGATACGGTAACGATAGAGGAATTGGCTGTTTTACATTCTGAATTGGTTTCATTTGAGGTATCAGATACGGACGAGGCATCGTATTATGTAGTGGTACGAGCAGAACAAGATGATTTCATGGCTGATAACATGGATTATGTAGTATTGCCAATCGATGAAAAGGTTGAGGAAGAGGAGTCTACTGAGGATACATCTACAGCTGAATCATCTACCAGCGAAACAACGGATCAGGAAGAGCCGACAACAGCTGAAGTCTCTACAAGTACACCGACACCAGATGAAGATACAGCAAATCCTTCGGTAGATGATGGTATTGTGACACCTCCACATGAGCATACTATTATTGTAGATGCGCCAGTGGCGGCATCATTTGATCAGGATGGAAGCACAGAAGGTAGTCATTGTTCTACTTGTGGTGAGGTCATTGTTGCTTCTCAGGTGATACCAAGAATCCAGTCTGTCACTTTGAATAAACTTTCTTATACATATAATGGTAAAAAGCAGACGCCAAAGGTCACAGTAAAGGATAGCCAGGGAACTCGTTTGGTTTCAAATATCGATTATGTGGTAGAATATGCAAAGGGCAGAAAAAATGTTGGAGTTTATTCTGTGACGGTTACCTTTAAGGGCAAATATGCAGGAGTCAAAGAACAAACCTTTACCATTTTGCCAAAAGCAACCAGCTTGACTAAAATAACAGCAAAGAAAAAAGGATTTACGGCAAAATGGAAAAAGCAGTCAAAACAGGTGACTGGCTACGAATTGCAGTATTCTATCAATAAAAAGTTTACTAAGAAGACCACTAAGACAGTAAAGATTGGTAAATATAAGACGATAACAAAGACTATATCTAAATTAAAAGCAAAGAAAAAATACTATGTACGTATTCGTACCTACAAGACAGTGAAAGTAAAAGGGAAAAATACCAAGTTATACTCTAAGTGGTCTAAGGTGAAAACAGTAAAAACAAAGAAATAGATGTTAATTTATGCAAATGGATGTCAATTCTTACAATGGCATTCATTTGCATTTTTTATTGTGCTAGTATCAATTGGATGAGAGATGTAAATGTTAACTTATATGCAGAAAGGGGAAAATATGAAAAAACTAACATGTATAATCATAAGTTTTTGCCTTGTCTTACAGTTTTTTGTGGGAATTGCGCCAAAGGTACAGGCTGAAACGAATGGCACGCTTACTGTAGTGCAGTATTTGAGCGGAAAAGAGAGGACGGAGAATTCGTATGATGTTGAGGATGAAGTGGTTATGACTGCAACGGCTACTTCTTCGATTGCAGATGCGGAAATTACCGGCACGTGGGAAGAATATAATTGGACTACACAGCAATATGAATTCTATGCGGATTACGGTGAGTTCGAAGATATCGGACCTATAAAAGGAATGGGAATAGAAAAATTTCGGCTTACAATTACGGATAGTGTCAGTACGGTGTATTGTTACTTTACGTTGCTGCCAAAGGACTCGTTGGATGTTGAACGAAGCATAAATGGGAAAAGTGTGTGTCATACGCAGACAACTGTGGGAACCAACTTGACACTTTTAGTAGAAGCAGAGACATCTTTAGAAGAAAATGTCAGCTATGAATGGTATCAGTACGCTGAAACTGGTGATATTAAATTAAATAATACCAGTAATTTGTATACTGTTACAAAAGGGACAGGAAATGAAAAATATTATTGTGTTGTAAGTGATGGAAATGTTACTGAACAGATTTGGTTTTATTTGATGCCGGAAACTGTAAGTCCAATAGCCGGACTGATTAACGGTGTAGAACAATATAGTATCTATTGTGATGAAGAAACGGAATTGACTTTGTCAGTGGGAGAAAATCGAGCATTTCTTTCTGATGAATTAACGTATCAATGGTATCACTACAATGGAGAACGTACTGTACAACGGGATTTGGAGTGTACAGAAAACTCTTTGGTAGTGAAACGCACAGAGAATAAGGAAATATATGTGTGTTGTGTAAGCGATGGTTCTGATGTTATTAGTGTGGATTTTACATTGTATGAGGTAGGTTATGAGGAAATTCCGGATGGTTTGCAGTATAGGGGTAATCCTGATACCGGTTGCATGACGATTACTGGTTACACCGGAACAGATAGTAGCCTAGTTCTGCCAAGTCAGATACAAGGCATGCCTGTTACCACGATTGCAGCTTCCGCATTTAAGGAGTGTACTTCGCTTACCAATATTGTATTGCCAAAGAAACTCACAACAATTGGCGAGTCTGCATTTTCAGGTTGTACAGGGCTTACTTCGCTTTCTTTGCCGTCATCAGTGACCAGTATTGGAAAATCGGCATTTTCTGGATGTTCTAATTTACAACAAATAAATCTCCCTGAAGGTGTTGTTGAAATTGAAAGTAATACATTTTTAGACTGCGCTAGTTTAAAGGGCATTCATATACCTGCCTCTGTAAAGGAAATAGGTTTATATGCGTTTTCTGGTTGTGCTGGACTTAAAAGTATTACTGTGGCTGAAGGGAATACCGTATATGATAGCAGAAATAATTGTAATGCGATTGTTGTGACGTCGACAAATACATTGTTTAGAGGATGTGAGACAACCGTTATTCCGGCTACTGTAACCGCGATTGGCGGCTTGGCGTATCAAGACTGTGCTGGATTGGTCAGTATTGTTATACCAGAAAATATAAAGAAGGTTGGAATTTATGCATTTACAGGTTGTACTAATTTGACCAGTATAACCTTTCCAGCTGGTTTAGAAGCAAATGAAGATGCAAATGCTCCATTTGATTATACTTGCACTAGTTTGAAAGAGATTGTTGTATATATGGCATCTTATGCACATAGTATGGTTCCGATTTGGTTGTATTTTGATTATCCAAATTATGCTGGTGAGATTAAGGTGTTAGGTGAATGTAAAGAACATGTATATGGTGATTGGGTTGTGACAAAAGAAGCTACAGATAAAGAAAAAGGCGAGAAAGTTAGGGTTTGCATTTGGTGTGGTCACCAAGAGGTTGAGGAAATTCCAGCTGTGACAGTTGCAGTGGAAAAGATTAAAATTGCAGGTGTTTCTAAAACCATTTCAGCGGGCAAAAAGATTGCACTGACAGCAACGGTAACTCCGAAAAATGCCACAAATACAAATGTAAAATGGACAAGTAGCAATAAGAAATATGCAACAGTTTCTAGCAAGGGTGTGGTAACCACAAAAAAGGCTGGTGCAGGAAAGACGGTAACAATTACAGCAAAAGCAAAAGATGGCAGTGGAGTAGTGGCTACTTATAAAATCAGAATTGTGAAACACGCCGTAAAAAGTATCAAAATCAAGGCGGCATCAAAGACCTTAAAGGTTGGCAAAAAACTATCATTAAAAACCATAATCAAGACAACTGGTAAGACTGCTAACAAGAAGGTAATATGGACATCCAGCAATAAAAAGTATGCAACCGTAAATAGCAAAGGAGTTGTTACTGCAAAGAAAGCTGGAAAGGGTAAAAAAGTTACGATAACGGTTACTACAACAGATGGAACCAATAAAAAAGCAAAAATTACAATAAGGATAAAATAACAGGAGGACAAGCGATGAGAAAGAAAGAATTTAAGACACGAATTGCGGCCTTTGCTTTGGCTACAGCTATGGCATGTAGTGCGTTTGCAACAGTGCCTGCAGTTGAGGTACAGGCGGCACAGGATGTGACGAATGTGGTATCACAGGACACAGATGTATCAGAGTATGTGATTTCTGATGCAAGAGGCTTCAAAGAGTTTGTAAATCTGGTAAACAATGGTAATAGTTTTTCTGGAAGAGTGGTAAAACTGGCAAATGATATTGTGTTTGATGGTTTACCAGGAAACTATACCTCGATTTGGGGATTTTGTGGTACCTTTGACGGATGTGGGCATAGTATTTCCGGCATTTATCAGACAGAAGGTTCTGGTCTGTTTAGTAGTATTGGTAGTGCGGCAGTGGTTAAAAATGTCACTGTTAAAAGTTCAACCTTTGATGTTTTAGAGAAATATGATTATATGGGAGCAATCGTTGGTTGCACGTATGGTGGTACGATTCAGAATTGTCACACGAATAATGTAACTATAAAAGCTACAGGAGTATATTATGTTGGAGGTATTGTGGGCGGTCAGGATGGAGCCAGCACGGTTAAAAATTGTACAGTGGTAGGTGGTACGGTAACTGCTAACAAAGTAGGATATCCTATTGGCGGTGCAGTTGGTGGTATAGTTGGTGGCGCTTCTTATATTTACAACTGTAGTAATTCGGCAAGTGTTACCTGCACAGCTGCTAGTAGCGAGTGTTGTGTAGGTGGTGTAGCAGGATGGGTAAATAGAATGCAAAACAGTTTTAATACGGGCGCAGTGTCTGGTGCAGTAAGCTCTTCATATAATGATATATATGTCGGTGGTATTGCAGGTAAAACTTCTGACGTAGTAGCCAACTGTTATTGTCTTGATACATCAGCTGAGACTTCTTTTGGAAAGGCAGAACGTCCAAATGACACAAATAAAGTCTATGCCGCTTCCTATATGTCATCAGACGCATTTGTGGCACAGTTAAATGCTAACAGAGGAAGTAATGCTGATTGGTTCTTATGGGAGAAGAGAAGTGATTCTGTATACCCGCTTCCTGTAAAGGGAATCAGCTTTGCAAATTGTGTGGCTGCATTGGCAACCAATACAGTTGCTTATAACGGTAGTGAGCAGAAGCCGGCAGTGTTAGTTACATATAATGGTCAGTCATTGGTGGAAGGTACAGACTATACGGTGACTTACGCAAACAACATCAATGTAGGTACCGGTTCTGTAATTGTAGCTGGTGAAAACATGTATATGGGTGCCACTACCTTGAACTTCACCATTACAAAAGGTACACCAGAACTTTCTTATACAAAGTCATATAAAAAGACATATGGAGATAGTAGTTTCGATTTAGACGCATGGATTACAAATGGAGCTGATAATCCTATTACGTATAAGAGTTCTAGCCCTAAGACAGTATTTGTAAATGAGAAATATGGTGATATAATTCTTTATAAGCCAGGTAAAGCAACCATTTCAGTTATCTTAGCTGAAACAGATAACTACTTTGGCAAAACCTTTAAGATTACCATTACTGTTAAGCCTAAGAAGCCAAGTATTTACTTGTCATCTAAGAAGAGACAGCTAATTATGAAATGGTATCGTGATGCCAATGTAACAGGTTATGAATTACAGTATTCTACTGACAAGTCATTTAAAAAGTCAGTGAAGAAGGTTAACATCAAGAAGAATAAGACAATCAAGAAGACTGTGAAGGGCTTAAAGAAGGGCAAAAAGTATTATGTAAGAATACGTTCTTATAAGACTGTAAGTGGTAAGAAGATTTATTCATCATGGTCATCAAAGAAATCAATTAAGATTAAGAAATAACAAGGAAACAGAGACCTCGGGCACGTTGTGGTCCGAGGTCATTTTATGATTTGGTATGAGGAGTATGTGTTATGAATGAAGAAATGCAAGAATCAACAGAAGAAACAGTGGAAACTGTGACTGAAAAACGAGGGATAGACAAGAGAATTATAGCCGTCATAGCCGTGGTGGCTGTAGTTGCCATTTTATGGATTGGCAATCTGGTTTATCATAGCAAAAATAGAAGTATGAATGAAGCGGTAGAAGCGTTGCAAAACGGGGCTATTGAATATGCAACAGAGGGAAATGGGAAAGCATTGTTGGATGTGTTCTTGCCAGGGAAGGTGCAGAAAGTGTTGACTGGTGAACAAAAGCAATATTATTTAGCAGCGGCAGATGCTTTGCGTCAGATGGCGAATTTTCAGGCAAAAGGAATTGTTGAATTAAAGACCTATAGTGAGGGCTTTCAAACTGCATTGAAAGAGAGAATAAAACTGGAGTTTGGTGATTTATATCAACATGTAAAATTGGATTCCCTACAAGTGCTGGAAATGGAGTGGCAATATCAAGGTGCCAAACTGTCTTCCGTATTGGTTGGATATCGGTATCAGAATGGCTGGTATTTGTTACCGCAAATATATGATGATGTGTGCGAAGTATTGGTCAATCAGGACGCAGAGATGGCAAAGGCAATTGCTACGGCTTTGCAGGTGAGTTTAGGAAATGAGACCGTTTATAATGCATTTATACCATATGAGAATATGGTGATTACTATGAACCATGAGTTTCAATATTTGCCTCAGGTGGTGCGGGATGAGTTTTTGGCACGGCTTGGACAGGAACTTCCAACAGTGGCTTATACCAGATATGCGACAGATGGATTTGCATTTCGAGTGATGGGCGGCAGTGTAGAAGTGTTCGTGGCAGATGCAAACAATAGACAGGAGTGGCAATTGTATCCAAGTAGTCAGACAGACCGCACAAGATATCTTGCAGGAGAGAATGAAACGGAGCAACCGGCTATTGTATACGAGAATTGCCTTATGCAATTGATTTGTGAACAGTCACCGCTTCTTGGATATTGGCAGAGTGAGAGAGCAGGAATGTATATTGGTTATTCTTCCAGTGGTGGTACGGAAGGCTTGACTGTGTATTTGCAGGTGAATGGCAGCGGTCTTGAAATATTGAATCCTAGAGGTAATTATGAAGTAACATGGGAAAATGGTAATCTTAGTTATATGGAAGTGGCACCATATAAGATGGTGAATACATATACACAGTATGTCATTGATTCACAGTCGGATGGAACTATTGTATTGCATGAATGTATCTTTAGTCGTGAAACTAATACAGTAGAAACTACGAATGCCTATACGTTTGTTGCCAGTCAGGTTGGTCGGGATATTCATGCAAAGTTGGAAGGTAATTGGTATCGAGTATATGATTTTGAAGAATTGAATGCGGACAAACTAATGACTATGCAGTATCATGAGGCTTGTGGTTTGGTGCATTCCCAGGACACCCATGCAACTTGCACTTATAAAGACAAGCCTATGATTGTTTTGTATGATGGAGTAGAGATAATTCATTATGTAACACCAGCAAAGGATTTGTATGTGGAAGAACAGATGCAGATTTGTTACGGTGGCGATTGGTATCGTTTAGAAGGCGAAAATCAAATCTGTGCAGATACTTACTGGAATGGTGGTGGCGGTGGCACTGGTAGCTACTATTATCGTGAAGGTTCGGAGGAAGCCCAAAGGGCGATGATAAGAAGTGCTTTTGAGAATTATATTCGAAATCAACAGATTTCTTATGATTGCTGTAATTTTGTTGATATTGACGGAGACAATCTGCCAGAGCTAGTTTGCCAGATTGTTGATGAACAGTTTGTGTTAAAGTATCATAATGGTTCTGTTCAAATTGTCAGATCCAATTGGGGCATGGCGTTTCTTTCTTATAAAGCAGGCACTGGTGAAATCTTGTTTTCTGGAATGAATGGTAGTTGTTCACACCATGACTATTATGAATTTGACGGAGAGGCATTTGTATATGCCGGTGGCGCTTATATTACAGAATCGTGGGATGTTATGGGGGAATATAATTATTACGTTTCTTATGAAGAGAACCCTGCTGCCACAGAACCGGTAGATAAAGGCAGTTATGATACGTTTGTAGATTCCTTTGGTAAATACGAGAATACTGTGAGCTGTGAATACACGAATCTATATGAGGCGTTCCAGGCGTATTATAATGCTGCAGAAGATTAAATGCTTGCACAAACCTGTAAAACATGGCATTATCTTACATAGGTTTTATGGAGGTTAAGAGAATGCAGTTATCAGATTTTTACTATGATTTACCAGAGGAATTGATTGCCCAGGATCCGCTTGTGAAAAGGGACAGTTCCAGATTTATGATATTAAATAAAGAGACAGGTGAGATTGCGCATAGACATTTTCATGACGTAGTAGAATACCTGCGTCCGGGGGATTGCCTCGTGGTAAATAACACGAGGGTAATTCCTGCCCGTTTGATGGGGGTAAAGGAAGATACTGGAGCTTCCATTGAGGTGTTATTGTTAAAACGACATGAAGAAAAAGTATGGGAGACTTTGGTGAAGCCGGGAAAGAAGATGAAGCCTGGCGCCAGAGTATCCTTTGGTGACGGATTGTTAGTAGGCGAAGTCATTGATATTGTAGAAGAAGGCAATCGACTGATTCGTTTTGAGTATGACGGCATTTGGGAAGAGTTGCTAGACA
This sequence comes from Lachnospiraceae bacterium, assembly GCA_045531905.1. Taxonomy (GTDB): domain Bacteria; phylum Bacillota; class Clostridia; order Lachnospirales; family Lachnospiraceae; genus RGIG6919. The sequence goes on from JAZSEY010000022.1 coordinate 40,899, forward strand.
AACTGGGACAGATGCCACTTCCACCATATATCACACATAAGTTGGAGGATAAGAACCGTTATCAGACAGTATATGCCGAGCATGATGGTTCCGCAGCTGCGCCTACAGCCGGACTGCATTTTACCAATGAGTTATTGGAACAGGTTGAAACCATGGGTGTAAAGATTGCCAGAGTGACATTGCATGTAGGTTTGGGTACTTTTAGACCAGTGAAGGTGGATAATATTTTAGAGCATCACATGCATTCTGAGTTTTATCAGATGGATGAAGAGGCTGCGAATATTATTAATGAGACAAAGAAAAACGGTGGCAGAGTTATTTCCGTTGGTACCACTAGCACAAGAACTTTGGAAACCATTGCAGATGAAAATGGTTTTGTTCGTCCTTGCAGTGGTTGGACGGAGATATTTATCTATCCGGGTTATCAATTCAAAGTGGTAGATGCGCTGATTACGAATTTTCATTTGCCGGAGTCTACTCTTTTAATGCTGGTATCAGCGTTGTCCAGTAGAGAAATCATTTTAAATGCTTATGAAGAGGCAGTGAAAGAACGCTATCGTTTCTTCTCCTTTGGAGATGCAATGTTTATCCAATAGGAGGGCATATATTGAGGAAAAATAAGTATATATGGATAGTTGTTTTGTGTATGGCCTTCATCATGATCCCAGACAAAACTGTATGTGGTAAGGAAGATGCATATATAGGAGTATATGAGCCAGACGAGAAAAAGGAAGATGAAACAATACTGATAACCATTAGTGCAGTGGGTGATTGCACATTAGGGGTAGATTATCGGTTTAGACCGACCTTTCATCAGTTCTATAAAAAGTATGGGGCATCATACTTTTTTAAAAAAGTAAAGCCGGTTTTGGAAAATGATGATATTACCATAGCTAACTTAGAAGGTGCTTTAACTTCCTATAACTATCCTGTAGAAAAATCATATAACTACAAAGGGCCAAAGAAATATGCCAATATTTTGAAAAAGTCTTCTGTAGAAGTGGTGACATTAGCCAATAATCACACAAAGGATTATGGAGAAAACGGCTTTGAAGATACAAAAAGTGCGTTAAAAGATGCAGGTGTAAAGTACTGTTATAAGTCAACGATTGCATATAAGAAGATTAGTGGTATTAAGGTTGCATTTATTGGTTGGAATGCTCTAGAAGGTGTAACGGCGAAGCAAATTCAAGATAGTTTAAAGATTGCGAAGAAAAAAGGAGCTGTTATCCGGATTGTCAGTTTTCATTGGGGCAAAATGTATGAATCTACACCCAATGCAAAGCAGAAGTGGTTAGGTCACATGGCTGTGGATTATGGTGCGGATTTGGTGATAGGACATCATGCACATATCTTACAAAGTATAGAAAAGTATAAAAATACATATATCGTATATGGTCTTGGAAACTTTGTTTACGGAGGCAGTGCAAATCCAAAAGATAAGGATACCATGATATTTCAGCAGACTTTTTATGTGAAATCAGGAAAAAAACTGGATGTCAATGAGGTCAAAGTGATTCCCTGTGTACAGACAACAGATAGTCAGAGTCGACCGTTTCAACCAAAGATATTAAAAGGTTCTGCGAAACAGAGAGTAATTGATAAGTTAAATAAATTGAGTAAAAATTATCATGTAAAGATTGATAAGGATGGCTATATTTACGATTAGGAAGGATAAGAATGCTTGTCCTTCTTTTTTTACTAAAAAGGGTTGTGCAAAATGCACAATAATTTGTTGGAATTTCTACACTAGTTGACAAAACTCCGATATAAGTGTAGAATGTCAATGTGTGTGTGCTTAAATATTAAGTTAATAAACACACTGATTATATGAGGGAGGATGCACATGAAGAAACGCTTGAACATTGGTTTGTTTGTAGATGATTTAGATAATGATTTTACAAGTCTTGCATGTAAAGGTGCGGAGTTAGGTGCCATTAATTTGGATGCCAATCTTTTTGTGTTCCCTGGTAGATATTTGGATTCTGCAGAGTTCTATGATGAACACACGAAGTATGAATATCAATATAATATGATTTTTCAGTTCGCACATGAGAATAATTTGGATGTGTTATTCGTGATTATGGGAACAATTGCATGCAGAACAGATTTTGAGAAGCAGAAAGAATTTTTGGATAATTTACCGGACATTCCGATTATAACATTGTTTTCAAAGATTGAGGGATATCCGTCAGTTACTTTTGATAATAAGGCAGGTTGCAGTGTTGCACTTTCTCATTTGATAGAAGAACATAAGGTTAGTAAGATTGGCTTTGTCAGTGGACCAAAGACCAATGTAGATGCGAATGAGAGATTACAGGTATTTCAGGACGTGTTAAAGGCTTATGATATACCATATGTAGAAGATAGGGTGGTATATGGTAGTTTTGAGTCTGACAGTGATGAGGTTACTAGAGACTTGCTAGAGCGTAATCCTGATTTGGAGGCTATTATTTTTGCCAATGACCAGATGGCAGTAGGTGGCTATCGGGTTTTGGATGAGATGGAGATAGAGATAGGTAAGAACATGCGAGTCATGGGATTTGATAATGCTCCATTTGCGGTTAGTATGAATCCGCCACTTTCTACAGTAGATGCGAATGCAGCTGAGTTAACTTATCGTGCAGTGATGAGTGTAGAAGACTTTTTAGCTACAGGAGAGTTAAAGGTTGAGAATCTGGTAGTTGCAACTCAGTTTGTGCAACGTGAATCCTGTGGATGTGAAAAATTTGACTATACAGGAATGGCAAGACGATTAGGCTTTGCTGATTTACACAGAAAAGACGGTTTGGATATGCAGAAGGTGCATGATTATCTGTTTGGCGTTTATGCTAGTGGTGTTGCCCTGGTTACAATTAAAGATGATTTAACTGTCTTTATGAAGCTGATTCATGAGATGGTATTACAGAAGAATTTTGATAAGTATGGCAAAGATGCACTTGTGCTTTTTTCTCAAGTGATAGAACAATCCAGACTGCGTTATACTAATACAGAGAAGTTTTTTAATGTTTTGATTTCGCTTCAATATGAGCTAAGTCGTTTGCTAGAAGAAGATAGAGATAAGATGCAGCTGATGTCATTGTTTTCAAAGATGTATCGTAATCTTGCTTTGTCTAATAGTCAGATGGTACAGGGACAGAGAGACCGTATAGAGATGATGTCATATTTGATTAATGGTATGACAGGAGATTTATTCCTTATGGATGTAGAAGATGAGATTCCATACGAGACTGCTTTGCAGGAATTGTCAGATATTGGTATGCAAAGTACGTATTTGTATACTTTCCAGACACCTTTGACGAGAGGGCGTCATGATGCTTGGATACACCCAAAGAAGATGCTGATTAAGGCGTATAGCAAGGGTGGTGTGGCTACCGGAGTCGCTGTGGAAAAACAGTTAATCAAGGTGGAGAGAATCTTACATAATGAATATTTACCTAAGGACCATAGGGTAACCATGGTGTTATCACCGCTGTTCTCAGGAGAAGAGGTTTATGGTTTGCTTCTAAGTGAGTTAGGTTATGAATATTTTAGCAATATTTTACCTGTTACGTTCCAATTGTCAGCGGCGTTAAAGTCATTGGCTTTATTGGAAAAACAGAGAGAAGCACAGAAGAAACTTCAGCTTCATTTAGATAAGATTAAGGAAAGCAATGAATTCCTGAATGAGATTTCTCGTTCAGATGAGTTGACTGGATTATACAACCGCCGTGGATTCTTAGAGTATGCTCACAATGCGATTAGTAGTCGAAAGAATCGTGGCAAGAAGGCGTTGATTGTATATGCTGATATGGATAATCTGAAGATGATTAACGATGAATATGGACATGATGAAGGCGATTTTGCATTGCGTGAGATTGCCAACATTCTTCGTGACACCTTTAGAAGTACAGATATCATTGGCCGTTTCGGTGGTGATGAGTTTGTTGCTTTTGCAATGGTTGGTGTCGATGATTATGAGAATATCATGAAACGCCGTATTGCTGAGATTACCATCCGTCATAATGAGGCGGTGGATAAGCCATATCCGATTGAGATGAGTACTGGTATTGCAGAATTTGAATGTAGTGCAGATATTGACCTGTATGATATTTTAGATATAGCAGATGAGCGTTTATATGATGAAAAACGTGAGAAAAAGGCACAAAACGGGTCTTATCGATAATTAAATTATTAGGGGTACTTTGTACTGTTGGGGGGAGCCGCACATGATACATGTGCGGCTCAAGGTTTTGTTAAAATATATCTCATATATCTTAACTTTGTAACTTTAATAAGTCACTATAAAAAGTCGGATAGGATATATCCACGCATTCACTTCCCAGGATTTTGGTTTCGCCATCTGCATTCAGACCGGCAATGGCAAAACTCATAGCAATGCGGTGGTCTAAATGAGAATCGATGGTGGCACCCTGTAAAGTCTTTCCTCCACGGATAATCATGCCATCCTCTGTGGCTTCAATATCGGCCCCCATTGCGGATAAATTCTTGACCATCACATCAATTCTGTTAGATTCTTTCACTTTTAATTCCTGGGCGTCCTTGATGATAGTTTCGCCCTCTGCAAAGCATGCCATAATGGCAATGATTGGAATTTCGTCAATCAGCTTAGGGATAACACTGCCACCAATGGTGGTGCCTTTCAAATTGCTTGTTTTCACAATGATATCCGCCGTAGGTTCCCCAACATCATCCTTTACATTGACCAAAGTGATGTCAGCTCCCATCGCCTTACATACATCTAATATGCCATCTCTGGTTGGATTGATGCCCACATTCTTGATTGTGATACAGCTATTCTCTGTAATCAATCCTGCAACGATAAAATATGCGGCAGAAGAAATATCACCTGGTACCAATATATTTTGTGCGTGTAATTCTGTTGCCGGTTTTACCGTGGCGGTAACGCCTTCTGAGATGACTGTGGCACCAAAGGTTTTCAGCATTAACTCTGTATGGTTTCTGGAAAGATATGGCTCTGTAACGCTGGTCTCTCCCTCGGCATAAAGTCCTGCTAAAAGGATAGCAGATTTCACCTGTGCAGAAGCAACCGGTGACTGATAATGAATGCCGGTTAATGGCTTTCCTGTGATGGTAAGAGGCGCACAGTCATTTCCAAGATTACTGTCTATGGAAGCCCCCATCTGACGAAGTGGCGTCATGATTCGCTTCATTGGTCGTTTTTGAATGGAAGCGTCACCGTTGACAATAGATGTAAAACTCTGTGCGGCCAGGATGCCAGACATCAGTCGTGTGGTTGTCCCGCTGTTACCTACGTCTAAAATATCAGTTGGTGCCTGCAATCCGTGTAGACCACGTCCGTGAATTTTAACTGTATCGCCAGTGTTTTCGATATCAATTCCCATTTTTTGAAAGCAGGAGATAGAAGATAAGCAATCTGCTCCCTGCAAAAAGTTGTGAACCTCTGTAGTTCCTTTTGCTAAAGAGCCAAGCATAATACTTCTATGGGAAATGGATTTGTCTCCCGGTATGGTAACCACACCGTTTAGTCCTGTTTTTCTTGTGAATATCATGATGTTTGTCCTTTCTGACTATTTTGTGAAAACAGGATAGCCCTGGTCTCTCAAAATGGTAATGGCATTTTCTAAATCCTGTGCAAAGTAGAGTTCCAAACAAAGTGCACCTTCCCGCTCCTCACGGTTGTTGGCAATGCCAATGTTCTTGATGTTGATTTGATGCTGCGATAACAGCTTGGTAACCTCGCTCAATGCACCCGGTTTATCTGGAATATCGATAAAGCATTCGTAATGGGTTTCGATAACCCCGGTAGCCTTGTTTGGTACAGAGTTTCTATAGGTCATGGCAGAAGCGAAGAAATTGTTGATTGCCTTGCCATCCTGTTTTTTAATCGCCTCAGAAATCTCTGTCAGCATAGCAATATATTCATCTAAGCCTTTTCTTACATGGTCTGGGTTGCTTAATAAAATGTGTTCCCAAACCGTAGGAGAAGAGGATGCGATACGTGTAATATCCTTGAAACCACCGGCTGCCAACTCTTTATACAAGCCATCGCCGTCTGCATTTTTTACCAAATTTACCAAACTGGATGCGATAACATGTGGTATGTGGCTGATGTATGCAGTTACCTGATCGTGCTCCTCTGGTGAGTACACAATTGGCAATGCGCCCAATCCACGTATGTATTCAGAAAAATGAGAAACCTTCTCTGGATTGACCGTAGGAGATGGAGTAACGAAATAGTATGCATTCTCCATCAGTGTCTCTCTGGCTGCCTGATAGCCACATTTTTCAGAACCGACCATTGGATGTCCACCGATGAAGTAATCAGACATGCCAATATCCTTTACTGACTGATAAATATCGCCCTTTACACTTCCCACATCCGTTAAGATGCAAGTTGGCTTTAAAATACTCTTTAAGGTCTGCAAATATTCAATGTTGTAATGCACTGGAGCACAAAGGAAAATAACATCGCACTGACCAAATGTGTCATCCACCTGATAGGTAATCTCTGACAGTGTACCATCATTGCATGCAACCTCTAGAGAAATGGTATCAACGTCAAAACCTAAAATGTGTGTATCTGGAAATACCTTTCGTATATGCTTAGCAATGGAACCACCAATCAGTCCAAGCCCAATAAATCCCACAGATTGAAATGGAGTAAAATCTGTATTCATATATACCTCCTATGCAGAATACTCTGCAAAGTGAAAATCTTAGTTACATTCCTATTTTAACAGTTAGTCTGAATAAGTCAACACTTTAATGCGTTGAATTCATAAAATATCAAAGAACTACACATTCTTCAATGCCTGTAGTTCCTCCTCAGTTAAAGGTCGGCATTCTCCAAGTGCCAAACTGTTATCTAATGTCAATGGTCCCATACTGATGCGTTTGAGATAAGTTACAGTTTTATCGACTGCCTGAAACATGCGTTTTACTTGATGAAATTTACCTTCATGCAAGGTTACATGAATTTTACTGGTACCGGATTCGGTATCGACTTCTAAGATTTCAAGTTTTGCTGGGAGTGTAGGTTTTTCTTCTCCAATATCCAGACCTTCGTAAAATGCAGTAACATCGGCTTCTGAAACAACGCCATCAATCTCTGCATAGTAGGTCTTATCCACATGCATTTTCGGAGAGAGGAGGCGGTGTGCCAACTGTCCGTCATTGGTAATCAGTAGTAGTCCTTCGGTATCTACATCTAATCTGCCGACAGGAGCCAAATCATCTCTTACAGCATCTTGAATCAGTTCCATGACTGTAGGATATACATTATCCTTTGTAGCACTGACATAGCCTGCAGGTTTATGTAGCATAAAGTATTCAAAGGCACAATACACCACAGGTGCACCCTGATAAGTGATGGCATCGACTTCAGGATTCACCTGGAAATCCCCTTTTTTTACCACAATATCATTGACACGTACGATGCCTGCTTTCAAATCTTTTTTGACTTCGGTGCGGGTTCCGTAATTTAGTTCCGCTAACAATTTATCAATTCGCATAGGTATGCTCCGTTCTGTTTTATATGATGAGAAAATTATAGTATTTGTATTTGGGAGCGTCAATGTTTTTTGCAATGAAAACTACTGTATACCATTTGACAAAACCCCTATACAGGGGTAAAATATTGCAGATTAGGTTTATTTCACCAAAACCTTGATTTTGATTAGAAATATCCACCCTTCGGTGGAGAGGAGGAGCTATACATGAAGTACAATTTTAAAAAGATTGAACCAAAGTGGCAATTAAAGTGGGAAGAGGAAAAAATCTTCGCAGCCAAAGAAGGTGGCGACAAGCCTAAATTCTATGGTCTCGTTGAGTTCCCATATCCAAGTGGTGCTGGTATGCACGTTGGTCATATTAAGGCGTATTCCAGTATCGAGGTAGTTTCCAGAAAGAGACGTATGGAAGGCTATAACGTATTATTCCCAATTGGATTTGATGCATTTGGTTTGCCAACAGAGAACTATGCAATCAAGACAAAGACACATCCACGTGAGATTACAGATAAGAATATTGCCCGTTTCTCAGAGCAGTTAAGAAAAGTTGGTTTTTCCTTTGATTGGGATAGAACCATCGATACAACAGAGGAAGACTACTACAAGTGGACACAGTGGATTTTCCTGAAAATGTTTGAGAAGGGATTGGCATACAGAGATAAGACTTTAGTAAATTACTGTCCTTCTTGTAAGGTTGTTCTTTCGAATGAGGATAGCCAGGGCGGTAAGTGTGATATCTGTCATAGCGATGTAGTACAAAAGTCGAAGGATGTTTGGTATTTGCGTATTACAGAGTATGCTGACAAGTTATTGCAGGGACTTGAGACAGTACAGTATCCGGAAAATATCAAGCAGCAGCAGGTAAACTGGATTGGTAAGTCTACCGGTGCGTTTGTAGATTTCTCTTTGGATGGCATTGATGAGAAGTTACAGATTTATACAACAAGACCAGATACATTATTTGGTGTTACATTTATGGTAATTGCACCAGAGCACCCATTGATTGAGAAGTACGCAGATAAGCTTACCAATATGGACGCGATTAATGCATACAAGGTTGAATGTAGCAAGAAGACTGAGTTTGAGCGTACACAGCTTATCAAGGATAAGACTGGTGTGAAACTTGAGGGTATTCAGGCAGTGAATCCTGTAAATGGTAAGAAGATTCCAATTTTCATTGCTGATTATGTAATGATGGGCTATGGTACTGGTGCTATTATGGCGGTGCCTGCACATGACCAGAGAGATTATGATTTTGCGAAAGCATTTGGTGCTGATATTATCGAGGTTATCAAGGGTGGAGATATTGAGAAGGAAGCATACACCGGAGATGGTGAGATGGTGAATTCTGACTTCTTAAATGGTTATACCAATAAGAAGGATTCCATTGCCCGCATGATTGAAGAATTAGAGAAGATGGGTATTGGTAAAGGCGGCGTACAGTTCAAGATGAAGGACTGGGCGTTCAACAGACAGCGTTATTGGGGCGAACCAATTCCTATCGTACATTGTGATAAATGTGGTAACGTGGCTGTTCCATATGAAGAACTTCCACTTCGTTTACCAAAACTTGAGAATTTTGAGCCAGGTACAGACGGTGAATCACCACTTGCTAAGATTGATTCTTATGTGAATTGCAAGTGTCCAAAATGTGGCGCTGATGCAAAGCGTGAGACAGATACTATGCCACAGTGGGCAGGTTCTTCATGGTATTTCTTAAGATACATTGATCCACACAACGATGATGAGTTAGCAGCAAAGGACAAGTTAAATTACTGGATGCCTGTTGACTGGTATAATGGTGGTATGGAACATACTACACTTCACCTCCTTTATTCACGTTTCTGGAATAAATTCCTCTATGATATTGGTGCTGTTACTCATAAAGAGCCTTATATGAGAAGAACTTCACATGGAATGATTCTCGGTGAGGACGGACAGAAAATGTCTAAATCAAGAGGAAATGTTATAAATCCTGATGATGTTATAAAGACATATGGTGCTGATACTCTCAGACTTTATGAAATGTTTATAGGTGACTTTGAAAAGACTGCTCCTTGGAGTCCTTCAAGTATCAAGGGCTGTAAGAGATTTCTTGACAGAGTATGGGCTTTACAGGATATGGTTATTGATGGCGAAAACTATAGAAAAGAACTTGAAAGCTCATTCCATAAAACTATAAAGAAAGTTTCAGAGGATATTGAATCACTTAAATTCAATACTGCAATTGCATCTATGATGGCACTTCTTAATGAAATTTATGCTACAGGTTCAGTAAATCGTAAGGAACTTAAAGACCTTCTCATAATGCTCAATCCGTTTGCACCTCATATTACAGAAGAAATGTACAGTATTCTTGGATATGAAGATG
>JAZSEY010000027.1:0-182941 GCA_045531905.1 Lachnospiraceae bacterium
CTTAGTACGAGAGGACCGGGATGGACGAACCGCTGGTGTATCTGTTGTATTACCAAGTGCATAGCAGAGTAGCCAAGTTCGGCAGGGATAAACGCTGAAGGCATCTAAGCGTGAAGCCCCCCTCAAGATAAGATATCCCAATCAATAAGATTGTAAGACCCCTTGAAGACTACGAGGTAGATAGGCTTGAGGTGGAAGTGTGGTAACACATGTAGCTGACAAGTACTAATCGGTCGAGGGTTTGTCTAAAGAAGACGAATTCTGCATTAGATGTTTCTGTGTGATGTTTTGAAAGTACACGATAAATTGATTGACAAAATGAGAAAAGCCTTGTAATATATCATTGTTACATGGATTTTTTCTATATATAAAGGGGATTGGTCAAGTGGTATGATAGGGGTCTCCAAAACCTTTGGTGGGGGTTCGATTCCCTCATCCCCTGCTAGAAGCATTCAGCGTTTGCTGGGTGCTTTTTTTGTTATGTTATTTTCACAATCGATTTTGGCAATAGTGCTGAAAAATAAAAAGAAATCAGAAAATTATTGTTTAATTTATTTGAATTAGATACAATCAAATTTGGATTATAAGATGAAATATTAGCAGTAAATACAATATTTCGATTATGCGAAGTTGAATATAGACATGGTAAAGAGAGAAAGGAGAAGGTTTATGAAAAAGCATGGTAAAGGCTTGCTACAAGTTATTATGATGCTGGGGGTTGTAGCGTTTGTTGGAACGACCGGGTATGCGGGTACAAGCATGATGAAACAAGTAGTAGCTGCAGAACCATCAGAGGGGGAAAATGAGTTATCTGATGTTGATTTGTCGAAAGGGGTAGAATACTTATACAATGAGACTGGTGAGTCTCTAATAGGTATTAATTTGAATGGTAATTCTGTTATTATTCAAAAATCAGCCAATTCAACAGATTCTGTTACTTATAACAACATCTACATTGACAAGGATAGAGATGGTGTTTTAGATGATGATGAAAAGCAAATGGTGTCTTTGAATGATACGACGGATATTATTGCTGGACCGACTATTTATGGTGTGTACAAGCAAAGAACGGAAACTCCGATTCGCATTACCATGAACAGCGGTTTTGTTCCAGTTGTTTACGGTGTGTATCAGGGTGAGATGACAGTTGTAGATGAAAATGCGATTACACTTATGGTAAATGACGGTGAAGTGCCGGGGGCATGGTACGGTGCATATGAATCTGAACTCCAGGTAACTAATGGTAGTGCAACTGTCTGGGGCATTCATGGTGGTGTTTTTTCAACAAATGGTTGTATCACCGGATTACAGGCGTCTAATGCTACAGTTACTAATGCCAGCGCAGTGACTATGGATATCACGGGAGGTAGTTCGTTTGGTACTGTATTTATGTCAAATGCATCCAATGTTGTTGTAAATGGTGCTGGCTTTGCTGATTTGAAGATTTCATCAACATATACAGGTTCTATTGGTACTTTGATGGCAGCATATGGCGGTGAGGTCGTTGTGAAGAATGCAACAGTTGCTGGTATTCAGTATGATATTAAGGGTGGAACCATTGGTAATTTCTTTGCAGTGAATAGTGTTAATTATGAACTTACGGGGACATCCGCTGCAGCGATTGATTATGACATGTTAGGTGGTTCGATATCCAGTCTGCAATTAGTATATGCTGGAAGTGTAACTGCTGATGGTACTCATGATGTGTTGCTTGATATTGATGTTACTGCCGGAACTTTGGCACAGTTTCGATGTTCATACGGTGCAACTTTGCATGCTGGCTCTAACCAAAAAAATGTGATTGATATGGATATCACAGGTTCTGGAAGAATCACAGGTGAATTGGTAGGTATATACGGCGTCAGTAATGTAACGGATGAAAAGCCTGCGATTCAGGCCGTAGGTAATATAGATATTAATTGTGATTTGGAGACTTTTCCAGAGTCACAAAATAATATTTATAATCTGTATGGTACATATTATTATGTTGAATTAGATGGTTCTGTGAATGTATATTTGAATAATGTTAGGGGTAATTCATTTTATGGAGCATATTGTTCGTGGGTAAAGGGTAATTTAACCGTGAATAATACAGAAAATACACACTGTAATTATTTGTATGGAATGTATGGTTCCGCAGTAGATGGCGATTTGACAATGAATGCTTACGGAGTGCCTGAAACTAGTAATTCGTATAGTTATATTTACGGTTGTTCAAGTGTTTATCCAAATAAGGATTATGTAGTAGGCGGCGATTTTAACTTCAAATATAAGGGTGGTTTGGTTAATTATGTTTATGCTGCATATTGTTATGGTTCATCAGGTGTCTATTACAAGATTAAAGGCAATGTCAATGCAACTATAGAAGCAGGGACTATAACAGGTTATGCATATGGTATTCAGTATGCTAATGCATTGAAGGATTATACATTTACAATTGAGAATAAATGTTGTGTGCAAAATGGTATTTATGTTTCAGAAAACTCAATTGTTGAAGGCAATGCCAATATAAGCATAAAAAATAATAATACCTCTAATAAGATGGTATATTGTTACGGTTTGTACAGTACAAGTGTTTATGGTAATGTGGATTATTTAATAGATGGCGGATATTATTATCAATTCTATGGTGTGTACTCTTGGTCAAGCAACGGAAACGTTGTGAAGGGTGATTTGACCATGAATTTCAAGAATATTAATCCGGATTATGAAAATTTATCTAGTGGAAATTATAGTTATGGTTCATGTGGTGTTACAGTACTTGGAACTACCAAAATAACTATGAGCGACATCAATTGTTATACGGTGTACGGATTAAGTGGTGGTACTTATGCCGGTGACGTTACGGTGGATATGGATGATATTAAGGCATACTATAATATTTATGGAATGAGTACAGGTCCAGTTGGTGGAAATGTAGAAGTTACTATGGATGACTCCAGTGCACGATATGTATATGGTGTGCAATCAGAAAGTGGTGAATGGACAGGAACTGTCAGCAGTGTACTTACGAATGTTGCGTCTACTGATAGCTTATATGGAATTAATGTCAATAATGCAAAATATAGTAATGATGCTACTGTGAAATTAGTTAACTGCAGTGGTAAGTATAGCTACGGTGTGAATGGAATTATTTCGGATGCCAATGTAGATGTAGTGCTTTCAGGTGGTACATATGGTACTGGTTCTTATGGAAGTACTTATGGTGCAAATTATACGAGTGCAAAGGGCAATACAAAGGTAACCATTGATGGTGCTATCATTGCAAGCAGTTTGTATCCATATTGGTATCGCACGAATGACATAGAACATGGGGATGTAGATATAGATATTACAGGATTGACATTATCGGAATCCTCATCAGGAGGTAGTTTGTATTTATCAAACTATTTGACTGATAATCAGACTTTGACAATGGATATTGACGATTCGAGTGTGATTCCGGAGAGTACATATATTTATCCAAGTTATACAAATACAGGAACTGCCACAGCGACATATAAGGGTGCTATATACTATGGTGGTATGCATCAATTTGATCAGAATGTGGAGGTAGATACTGCATATTTCACGTCAGGATATTACTATATACCAGAAGGTGTTACCTTTAAAGCGGACGAACTATATTATAATGGTGGAAGCTTATTGTTAGAGGGAACCTTGGATGCTCCTTTTGCAGGAACTGTGTCTGATGAGGGTAAGTATGCCAATTCAGTGGTCTACATGAATGGTGGTTCTATGACTCAAAGTCTCGAAACCATTGGTACGGTATATTATCCAGTTACATTAAATGCAAGCGAAAAGGGCGGTACAGTAAGTTTGACCAGTGCATTGGGTAAGCATTATTATGGTGGAGAACAGCTGTTTTCCTATGTGGGCGCTACTGCGAAATTGACCATTACCATTGATGAAGGGTACAGCTTGACGCAGGCAACTGCTACTTTTGAGGATGCTGCTGCAGAGAATATGGCAGTGAGCGGTTCTGTATATAGTTTTGTTATGGCGGCAAAGCCATGTACGGTTGATGTGGTAATTACTGGAAATCCTATCGTGCTTGGTAAGACGGTAGCAGATCCGGTAGCAAAACTAAATACAACCTATACGGCAGAAGAACCAGTGTATGATTTAACAACAGTATCTATTAGTAATGATGCATTGGATGGAGAAGTTACATTTGAAGTAGATAGTACAAATGGTTTACCGGAAGGCTTAGTTTTAGAGGATAATAAGATTCTTGGTACACCAACAGTTGCCTATGAATCAGGAAAACGCACTATAATCCATGTAACAGGTAAAAATGGATATGTAGTTGATATGGTTTTAAATATTGTTGTAACGGAAGGTGACAGTAAACAAGAAAATCAAGAAGGACGTATCATTGTTGATGATGAAAATAAGATGATATATTTGTCTGGCAATTCTGTTGTAGTTGAAACACAGGAGAATCAGACTGCAATTTATTTGGATGACGATAGAAATGGAACGGCAGATTATGCAACGCCGGCTTATATTGGAGATTTGACCAGTTATACACTGTATGGTGTTCGTAACGCTGATGTACGTGAAAAAGTACGAATTACCATGAATGGTGGAACCGTTGGTACGATTTATGGTGTTTATAATGGTAAAATTTTGAAGGATGGAGCTGGCTTGGAAGTATATATCAATGCTGGTAGTGTTGGTAAATTCTATGGATTATATGATGCCAGTGTGTTAGATACCATGAAGTTTGTAGTGGGAACAGATGCTACGCTTACTGCAAGTAATTTCCTTGCAACATCAGGTTCCTGCTCTTATGAGGGTTATTATTATAATAATCGGGGAACAGCAAACTTTAATGGTACCTATACATTGGATGAGAGCATCGATACGACGCAAGTAAATGTTTCTGGTGAACTTACCATTCCGAAAGGTTTCATTGTGAATGCGACCAAGATGACCAAAAATTATGGATGCAAGATATATTTGAAGGGTTCATTGAATGTCACTACGATGTCAGGTTCAGGTTATATTTTCATGATGGGTGGTACTGTTCCTGAGAATAATTGGTCCTATGTGTACTATCCTGTGACTTTGACAACCAGTATGGCGAAAACGACACTGAGTGTCAGTTCATATATACAGAGTATAGTGGAAAATGAAGTGACAACCTATTATCTGCCTGCCAATTATTCGGTTCCGGTAACGATGACTGCTGTGGAAGGCTATGATTATTATTACAGCGTGGATGGTTCAGAGTTAACTAATGCTAGTTCGAATAGTTTTCAGTTTACGATGCCTGCAAAATCTATCAATATCCATGGAGAATATGTGGCAAAGCAGATATCTGTGGAGAAACATTTTGCAGAGCCAACTGCAGTGTTGAACAAAAAGTATACTACAGCATCACCACTGTATGATTTGACGGCGCTTGAAGTTCTTAATGATACTGATGTAAGTCATGGAACTGCAATGACCTACGCAGTAAAATCTGGAAGTGCACTTCCGAATGGACTGAACTTACAGGATGGTAAGGTTATTGGAACGCCAACTGTTAAAAATGAAGCTGGTGCAACCGTATCCTTTGTGGTAACGGGAAGAAATGGAACTAGTGTTATAGTAGATGTTGTCATCGCTGTAGTGGATGAGGGTTATGTTCCAGTTGATATTAATAAAGATATAACAGCATATACTTCTTCTATTTATTTGAAGGGACATTCTATTGTAATCGTGCAAGACCCGGCTGACAGTGCAAAATCCATCATCTATCCGGATTATAATCATGATGGTTTGGCTGATAATAACATTCCTTTGGTGATTAATGGGTATAGAAGTTATGATTTGTCTGGCTCGACAATTTATGGATACAACGATAACCAGGTAGCATATGATGGCGACATCAGTATCTCTTTGCAGGGTGGAAATGTTTTTAGAATCTATGGTGTATATGGAAGTAGTTCTGTCAATAAGACAGTGGTGAACGGTGATGTAAACATTAATATCAGTGGTGGTAAGATTTCATCTTATTCCGGTTATGTATATGGTTTATATAATGCCAAGGTTGAGAATTATAATTTCAGTATGACCGATGGACATTTTACCTATGCAGATTTCTATGGAGCATATCAGTCAGAAATTAGTGGCAATTACACTATGATGTGCGGAAATAAGGTTAAATTTAACGGTACTAGCAGTAGCAGCAAAAAGGTTTACTTCTATACCTTGTATAATTCAACGGTTGGTGGTAATGCTGATTACACAATTGGTGCCTTGAATAGCAACTATGGTTTTATAAGCAGTTACACATACTTCTATGGAATGTATAACGCTTCAAAGGTATTGGGTAATTTAAATCTTACCATTGATGGATACTGGTATCCAAGAGGTGACAACTATCTTGCGAATGGTGGAACCATTGAAAAGGATATGAATGTGAGATGGAAGTCTGGTTCTTATGCAGTGGGCTCTACATTTTTAGCATATTCCACTACAATCAAGGGAGATTGTAATTTAGAGGTTGATGAGGGAGCAACTGTTTCAGGTAGCAACTTGTATGCATTGTACGGAAGTACTGCCGATAATCTGTATATCAATGTGCCAGATTCGGTAAATGGTACAGTTTCGGTGTCTCCAATGTATAGTGGTGCATCGGTAAATGGTTCCGCATATATGTACAATAAAGGTGCGGTACATTTAGGAGGAACCTACGAAATAAATGAAGATTTTGTTGCAACGTCTTTGTCTTTATTGGATGGAGCAAAAGTAACAGTTGCAGAAAATGCAGTTGTCAATGTTGGTGCACTTTCAGTTGGTGCTAACGTAACACTGAATAATTATGGTACCTTGAATCATACTGGTCAGATGTCAATAGGTTCAGGTGCATGGTTTGTGAATCGTGAAAATGCAACCTATTCAGGTACGGGCCGATTAAATAATTCAGGAACCATTGTAAACTTTGGTGATTTTACCAATACAGCAAAGACGTCTTCTTATTACAAGTATTTTGGTAATTTATATACTACAAAACAATTGCAGTTATACAGTGCAGTATCTAGTTATGCAAATTATGCAAATATCTATTATGCTGTGGATGTGCAGTATCCAAGTCATTTGGTTGAATCTGTAACTGTGAGTGGAGACTATGTGGTTTCGTCAGGCTTAGAAGGAGACACCAATCAATATGTTTTAGAAAAACAGAGTTTCACAGTGACACCAGGAACCACAAAATCTGATGCATTTACCTTGGCATCTGTGACATATGGTTCTGCACAGAATTCTGCAGTGGAGCAGTCAGATGGCACATGGACAGGTACAGGTACTTTAGAGCCACTTGTAATTTCATTGAATTATGAAGCAGTTGAGGAAGTAGAGAAGATTGAATTAGAAACGACAGCCGCTACAATTGAGAACACAGAAGAGAATAAACCGTTGGTGGTAGGTAATTCATTTAGTTACTCAAAACCACTTTACGATTTGACGGCGATTAAGATTTTAAATGACATTGAAGGCACAGGTGAAGTTGTTTACTCTGTGGATAGTTCATCTGCATTGCCAAAGGGCTTGTATTTGCGTTATGGCAGATTATATGGAACCATTACCTTGGCATCAGCGCAGCCACAGGAAATTAAGTTTGTGGTAAAAGGAAAGAATCAAACATCTGCCTTCTTTACTTTGACATTAGGAGCTATAGTGAAGAATGTTCCAGTTTGGAATATTCCAACCGGTTTGCAGACTACAATTGGAAAGACCTTAGCTGATGTGTACGTTCCATATTCATCTTATGGTAGTTATAGTTGGGTAGATGGTACACAGTCTGTAGGAAATGAAGTCACTACTTTGAACGATATTGCTATGAAGTTTACTCCAAATGATACTACAAATTATGATTGGGAAACGGCAGCAACCAATGCTGGAGCAACGTACAGTAATGGAGTAATTAGTTTTACTGTATCAGTAAAGGTATGTGCAGGTATTCCAACATATGTAGTGCCGGAAGCGGTAAAAGCTACATACGGTCAAACCTTAGGAGATTTGGTGATTCCGTCGGGTGATAATGATGGTACATTCACCTGGGAGAAAGCACTAACCACTTCTGTAGGTGCTGTGGGAGAGAAACATTTTTATGCAACCTATACGCCAAATAATACAGAAAATTATACCGTAGTCAGAAATATCAGAATTAAGGTAGTTGTTCAAAAAGCAATTCCTACTTATGAAAAGTTAGAAAGTGTATCACAGGACTGTGGATTTACATTAGGTGATATTGTTCTTCCAGAAGTTGAAGGGGGTACATATCAATGGATTACCACAAGTAGTACGATTCCGATTGATGGTACGCAATATCAGGTTGGATTTAAACCGACGGATATGAGCAACTATGACTGGACAGCTTTGGATGATTGGAATAATGCATGGAATTGTGTAGTATTTCCAGTTACTGTAAATTTAAATCATACTTATGCGTCAACATGGGCATATGATGCAGAATATCATTGGCATCCATGTTTGGATAGTGACTGCCAGGGCGTTCAGAACAAAGACGCACATCAATGGGATTCAGGAACCGTAATCACAGAAGCTACAGAAGAATCTGATGGTGAGATAGAATACAAATGTATGTGTGGTGCAGTAAAGACAGTTGTGATTCCTGCTGTTGTACATACACATGTTTATGGCTCATGGTTGCAGGATGAAAACAGTCACTGGCAGGAATGTGCTTGTGGTGAAGAAATCAATGCAGCGCTTCATGCTTATGATGCAGGAGTGGTCGTTCAAGCCGCAACTACAACGGAAGAAGGTATTATGAAGTACACTTGTACCGTCTGTGGATATACAATGCAAGAAGATATACCTATGCTTGAAGAAGAGGATGAGGAAGAAGTAGACGAAGAGGAAGATTTAGAAGTTGGCACTCCAATCGAAGATATTACCGGAGATTATGAGGTTGCAGATGAAGATGCCATTGACTATTTTGATGGCGATGAAGATTTGGCAGATGAGGAAGATGAAGAAGAGGAATCTGATGATATGCCATCTGTTGTGTATAATGGTCCTTCAGATCCGGATGCTACGATTGTGATTGTACCGGATACTATTACGGTAGGCGAGGTAACCTATAAGGTAACTGTGATTGATGATGAAGCATTTAAGAACAATAAGAAACTTACAAAGGTAACCATCGGTAATAACATCAAAAAGATTGGTGCCAGTGCGTTTGAGAATTGTACGAAGTTAAAGACGATTTCTTTTAAAAAGCCTTCTAAACTTGTAACAATAGGAGAAAAAGCATTTTATAAATGTACGTCATTAACCTCTGTTACGATTCCAGAATCTGTTAAGAAACTGGGAGACAGTGCATTCGATGGATGTAAGAAGTTGAAGACAGTGACCTTTGCCAAGAAATCCAAGTTAAAGAAGATTGGCAAAAAGACCTTTAATAACTGTGTTGTTTTGAAAAAAATTTCTATTCCTGAAAACACAATCAGCATTGGAGATAGTGCCTTTGCAGGATGTAAAAAAATCACAACGGTTACTTTAACGAAGAAAGCGGAATTAACGGCAATTGGTAATAAAGCATTTAGTAAGTGTGTAGCACTTAAGAAGATGACAATTACCGATAAGGTCACGACAATTGGTGCGAATGCATTTGAGGGTTGTACTGCCATGACTACGCTGACAATTGGAAAAGTGGTTAAGAACATCGGTGCAAAAGCTTTCTATAATTGTAAGAAATTGAAGACGATTACAATTACCTCTACAAAGTTAACCGCTAAAACTGTTGGAAAGCAGGCCTTTACCAAGGCTGGTAGCAGTTACTACAGCAAGATGGTAGTCAAGGTGCCTAAGAAGCAATTTAAAACATACAAGAGTATTTTGATAAAGGCGGGACTGAGTAAGAAAGCAAAGTTAATTAAAAAGTAAATGGATCACTTTTTAGACCTACAATTCTGTTGAATTGTAGGTCTTTTCTTGCTTGTTTTTTCTATAGTTCTGTAATAAAATAAATAATGTATGAATTATTATGCTAATGGAGATAGAGATACGGATGGAAAGCATCAGTTTGCAGTTGACAGCACTATTTTTAGTTACAATTATTTTAGTGATGTTTGTCAAAAAAACAAAGATGGTATTTGATACAGACAGAGTATTTTTCTGTCTGTTAATTAGTGTGCTCGTATCTATTTTGTTAGATATCTCTGTGTCTAATTTTGTGGAATTAGGAACAGCAGGGAACTCGGGATTGTTTAGCAAGTTATATTTATGGTCATTGTTGGGGTTGACCTATATAGTATCTTTGTATACCGTAAAGATAGTGGAACGTAAGGTGCAGTTTAACGATTCTTGGTTATATTTTGTAATGGCGATACCAGCTTTGGTTATTGGATTGATTGGATTGTTGACTAACGCAAAGATTGTGCCAATTGGTCTTGGATTTTTCTCTGGTTGGTATGTGAATATGATAGTTGTGTGTCTGTTTGTGTATTGTTTTGTGTGTCTTTTCTTTATTAGCAGATATAGAGAAAAGATTACACAGGGATACTATGCGTCAGGTATCGTATTCTATTTGCTTCTTTGCATTTCTTTAAGTATACAATTAGTGTTGAAAGAGTACGCAATACTGTCTATAGGTGTTGCTATTTCAATTTTATATATGTATATGGAGATGGAGAATCCGGATGATTATTTAGATCATGCATCAGGCGCATTGAATGATTACGCATTTTCTGAGTGGGGAAGAGATGCATTGAGGCGTCGTGAAGGAGTAAGACTTATCATTATCTCTCTTCCGGATGTTGGATATATTAAGAATCGATTGGGTAATAAAGTGTTTGAACAATATATACGCACAGTATTTCTTAGTATGAAGGAACTTCGTGTGGGGAAGATATTTAGGTTAGATTCCGGTGAATTTGTGTTGGCATCTAAATCTTCAGAGACGGAAGAATATATTCATAAAAAACTTGTTATGGTATTTCAGGAATTGCACACAGAATTTACAAGTATGTCATCAGATGTAATTCGATATGGTAGTGTACAGAGTTTTGGAGACTATGAAAATATGCAGAGTTTTGCTGATGATTTATGGTTTTTCTTACAGTATTTGAGGGAACAGAGTACAGAAGAATTGCTTGTGCTAAATGATGAAATAGTACGTCAGCGTACAAATGAAGATTATATAGTCGCGTCATTGCAGGATGCAATTGTTAACAAGCGAGTTATGGTTTACTATCAGCCGATTTATTCTGTAAAGGAACAGAGATTCACCACAACTGAAGCGTTAATTCGAATTAAGGATTTGGAAGGAAACTTTATGAATCCGGAGATTTTTATTCCGATTGCAGAAAGACGTGGTCTGATATTGACGTTGGGGGATATTGTGTTCCACAATGTCTGCAGATTTGTGCAGGAACAAAAATTGATGGAGAAAGGCTTCCATTATGTTGAAGTGAATTTATCAACAGTACAATGTATGCAGGACAATCTTTCTGCTCAATTAGTTTCTATCATGAATCAGTATGAGATAGAACCAGGCTTTATTAATTTGGAAATAACGGAAACAGCTGCGGTACAGTCTGATAAGGTATTGTTGGAAAATATGGAAAAAATGCGTGAACTTGGCGTTACTTTTTCGCTAGATGATTATGGTTCAGGTTATTCTAACTTGGACTATGTTATCAATATGCCATTCCGTTTAGTAAAGATTGATAAAACATTGGTGTGGGATAGTGTGAAGAAAAAGAAATCAAAAATCTTGCTTGAAACTTCTATATCTATGTTTTCCAAAATGAACTTGCAAATTGTAGCAGAGGGTGTAGAAACTGCTGAACAGGCAACCTATTTAGAGGATTTGGGTGTTGATTATTTACAGGGATATTATTTTTCAAAACCTGTATGTGAAGCGGATTTTTTAGCAGTTTTGAGAAAGAACGGTATCGTGTAATGTGACAATAATAAGTTAAGGAGGTGAGAAGATGTACAATATTCAGATGCAGCTAGCGGCTTTGTGTATTCTAGCGTTGCTGATTTATTGTGTTCATGCAAAGAAAAGATTGCATTCTTTTTCGGATAACGTATATCTAATGTTGATATATACCAATCTGTTTAACGTGTGTATTAGCATCTTCTCCACACATGTTGCATACAAATTGGATTATCTGCAGAAAGATATCATCTATTTTATTATGAAATTGTATCTATGCTCATATATTTGGATTGGTGTTTTGGTATTTTTAATTGTATTGGATGAAATCGTTCGTGATAGGCAGAAGATGCATCGTATTATGCATTTAACTTGTATCCCGGCTTATTTTGGTATTTGCTATTGTCTATTACTTGAATTGCAATATAGTATGGCAAATGGAAAAGTAATCATAGCAGGAGTATCAAGACAGGTTGCATTTGTTGTGACTATGGGATATCTGCTTCTTACTGTATTTATGGTCTTCATGATTAGAAAAGAAAGTAGGCACAGAACGAATGGTATTGCTGTGCTCTTAATTGTGGTTTTGGTAGGCCTCATGACGAACTGGGTGCTGGATTTGCATTGGCAAATGGATGGTATATGTTATATCATGATATCTGTTTATTTATACCTGAATATCACAAATGCCGATAATCATATCGATTATTCTTTGGGTATTTTCAATCAAAAAGCGTTTGAATACTATTTAAAGGATTTGATTGAAGAAGAAAAAGATGTCAGAGTGCTGTATATTAGCTTTGATGACTTTAAGGGAATTAGTTCTACATTTGGTGCTGGTTCTGAAAGGGTTTTGTTCAAAAATGTAGTGCAAGCATTGCAAAAGATTACCGAAGGAAAACTATTTCGGATAGATACCTATCAGTTGGCCTATATTTTTGTAGGCAATGAAGAAGATTATCATGATTTTAGTTATGCTGTTAAGTATAAACTAAGAGATGATTATGATATTTCAAATGTGAAGATTAAGCTAGTATCCTATGTTGTGGAGATACCAGTCCAGGAACTGGATTTGGATTATGAGTCATTGAGAACGGCATTGCAATTCTATGTACCGGAGATGATAGACCGAGGATATCACGAATTGATGTTAACCGAGAATCATTTGTATAAGAAGCAGGAAGCTGACCGAATTCAAGCTGCTGTTGCAAAGGCAATTGAGAGCCAAGATGTAGAAGTATATTATCAACCAATATGGAATGTAAATGAGAATCGATATGATGGGGCTGAAGCATTGCTTCGATTGCGAGATGATGATGGAAATGAGATTCCGGCTGCTTTAGCAGTTGCTATAGCAGAAGAGGCGGGTCAAGCTGTGGAATTAGGCCATTTGGTATTTCGAAAAGTATTTTCCTATATGAGAGAGGAAGGTATCTTAGGAAAATATTTAAATCGCATCCATATTAATCTGTCATGTGCACAGAGTGCTAATACTAAGATTGTCAGAGATTTAACTGCATTGATGGCAGAGTATAAGATTGCACCTTCTTATGTGGATTTAGAATTGAAAGAGCAAGAACAACATTTGGAAGATATGATGCTGAAAGACAATATGCATTCACTACTAGATTATGGCAATACATTTTCATTAGATGATTATGGTAAGGGATATGCTAATTTATCTTCTATTATGGTTCTTCCATTCCAGTATGTAAAATTGGATAAGGGTTTGGTGCATTTGGAAACGCCTAATGAAAAAGCGGAAGTTGCTTTGCATTTCGTTTTGGATATGGCGAGACAGTTAGGTATAAAGGTTGTCGCCAAAGGTGTTGAAACTGCTGATGATATGGAACGCATGAAGAAAATGGCTGTTAATTATATGCAGGGATTTTATATAGCGGAACCGTTGTGTGCAGAAGACTTTTTAATTTTGTTGAAAAACCATTGCGAACAAATAAATTCTAGGGTATAATTGCCATAGGAGATGGAAAAATATAAAGGGGCAAGTACATGAAGAAAGCAATTGATGTAAAACATATTAATCCGTTCTTGCAAGCGAGCATGAGCGTGTTAGATAGCGTAGCGCAGATTAAGATGACTGTTGGCAAACCAGAATTGCATAATCTGGAATTGCCTGATTTAACTTATTCGATTCAGGTAGGTGTTGTTGGTGAGATGAGAGGACAGGTTGTGCTTTCTATGACAGAGGATACAGCCAAGTTGATTGCCAGCAAAATGATGTTTGGTATGCCTGTAGAGGCTCTGGATGAGATGGCATGTTCGGCGTTGAATGAGTTGAGTAACATGATTATGGGTAATGCTGCGACTGTATTCTCTACGCAAGGAATTATTATTGACATTACACCGCCTATGGCTGTGCATGGCAGTAATATTAAGTTAAAGAGTGATATAGAAGGGCTCAAAGTTCCACTTATGGTTGACGGTAAGGAATTTATCGGCTTACATATTTGTGTCTTTGATGATAGATAGGTGATAGTATGGCAAAAGATTGTCCTTGTTGTGGTGGTCAGATAGGGCCGAATGATGTTGCATGTAGTTACTGTGGAACTGCAGTTGAGAGAGATGATCAGATGGACATTAACCAGCAGTTTTATCAGACTAGTAATGGTGCGACGCAGGTAATTCAGAATATTTATGTGACAAACAACCCAGGTTCTAATACCAATTTCGGCGGTGTGAACATGGGGCAGCAGACCAATTTTAATAACTATTCTACAAATGCGTTTTCTACAAAGAATCGTTTAGTTGCTGCGTTATTAGCACTTTTGTTTGGATGGGCAGGCGGACAGTTTTTCTATTTGAAAAAGTTTGGTTTGGGTGTTATTTGTGTGATGTTTATGTCAACCGGGATTCCTGCATTGGCTGGTTTTATCCATGCTGTTTCGTTATTTAAGATGTCTGATGCAGAATTTGCGGCAAAATATCCATAAAGTAGTATATAGGAAGTTACATAGACTGTCGCTGATAGGCAGTCTATTTTCTTTTTTATGATATATATTTAATAATAATTTATAATGAAAGAATAGGGAATCAAGATGAAGTTAGGAAGAAATGATGCATGTTGGTGTGGTAGTGGTAGAAAGTATAAGGCTTGTCATATGGCATTTGATGACAAAATTTCGATGTTTGCAAGAAAAGGGCATATGGTGCCACATCATGACATGATTAAGACACCGGAACAGATTGCAGGTATCCGAAAGGCCGGCGAGATTAACACCATGGTGTTAGATTACATTTCTCCATATGTGGTAGAAGGTGCGAATACAGAAGAGTTAAATAGAATGGTGCACGAATACACCTTAAAGCTTGGTGGAACACCGGCACCGCTGAATTACGAGGGGTATCCGAAGAGTGTATGCATTTCTTTAAATGAGGTTGTTTGTCATGGTATTCCATCCAATGATATTATTTTGAAGAGTGGCGATATTGTAAATGTGGATGCCACTACGATTTATGATGGTTATTATGGTGATGCTTCCCGTATGTTTTGTATTGGTGAAGTATCGGAGGAAAAACGCAAGTTAGTAGAGGTTGCAAAGGAGTGTTTAGAACGCGGACTCGCAGCCGTAAAGCCATACGGTTTTTTAGGTGATGTTGGCTATGCCATCAATACCTATGCACAGGAAAATGGCTGTACCATTGTTCGGGAAATTGGCGGACATGGCGTAGGTATCGATTTTCATGAGGAGCCTTGGGTTAGTCATATCGGTAAGCCAAATACCGACTATTTGTTGGTACCAGGCATGACATTTACCATTGAACCGATGGTAAATATGGGCAAGGCAGATGTATGGACTGATGAAAAGGACGGATGGACAGTTCGTACAAAAGATGGAAAGCCATCAGCCCAGTGGGAGTATACGATTTTGGTTACAGAAACTGGAACAGAGATTTTATCCAGATAAATTAGGCAGGTCACATAATGAGTGTGTTAAATATAGAACATGTTACAAAGACATTTGGGGATAGAGTATTATTTCGCGATATCAGCCTGGGTGTACAGGAAGGTGAAAAGATTGGTATTATCGGCATTAACGGAACCGGCAAGTCCACTCTTTTGAAAATGATTGCTGGGGAAGAGGCTTTTGATTCCGGGCAGATTATTACTGGAAATCACGTGCGGATTTCTTACTTGTCACAGACTCCTGATTTTGGCAGCCATCAGAGTGTGTTGCAGTATGTGACAGACGGTGATGGCATTGAGGAGCATATTGCGAAGAATATTTTGAACAAGTTAGGCATCGCAGATTATGATGGGGATATTGAGACACTGTCCGGCGGCCAGAAGAAACGGGTGGCACTTGCTAAGGTGTTGGCTTTGCCATCGGATGTGTTGATATTGGATGAGCCAACCAACCATTTAGATGCATGGACCATTGAATGGTTAGAACAGTATATTAAGCAATACAAGGGTGTTTTATTGATGGTTACCCATGACCGTTTCTTCTTGGATGCAGTAACCAATCGCATGGTGGAGATTGCAAACCATCAGTTATATACCTATGAGTGCAATTATAGTGGCTTTTTAGAGAAGAAGTTGGAAAGAGAAGCCATGGAACAGGCAATCGAGCAGAAGAATCAGAACCGCTACCGCATTGAGCTTGCCTGGGTGAGACGTGGTGCCAGAGCGAGAACTACAAAGCAAAAGGCGAGATTAGAACGTTTTTCGGAATTACAGAACCGCACCAGGCCAGAATTGGAACAGAAGGTGCAGCTGGAATCCGGTGTCAGCCGACTTGGCAAAAAGACCATTGAGCTACATCATATTTCAAAACGGTTTGATGATAAGCAGGTGATTCGAGATTTTGATTATATGCTGATTCGCAATGAGAGAATTGGTATCGTAGGTGGCAATGGTTGTGGTAAATCCACATTGCTGAATATCATCTGTGGTTATATGGAGCCTGATGAGGGCTATATAGAAGTTGGAGATACCATTAAGATAGGCTATTTTGCACAGGAGGTTTATGGAAAGACGGACTCCGGCAATGTAGTGGCTGCCGCTTACATGGACGATAATCAGCGTGTGATTGATTATGTGAAGGATATCGCGGAATATTTGCCAACAGCAAAGGGAATGATTTCAGCATCGCAGATGTTAGAGCGTTTTCTATTTTCTAAAGAGATGCAGTATACACCGATTCGCAAACTATCCGGTGGAGAGAAGCGTCGTTTGTATTTGTTGAGTGTATTGATGCAGGCTCCTAATGTACTCATATTAGACGAGCCAACCAATGATTTGGATTTGTCTACCTTGCAGGTGTTAGAGGAATACCTGGATTTGTTTCAGGGCATTGTGATTGTCGTATCCCATGACAGATATTTTCTGGACCGTATTGTGGGACGGATATTCGCATTTATGGGAAATGGTGAGATTCGTCAATTTGAGGGTGGCTATACAGATTATTATCTGAAATGCAAAGAAGAGAGCATTGATGTTACGGGCGCTATGAATGGCAAACAGTCCATTGAAAAATCAGTGGTTGCGGAGAATAAGCCATCTTCTATGGATACATGGAAAAAGCGTGAGAACAAACTGAAATTCACCTATCAGGAAAAGAAGGAATACGAAACCATAGATAGTGATATAGCAGAGTTAGAAGCACGTATTGAGGACATTGCAAAAGAGATGGAGCAATGTGTGACACAATATATGAAACTGAATGAGCTGACAGAAGAAAAAGAAAAGCTTGAACAGGCATTAGAAGAAAAGATGGACCGCTGGGTATACTTAAATGATTTGGCGGAACAGATTGAGAATCAATAAAGAGGTCTTTAGATTTATGGGAAAGAAAAAAGGCAATGGATTTGTGCTACAGGCAGCTATATTGGCCTGTGCCGGACTGCTTACCAGAATAATAGGATTGTTATATGGAGTACCGCTTACCAGAATCATTGGAGATTTGGGAAATGGATATTACTCCTCTGCATATAATATTTATGCAATTATTTTACTGTTGTCGTCTTATAGCATTCCTATGGCAGTATCCAAGATTATTTCAGCAAAGCTGGTATTAAAGGAATACAATAATGCCAATCGTATTTTCAAATGTGCATTGATATATGTAGTGGTTGTAGGTGGCATTGCTGCTTTGATTACCTTTATATTTGCACCAGAGATAGTGGATGTAGAGCAGGCGATTCCTGCACTGCGAATTCTGGCACCAACGATTTTCTTTTCAGGATTACTTAGTGTATTTCGAGGTTATATTCAGGCATACGATACCATGGTGCCTACCTCTATTTCGCAGATTGTGGAACAGGTTATCAATGCCGTTGTCAGCGTAGCAGCCGCATATGTGTTAACGAGACCGTATGTGGAAGCAACGGATGTGACTATATTGCCGATGCATGGTGCAGCCGGTGGTGCGTTGGGAACCGGAGCGGGTGTGTTGGCAGGGCTTATGATTATGCTCATCTTTTATGCAAAGAGACTTGGCAAAATCAAAGCAACCTGCATGCAGGATCCGAAGCCTGCAGACAGTTACGGCAGCATTTTTAAAATGATTTTGCTGATGGTAACACCGGTTATTCTGAGTACTTGTATCTATAACATCAGTACTGTATTGGACATGAAGGTGTTTTACTGGATTATGGGAATGAAGGATATGGCTGAAGCAGAAATGGTTTCACTCTATGGTATCTTTTCCAGAAAATATACGGTTTTGGTAAATGTACCAATCGCATTGGCATCTGCGGTGGCTTCCGCTATGATACCGGGTATTTCCGGGGCATATGAGATAGGCGACAAAGAGGGTGCCAGATTAAAGATATCAGAAGCAATGCGTTTTACCATGGTGATTTCCATTCCGGCGGCAGTGGGAATGGCAGTGCTGGCAAAACCGATTATGGATTTGTTGTTCCCGAGTTCTTTGGATGTGGCACACAGATTGTTGTCCATGGGTGCAATTACTATTTTGCTTTACAGTATGTCAACGGTAACCAATGGCGTGTTGCAGGGCATTGGTAAGGTGAATATACCGATGAAGAATGCAGCCATTTCTTTGGGTATTCATTTGATTGTGCTGATTCCAGTTTTGTATGTTACAGACAGTACATTGTATGGCATTTTACTGGCTACGATTGTATATTCGCTTTCTATGTGCGTGTTAAATAATCGTGCCGTGTACAAGTATTTGGACTATAGACAGGAATATAAAAAGACATTTATAATGCCACTGATTTCCGCAGTGGTAATGGGAGTAGTAACGTACTTTAGTTATCAGATGATGTATAGGCTGATACCTTCCATTGTGATTGCAATGATTGTGTCAGTAGTGCTTTCGGTTTTGGTTTATTTTATCGTGCTCATGAGAATCGGGGGATTTACAGAGGAGCAGCTGTTAGCATTTCCGAAGGGAAGATTGATTGTAAGGGTAGCAAAGAAACTAAAGCTCTTAAGGTAGGGCTTCAAAAAGTGTATTACGCTTCATAAATGAACATAAAAAGGGGGCTTTCTTATGAAACTAACATTTATTGGTGCAGATCACGAGGTTACAGGCAGTTGTCACTGTATTGAGGCATGTGGAAAGAATATGCTGGTGGACTGTGGCATGGAGCAGGGACAGGATGTGTATGAGAATCAGGAATTGCCATTTGAGCCGGCAGAGATTGATTATATATTCTTAACCCATGCTCATATTGACCATTCCGGCTTGATTCCATTGATGTATGCAAAGGGATTTCGAGGTAAGGTGTTGACCACAAAGGCGACAGTAGATTTGTGTGATATCATGCTTCGAGACAGTGCACATATTCAGGAATTTGAGGCAGAGTGGAGAAATAGAAAGGCAAAGCGTTCCGGTGGCGAGGAATATGTTCCGATGTATTGCATGAATGATGCAGTGGGAGCATTGGAGCATTTTGTGCCATGTGAATATGATGAAATCATTTCTGTAGCAGATGGCATTCAGGTTCGTTTTTCAGATGTGGGACATTTGCTTGGTTCTGCCAGTGTGGAGCTGTGGCTCAGTGAAGATGGCGTGGATAAAAAGATTGTATTTTCCGGTGATATCGGCAATCTGAATCAGCCACTCATCAAGGACCCTCAGTACTTAAAAGAAGCAGACATTGTTGTTATGGAATCTACTTACGGTGACAGAAGTCATGGTGGCAGAGTGGATTATGTCAGCTCTCTTACCAGAATCATTAAGGAAACCTTTGATAAGGGTGGAAATGTTGTCATTCCTTCCTTTGCTGTGGGCAGAACACAGGAATTGCTTTACTTCATCCGTGAGATTAAGGCAAAGGATTTGATTCCGGAATATGCGAATTTTGAGGTATATATTGATAGTCCTCTGGCCATTGAGGCAACAAACATTTTCTATGAAAATGAGGAAAGCTGCTTTGATGAGGAGGCTATGGAGCTTGTGAGACAGGGAATTAATCCAATCAGCTTCCCTGGACTTAAGGTGGCAGTTACCAGTGATGAGTCAAAGGCGATTAACTTTGACAATAAGCCAAAGGTAATTATTTCAGCGTCCGGTATGTGTGAGGCCGGTCGTATCAGACATCATTTAAAACACAATCTCTGGAGACCTGAATGTACGATTTTGTTCGTAGGTTATCAGGCAGTGGGAACGCTCGGAAGAACCTTGTTAGACGGCGCTAGTGAGGTGCGACTGTTTGGTGAGGTTGTAGGTGTGCGTGCAAAGATTGAGAAGTTAGATGGTATCAGTGGTCACGCGGATAAGGAAGGTCTGTTGCAGTGGTTACAGTCCTTTGATCCAATGCCAATGGTATTTGTGGTACATGGTGAAGATACCGTGTGTGATGCTTTTACAGAGTATATCAAAACACAGTATGGTTACGATGCAGTGGCGCCATATAGCGGTGGCATTTATGACGTGATTGCGGATGAGTGGGTAGAAGAAGGTACACACGAGAAGAAGAAACGACAGTCTGCAAAGGCGAAGCGGGCCAGCGATATTTTCGAGAGATTGGTGGCTGCAGGAAAGCGTTTGCTGGTGGTTATTTCCCACAACGAGGGTGGTGCCAACAAGGATTTGGTGAAATTTACAGACCAGATACATGCTTTATGTGATAAATGGGACAGATAGGATAAGACTTCAAAAGGAGTGATATGGTATGGATAGACATATTCCGGTAGCAGGGGAATTTTATAAGCATTTTAAAGGAAATGTATATCAGGTGGTAACAATTGCAAAGGATGCAGATACCTTGGAAAAGCAAGTGGTGTATCAGGCATTATATGGAACTTACCAGACCTATGTAAGACCTCTTTTAGAGTTCATGAGTGAAGTGGATAGAGATAAATACCCAAATGCCAGTCAGGAATTTCGGTTTGAGAGAGTGGTGTTTGCAGAGGATAGTAAGGGTACATATATTGTGCCGGTACGCACAACTATAACCCCGCTGGCAGATGACCATGGTATGACTACGCTTGTTGGTGAGGAGTATCCTGCCATTGAGAATCAGCGCAAGGAAATCGAAGGTAGCCGACGGAAGAACCTGGAAGACAGAGTGAGCGGTGCCATTGAGAAAAATCAGGATGAGGCATAAGTGTCATGCAGAAGGAAGATGAAATGATGAAACGCCGTCTGCTTGATTTAGCGGAGCGGGCATTTCAGAAAAACACATACACCTATTCCAATTTCCTTAGTAGTGCTGACCAGGTATTGCTAACGGAGTGTGCGGGTGAATTTGCATTTATTCCGCATCAGCTGTTTGGTGGAGTTGAGGGCAGTGAAAGACAGATGGTGGCATTTGGCAGCGAGGAATTGTTTGGCTACGCGCCGGTGTTTCCTTTGGTATGCTTGCAAATCAAACCGTTGGCAGTCAAGTTTTCTGAGGATTTGAATCATCGGGATGTGTTAGGTGCTCTGATGAATCTGGGAATCGAGAGGGATGTACTGGGAGACATCATGCTTCGCGATAAGTCAGTATATCTGTTTTGCATTGAATCCATGGTGGATTATATTCAGGAAAAACTGACTAGAATCAGACATACCAGTGTTCTGTGTGAGGTCATGGAGGAGATTCCGGATTATTTGAAGCCTCAGTTAAAAGAAGAACATGAAACCGTTGCGTCCCTTCGTTTGGATGTGGTGGTGGCAGCAGCCTATAATCTATCCAGAAGTAAAAGCTATACGTTGCTGACGGAGCAAAAGATAGCAGTTAATGGAAGAGTCAATGAAAATCGTAGTCATGTGCTAAAGCAGGGAGATATCATTTCCGTAAGAGGCTATGGAAAGTTTGTGTTATCTGCTGTGTTAGGTGAAACGCGAAAAGGCAAATTATCTATTATGCTGTCAAAGTATGTTTCCTGATATATTGGAGGACCGATATGATAAAGAGAAGTACAAAAAGAACGCTGGATGGAAAGTTGAATGAACTGGTTATTAACTTGGAGAATAACTATAAGGATTTGGCAAGAGATGCCTTGAAGGATTTGACCGAGACTGTGGAGCAGATGAAGGCATCCGGCGAATTAAAGGAAAAGGATTATTTGAAGTACAAAAAGAAAGTGGATGAATACACCGAGAAAATGGTGGGATATCATCACTGATGATAATATAGAGGAATTGAATAAAATACAGGCCGTTGTGGAAGACGCCTTTGCAACAATACCAGACATACATATATATGCATTTCATGAGGTGGAAGAAATGATGCATTGCATGGAGAAAATGGATGTTTTTGCATGCATACTGGATTGGCAGATGAACCGACGGGGGCATTAGATTCTCAAAATGCAAATGCTATCATGGATTTGTTTCACAAATTGAATGAAGAGGGCCATATAGTCATTATCGTGACACACGATAATGAGTTAGCAAATCGATGCCATCGTATAATCGAATTATCTGACGGTAGAGTTGTTATTTAACTAATTCTTTCCAATTAGGCATTTTAGGTGTATAATCACTTAAAATGCCTAATTTTATGTTGGGAGGCTTACCTATGAAGATACATGCAGATGTGGTAATTGTAGGAACCGGCGTCAGCGGTTTGTTTTGTGCACTGCACTTACCAAAGGATTTAAATATAACTATCATTTCAAAAAGCGATTTGGAATCCAGTGATTCTTATTTGGCACAGGGAGGCATCTGTGTGCTGAAGGAGGATTCGGATTATGAGAGTTTCTTTGAGGATACCATGCATGCGGGACATTATGAAAATAATAAAGAATCCGTAGAGATTATGATTCGTTCTTCTTCCGATGTGATTAAGGATTTGATTGCATTTGGAGTGAATTTTGAAAAGGATATGTTTGGACGGCTGGTATATACAAGAGAAGGTGCTCATTCCACGGCACGCATCTTATTTCATGAGGATATTACGGGAAAAGAAATTACAAGCAAGCTGCTTGCAGCAGTGAAGAAACGTTCCAATATTCAACTGATGGAGTATACCACCATGATTGATATTGTGGAACAGGAAAATCAGTGCTATGGCGTTTTGTGTGTACAAAAGAGTAGTGATGGCAGTTATCAGAAATTAGAAGTCATCGCCAATCACACGGTACTGGCAACAGGCGGTATTGGTGGTATCTATAAGCATAGTACGAATTTTGCACATTTGACAGGAGATGCGTTGGCTATATGTAAACGGCATGGCGTGAAGCTTCAGGATGTGGACTATATTCAGATTCATCCAACCACTTTTTATTCCGAGAAACCGGGAAGACATTTTCTCATTTCGGAATCTGTCCGCGGGGAAGGTGCAATTCTTTATGACGCAAAGGGAGAACGCTTTGTAGATGAGTTGCTTCCAAGAGACAGACTGACCGAGGAAGTGCGTAAGCAGATGCAGTTAGATGGAACAGAGTATGTTATGCTTTCCATGGAGAATATACCGGAAAAGAAGATTAAAGGGCATTTTCCAAATATCTACAAGCATTGCTTAGAGCAAGGGTATGATGTGACAAAGGAACCGATTCCAGTGGTGCCGGCACAGCATTATTTTATGGGTGGCATCTGGGTGGACGCATACAGCAAGACCACCATGCATAGATTGTACGCCGCGGGAGAAACCAGCTGTAATGGTGTGCATGGAAAGAACCGACTGGCCAGTAATTCACTATTGGAAAGTTTGGTGTTTGCAAAGCGGGCAGCCATGCAGATTAAACAGTCGTTTGCTGGGGCACCGGGTGTTCGGATATATGACAAGGTGGCGTTGTCCGCCATTTATGACGAGGCTAGAAAAGAAACGGAGGCTGATGTGGAGGCTGTTGTAGATGACGCTACCTATCAGGCATTGTTTGATACATATAAGCAGTTGATTAAGCAAGAGATTGAAAGGATGGAACAGGAACGTGAACGAGATAACGATGAAGTTGAATGCTGATAAATACATTTTGATGGCTTTGGAGGAGGACATCACCAGTGAGGATGTCACTACCAATGCAGTGATGCCGGAGAAGAAGCTTGGTAAGGTGAATTTGATTTGTAAGCAGGATGGTGTGATTGCCGGTCTGTCCATTTTTCAACGTGTGTTTGAATTGTTAGATGATTCCACAACCTTTGAAATGTTCTGTAAAGACGGCGATGAGGTAAAGAATGGACAGTTGATGGCTGTGGTTACCGGCGATATCAGAGTGTTGCTTTCGGGAGAAAGAACAGCTCTCAATTATTTGCAAAGAATGAGTGGTATTGCCACTTATACAAGGGAGACCTTGAAGCTACTTGAGGGCAGTAACATTACTTTATTAGATACCAGAAAAACGACACCAAATAACCGTATCTTTGAGAAGTATGCGGTAACAGTTGGTGGTGGCTGTAATCATCGTTACAATCTTTCAGATGGTGTGCTGTTAAAGGACAACCATATCGATGCGGCCGGTGGAGTGAAGCAGGCGGTAGAGATGGCAAAGGCATATGCACCATTTGTCAGAAAAATTGAAGTGGAGACTGAGAATCTGGATATGGTGAAGGAAGCGGTGGAAGCTGGAGCAGATATCATCATGTTAGATAATATGAGTAATGAACAGATGATGGAGGCTGTGGCTTTGATTGCCGGCAGAGCAGAGACGGAATGCTCAGGCAATGTCACAAAGGAAAAGATTGAGAGTTTGAAGGAAATTGGTGTGGATTATATCTCCAGCGGAGCACTGACACATTCAGCTCCAATTATGGATATTTCCCTGAAAAATCTTGTGCCTTTGGCAGAATAATAGGTGAAAAACATACTTAAGTACGTAGGTGTAAAGAAAACTGAAACATTTGTAAATTTTTCCTTGATTTTAGAAAAATCCTTCTGTATAATATATGTAACTATTAAATTGGGGTTATGTCGTTTGAAGGAGGAGTGCATATGATAGGTGGTATTGCTGCAAGTAATAACTATACGATACCAGTGAATAATATTGGCCGTGTGACACCTATTAATACAGCGAATGATGTTGAGAACTCTTCCAAGGTTCAACAGGGAGAGTGTAAGACCTGCAGTGAGCGCATGTATGTGGATGGTTCTAATGAAGGGAATGTTTCTTTTAAGGCACCAGGACATATTTCGCCATCACAGTCATACGGCAAGGTAATGTCGCATGAGCAGGAGCACGTGGCGAATGCCAGAGAAAAGGCATCTAAGCCTGGGGCTCGACTGATTTCAGCAACAGTTTCTTTGAAGTATGCTTCTTGTCCAGAGTGTGGCAAGAGATATGTTGCAGGTGGTACGACGAATACCATGATTGAATATTCAAAGGATAACCCATATGACCAGGGAAGAAAGACGATTGAAGGAAGTATTTTGGCAGGTCAGAATATTGATAAAGCGGTGTAAGAAGAAAGGATTTATTGTATGCAGTACGAAGAGTTATTTACAGACAGAAAGCGAATTGGAACGAATATTGAAGCTATCATGAAGGATAGAAAGTGTACGAAGGTACGTCTTTCCAAGGAGCTCAATGTATCAAGACCTACATTGGATGCCATTTTGAGAGGAGACATTCATAACGCAGGCAAGTATGATGAGTATATTAGACGGTTACTTGCTTACATGCAAATCAGCGATAGTGTTTTGAATAATTATAAGTATCTTCCTGCTGTAGAACGTATGCGTTGTACTAGCGTAGATAAGGAAGCAGTAAGACAGAAACTTCGTGATAAGACAATTCCTGTTGTAAAGGGAACAGTAGAGAAGATGAAGACTCAGGCGATTCGTTTGTTGGAGGACGGCGCTGAGATTATTGCTCTTTCTTATGTGGATGGTATGCAGAATATGATTCAGGATTTATATGATAAGAATCCGGATGCAATTATTGGTGTTGCCAACGTAATGGACAAGCAGGTTGCAAGTATCATGGTTGACTGTGGTGTGAAGTTTATCGTTGCACCATGCCAGGTAGATGAGATTGGTACATTCTGTAAGGCAAGAGATGTATTCTGTATGATGGGTGCTACTACATTAACTGAGATTATTAATGTATATGAAAAGGGTGGCGATGTTGTTTGCTTGTATCCTTTTGAAGCAGTAGCTAAGGAGACATTAGAAGCCGTAGAGCAGCTTCCTAAGAGCATTGAGTTAGCAGCATTCTCTATTAAGAAGGATGCCGGTACAGCAAAGGGATTTGCAACTTTATATTACGCATAATAAGATATTTGCCTGTAGGTGTTACGACATCTACAGGTTTTTTATGAGAGGAGATTAACATGATTGGTATTATTGGTGCAATGGATGAGGAAGTGGCAAAGGTAAAGGAACAGATGGAGGATGTGTCTGTTGTGCAAAAGGCTTCCATGGATTTTTATAAAGGAACGTTAAAAGGGGTTCCTGTAGTAGTCGTTCGTTCAGGAATTGGCAAGGTAAATGCTGCATTATGTACACAGATTTTAGTGGATATATTTCAGGTATCCAGCGTTATCAATACTGGTATCGCAGGCTCTTTAAGAGCAGAGATTAATATTGGAGATATTGTGCTTTGTACGGATGCTCTGGAGCATGACATGGATGCTGTGGCATTTGGATATCCGGTTGGACAGATACCACGTATGGATACATTGTCATTTGAGGCTGATGAAAAACTTAGAACTGTGGCAAAAGCCGCATGCGAAAAGGT
This sequence comes from Lachnospiraceae bacterium, assembly GCA_045531905.1. GTDB lineage: Bacteria > Bacillota > Clostridia > Lachnospirales > Lachnospiraceae > RGIG6919. The sequence goes on from JAZSEY010000027.1 coordinate 26,940, forward strand.
ATTGCCTGAGATTGGTGTGTTTGAAGGCAGAGTGGTGACTGGAGACCAGTTTGTATCCAGTGCCCAAAAGAAGGATTGGTTGTTTGAGACTTTTGCAGGATATTGTACAGAGATGGAAGGTGCTGCCATTGCACATGCAGCATATGTAAATGATATTCCATTTTTAATTATCAGAGCCATTTCAGATAAGGCTGACAATTCAGCCAGCATGGATTATCCGGCATTTGAGGCGATGGCAATTGACAACTCAGTGAAGTTGTTGATGGAAATGGTAACAAACCTGGCCTAAGCGCAGAAAGGAAGATAAGATGGAAAAGATTGCAAGCTTTACAGTGGATCATTTGAGATTATATCCGGGAATCTATGTATCCCGCAAGGATTACGTTGGCAAAGAAGTGATTACAACCTTTGATCTTCGTATGACAAGACCGAATTTTGAGCCGGTGATGAATACCGCAGAAATGCATACCATAGAGCATTTGGGGGCTACATTTTTAAGAAATCATGAGCAGTACAAGGATAAGGTCATTTACTTTGGTCCTATGGGCTGTCGTACAGGATTTTATCTTTTGCTGGCAGGTGATTATGAGTCAGCGGATATTGTTTCGCTCATGGTTGAGTTATACACCTTTATTGCGGAGTATGAGGGCGAGGTTCCTGGAGCTGCGGCAAAGGATTGTGGAAATTATTTGGATTTGAATCTTGGCATGGCAAATTACCTGGCAAAGAAGTATCTGGAGGTATTAAAGAATATTACCCCGGATAGATTGGTTTATCCGGAGTAATTAGTATTTCTTATAAAATCGCAACATATTTTGAGAAAAGATGGCGTCGATTTCACTTTCGTGAAAGCCGTCTTTTTTTAATGCTTCAAATAGCATAGGCATATAGGAAGCATCCCGAAGTTCAGGGCTGATATTAATGCCATCAAAATCGCTGCCCAGAGCGAGACAGGCAATCCCCCCTGTTTGATAGATGTGTCGGATATGGCGGACGATGTCTGTCAGAGTAGCAACATTTTTCTGGTTCTTGATAGGTACAGAAATAAAATCAGGATGAAAATTCACACCAATTAAGCCTCCGCGATTAGAAAGAGTCCGTATCATGTCATCGGTTGCATTGCGCACATGGGGACAGATGGCTCTGGCACTGGAATGACTGGCAACAAAAGGGCGTTTTGCAAGGGCTGCCACATCATAAAAGCCTTTGTCAGATAAATGGGATACGTCCACAATGATGCCCAGTTGTTCGCATTGTTCTACCACATCCCTGCCAAAGTCGGTGAGACCTAGGCTGGTATTGGGCTCAGTAGGGAATATGTCAGTACCGTAGTGCATATTGCTTGGAGCACCAATGCAGTTTTCATAGTTCCAGGTTAAGGTTAGCAGACGCACTCCCTTGTCATAAAGTGTCTGTAGTCGATTGATATCTCCTTCCAGAATGCCACCATCTTCAATGGTAACAATGGCTGCAATTTTTTGCATGGCAATGGCTGTGTCGATAGCAGAAAACTTTGTAATCGGGTATAAATCCGTATGGTTATCAGATACCTCCTTGTGATATAAATCCAGCATGGCAATGGCAGTTTCATAAGGATTATCATGCATATGTGCGTCCACGAAGATTGCAAAATGTTGAAGGATATAGTGAGCAGAACGCATTTTATTGATGTCTAACTGTAACGCATTGCATTTTAAGTTTTCTGTTTCATTTTGATTCAAATATAAGGCACTGATGGTGTCACAGTGGAAATCTGCTACTTGCATAACGCTACCTCGAAATGTTTTTTATTATATTTTATAGGAAGATGGTTTAAAATAACAGTAAAAATATGATATGATGAAAAAAACTTTGTTTGAGAGGAAATGCAAATGATTGATAAATGGACAGAATATTTAGAGAAGGGAATTAGTCCCTATCATACTGTAGCATTTTGCGAAGAAAGACTTTTGGAAAAAGGCTTTCAAAAACTTTCTAAAGATACGGCATTTGATGTAAAAGCAGGACAGGGATATTATGTGAAACCATATGACACCATGTTGGTGGCATTTGCTATCGGCGAGAAGATAACAGACGGTAGAATGCATCTTGCCTGTGCTCATACAGATTCTCCCTGCTTCCGATTGAAACCCAATCCGGAATTGCCTGTGCAGTCAGGCTATGTGCAGGTAAATGTGGAGCCATATGGCGGCATGTTAAAAAGAAGCTGGTTCGACAGACCTCTTGGTGTTGCAGGCAGAGTGTTAGTGAAATCTGAGGATGTCTATGCACCACGGGAACTGTTGTTTGACAGTGAAGTACCTTGGTTTGTGTTGCCGAGTCTGGCACCGCATATGGACAGAGATATAGAGAAAAAAGAGTTGGATGTGCAAAAGGAATGCATGCCGATTCTTACAGTTTTAGGTACAGATAAAAAGTGTGACACAGGATTGTTAGTGGAAGCGGTGGCAAAGAAACTGGAAATTGATAAGCAGGATATCTTGGATTTTGATTTGTATTTGTATAATCAACAGGCAATCTCCAAAGTTGGTTTGGAACAGGATATGATGCTTGCCCCAAGAATTGATAATCTGGCATCTGTGGCAGCACTGACAGACGGGATAGCAGTGCCGAAGCAGGACTGTGATATATCTATGATTGCCTTGTTTGATAATGAGGAAATTGGTAGTCGCAGTAAACAGGGTGCAGATTCAGTTTTGTTAAATTGGGTAGTGGAGAAACTCTTTGAAAGCCCACTGTTTGCAAAGGTATCTTTTAAGGATGCTATGATGAAGAGTATGATGCTGTCGGTGGATGGAGCCCATGGGTTGCATCCAAACTACAAAGAAAAGTCTGATGGCTACAACACATCCGTGCTTGGCAGTGGTGTGGTATTTAAGTCCAGTGCAAGTCAGAGATACTTAACAGACAGTAAGGCAACGGCGATATTGATGCAGTTGTGTGATGCCAATGGGATAGCATATCAAAAGCAAGCAAATCGCTCAGGCAATCCGGGTGGACAGACCTTAGGGCCTATTGCTGCGTCCTATCTTCCGATGCTAGGTATGGATTTGGGATTACCGATGCTGGCAATGCATTCATCTATGGAATTGATTCATGAACAGGATTATAAAGCGTTAGAATCATTGATGCGGGTATGGCTTTCGTAAGGAAGTCCCCCGCATTTTTTCTGTAGTATCAGTCTTTAAAAGTAACGGGACAGACCTTTTTCTATCTTCTGCAAAATGCCATACAAAATCATAGCAAGGATGCAGAGGATAGTGATGGACATAAGGACCCAGGACATTTTAAAGGTTTGACTACCGTAAATGATGAGATAGCCAAGTCCGGCTTTTGAGGCTAAAAATTCTCCAATTACGACGCCCACCAAACAAAGGCCAATGTTCACTTTCATGATACTTAAAATATTTGGCAGAGAGGATGGGATAATGACCAAACGGAGAATATCCCATTTTGTGCCTTTAAGTGTTTGTATTAGTTTGATGCGGTCGCTGTCTACTGTGGTAAATCCGGTGTACATGTTTAAGATACTGCCAAAGATTGCCACAGACATGGCGCAGACAATAATGGTTTCTGTTGTGGCACCCAACCAGACAATTAAAACCGGAGCCAAAGCGGATTTTGGCAGACTGTTTAAAATAACCAGATAGGGCTCCACGATTTTTGCAAGGGTTTCATTCCACCAGAGCAGTGTGGCAAACAGGACACTGATAACCACTACAAGTAAGAAGCCAATCAGAGTTTCTGACACGGTAATACTGATGTGTTTCAGCAATTCCTGATGCAGGAGCATATCAACAAAGCATTGCCATATACTGCTTGGCGAACAAAAGATAAAGGAGTTAATCCATTCCTGGTACGCCGCCAGTTCCCAAAGTGCTAAAAAAGCCAGGAAGGAAAACCAGCGCATAAACAGGATAAAATGCTTTTGGTGTTTTAGTTGCTTTACATATTTTTCCTGCGCAGGAGAAATGGCACTAATTGGTTGCTTGCTCATTGTCTACCTCCTTCCAGATTTTAGCAAAATAGTCTTTGAATTCAGGTGCATTTCTTGCCTCTCTCGGGGAGGTAGGATTGCCTGAAAGCTGAATTTCAAAACGTGCCTTGATGGTTCCAGGACGTTTGGATAGTACATAAACGGTGTCAGCCATACTGATGGCTTCAGACAAATCATGGGTCACCAGTAACGTGGTAATATTTCGTTCCCGGATAATGTTGCCAATGTCGTTAGAAACATTGAGTCGCGTCTGATAATCCAGGGCGGAAAATGGTTCATCCAACAAAAGGAGATTCGGAGATAATGCCAGTGTTCGGATGAGAGCGGCCCTTTGCCGCATGCCACCGGAAAGTTGTCTTGGGTAGGCATCTTTAAAGTCCCAAAGCCCGTAAGCCTTTAACATATGGTGAATGCGTGTGGTAGCTTCTTCTGACATTTTGTTTTGTATCTCTAATCCGATGGTGATGTTTTTGTAGATGGTGCGCCAGGACAGGAGATGGTCTTTTTGTAGCATATAGCCGATTGCGTGAGGCGGCATTTCCTCATAGGCTGTGTCACCGATGGTAATGGAACCGGTGTCTGGTTTTAGTAATCCCGACATGATATTTAACAGTGTGGATTTGCCGCAGCCGCTTGGTCCGACTATGGCGACAAACTCACCTGGTTTCATGCTAATATTGATATTCTTTAAAGCACAGGTTTCACCGTGGAGCGTGTGATAGGTGTAACCGATGTGGGATAGTTGTAATCCAACTGTGTGCTGAGAAAACGATTTTTGATTGATTTCAGTCATATTGCCTCCCGGTAAATGTACTTATTGATATTTTATGTAAAAATGCTGGGATGGTGACTGGATAGAAAACTGGAAAAACAAAGGAAATCATTAAAAAAGGTTTCTTTTATGAGAAAGATATATTATAATGGATTGTTGGTATTTTTGAATAAAACTGAAATTACAGAATATGTTAGTTATAGGAAATTGTCTGTGAAAGACAAGGGATTATGATATGGAAAAGCAGGAAGCAAGACAGGCGGAGATTGTGGCCCGCAGAAAACGTATTGCGTTATACAAAAAAATAGTGATTTATACGGTGCTTGTGCTGACGGTATTTCCAATTATTTCAGGTGTGTTATTGCTTGATAAGGTGGGAAAACTGGAAAAGAGACTGGCTGTATTAGTGGCACAGGATATGGATACGTTGATGGATAGTGCCGGAGCCTTTACAGATAATCCGAATGCAACGGTAGAGTCAGCTGATTCTACAGAGGCTGCCGACACGGATGAGGAGGATTTGGCAGCACTTGTAAAGGAGAATGAAGGAAAGAGAGTTTACTTAACCTTTGATGATGGCCCAAGCTTTAATACCGGTGAGATTTTAGACATTTTAAAGGCAAATGGCGTGAAGGCAACCTTTTTTGTTATCGGTAGAGAAGATGAGCGTTACCATGCATATTATAAGCGAATTGTGGATGAGGGCCATACCTTAGCCATGCATTCCTTCTCACATAACTACAAGGAGATATACGATTCTCCGGAAGCATTTAAAAAGGATATTACCAAGCTTTCTAATTTGTTATATGACATTACAGGATTTCGTCCGAACGTGTACAGATTCCCTGGTGGCAGTTCGAATACCATTGTGAATTCAGTGGAGCCGTACATTACCTGTCTAAATGATATGGGACTTACATATTACGATTGGAACGCACTAAATGGTGATGCTGTTTCGAAAGAGTTGTCAGCAAAGCAGTTGGTAGAAAATGTAATGAGAAGTGTTCGCAAGAACAATACTTCTGTTGTGTTGATGCATGACTTGCAGACGAGACATGCAACCGTGGAGTCTTTACAGGACTTGATTGATATTTTGAAGGAAGAGGGATACACCCTTTTGCCGATTGATGAATCCACTCCATTGGTACAACATGTGAAGGTAGAGGACATTCAGGAAGAAGAATAATAAATTGAGGCGGCTATGAATTTTCAGGAATCTATGGAATATATGGAACAATTGAATGAAAGAGGCAGTGTTTTAGGTCTTATTAATATTCAGAGATTGTTGGAAATTCTGGAAAATCCGCAAAATCAAGTGCCGGTGATTCATGTGGCGGGAACCAACGGAAAGGGTTCCACCATTGCTTTTATGGAAAGTATTTTGCTGGAGGCAGGTTTTCATGTGGGGAAGTATATCTCGCCCACTGTGTTTTCTTATCTGGAACGGTTTCAAATTGATGGAAGATACATGGATGAAGCAGATTTTGCCAAGTATCTTACGAAAGTGCAGCAGGCGGTGTTGCAGATGGAGGCATCGGAAGGATTGTTTCCAACTGCCTTTGAGGTTGAGACGGCTGTGGCATTTTTGTATTGTAAGGATAAGGCCGACATTATGCTATTGGAAACCGGAATGGGTGGACGTTTGGATAGCACCAACGTAGTGGACAAGCCTTTATGCACGGTGTTAGCTTCCATTTCCATGGACCACATGCAGTTTTTAGGGAATACGATAGAAGAGATTGCCAGAGAAAAGGCTGGAATATTGAGAACAGGTGTTGCTTGCATTTCTAACCCTGCCAATGAAAGAGTGGAGCAGGTATTACGAAATGCCTGCGAAGAGGTTGGTGCAGTATATCAGACAGGAAAAGCAATCATTCAGTCTGTAGACACAGATGGTACAACCTTTGTGTTCCAAAATACACAGTATGAGATTCATTTGCTAGGTGCATATCAGGTGGATAATGCCGTGACTGCTATTATGGCGGTGCAGGCTGCCGCCCGGGTGCTTGGAAGACCGATAGATGAGGCAGTGATTGAAGTGGGACTTCGAAAAACAAAATGGGCTGCCCGATTGGAAAAAATCAGTGAAAAGCCGGATTTTTATGTGGATGGGGCTCATAATATTGACGCCTGTATTTGTTTAAGACAGGCAGTGGAGACCTATTTTACAAACCGAAAGAAAATATATATAATAGGTGTATTAAAGGATAAAGAATATGAGAAAATGATGGCACTTTTGGCGCCTACGGCGGATGCTATATTTACGGTTACGCCAGAGAATAGCAGAGGGCTTAGTGCAGAGGTTTTAGCCGATGTCTGTGGAAGGTATTGTGCACATACTATCTGCGTGGGAGACCTTGCTAAGGCAGTGGCGCAGGCAAAAGAATTTGCAAAGCCATATGGTGAAGCTGCAGTGATTCTCGCCTTTGGTTCATTATCTTATATTGGGAGCATTCAACATGAATCGATTCAAACAATTATTGATAGATAAAGATTTAAGTGCATATTGGAAACAGATGGACCAGTTAGAGCAGGAGCGTATTTATTGCAGACATGGTCTTACACATGCTTTAGATGTGGCGAGAATTGGGTATATTTTGATATTAGAGGAGCAAAAAGCAATTTCAAAAGAGTTGTTTTATACTACGGCATTACTACATGATTTGGGACGAATTAAACAATATGAAAATGGTGTGTCCCATCATGAAGCTGGTGTGAAAATTGCATGTGAGTTTCTGGAAAAGTATGGCTACACGGTTGATGAGATAGCATTGATTTGCGATGCAATTTCATCCCATAAGCACGGGCCTGATGAGGAGGCCTATGTTTTGGCTGATGTGCTTTACCGCGCAGACAAGTTATCTAGAAATTGCTTTGCCTGTCAGGCACAGGATACATGCTATTGGGCGCAGGAAAAAAGAAATCAAACAATCGAGTTTTAATATAAATGTAGGAGCAGACACATGAGAATTGGCAATCGGGAATTTGATATCCGAAATGAATACTACATTATGGGAATTCTGAATGTGACACCGGATTCTTTTTCGGACGGTGGACAGTACGAAAATGTAGAGCAGGCATTACGACAGGCAGAACGGATGATAGCAGATGGTTGTGATGTGATAGATATCGGTGGTGAATCCACGAAGCCGGGACATGTGAAAATATCATCACAGGAAGAAATAGAGCGGGTATGTCCTGTGATTGCAGCTATCAAAAAAGAATATGATATACCGGTGTCTTTAGATACCTATAAAGCAGAGGTGGCAGAGGCCGGGATTTTAGCTGGTGCAGATTTGATAAATGATATATGGGGCCTGAAGTGGAACGAAGAGCGTGCTGAAAAGGCAGGTCTAAGCTACGGTGGTAGCATGGCGACGGTAATTGCAAAGTATCAGATTGCGGCGTGTCTTATGCATAACCGGGATGATGTTAAGTATCATAATTTGCTTACAGATATGATGTCAGATTTTCAGGAGTCCATTCATATTGCCACGCAAGCTAAGATGGATATGACAAAGGTATTGCTGGACCCGGGAATTGGTTTTGCAAAGTCCTTGGAGGAGAACCTCCGTGTGTTACAGGGATTGGAAAGGTTTGCAGAACTTGGGTATCCGTTACTTTTAGGAACCTCAAGAAAATCTGTTATCGGCTTGACATTAGATTTACCGCCTCAGGAAAGAGAAGAAGGGACAATGGCCACTACTGTTCTCGGGGCGATGAAGGGTGTGCACTTTTTCAGGGTGCATGATGTAAAGAAGAATAGACGTGCACTGGATATGACAAAAGCAATATTACAGACAGGACGTTAGAAAAGGGGGCTATGTATGGATACCATAAGAATTGAAAATTTAGAGGTATTTGCCCATCATGGGGTATTTCAGGAAGAAAATCAACTCGGGCAGAAGTTTGTGATTTCTGCTGTTTGCTATCTGGATACCAGAAAAGCAGGCACTACAGATGATTTACAGTATTCTCTGAATTATGCTGAGGTCTGTCATTTTATGAAACGTAAGATGGAGGAGACCAATCACAAGTTGTTAGAGTCTGTGGTAGAGCAATTGGCTAAGGCGTTATTGTTAGAGTATCCTCTGTTAAAGCAGGTGGATTTAGTGCTGAAGAAGCCTTGGGCGCCGATTTTGCTTCCATTGGAGACGGTGTCTGTGTCTATTTCCAGAAAATGGCACCGGGTATTTTTAAGCATTGGCTCTAATTTAGGAGATAAAGAAGGGTATTTGGATTTTTCCATTGATCAGTTAAATGCAGAAGATGATACCAAGGTCATTAATATTGCGGAATACATTCAGACAGAACCATATGGCAATGTAGACCAGGACGATTTCTTAAACAGTGCGTTGGAGATTCAGACATTAAAATCCCCGGAACAATTGTTGGAATTCATTCATCAGATAGAGCATGAGGCAGGCAGAAAACGCCTGATTCATTGGGGGCCGAGAACATTGGATATTGATATCCTGTTTTATGATGATTTGATAGTGCAGGAACCAGATTTGCAGATTCCACACATTGAGATTGAAAAACGGGATTTTGTATTAACACCGATGGTGAATATTGCACCATATTTCAGACATCCGGTAAACGGAAAGACAATGAGACAATTACTGGAAGAATTACAGACAGATTAAGGAAAGTGGTAACGGAACATGTCAGAAGATAATTATTTGGAAAGCCAGTATGAAATGATTGATAAACTGGAGATTACAGAGAATACAAGAGTTGTGTATCAAGGCGTAGAAGGTGCATTTGCAGAGCAGGCGGCAGCTAATTATTTCGGGGAACATGTGAAGCGTTTTCATGTGGACAAATTCGAAGAAATATTAACCTGCTTAGAAGAAGGAAAGGCTGATTATGGTGTGTTGCCAATTGAAAATTCATCTGCCGGTTTTGTTAGTGGTACATATGATTTGTTATTGAATCATGATGTATGTATTGTGGCAGAAACGATTATTCAGATTGAGCAGTCTCTGCTGGCAATCAAAGGAGCAAGTCTTTCGGATATTGATATTGTGTATTCCCATCCACAGGGCTTATTACAGAGCAAGGATTTTTTGGATCAGCATAACTGGCAACAGATTGCCTATGCCAATACGGCTATGGCAGCAAAGAAGATTAAAGAAGATGGCATGAAAAATCAGGCGGCCATTGCAAGTAAGAGAGCGGCCATGTTATATGATTTAGAGGTGTTGGAGCCTTGCATCAATTTTGCAAATACCAATGCCACCAGATTTGTTATATTAACAACAAAGCGTATGTATTGTCGGGATGCAAAAAAGATTAGTATCAGCTTTGCATTGCCACATAAGAGTGGTGCGCTTTACAGCATTTTAGGACATTTTATTCACAATGATTTAAATATGACAAGTATTGAATCTAGTCCGTTAAAGGACAGCCCTTGGGAGTATAAATTCTTTATCACCTTTGAGGGCAATATGTCAGATGAGGCAGTGAAAAATGCTATCGCTTCCATCAAGGAAGAGGCATTGGCATTTAGAGTGTTAGGAAACTATTAGATGGGGTTATGTAGGAGGGATAATCATGGCAGTACAAACATTTGCAGCAATTCATGTAGGTTCAAATGATACCTCCATGAAGATTTATCAAATTATGCCACGAAAAGGCTTTAAATTGTTGGATATCGCAAATAGTCATGTGGAGTTAGGTGCAGATACCTATAATGCGGGAAAACTAAGCAATACATCTATTGATTTGCTATGCGATATTTTGTTTAAGTTCCGTAGCAAAATGAAAGAGTATGGGGTGACAGAGTATAAGGCATACGCTACCAGTGCCATCAGAGAAGCGGCAAACTGTGAAATGGTGTTAGACCGCATATTCACAAAGACAGGAATCGTGGTGAAAACAGCAAGTAATTCAGAACATCGTTTCATGATGTACGAAGGTATTGCAGCGACACTGGAGAATTTTTCGAAGATTATCACAAAGAATACAGCAGTCTTAGACGTAGGTGCCGGCAGTATTCAGATTTCCATTTTTGATAAGCAGAAAATGACAATCACCCAGAACCTTCCAATTGGAGCTCTTCGTGTTCGTGAGAATCTGTCAAGTGTGGATGTTTCTGTAGGTCACATGAAGGAAGTTATGGAGGAATACATTGAAAACGAGTTGGCAACCTTCGATAGCATGTTCTTAAAGGATAAAGAAATAAAGAACATTATCGGTGTAGGTGAGGAACTTACTGAGCTTGCAACCCTGATTCCGGAAATGCACATTCAGGATACTATCGATGCCAAGCAGTTAGATACCATTTGTAAAAAATTAGAGAATAAGACGGCACAGCATATTTCAGAGGAATATGGCATTGCCTATGATAGAGCCACTTTGCTTGTTCCGGCAGCCTTGATTTACAAGATGCTGTTAACAAAGGCAAAAGCAGATGTGATTTATGTGGCAAAAGCTACATTCTGTGACGGTATGGTTGCAGAATATATGGAAAATGAAAAGAAACTAAAACTGGGGCATGACTTCCAGTCTGATATTGTTTCTTCTGCTAAGAGTATCAGTAAGCGTTACCGTTGCAACAAGTTGCATTGTCAGATGGTTGCAAATCATGCACTGAGTATATATGACAGTATGAAGTCTTTGCACGGCTTGGATAAGCGTGCCAGATTGCAATTAGAATTGGCATCTATTTTGCATGATTGTGGTAAGTTTGTAAACCTGAACAATGTGGCAGACAATTCCTTCCACATCATTATGTCTACAGAGATTTTGGGAATTTCCCATCAGGAGCGTTTGGAAATAGCATGTATTTGTAAATATAATACAATACCATTTCCGTCCTATGATGCATTGGAGGAGGATTTGACAAAAGAGCAGTATAGTAAAGTGGCAAAGTTGGTTGCCATTTTAAAGGTTGCCAATGCCATGGACAGAAGTCATAAGCAAAAAATCAGTAAGTTTTCAGTGAATATTAAAAATAAGCAGCTGGTAATTACAGCAGATACGGTACATGATATCGCATTAGAAGCAGGTTTGTTTGAGAGTAAAGCCAACTTCTTTGAAGATGTGTATGGTATTCGTCCTGTGTTAAGGCAGAAGAGGAGCGTGTAATATGGGTGAGAAAAAGACAGTAGCAAAGCCTTCCAATTTTGTAAACAGAGAGCTTAGTTGGCTTTTATTCAATGAACGTATATTGGGCGAGGCAAAGGATAAAAATATCCCATTATTTGAGAGAATCAAATTCCTGGGAATTACAGCGTCTAATTTAGATGAGTTTTTTATGGTTCGTATTGCATCCTTGAAGGATATGGTGCATGCAGGCTATAAGAAACGTGACATTGCAGGATTAACTGCAACAGAGCAGTTGCAGAAGATTATTCCGGCTGCAAAAGCGTTTATGACCAGTCAGTATAATACTTACAATCGTTCCCTGCTTCCTTTATTGGAAAACAACGGGGTGCACATTGTAAAGAACTACGCTGATTTGACATCAGAACAGGCTCAGTATGTTGACCGTTATTTTATGAAAGAGGTATATCCGGTTTTAACGCCGATGGCGGTGGATTCTTCCAGACCATTTCCGTTGATTCAGAATAAATCTCTGAATATTTGTGCTTTAATTGCGGACAAAAAGAAAAAGGATTCTATGGATATTGCAACGGTACAGGTGCCATCTGTGCTTCCCCGTGTTGTGCGCATTCCAACGGATGACGACAGTACGGTTATTATCCTCTTGGAAGAAATTATCGAAAAGAATCTGGATAAGTTGTTTTTAAATTATGAGATTATCTGCTCTCATCCATATCGTATTATGAGAAATGCAGATTTAACCATCGACGAAGAAGAAGCTGAGGATTTATTAAAGGAAATTCAAAAGCAGCTTAAAAAGCGTCAGTGGGGCGAGGTAATCCGTCTTGAAGTGGATGACCGCATCGATAAGCGTTTGCTTAAGGAATTAAAGAAGCAATTAGTGGTAGATGATGAGACCGTTTACAAGATTAACGGACCTTTAGATTTGACATTTTTATCAAAAGTAAGTGGGTTAGATGGATTTTCACATTTGAAATATCCGAGCTATCAGCCACAGCCGGTAAAGGATTTTAACATGGATGAAGATATCTTTAGTCAGATTCGCAAGAAAGACATTTTGTTGCATCATCCATATGATGAGTTTAAACCAGTTTTGGAGTTTATCAGACAGGCCGCAATTGATAAAAATGTATTGGCGATTAAGCAGACGCTTTACCGTGTCAGTGGTAATTCCCCAATTATTGCTGCACTTGCGCAGGCCGCGGAAAATGGAAAACAGGTTACTGTTTTAGTAGAGTTGAAGGCAAGATTTGATGAAGAAAATAACATCGCATGGGCAAAGAAACTGGAAAAGGCAGGCTGTCATGTTATATACGGTCTGGTTGGTTTAAAGACCCATAGTAAGATTGCTTTAGTTGTCAGAAGAGAAGAAGATGGTATCAAGCGTTACGTGCATCTTGGTACTGGTAATTACAATGACATTACTGCAAGACTTTACACAGACATGGGAATGCTGACAGCATCAGATGATATTGGTGAAGATGCAACAGCGGTATTTAACATGTTATCAGGTTATTCAGAGCCACCATATTGGAATAAATTGGCGGTAGCACCAATCTGGTTAAAGGATAAGTTCCTGATGTTGATTGGAAGAGAAAAAGAAAATGCATTAGCAGGTAAGAAGGCACACATCATCGCAAAGATGAATTCTCTTTGTGACCCGGTAGTGATTGAAGCGTTATACGAGGCTTCCAATGCAGGTGTAAAGATTGATTTGATTGTCAGAGGTATCTGCTGTTTAAAGGCTGGCGTTGCAGGACTGAGTGAAAATATCACGGTTCGTTCAATCGTTGGTAATTTCTTAGAGCATGCGAGAATTTTCTATTTTTACAATGAGGGCTACGAAGAAATCTATATGGGTTCAGCAGACTGGATGCCTAGAAACTTAGACAGAAGAGTGGAGATTACGTTCCCGGTTGAGGATCCTGATTTGAAGAAAGAGATTATTGAAATTCTTGATATTCAGCTGGCAGATAATTTGAAAGCGTATTTCCTTCAGCCAGATGGCACTTACAAGAAATCTGACCTTCGTGGTAAGGACAAAGTCGGTGCACAGGATACCTTCTGTAAGATGGCAAAGGCACGCAGTAAAAAAACTGTAAATCCGGCAGCAAACCGTGTGTTTGTTCCACAGTTACCGCCGGAAGAATAATATAAAAAAGTGTTTGACAAGGGAATTCCCTTGTGGTATATTATCATTGTTGTGCAAATAGCAAGCAGAGTATCCACTCTCACCTTAGCGCAGGAAGGCGACTCGGGTTTTGATTTGACATGCATAAGATTGAATTTGATTGCATAGAGAATTTACGTGGATAGTCTGAATAGGCTATCCACTTTTTATTATTTTATGGAGGTGCAAGACCATTAGCGATTTAATGATTAATGAGCAGATTCGTGATAAGGAAGTTCGTGTAATTGGTGCGGACGGTGAGCAGATTGGCGTTATGTCTTCTAAGGATGCCATGAAGTTAGCAAAGGAAGCTGAGCTTGATTTGATTAAGATTGCTCCTACTGCAAAGCCACCGGTGTGTAAGATTGCTGATTACGGAAAGTATCGTTACGAGCAGGCTCGTAGGGAAAAAGATGCTAAAAAGAAACAAAAGACAATTGATATCAAAGAGGTTCGTTTATCTCCAAACATTGATACCAATGACTTGAACACCAAGATGAATCAGGCAAGAAAGTTCTTGGCTAAGGGTGACAAGGTTAAGGTAACACTTCGATTCCGCGGTAGAGAGTTAGCTCACGTGAATGACAGCAAGGTAATCCTTGATGAGTTTGCGAAGCAGCTTGAGGACGTGGCAGTGGTTGATAAGCCAGCTAAGTTCGAAGGTAGAAGCATGATAATGTTTTTAACACAAAAACGTTAAAATGATTATAGAGGATTTTATTTAAGGAGGAAATTACAATGCCAAAGTTAAAGACAAAGAAAGCAGCTGCAAAGCGTTTTAAGAAGACCGGTACAGGTGAATTAAAGAGAAGTAAAGCTTACAAGAGCCATATCTTAACAAAGAAGACTACTAAGAGAAAGAGAAATCTTCGTAAGGCTGCTTTAACAGATGCAACTAATGTTAAGACAATGAAGAAGATTTTACCATACGTTTAATTTGTTGAATGTAATTTAGAGTTTTTAGGAGGATATTAAAATGGCAAGAGTTAAAGGCGGCATGAATGCCAAGAAGAGACACAATAGAGTATTAAAGCTTGCAAAGGGTTATAGAGGCGCAAGAAGCAAGCAGTATAGAGTAGCTAAGCAGTCAGTTATGCGTGCATTAACAAGCTCATACGCTGGTAGAAAGCAGAGAAAGCGTGAGTTCAGAAAGTTATGGATCGCTCGTATCAACGCTGCAGCTCGTATGAATGGTATGTCATACAGCAAGCTTATGCATGGTTTAAAGGTTGCCGGTGTAGACATCAACAGAAAGATGTTATCAGAGATGGCAATTTCAGATGCAGAGGGATTTGCTAAGTTAGTAGAAGTTGCTAAGGCAGCTATCGCTTAATTTTAAAAGGTGTTTAGAAAAGAAGCTATATATTCGTATATGGCTTCTTTTTTATTGATAATTTCTAATAAGTAAGAGTTTTGATAATAGATATTGCTTATATTCCTTGACCTACATATTCGTGATTTGTTAAAATGGTACATATTGGACGCTTAGGAGGATTAGAATGGCATCGAGGACTAAAATAGCCCTGTTACTTAGCTGTGCGGAGGAAGAAAAACAAAAATTATTTATAAATGGATTTTTAAACCAGATGTTTGCTTACGATTGCGATGTCTGTTGCTTTGCCATGTACAATAGTTATCAGGATACCATCGAAAGAGAATGTGGTGAATCAGAGATTTTTTCTTTGATAAACTATGAGATGTTTGATGGTTTTGTTGTGCTTTCGGATACTATTCAGACTCCTGGTCTTATCGGTGATATCGAAGAAAAGTTAAAGAACAATTTTAATGGTCCGGTTATTTGTGTAGATAAAAAAAGCAAATACTTTTGTTCATTTGTATCTGAATCAATATCACCAAAGCAAAGTGGTATTTTTGTTGCTAAAAAATTAAAAAAAATGCTTGATGATGAAGCCATTTCGAGAACTGGTGAGTTCTTTATGGAGGATGGCGTTGAAGGAATATCTGATTCAGATGAAATAGATGATAAAAAAGTAATGACTGACAGTCAAAAAAACTTTGGTTCGCGTTCTAATCATATGATGGAGGACATGCTTACGAAATCAGATTTCAATGATTTCATGAACACGATTTTTGCATATGTATATTATTTAGAAGGATTTGACAGTTTTTCTCTATGCCTCAATTCGCAGTGGAATGATTCGGAACAGTTATATAATAGTGATACCAATTGGGACACTTATTCGGAGCAAATTTTACCTATCATTAGATGTAGAAGAGATGGTGTGGTGAATCAGGTTAATATTGCTCAAACCTTTAAAAAAGAATTGCTGATACCAGAGTTGCACGATGAAAGAGAGCATCCGGCAGCATTTTTCTTCACGCCTTTGCATTTCGAGGATCGTTGTTTGGGATATGCGGTAATTAGTTATGGAAATGAAGCTAGAGGCTATGATGACGTTTATTGCTTATGGCTCAGAAATGTCATGCAGGGCTTGGAGATTTTTTATCGAATCGATATGTTGCGACATAAATATGAATTATTGGAAGTAAGCCAGACAAAAGATACGCTTACAGGCCTTTATAATTATCAGGGTATGTTGCAACAGTGTAATGGGGTTATGGATAAATATGCTGGTGCCATTGCCGTGGATATCAGAGGTTTGTCGGATATCAATGATAAATATGGACGCGCAGAAGGAAATTATGCAATAAAAACTGTAGCGGGTATATTAAAAAATCAAATCAAAAATGGTTTCTGTTGCGTGATTGGTAATGGTGAATTTGTAGGCGTTGAGTTTTTTAATCATGAGGATACACAGTCCATACATACAATTAGCGAAAATATATTAAAGCAACTAGAGGTTGTGGAAGGCTTACCATACAAATTGGCGGTGTATGTAGGGTGTGAAAATGTATGTATTACGAATATAAAGGATATAGAACATCTTATTAATACAGCAGTTGCGCAGAAGAATGGTAATAAAATAGCCGAACGCAAAATGTTGAATAAGGAAATGCTTACGGCAGATGAGTATAAGGAAATGCTGGTTGTGAAGGATATTATGGATCATAATCGTTTGCAATATCATTTTCAGCCTATTGTCAATGCAAAGACGGGAGAAGTATATGCATATGAGGCCCTGATGCGTGCTGAGGTGACACCTTATGTTTCGCCGCTGACAATCATAAAGTACGCTGATTATATGGGGCGTTTGTATGACGTTGAACGTCTTACCTTCTTTAATGTTTTAGAACGGATTGCGAAGGATGAGGCACTATTTGAGGGTAAAAAGGTGTTTGTCAACAGTATTCCTGATAATAGACTTCAGGGAGAAGATGCCGAGATGCTTAAGGATAAACTGAAAAAGCATTCTGCGACAGTTGTTGTTGAGCTGACGGAGCAAGCTGAAATTCCAGATAATGAACTGGCGTTAGTAAAGCAAACATATGCTTCTATGGGTATAGAGACTGCTGTTGACGATTATGGAACGGGTTATTCTAATATCACTAATTTGTTAAGATATATGCCTGATTATGTTAAGATAGACAGGATGCTTCTGTCAGAAATACAAGATAGTCCTCAGAAGCAGCACTTTGTACGTGAGATTATTGATTTCGCGCATGATAATAACATAAAGGCACTTGCGGAAGGCATAGAAACTAGTGATGAGCTTGAGATGGTTGTTCGACTTGGAATTGATTTAATCCAGGGGTATTATACTGCACGACCATCTGAAACTGTACTGTCTGAAATTGATAAGGTTGTCAAAGACGAAATTGGACGTTATCAGAGACAGGTAATGTTAGAAAAGGGTAGCAAAATATATATTGCAGGAAAAGAAAGCAGAATTAATCTTGTTAAACTTGCTGCTGACAAGTATTCATGCATTGAATTTGTTTCTGATGACACGATACATAAAGATGTTGCGATTACAGGCATGAATGGTGTTACCACAAATATTGTTTTGGATATCAGAACTGGTTATAATGGAAGAATCGTCCTTGATAGCGTTAATCTTTCCGCTGGAAAAAGAAATGCATGTATCACCATTGGAGAAAACTGCAATGTTGTTTTAGTTTTAAAGGGAGATAATCATTTTAAAGATGGTGGTATCCGTGTAGCAGAAAGCGCATCCTTGACGATTGAAGGAGATGGAGATCTTTCCATCAGCAGTGAAAAGAACAATTATTTTGGAATCGGAAATGATGTGGATTCGGCTCATGGTTCAGTCATATTTGATCAGGATGGTTGTATTGAGATACATTGTAATGGAGCTAAGGGGGTCGGAATTGGCTCTGGATATGGTGGGGAAATAGACATCAGACGTGGCAAATACATTATCGAGTTGGCAGGTGAAAAAGGTGTAGGTATTGGTACTCATGAAGGCGATGTGAGTATCAGTATTGCAATGTGTAATATGAGTATGAGGCTTGTAACTACGAATAATGTAGGTATTGGTTCTATAGATGGTAACCTTGATGTTCACATTTCACATATTTTAATGAAAGGTTATTTTGGCGGAACCTTTAGTGCCGGTATCGGAACTTTGCATGGAGAAAAGGCGGATATTGATATTGCAAATTCATTTATAAATTGTAATATGCGAGCGCCAGAGGTGGCTGTCATTGGTTCTGCCGAGAAAGAAGCAAATATTTCGATAAAAGAAACTGGTATTAACATTAAGGGCGAAGGACGAAATGCAATTTCATTTGGCAATTATAATAAAAACTGTAAGGTGTCATTTATCGATTGCGATATATATTCTGATATTAAATCCAATTTAGAATCGGACATTGGTGCAAAGGAATCGGATGTTAGTATACTGAATGGTAGAGTAGAATTTTTGTTAAATGGAAAAGCGGTTGTACGAGAAGCCAAAAGTGCTAATTTATGAATCGATGGGATGTGAAAAAATTCATAAAAATGGTTTTTTGTTTTGTTTGTTCTTCACAAACTTTCTAAAAATTGAAAAATCGACTGACAATTCTTTCAAAAACTTGCTATTATTAGACTTGGTGAAGGTTTTCGCAGTATATATTTGTAATAATTGGGAATGATTAGCATTAAGAAAGGAAGGGTAGTCGTGATTGAAACAGGAAAGTTTTTAAATGCTGCAGTTTCACATTGTAAGTTCGGAAAAGGATTGATTGTCGAGGTAAAGGACAAGCATGTAACGGTTGAATTTGAAGCCTTAGATGAGAATAAGGTATTTACCTATCCGGACGCTTTTGAAAAGTTTTTGCATTTTGAGGATGGCAAATTACAGGATATATTTGCCAGTGATTGGAAAGAACAGTTGATTATTCAGCAACTGGAGAAGAACCGTAAACTTCAGGAATACCATCGCATTGAGGCAGAAAAGAAAAAAGAAAAGATTGCTCTTTTAAAGAAAAGACAGAAGGCTGCTCTTGCGAAAGCAGAACGAGAAAGAAATAAACAAAGATTAGCTAAGATGATAGGATAAAAGGAAAATATATGGAACAGAACTATAAGATGATAATCAGCTATGATGGCACAAGATATCATGGCTGGGAACACAAGAAGGGATTAGATACCATTCAGGGTAAACTCAATCAGGTTCTTTCCAGACTTTGTAACAAAGATATCAGTGTAATCGGTGCAGGCAGGACAGATGCGGGTGTTCATGCAAAAGCTATGGTGGCAAATGCAGTGTTGGACATCACACTTTCAGAGATGGAACTTCGTGATTACATGAATCGATATCTTCCAGAGGATATAGCAGTAGAAGAAGTGAGAATCGCATCAGAGCGATTTCATGCACGACATAAAGCAGTGGGCAAAACCTACTGCTATTCCTGTTTTTATGGGCCGGTAAAACCGATATTTCGCCGGAAGTATGTGACAATGCTGGAGTATGAACCGGATATAGAATTGATGAGACAGGCGGCAGCCTATCTGGTAGGCAAGCATGATTTTGCCAGTTTTTGTGGTAATCCCAAAATGAAAAAATCCACAGTGCGGGAAATTTACAGTATTACCATAGAAGCAAGAAAAGGTTTTTTGTATATGCGCTTTCGGGGGTCTGGTTTTCTACAAAATATGGTGCGCATTATGGTTGGCACATTGTTGGAAGTTGGTAATGGAAAGCGTAAACCGGAAGAGATGCGGGACATTTTAGAAGGAAAGAGCAGAAGTCTGGCAGGGCCAACGGCTCCACCGCAGGGGTTATGTTTGGAAGAAGTAGAATATTAATGTGGAGTCATGTACCTAGCATTTTATTTGAATGAGAGATATATTGTGTATGTATACACATCATGGTATTTGTATCATTAAGAATGTATAAGTGCGTGTTGTGTCATTTTTTAATTTCAAATCACACGCAAAACTTCAACACAGGGGACAATATTTGTTTGAGGCGTGCCTCAAAATGCGTCAGCACTTATGGGGATATCACATAATAATGTGGTATCCCCATTACGTACTGCTACGCATTTTGGCGAGCGCAAGCGTCGCGCCGAAACAAATATCGTCCCCCTGTGTTGTTCGGACATTGCGCGTGATATGAAAAAATAACACATCAGCACTAACACATTCTAAATAATTCAAATAAGATGATGTTAAATACATGCACAATATATCTCTAAAAATAAAATGCTAGGTATACGACCTCGAAATAAAAAAAGGTATCGATTACTCGATACCTTTTTAATATGCGGGTGACGGGACTTGAACCCGTACGTCTGCAATAGACACCAGATCCTTAGTCTGGCCTGTCTGCCAATTCCAGCACACCCGCTTGCAAAAGCCTGCCTAAATAAAATACCAAATTATCGGGTGTCTGTCAATGCTTAATTTTAGTTTTTTGAAATTTTAGTTGTCTTTCTCGGATGTAGCGAGTAATTCGTTTAATTGCTCTTGTGTTTGACGAAGTTTGAGCTGAGTTCCTAACAAACGCGTAGTTAGGGTAAATAATTTTAAAATGTCCTCTGACCAACCTTGTTCTACATCCTTTGATGCCACAGAAAAGAATCCTATGATTTTATTGTTGTGCTCGATCTTAGCAACTGCTAATTTGCAAATGTAACTTGGGTCTGGCACAGATTCTCTGTGAATCATAGTGATATTTCGAGTATCCTGTGTGTAGAAAATACTATTGTTACCTAAGTTATACAATTCTATAAATGGAGCAGCAGCTACACCTTGCTCTTTTCCTTTGGTGGAATCTAAAGGATTGCGATTCCATTGGTAAGAGCAGTTTAAGTGATTTTCGTCTGTACCAAATTCAAAGATACCAATCTTGTCAATTGGCAAGTTGTTTCCGAGTACTGCAAAAGCCTGTGAAACTGCGTTGTCGGTACTGTTTGCACGGTAGCAACCTTCAATTAAGGCATTTGATACTTCTTGGAATTTGTCAAGCTTAGTGGTTTCTCTTTGGTTTACGTATTCGTCACGCTCCATCTCGTCCATATAGAGAACGTTACAATTCTTGCCCTTTGCTTTTGCACGGTAGAGTGCAGTATCAGCGTGTTCTAATAATTGTTCATATGTCACACCGGTTTTGGCGGTTGCAATACCGATACTAAGAGTAACCTTTGGCTTTTCACCACCCTCTGGATATGCCTTTCTTAATTTTTCAGCAATGATGTCCGCCTTTTCAGTTAGAATATTAGGGTCTAAAATATCCCTGAAATAAATCGCAAATTCGTCGCCGCCGATACGTCCAGGTAAATCGTTGGCGGTCACCACAGATTTCATGGCATTGGCAATGTCTAAAATCGCTTCATCGCCCATTAAATGACCATAGGTATCATTGATGTTTTTGAAGTCATCAATATCGATAATCATAAGTGCATCTGTTTTGGCAGCACTTAACATGGTGAGTGACTTTTTGATGAAGTGTTCGGTTGCAGCTTTGTTATATAACTCAGTTGCAGTGTCTAATTGTGATTTCTTTAACAATTTTTCCTGTTCCATCTTTTGTGCTTCTATATTCC
Organism: Lachnospiraceae bacterium; assembly: GCA_045531905.1. Lineage (GTDB taxonomy): Bacteria > Bacillota > Clostridia > Lachnospirales > Lachnospiraceae > RGIG6919. The sequence continues at coordinate 48,867 of JAZSEY010000027.1, forward strand.
GCAGTAAGCCGATGGATTTGATTTGGTTCTCATTTTCATCGTAAATCGCCGAAAAAGTTGCTGAGTACCAAGCGTAATTTCCACTTTTTTCTCTGATTTGGAATTCTTCGTGGCCGCTGACTGCCCCGCCAAAAATGACTTGTACAAAATGATCAAAAGCCCCTCTTGTTTCCTTTGAAATGTAAGGAGTTGTCTCTGAGATGGCTCTTGGGTTCACAATGTATTGTGGAAAATCAAAGCATTTTTGGTAACGATTAGCAAATTCCAAAGTGTCAGTTCCAAAGGAGTATTCAAAAGCGATTTCCTCAGAAATGTTGGATAATGTACGATACTGGTCCATGGCAATGCGAGCTGTGTTTTCAGCCTGCATAATAGGCGTAACGTCAAAAGAAATTAGATTTACAATACGGAAATTGTTCTCCATTTCGCCGGAAAAACTGCCAACAACATGAATCCATTTGATACTTCCGTCTTTACATCTGATACGACAATCAACTTGTGAATTGTTGTGTTCTGTGATATCTGCAACTTGATTGATAACTTGGGCCAAATCTTTGTTATATATAACTTCAAGTACGTTGCCGTCAAATGTGTCATGCCACTCTTCTTTGGTATAACCTGCAAGTTGGTAGAATGTATCATTTGCCCAAAGTAAAGAGAGTTGGTGGTTTAATAAATGCTTACTGATACCACAGCCCATATTCATGGCAAACCCTTCTAAGTCAGAAGAGGTTTGTACTCTGTTTGTGTGTTTGGTTTTCGTTGGGGAATATTCTTCTACTGTGCATTTTAATACAGACAGATTATTGTCTAATTGATAATACACACCAATCATTTGCACCATAAGAAAAGAACCATCCATTTTTTTGAACTGACAGAGCAAACGAACCTCATTGGATATGCCCAATTGCGTTGAAATTTCAGAATAGACTGTTTCCGCTTCTTGTGGATGGATGAAAGTTGCCAATACAGCATTAGACAAAGCGTCGCGATTGTATCCTGTTAATGCGTAGAAAGCAGGATCACCTTCCAAATATTGGAAAGGGGCTTCTGCGCCAATAACAAAAGTACCAATCTGTAATGGTCTTGTAAACTGAGCAGTACTATATTGATTTAGAGATGCAGTATCTCCTGTGTGTGAATTCATGGTGTTCCCCCTAAAAATATTTGTATTCATTATAGTACATTTTTTGTTTTTTGGAAATACATTTCTATGGTTTTCATTTACAGTAAATAGTGGAGTGTGGTATATTAATCTAGATACATTATAGATAAAATGTATGGAGGGGTATAAGAATTATGAGTGATACATGTCAGTATAAAAAATTGATCGACCTGCTGAGAGGTCACCGTGTGTTTATTCAGACGCATAATTTTCCGGATCCTGATGCGTTAGCAAGTGCACAGGGACTAAAGGTGTTTTTGCGGGCACATGGTATTGATAGTGTTATCTGTTATGAGGGAAACATTGAGAAGATTAGTACCCGTAAAATGATAGATAAGTTTGAGATTGAAGCATTTCACATTCAGGATATCCATGATATGTCAAAGGATGACTACATTGTTGCTGTGGATGCACAGAAGTATAATTCCAACATGACAGATTTTATTGGTGATGAAGTAGCTTGTATCGATCATCATCCGACGATGATAGCTTGTTATTATCAGTATAAGGATATACGAATTGTCGGTGCTTGCGCTACCTTGATTGCACAGTATTTTGCTGAGAGTGGTACTGCGATGGATACCACTACTGCAACGATGTTGTTATATGGTATCAAGATGGATACAGATTCTTTTACCAGAGGTGTTACGGAATTAGACATCGAGATGTTTGCCTATCTGCATAAATTGGCAAATGACAGAGTGATTCGGGAATTATACAATAACAATATGGAAATCGAAGATTTGCATGCATATGGCGAGGCTATTAGGAATATTCGTATTTATGATGACATTGGATTTGCCAATATATCATTTGATTGTCCGGATGCGTTGATTGCTATGATTTCTGATTTTATATTAGCATTAGATGTGGTGGAATTTGCCGTTGTTTATGCTGTGCGGGACGGTGGTTTGAAGTTTTCTGTGCGAAATGAGAATCAAAAGTATCATGCTGGTGATTTGACGGCAAAAGCATTAAAGGATATTGGTGGCGGTGGTGGACACTATGCCATGGCAGGTGGTATGGTGCCTGCGGAATATATGGATGAATTGGAGCCGGATGTGGAAGGCTCTGTTCGAAATCGGTTTTTAGATGCAATTGAAGAGATGAAAAAAGAGCAGGAACATGAAGCTAAAACGGATAATTAGAAAACTGATGAAACTGCTGACACTCATTTCGTTTGTGATATTGGTGCAGACGATGGCAGTAGTGGGGGCATTCCATTTTGTGGAGCCTTTTGAATTTTGTTATGCAAAAGATGAAGAGGTGCAGAATAATGGCTTGTCCAAGGCGGAGACAAAGGCGGAATATTACAATTTTAAAATGACGGTGCTGTCAGATGAAGAAGATGTGAACTTGCCGGTGGATGATGTCGCCAAAGAGTTGCAGCGGATACAAAAATGGGCGTATACGGCAATGGTTGTGTGCTTTGTGCTTTGCGTATGCCTGGCAATTTACTGGCTACGGGGGAGACATTATACCTTCTTAAAAGACCTGGTGATAGGTTCTTTGATTACGCCATTTTTGTTTGTTGCTTTAGGGGTATTGTTTGACAGACAGTTGGTTTGGCGACTGGCGTTGGCAGTGTTTGGCAATCGTTATGAAATGTTGTTTGGCGAGAATGCATCGCTTTTGCTGGTGTTGCCGGATGGCGTATTCTTATGTCATTTTTTGGTATATGTTTTGATTTGGGTATGTATGACCATAAGTGCATATTTGGTATATCGAACAAAACGCAAGCACAGAAAACCACATGAGTTTTAAAGAAAACGGACAGTCTTTTGGAAGTTGTTTATTGAAAGAATGTCTGTTGTAGTGTATGATAAAAATAGTGTTAAGTAGTACATAACAAAGGGGTAAGAGTATGAATGCAAAGTTAGAACAATGGATGAATTGGGTTTTGTATGATCAACTGGTAAGTGGTTCTATTAATGCGCCAAAGCATTTGCTGGGTAATCACGAATATGGCAAGGGGCAGGTGATTACTGTCTATAAGCCATATGCCACCAGTGTTAAGATTACATCTCCTACAGGTAAGAATGAATATGAGTTAGAGCCTGTTGGCGAGCATGGAGTGTTTGGTATTTATCTGCCAAAGCAGATATTTAAGGGAACAAAGTATCGTGTCATTACGACATATCAGGATGGTACAACTGTGGATACATCAGATGGCTATAGTTTTCCTGCTATGATTACTGATTTTGATAAGTATTGCTTCTCGGAGGGAGCGCACTTTGATATTTTTGATAAGCTTGGTGCACATCCGATGAAGATTGATGGTGTGTCGGGAACTTATTTTGCCGTTTGGGCACCACATGCAAAGAGAGTCAGTGTAGTTGGTGACTTCAATATGTGGGATGGCAAGCTGAATCAGATGCAGATTTTGCCAGATTGTGGTATCTATGAGTTATTTATTCCCGATGTAGCTCCAGGTGCACTTTACAAGTTCGAGATTTTGACAAGATATGATGAGGTTATTTTAAAGAGTGACCCATATGGAAATGCTTGCCAGTTCCGTCCTGAAACAGCGTCTGTGGTTGCAGATATCAACAGTTATAAGTGGAAGGATAGTGCTTGGATAGAAAAGCGCAATACCAAGTCAAGAGAAGACAGAGAACGTTCTCCAATGTTGATTTATGAGATGCATCTTGGTTCTTGGAAAAAGGCTGTGGAAGACAGTGACAATGGCTATTATACCTACCGCGAGTTAGCCCCTATGGTGGCTTCTTATATCAAAGAGATGGGATATACCCATATCGAGCTTCTCGGTATTGCGGAGTACCCGTTTGATGGTTCCTGGGGATATCAGGTAACCGGATATTATGCACCAACCAGTCGTTATGGTTCGCCTGAGGACTTTATGTATTTTGTAGATCATATGCATAAGAATGGTATTCAGGTTATTTTGGACTGGGTACCTGCACATTTCCCAAGAGATGCACATGGTTTGGGAAGATTTGATGGTATGCCACTTTATGAGCATGCAGATCCAAAGAAGGGTGAGCATCCTGACTGGGGTACATATATTTTCGATTATGGTTATCCGCAGGTAGCAAACTTCCTGATTGCAAATGCATTGTTCTGGGTTGAGAAGTATCATATTGATGGTCTTCGTGTAGATGCGGTAGCATCTATGTTATATTTGGATTATGGTAAGCAGGATGGTCAGTGGTGTGCGAACAAGTTTGGTGGCAATGAGAATTTAGATGCGATTGACTTGCTCCAGAAACTGAATCATGTTATGGAAGAGAGAAATCCTGGTGCATATATTATCGCTGAGGAATCAACAGCTTGGCCTAATGTAACCAATTTCAACGGCAATGGATTAGGATTTTCATTTAAGTGGAATATGGGTTGGATGAATGACTTCTTAGAGTACATGAAGTTGGATCCATATTTCAGACAATTTAATCATAACAGACTTACCTTTAGTTTGATGTATGCATACTCAGAGAAGTTCGTCTTAGTTATTTCTCATGATGAGGTTGTTCATTTGAAGTGTTCTATGCTGAATAAGATGCCAGGTGATACATGGCAGAAGTATGCAAACTTAAAGACTGCGTATGGTTTTATGTATGGACATCCTGGTAAGAAACTGTTGTTCATGGGTCAGGAATTTGGTCAGGAGAGAGAATGGAGCGAGGCGAGAAGCCTGGATTGGTATTTGTTAGAAAACGATGAGCATAAGCAGTTACATGCATATGTGAAGGATTTGAATAAGCTCTATAACAAGTATTCAGCTCTTTATTATAATGATTATGACATCATGGGCTTTGAATGGATTAGCTGTGATGACAATGCAACCAGTGTTGTTTCCTTTATCAGACGTGGTGATTCTGCAGAGAATCAGTTGCTCTTTGTATGCAACTTCACACCAGTGGAGCATAAGGGATTCAAGGTTGGTGTTCCATGTGCAGGAAAGTATACAGAAGTATTGAACTCTGATGATACAAAGTACGGCGGAACAGGTATGACAAACAAAAAGGCTATTACAGCACAGAAAGAGAATATTAATAATAGAGAGTATTCTATAACGATGGATTTACCTCCATTGTCAACAGTGGTATTTAAATACGACTACAAATAAATAGTTACACAAGACATCCGCAAGACAGTGCGTTACATCACAGAATGTGATATAATGTATATGATTTGCGGATGTTTTTTTATCAGGATTTGATTGGGTTTTAATATGAATTATTTGTCACTAAACACATATTTGCGAAACACATACGGAGAGAAGTTATATAGACTTTCTCTACAAGGGGGCATGACCTGTCCGAATCGGGATGGTACGCTAGGAACTGGTGGGTGCATTTTTTGTAGTGCTGGTGGTTCCGGTGAATTTGCTACCAGTGCAACATTGTCTATTACCGAACAGATTGAATCAGCGAAGCAGCGAGTTGCTGATAAATTTAAGGGTCGTGGTTATATAGCATATTTCCAGTCTTATACCAACACATATGCGCCGGTGGAGTATTTGGAACAGATTTTTACGGAGGCGATTACACATCCGGATGTACGGATTCTTGCCATTGCTACCAGACCGGATTGTTTGGGTCCGGAAGTGTTGGATTTGTTAGACCGTTTACAGCGCATAAAGCCTGTCTGGATAGAATTAGGCTTGCAGACTGCAAGGGAAGAAACAGCAACCTACATTAGACGAGGATATCCGTTGCAGGTGTTTGAAGAGGCGGTTGCGAATCTGCGCCGTTGCGGGATAGATGTGATTGTGCATTTGATATTGGGACTTCCAGGAGAGACAAGAGATGATATGTTTGCGTCAGTAGACTATATCGGAGATCTGGATATACAAGGGGTGAAGTTGCAGTTGTTACATGTGCTACAGGGGACTGACCTTGAGAAAGAATATGCAAATGGCAATGTGGAATTATTGGATATGGAAGAATATATTTCCATTGTTGGTGAATGTGTAGAGCATTTACCGGAGCATGTGGTGATTCATCGTTTGACTGGGGATGGTGATAAAAGGTTGCTGGTGGCACCCCAATGGAGTGCAGACAAAAAGCGAGTGATGAATGCAATGCAAAGATATTTTAGGGAACAGGACATTGTTCAAGGATGTAAGAAAATTGCTATGCAATAAAAATGATGTGTGGTATCATTAACTATACTTTAGACAGCAAAGGGGTGAACTTGATATGTTGAAAAGTGAGGATAAGATTTGTCGCAGATGTAAGAGAATGTTTAAGTATTATGGCGTGGGACATTTTTATTGTCCAAGCTGTGCGGAGGTAGACCGTCAGATTTTTGAGAAAGTGAAAGCATATCTGTATGAAGAGGGGCCAAGAACTATGGATGAAATTGCTGTGGCTACAGGTGTGTCAATTCAGCAGATTGAGTTGTATTTGCGACAGGGACGTTTGGAAATACCGGAGAATTCTCCTATTTTTATTAAATGTGAAAACTGTGGAGTAGAAATGCGTTCCGGACGATTTTGTCTGACCTGTGCTAATAAACTGAAGGGTGATTGGCATGGCAAGTATCAGTACGTGGAGGATGAAGTAGGCGAACTGCGTGATACTGCACAGATTAAGATGAAAACATCAAAAAATAAAAGTTCTTCATTGCGCTTGGAACCAAGAAAAGCAGCTTCAAGGCCGAGCGCAAAGTTGGGAGACAATAAGGAAGGAAAATAACAATGAAAATAATGAGAAGAGTAGGTGTGTTACTGTGCCTATGCATGGTACTACTATTTACAGGATGCGGAGCAAAGAATACATCAGATGGGAAACTTGCAGTTTATACAAGTGTGTATCCGGTATATGATTTTGCCGTGAAGATTGCAGGCGAGCACGCCAATGTAGTTAGCCTTGTGCCAGCAGGTGTGGAGGCTCATGACTTTGAGTTGGGTACGAAAGATATGGCAATGCTTTCCGAGGCAGACGTGTTTATCTATTGTGGTGCAGGCATGGAGCATTGGGTGGATAAGACTTTGGAAACCATACAATCTGATGGTCTGATAGCAGTAGAAGCATCGAAAGGCGTTACCTTGTTATCAGCAGAAGAACAAACAGACCCTCATGTGTGGCTGGCCCCAAAGAATGCCATTGTGATGATGGAGAATATTAAAAATGCATTGGTGGAGGCAGATGCTACGCATAAAATGGACTACGAAGCGAATTTTGAAAAATATAAGGCTCAGTTAGAGGCATTGCATAAGGAATATGAAGATGCATTGGGCGCTGTAGCAAAGAAAGAGATTATCGTTGCCCATGCGTCTTTTGGATATCTTTGTGATGCGTATGGATTACACCAAACAGGAATTGAAGGATTGATGGCAGATTCCGAGCCAGATCCTGCAACCATGAAGAATATAATTGATTTTATAAAACAGCAGGGGATTACTACAGTGTTTGCAGGTTCTTCTGAAAGCACAAAGGTAGTGGACACCATTGCAGATGAAACAGGTGCTTCTTTAGATGTGCTTGATCCGATTGAAGGAATATCTGTAGAACGTCAGGAAGCAGGAGAAGACTATTTTTCTATTATGAAGAAGAATTTGGAGGCACTGAAAAAAGCTTTGCAATAATTACCATAAAATCATCACCGAGAAACGTATCTTATATAACCGGTTGTGACAGATAAGAGGAGAATACAAATGACAGAAAAGGAGTTTTCTGCAAGTATTTCGCGGATGACGAAGGGCGACATGGAAGGGCTCAAAGCTATATATGAGGCCTATCATGTTATGATTTATCACTGTATGTACGATGTGGTGCAATCCCGCGAAATTGCAGAGGATCTGGCTGCAGATTTCTTTATAAAACTGTGGTCAGTGGGAAGTAAATTTAAAGGGACAACCCATCGGGCATGGCTACTTACCATTGCAAGAAATATGGCGCTTGACCATGTCAGAAAACACCAAAAAGAGCAGTTGGAATCTGATGAAGTTATTTCGCAGGTTTCGGTGGAATCAGAGGATTCTACATTGGTGAATCAATTGGCATTAAAGGAAGCGATGGACCGCCTGCCTCAGGATGAAAGAGAAATCATCAATTTGAAAGTGCTGGCGCAATTGACCTTTAAAGAAATCTCACGCTTAATTCCCATGCCTATGGGAACTGTCACGTGGAAATACCGGGAAGGAATACGTAAATTAAGGAGGTGGTTTGATGAAGCCGGAAGATAGAGAAATAGAACGCTTATATCAGGAGCAAAAGGCTTTAGAAACCCCTGATTATTGGGATAAGATTGAAGAAAAACTGGCAAATGCACAGTTAGATGATGCGACAGATGCAGATGTAATCGAGTTTCCAAAACTTGGAAAAAGGAGAACCTTTCAAATTGCAGGTATGGTTGCAGCTTGCTTTGTTGCAGTTATTGGATATGGTGCATTTTTAAGTGACCATTCGTCTTCTGAAAGTTCGAAAGAAATGGCGGTTGGAGAATGGGAGAGTGCAGCGGATGAAGAAGCTGTGTCAGATAATGCCTGTTACGCAGATGATGTGTTGCGCCCATCAGAATCAACAATGGCACAGGTAGAAGAAGAGACACCAACAGCTGCAATGGCAGAAAATTTAGACGAAGAAAAACAGGATAACATGGCAGAAGATGCTGTGGAAAGCGAGGATCGTATGCAGGAATTATATGCGGAAATTGAGAAGAAAATTGCAGATGCAGGGTATACAAAGCCGGTTTCCGGTGAAGAGATTTACAATGAAATCTGCGACGAGATAGAGGATAAGGAAAATGGAACATACATTTTTATGTCCAAGAAGACTGATACCTGCTTTTTTGAATATCAGGTAGTGGTGATGGATGATTCCTTTAACCTTTCATATCTGGATATTCATGATGGTGATTTGGTTATCCATGTAGATTTTGATAACTAATATATGAGGGGAATGTAGGATGCTTATTGAACACTTAGGACCGGCATTGGCTGTTGGTGTCTTGTTGCTCGCCATGGCCTGGCTTGCATGGGAGATATATAAGAGTCAGACTGGTTATCAACACAATAAGATACCACGGGAACAAACAGTGGCTAAGACCACAGGTTATATCCGAATTGGAAAAAAATATTCGGAAAGCAGTCGGTACGGTAAGGGCCGTTTGTTGGCTGAGTACACGGAGTATAACATTGAATATGAAGTGAACGGCAAAACATACAGCAAATGGTTTGACTTGTACCCGGGTATTGATTTTGGTGATTCCTTGGGAAAGGGAACAGAGGTTGTTATTGAGTATGACGTGAATCATCCGGATGCATTTGAGGTTGTACGGATAGAAGGCTTTGATATGGAAGAGGATTTCTAAGGGAAATATGGAAAAAAACTTAAAAGTAAAAACAGCTGAGGCGAAAATAAAGACTACAAACAAAAGGCGGCTACCGTTTTGGAAGCGGCCTTTGTTTGCCGTGATATTGTTGATTTTGGCAATCTTTTGTTTTGTTCTGCCAGCGTTACTTCCTACTTATGAGTATCAAAAGGTGGGAAGTCTGAACTATATGGTGGATATGCAGGAATTGCCATATGAAAATGCGGAACTGATAGACGGAATTGTAGCCCCGAATCAGCATTTGTACTGTCATGTAGCGGTATATAATTCGGATGCTTATTTAACAGATGCTGAATCAGTTTGGGAAATGGATGCTACGGGAAAGGCTGTACGAGAAGTTTTACATTACGATTACAAAAAGGAGATATATCCGCCAAGTCATCAGGTTCGTATTTGGGGCTTGCAGTATCAGGAGCAGAGACTTTGTTATTTGTATAAGCAGGATCATGAACTTCGTTTGATTACTGTCAATCCTGACAATCCGGAACAGGTGGAAGAAATTGCTGTTCGTTATGATGGATTAGGAGAGATTGTTAAGTGCCATGCAACACCGGATGGAGAATACCTGGTGCTTCTGAATAACGGCGAAATCGGTATCATAGCGGAAGATGGACAGTATGAATTACTGTATCGGGCAACCTATCATTTAGAAGAGAATCAAGGAATGCTATTTCATGATGTGATATTGGTAGAGGATACACTTTATGGACTGGCAGGGCAACAGAAATTGGTGCTTTATCAGTGGAAGGAAGAGACATGGGAGTCCGTTATTCCGTTAAAGGAAGGCATTGGCATGTCGGAAGATACAGATTTGCATGAATTGGGGCTTAGTGTGATAGAAGACAAACTTACTATTGGTGTCAATGGTGAGGTGTATACCCTTGCATCTGATGCATTAGTTCCGTCAAAGCAATTGGAAGCAGGCTTGCCTTTTAAAGCAGTGACAAACAATTGGTTACAAACTGTTTTGCCAATCCTTGGCGTGATTTTTTTCATAATTGGCATGGTAACGGGCATTGGGACTTTTATGGGTTGGAAATTCACCATATTGTCCAAGCAGTTGTTGACAACCATTCCAGTGGTTTGTGTTATGTTACTTGTAGTCGTGGTTACGATGTTAAATAGCATGATTAACCTGAATACAGAGGATATCTTGCGAGAGACCATAGCCATTAATGAAATTGCAGCAGCGCAGTTTACCGGAGAAGAACTTACTGGCATCGTCGGCTACGATAGTGTGGATAATGGTCAAATTAAGCAATTGCGTGACAAACTTTGCACCTTTGTGAATGGAAACATAAGTGCATGGAGTCGTAATTATCGAACCGCCCTATATGTTAGAGGACAGGGAGAAGAGTTTATATACGTAGCCGGAAGTGATGGTGCAAGTTCGTATATGACCAATAGTTTTTCTACAGAAACTCCGATTGACGAGGATTTTTATAAAGATACCCATACTTTTGCGGTTGATGTAAGCTATGGTACGGATAGTGATAATTTGCATTTAATGTTGGTAACACCAATCTACAACCAGGATGGTACTTATGATGCGGTGATGCTACTGGTAGCATCGCAAAATCGTTTGATTCAGGCCATTATTGATGTGAGCAAACAAGTGTTATTACATGTAGCTATTTGGACTGCATTGCTGATAGCGGTTATTGTGCTGGTTTCCTCGCGGAATGTTAAAGCCTTAAGAGATGCCAGAACTGTGATTGCTCAAATCGCAGGGGGTGATTTTTCTGTTCGCGTGAATTCCTATACAAAGGACGAGGTCGGAGAAATCTGCGTCGGCGTCAATGATATGGCAGACCGCTTGGAGGAATATATTACAGAAAAGAGTCGCAATGAGCGGTTCTATTATAAATTTGTACCTGAAAAATTCAGAGAATTATTGCATAAGGAAAAGTTTACGGACCTTGCTCTGGGGGATGCACAGAGTGCGGATTTATCCATACTGTTTTGTGACATTCGGGCATTTTCCATGAATTCAGAAATGATGACTGCCAAGGAGAGTTTTGAATTTGTAAATCGCATCTATGGAATTGCCGGGCCAATCATAAGAGAACATAATGGTTTTATTGATAAATACATTGGCGATGCGGTAATGGCGTTGTTTGAATCGGCAGAGGATGCGGTTGCTGCCGGAATTGCACTTTATCAGGCAATTGCACTGAATCCAAATGCGGAGGAGGCGTTTGGTATTCCATCGGTGAAGGTGGGAATTGGTATTCATTCCGGTATGGCTCGTATTGGTATCGTAGGCGAAGAGGAACGAATGTCAGGAACCGTTATTGCAGATACTGTAAATGTTAGTTCCCGTATAGAAGCCTTGACGAAGTACTATGGAACGGGAATGATTATTACGAAGGCGACCTTGGACCGTATGAAGAATCCAGATGCATTGTCTACCAGATATCTTGGCATGGTTCAGGCTGCAGGCGTCAATGAAGTGGTGGCATTATACGAGGTGTTAGAATGTTTGGATGCTACGAATCAGCAAAATCGGGAGCAGACAAAAATGCAATTTCGTGAGGCTGTAAGATTGTTCCATATGGGGGATTTGAAACAATCTGCTGAGCAGTTTTCACAATTGGCGGTACAGGATACAGAGGATTCGGCGTCAGCTTTATATGCAGGATACATTCAAGGAAAACTGGACCGAAATGAATTAGAGCATAATGTATTTCGGTTTGATGAAAAATAAATGTAAAGGAGAAGGTTACATGAAGGCATTGTTTATTGGTGGAACAGGCATCATTAGCACGGCAGTGGTAAAGCGACTGGTAAATGAACTTGGCTGGGAAGTTTGGCTTTTAAATCGCGGAAACAGACCGGAAGTGATACCGGATGGGGTACATCAGATTGTGGCAGATATTCAGGATGAAGATACGGTTCGGGAAAAAATCAAGGATTTGTCCTTTGATACAGTGTGTGAATTTATCGGATTCCATGTGGAGGACGTGGAAAGGGATGTACGACTGTTTCGTGGTAAAACACGTCAGTATATGTATATCAGTTCTGCATCTGCTTATCATAAGCCTGCTGCATCTTATGTGATTACCGAAGGGACAACCCTTGCCAATCCTTATTGGCAGTACTCACGGGATAAGATTGCCTGTGAGACATATTTAATGGAGCAGTATAGAAATACCGGATTTCCTGTTACTATAGTTCGTCCAAGTCACACCTACGATGAGAGAAAAATTCCATTGGGTGTGCATGGTAAGAATGGTTTTTGGCAAGTGATTAAGAGAATGCAGGAAGGAAAGCCAGTTATTATTCAGGGGGATGGCAGTTCTCTTTGGACTGCAACCTTTAATCGGGATTTTGCCATTGGCTTTACCGGGCTGATGGGAAACAGACATGCCATCGGAGAAGCGTTTCATATTACGGGGGATGAAACGTTAACCTGGAATCAAATCTATGCAACGATAGCAGACGCATTGGGCGTGACCTTAAAGCCATATTATGTAGCCTCTGATTTTTTGGCTGCGGTAGGGGATAAATATGGATATGATTTTACGGGTAGTCTGATTGGTGATAAATCTGTATCGGTGGTGTTTGACAACAGCAAGTTAAAACGTGCCGTTCCGGATATGAAAACCACAGTAAGATTTGACCAGGGAGTAAGAATTGCTCTGGATTATATTCTGCAACATCCGGAGTGCCAAAAAGAAGATCCGGAGTTTGACAGTTGGTGTGACAATGTGATAGCTGCACTGGAGCAAGCAAAGAATCAATTGATGTAAAGGAGAAGAACTATGGTTAATGTAAAGGGAAAATGGGCTTTTATTACGGGAGCTAGCAGAGGTTTAGGCTATCATGCGGCAACATTTATGGCAAAACAGGGTTGTAATCTTGTATTACACAGCCGAAATGCAGCACATTGCGAAAAGGTGTTGTCAGAGGTGAAAGCATTCGGCGTAGAAGCCTATGTGGTATCCGCAGAACTTTCGGATTTGGCAGATGTGGAAAGAATGCTCAAGGAAATTGATGAAAATGGTACACAGATAGATATCGTATTAAATAATGCAGGTCTTCAGGTTGCCTACAGAGATGAATATCTCAAGACGCCAATGTCTGATTACGAGATTAGTTTTAAAATCAACACAATGGCACCGATGATGATTTGCTATCATTTCCTTCCAAAGATGGCAGAACGCGGATTTGGTAGAATTGTAAATACCTCCAGTGGCATTAATCTTGACCCTCAACAGGCGGGATACTCAGCCAGCAAGGCGGCACTGGATAAGGTTACAAGAGACATCGGTTCTAAATACGAGGGTACAGACGTGATGATTAATCTTGCTGACCCGGGCTGGTGCAGAACAGACCTTGGTGGACCAAATGCTCCAAATTCTCCAGAAAGTGCTATTCCAGGTATTGTGGTAGGTGCCTTTGTGGATGACAAGAAATCCGGCAGATGGTTCGCTGCATCAGACTTTTATGGTTTGAGTATTGAAGAGGCGGTAGAAAAAGCAGAGAAGGAAATTGCGAGTCCGTATTGATTTAATTTGGTCAAAAAAATTTCAATTTAGTCAAAAATGAAAAAATGACTAAATTGAAAGTGGAAAAACGGGGCAAAATATCGATAAAATAATTAGAAAAACGGGGCAAAAGTGAATAAAAGAGCAGATTAAGCGCCACATATCTTATAGGTTTTGAGATTTGTAGCGCTTTTTAGCTAAATTAAATTTATGTATTCTTATCTGATTTGCTATCGATTAAATTACCTTTAATTCGTTCAATGCTTTTATTATGAGTCAGAGATTGCATTTGATAATAAGCTACGTTACGTAATTTCTTAAGTCTTTCGCTCATAGGGATGCCTTCGCGAATCATATCAGCATTCATGCTTTCGACATTTACTAATATGATAAGCTGTTCTACACTTGCGTAATCTCGCATATTTTCTTTTTTGTTTCCTGTTTCATCACGCCATTGCTTAGCAGTTTTTCCGAAGAGTGTCATATTTAGCATATCAGCTTCGCTGGCATATTTGTAGTTTATTTCTTGCGGTGTAAGTTCAGGAGAAATCCATGAGGCAAACTCAGAAGCAATATCAGAATGGGCATAAGTTCCACCATAACGTCCGGCGTGTGAAGTTATACCAATTGCATGCATTCGCTCTATCCATTGTTTGGCTGTCAGTACCAAGCGTCCTGGTTCATTTCTAACCGTATGGAATTCCATACGGTTAAAATCCGGATTATATAAAGTTTCCCATGCAGCAAGAAAATCAATTGTAGAGTAGGAACTTAACCAATTAGATATAACGATTCTGGGATCATCAGGATTTTTATATTTAGCGATATCGGTTAACGATATATAGTCATTTTGTTGTTCGGATGAAAGCAATACTGAAATTTCTGCACCATTTGCTTTAATAATCATAGTTATGTCCTCCTTGTTAGTTGTAGATTGTATATTACTATTATAGCACAAAGAGAACACATGTTCTATATAAATTTTGGTTATTTTAACATTTATACTATGTAGATTTTAAACTATGAATTTCATAGAAAGAAATCGAAAATCGCATATAGTTGCGAGTGTATCTTGATAATTTGATGATATTTGATATAATTATATGCAGTAAATGTGAAAGAGGAAACAGGAGGTAGACGCATGGCTATTTCATATAACCGAATGTGGAAACTGCTTGTCGATAAGAAAATGAGTAAAGCAGATTTACGAAAAGCGGCAGATATTGCTCCCAATACGATGACAAAACTTCGCAGAGATGAACCGGTCAACCTAGCAATCCTTGGAAGGATTTGTGATGTGTTGAATTGCGATTACGGTGATTTAATGCAATATGTGCCGGAGGATAATATAAATGACTAATAAACAGTTGAAAAACTTAAAAAATACATTGTGGAAAACTGCCGATCAGTTGCGAGCTAATTCCGGATTGAAGTCTACTGAATATGCCGAGCCTATTCTCGGTCTGATTTTCCTGAGATTTGCAGATGTAAAATATAGCAAGTTCGAACCTGATATCAAGGCAGAGTTTGATTCTATTAAGGGTACTCGTATGGAACGCCCTATCCACGAAATCGCCATCGAAAAATGCGGTTTTTATCTGCCTGAGGAAGCTCGATATGATTGGTTGCTTAATTTGCCTGAAAGCGAAGATCTTGCAAAAAAGGTTGAGGAAGCTATGGAAGCGGTTGAGAAATACACTGCAGAATTGGAAGATACTCTTCCGAAAGATATTTATTACAGCGTTAATAGCGAAGATGATCCACTCGTATTAGCGAAGCTCCTGAAGAACTTTAAGGATATTCCTGCGGATGTGGAACTGGACATCTTCGGTGAAATTTACGAATACTTCCTGGGCGAATTTGCGCTGGCTGAAGGTCAGGGTGGTGGTGAGTTCTTCACCCCCGCATCCGTTGTCCGTTACATGGTTGAAGTCCTTGCGCCTACTGAGGGTAAAATTCTCGACCCTGCCTGTGGTAGCGGAGGTATGTTCGTTCAGACCGCCCATTATATCGAAAAGCACAAAGCTCAGGGCAAGCAGATGAACCTGCGTGCTTATGGTGTAGAAAAGACCGGCGCAACTGTTCGACTGGCAAAAATGAACCTTGTCCTGAACAATGTCCGTGGCACCATTACCCACGCAAACTCCTATTATCGTGACATATACGACAGCTTTGGTAATTTTGACTATGTTATGGCAAATCCGCCTTTCAATGTAGATGGCGTAGAACTGGATCAGGTAAAAGATCAGCCACGTTTTAACACATACGGTGTTCCTCAGAACAAAACCAAGAACAAAAAGAAAGATGCCAAGGAAACCGTTCCTAACGGCAACTACCTATGGATCAACCAGTTCGCAACTGCGTTGAATGATACTGGTCGAGCTGCGCTGGTTATGGCAAACTCTGCATCAGACGCAGGTAATAGTGAAAAGGACATTCGTGTAAAGCTGATTGAAAGCGGTATTATTAGCCAGATGGTAACGCTGCCGTCCAATATGTTTACCTCTGTTACGCTGCCTGCTACCTTGTGGTTCTTCGATAAGGCAAAGGTAAAGAAAGATGAAATCCTGTTTATTGATGCCAGAAATATATTTACTCAGATCGACCGTGCGCACCGCAAATTCTCCGATGAGCAGATCCGAAACCTTGGTATCATCACCAGACTTTATGAAGGCAAGACCGAGGA
Organism: Lachnospiraceae bacterium; assembly: GCA_045531905.1. Classification (GTDB taxonomy): domain Bacteria; phylum Bacillota; class Clostridia; order Lachnospirales; family Lachnospiraceae; genus RGIG6919. The sequence continues at coordinate 65,509 of JAZSEY010000027.1, forward strand.
CTTTGAAGCTTTGCTGGCCGATTACTGCACGAAATTAGCTGAAGCTCCGGAAGTGTCTGATGATGAAGATATTATGCCTAAGAGCTACTGGCAGTCCAATATTGACTGGCTGACAGAACGCTTCCCCGAGGGAAAATACAGAGATGTTGTTGGTCTGTGCAAAGTGGCAACAATCGGCAAGATTTATGATGACAAGGGAAAGTTTGTTGGCTATGAGGATGACAGTATCGGGGATCAAGACTTCTCTCTGAATCCTGGTCGTTATGTCGGTGTTGTGATCGAAGATGACGGCTTAACTCAGGATGAGTTTAAGCAACGAATGATGGCATATTATACTGCACTGTCCAAGCTGAACGAAGAAGCGCATGACTTAGAAAAACAGATATCTAATGATTTAATATCACTGTTCAAAGTAGAAACGGATGGTGATCTGGATGAGTAAATGGACATCAACACGTGTGTCGGAAATGGCTGATATTATTAGCGGTGGTACACCAAAAACAGAAATTGCCGAATATTGGAATGGTGATATTCCGTGGTTATCAGTAAAGGATTTTTCGGGAGATTCTAAAAGGGTATATTCATCAGAAAAGAGTATTACCGAACTGGGATTGAATAACAGTGCGACACAACTCCTGTATCCTGGCGATATAATTATTTCAGCCCGAGGAACCATAGGTGAAGTTGCGCAAATTGGAAAGACGATGGCCTTCAATCAATCCTGCTATGGATTACGTGCAAAAGAGGGGTACTCTGCAAACTTTTTATACTATGTACTAAAATATCAGGTGAAATATCTAAAAGCAGTAGCAAATGGAGCTGTATTTGATACGATTATCTTGAAAACCTTCGATAAGATGAAGTCTGATATACCTGAGTTACCTGTTCAAGAAAAGATCGCAAGTATATTGTCTCATTATGATGATCTACTCGAGGCAAACAATCGAAGAATTGAGTTGCTGGAGCAGACAGCTCAGGAACTGTATAAGGAATGGTTTGTCCGTTTCCGTTTCCCTGGATATGAAATCGCCAAGTTTGAAAATGGTTTACCCGAGGGATGGCAGATCAAAAGAATGAACGATTTTTGTTATGTTACAGATGGAACCCATGATACTCCTAAGCCTGTAGATACGGGTGTTTCACTTGTTACAGGCAAATGTATTTCCACTGGATTTATTGATTTCAATGCTGCCTACAACATCAGTGAAGCAGACCATGAGGGAATCAAAAAACGTAGCGGATTAAAGTCTGGAGATATACTCTTTAGTAATATTGGTACAGTGGGTAACTGCTGTATTGTTGACTATGACCGTGAGTTCAGTGTAAAAAATGTAATCATTTTCAAGCCGGCAACGATGAGAGATACGGCATACCTCTATTATTGGATGACCAGTTCAGTAATGCAGGAAATCTTTGGCTCTCAAACGAATGGTGCTTCTCAGCAGTTTGTTGGTCTGACATTTATGCGTAGATATAAACTGTTAGTTCCTAAAGATGATATTCTAGAGGCTTTTGCAGACAAAGTTTTATCTATTGTGGAACAAAAGCGACTGTTACATCATAAAAATCTAAATCTGGTTGCACAACGTGATATGTTGTTACCTCGCCTGATGAGTGGCAAACTGGAGGTGTAAGTATGAGTGATAATAAAATAATGATTCGTTTCTATTTCGGATTGTTTTTAGTATTGGCCTTATTGGCTTATACTGTGGATTTAAATAGTCAGTTCCATTTTGTGGCACTTAACACTCCTTTTATTTCCAATTCGTTTTGTTTTGCAATTTTGTCTGGGATATTAACAGGTGTGATTGTTGCGATGGCTACGGAAATCAGGCAATATTTACTACATAAGCGTCAAGCAAGAAATTCTTTATATGCAATAGTTTCAGAGTTATATGCATTGATCTCTGTACAGAAAGCAAGTATTAAGTATTATATCAATCATCAGGATATCTCTATTCCGGAGAATATCGGCGGAGATTATGCACAGCAACCGATATTAACTCGAGTTTCTCAATTTGGAGCTATTGATTATGCGACATTCTCGAAGAAAGATGATGTACGGATTGCTTTGAAATCTTTTAGAAAGCAGATAGCCATGATCGAAAGTACAACAAGAAATCTTGTTAATCTGAAGATAGCACGTAATGAAGTACAAATTACATTTCTTGAAAAATGTGATAATAGGACTAAAGTGACAGCTTCGTCGCCAGTTATGCTAAATGCATTACATGAGGAGCATAATGCTCTTAAAGAATGTCTTATTTCAATCGATGGCTTTTGCTCTGTCTTTGAAAAAATAGACAGCGAAAAATTTAGTTGGAAACAAGGGAAAAAAGCGGTTGATGAAATAAGCAATAAAATTCAAGATAATGTTTATTTCAAACCAGAGCAAAAGGAATAATATACACGTAAAATGAGGGAATAAAATGTTTGCGGCAAGTACATACGAAGAAGTCGTTGATTATGAACGACGCATTGAAAATAAAGAAATCGTAGTATTTTTGTTTGTGAAGCCAACTACACAAGATGCTATAGATATTATCCAGGAATTTGAGTACATACATTATAACTCTGCAAAATATTGCTCTATTTATGCTATAGGTTATAGTGATAATCCGGAAAAAAAGACTGACAAGTATTATAGAAGAGTGACAGAAATAGTAGACAGCAATTGGTATTTTAGTAATAAGGCGTTTGTTGACTTTAAGAACAATTTGGAAAGACGTATAAAATGGGAGTATTCAGGTGAAACTGAAGTCTTAATTTTACAAAATAACCCAGGGAGTCGAGATCCTCTAAATTTCTCCAACTATGTTGCGATTGATGTGAATAAGGGATTGAGAGAGGGGTATATTGACTCGTTTCAAAGATTTATGGAGTGTCTAATTAGGAGTTCAAGAAGCAAAGTAATGGCAAAGGAATCTGCTGCTGATCTTTGTAAGAGTCGTATTAGCATCAAGGACACAATAGCAGAAGCAATAGATAATTCCAAAAAAATACCTGAGCCTGCAAAACAGATAGTAAAAGATAGACTCTTTTATCGTTGTGCCAACACTATTTTAGGTTAAGCAATAATTGTTATTAGGAGGTGATTTTATGCCGAAAATCATAACGGAAGATATGATTGAACAAGCTGCTATTAAAGCTTTGCACGAACGGCATGATTATATCGTTCTGAACTGTATGACAGAAGAACCGGACACACTTCCTGACGGAACTGGACGTAAAGATAAAAAACAGGTTGTTCTGCCAGAAGTGATGTTTGAAAGCTTGTGCAGGATCAATCCGGATATTCCGGAAGCAACTGTACGCACTGTGGTGGACGAGTTGTGTCGTACTCCGTTTTCCGGTGATTTAATGCTGACCAATTACCAGAACTATCAGAAGATCCGTAACGGTATCACTGTAGAATACAACAAAAACGGCAAGAAGACCTCCAACATTCTCCGTCTGCTGTCCTATAATGATGCTTTGAACAATACATTTACGGTTGCTTCTCAGATGTGGATCAAGGGCGAAACCCATTGGCGCAGACCGGATCTGATTATCTTCATCAATGGATTCCCAATGGTTTTCATTGAACTGAAAAACAGCAATATTCCGGTGAAAAACGCCTATGACATTAATCTGAAGAATTATTTGAAGGACATTCCATATCTGTTCAACTATAACCAGATTTGTGTTCTGTCTAATGGTATGGAAACTCGTCTGGGTAGCTTTGCTGCAGGCTATGAGTTCTTTTTTGAATGGCTGAAGGTTGAGAACGAAAAAGAAAATCCGAACAGAAAAGCTATTCGAGAGAACTGCACCAGTTTGGAGTATTTTATTGCCGGTCTTTGTGAACCGAAGAATCTGCTGGATTACATAGAGAATTTCATTCTTTACGACCGTCGCAGAACAAAGATCATTGCAAAGAACCACCAGTTCTTTGGTGTAAATAACGCCTACAATGCTTTCCTGCGTCGTGAGGAATTGAAAGGTAAGTTGGGTGTATTTTGGCATACACAGGGCAGTGGCAAGAGTTATTCCATGGTTATGCTTGCTCGTAAGATCAAACATAAATGTACAGGTAATTTTACCTTCCTTATCGTTACCGACCGTGAAGATCTGGATACGCAGATTTATAAGAACTTCCTGCGCACCGAGTTTATTACCGATAAGGACAAGGTGCAGCCTGCAAACAGTAAGCAGCTGCGTGAAGAACTGAAAACCAATAAATCCATTCTGTTTACGCTGATTCATAAGTTCAGATACGATAAGGGAAAGAAATATCCTGTCCTGTCTGAGCGTGATGACATCATTGTTATTGTCGATGAAGCCCACCGCACACAGTACAAGGATTTGGCAGAGAATATGCGCACCGGTTTACCGAACGCTCAGTTCCTGGCATTTACAGGTACACCTCTGCTCGGAGCAAAGCGACTGACCAATGCTTGGTTCGGTGATTATGTCAGCGAATATAATTTTGCAGAATCAATCAAAGACAATGCTACCGTACCACTTTACTATGTGAAGCGTGTACCGGAGGTAGAGTTGCAGAACGATTTCCTCGATTCCGATTTTGCAGAAATTCTGGAAGAAGAAAACCTGACTGATGCAGAGCAGCGTCGATTGGAAAACCTCTACGCAAAGGAACTGGAAGTCATCAAGCGTGATGACCGTCTGGATGCCATTGCTCAACATATTGTTTACCATTTCCCTCGCCGTGGTTTCCGAGGAAAGGGCATGGTTATTTCCGTAGACAAGTTTACTGCCGTGAAGATGTACGATAAAGTAAGCTACTACTGGAAAGAAGAAATTAAAAAAATAAATGCGCAGATCACTAAAACCAAAGATGCTGCTGAAAAACTTTGTCTGAAAGATATGGTGGATTATATGCGCAAAGTGGAAATGGCTGTTGTCATCAGTGAAGATGCCGATGAAGAAGCTAAATTTGCAGCGGAAGGATTGTCTATAAAACCACATCGTGATCGCATGAACAAGGTTGATGAAAATGGTTTTGACATCGAGGATAATTTCAAAGATCCGAACAATCCGTTGCAATTGGTTTTTGTCTGCGCTATGTGGCTAACAGGTTTTGATGCGCCGTCTGTCTCCACCTTGTATTTGGATAAGCCGATGAAAGGCCATACGCTAATGCAGACCATTGCCCGTGCAAACCGTGTCTATAACGGTAAGGAATGTGGTCTGATCATCGACTATCTGGATGTGTTCAAGTATCTGAAACGTGCCCTGGCAGATTATGCGTCTGATGATGGCGGTTTAATGCCGGTGAAAGACGTAGAAAAGCTTTTGGGACAGTTGCATGAAGCAATCGACCTGACCAATACATTCTGCATGAGCCATGACGTAGATTTAAGTAAGGTTGTTGAAGATGGCGATACATTCAAGAATTTGTCACTGTTTGAGGATTATGCAAATACTATCGTAGGTAATGACGATGTAAAGAACGAGTTTGCTGTAATGGCCAATACTGTTGATGGTCTGTACGAATCTCTACGACCGGATATTTTCAAAATGGATTTTGAGCCTGCGTACAAAGATGCTATCCTCTATTTGAAGGGAATCATTGATGGTAAAATCCGTCCGGAAAAGATTGAAGCAGCACAAGCTAGAATCAATGAACTGTTAGATCAGAGTGTTATTACTGCCGCTGATGCTAGAAAATATACCATCACAGAAGCGGGAAAAGAACTTGATTTGTCTAAGTTGGATATCGATGAACTTAGAACTCAGTTCAAGAAACTAAAGAACAAAAATCTTGAAATTGTTAATTTACGTAAGCATATCGAGGAAAAACTTCAAATGATGTTGCGACGCAATACAACCCGTACAAAGTTTGCAGAGCGCTTCAGAAACATTATTGATGAGTATAATGCCGGAGGTTCTCAAAATGATGACTTCTATGAAAAACTTCTGAAACTGATGGAAGAACTTCGTGCAGAGGAAGAACGACATATTAAAGAAGAATTGTCAGAAACTGAGTTGGAATTGTTTGATCTTCTGAGAAAAGAGCATCTCACTGCTGATGAAGAAAAACGCGTAAAACTGGCGGCAAAAGAACTGTATAACACGCTGACTGAAAAACGCAATGAATTGTTTGTTGTTGGATGGCAAAATGACCCACAGCCTAAAGAAAAGGTCAAAGGTGAGATAGTTTCTATTTTGAATAAGTTCTTACCAGAGAGCTATGATAGAGAGATTTTCTTAAGAAAAAGTACGATCGTATTTGACCATATTGTAGATCAAGCAATGACTGGTTATAACTGGGTAGCATAAAAATTATATTAGAGAACTTCGGCCAAATTTAGGGCGAAGTTCTTTTTGTAAATATGATATGGTGCTTGTAGTCCATGGAAGTAGAAGTGGCCAACCCTTGGGTTATAGGGTGGCAACCCTAATGCATATGACATAGAAAATTGGCAGGTCAAATTGGTTTAAACGTTTTAGTATCAAATAAAATACCCATTTGGGAAAAGGTAATGTTAACCTTGGGAAGAAAAAATACATTAAAAGAAGAAAATCGAAGCATTTATAAGAGAAAATGTTGAAATATAAGCATTTTATAAATTTACTTTTGAGCCTCTTCGTGGTATAGTAGATACTGCTTGTGGGGCTCTTTTAATTTCCATTACGATGGATCGGTATGTGCATACAACGGATAAATTTGTGCCCCTTGATTTTAAAGGCTTTTTAACAAAGGAGATAGAAAAATGAAACTAGGAATCGTTGGCTTGCCAAATGTTGGTAAGAGTACATTATTTAATTCGTTGACAAAGGCGGGAGCAGAATCTGCCAATTATCCATTTTGTACCATTGATCCAAATGTGGGCGTGGTTCCAGTTCCGGATGAGCGAATTGATGTGTTAACAAAGATGTATAATTCAAAGAAGACTGTTCCGGCGGTAATTGAATTTGTGGATATTGCAGGTCTGGTAAAGGGTGCGTCTAAGGGCGAAGGTCTTGGCAACCAGTTCCTTTCTAATATTAGAGAAGTAGATGCCATTGTGCATGTTGTGCGTTGTTTTGAAGATACCAATGTGGTACACGTAGATGGCAGTATTGATCCACTTCGTGATATTGAGACAATTAACTTTGAGTTGATTTTCTCGGACGTGGAGATTCTTGACAGAAGAATTGCAAAGAATCAGCGTGCAGCAAATAACAATAAAGACATTGCCAGAGAAGTGGAATTCATGAAGCGTGTGAAAGACCATTTGGAGAATGGTAAACTGGCGATTACCTTTGAGGTTGATGGCGAGGATGAAGAGGCATGGATTGCAGACTACAATCTTCTGACAAGAAAGCCGGTTATCTTTGCTGCAAATGTATCAGAGGACGAGATTGCAGAAGAAGCTGACAATCAGTATGTAGAGGCTGTTAAGAACTATGCAAAGGAATATGGTTCAGAGGTATTCAAGGTTTGTGCTCAGATTGAGCAGGAAATCTCTGAATTGGATGATGATGAAAAGAAGATGTTCTTAGAGGATTTAGGTCTTAACGAGTCTGGTTTGGACAAGTTGATTCGTGCTAGTTATTCATTGCTTGGCTTGATTTCTTACTTGACATCAGGTGAGGACGAGACAAGAGCATGGACCATTAAGACTGGAACAAAGGCGCCACAGGCAGCAGGTAAGATTCATACTGATTTTGAAAGAGGATTTATCCGTGCAGAAGTTGTTGCCTATAAGGATTTGGTTGAAAATGGTTCTATGGTGGCAGCAAGAGATAAAGGCTTAGTTCGTTCAGAGGGTAAGGAGTATGTTGTGCAGGATGGAGATGTTATTCTCTTTAAGTTCAATGTATAGTGTTTTTGATACGGAGGTACGGCTATGAACGATATCCAATTTCCGAATTTAGGAGTCTATTTGGAAAATGTTCCAGATGGGATTACGATATTTGGTTTAGAAATTAAATTTTATGGCATTATTATTGCCTGTGCATTTATGTTGGCCTATTATATTGCCACAAAGGAAGCAAAAAGAACCGGACAGAATCCAGACGATTATTTGGACTTGTTATTGGTGTTGATTATTCCGGCGATTCTTGGTGCAAGACTATATTATGTTCTATTTAGTTCCAATGAGTTTTTCCGAGAAGGTCAGAGTGTAGGAGAGATGATTAAAAATGTTTTCAATCTCCGTTCCGGTGGCTTGGCAATATATGGTGGTGTGATTGCCGGTGCGATTGCAGTTATCATTTTCGCGAAGGTGAAGAAACTATCAGTAATGCAAATCTTAGATACTATGGTTATGAGTTTGCTAGTGGGACAGATTCTTGGCCGCTGGGGTAACTTCTTCAACAGAGAGGCATTTGGTGGATATTCTGACGGACTGTTTGCCATGGCAATTCCGGTTTCTTATTACGAGGAAAATGGCAGTTTGTTATATTTGATGAACAAAGGCGTTATCACCACAGACATGATTGAAAATGTGAAGGTGTTCCAGGGTGCGGAATTTATTCAAGTGCATCCAACGTTCCTTTATGAGTCTATGTGGAATCTGTTAGTACTTCTGATTATTTTCTTCTATAGAAAGAATAAGAAATTCGAAGGCGAATTAACCTTGATGTATTTATGGGGCTATGGTCTTGGACGTGTTTGGATTGAAGGTTTGCGTTCGGATTCCTTGCTCATTGGTGGTATGAAAGCGTCACAGATGTTGGCAGCAGCTTGTGTGGTGGCGGCATCCTGCGCGATAGCATACAAACGACTACAATTAAAGAAAAAAGTGGGGAATTCGTAGCCAAAGTGGTGACAAATCCCATATTTTGATCATATTTAGATGAAAGAACCCTGTGTTCCATTGGAACACAGGGTTCTTTTTTTCGTTTCATTTACGTCTTTTTGTGAATTGTATGCAACGAAAAGAAAAATATTTTGTGAAAATTTCACAACGGAAAATATAAGGATGGACTTGCATTTTCCCTGTAAATGTTCTAAAATGGGAAACAAGGTGGGGGAAAATCCCACGAAATTACATTCAATTCCCACGAAGTGGGGGATTTGGAGAGAAAAAACAGGGAAGGAACGCAGATGGCTGATCAGTTAATTGGAAAATATAATCACAGCGTAGATGCTAAGGGTAGATTGATTATTCCAGCAAAACTGCGTGACGCCCTTGGAAGCAGATTTATCCTGATTAAGGGTATTGACTCTTGTATCAATGGATATTCTAAAGAGGAATGGAACCGAATCGGAAGTGAGCTGATGGAGCTTGACAGTTCTGATCCGGAGATTCGTGATGCACAGCGTTTTTTCAATTTCAGTGGTATTGACGTGGAACTGGATGGACAGGGCAGAATTATTGTTCCAGCGGAGCTTCGTGAGTATGCAGGTATTGTGAAGGATGTTGTTGTAGGCGGTAATGGTAATAAGATTGAAATCTGGAGCCGCGAGCAGTACGAAGAGAAGTATTCGAATGCAGGCAATATGGCAGATATGATGTCAAGATTACAGTCAAAGGGAATCCGTGTGAGATTTTAGGAGGCGTTACCGTGGAGTTTGCACATAAGTCAGTGCTTTTAGATGAAGTGATTGAGAATTTACAGATTAAGCCGGATGGCATTTATGTGGATGGCACTTTAGGTGGTGCTGGACATGCCGGTGAAGTATGTAAGCGATTATCTGATAAAGGAATGTTTATAGGAATCGACCAGGATGCTGATGCCATTGCCGTGGCAACAAAGCGTTTAGAAGGTGTAGCACCGAAGGTGGAAGTAGTGCGAAGTAACTATGTTGACTTTCATCAGGTGCTGGATGATTTGGGCGTGGAGAGTGTAGATGGCATTTTGTTAGATTTGGGTGTTTCTTCTTATCAGTTAGATACAGCAGAGAGAGGATTTACCTATCGCGAGGATGCGCCTTTGGATATGCGTATGGACCAGAGGAATCCACTCACTGCAAGAGATATTGTGAATACTTATAGCGAGATGGAATTGTTTCGCATCATTAGAGATTATGGTGAGGACAAGTTTGCTAAGAACATAGCAAAGCACATAGTGGCTGCGAGACAGAAGCAACCGATAGAGACAACCTTTGAACTAAATGAGATTATAAAAAATGCGATTCCTGCAAAGGTAAGAGCTACCGGCGGACATCCATCAAAAAGAACATATCAGGCAATTCGAATTGAGTTAAATCAGGAATTGACTGTTTTGAAGGAATCATTGGAAGGAATGATTTCCAGATTAAGACCGGAGGGCAGGATGTGTGTGATTACGTTCCACTCTCTGGAGGATAGAATTACAAAGAATATATTTAAAACATGTGAAAATCCATGTACATGTCCGAAAAACTTCCCGGTATGTGTATGTGGTAAGAAACCATTAGGACATGTGATTACCCGCAAACCAATTTTGCCAGGCGATGCAGAGTTGTCGGAGAATTCACGATCAAAGAGTGCAAAGCTGAGAGTGTTTGAACGGGCGTAAGTGTGGAGGTAACCAATGGCAAAACGACAGTATTATGTGGAAGGGAATACCGCGAGACAATTACAGGTAGTACCATCGCCTGAGCATCGCAGGGAACACCGAGAAGCAGAACGGAAAAATAGAAGAAAGCAAAGAAAGTTAGAGCGTGTACTGGCTTTTGATTTGAAGTATACAATGATTCTGCTTGTGGCATTGGGCATCATGGGGTATGCTTGTGGAACCATGCTTTCCGTGCAGGCACAGTTGCAGGCACAAAAACAACAGATGGCAGAGTTAACAGCAACCTATGAGAATTTGCAGAATGACAATGACGCAAAGACTGCAAGAATTGGAAGCAATGTGGATTTAAATCATATTTATAAGATTGCAACGGAGGAACTTGGTATGGTTTATCCTCATGCAGGACAAGTTGTTACATATGACAGTGCAAATGAGCAGTATGTAAAACAATACCAGGATGTACCGGATTTAGATTAGTATTTTGGGTGATGTTATGGCAACGAACAGAAGCAGGCAAGTGCATAAAAAGAAAAGAGGCAAAAAAGTATTCTTAAACAGAATGCGTATTAAGCTTTTGGTCATGATGCTGATTATCATTGCTGCATTTACTTATGTAGGATACCGCGTGTTTGAGATTAGTCATGGCAAAGGTGAGCAGTATGAGAAAATTGTATTGGCTCAGCAAAGATATGACAGTCTTGAGATTCCTTATCGACGAGGTGACATTTTAGATTGTAATGGTACTTATCTTGCCACCAGCAAGAAGGTTTATAATCTGATTTTGGAACCTAAGTTTATCAATAAGGAAGCAGAAAAGAGACAGGCAACGATTAATGCAATATGTACTTATTTTGATATTACTGCAGATGCGTTAGAGGAAATGTTGTCAGACAGCACATCCTTATATAAGGTTGCTCTTAAGAAGCAGGAATATGAAACTGTGGCTGCTTTTAATGATTTTTTGGAAACTGACGCAGGTAGTGATGTAGTCGGTGTATGGTTTGAAGAAGAATTTGAAAGATATTATCCACTAGGAAATTTGGCTTGTCATGTACTTGGTTTTACAGCCAGCGGTAATGTGGGACAGGCAGGAATTGAAAGTGAGTACAATGAGGAATTAAATGGTACCAATGGCAGATACTATGGTTATCTTACCAGCGATTTGTCTATGGAAACAACAACGATTCCGGCAGAGAATGGCTACAACATTGTATCTACGATTGATGCAAATATTCAGAATATTATTGAAAATAAAGTGGATGCGTATATGGCAGAAACCGGTGCGAAACGTGTTTCGGTTTTGGCAATGGACCCAAACAATGGTGAAATATTAGCTTTATACAATTCTAACAGTTTTGATCCAAATGAGCCGTATGGAACAGACGCACTTCGTTATCAGTTTACTGGTAGTGAAGAGGAAATTACCGCGGCGATTGAAGCACAGAATGACGAGGATAGATTAAATTCTCTCAATCAAGTTTGGAGAAATCATGTAATTAACGATACCTTTGAACCAGGTTCTACATTTAAGACATTTACCATTGCAGCAGCTTTGGAGGAGAATGTATTAAATGGTTCTGAGACATTTACCTGTGATGGTGGAGAGCAAGTGGCTGATTATTACATCAAGTGCCACAAACGAGAAGGTCATGGACCGATAACTGTTGCACAGTCTATGGCAAAGTCTTGTAATGATGCCTTGATGGAAATTGGAAGAAGACTGAATCGTGATTTATTTGCTGAATATCAGACGGTATTTGGTTTTGGTTTAAAGACAAATGTTGACTTGCCGGGTGAGGCATATACTAAGGATTTGATTTATGACAGAGAAGGCTTAAATGAAGTTGAACTTGCATGTTCTTCCTTCGGTCAGGGTTTGAATGTATCTATGATACAGCTTGGTGCAGCCTTTTGTTCAGTGGTAAATGGTGGTAATTATTATCAGCCACATGTGGTTAAACAGATAGTAGATGCTGATGGTTCAGTTATTGAAAATGTAGATGGAACATTACTTAGAAAGACAATTTCAGCTGCTACATCAGAAAAGTTGAAGAATTATTTGTTTGAGGTAGTGGAAACCGGTACAGCGGCTACAAGAGGTCACATTGATGGATATACAATTGGTGGTAAGACAGGTACTGCGGAGAAATTGCCAAGAGGTAATGAGAAGTACATCTTATCCTTTATCGGTGCAGTGCCAATTGAAAGTCCTCAGTTGGTATTATATGTTACTGTAGATGAGCCAAATGTTGCAGATCCATCTAGAAGTGGTATGGCTACAATCATTTCTAAGAGTATTTTGGAAGAATTACTTCCATATATGGACATTTTCCAGAGCAATACACAGGTTGTGGATGATGCAGATAAAGAGCAACCGGAGAATCCTACATCCATTTTTGAGGGAAATGCACCAGAAGATGGTGTGACGGATCCTGATGATGTTCCGGAAGGTGATGCAGATTCCAACGATGGTGAGAATCCAGAGGGTGGCGAGGAAACGCCGGAAGGTGATAGCGAGAATCCGGAAGGCGGCGAGGAAACGCCGGAAGGTGACGGAGAGACGCCAGAAGGTGATGAGGGTGCTCCAGAGGGTGAAATACCAGCGGAAGGTGCTGAATAATCATATATATCCCTGTTTTGGAATAAGATACAATGAGAAGTTATTTGGGTTTCGAATATGGAAACAAATAAAACAGGGAACAGAAAAAAGGTTCTGCTTATTAGCGGTGCCGTTTTTCTGCTTTTATCAGCTATGATTGGAAGACTTACATATTTGATGGTTTTTCGTTCAGAATATTATTTGGAGAAGGCACAAGCCATTCATGAAAGAGAACGGGAAATTAAAGCACCGAGAGGTAAGATATTTGATAGAAATGGTGTTTTGATTGCGGGAAATAAGGCGGTATGCTCCATATCGGTCATACATTCCCAGATAACAGATCCCCCAAAGGTGATTTCAGTGCTTTCAAAGCATTTAGAGATGGATGCAGATACTATTCGTAAAAAGATAGAAAAGAAATCCATCCGTGAGAAGATTAAAAGCAATGTAGATAAGACGTTAGCAGATGCCATTAGAGCTTATAATCTGGATGGCGTGATGATAGATGAGGACTATAAGCGGACATATTTCTTTGATACCTTGGCATCTAAGGTGATTGGGTTTACCGGAGCTGATAATCAGGGGATTGTTGGCTTGGAAGTGCAATATGAGTCCTGTTTGAAAGGTGTTCCCGGTAGTATTAATACACTTACAGATGCTGCTGGAATAGAGATTGAAAATGCAGCAGAAACCAGAACTGAGCCCATAGCCGGAAATAATCTATATATCTCCTTGGATGTAAATATCCAAAAGTATGTGGAGCAGGCGGCGACTAAGGTTATGAAGGCAAAAAATGCCAATCGGGTTTCTATGATTGTGATGAATCCGCAAAACGGTGAGATATTGGCCATGGTAAATGTGCCAGAGTATAATCTCAATGAACCTTACACATTGAACCTGGAAGATGCAGATTCCCTGTCGGGAGAAGCATATCAGGATGCCTTGAATCAAATGTGGAGAAATCCCTGTATCAGTGATACTTACGAGCCGGGGTCTACTTATAAGATTGTGACAGCTACGGCAGCTTTAGAAGAAGGCGTAGTGACAAAGCAGGATACATTTAGTTGTCCCGGATTTAGAATAGTTGAAGACAGAAGAATACGATGTCACAAAACCGGTGGACATGGCATTGAGACCTTTCGAGAAGGAATCATGAATTCCTGCAATCCAGTATTTATGGAACTTGGTGCCAGAGTAGGCGCCACAAGGATGTATGCCAATTACCGTAAGCTGGGATTGTTTGAAAAGACCGGGGTGGATTTGCCCGGTGAGGCAGGCTCCATTATGCATAAGTTGGATAATATCGGAGCGGTAGAACTGGCCACTATGTCCTTTGGACAGTCCATACAGATTACACCATTGCAGCTTTTGCGGGCAGCCAGTGCGGTGGTAAATGGCGGAACGTTAGTAACCCCACATTTTGGTTTGTATACCACAGATGTGACAGGTAAGGTGTTAGAAACATTTTCCTATGCAACAAAGGAAAGTGCTATTAGCAAGGAAAATTCTGAAACTATGCGAGAACTGCTTGAGGCCGTTGTCAGTGAGGGTTCCGGAAAAAATGCGAAAATTGAAGGCTATCGAATTGGTGGAAAGACTGCTACCAGTGAGAAACTTCCGAGAAGTGAGAATAAATATATATCCTCATTTTTAGGGTTTGTTCCAGCAAATAATCCACAGATGATTGCCTTGGTTTTAATAGATGAACCAGAAGGTGTGTACTATGGTGGAACCATAGCAGCACCGGTGGTAAAGGAAGTATTTGAAAATATTTTAGAATATATGGGTATTGCGCCAACCTATGAAGCTTCGGAGACTACTTCAGAATGAAGCCAGTGATGAAACTTGATTTTACAAAAGGAAGGCATTATACTACGTAATGACTAAAATACAAAGGGATATAGAGGTGCATGATGAATATTGATTTTACAATGTTGTTACCAATTTTGATAGCGTTTGCAATTAGTGTGGTTTTGAGCCCAATTGTAATTCCATTTTTGAAGAAATTAAAGTTTGGACAGTTTGTCAGAGATGACGGTCCGGAATCACATTTGAAAAAATCAGGAACTCCAACCATGGGTGGCTTGATTATCCTTTGCAGTTTTGTGATTACTGCATTGTTTTATGTACAGTCACATCCAAAGACCTTGCCAATTCTGTTTGTGACATTAGGCTTTGGCTTAATTGGATTTTTGGATGATTATATTAAAGTTGTTATGAAGCGTTCGTTAGGACTTCGTGCATGGCAGAAAATGTTAGGACAGATTTTAGTAACAGCGGTATTTGCTTATTACATGGTTGAAAAGTCTGGTTTAGGAACGGAGTTGATTATACCATTTGCAGGTATCACTGTTGATGCGGGTATTTGGTATGTGCCATTGTTGTTCTTTGTAGTATTGGGAACGGTAAATGGAGCAAACTTTACAGACGGTTTGGATGGTTTGGCATCCGCTGTTACAGTATTGATTGTGACATTTTTCTCAGTAGTAGCTATTGGTACAGAAGCTGGTATTGAGCCGATTACATGTGCCGCCGTAGGTAGTGTGTTGGGATTTTTGGTGTTTAACGTATATCCTGCAAGAGTATTTATGGGAGATACAGGTTCTCTTGCATTAGGTGGTTTGGTTGTATCAACCGCATATCTTTTGAAAATGCCGTTGTTTATTCCGATTGTTGCATTTATTTATCTGTTAGAGGTTGCTTCAGTTATTATTCAGGTAGCGTCCTTTAAGACAACAGGTAAGAGAGTGTTTAAAATGGCCCCAATTCACCATCATTTTGAGTTGTGTGGTTGGCCGGAGACAAAGGTGGTTGCGATTTTCTCTATCGTAACAGCAATTTTGTGTTTGATTGGATTAATGGCGATATAGTCCCTAAGGTAAATAGGAGGCAGTTATGGATTTAACAAATAAAACTGTGGTAGTGGCAGGTGCAGGAAAAAGTGGCATCAATGCATCCAAGTTGCTGCTTAGTAGAAATGCAAAGGTCATTCTCTTTGATGAGAATACCAAAGCGACAAAAGAAGAATTACATGCTAAGATTGACAATCACGAGAATGCAACCATTATGATTGGTGCGTTGGATGAGAGTGTGTTAACAGATGTGGTATTTATGGTAATCAGTCCGGGTATTCCTGTGGATGCGGCGTTTACCAATGCTTTTCGTGAGAAAAATATTCCTATTTGGAGTGAGATAGAACTTGCATATCGTTTGTCTGGTGGTGAGATTGCCGCTATAACAGGAACAAATGGCAAGACAACAACTACTACTTTGGTTGGCGAAATCATGAAAGCATGGAAGGATTCGGTGTTTGTTGTTGGCAATATCGGTATTCCATATACCGAAGTAACCAACGATATTAAAGATGATAGCATTGTGGTTGCAGAAATCAGCAGTTTCCAGTTAGAGACAATTCATGAATTTGCACCAAAGGTTTCGGCAGTGTTGAATGTGACACCGGATCATTTGGATAGACATTATACATTTGAAAATTATGCTGATACAAAAATGAAAATTACCATGAATCAGACCAAGTCTGAGACATGTATTTTAAATTATGATGACCCTGTTACCAGAAAAATGGGAGAGCAGATTCCTGCAAAACCTGTGTATTTCAGTAGAAAAGAAATGCTGGATGAAGGCGTGTGCATTGTGGATGATACAATTGTGGTAAAAGAACAGTCATCAGAAATTGCAGTATTGAAACTGGCAGATGTGAAACTCTTAGGAGCACACAATGTGGAGAATTACATGGCTGCGATTGGAATTGCATATTACATGGGCGTTCCGGTATCTATTATTGAAAATGCTTGTAAGGCATTTGGCGGTGTTGAACATCGAATTGAGTATGTGCGCACGGTAAATGGTGTTGATTATTACAATGATTCAAAGGGAACAAATCCGGATGCTGCGATTAAGGCAGTAGAAGCGATGGTGAAGCCGACAGTGTTAATTGGCGGCGGATATGATAAGCAGTCTACCTATGATGAATGGATTGATGCCTTTGGTGATAAAGTAAAGGCATTGGTGTTAATTGGTGTGACTGCCGAGAAGATTGCAATGACTGCAAAGACACATGGATTTACTAATTATGTATTTGCCGAGGATTTGGAAACTGCGGTGAAAAAGTGTGCTGAACTTGCCAGTGATGGCGATGCGGTGTTGTTGTCGCCTGCATGTGCCAGCTGGGATATGTTTAAAAGTTACGAGCAACGTGGTGAGTTATTTAAATCTTATGTAAATGCACTGTAATGTGTAGAAGGTCCGGATTGTATATAGAATAAATAGTAGAAGGGTGAAAGCATGCCGGCGAAGAGACAGAGTAAATTTCAAAAATTTATAAATGGTTTGTTTTACACTGATCAGCATTTTGACTATGTGACATTCTTTATCATCGTGTTTTTAGTGTGCTTTGGTCTGGTTATGGTATACAGCACCAGTTCCTACAAGGCGACTACAACCTATGGTGATCCTGCTTACTATGTAAAAAGACAGGCAATTATAGCGATAGCAGGTACTGTGTTAATGTTGATTATTTCCAACATAAATTATAAGAAGTGGAAGTATTTTACGATGCCATTGTATTGGCTGACGGTTGCATTGTTGTTTGTGGTACTTGTCATTGGTGCCAGCTCCCATGGTGCAGTCAGATGGATTCGTTTTGGTTCCTTTCAGTTTCAGCCATCTGAGGTGGCAAAGTTTGTGTTGATATTATTTACAGCCCATTATGCTACAAATAAATCAAGAAAACTTGGCACTATACCAAGTTTAATTGCATTCATGGTTATGCCAATTATTCCGATTTTTTTGGTTGGAACTCAGAATTTGAGTACTGCGATTGTATGTGTCTGTATAGTGGTAGGTATTTTGTTTGTAACTTCACCGCTGACAGTTCCATTTTTTGCAGGCGGAGGTTTAGCGGCAGTTGCAGTGTATTTTGGATTGAAAATTGCTGATAACTACCAAATGGAACGAATTGAAGTTTGGCGAAATATTGAAACACATCCAAAGGGCTATCAGACAAGGCAGGCTATGTATGCGATTGGTTCCGGTGGACTTTGGGGAAAAGGGCTTGGACAGAGTATCCAAAAAATGGGCTTTGTGCCAGAGTCTCATAACGATATGATTTTTTCTATTGTTTGTGAAGAGTTAGGTTTGTTTGGTGCAATCTGTATTATTGCAGTATTTGCATTGTTGATTTGGAGATTTATGCAAATCGCTAATAGCGCACCGGATTTATATGGTGCATTGATTGTTGTAGGCGTGTTGGTACATATTGCGATTCAGGTGTTGATTAATATTGCGGTAGTGACAAATACCATACCACCTACTGGAGTTACCCTTCCATTTATCAGTTATGGAGGTACGTCCATGCTGATGTTGCTTGCAGAAATGGGATTGGTATTAGCGGTATCCCGTCAAATAAAGTATGGCAGGTGATACCATGAAAAAAGTGTTAACTAGAGTATTGATTTTTTTTCTGGTGCTGATGATATTGGTTTTAATTGCTGCCGGTATTATATTGACGCAGTTTCAGATTGAAACCATTCAGGTAACCGGAAATGTTCATTACACAGAAGAAGAGATGAAGGATATTGTCATGGAAAATGGCTATATTGACAATTCATTGATTCTGTATATTAAGAATAAATTGGAACCCATAGAGGATATTCCATTTATTGAAAAATTAGATATTGAATATATTTCGCCACATGTGATTACCATTACCGTTTACGAAAAGTCAATTGCAGGTTGTATCTCTTATATGAACCGGTATGTGTATTTTGACAAAGATGGAAGGGTATTGGATACTTCCACAGAACGATTAGAAGATATTCCGTGTATTTCAGGTATGTCATTTGACAGTGTGGTTTTGTATGAAAAACTGCCAATTGATGATGAGACAAAATTTTCGTTGATTTTAAATATGACGCAGCTCATAACAAAGTATGAGTTGCAGGTTGACGATGTAAGGTTTACATCCACAGATGAAGTGATTATTTATTTTGACGGAATTAAGGTGCTGCTTGGTACAGGTGAGAATATTCAAGAGAAAATGGTGGATTTGGGTAGCATTTTAGAGAGCCTGGGAGATAAAAAAGGCACTTTAGATATGCGGGAATTTACCAGAGAAAAGGGAAATGCAAGTTTTCAACCAGAATAATCATATTTTTTTGTTGAAAAATCAATAAAAAAATATTATTATATAGAGTAAGTATGAAAAAAACAGAGTGTAAGGATTAAAGGAGGAATTCCACGTGTTTGAATTAAGACCAGAAGAAGATAAGACACCTGCAAAGATTCTTGTAATTGGTGTCGGTGGTGCAGGTAATAATGCAGTAAACCGTATGGTGGATGAGAACGTTGAAGGCGTAGAGCTTGTTGCAGTGAATACAGACAAGCAGGCATTGTCTTTAAGTAAGGCAAGTACCAAGATTCAGATTGGTGAGAAACTTACTAAGGGACTTGGTGCAGGTGCTAAGCCTGAGATTGGTGCAGCTGCGGTTGAAGAGAATAGAGAAGAGATTATTGACTTAGTAAAGGATGCAGATATGGTATTCGTTACCTGTGGTATGGGTGGCGGTACTGGTACCGGTGCAGCTCCTGTTGTTGCAGAGATTGCAAGAAGCCAGGGTATTTTAGTTGTTGGTGTTGTTACTAAGCCATTCAGATTTGAGGGTAAGCCTCGTATGAACAATGCAATTGCTGGTATCGATAAGTTAAAAGATTACGTAGATACCTTGATTGTAATTCCAAACGACAAGTTATTACAGATTTGTGACAAGAGAACTTCTATCCCTGATGCTCTTAAGAAGGCTGACGAAGTATTACAGCAGGGTGTTACTGGTGTAACAGATTTGATTAGTAAGCCAGGTTTGATTAACCTTGACTTTGCAGATATCAATACAGTCATGAGAGACAAGGGTATTGCTCATATTGGTATTGGACGTGCTTCTGGTGAGAATCAGGCAATTGATGCTATTAAGGCAGCTATGGAAAGTCCATTGCTTGAGACAACTGTTTCTGGTGCAACAGATATCATCGTTAACTTCTCTGGTAACGTTGGTATTCAGGATACAGACGAAGCTATCTGCTACTTACAGGAGATTGCTGGTGCTGATGTTAACATCATCTTCGGTACAGTTGATAATGATGCAATCGGTGATGAAATCAGTATCACTATTATTGCTACAGGTATTGATGCAAGTGAGAGAAGAGCACAGTCTCCAATCTTTAATACATCTACAGGTGTGAAGCCTATGGTTCAGCCTACTATTCAGCAGCCACAGGGTGTACAGCCATTTGGTAGTCAGCCTATGCAGCAGACAGTAGCACAGCCACAGCAGACATACGCTGCACAGCCACAGACTTCATATGCAGGTCAGCCTATTTCTATGCCACAGGCACAGCCACAGACCAGAATGGCAACACCATCCTTCTTAGGTGGTGCTCCACAACAGTCTCAGGCAGTAACTCCTGCAGCTACAACTCCTGCTCCTACACCAGTATCTAGAGATCGTGTAGCACCTAAGGCAGCAGCTGATGGTTCTATCAAGATTCCAGAATTCTTGAGAAGAAAGTAATTTCGTGTCTAATTGACACTAATCATATTGATATTTCGTGAGAGGGACATTCCTGTTTCGACAGGGATGTCTCTTTTTTTGTTATATACTGTGGATATGGTTGTTTATCTAGATTACATATTTCTGGTACATCTGTTAGTCAATATGGTTATTTTTGGATTATTGCGAAGCAGCATATTGGAAAAGGTGCGAAGAAAACGGTATTGGTTGGGGTTAGTTGTATATTCATTGTTGCAGGTGCTAAAGGCGCTTATTACGCTACAAAGGAATTGGAACTGGTTTGGATTATTCTATGATTTTGCTGTTTTACAGATAGCTATCTGGTTTTGCTTTCATCCGAAAGAGATGCGAATGTTGTTGAAAAGAAATATACAACTTGGGATTTGTACTGTGATACTGGGTGGCATTTTGCTGGCTATAGAAGAACATTTTCAGGTATCATTTTCTTATATGTTGCAACAGCGACCAATGCTGTTTTTATGTTGTTATCTGATAAGTGCTGTGTTGGCAAGTGGATTGGTAAAATGTCTGTTTTTATGGAAAAGACAACAGGAGAATATAAAACTGGTAATGCTTCATTTTTTGCATAGAGAGTATGTGGTAATGGCTTATTGGGATTCAGGGAATTGTCTTAACCATCCCATGACAGGGGCACCGGTTATGATTGGATACTATGGCTTTTTTCGAGAAAAAATGCCTGACATACATAGAGAATTATTAGATGATTATTTTGCCAAGGGGTGTTTGGATTATGAAAAAATGCTAAAACATAACGTGCAAGACTTGCAAGTGATAAATTGTGTGAGCGTGGGAGGAGAGCAAAAGTTGCCAATACTTCCAGTAAGGTATCAGTTTCAGGATAAGACTTCAAAAGTACAAAAGAGGGAAGTGTATCTTGCATTTAGCAATCTGCCTCTTTCAAAGGATGGTAGTTATGCGGTGCTACTTCACAGAGATTTATAGCAAATGCTATTAGTTTTGAATACATTCTTTTAGGAGGCTTATATGTTGCAGATATTTCAGAATGAAAAAATACGTTTGACTATGATGCCTAGTCTGGCAGGTTTGTTTTTTTCTAACAGACAAGAGGTACATTACATTGGTGGAACCGATGTACTACCAGCACCATTAGAAACAGACCGGGAAACAGAAATGTTGATGAAGCTGGGGACAGATGATGATTTACAGGCAAAATCGGAGTTGATTGAACACAATTTGAGATTAGTGGTGTACATAGCTAAAAAATTTGATAATACAGGTGTTGGTGTGGAGGATTTGATTTCTATTGGTACAATCGGTCTGATAAAAGCCATCAATACTTTTAACATGGATAAAAAAATAAAATTGGCAACATATGCTTCTCGTTGTATTGAAAATGAGATTCTTATGCATCTTAGAAAGAATACAAAGACAAGAATGGAAGTGTCTATTGATGAACCACTGAATGTGGATTGGGATGGAAATGAGCTGTTGCTTTCGGATATATTGGGGACAGAAGAGGATATTATTTATAAGGATATTGAGGATGAAGCAGATAAGAAAATGCTGACAGCAGCTATGGAAACGTTAACAGACCGGGAAAAAATGATTATCGAGTTGCGGTTTGGTTTGAATTCTGCAAAAGACAGGGAACGTACGCAAAAGGAAGTTGCAGATTTACTGGGGATTTCTCAGTCATATATTTCCAGATTAGAAAAGAAAATCATGCGTAGATTAAAGAAGGAAATGCTAAAAATGGAGTAACATATTGCGTCAAAAAGACATTGCATTCCTACATGTTAGGAGATATAATACATTCTATGCGAAAGCAAATATAATACACAAGGAGATTAGTTATGGACGAATTATTAGAGATTTTACAGGAGTTACACTCAGATGTTGATTTTGAGACAGAGGATAAATTAGTTGATGATAAAATTTTAGATTCCTTTGATTTGGTTACATTGGTTACTGAGTTAGGCGACCAGTTTGATATTGAAATTACAGCAAAGGATTTCGTTCCAGAGAACTTTAACTCTGCACAGGCTATGTGGGCTATGGTACAGCGTTTGATGGAGGAGTAATCCATGCGAAAGAAAGCTAGTTTGAGATTGACATTAGGCGTGGTATTAACGGGTGTATTGTTAGCACAGGCACCGATATCTGCACAGACTACAAGTAATGCTACTGGAGAATGGGCA
Organism: Lachnospiraceae bacterium; assembly: GCA_045531905.1. Classification (GTDB taxonomy): domain Bacteria; phylum Bacillota; class Clostridia; order Lachnospirales; family Lachnospiraceae; genus RGIG6919. The sequence goes on from JAZSEY010000027.1 coordinate 88,305, forward strand.
GACAGAGCCGGTGTTACGGTTGTCATGGATACATTGTCTGGTGCCGCGATAAAAGCTTCGCTACCGAAGGAAGAGATTCAAGTGGGTGAAGTGATTCAATTGAAGACCAAGATGAAGGGGCTTACTTTGAAAAGTTCTAATACACAGGTTGTCAGTGTAAATCAGAACGGTACGATGATTGGAAAAAAAGCGGGTACTGCAAAGATTACTGTTAAGAAGAAGGGCTGTAAATCTGTTGTGCTTACCTTGAAGGTGGTAAAGCGTAAGTATAAGCCCACTATTTTAGTGACACCGGATGAAGTTGTGTTAAAGAACACAAAACTGGAACAGGGCGTTTATTCTTTTCAGTTGAAAAATAATGCTAAAAGTAAAGCAAAATGGATTGAACTACAGTTTAGTGCAAAACTTGCAAAGTACGAGACAACTACGAATGAATTAGGTGAGTCTGTGCAAACAGAAGTGACCTATTCTGAAAAATTGTCTGTTACAAAAAAGAATGTGAATGCAGGACAACTTACAGAAACGATTACACTTCCGGTTCCTGAGAATACAAGTGTAAAACAGGCAGCTTTAACAAAGGTTAAGGTATATGCAGGTAGTGCTGTGATGACCTACAACGTTAAAAAGGGAACCTATGCCTATGCTTGGGGAACGGAAGACAAGAAGGCTCCAAAGATTACCGGTATGGTAGGAGAAAATAGTTACAATGGCAAGGATATCTGTATTACCTTATACAAGGATCAGACATTCCCATTTGAGGATTATATTCAGGCTGAGGATAATCGGGATGGTAAGGTAAAGATTACTGTTGATACCAGTAAGGTGAATTACAAGAAAAAAGGTACATATACAGTTACGGTTACAGCTACGGACAAGGCTGGTAATACAGCTAAAGAAAAAGTAAAGGTGAAAGTTCGATTAGCAGATGATGATGTGGATTGGATGGCTGATATTGTTCTTGCTGACATTATAAAGGATAACTGGTCGCAGGAGAAGAAAGTACGTGCCATTTATTCTTATGTTAAGAGTAATTTAAGTTATGTGAGCCACTCTAAGTATAAGGACTGGGAAAAGGAAGCTGCGTATGGGTTCCGCTATGGTTATGGTGATTGTCTCACATATTATGCTATGACAAGAATTCTGCTTACAAGAGCAGGTATTCCGAATATTATGGTGCAGAGAAACACTACCAATCCAACTCATTATTGGAATATGGCATATTTAAGTGGCAAAGGCTGGTATCATGTGGATGCTTGCATGCGCCAGGTGAGATGTACTTTGTGTCTATTAACAGATGCGCAGTTGACTGATTTTTCAAATTACTATAAAACAGTTGCAGGTTTTTATTCTAATACATGGGATAGAGATAAATATCCAAAGAGCGCAACGAAGATTTTAACAAAAACATATCGATAAAAGATTAGGTTCATTTTCATCCTATAGTTGATGAAGATGGACCTTTTCAGTTATAATGAAGGATATAAAAATGTCGTGAAAATCCATAAAATGGCACACTGCAAATTGTATAGAAAACCCATCTAAAGTAAATCCTTACATATGTGAGAAACATACGTAAGGAGGAACATGAAGTGGCACTTAACAAGGTTGTAATTTGTGGAGTAAATACATCGAAGCTTCCTTTGCTTTCTGAAGCTGAGAAAGAGGAATTGTTTGAACGTATTGAAAAGGGTGATGATAAGGCGCGGGAGCAATTTATCAAGGGGAATTTACGATTGGTATTAAGTGTGATTCAGAGATTCAGCAACAGAAACAGCGAGTGTGCTGATGATTTATTTCAGGTGGGGTGTATTGGACTGATGAAGGCTATTGATAATTTTGACCGGTCTTTGGATGTCAAGTTTAGCACCTATGCGGTTCCCATGATTATAGGAGAGTGTAGGAGATATCTGAGAGATAATAATGCCATCAGAGTATCCCGGTCGTTACGGGATATCGCCTATAAGGCTATTTATGCCAAAGAGGCATGGTTGAAGGAGCAAAACCGCGAGCCTACTATCGAGGAAATTGCTGAGGTGATAGGCGTAGATAAAAATCTGATTGTGGTGGCTATGGATGCCATTGCCAGTCCGGTGTCTCTTTATGAACCGGCATATCAGGATGCAGGCGATACGCTATATATTATGGACCAGGTGAGCGACAAAAAGGATAGGGAAGACAGGTGGGTTGAGAAACTCGCATTAAAGGAGGCTATTAGTCGTCTTCCGGAACGTGAATATAACATTATTAAATTGCGGTTTTTTGAGGGTAAGACGCAGACCGAAGTGGCGGAAGAGATTTCCATTTCCCAGGCACAGGTCAGTAGATTAGAGAAAAATGCTTTAAAGAATATGCGAAAATATTTGGAGGAATAGGTATGAAAATTACAGCAGAGGATTTGACGTTAGAAGAAAAGGCGTCATTGGTAAACGGTGGCACATTTTTTAGTACAGCCAAGGTAGACCGCTTGGGTGTGGAGAGAATGTTGTTTTTAGATGGTGGAACAGGACTCAATTATGAGCAGTTGTTTGGAAATTTCTGTTCCAGAAAATTGGTGGATGCCGGGGATACCAAGTCATCCCATGGTAGTCTTGCACTTAGAAATGTTTCCATGCATTATTATGCTCCTGAGAAACTAAATGAAGAGGAACTAAAACTTCGCGAATGGATTACGGAGCAATTGAAAAAGCAGGTAAAGGGAGAAGTGTTTGCACCTGGATGTTTTCCGGCAGGCATTTTACTTGGTTCTACTTGGAATCCAGAGATTGTAAAACGGATTGGGGAAGCCATTGGGCGGGAAGCAAAGGCCCATGGTGTCAATCTGCTTTTGGGAACCCCTTATGTGAATTTGATGCGTGACCCTCGAAATGGCAGATTGTTTGAGGGATTTTCAGAAGACCCTTATCATTTGTCACAAATGGCTGTGGGAATGGTAGAAGGCGTGCAGAGTCAAGGTGTGGCTGCTAATGTGAAGCATTTTGCTGCCAATAATCAGGAGACCTTCCGTGTGGGGGTTGATGAATTGATTAGTAGACGCGCGTTGGAGGAGCTTTATTTTCCTGCATTTAAAGCCTGTGTTGAGGCAGGTGTGGCTACGGTCATGAGTGCTTATAACAGTATTAATGGTGAGCCATGTACAGAAAGTGAGTGGTTGCTTCAAGATGTGCTTCGTGATAGCTGGGGTTTTGATGGTCTTGTGATTTCTGATTGGGGCGCTGTTGCCAATCCGGTGAATGCGGTGGCAGGTGGTACTGAAATTGCCATGCCAGGTCCTATTGATGGTGCTCCAATTGTGGAAGCTGTGAAGAATGGTTCTCTTTCGGAAGAACGATTGGATGCTGCGGTAAATCATGTGTTGGCATTTTGGGAGAAATGGGGTGACTCATCTAATTCCTTAGAATATCATGGGGATGCAGTTGTTTCATCCTCAAATCAGATTGCTTATGATGCAGTGATTGAGGGTGCAGTGCTTTTAAAGAATGACAACAACATCTTTCCATTATCAGGAAAGGTGTCGCTCTTTGGAGAAGGCGCCACCAGATTTTATGATTGTGGCACAGGTAGTGCAGGAATTACCACAGACCGTACCAGCAGTTTGTTTGATGCGCTTAGAGTAAATTTAGGTGAAGAAAATGTATGTTTACAGGAAGTGTCTGAGAACACCGACACAGTTTTGATTGTGGTGCGCCGTCTTGGTATGGAGGGGAATGACAGAGAAGATTTGTATGTGCCTGCTGACGAGGAACGGATGCTTCTTGATACCATCCAGATGGCTAAGAAGCAGGGCAAAAAGGTCGGAGTGATTTTAAATGTGTGCGGGCCTATGGATTGCCGTAGTTTTATCAATGATATTGATGGCTTATTCTGTGTATTCCTTCCAGGTATGGAGGGTGCCAATGCACTGGCAGATTTGTTGGTTGGCAAGGAAAATCCATCCGGTAAGCTCCCGGTAACCTTCCCACTTCGATACGAAGATACACCAACCTGCATCAATTTCCCTGGTGATGGCAGACATGTCATATATGGTGAGGACATCTTTGTGGGATACCGTTATTATGATGCAAAGGATATGGAAGTGCTGTTCCCGTTTGGGTATGGACTTTCATACACCAGCTTTGCTTATGGTGATGTTACAGTGTCGTCTGATACCTTTACGGATACCGTGGAGATTTCTGTAGATGTTACCAATACAGGTAGTATGGCAGGTAAACAGGTGCTTTCTTTATATGTGCATGATGTAAAAGCATCTATCAGAAAGCCAGTCAAGGAACTGAAATCATTCCAGAAGGTGAGTCTTGAGGCTGGAGAGACAAAGAAGGTTACCTTTACAATCAGTCGTGACATGTTGGCGTCCTTTGATCCGAACATGAATCAGTGGGAAGCGGAGGAAGGCTACTATGATTTAATCATTGCGACTTCTGCCAAGGATGTGGTTGGTGAAGTGCGTGTGTACGGAGATTGGCATTCAGCATATTCATGGTCTGAAAATACTGTCTTAAAGGAAGTCTTTGAAAATGATGCTGCAAAGGAAATGTTGTTGGAAGCTTTCTATAAGAGACAGTTAGATGTGGGTAGCATATATGATAATTATGAGTATACGCCACATAAGACAATGACTACAGTGTTCCAAGAGGCCGGGGTAGATGCTGTGCCGGAAGAATTTTTGGAGCAGTTAAAAGAGATAAAAAGGAATTAATTTGCATATTTCTTTACAAAAACAACTCCTTGTGCTACACTTCCTTCTGAGCGATATTCTTATGAAATTGCATCAGATGACATAGTGTTACCGCAACAGAAGAGAGGTGGTAGCATGAGGATAGGAATTGTTGGTGCCGGTAAGGTTGGCGTGTCTGTGGGAAAGTACTTTCGGGATGCAGATGCGAGTTGTCTTGTCGGATACTACAGCAGAACCTACAAAAGCGCAGAGGAAGGCGCGGCCTTTACGGATACGAAGGCATTTTCTTCCTTACAAGAACTGATTATGGCGAGCGATACCCTGTTGATTACAACACCGGATGCTGAGATAGGCAAGGTATGGGATTGCATTGCAGAAGAACTAAAACAAATTTATGCGACAGATAAGACTGTTGCGAATCAATCCAAAATAGTATGTCACTTAAGTGGATCACTATCATCTGAAGTCTTTTCTAAGAGTAACAAACTCGATTTTGTACATGGTTGCTCCATGCATCCCATGTATGCATTTCATGACAAATTTTCAGCTTATCAACAATTACATCAGGCATTTTTTACGCTAGAAGGCGATGCAGTTGCAGTGGAGCAAATGACGACTTTACTTGCTAAAACAGGTAATTCATACGCAGTCATTTCGCCGGAAATGAAGGTGAAATATCACTGTGCGGCATCTTTGGCAAGCAATCATGTGATTGGCCTTTTAGAGACCAGCATTGCCATGCTGAAAGAATGTGGCTTCTCAGAAGTAGGCGCCTATGAGATTTTGGCACCGTTAGTGAAAAATAACGTGGAAAATGTCTTTCGTCACCGAGAGGATGCAACACTCTGTGGTACGGCAAATGCATTGACTGGTCCTATTGAACGAAATGATATGGATACGGTGAAAAAGCATTTAGAAGTGCTTACAGCACAGGAACAGCAATTATATGAATTGCTTGGTATGGTGCTGGTGAAACTATCTGAACAGAAGCATCCGGATGGGGATTTTGTGGGTATGAAAGATTTATTGCAGAATAGAAAATGACTTTAGAAAGTGAGGCTAAAGATTATGAAGAATACAGTTACAACATTTAAACAGGCAAAGGAAAAAGGCGAAAAACTCACCATGCTTACTGCTTATGATTATTCAACAGCGAAGTTGATAGATAGTGCAGGAATCAACAGTATTTTGGTTGGCGATTCTCTTGGTAATGTAATGCTTGGTTATGAGGATACCGTATCTGTAACCATGGAGGATATGATTCACCATGGAGCGGCCGTTGCCCGTGGTGCAAAGGATGCCTTGGTGATTATTGATATGCCATTTATGTCTTATCAAACCGGTGCCTATGATGCTTTGGTAAATGCCGGCAGACTGATGAAGGAAGGCAGAGCCAATGCGGTGAAATTAGAAGGTGGCGTAGAGGTATGTGAGCAGATTAAGGCAATTGTAAATGCCGGTATTCCTGTATGTGCACACGTTGGATTAACACCACAGAGTATCAATGCCTTCGGTGGCTTTAAGGTGCAAGGTAAGTCTGAAGAGGCAGCGAAGAAAGTGCTAGAGGATGCCTTGGCAGTGGAAGCGGCTGGTGCATTTGCAGTGGTGCTGGAAGCGGTGCCTGCAAAACTTGCGAGCTTAATTACAGAAAAACTTTCGATTCCTACCATCGGTATCGGTGCAGGAAATGGCTGTGATGGTCAGGTGCTTGTATATCAGGATATGCTTGGTATGTTTTCAGATTTTACACCAAAATTTGTGAAGCGTTTTGCAAGTGTTGGTGAGGTTATGACTGCGGCATTTGTGCAGTACAAAGAAGAAGTGGCAAATGGCAGTTTTCCGGCACAGGAAAATACCTATACCATTGATGATGAAGTAATCGAAAAATTATATTAAGCATGTAAGGAGATAATAAATATGAAAATTTCTGGTAATATCAAAGAGGTTAGAGAACAGGTAAAGGCGTGGAAGGCAGAAGGACTGACTGTAGGATTTGTGCCAACCATGGGATATTTGCATGAGGGACATCAGAGTTTGATGGAGGCTGCAAGAAAGGATAATGACAAGGTGGTTGTCAGCATTTTTGTGAATCCTATGCAGTTTGGCCCGGATGAGGATTTAGATAAGTACCCTAGAGATTTGGAACGTGACAGTAAGATTTGTGAAGCTGCAGGCGTAGATTTGATTTTCCATCCTGAAGTAGAGGAAATGTATGGCAAGGATTTTTGTGGTTATGTAGATATGCATACGTTGCCAGAGAAACTTTGTGGTGCCAGTCGTCCGTTGCATTTTAGAGGTGTGCAGACGGTGGTTACGAAGTTGTTCCACATTGTTCCGGCGCATAAGGCGTATTTTGGTCAGAAGGATGCACAGCAGCTTGCGATTATTCGTCGTATGGTAATTGATTTGGATTTTGATATTGAAGTAGTGGGATGTCCGATTATTCGTGAGGAGGACGGTCTCGCTAAGAGTTCCAGAAATACATATTTATCTGAGGAAGAAAGAAAGCAGGCAGTTATTTTGAATGAATCCTTAAACGACGCCATGGATGCTATCAAGGCGGGCGAGAAGGATGCAGCGAAGGTAAAGCAGATTATCGTGGATAAATTGAATTCTTGTCCTCTTGCAAAGATTGATTATGTGGAAGTAACAAGTTTTGATACCATTCAGCCAATCGAGAAGGTGGAAGGTGCAGTTTTGATTGCGATTGCGGTTTATATTGGTTCTACAAGATTGATTGATAACCGCATCATGTTATAATAGAGGAGAAATGGATAAATGTTAGTGAATATGCTAAAAGGAAAAATTCATCGTGCCACTGTAAAACAGGCTGAACTTCACTATGTGGGCAGCATTACTGTAGACCCGGTTTTGATGGAGGCAGCAGGTATCTTTGAATATGAATATGTGCAGATTGTGGATGTGGAAAATGGTAACCGTTTTGAAACCTATACCATTGCAGGTGAACCAAATAGTGGTATGATTTGTTTAAATGGTGCAGCGGCCCGTCAGGTTGCGGTGGGTGACCATGTAATCATTATGGCATATGCCCAGATGACACCGGAGGAAGTAAAAGACCACAAGCCACAGGTCGTTTTTGTGGACGATGAGAACAAGATTCGTGAAGTGTCTTTCTATGAGAAGCATGGAGAGTTGAGTCCGAAATATTAATAGGTATGATGAAAGGGGAATCGGTATGTTACAGGGAAAAACAATTGTGCTAGGCGTAACAGGTTCGATTGCAGCCTATAAGATTGCCAATTTGGCCAGTATGTTGGTGAAACAGCATGCAGATGTACAAGTAATTATGACACAGAATGCTACCAATTTTATTAACCCTATTACCTTTGAAACACTGACGGGTAATAAGTGTCTGGTAGATACCTTTGATAGAAATTTTCAATACAGTGTAGAGCATGTTTCTCTGGCAAAGAAGGCGGCAGTATTTATGATTGCTCCTGCTTCTGCAAATGTGATAGGCAAGCTTGCTAATGGCATTGCTGATGATATGCTTACTACTACAGCAATGGCTTGTTCTGGCAGAAAAAATGCAGGTGGTACAGAGTGTTCTATGATTGTGGCACCAGCCATGAATACCAATATGTATTTTAGCCCTGCTGTGGGAAAAAATATGGAATGCCTAAAGGGTTATGGTTATGAAGTGATTGAACCCGCATGTGGATATTTGGCATGTGGTGATACAGGTGCAGGTAAACTTCCAGATGAAGAAACATTGATGGCATACATCATGCGGGCAGCTGCCTATGAAAAGGATATGGAAGGAAAGCGTGTGTTGGTAACAGCAGGTGCTACCAGAGAGGCAATAGACCCTGTTCGATTCATCAGTAATCATTCTACCGGAAAAATGGGAGTGGCAATTGCGAAGGCTGCAGCTTATCGTGGTGCTAAGGTGACTCTTGTTGCAGGTAAGATGGAAGTGAAGCCACCGATGTTTTGCGATGTGGTTTCCGTTGTCAGTGCAAAGGATATGTTTGAGGCTGTCAAAGAAAGACAAGCAGAACAGGATATTATTATTAAAGCTGCAGCAGTGGCAGATTACACGCCAGCTGTGGTTAGTGATGAAAAAATTAAGAAAAAGGATGGAGATTCTTCCATCGCATTAGAACGAACTACGGATATTTTAAAATATCTTGGAGAACACAGAACAGAAGGTCAATTCTTGTGCGGTTTTTCTATGGAAACAGAGAATATGCTTGAGAATTCCAGAGCAAAACTAGAGAAGAAAAATGTAGACATGATTGCTGCAAACAACCTGAAAGTAGAAGGGGCAGGCTTTGGCGTAGACACCAATGTGCTAACTTTGATTACAAAGGAGAGTATAAAGGAACTTCCGATGATGTCAAAAGAAGCAGCAGCTAATCAGTTGTTAGATGCGATTATTGAAAATATGTAAAATGCAGACAGGGACTTCTTTTAGAGGTCCTTGTCTGCTTTTATTTTTGCGAAAGTTAAAATATCATTTTGGGCGTTATGATTAAGTTGGCGAAACAGATATAATAATTCGACTTCGTCATTGGTTAATGTGTGATTAAAACAGTCATTAGGTTGATTCTTTTCAGCAAATTCCTCACAGAGTGCTTGTGGTAACAGTGTCGCGAGAAGGATGCCTGTATCGATATTGTAATATTGTGCTAATCGAATTAGTGATGGTAAATCGGGAAGTCTATGCCCAGATTCGTAATTGGAATAGGTCTGAGGTGTGACGTTTAATATTTCCCCAATTTCACTTTGTGTTTTATCAAATTCTTCCCGTAGAAAACGAAGTGTTTTTCCAAGACAGTTATTCATGGGTGTTTGGATGTTTCCTCTCTTTCATTTTTTGCTTTGTATTTCATATAGGATAAAATATATGATTGTTCTTTTGATGATAATTGGGCAAAAAGGTGAATGAGCAAATTGTAGTTTGTTTGACTAGATGTATGTAAATCTTGCGTATAGGGAGATGTGATGTTATCTGCAACCGCTAAAGAAGGCTGAATGGAATCTTTATAGGTACATTCAGGAGGCAGAAAACTGCTGAGGGATGAATCTAATATGGTTGCTATAGAAGACAGCAGTGGAAGGTTGATAGGCGTCAATTCACTTTCATATTTGCCATAAGCTTGCCTGGTAATTCCCAAATGTTTGGCAACGTCTTCCTGTGTCATTCCTTTTGTAATTCGTATTTCCTGGATTCTGCCAGCTACATATTGATTTAATTCATTCATTAGCTCATCACGATATGACATATTATCCCTCATCAACTTTTTTCATTTTTGGAGATTATAGCAATACCAAAAACAAATTTTGAAAAATGAAACGAAACGTATACAAAGAAACTATTAGTTGCATGAAACAGTGCTGGCAATTTAATGTGGTTTAGGGTAGAATATGAACAGTGAGTTTTTTGATTAGGAGGAAGTTTTATGAGTGCAGCGGATACATTATTTATCAATATGTGTAAAGACATCATTGAAAATGGATATAGTACAGAAGGGGAAAAGGTAAGACCAAAGTGGGAGGATGGTACGTTTGCATATACCATTAAGCGATTTGGTGTAGTGAATCGATATGATTTGTCTAAAGAGTTTCCTGCATTAACACTGCGAAAAACATATATTAAGTCAGCAGTGGATGAGTTGCTTTGGATATGGCAAAAAAAGTCCAATAATGTAAATGATTTGAACAGTCATATCTGGGATAGCTGGGCAGATGATACCGGCTCTATTGGAAAAGCGTATGGTTATCAGCTTGGTGTAAAACATCAGTACAAGGAAGGTATGATGGACCAGGTGGACAGAGTGATTTATGATTTGAAGAATAATCCTTACAGCAGAAGAATTATGACTAATATCTATGTGCATCAGGATTTGCACGAAATGAATCTGTATCCATGTGCCTATAGTGTGACCTTTAATGTTACCGGTAATAAATTAAACGCTATCTTGAATCAGCGTTCTCAAGATATTTTGGCGGCAAATAACTGGAATGTAGTACAGTACGCGGTGTTAGTTTATATGCTGGCTCAAGTATGTGGATTTGAACCTGGCGAATTGGTGCATGTGATTGCAGATGCACATATTTATGACAGACACATTGATATTATTAAAGAACTAATTGAAAGACCAACTTATCCGGCTCCAAAGTTTTCTTTGAATCCGGAGATTAAAGATTTTTATGAATTTACGGTGGACGATATCTTCATTGAGGATTACCAGGCTGGGCCACAGATTAAGAATATTCCAATTGCAGTGTAGGAGGATGAGGTTATGAATTTAATAGTAGCAGTGGATGACCACTGGGGTATTGGCAATAAAGACCAGCTTCTTGTTCGTATTCCAAATGACCATAAGTTTTTTAGAGAGACGACTATGGGAAAAGTAGTAGTGCTTGGTAGAAAAACATTGGCAGGATTTCCAAATGGATTACCGTTAGCGGGAAGAACCAACATTATCATGTCTAAGAATCCAAGCTTTGAAGTGCGTGATGGCATTGTGGTTCATGATATGGAAGAACTAAAGCAAGAGTTATCAAAATATGCAGATGAAGATATTTATGTCATTGGTGGTGGTATGATTTATGAAATGCTGTTGCCATATTGTCAGTATGCTCATGTGACAAAGATTGATTATACCTACCAGGCTGACACTCATTTTCCGAATCTGGATGTCATGGATAATTGGGAATTAATTGGAGATAGCGAGGAGCAGACCTATTTTGATTTAGAGTATCGCTTCCTCTTATATGAAAACAAAAATCCTCAAAAATTATAAGTTTTGGCAAAAATGCACAAAAAGGATTGGAATATTAAACAGAATATATAAAAAGTCTTTCAATAGACAGGGTTTTATGCTATACTCTGTTTAACAATATTTACAGTGTGGAGGGAATAACATGAAGGAGACAGCATACAATATTAAATTGACAACAGGTGCTAGCTTTGAGGGCTACGAGATTGTTGAGTATCTTGGTTTTGTTAGTGGACAGATTGCATTAGGTTCAACTTTGTTATCGAACATTACAGAGATGACAGCACAGGAGAGTACTACATTTACAAATAAGTTACAGCACGCTAGTGATACAGCATTAGAGAAGCTTTACAAGAATGCTACCAAACTTGGTGCGGACGGTATCGTAGGTGTTGCATTAAATTATACTGAGTTTGCAAGTTCTTCAATTGGTACTGTAGCATCTGGTACTGCAGTTAAGTTAAAGAAGATTGAGCAACGTACAGCTATCACTAATAATCTATATGTAAGCAATTACTACACAAGAATGGTTCCAAGAGCCGTTCAGGTACGTCTGTTCTCAGATGATGGTAATGTGAAGATTGCAACAGATTTTTATAACTATAACTTAGAAGAAGTAAAGGCAATTCGTGCAGATGTTGAGTTAACAAACTTCTATGGTGAAAAGTTAGTGTTACAGGGCCTTGACTTTACCTTTGATAAGAACAACATTACATTCTTAGAGGCAAACTATGTTGACTGTAAGTTAGAAGAAAAGTATATCAAGATGTTGAATGATGCAAAGGTTACAATTCAGAAGTATGTTACTTCTCGTGGTGTATTTGCATGTACAGACACTCCAATTGATGTTTCTATGTCAGCACAGTCATTTGCAGCATTAAAGAGAAATCGTGGTATTGATGCGTTTGAGAAGTATCGTTCAGATGGATCTACATGGACATGTAACTGTGGTCACATTAACGGTGCAGGTGCTGAAGAGTGTACAGTATGTCAGAGAAAAGAAAATGACTTAAAGAGTGTATTTACATTTGATTACGAGGAGATGATTTCTCGTATGAAGACAAAGGCAAATGTAACTGAGATTAAGGACGTTTTAATGGAATACATAAAGCAGATTGACAATAAGTTCAGAATGGAATTATTGGAGATTATGGAATCTGGTAGACAGTACGAAGAGACACGCGGTGACATGACAGAGTCTGTTATTGAAAAAGTGGAAAGAGTATTTGAGAGTAACTAAGATTACTGGATATCAAAGGCTGTCCGTTAGGGCAGCCTTGTTGTTCTTTTTGATTATATCAATTTAGGAGAAGACCATGATAGAACAAATCATAAAGTTGTTGTTAGAAAAAGGATATCAGAGGATTCCGGAACAGAGACAACAGTTGTTTTTTTGTGAAAGAGAACGTCGCGTGAATTTGATTATGGTCCTGGACTCTGATGATGCAGATTCTTCTGAAAAATGTTTACAATATGCAAGAAAGTTTGCGAATCATTTGGCAATAAAGATGAATAAGAATGTGGAATTTCTGTGTTTGTCAGTGATTCCAAATGGTTATATTAACGAGGAACAACGACGATTAGCTGAGAACTATCAGACACTTTGGTTTGTTGCGGCGGATACAGGACGGCTTTTTGTATTTGAGAATCAGCCGTTGGATTTTGATAATATCTATGATGAATTAGAGTTTGCATGTAAACAGTCAACAACAAAAAAAGCAAAAAAATTGCCAATTATCAATGTTTGTATTGTTGTGATAAATGTAATCCTATTTATGTTGATGCAATTATGTTTAGATGCATGGGAATGGGATGTCGTTTTGGAACGCTTTGCCATGGATTGGAAGGCTGTTGTGTTTCAAAAACAATGGTACCGTTTGTTAACCTGCATATTCTTGCATGGTGATGCATCACATCTTTACAGCAATATGCTGTTATTGTTTTTTCTGGGGAATCAAGTGGAACGGCAAATTGGAACTTTTCGATATGGCATTCTTTACTTTGTTTCAGGAATCGTTGCTTCTGCTGGTTCCTGTCTTTATCATTATCGATTATTAAGTAATGTGATTTGTCTGGGGGCCTCAGGTGCCGTCTATGGTGTATTGGGAATGATGGCAGGTTATTTAATATTGCACTGGGGACAAAATAAGAATTTATCAGTAAAACATTTTTTGATATTTGTTGTATTGTCTATGCTTCAGGGAACTGCGTCTCCTGATATTGATTATATGGCGCATATTTGTGGCTTTATCGCCGGTTTCATTTTTTCTGTTGTTGAATATATATTCTCACGAAAAAGAATGGCTTTTTGTTGTAAATAACGTATAAATGTGATAAAATGATATGGTGGTTTATCTACATTTTGTACAATTATAACTGCAAGTATTAAGAATGTGTATTTGCAGAATTTATTGATTATGAGGTAATAACGTTGAGTACAGTTATTAGTATGGCATGTATCAATCAAATAAAAGAATATGCTGAAGAAAAATCATACGATAAAGCATTGGCATTGATTCGTGAACAGGATTTATCAAAGTCATATAATCCACAGTTCCTTAAAATTTGTGCAGATGTGTTTTTGAATACGAAGCATTATGAAGAAGCACGTAAAGTGTTGATGATGGCGCATCGCATTGCGCCTGAAGGAAATAAGGTCAATTTTAGTATTATCCGTTTGTATCTGGAGACAGGGGAACGGGATTTAGCAGACGAGTATTTTCAGCAATATGAATTTAATGCATTTGATGGCGATGAAGATTTGTGTTGGTTGCGTTACATGTTTGCAAGAAGCGACAAGGATAATGGAGAGAAGATGTTAGAGGCAATGATGCCACTACATACAGCTGATATGAGTGATTCTCTTTGTTATGAGTTTATGCGAATTTATCAATTGTTAGGAGATACAGAGAAGTTTGAACAGGAGTACTCTTATTTATTTGATAATTTTGCTGAATCAGAATATAAAGAAAAGGCTGAACGACTGAAGAAAGACCAGTGTGCAGCCGAAGAGTTATACATATATCCGACAGAACGAATTTTAAAGAGAGATCCGCAGGTAGATGCGGAAGAGAAGGAACTCTTGGAAAGAGATTATCTTCGCATGAATCCGAAAGAGCCTGAGATTATGGTTATGGCGGATGATTATGGTGCAGATGATGATATGCTGTTTTTTAAGCGGAGTACACTTGATAAGTGGTCAATACGAAAGCGGGAAATGGCAGAAAAGAGAGCTGAAAAGAAAAAAGCAAAAGAAGAAGCAAAACGATTAAAAGAAGCAGAACGGGAAGCCAAAGCTGCTGCGATGGAAGAGGCTGCTGCACAAAAAGAACAGGAAGAAGCAAACAGCGCTGCTTCACAACAGGTGGATGATAATGTACAACCAGAAGTAGAGGAAACACCGGTTGAGACTGTGGAAGAAGAAATAGTAGAGGAAACACCAGCTGAGACTGTAGAAGAAGAGGCTGTTGATGATGTAACAATCGTTGAAACTGAGAGTGTAGCCGACATTGAAAGGCAGACGTACAAAGATGAAATGACTGAGATTACAACAGAAGAACCTTTAACAGAAGAGATTTTTGCCTCTGTAGAAGGTGCGCCGGGGATGACTCCTATTGCGCATGATGCTTTGGATGTGGAAACTGTGTTGCGAGAGGCAGATAGCCAGTTGGAGGCTATGAAGTTTGAAGATGACGTTAAGGGAGAGCCTGACGAAGAACCAGTGCCAGATAAGCATACACAAGCATTTGACGAGTATGATGCGCTTTTAAAGCGAGAAGAAGAAAAACTGGCAGAACAGTTTGCGATGGAAGAACAGTTATTGTTGCAAGCGCAATCGTTACTACAAAGTGTTGAGTCTGGTGTGGATGATTGGAATCACAAAAAGCGTGATAATTTATTTGAAGCCTTTGATACAGAGACGAAACGAATGACAAAAACTGCGAAATCAGAGGAGATAGTTTCAGCACCGGTAGATAACGTTGCAGAAGTGGTTAAGCCAGCAATTATGGTGACGGAATCTGAATCAGAGACTTCGAAAGTAGAAGAAAAAGTAGCAGATGATACAGAAACTCCAGTGGCATCGAAGGTTGAAGAACCGGTAGTAAGTTCGGGTGCTGTATCAGAAGAACCAAAACCGCACATTGAGTTGCGAGAACATATCAAGGCAGTTTTGGAAATAGATGCAACAAAGAAAGACATATTACAGAAATTAAAAGAAGGAAGATGATATATCATTGGGGATTGGTGGTTACACAGAGGATGAACGTAAGAAAGTAATTGCCGAAGAAAAGGCAAAAATAGAACAGGAAAGGAGAGCTAGTAAGCAGAATATGGATCAAAGAGAAGCGATGATAGCTGCGATTCGTGCTCAAGTTGAGAAGGAACGAGCTGAAAAAGAAGCAAAAATGCAGAAAGAACAGGGTAATGCAAATGCAGCAACTTCAAGTGCAGGCGCCTCATCTGGCGACAAACCGAAGTTTAAAACCTTGTCTGCGGAAGATTTACAGCGCTTAGAAGAGAAAAAGCGTATGAAGAAGGAAGGTACCTTGTCTGCTGAAGAGGCTGCAAAACCATTTGAGCCAGCAAAGAAGGAAGAAAAACTGGTTGTTGAGGAGAAAACTGTTGAAAAGGAATCAGATGATACGATGAGTGTTCAACAGGCAGATGGTGACTCGTTAGCTAGTGTAGGTGCAGGAGAGGATTCTCTTGCTACTGCTGGTACAACAGGAGAAAGTCTGACAAGTGTATCCGGAGAAAGTCTTGCAGGGGGAAATGCATCTGGTGGTCTGAATATTACTGGATTAGGAGGTTCTGTGACATCCATTAATGAAGCAGGATTTTCTAGTTCTTTAGGTGAAGAAAAGAAAACCGAATGGAGCATGGGAACACCTGCGAAAGATATAGGGGAAAAGAAGACTCCTACAAAGAATATTGATGATGATGGTAATTTAATCAGTGTTGTGCCAATTAAGAAAACAGGCGAACAACAGGATGTTAAGAGCTTGTACAACATTGATTTTGATGATGATGATACATCTGAGAAGACTGCTGAAGATAATGCAGAAGCGGAAGCAAAGGCAGCTGAGGAAGCAAAAAAGGCTGAAGAGGCAAAGAAAGCTGAAGAGGCGAAAAAGGCTGAGGAAGCAGCGAAAGCAGCCGAGGAAGCGAGAAAGGCTGAAGAAGCAGCGAAAGCAGCCGAGGAAGCAAAGAAAGCAGCAGAAGAAGCAAGACGGGCCGAAGAAGAGAAAAAAGCTGCTGAAGAGGCTGCTCGTAGAGAAGCGATTGAGGCGACTAAAAAGGCTGAGGAGGAAGCTAGGAAAGCTGCTGAAAGAGCTGCACAGAAGGCTGCTGAGGAAGAGGCAATTCGAAAAGCAAAAGAAGAAGCAGCGAAAAGAAAGGCAGCCGAGGAAGCAAAGAAAAAGGCAGCTGAAGAAGCATCCAGAAAGGCTTATGCAAGTGAGATTCAAGCGAAGGCTAGTACTACAAATCGCCGTTTAGAATCTACTATTCAGAAGTTAATTGAAGCTAATAACAAAGTTGCTACATTAGATGATCAGGAAAAGAATCATGCAAAGTATGTAGAAGAGGCTTTGGCTAAGATTACGGAAGAGGCTGAGCAGAAAGTAACAGCAATTCAGGATGGTGAAGCTGATAGAATTCAGGCAATTGCAAATCAATACGATGTAAAGAAACAGGATTTGGATAAGGAACATGCCGATTCGGAAGAAAAAGCAAAACAGCGTATTGAGGAAGAAAAACAGGCAAAGGCAACTGAGATCGACAATATCAAGAAGAGTCAGGCTGATAAGAAGACAGCACTTGCTACAGAAAACGAAAACAAAAAGGCTGGCTTACAGAAAGAAGAGGCTGATAAGAAGCAAGAATTGATTCAAGCTGAGGCGGATGAAAAGAATGCTTTGGAGCAGCAGAATGTTGTAGATAAGCAGAATTTAGAGCTTTCATTACAGCAGGATGAAAAGGCTGTTATGGATGACCTCGAGCAGGTAAGAACTCAGGTTGCAGAAGCTGATAGCAAGATTCAGGCAGCAATGGATAGAGTTGCTGAGTTGGAAAGAGAACTTGAAAGTGCTAAACTTGCTGTTGAAACAGAAAAGGAGAATAAAGTACAGGCAGAAACTCACATTGCTGAGAAAGAAGATGCAGTTGCTGCATGTAAAGCAAAGGCAGAAGCTAAGAAGAGTGAGTTAGAACATAGTTTTGTGGAGAAAAAGCAGAACGTTGAAGCTTCTTATGTTGCTAAGAGAGAACAGCTTGTAAATGATTATGTGGCAAAGCAGAATCAGTTAGTTGAGGATTATAACAAGCAGTGTGCTGATTTAGATTTAGAGACTGAGGATCTGGTATTAAAGGCTGAACAGGCATTGGCTGCAGTTGATGCAAAAGCAGAGACAGAAAAGCAGGCGCGTTTAGTAGAATTAGATAGCAAGAAGAATGAACTGGATCGTCAGCAAGAGCAGGATGTTCAAAAGGCAAAGGAACAGACAAAGGCAGATATTGCAGTTTGTCGTGAACAGGCTGAAAAGGATAAAGTTGCATATCAGACAAAAGCAAATGATGAAGTGGAAGAGGTTCGTGTTCAGTTGAAGACGGCCAAGGATGAAGCTGCTTCTATTATGCAAGTATATGAGATTACCAAGCGTTCAGCTATGGAAGCTATGGAATCAGCAAAACGATTGAATGTACCAGTTGATATGCCAGCATTGGATATGGAAATTCCTGCAGGTGTAGTGCAATCAAATTATGCTGCAAAGATGAGAGAGGCTGCTGTGACAGCTGCGGCGACAGCTGAAACACCAAAGGCGGCGTCAGAATCAGAGTCCTCTGTTCCTGTATCTGCTATGATGTACTTGAATAAGTACTATGATGCAAGTCAAATTGCAGCTGAGGTAAGAACTGCGATTACTGACGTTGTAGCTAATCCAACTGGTAACAAGAATATGCTTGTTCTTGGAAAGCATGGATTTGGTTCTACTATTATTGGTAATGATTTTGCAAGAGCATATCATGCAGCAGGTATTTGTAGTTCGAAGACAATTGCTAACATTAAGGCGGCAGCTTTGAACAAACGACCATTAGAGTCTGTAAAGGATAAGTTAAAGGGTGGATGTTTAGTAGTAGAGAATTCAGGATCATTAACAGCGGAACGTATGGCAGAGATTATTGCAATTACTAAGGATTCCACAAATGACATTACTGTTATTCTGACTGGTGAGAAAGAAAGAGTAGAGAAGTTAGTTGCAGATAATAATTGCAAGGATTTATTTGGTCATACAATTAATATGACAACAGTAGATGGTGAAGGTCTATTTGCGATTGCAAAGGCATACATTAGCCAAATGGGATATGCAACCGATGATAGCGGCTATTCAACATTGAAGAATAAGTTAAAAGAAATCGAAGATGGCAACTTAGATCGTTACTTAAAGATTGTCGATAACGCCGTTGAGAGAACAAAGGCGAAAGGTGCAGGAACAAACATTGCTGCAGCAGATTTCACCGAATAGAGTGTATTTTTTACCACAGTGCAATTCATTTGTTGCACTGTGGTTTTTTGTGATGGCGACGAGGCGAGCGCCATCGTGCTTGCACGAGATGGCATTCGCCGACCGCTCATCAGAGCGAGATTCGCAAAGCGTATCTCGTCTCTTTGTAAGAAACTGAATCATAACCTTGTTGACTTCCTTTTCATAGTTGGCATATAATAGGTTTGTTTAAGAAAAGGAGGCATGGTTATGCCAGGTGTAGATATTGGTATAGATTTAGGAACAGCGAATTCGCTGGTTTATGTAAAAGACAAGGGAATAGTAATTGATCAGCCGACTGTCGTGGCCTTTGAAAAAGATACAAAGAATTTGATTGCGATTGGAACCAAAGCAAAACAAATGATGGGAAAAACGCCGGCAAATATTGATGTAATCAGACCGCTGAAGCAAGGAGTTATCTCTGACTATACTGTTACAGAAAAAATGTTGAAGGCATTTATAAAGAAAGCAATGTCTCATCGCAGATTTTTTTCTCGTCCAAGAGTATGTATCTGTGTGCCAAGTGGTGTTACAGAGGTTGAAAGAAGGGCTGTTGAGGATGCTGCGTACAGAACCGGAGCGAGAGATGTAATTATTATGGAAGAACCGATGGCAGCTGCTATTGGTGCGAACATTGATATTGGTCAGGCATTCGGTCACTTGGTAGTAGATATTGGTGGTGGTACTTCAGATGTTGCGGTGTTATCTTTGGGAGGAATTGTTATTAATGATTCTTTGAAGGTAGCCGGTGATGATTATAATGAAGCACTGATTAAGTATGTCAGAAGAAAATACAATCTGTTGATAGGAGAAGCAACTGCCGAAGAATGTAAGATGGAAATCGGTTCTGTAATACCGAGAGAAGAGTCTGTTTCTTATCAGATTCGAGGAAGAAACTTGATTAACGGATTGCCTGATGGCGTAATTATTACTTCAGAAGAAACTGCTGAAGCTTTTCAGGAAGTGACTGCACAGATTTTGGATACTATTCATAATATTTTAGAGTTAACGCCTCCAGAATTAATTGCAGATATTTCAGAGAAAGGCGTAGCCTTAACTGGTGGTGGTAGTTTGCTTTATGGTTTTGACAAGTTAGTAGAGCATGCCACGGGAATTCCTGCATATGTAGTGGATACAGCGTTACAAGGTGTTGCTATTGGTGCAGGTAAGGCAGCGATGTTTAAGAGCAAGAATTTTTAAAGAAAACAGGTGGAAATAATGAAGGATTTTTTGCCTATTTGTAAAGAAGATATGATAAAACGTGGTTGGGAACAGGTGGATTTTGTCTATGTGATAGGTGATGCCTACGTGGATCATCCATCCTTTGGACATGCCATTATCAGCCGCGTTTTGGAAGCCCATGGTTTTAAAGTGGGTATCATTTCCCAGCCGGATTGGAAAGATGATGAGAGTATCAACATTTTTGGAAAACCTAGGCTGGGTTTTTTAGTGGCAGCAGGTAATATGGATTCTATGGTGAATCATTATTCTGTGTCAAAGAGACGGAGAGAAAAGGATGCATTCACACCGGGTGGCGTTATGGGAAAACGTCCGGATTATGCGACGACAGTGTACTGTAATTTGATTCGTCACACATATAAGGATTCTCCAATTATCATAGGTGGCATTGAGGCAAGTTTAAGAAGATTGGCTCATTATGATTACTGGTCTAATAAGTTAAAACGTTCTGTGCTTTTGGATTCTGGTGCAGATTTGTTGCTTTATGGTATGGGAGAACGTTCCATAGTAGAAGTGGCAGAGGCGTTAGAGGCAGGCATTCCTGTTTCGGAAATTACTTTTGTGGAAGGCACAGTCTATAAAACAAAAACTATGGATAGTGTCTATGATGCATTGGTTTTACCTGCTTTTGAAGATATGAAGGCAGATAAACTCCGGTATGCAGAGAGTTTTTATACACAATATTGCAATACAGATCCGTTTTCTGGGAAGCGATTGGTGGAACCGTATGGAGAAAAGAATTATGTAGTGCAGAATCCTCCGGCAAAACCACTTAGTGAGCAAGAAATGGATAGAGTATATGCATATCCATATATGAGAACCTATCATCCGTCTTATGAGGCATTGGGTGGGGTTCCAGCCATTGAGGAAGTAAAGTTTAGTTTGATTAGCAATCGAGGATGCTTTGGTGGTTGCAGTTTTTGTGCATTAACATTTCACCAGGGGCGTATCATTCAGACCAGAAGCCATGAATCTATCTTGGCAGAGGCGAAACAGATGATTTGGGAGCCTGATTTTAAGGGGTATATTCATGATGTAGGTGGTCCGACAGCTAATTTTAGACATAAAGCTTGTGAAAAACAAAATCAACATGGTGCGTGTCCAAACAAGCAATGTTTGTTTCCGAAGCCTTGCCAGAATTTGAAGGTAGACCACAAAGATTATTTGAAATTACTAAGAAAACTTAGAGATTTACCTAATGTGAAAAAGGTGTTTGTCCGTTCCGGTATTCGTTTCGATTATGTGATGGCAGATAGTGATGACACCTTCTTTAAAGAACTTTGTGAACATCATGTCAGTGGACAGTTAAAGGTGGCGCCGGAGCATGTAGCGGATGCTGTCTTGCAAAAAATGGGAAAACCAGGCAACGATGTCTACAAAAAGTTTGTGGATAAGTACTACAAAATCAATGAAAAACTAGGCAAGAAACAGTTTTTGGTTCCGTATCTAATGTCTTCACATCCGGGCTCTACACTGAAGGAGGCAATCGCTTTAGCTGAATATTTGAGGGATTTGGGATATATGCCGGAACAGGTGCAGGATTTTTATCCGACTCCATCCACGATATCTACGTGCATGTATTACACAGGAGTGGATCCGAGAAATATGCAACCGGTATATGTACCGATAAATCCGCATGAGAAGGCAATGCAAAGAGCGTTGATTCAGTATCGGAATCCGAAAAACTACGATTTAGTCAGAGAGGCTTTATTAAAAGCAGGAAGACAGGATTTAATTGGATTTGATAAGAAGTGTCTGATTCGTCCGAGACAGGAAAAAGGAAAAAATAATATAAATAGAGGACAATCAAAACCAAAATCAAATACAAAAAAGAAAACAATACGAAATGTTCATAGGAAAAAATGATAAAAACATTGCGATTTTTCATCATTTTTTGTTGGTTGAATTATGACGGATTATGTTGCATGAAGGCTCAGAATATGGTATCATGTTAGCAGATTGCGCAGAGAAGTAAGTGCGCGGAAATTTAAGAATGGAGGATTATTTTTTATGTCTAAGAAAGTTGTTTTAGCAGGCGCTTGTCGTACTGCAATCGGAACTATGGGAGGCACATTAAGCACAACTCCTGCTCCAGAATTAGGAGCTATCGTAATTAAGGAAGCATTGAACAGAGCTGGTGTACCTGCTGATCAGGTTGACCATGTATATATGGGTTGTGTAATCCAGGCTGGTTTAGGTCAGAACGTTGCTCGTCAGGCATCTATCAAGGCTGGTTTACCAAACGAGACACCTGCAGTTACAGTTAACGTTGTATGTGGTTCAGGTCTTAACTGTGTAAACATGGCTGCACAGATGATTCAGGCTGGCGACGCTGATATCGTTGTTGCTGGTGGTATGGAGAACATGTCAATGGCTCCTTATGCATTAAAGCAGGCTCGTTTCGGTTATAGAATGGGTAACAATACAATGGTTGATACCATGGTTAACGATGCATTATGGGATGCATTCAATGATTATCACATGATTAAGACAGCTGACAATATCTGTGAGGAGTGGGGTATCACTCGTGAAGAACTTGATGCGTTCGCATTAAAGAGTCAGCAGAAGGCAGAGGCTGCTCAGGCAAATGGTGCTTTCGATAAGGAAATCGTTCCTGTAACAGTTAAGAACAGAAAGGGCGATATCGTATTTGCAAAGGATGAGGGACCAAGAGCTGGTACAACAATCGAAGGTCTTGCAAAACTTCGTCCAATCAACAAGGATGGTTTCGTTACTGCTGGTAACGCTTCAGGTATCAACGATGGTGCAGCTGCTATCGTAGTTATGAGTGAAGAGAAGGCTAAGGAACTTGGTGTTAAGCCTATGGCTACATTCGTTGCTGGTGCTCTTGCAGGTTGCAGACCTGAGGTTATGGGTATTGGTCCTGTTCCAGCAACTCAGAAGGTTATGGCTAAGGCTGACATGAAGATTGAAGATTTCGATATCATCGAGGCAAATGAAGCATTTGCTGCACAGTCAATCGCTGTAGGTAGAGATCTTGGTATTGATGTAGACAAGCAGTTGAATCCAAACGGTGGTGCTATCGCACTTGGACATCCTGTTGGAGCATCAGGTTGTCGTATCCTTGTTACACTTCTTCATGAGATGGAAGCAAAGGATGCTAAGAAGGGTCTTGCTACACTCTGTATCGGTGGCGGTATGGGTTGTGCAACTATCGTTGAGAGAGACTAATAACAACATTTCATAAGGATTATTACACACAGCCGGAGTCATCTGGCTGTGTGATATGAAAAGGAGAATTACAATGGAATTCATCACATATGAACAGGACGGATTTGTTGGTGTTATTACTATCAATCGTCCAAAGGCATTAAATGCATTAAACAGCCAGGTATTGGAAGAGTTAGATGCAACATTAGATGCTGTTGATTTAGAAACTACAAGATGTTTAATCTTAACAGGTGCTGGTGAGAAGTCATTTGTTGCAGGTGCTGATATCGGTGAGATGTCAACTCTTACAAAGGCAGAAGGCGAAGCATTTGGTAAGAAGGGTAATGATGTATTCAGAAAACTTGAGACATTCCCACTTCCAGTTATCGCTGCTGTAAATGGTTTCGCTTTAGGCGGTGGCTGTGAGATTTCAATGAGTTGTGATATTCGTATCTGTTCTGACAATGCAGTATTTGGTCAGCCAGAGGTAGGTCTTGGTATTACACCTGGTTTTGGTGGTACTCAGAGACTTGCACGTTTGGTTAGCCCAGGTATGGCTAAGCAGTTGATTTACACAGCACGTAACATTAAGGCTGATGAGGCATACAGAATTGGTCTTGTAAATGCAGTATATCCATTAGAAGAGTTAATGCCAGCTGCTAAGAAGATGGCTGCAGGTATTGCTATGCAGGCTCCAATTGCAGTTCGTAACTGTAAGAAGGCTATCAATGATGGTTTACAGGTTGACATGGATCAGGCATTGGTAATCGAAGAGAAGTTATTCGGTGACTGCTTCGAGACAGAAGATCAGAAGGCTGGTATGGGCAATTTCTTGGAGAAGGACAAGGAAAAGAAGTTAAAGGTTGTTCCTTTCCAGAATAAGTAATCTTATAAAATCATAATAGGAGGATATGAAAATGAAAGTTGGCGTTATTGGTGCAGGTACCATGGGTCAGGGTATTGCAAAGGCATTTGCTCAGGTAGATGGTTATGAGGTAGCTCTTTGCGATATTAAGCAGGAATGGGCTGAAGGCGGTAAGGACAAGATTGCAAAAGGTTATGCAAAGCTTGTTGAAAAAGGAAAGATGACACAGGAGAAAGTTGATGCAATTCTTAACAGCATCACTCCAGGTCTTAAGGAAGATTTATGTGCAGATTGCGATTTAATCGTAGAGGCTGCTTTTGAGAATATGGAAGTTAAGAAGACTACATTTGGTGAGTTAGATAAGATCTGTAAGCCAGAGTGTATTTTCGCTTCTAATACATCTAGTTTATCTATTACAGAGATTGGTAATGGTCTTACACGTCCTATGATCGGTATGCATTTCTTCAATCCTGCTGATCGTATGAAGTTAGTTGAGGTTATTGCTGGTGTGAACACTCCGCAGGAGACAGTTGATACAATCATCAAGATTTCTGAGGAAATTGGTAAGACTCCTGTACAGGTAAATGAAGCTGCTGGTTTCGTTGTAAACCGTATCTTAATCCCAATGATTAACGAAGCTGCTTTCATTAAGATGGAAGGTGTATCTGATGTAGCTGGTATCGATGCAGCTATGAAGCTTGGTGCTAATCACCCAATGGGACCACTTGAGTTAGGTGATTTCATTGGTTTAGATATCTGTCTTGCAATTATGGACGTTCTTTACAGTGAGACAGGCGATAGCAAGTATCGTGCATGTCCATTACTTCGTAAGATGGTACGTGGTGGCAATCTTGGTGCTAAGAGCGGTAAGGGCTTCTACATTTACAATGCTGACCGTACAAAGACACCAATGGATGCTCAGTAATTTAAAGAGCACAATATCAATAGGAGGAATTTGAAAAATGGATTTCACTTTAAGTAAGAAACATGAAATGGCACAGACTCTTTTCAGAGACTTTGCTGAGAATGAAGTAAAGCCACTTGCTCAGGAAATTGATGAAGAACATAGATTTCCTAGAGAGACAGTAGAGAAGATGGCTAAGGCAGGATTTTTAGGAATTCCTGTACCAAAGGAGTTTGGTGGACAGGGTTGTGATCCTTTAACATATGCTATGTGTGTAGAGGAACTTTCAAAGGTTTGCGGTACTACAGGTGTTATCGTATCTGCACATACATCACTTTGTGTAGACCCAATTCAGACATATGGTACACCAGAGCAGAAGGCAAAGTATTTACCAGATTTAGCTTCTGGTAAGAAATTAGGTGCTTTCGGTTTAACTGAGCCAGGTGCTGGTACAGATGCACAGGGTCAGCAGACAAAGGCTGTATTAGATGGTGATGAGTGGGTATTAAATGGTTCTAAGTGCTTTATCACAAATGGTAAAGAGGCTGATGTTTATATTATCATCGCTGTTACAGGTAAGATTGAGAAGCGCGGTCGTATCCAGAAAGAGATTTCTGCATTCATCGTAGAGAAGGATACACCAGGATTTACATTCGGTACTAAGGAAAACAAGATGGGTATCTGTGCTTCCTCTACTTATGAGTTAATCTTCACAGATTGCCGTATTCCAAAGGAGAACTTATTAGGTGCTAAGGGTAAGGGATTTGGTATCGCTATGCATACATTAGATGGTGGTCGTATCGGTATCGCTGCACAGGCTCTTGGTATTGCTGAGGGTGCTTTGGAGACTACAATCAACTATGTAAAGGAAAGAAAGCAGTTCGGTAGAGCAATCGCTGCATTCCAGAACACACAGTTCCAGTTAGCAGATATGGCTACAAAGGTTGAGGCTGCTAAGTTATTAGTTTATAAGGCTGCTATGAAGAAGGGTGAGTACCAGAATGGTGCTAAGGTTTCTTATTCTGTAGAAGCTGCTATGGCTAAGTTATATGCTGCTGAGGTTGCTATGGAAGTAACAACAAAGGCAGTTCAGTTACACGGTGGATATGGTTATATTAAAGAGTACGACGTTGAGCGTATGATGCGTGATGCTAAGATCACAGAGATCTACGAAGGAACTTCAGAAGTTCAGCGTATGGTTATCTCTGCAAATATTTTAAACTAGGAGGTAATTAACGTGAAGATTGTTGTTTGTGTAAAACAGGTACCTGATACAAAGGGTGGAGTTAAATTTAATCCAGACGGAACATTAGATAGAGGTGCTATGCTTACTATCATGAACCCAGATGACAAGGCTGGTTTAGAGGCAGCACTTGCAATCAAGGATCAGAATGATGATGTAGAAGTTACAGTAATCACTATGGGTCTTCCAAAGGCTGAAGAAGTTCTTCGTGAGGCTATGGCTATGGGTGCTGACAAGGGAATCCTTGTAACAGACAGAGTATTAGGTGGTGCTGATACTTGGGCTACTTCTACAACACTTGCTGGTGCATTAAGAAACATCGAGTACGATATGATTATCACAGGTCGTCAGGCTATCGACGGTGATACAGCTCAGGTTGGACCACAGATTGCTGAGCATTTAGGTCTTCCTGTAATCTCTTATGCACAGGACATTAAGGTTGATGGTAACAGCGTAGTGGTTAAGCGTCAGTATGATGATGGATACCACATGGTTAAGGTTGCTATGCCTTGCTTAATCACAGCATTAGCTGAGTTAAATGAGCCACGTTACATGACTCCAGGTGGAATTTTCGATGCTTATGATGCAGAGATTACAACATGGGGTAGAGCAGATCTTAAGGATGTTGATGATTCTAACTTAGGTTTGAATGGTTCTCCTACAAAGATTGCTAAGGCTTCTGATAAGGTTCGTAAGGGTGCTGGTGAGAAGTTTACACCAGATTCTCCAGAAGATGCAGCTAAGTTAATCGTAGACACTTTATTGTCAAAGCACATTATCTAATAAAGAGGTGAATAAAATGGGTGCAATGAGCGCAGAACAATTAGAGCAGTACAAAGGCGTATTTGTCTTTGCACAGCAGGTAGATAATAAATTAAGCAATATCTCTTTCGAGTTAATCGGTGAAGGTAAGAGACTTGCAGAGAAGTTAAATGAAAAGGTAACTGCAGTATTAGTAGGTTCTGATGTTGCAGGTCTTGTAGATGAATTAGCAGAGTATGGTGCTGACAGAGTTATCGTTGTTGATGATCCTGAGTTAAAGAACTATAGAACAGAGCCATATGCACATGCACTTTCATCTGTAATCAACGAGTACAAGCCAGACATCATGTTAGTTGGTGCTACAGCAATCGGTCGTGATTTAGGTCCTACTGTATCTGCAAGAGTAGCTACTGGTTTAACTGCTGACTGTACATTACTTGAGATTGGTGATTTCCCAATCAACCCAATTCCAGGTAGAGAGCAGAAGCCAAATCAGTTATTAATGACACGTCCTGCTTTCGGTGGTAACACAATCGCTACTATCGCATGTCCAGACAACCGTCCACAGATGGCAACTGTACGTCCAGGTGTTATGCAGAAGCTTGAGAAGGTTGCTGGTGCTAAGGCAGAAGTGATTAACTACAATCCAGGATTTACTCCAGATAACAAGTATGTTGAGATTCTTGAAGTAGTAAAGGCTGTTTCAGACGTTAAGGATATCATGGATGCTAAGATTTTAGTATCTGGTGGTCGTGGTGTAGGAAGCAAGGAAAACTTCAAGTTATTAGATGATCTTGCAGAAGTTTTAGGCGCAACAGTAAGCTGTTCTCGTGCCGTTACTGACTCAGGTTGGTTGCCAAGAGACCTTCAGGTAGGTCAGACTGGTAAGACAGTTCGTCCACAGGTTTACTTTGCTATCGGTATTTCTGGAGCAATCCAGCACGTAGCTGGTATGGAAGAGTCAGACTTAATCATCGCTATCAACAAGGATGAGGATGCTCCTATCTTTGACGTAGCTGATTACGGTATCGTTGGAGACTTAAACAAGATTCTTCCAATCTTAACAAATCAGATTAAGGCTGCAATCGCTGCAAAATAATAGCAGACTGTAGTTTGTATATGAGAGAGCACTGTGTGAAAGCATGGTGCTCTTTTATAGTTATGATGTATTTTTTGCTTCACGAATTGGAATAACTGTGATAAGATAAGGCTTGTGAGTTTTGAATTGTAATTTAGGAGGCTGTCATGGCAGATAAAAAGTTAGTGGAAGAAATAGAAAAAAGACGTACCTTTGCAATTATTTCTCATCCAGATGCAGGTAAGACTACATTGACGGAGAAGTTTTTGCTTTTTGGTGGTGCGATTAATACAGCTGGTTCCGTAAAAGGTAAGGCAAATTCTAAGTACGCAGTATCCGATTGGATGGAGATTGAGAAGGAGAGAGGTATTTCCGTTACTTCCTCTGTGTTGCAGTTTAACTATAATGGTTATTGTATTAACATTTTGGATACTCCGGGACATCAGGATTTTTCTGAGGATACCTATCGTACTTTGATGGCAGCGGATTCTGCAGTTATGGTAATTGATGCTTCTAAGGGTGTGGAGGCACAGACTATTAAGTTGTTTAAGGTTTGTGTTATGCGTCATATTCCTATTTTTACATTTGTGAATAAGATGGATAGAGATGCAAAGGATACCTTTGAATTGTTGGATGAGATTGAAAGTGTACTTGGTATTCGTACCTGCCCTATGAACTGGCCGATTGGTTCCGGTAAGGAATTTAAGGGCGTATATGACAGAAGAACCAAGAAGGTTGCTACCTTCCAAGCAGTATCTACCGGTGGTGCAAAGAAGGCTGCCGAGACAGAGTATGATATTGAAGATGAAGGTTTAAAAGAATTGGTTGGCCCGTACCTCTATGATCAGTTCAGCGAAGAAATTGAAGTAGTAGAAGGTGCCATGGATGAAATTGATTTAGAGAAGGTACAGTGTGGTGAACTTTCGCCAGTATTCTTTGGTTCCGCATTAAATACCTTTGGTATCGATATGTTCTTGCACTATTTCTTGGAAATGACAACATCTCCATTGGGAAGAGAAAGTACAGAAGGAACCATTAATCCAAAGGAAGAGGATTTTTCTGCATTTGTATTTAAGATTCAGGCAAATATGAATAAGGCACACAGAGACCGTATTGCCTTTATGCGTATTTGTTCCGGTAAATTTGAGGCTGGCATGGAAGTTTACCATGTTCCAAGTAAGCGTAAAATCAAGTTATCACAACCACAGCAGCTGATGGCACAGGATAGAAAAATGGTAGAAGAGGCCTATGCAGGGGATGTAATTGGTGTATTTGATCCGGAGTTGTTCTCCATTGGCGACACCTTGACAGTTGGCAAAAAGTTTGAGTATGAAGCAATTCCTACCTTTGCACCAGAGCATTTTTGTCGTTTGGTTCAGCTCAACACTATGAAGCGTAAGCAGTTTGTAAAGGGTGTTACCCAGATAGCACAGGAAGGTGCCATTCAGATTTTCCAGGAATTTACGG
Organism: Lachnospiraceae bacterium; assembly: GCA_045531905.1. Classification (GTDB taxonomy): domain Bacteria; phylum Bacillota; class Clostridia; order Lachnospirales; family Lachnospiraceae; genus RGIG6919. Next base: position 117,999 of record JAZSEY010000027.1, read on the forward strand.
CTGGAATGTCAGAAATCATAGTTGGTGTTGTTGGCGTCTTACAGTTTGATGTTCTAAAATACAGATTGGAAAATGAATATGGCTGTGAGATTCGTTTGGAGCCAATTCCATACAACTTTATCCGTTGGGTAAAGGACCCAAGTACCGATGTCACTAAGTTAAATCGTGTGAACGACGTAAAGAAGGTAAAGGATATGAAAGGAAATCCATTGCTCTTGTTTAAGAGTGAATGGGCAATCCAGAATGTATTGGAGTACAATGAAGGTCTGGAATTGATGGAGTTTAGAAAGAATTAGTATGTGGTGCTCATGCGGCATACATGTATCTATATGAGAAAGTGGGGTTAATTTATGAAAAAATCTAACTCAATTGATTTGAGTGGCACAATGGCTGGTACAATCATTTGTTTTTTGTTTGCTGTGATAGCTTTATTGATTGGCGTTTGTCATGTATATACAAAAACAAATTTTGAAGGGGATGCAATATATGCAAAAGCCTATTTATGTAAAATATCACACGAGAAAATGGTTAGCAGAAGGAGTAAAACGACTACTACAATTGCAACAATTGAGTATTCTGCAAATGATAGAACATATCGCCAAGAGTTTGATGGGCCTGCTAAACTTGCACTGTTAGGTAAGATATCAGTATACTATGATTCTAGTAATCCAAATAAATATTTCTCTATAAGAGCTATTGTTTTTACTGTAGTGTTAACAGCATTATGTTCAACGGTATTCTTTTTATTTGCTGTCAGTAATTATAAAACATATAGTGAGAAAAAAGAACAACTTTTTTAAAATGAAAGGGCTGTCAGGTGACAGCCCTTTCGTAGTTATTTAGCTAAAATATTCAATATCTCATTGCTTCTCGCAATAAACTTTGTCATTGCTTCTGGTGCAAGCGGTCTGTTTGCCAATAATGCCAAATCGTAGAGCTGAGCACAGATGGTATCTGTGTTCTCTGACTCAGGATTATTTAAAACGTACTGTACAAGATTATTCTTTGAATTCAGTACTAACTCTAATCCTTGGCCACCGAACATAGCAGGGTCAAAACCACCGCCCATGCTGTACATTTCCATCATTTCTTGCATTCTTCTGGAATCCTCTGACTGTGTAATCATAGAAGAGATGTCTGCATTCTTCAGCGCTTTCACCTGGACTGTTAAGTTCTCAACACCTAAAGCCTTTTTAAAGGTTTCAGTTAACTTATCTGTCATGTCCTTTACTTCATCTTCTGAAAGTTCTGATTCCTCGGTGAAGGTGTCAGCCACATCAGAATCGATTCTCATGAATTTCACATCCTGATTCTTTTGCTCCAAATGTGTAATGAAAGGTGTATCAATATTGTGTGTTAAACGGATGGCATCAAGGCCTTCCTCTTTGAACATGTTAATATACTGTGACTGTTCATTTTCATCAGTAATGTAATATACCTGATTTTCATGCTTTTCTTTAGCGGCTTCCAAATATTCAGGTAGTGTAACATACTTGTCATCCAAATTCTTGAAAATGATATAGTCACTCATCTTGTCATTGAACTTTTCATCCTTTAGGCAACCGAATTTGATGAATGGGCTGATATCATCCCAATATTTTTCATAAGATTCTTTATCATTTTTGCACATGCCAGAAAGCTTATCAGCTACCTTCTTGGTAATGTAATCAGAAATTTTCTTTACAAATCCATCGTTCTGCAATGCACTACGGGATACATTCAGTGGAAGATCTGGACAATCGATAACACCCTTTAACAACATTAAGAATTCTGGAATTACTTCCTTGATATTATCAGCTATAAATACCTGATTGTTGTAAAGTTTGATAGTACCCTCTAAAGAGTCGTATTTCTGATTGATACGAGGGAAGTATAAAATACCCTTCAAGTTAAATGGATAATCCATATTTAAGTGAATCCAAAATAATGGTTCTTTGTAATCTCTGAAGACTTTTCTATAGAAATCCTTGTATTCCTCATCTGTACAATCACTTGGACGTTTGCCCCAAAGTGGAGTGGTGTCGTTGATCGGTTTTGGTCCTTCTGGCTCTTTTACCTCAGTAAAATCCTCTGTTTGTGCATTTTCAGCTGCTTCATTTGCAGGAGTGCCGTCTTCATTTTCCACCTCAACCTCTGGTTCAGCATCGGCATTTGTGAAAAAGATTTCAATTGGCATAAAAGAGCAGTATTTTTCTAATACTTCTTTTGCACGGTATTCGTTTGCGAATTCGTAGCTGTCTTCATTCAGATAAAGGGTGATTTCTGTACCACGGGTGGTTTTCTCACCTTCCTCCATCTCATACTCAGTACCGCCATCGCATTCCCAATATACAGGTTTTGCACCATCCTTATATGAAAGTGTCTCAATGGTAACCTTGTCAGCTACCATAAATGCAGAATAGAAGCCAAGACCGAAATGACCGATAATCTGGTCGTTGCTTGCCTTGTCCTTGTATTTTTCTAAGAAATCAGTTGCACCGGAAAAAGCAATTTGGTTGATATATTCTTCAACCTCATCCGCAGTCATACCAATACCGTTATCAATAATGGTAATTGTCTTGTCGTTAGAACTTGTGATGACATCGATGCGATATGCTTCATCATCAGCAGGTTCATATTCTCCTAATAGAGCTAATTTCTTTAATTTTGTAACAGCATCACAACCGTTAGAGATTAATTCTCTATAAAAAATATCATGGTCTGAATACAACCATTTTTTAATAATAGGGAAAATATTCTCACTGTTAATTGTTAAGCTACCTTTGTTTGCCATGTAAAACATCTCCTTATCTATTTTGGTTTCGCAAATCTAGCATAATAGTATCTTAATACCTAAAAATGGCATTGTCAACACAAAATTAGCACTCATTGCGAATGAGTGCTAATAATTAAGAATCTATTTAGAATTTGTTTATGGAATTCTTACTTCTTTTGACTGAGAGACACTGATTTGTCATAAGCCTTTGTTACGGCACTAAATGCTGCATTTCTAAAGCCATGTTCTTCTAAGGCTTTTACGCCTTCGATAGTAGTGCCGGCTGGTGAACAAACCTCGTCCTTTAATTGTTCTGGGTGTTTGTCACTGGCGATAACAAGACCGGCGGCACCTTTCACTGCTTGAGCTGCATAGGCAATTGCCTGAGCACGTGGCATACCGCAAAGAACGGCACCATCAGCCATGGCCTCAATGAACATATATGCAAAGGCTGGCACGCAACCGCCGATAACGCCGGCCACATCCATTTGGGATTCAGGAATTCTCTCTAACATACCTGCTTTATCAAAGGCATTCATAATCTCTGATAAAGGTGCTTCTGCGTTGTCTGCACTAATAGAGAAGAAGATTAAGCCTTCGCCAATTGCAGCAGGCAGATTTGGTAAAATACGAATAATAGGAAGCTTGTCAGCGGAAATGCCGGCAACGGTCTGAATCTTCTCAATGGTGGTTCCGGCAGCGATGGATAAGATAATCTTTTCCTCGCCATTCGCGATGCATTCTGCCAAAGTTGGCGCAATGCCTGCTAACACATCAGGTAATACCTGTGGCTTTACGCAGAGCATTATGTACTTAGACATCTTCACTGCTTCTATATTGGAAGAAACGCCCTGACAACCAAATTCAGCTGTCACTTCGTTTAACTTTGTCTCGTCTGGTTCAGAGATAATAATATCCTTTCTGTTAATGTTGTCATTGTTGCAAAGTGCGGTCAACATGCCTTTTCCCATATTGCCGCAACCGATAAATGAAATAAAACTCATGTGAATCCTCCTAACTTTCTGTTAAATGTATGTGATGCTTCTGCATAAATAATAGAAGCGAATCGTCCCAAAGCTGTTCTAAACGCTTATCCAAGGTGAATACTCTTAAAGAGGTGCCGGATGTTATGGATAGTTGCTTGTTGTCATAATAAATGTTGAAATACAAGCCCGCCACATCTTCGCTAGAGATTGGTAGATTGTTCTTTAATATGAGTGCATTTTGTTTTTCCTTTGGTAGCATAAAGACCAGTTTAAAGCCTGATGGCGTTTTCTTGCCTTTGATAGCCTGAAATATGAGTGGTTTCACCATATTCCATGAGGCGTAAGTGGTTTCCGTCATCAGTTCCCGTTCTTCTGTATCAAAGAAATCCATATTTAGTTTTCCGGAGATGGAAAGGGTAGTTGCTGTCTGCAAGGTTGCCTCGCAAAGTAGCATGGAATCAAATGTATCCTGAATCAGTAATTGATTCATAAAGTCCTTTACATCAGGGATTATTCTAGCAATCATAAAAGCTCCTTTTACAAATATGTAACAATCATACCATAGTTTTTTTAGAATGAGAATAAACTTTTTCATATGCTCGAATAAAGTTACAAAAAGTTTATAAATTGGGGGTTGATTTTTCCTAGAAATGAGATACAATAAGAACAGTGTTAGCACTCTTCTTGAATGAGTGCTAAAATCTGAATGATACATAATTAAGGAGGCATTTATTATGAAATTAGTTCCATTGTGTGACAGAGTTGTATTAAAGCAGTGTGTTGCTGAAGAGACTACAAAGTCAGGTATTGTTTTACCTACAGCTTCTCAGGAGAAGCCGCAGTATGCAGAGGTTATCGCAGTTGGCCCTGGTGCAGTTGTTGATGGCGAGAAGATTCCTATGGAAGTAAAGGTAGGAGATAAAGTTATCTATACAAGATATGCAGGTATGGATGTAAAACTTGATAAGGAAGAATACGTGATTGTAAAGCAGAGCGATATTCTTGCTATTGTAGAGTAAGTATTTCATCTGTATTTGACATGGAAAGCATATTTTTTAGGAGGAATTGAAACATGGCAAAGGAAATTAAGTATGGCACAGAGGCCAGAAAAGCATTAGAAGCAGGCGTGAATCAGCTTGCAGATACAGTAAGAGTAACACTCGGCCCTAAGGGTAGAAATGTAGTGTTAAGCAAGTCTTATGGTGCACCATTGATTACAAATGATGGTGTGACAATTGCAAAGGACATCGAGCTTGAGGATACATTTGAAAACATGGGTGCTCAGATTGTAAAGGAAGTAGCAACAAAGACAAATGATGTAGCTGGTGATGGTACAACAACAGCAACTGTTCTTGCTCAGGCTATGGTAAATGCAGGTATGAAGAACTTAGCTGCAGGTGCAAACCCAATCATTTTAAGAAAGGGTATGAAGAAGGCTACTGACACAGCAGTAGATGCTATCATGAAGATGAGCGCTACTGTAAATGGCAAGGAGCAGATTGCAAGAGTGGCATCAATTTCAGCAGGTGATGAGACTGTTGGTAATTTAGTTGCTGACGCTATGGATAAGGTTTCTAAGGATGGTGTTATCACAATCGAGGAATCTAAGACTATGCAGACAGAGCTTGACCTTGTAGAAGGTATGCAGTTTGACCGTGGTTACGTTTCTGCTTATATGTCAACAGACATGGAGAAGATGGTTGCAGAGCTTTCTAACCCATATATCTTAATCACAGATAAGAAGATTTCGAATATTCAGGACATTTTACCTGTATTGGAGCAGATTGTACAGAGCGGTTCTGAGTTGTTGATTATTGCTGAGGATGTTGAAGGTGAGGCACTTACAACATTAATCGTAAATAAGCTTCGTGGTACCTTTAAGGTAGTTGCTGTTAAGGCTCCTGGTTACGGTGATAGAAGAAAGGCTATGCTTGAGGATATCGCTATTTTAACAGGTGGTCAGGTAATCTCCGATGAGTTAGGCTTAAGCTTAAGCGAGGCTACTATGGATCAGCTTGGTCGTGCAAAGAGCGTTCGTGTTGAGAAGGAAGCAACTGTTATCGTAGACGGTTGTGGCGATAAGGATTCTATCGTAGGTCGTGTAAATGTAATTAAGAAGCAGATTGAGGAAACAACATCTGATTTCGATAGAGAAAAATTACAGGAAAGACTTGCTAAGTTAGCAGGTGGTGTAGCTGTTATCCGTGTTGGTGCTGCTACTGAGACTGAGATGAAGGAAGCTAAGCTTCGTATGGAAGATGCTTTGGCTGCTACAAAGGCTGCAGTAGAAGAAGGTATCATCGCTGGTGGTGGTTCTGCTTATATTCATGCATCTAAGGAAGTTGCTAAGCTTGCCGCAACACTTTCAGGCGATGAGAAGACAGGTGCTGAAATCGTATTAAAGGCATTAGAGGCTCCTTTATATCACATCGCTGGCAATGCCGGTTTAGAAGGCGCGGTTATTATCAATAAGGTAAGAGAGTCTGAGCCAGGAATTGGTTTCGATGCATTGAAGGAAGAGTATGTAAACATGGTAGATACAGGAATTATCGATCCAGTTAAGGTAACTCGTTCTGCATTGCAGAATGCAACATCCGTTGCATCAACCTTACTTACTACAGAGTCAGTAGTAGGAGACATCAAAGAAGAAAACCCAATGCCAGCAATGCCAAACGGCGGCATGGGAATGATGTAGTGCGTTCATAGCGAGCCATGCGGTCATGCGGTAGCATGGACGCAACGTAAAAATACCACACCTGCATGCTTGCATGCATAGGTGTGGTATTTTTTATGTTGAAAAGGAAATGCGAAAGCATTTCCATATGGCGAGCGGCGCAGTACCGACCAGCGGGAGGTAGTATTCCTAGTTGCACTTATAGGTCTTGTATACAAGATAAGTCATCAAGATAAAGACGAAGAATAACCGCCCCTGCGTCTGGTAAACCGGGCGGTTATTTTGTCTCTGTTACCAACAAGGGGTACAACTTAGTACCACTTATTTGTGGCTATATTGTAACATAATTATTAACAGCTTTCAATGAAGAATTTCACATCTTAACAATAACAATGCTATGAATAGCAAAACACCTTGAAGTTATACTTTTAGGTGTTTTTTCTTTTACAATACTTGACATATTAAAAATTAGATGTTATAACTGTACTAGTACGAATGGTACAGATGATACAGTGATAGCGTTATTAGAAAGGAGGAGAGTTATGGTTGTACTAGATTATAAAAGTAGCAAGCCGATATACGAACAGATTATTGAACAAGTTAAGTATAGTGTGATGAAAGGATATTTAAAATCTGGCGATGCGATTCCTTCAGTGAGAAAACTGGCATTAGATTTAAGTATCACACCTGGTACCGTAGCAAAGGCATACCAAGAACTGGAACGTCAGCATATTATTGAGACCATTCGCGGAAAAGGAACATTTATTGCACAAGAGATTCATATTCAGGTGGATGAACATAAGGTTGAAGAAATCGAAAAGAAAATAAAAGTGGAATTGATGGAACTCAGAATGATGGGGTATACCAGACAACAGGTGATAGATATGATTCAAGAATTATATGAGGAGATGGAATTATGATTGAAATTCAAAATGTATGCAAAAAATACAATAAAAAGCAAGCGTTGCATGATGTCAGCATCCAAGTGAGTCCAGGGGAAATTCATGGACTGATTGGAGAGAATAGTGCAGGTAAAACAACTTTGATTAAATGTGCAGTAGGTATCTATAAAGCAGACGCAGGTGACATTTTATACGATGGAAAGCCAGTCTATGACAATCCAGAGGTAAAAGAGAAGATTGGATATGTAGCAGATTACAATGATTACATCAGATTCTATACTGTTTCCAAGATGGTATACATGTATGAAACTTTCTATCCTAAGTTTAGTAAAACTAAGTTTAATGAATATAATCAGATTTTTCAGATTCCGGTAAATCAAAGAATTTATTCATTGTCAAAGGGACAAAAAATGCGTTTGGCATTTATGTTGGAGATAGCAAAAGAACCGGAGTATTTGATTTTGGATGAGCCGACATCTGGCTTGGATCCAATTGCAAAGGCTAAATTCTTTGAAATGCTTATCAACGAGGTGGAACAAAATAATATTGGAGTGTTAATCAGTTCGCACAATTTAGAAGGATTGGAGAAGATTTGCGACACTGTCACTATGTTGCATGAAGGACATGTAACACACCAGATGAGCATGGAAGATATGAAGTGTGAGCTAGTTAAGTTGAATGTTGTATTTGAAGGCGGTGCTGAAAAAACTTTGTTTGAAATGCCTCAGATTATGAGTATTCGTAACGTGGGTAGTATTTATACATTAGTGGTAAAAGATTTCGATGAAAACTTCGTGGATGCGTTAAAGAAGCAGGGGGCTAGTCTTGTAGAGCCGGTTGAGATTTCTTTAGAAGAGCTCTTTATTGTGTTAGAAGAAGCAAAGGAGGGCTGAGAATGAATGAAGTGAAAAAGATGTTTCTGTTTTCTTGGAAGTTTTATGCAGGCGTTTTTGGTCTTGTTTTTGTACTAGTGTTATTGGATAGTATTGCTTTATTTGATGGCAAAGGTATTGGCTTTGTGGAAGCAGATGTTAGTGTGAATATCGAAAAGATGGTTACAAGTTTTGTGGAACAAGGAACTGATGGTGTTACAATTTCACCTATGGACATGAGTGTATCCATATCAGACAAGGCAACAATGTATGATTTGTTTAATTTTATTACTATCATGATTGGTATTGTTGCGTTGATGGTGGGGCAGCAGTTATCCTTTACAGAACCACGGGCAAGAGAGTTTCAGACATTTTTACCAGTTAAAAAAGTGACACAGAACCTGTATCACTATAGTATGCTCGTTCTGTTGATTGGCTTCACCAGCGTTGTACAGTATGTTGTGTTGTTATTGGCACAGACAAAGTATAATCGCCTTTTGATGCAGTCATTACAGGCTCATGGCTTTGATGCACTCGAAGCAGATTATATTATTGCGCCAAATCAGAACTTGTTATTGCACATTTTAGTATTTTCTTTGTTTGTTATAGTTGCAACGACTGGATTGTATCTTGGTATGACTGTAGCAAAGAATCCTATAGTAGGTATTTGGATTGCTACGTTTGTTGGCTCGGGTTTGTCCTGTGTTGGTGACTCGTTAACCTACGATGAAAATCCATTTGATATCAGTAGTTTTTTCCATAGTTACAATATAAATGATATGAATTCCCAAATCGGTTCTTATGGGATATCCGGTTCGGAAATCGTTTCCTCGTTAATATGTATATGGCTTGTAGGTGTTTTATTGCTTGTCATTGCGTCCAAATATAAAGAACTGACAAAGGGAAAAGTGTTTTCCTTTTTGATTGCTGAAATTGCATTTGCAGTGTTTGTTGGTACGTATGCAGCAACTGAAATTTTCTATAATATATGGTGGAATGCTCAGGATGCGCTTGTACTTGGCACGATAATTGCTATGATAGCTTTTGTATGCATACATCCAATTGCCAAAAAGAAAAAAGTACAGTGGGAGGTGAAGTGATATGCTCAAATTATTAAAGCAGGAATGGAAAATTTATTTGTTCTTTGGAATTGCTACCAGTCTGCTCATATTGTGGCAAACGCATACAGATATCTTCCAGTTTGTGGAGTACCATGGTGATGGTATGTATGAAATGGTAAATCAAGGAGCAAATGGAGCATATAGGTATTTGGCGTATTTTGGGAGTGATATTTACACATTCTTACGGGGGACATTTTTACAGATTATATGCTGTTCGTTTTTGATACAAAAAGGAATGCGTTATTTGGTAGAGACCAACCATAGTGGAAGAGCATACATTATGTCACTACCCTTAAAAAAGAACGATGCCATTAAATTGCATTTTGCCATGGACGCAATATTATTGCTGGTGTATGTGCTGGTGTATTTGATTTATCTATACATCAATATGCAAAACTTGTTTTTTAAATATAATATGGAGATTCCATGGGGCGCATCTTCATTAGTAGGTATGGGAATCACCATATATGCATATATCCTGATGATTCTTGGTGGAATGTATGTGGTAGAAGCTGTTTTTGTAAATGGATACAGTAAAATCATCATTATGCTGGGAACTGCATATCTAGTGGATCTTAATCTTTGGCAGTGGTTGTCCAGTTATCGTGATAATAAGTTTTTGCAGAATATATATGGTTTTTTGAAACTGTATTTACCTGCAAACTATCATTATGTAGTGGATAAATGTGGACCTTTTGACAATGTAGCAGAGATAGGTTGGCAAATTGAATGTATTATGCCACCATTGTATCTCAATGGAAATCTTGCTCAGATAAATGAAAAAGCAGATTTGTTTAGTGACATTTGGGATTATGAGGGATTTTCCTTGTTATATAATTACTCGAATATCAGTAATTATATAGGATATGCATTTGCATATGCAATCATTGGTATTTTATTATTCTTGTGGGCAAAGTATATGGTTGAAAAGCGTGAGGCTTGGAAAGATACTACATACTTTGAGTTTGCTAAATATGTGTGGAGTGGTTTCGCCGTAATCACACTCTTCTTTCTTATGTATGAGTTAGCAGAAGCTATTTGGCATAAGGCATTGGTTGTGGCAGCTTGTGTGCTGTTATATGTACTGATAATTTGGTTGATGAAGAGAGACAATTTAAAAGAAAAAAAGAAAGTACATGAAATATAATTGAAAATCACTATTGACAGCACCGCATGTCGGTGCTATCATTAGCTCATAGGTTGATTACTCAACTAACTAACCAAATAACATTTGCAAGTGATATGTGAGAGGTTATGTACAGACCTTTCAAAGAAATGGAGTGATGACATGATTATTGATGAAAAATCTTTGACTCCTATTTTTATACAGGTAAAGGAATGGCTGGAGGAAGAGATATTGAAAGGACATATCTTAGAGGAGGAGCAGGTGCCTTCTACTAACCAGTTTGCATCTATTTACCAGATTAATCCTGCAACAGCAAGAAAAGGTTTCAGCCTTTTAGTAGATGAAGGGATTTTGTATAAGAAAAGAGGGATTGGCATGTTTGTGGCAACCGGTGCAAAGGCACAGATTCAGAACCGTGCAAAGGAACGATTTATTAATGAATCCTTATCTGCATTATTAGCAGAGGCCAAGAATCTGGGGATGACAAAGTCAGAAGTGATTCAGATTTTACAGGGGATTGAAGAGTAGAGCGAGGAGGAACATTTATGGTAGCGATAGAGTGTAGAGAAGTAACAAAGAAGTTTCAGAATGTAACTGCACTTTCAAACTTTACATGTAAGCTTGAAAGCGGAAAGATTTATGCATTGTTAGGCAGAAATGGAGCAGGAAAAACCACTCTGATGAATTGCATATGTACAAAGTACATTCCAAACAGTGGTGAGGTGTTAGTATTAGAGGAACCTGCCTATGAGAACGAGAAGGTGTTGGATGAAATTTGCTTTATGAGTGATGAGATACCAGCGTTTGAATTAAAAAAGGCAACAAAGATATTCGAATATGCGGCAAGTGTATATCCAAAATGGAATCATGAGCTGGAAGAAAGATTGATTAAGTTGTTTGAGTTGGATACAAACAAAATTTATAATGCCCTTTCAAAGGGCAAGAAAACTGTTGTCAGTATTATTGTTGGACTTTGCAGTGGATGTGAAGTGGTGTTGTTTGATGAGATTTATTCAGGACTGGATGCGGTGGCAAGACAGCAGTTTTATGATGTGTTGTTGGAGGAGCAGGAAGAGAATCCAAGAACGATTATTTTATCCACACATTTGATCGAAGAAATGTCCAGTGTATTTACAGATGTGGTGATTATGGATAAAGGTGCTCTTTTATTACAGGCGGATATGGAAACGGTACATGACAAAGCAGTGAAATGTGTTGGCAGAGCAGATATGGCTGACAAATTGCAAGGCAAGAATGTGCTTCACGAAAAGAAAATGGGAGCGCTTTCAGAATATGATATCTATGACGGTTTTACGGAAGAGGAAAGACAGTCATTAACCGAACAGGGATTTAGTTTTTCGGCTATGGATTTACAGGAGTTATTTATTGCCATGACAATTGATAACACAGGAAATTAGAGGTGATGACGATGGAATTATTGATGGGAAATCTATTAGTACTATTGGTTACTTTTGGTTTAATTGGCTTTGCGTTGTTATGGATTAAGTTTTATGATGGTGCATTTCGAGAGGTGTTTTCTTTCTATAGAAAAAGAAATTTGCGCTATGAATGGACGGTGGTTGGTTGTCTGATAGGGTTAGTGAGTGTGGTGGTAATTGGACTATACTATGGCATACATATACTGTGTGATTATAAGTCACTCCCATGGTACAGCGTATTGTTTGTTGTTATGGTGCTTTTGTTAGTGTATTTGGGTTTGCAAGCAACAAGTATTAATAACAGTGTGATTTTTGCACTTGCACTTTCTATGTTAGTATTCATATTACCTTTTGCATTATCCTTGTTGGTGTTATATCAAAAGGTTTTGTTGGACCAATATTGTTTGGGTGTGACAGTTATATGCCTACTTCTAAATATCATTTCATTCATAAGGCTGATTCCACACTGGAAAAAGGGGGATATGTAATATGGGTAACAAGACTGTGTTTTATAAAATGCTGAAAACAGATATGCTCAATATGCTTTTATTTTGTATTGGTTTTAGTTTTTTTGCTGGGATTATAACAGCAGCCATAGGTGATGAATTGATTGCCTTCGAAAGCTATTTTGCAATTGTCATCATTTTTTCGAACGGAGGCTTGCAGAGTTATGGTGCAAAGAACAGATACTTTAACTTTGCTTATTCCAGAAAACGTTTTTTCAAGTATCAGAGTATTTTAGTGCTATTTCGGGCTGCTTTAATAGCAACGATACATACAGCAATCAGATTGGTTTGTTACGATAGCTATGTAAGTAGTTTTATAGAAGAAACGGAATACACCATTGATATGTATCAGCCTGTTCCGGTTATCGAATTGTGGGTATTTCATTGGCTTGTATACATTGTGTTATTTTTGTATTTGTTGGTATCCAGTACTGCTTTGGTGTCCGTGGTGTCCATGCCAGAAAATGATACCCCTGTGATTCAGGAAAGAAAAGCAAACAGGAAGGCAAAAAACAGGTTGTATCGATTTTTCACTTATATAGGAATTGGCGGATTGGAATTTATCGGATTAGTGGCAGTAACGGTAGGCATGATTTACATTTATGAGGCATTACTAACGCATGAGTTTGCTTGGAGACTAAGTGCGATGGCGGTTGTGCTAGCAGCGGATGTGGTTCTTTATTTTATTGCAAAATATCGTTTTTCTCCGAAATACATTTAGAAAAATGCACATTTTTTACAAAAAAGTAGGAGCTTATAAAATTTCCTTTATTTTTCGATATTCTTCATGTATAATAAACACATCTGTGCAATAAATGCATGAAAGGAAGATGAGGTAATACGTTATGTATAAGATTGTGAGTAAAGAATCGTTAAATGCTTCCGTAGAGCTCATGGAGATTGAGGCTCCTTATGTAGCGAAAAAGTGTGAAGCAGGTCAGTTTATTATTGTCCGCGTAGATGAGGATGGTGAAAGAGTTCCTCTTACAATTGCTGATTATGACAGAGAGAAAGAGACTGTTACTATTATTTATCAGGTAGTTGGTTATTCTACAGAGTTGCTTTCAAAGAAGCAGGCAGGTGATTATGTTCAGGATTTCGTAGGTCCTTTAGGTCAGCCAGCTCCACTTCATAAGGTAAACCACGTAGTTGGTGTTGCCGGTGGTGTAGGTGCAGCTCCATTATATCCACAGCTTCGTAAGCTTTCAGAGATGGGTGTAAAGGTTGATGTTATCATCGGTGGTAGAAGTGCTGAGTATGTAATTTTAGCTGAGAAGTTCAAAGAGTTCTGTGACAATGTATATATTGCAACAGATGATGGTAGTCTTGGTACAAAGGGCTTTGTAACAACTGTGTTACAGGAGCTTGTAGATAAGGGAGAACAGATTGATGAGGTAATCGCTATCGGACCATTGATTATGATGAAGAATGTGGTTGCGCTTACCAAGCCTCTGAATATTCCTACAAATGTTTCCTTAAACCCAATTATGATTGATGGAACCGGTATGTGTGGTGGTTGTCGTGTTACTGTTGGTGGCGAGACAAAGTTTGCCTGTGTAGACGGTCCTGATTTCGATGGTTTCCTTGTTGATTTTGATGAATGTATGAAGAGACAGGGTATGTTCAAGGAAGAGGAACATGCATGTAAGATTGGGAGAGGAGAGTAATCATGGGAAAGAATATGAGTTTAACAAAGGTAGCAATGCCTGAGCAGGACCCAAATGTCCGCAATAAAAACTTCAAAGAAGTAGCACTTGGCTACACAAAGGAAATGGCTATGGAAGAGGCAACAAGATGTTTGAATTGTCCTACAAAGCCATGTATGAACGGATGTCCTGTAAATGTACCAATTCCTGGATTTATCGAGAAGGTAGCTGAGGGTGATTTCGAGGCTGCTTACGAGATTATCACAAGTGAGAATGCACTCCCTGCTATTTGTGGTCGTGTATGTCCACAGGAGAATCAGTGTGAGGGTAAGTGTATCCGTGGTATTAAGGGTGAGCCTGTTGCTATCGGTCGTTTAGAGAGATTTGTAGCAGATTATCATATGGCGAATACCGTATCTGCAAAGCAGGATATTCCTTCTAATGGCAAGAAGGTTGCTGTAGTTGGCTGTGGCCCTGCAGGTATCACATGTGCAGGCGAGCTTGCAAAGAAGGGCTATGAGGTTACTATTTTCGAGGCACTTCACAAGGCTGGTGGTGTACTTAGTTATGGTATTCCTGAGTTCCGTCTTCCAAAGGATTTGGTTGCTAAGGAAATCGAAAATGTAGAGAACCTTGGCGTTAAGATTGAGACAAATGTTATCGTTGGTCGTTCAGTAACGATTGATGAGTTAATGGCAGATGGCTATGAAGCAGTATTCGTTGGTAGTGGTGCAGGTCTTCCACGTTTCTTAAATATTCCTGGTGAGAACTTATTAGGTGTTTACTCTGCAAATGAGTTCTTAACCCGTGTAAACTTAATGAAGGCTTATAAGTTCCCAGAGGCTCCAACTCCTGTTAAGGTTGGCAAGAAGGTAGCTGTTGTCGGTGCCGGTAACGTAGCTATGGATGCTGCCAGAACTGCAAAGAGATTAGGTGCTGAGGAAGTATATATTGTATACCGTCGTGGTGAGGATGAGCTTCCTGCCCGTGCAGAAGAAGTACATCATGCGAAAGAAGAGGGCGTTATCTTCAAGCTTCTCAACAATCCATGCGAGATTCACGGTGAAGATGGCTGGGTAAAGGGTATCGAAGTAATCAAGCAGGAGCTTGGTGAGCCAGATGCTTCCGGCAGACGTTCTCCTGTACCAGTTGAAGGTTCTAATTATGTGATTGATGTTGATACTGTTATCATTGCAATCGGTCAGAGTCCTAACCCATTGATCCGTCAGACAACTCCTGGTTTGGATACACAGCGTTGGGGTGGTATCATCGTAGATGAGGATACTATGAAGACAAGCAAGGATGGCGTATATGCCGGTGGTGATACCGTAACAGGTGCTGCTACAGTTATTTTAGCGATGGGTGCTGGTAAGAAGGCGGCAAAGGCTATCGATGAGGCATTAAGCAAATAATTATTCATAAAGTGAGAAAAGACTCCATACCTTAATATATAAGGTGTGGAGTTTTTTTATGGAGCAGATAGTAATAGGTAATCCCAAAGTGCAGATTATGGAACAACCTACGAAGGACAGCGCGGTAGTGGATGAAATCTTTTATGGAATGGAACTTCAAATTAAGAAAGAACTGTATAATGGGTGGTTGTGGATACGCACTTATTATGGATATGAAGGATATGTGCGAAAAGAAGAGGTTGAGTTTGTGGAGCATAATCATGAACGCAGGGAATTTGTGATTGCAGCTTTTGCGGATGTGTTTTCGGAACCCAATATCCATGCCAAACGATATCTTACATTAATGCGAGGGGCAATTGTCACCGTGCTGATTCGGGAAAGTAATGGTTATACAGAAATTCGATTATTAGATGGTAGAACCGCATACATAAAAACAAGTCAATTACAACCTATGGAACAGAAGTATTTATCTGAATTACAATTAAGATTGGCAATTATAGAAAATGCAAAGAGATACTTGGGAGTTCAATATCGATATGGTGGGAAATCCCCAGTAGGAATTGATTGTTCTGGCTTATGCTTCATGGCATATCTGTTAAGTGGAGTTGTGATTTACAGAGATTCGAAAATTATGCCGGGATATCCCGTAAAAGAGGTTGCTAAAAAGGACTTACAGCCCGCGGATTTAATTTATTTTGAGGGGCATGTGGCATTGTACATAGGTGAGGGGAAATTTATACATGCAACAAATCAGATTGGGGCAGATAGAGTGGTAATGCAAAGTTTGCATTCGGAAGATGAAAACTATAGGAAAGATTTGGCAGGACGAATTTTACACATTGGAAGTATATTTTAATAGGTAAGTTTATACTTTTTTTATAGTATTTCGCTTGTGTAATGGTTAGATTGGTTTTATAATGAACGAGGATTGGCAATTGCCGGTCCTCGTTTGTGTTTTAGATATATGTTACATAGAATCATTTAAGAAAGGAAACAGAGAAAATGTTACCAAAGTTTAGTGTAAAGAAGGCATACACAGTAATTGTGGGAATTTTGCTGATTCTGGTGTTAGGTGTTGCTGCTGCAATGAAGATGACCACAGATTTATTGCCTAGTATGGAGTTGCCATATGCAATTGTAGTTACTACTTATGTCGGAGCAAGTCCGGAGGCTGTAGAAACAGCTGTAACGCAACCAATTGAGGCCAGCATGGCGACATTGAACAATATTAAGAATGTTCAGTCTAGTTCCAGTGAGAATTATTCATTGGTTATTTTGGAATTTAACAGTGACGCTAATATGGATTCAGCCACCATCGATATGCGAGAGAGTCTGGATATGTTGGAGGCATATTGGCCGGAGGAAGTTGGTACACCAACTATCATCAAGATGAATCCTGATATGATGCCGGTTATGGTTGCGGCAGTCGATGTAGATGGAATGGATGCAACTGCTTTGACTGATTATGTGGAGAACACTTTGTCTGCAGAATTGGAAGCGGTTGATGGTGTAGCGTCTGTGACACCGATGGGTTCTGTAACAGAGACAGTAGAGATTACCATCAGCAAAGATAAATTAGAAAAACTGAATAAAAAGATTATCGCTGCTTTGGATAAAACATTTGCAGATGCAGAAGATGAGATTAATGAGAATCAGGATAAACTAAATGACGGCGAAAATAAGTTGAATTCTGCAAAGGATAAAGCTCGTGATCAATTAAATGAAGCAGAGAATACGCTTCAGGATATGAAATTAGAACTTTTGAAAAATGAAATGCAGTTGACTGATGCCTTGGCACAGATTGTGGCTGCAGAGGAAGAGATTGCTGCCGCTAAGAAAACTTTGGAAGAGCAGAAGACAACTTTGGAGACAACCATTA
The DNA here is from genome assembly GCA_045531905.1 of Lachnospiraceae bacterium. Classification (GTDB taxonomy): domain Bacteria; phylum Bacillota; class Clostridia; order Lachnospirales; family Lachnospiraceae; genus RGIG6919. The sequence goes on from JAZSEY010000027.1 coordinate 135,317, forward strand.
CACAGTTGGAGACTGTGTATGGACAGTATCAGGCATTGGCTGCACAGAAGGCTGCTTTAGAACAACAGTTGGTGTTGTATCCTGATAATGCTGAGTTGCAGGCACAATATGCACAGGTTGTTGCCGCCATGACAGCAATCGAACAGGCGTTGGCTGCACAACAGGATGCAAATGGCAATCCTATGACAGTAGATGCTTTACCAGAGACCATTAAGACTTTGAAGGCTGCGTTGAAAGAAGTGAAGGCTGGTCTTAAACAGGTAAAGAAAAATGAAAAAGACATCAAAGAGAAAAAAGAGCAAATTAGCAAGGCATTAGAAGAGATTACTGAAGGAAAAGTAACTTTAAATGAAAAACTTGCAGAGATTTACAAAGCGAGAGAGGAAGCTGAGGAAGAATTCATCAAGGCTTCAGTAGAAATTAGTGATGGTAAGAGTGCATTAGAGCAGGCAAAGGATGAATTTGAAAAGCAGAAAGAAGATAGCTATGAGAACTTAGATATGACCGGTATCATCACTGAAGATATGGTAAAGGGCATGTTGACTGCTGAAAATTTCTCTATGCCTGCCGGTTATGTAACAGAAGATAATGTTGATTATCTGATTCGTGTAGGCGATAAGTTTACTTCTATAGATGAGCTGAGTGATTTTGTCTTGTTAGATTTAGGTATGGATGATGTTGATCCAATCAAACTATCAGATGTAGCGGATGTGCAATTGGTAGATAATGCTGACGAGTCTTATGTAAAAATCAATAAGAATCCAGGTATGATTGTTTCCATTGCGAAGCAGACGGGATATTCTACTGCTGAGGTTGCAGAGAGTGTAAAAGAGAAGTTTGCGGATATTTCAGAAGATGACAGCGCAGTTCATTTTATCAACTTGATGGATCAGGGAATCTACATTGAAATGATTGTGGATTCTGTATTAGACAATTTGGTGTTTGGTGCAGTTCTTGCTGTCTTGATCTTGTTAATATTCTTAAAGGATATCAGACCAACAGCTATTATTGCAGTATCCATTCCTGTCAGCGTGGTGTTTGCCGTTGTTATGATGTACTTTAGCGGTGTTACACTGAATGTAATTTCGCTGTCTGGTTTGGCTCTTGGTGTAGGTATGCTGGTAGACAACTCCATCGTTGTTATTGAGAACATTTACCGCCTGAGAGGACTTGGATATTCCAAGAAGAAGGCTGCGATAGAGGGTGCAAAGCAGGTAACTGGAGCCATTGCGGCATCAACAGCAACTACGGTATCCGTATTTGCTCCAATTATTTTCACAGACGGATTGACCAAAATGCTGTTTGTTGATATGGCATTAACGATTGGTTATTCCTTGCTCGCCAGTCTGATTATTGCGATTACTTTTGTACCTATGATGGCGTCAAAGGTATTGAAAGAGGAGAAGCAGTCGGAGGCAAAGATTTTAAATTGGGTGATTGCAAAGTATCAAGTATTACTGGATAAAGCGCTAAAATATAAAATTGTAGTTGTGTTTGCGGTGATTTTGGCAATGGTTGGTTCAGCAGTTTTGGCAATTTCCAATGGTACAGCCATGATGCCAGAGATGGATAGTACACAGATGAGTATGTCCATGACGATGCCGGAGGGTACTGTAGATTTGGCAGAGACTGCGGCGATGTCTGATGAGATTATTAATCGCGTATTAGAGATTGAAGATATTGAGTCTGTTGGTGCGATGGTAGGTGGCAGTGCCATGTCTATGGTTGGTATCGGCGGTGGTGATGATGCCGTAGATGCAGTCACATATTATATTTTGTGTAAAGAAGATAAGGTGCATAGCAATGAAGAAATTGCACAGATGATTACAGAGAAGACAAAGGACTTAAAGTGCGAAGTTTCAGTCACAGCATCCTCTATGGATATGTCTGCATTGGGTGCATCTGGCGTTGTGGTAACTGTAAAGGGTAAAGAACTTGACCGATTGAAGGAATTGGCAAATGAAGTTGCCGAGAAGTTAGAGACAGTAGATGGGTTGGTTGAGGTGTCTAACGGTCAGGAAGAATCCACAGACGAGGTTCGTTTCCATGTAGATAAGGATAAGGCCGCAAGCTACGGTTTAACGGTTGCTCAAGTGTTCCAGGAAGTATATGCGCAGTTAGCTGAACCAACAGCAGCAACCACCTTGGAAACTGAATCAAAGGATTATAGTGTATTTGTAAAGAATGAAAAAAAGAAAGAAATCACCGTTAATGATTTAAAGAACCTTGAAATTGAAGGTACAGTGGATAAGGAAAAGAAGAAGATTAAATTATCTAAGATGGTTACCTTTGAGAACACAACAGGATTATCCGCTATTATGCGTATCAATCAGAATCGTTTTATCAATGTCTCAGCGGCGATTGCAGATGGACACAATGCTGGTTTACTAGCAGATGATGTGGAAAAAGCAATTCAAGAAATAGAACTTCCTGACGGATATAGCATCGAGTTTGCAGGTGAGAACGAAACAACCATGGAAGCAATGGAACAGGTTGGCTTGATGATGCTTTTGGCTGTTGTTTTCATGTATCTGATTATGGTTATTCAGTTCCAGTCGTTTAAATCACCGTTTATCATCATGTTTACGTTGCCACTTGCCTTTACTGGTGGATTTATTGCATTATACATTGCCGGAATGGAAGTATCGGTAATTGCCATGATTGGTATGGTTATGCTTGCAGGTGTTATTGTTAATAATGGTATTGTATTGGTAGATGCCATCAATCAGATGCGTGAAAGAGGCGTGCTTAAACATGATGCCATTATGGAATCTGCAAAAAATCGATTGCGTCCGATTGTTATGACTGCATTGACTACCATTCTCGGACTCGTACCAATGGCAGCTGGTCTGGGCATGGGTGCTGATATGGCACAGCCAATGGCCGTTGTTGTAATTGGTGGTTTGACTTATGGTACTTTGTTAACATTATTTGTTGTTCCTTGTATTTATGACTTGTTCCATAGAAAAGAACTCGTATTAGATGATGAGGACTTAGATAGTGTTCCGGTAGAAAATGAAGAAGAGGAAGACATTTAATAGTCTTCCTCTATCACGTGAAAATCTAAATAATCAAATTCTATGGATTCTATAAAAGAATCCTGCCTAAATTGTGTACGGGCATGGAGAATAAAATCGTTTTGATTCTGCTTCAGCCAGATTGGTGTGGCAAGGTCAAATTCGTAACACATATCCTCCAATGCTTTGTACACTTTTTTTGTTCTGCTTAAATCTGTATCATATATTTCTATCACTGTATCTTTGATAAGACGATTGTCTTTCATGATTTTTCCCCATATACGCATAGGATGTTCCTCCAATTTCAATCATACTACTTCAAATATTATACCGTGAAAAATGGAAAATGAACACAATTTTTATAAAATTCCGTCACAATTCAGTCACAAATGCTTGTTATGATAGAAGCATAAAATATGGAAGGAGAATTATTATGGATGAAAAAAATCTAAATCATGAAATAGAAACCGTAACAGAAACTGTATCAAATAATGCAGAACAGGAAACAACTACTTATCGTGTATACGAAGAGTCGCCTACCAATCCGGCGGAACCGGAAAAGAAAGCAAAAGGTTCCGGGTGGACAAAGACGGTTGTAGCGGCAGTTATCTTTGGTTTGGTAGCAGGTGCTTCCTTTAAAGGCGTCGATATTGCATATGACAAGTTGACTAACAAGGGAAATACGGAGAAACAGGAGACCGTAAAACAGACAGTAGATAATGTGGAACAGGTAGAGACAGTTACAGATGGAAATGAAGTTTATTATAATGCATCAACTATTGCAGATAACGTAATGCCATCTATCGTTTCTATCACAACAAAGTCTATTGAAATTGTACGTACGTGGTTCCAACAATATGAGCAGGAAGTAGAAGGCTCTGGTTCCGGTATTATTATTCAGCAAAATAACAATGATTTGTATATCATTACGAATTATCATGTTGTGGAAGGGGCAACCAGCCTTACAATTTGTTTTCAGGATCAGTCCTTAATGGAAGCGACTGTAAAGGGATATAACGCTGACGCTGATTTGGCTGTTTTGGTTGTAGATATGACAAAACTAAGTGAGGAGACAATCAAGGCAATAAAGATAGCACAGTTAGGAAATTCAGATAATATTTCTGTGGGTGATGCAGCATTTGCCATTGGAAATGCCTTGGGATATGGTCAGTCTTTTACAGGAGGTTACATCAGTGCGACAAAGCGTACTTTGGAGCAGAATCCGATTGGTTTAATTCAAACAGATGCAGCGATCAATCCAGGTAACAGTGGTGGAGCTTTGGTAAATGCAAAGGGCGAAGTGATTGGTGTCAATTCCAGCAAACTTGTGGATAGTACAGTAGAAGGTATGGGATTTGCAATTCCAATCAACGAGGCAATGAAGTTGTTACAGGGTATTATCGATGGTACTAGTGGTAATGTGGATAGTTCGACTGCGACAGAGGAATATAATCCATTCGGGGATGAGTATGATGACTTCAATGAATTTGACGATTTCTTTGATTTCTTTGGATTTGGTGATGATAAGCCTGAGGAAGATGAGCGAAAAGATGAGGAAGATGGTAACGTAATTCCAAGTCAGAATAAAGCCTTTTTAGGTATAGCAGGAACAGATGTAACTGAGGATTATAGCTCGTATCTAAATATGCCTTCCGGAGTATACATTACTCAGGTAACTGCAGATTCTCCGGCGGCAAAGGCTGGCGTGAAAGCGGGAGATGTCATTACTAATGTAGACAATCAAGCAATTCTTTCTATGGAAGGATTACGTTCTTATATTGGTACAAAGCAACCAGGAGATGTTATTTCAATCGTGTTACAGAGAAAAGGGGATAATGGTGAGTATACGACCATGACCGTATCTGCAACACTTGTGGAAAATACAGTGCAATAATTGTTGACATTCCTTCTCGAATTTGATAGTATTTTTTAAATATAAAAAATTACAGAAAGAGAGAAGAGAAAATGGCTAAGATTATTGGTAAAGGTATTACATTTGATGACGTACTTTTGGTTCCAGCTTTTTCAGAGGTAATCCCAAATGACGTGGATTTGACAACACAGTTAACAAAGACTATTCAATTGAATATTCCATTGATGAGTTCTGGTATGGATACTGTAACAGAGCATAGAATGGCAATTGCCATGGCTAGACAGGGTGGTATTGGTGTTATTCACAAGAATATGTCTATTCAGCAGCAGGCAGAAGAAGTTGATAAGGTAAAGCGTTCAGAAAACGGCGTAATCACAGATCCATTTTCTTTATCACCAGAGCATACATTAGATGATGCTGATAAATTGATGGCAAAGTTTAGAATTTCAGGTGTGCCTATCACAGAGAATGGCAAGTTGGTTGGTATTATTACAAACCGTGATTTGAAGTTCGAGACAGACTATACCAAGAAGATTAAAGATGCTATGACTAGCGAGAACTTGGTAACTGCAAGAGAGGGTATTACATTAGAAGAGGCTAAGGTAATTCTCGGCAATGCAAGAAAAGAGAAGCTTCCTATTGTAGATGCCAATTACAACTTAAAGGGACTTATTACCATTAAGGATATTGAGAAGCAGATTAAGTATCCACAGGCTGCTAAGGATTCACAGGGTAGACTTCTCTGTGCAGCAGCAGTTGGTGTTACACCGGATATTACCATGAGAGTAGACGAGTTAGTAGCTGCTAAGGTAGATGCGATTGTAATTGATACAGCACATGGTCATTCTGCTAACGTATTAAAGACATTTAAGCTTGTAAAGGAGAAGTATCCAGATTTGCCTGTTATTGCAGGTAATGTAGCAACAAAGTCTGGTACACAGGCTATGATTGATATGGGTGTAGATGCAGTAAAGATTGGTATTGGACCAGGTTCTATCTGTACAACCCGTGTAGTTGCTGGTATTGGTGTTCCTCAGATTACAGCAATTATGGAAGCATATGATGCAGCTAAGACCGCAGGTATTCCTGTTATTGCCGATGGTGGTATCAAGTATTCTGGTGATGTTACTAAGGCATTGGCAGCTGGTGCTAATGTATGTATGATGGGTAGTGTTTTTGCTGGTACTGACGAAGCTCCAGGTGAGTTTGAATTGTATCAGGGTCGTAAGTTTAAGGTATACAGAGGTATGGGTTCTATCGCTGCTATGGAATGTGGTAGCAAGGACCGTTATTTCCAGAGCAATGCAAAGAAACTTGTTCCTGAAGGTGTAGAAGGACGAGTTGCATATAAGGGTAGTGTGGAAGATACTGTATTCCAGTTAATCGGCGGACTTCGTTCCGGTATGGGATACTGTGGAGCTAAGACAATTGCTGAGCTTCATGAGAAAGCAGAGTTTGTTGAGATTTCAGCAGCTTCCTTAAAGGAATCTCATCCACATGATATTCAGATTACAAAAGAGGCTCCAAACTACAGCGTACAGTAGTAGAGTTCTTAGATACATTCAGAAGAGAATCGACAATGCAAGTTGTCGGTTCTTTCTTTTTTCTAAAGAAAATGTGAATTGTGGCTTTGCTTATGGATAAATTTTAGGCAATATGGTAAGATAATCCATGTGTGAGTGATTCTAAATCAGATTGGAGATATAAATGGATACTTCCAGAAAACAGATATTAAGAAAAATATGTATGGTTTTGTTTTTTATATATGTAGTTGTGTTGGCGTATTTTGTATTTTTTAGTGATGGTTATGGCAGAACCGCCGTTCATGATGAGTATCGCTATAATTTGCATTTGTTTAATGAAATTAAACGGTTTTATGTATATAGTGGCAGTGTAGGTATCGTTGCCAGTGTCACGAATTTGGCAGGTAATGTGGTTGCCTTTATGCCATTTGGTGCATTGATTCGTTGGGTGCGAAATAAAAAAACCAGTTTGCTTTGTGCGACGGTGCATACATTTCTTTTTAGTTTAACTATTGAGTTTGTTCAACTTGTAACCAAGGTGGGGGTCTTTGATGTGGATGATTTGGTGTTGAATACTATAGGAGGTATTTTAGGGTACGCTTGTTATTTCATTTTGGCTACAATCAATAGGAGGTGGCAAGATGTTCAATAAGAGAAGTTTTCGGTATGGTTCTAATAAATCACCAGTGGATACCGTTTTAAGTGTGATTATGGGCATCATTGGTTGGATTTCCTTTATTTTTATGCTGGCGTCTTCTATTGCCACGGCAGGAACCTTATCAGACCTGTATGGTTATTTCTATATAGTTACCTTTGTGGTTGCATTATGGGGGAGTGTGTTTTCTATTTTTTCCTGGAGAAATGATGAGGGGACACTAGGTATCAAACGAATGGCAATCATTATGAATTTTTTATTGATGATTGCAATGGTAGCGCTAGTGGTCATTTATTTCATTTAGTGGAGGATTGTATATGTCAAGACTAGAACAACAGATGAAATTTATTCTGGAACTGGACAAGTTAAAATACATTCAGAGACAAACTTATGTGGCAGATGCATCTAAAAAAGAAAATGATGCAGAACATTCCTGGCACATGGCTTTAATGTGTATATTGCTTTCAGAGTATGCTAATGAACCAATAGATAAATTAAAGGTCATAACGATGATACTAATACACGATGCTGTAGAGATAGATGCTGGTGATACTTATGCTTATGATGAGGCAGCAAATGCCACTAAGCGGGAAAGGGAATTGTTAGCAGCGGAACGGATTTTTAAGTTGTTGCCGGAGGACCAGGCGGCAGAATTACGCGCTTTGTGGGATGAATTTGAGGAGAATGTGACACCGGAAGCGAAGTTTGCACACACATTAGATAATATGCAACCGATTATGTTAAATGATGCAACGGGTGGACGTGCATGGAGAGAGCATGAGGTCCGATTGTCCCAGATAGAAAAGCGAAATCAAAAGACTGCGGAAGGTTCTGAAGTACTTTGGGATTATGCAAAATCCTTAGTAATGAAGAATGTTGAGATAGGAAATGTCAAGAATATGTAGTAGGCCGCAATTGGCAGAGTAGGAGTAATATGTATTATAGTGAGTTGTTTTCAGAGGAAAATGCATATGTAAAAGAACGTCATGCATTGACGATTGAGAGAATTAAAATGATGTTACAAGAAGAGACGGTAGATATGCCATACCGTTCTTTTTTTCATGCAGTAGCAGAATTCTTGGTAATGGTAGAAGATACAAGAGTGTTGTTGTCGGCAAATGCCTATGTGGATGTTCCGTTAGATATGTTACAGGATATGAATCATTGTTTTTATCAGGAACTTGCTGAACCATTTTATGAGCAGAGTTTTTTAAATCCGCAATACGCATGCAAAGCACTGGGACCTGTGTATGGTAACATACTTAGTTATCTCTATGCAGAATTACGCAATGAAATTGCATATATCTATGAAGGCAGAATGGTAGATATTACTATTTTGAATGAGTTGTTTATTGAGATTTATAATTTATTTGAAAATGAGGAACTATTGTCAGAGAAAGCAGTGAATCAAGTGATTCAGGATTTTGCATTTGATTATGTGGAGCATTTTACTGCGTATCGGATTCGTGAGCAATTAGATCCAAGTTTGGATTTTGCAACGCACATTATCATGAATTCTGATTTCAATGATGCTGCTTATTTATATCAGTATGGTGAATATATTGGTGAAAATGAAATCAAGATGGCAGGGCATTTTGCTAATATGGAGCAGGAACAGATTGATGCCATGGCACGGACATACACAGAAGGTTTTCGAGAAGGCTTTCAGGCTGCAAGAATAGACTTGTCAAAGAAAAAGACCGTGAACATCCGTTATAGCATTGGTCAGGAACGTATGGTAAAGGCTGCAATCTTGCAATTTAAAGAAATGGGTTTGTCCCCTGTGATATATAGAGCTGGCGGAAGCCGTGTGAATCGAAAAGGTGTAGCCCGTATCGGATATGTGAGTACGCCTGCCAATAAACAATATGAGTTTGACCACAGACAGGATGAGGCGTTGTTTTTAGATAAGGCTTTTGTGGAACGCAAACTGGAAGTACAGAAAGCAACCTATGAGCAATACAAGGATTTGGCCAAGGTGTATGCAGGTCCTGCCTGTATAGAGGTGTTTGGTGAGACACCATTTTCACCGGAAAGTAAGTCGGAAAGTTTATCTCTTTCCAAAAAACAACAGGAATTATCTGTGGCTTATAGTAGCGAATCCAGTCAGATTGTGAATCAGTATATACCACGTGATGATTATAGTTTTACAATCATTGCATATCCGGTTCCAGAAATTGGCGATGAATTTGCAGAAATCTTTGATGAGATTGTAAAAGTAAATACTTTGGATAATGATACTTACAGAGTATTACAACAAAAGATTATAGATGTTTTGGACGAAGCAGAATATGTTGAGGTCAAGGGAACCGGACCAAATGAAACCATTATGAAGGTTATGCTTCATACATTGGAGAATCCGGAAAAGGAGACCAATTTTGAAAACTGTGTGGCAGATGTCAATATTCCAGTGGGAGAAGTGTTCACATCTCCGAAACTTACAGGAACGGAAGGCGTGTTACATGTTACAGGAGTGTATTTGAATGAACTGTATTACAGTAATATAAAAATCACGTTCCGAGATGGTATGATTGTGGATTACAGTTGTGATAATTTTGATTCCGAAGAAGAGAATCGTGCCTACATTAAGGAAAATGTATTATTTAACAGAGATACATTGCCAATCGGTGAATTTGCCATTGGAACCAATACAACGGCATACGCAATGGCTAAAAAATACAAGATATTGAGTAAACTTCCAATCTTGATTGTTGAAAAGATGGGACCTCATTTTGCCGTGGGAGATACCTGTTACAGTTATAGTGAAGATAATAAATTGTATAACCCTGATGGAAAAGAAATTGTGGCAAAGGAGAATGAATGCTCAGTGCTTCGTCATGAAGATATGAGTAAGGCATATTTTAATTGCCATACGGATATTACAATTCCATATGAGGAACTTGGCAGTATTACTGCTGTGAGAGCAGATGGTTCCCGTCAGGATATTATCAGAAATGGCTATTTTGTTTTAGACGGAATGGAAGTGTTAAATAATCCATTAAAAGACTGGGTATAAAGAATATGAAAAATGCTTTCCGTGCATACTAGGTATATGTGATGTTACGGAGGGCATTTTTTATGTTGAAAACGGATGTGCTGGCAAAGAATTGTTTTCTTTTTCTGTTAGGTGGATTTACGTATTATTTTATAGAAATTGCAGTGCGCGGATATTCCCACTATTCCATGGTGATATGTGGAGGATTGGCCTTTTTGTTGATAGGAATGTTGAATCAGGCGTTAGGGTTTCAAGTGGCACTGCTGAGTCAAATGCTTTTGTCAGGAATTATCATTACGGTTTTGGAACTGATAACCGGTCTCATTGTAAATGTATGGTTGGGGATTGGCGTATGGGATTATTCAGAGCTTCCCTATAATTTGTTAGGGCAGGTGTGCGTACCCTATACGATGCTTTGGACTGCAATTTCGCCAATATGTATATTTTTGGATGATTGGTTACGGCATCATTTGTTTGGAGAAGAGAAGGCAACGTATAAATGGTTATAAAAAAAGAGACAAAACCGAAAGGCTTTGTCTCTTTTTATAATGAACGTGTCGTTTTTGTTGACATACGTTTTATACAAGTGATAGTATAAATCAGAATTATGTAATTATTCTGTTAATGGTGTCATAGTAAGACCTTTATACATCTTTGTGTATAAGCTTTTCTCATCCTGATATAATACAAGTCCACGACCACCATCACGAACGATGTACGCATACTTGTTCTTCTGTACGTTCATGTATAGAACTTCATCTACGTTTAACTCCTTAGCCTTAGCCTTGGCAGTGTAAACGTTTACTGGCTCTAACTTATATTTTTTAACGGCTTGATCTACTGTCATATCGGCCACCTCCTGAAATTATGAATTAGATGTGCGTACAAATGGGCACGTTATACATCCATTTCTAGTTATAGTATATTGTAAATTATAGACAAAGTCAACTAGGAATTCTAACTAAAAAATAGGCTATTTTGTGCTTTTGAGGCTATAAACTTTGTAAAAAATGATTAAAGGAATAAAAAATCGATGAACAATATTAATTTCCAACAAAAATTAGAAGGCATTTTGTCCAATATCGAAGAAAAAGAAACGGTACCAACACTGTTTTTGCATGCTTGTTGTGCTCCTTGCAGTAGCTATGTGCTAGAGTATTTGTCAAGATATTTTGAGATTACAGTGTTTTATTATAATCCCAATATCTCTCCCAAAGAAGAGTATCAAAAAAGAGTAGAGGAGATTGTTGGATTTATAGATAAGGTATACCCGGAAGTGGCAGACAAAAACAGAAATCCGGTGCACTTTGTGGAAGGCGAGTATCATCCGGAAGACTTTTATAATATGGCGAAAGGCATGGAGCATTTACCTGAAGGCGGAGAGCGTTGTTATCACTGTTATGAGCAACGTTTAAAAGAGACAGCGAAGCTTGCCAAGGAAGGTGGATTTGATTATTTTACAACAACACTTTCTATCAGCCCGTATAAAAATGCAGTGTGGTTAAATGAAATTGGCGACCGATTGGCAGATGAATATGATATTCAACATTTATGTGCTGATTTTAAGAAGAAAAATGGGTATCGACGTTCCATTGATTTATCAAAGGAATATGAGTTATACAGGCAAGATTACTGTGGTTGTATTTACAGTAAGATGGAACGGGAACAACAGAGGAAAAGGATGGAGTAACGTATGGAATGGGTTTCGACATATATTTTGCAACACATAGATTTTGGCACACTGGCAATTTTGTTTTGTTTAATGGGCGTGGTAGCAGGCTTTCAGATGCTTGGGTACATAGATGATATCGCAAGAGTCATCACCATGAAGGCAAAAAATCTCAGAATGTTACTTGTCACCTTAACGATGGTGTGCTTTTTTCTAAGTATGCTGGTTACAAATGATGTAGCACTTATCATTATGGTGCCCTTTGCTATACAGGTGCTTCACAGAGTAGGACAGGAAGATAAACTGATTCAGTTGGTAGTATTGCAGACCATTGCCGCCAATCTTGGCAGTATGGCAACCCCTATTGGCAATCCACAAAATGTTTATTTGTATCAGTATTATCAATTGGATTTAGTGACATTTGTTAAGGGATTGTTTCCTTATGTGTTGGTTTCGGCGATATTGTTGGTATTTATTTTATGGCTGGATAAAGATGGCACGAGAGAAGTGGTTCTTTTGGATGAAGAGAACAAGCATCAGGATTTTGGAAAATGGGAAAAAGGAATGAAGACGATTGTTTACATCATTTTGTTTGTAATATGTCTTTTGACGGTGTTAGATGTCATCTGTTGGCCGATTATGCTTGCGATCGTTGGTATTAGTATTTGCCTTTGCGAATACCGATTGTTCAAAGAAATTAACTACGGTTTGCTTGGAAAGTTTGTAGTGTTATTTCTAATTGTGGGAAATATCGCTGCGATTCCTTGGATTCGAGAGTATTTGCAGAGTATTGTATCTGGAAATGAATTTATATTAGGTATTTTATTTAGCCAATTCATGAGCAATGTTCCAGCAGCGATTATGATGTCGAAATTCACGGAACAAGGAATGAACCTGTTACTGGGTGTAAACGTGGGTGGACTGGGTACTTTGATTGCATCTATGGCAAGTATTATTTCGCTTGAGTTTTTCTCGAAAGCAATGCCTGATCAAAAGAAAAAATATGTCATGAAATTTACGGGATATAACTTGATTTTTCTAGTGGTATTATGTATCGTAAAAGTTGTATTGTGATGGATAGGGAGGAAATAATATGATAGCGTATTATGGAATTATGGCAGCGCTGGCTGTATTGAATTTAATCATATTCATCGCTTTATTTACAGACAGAAAAATCAATTTCTATCTGGTGCTACTGTTAGCTATTCTTACAATTAGCAACTTGGGAAATCTCGCATTGGCCTTATCAGATACAGTGTATGAAGCGTATTTAGCCAAAAAGATATATTACATAGGTGGTTGTTTTGCTGCACCGATTATACTGACGGTAATTATTGATATGTGTAAGATTCAGGCGTCAAAATGGATTCGCAACATCATATATGTATTTAGCTTTGTTGTATATGGCATGATTTTGTCCATTGGTTATGCTGATATCTATTATAAGGATATGGAATTACACAAATTTGGAAATGCAACTGCAGTAACACCAGTATACGGTTTTGGACATAGTATTTTCTATGTGTTGCTATATGGATACATGCTGATTGGTATTGCTATCTTGATATACAGTTTAAAGAGAAAGAATACCATATCCAGAAAGAACTTATGGGCGTTGGTAGGTATGGAACTTGCCACGATTCTTTTGTTTTTAGTGGTGCGACCAATCCTGCCTCATGTAGAGGTAACACCGTTAGTTTATGTGGTGGACGGTTGGATATTCCTTTATATTAACAGGCGCGTTACTTTATACAATGTAGAAGAGAATATTATGAGTTCATTAAAAAAGCAGTACAGCTATGGTTATGTTATGTTTGATAATAACAGAAACTATTTGGGCAGTAATACTGTTGCTATGGAGCTTATTCCAGAGTTAGAATTATGTAAGGTTGACAAACCCCTTATAAAGCATGAAAATTTGGCATTTATTGAACAATGGCTGGATGAATTTAGGGATGATGAAGATCCGAGAATGCCTTATATTGTGGGTGACAAATACTATGAAGGCAATGTGGAACGAATCTGGCATGGAGATAATGGTGTTGGATTTATTATCGAATTGGCTGATCAGACAGAACACAGAAAGTATACAAAATTGTTAAATCAGTATAATACTGATTTGCAAATGCAAGTAAATGAACAGACAGCACATATTAGGGATATGCAGGCGAAGGTATTGCTTGGTATGGCTAATATGGTGGAAAACCGGGATGACAACACAGGTGGTCACATTAAGCGTACCAGTCATGTGATTGGTATCTTGATTGATACGATACAGAAACACCAATTATTGCCGTTAGATGAAGAGTTTTGTCAGGATATTGTAAAAGCGGCTCCCATGCATGATTTGGGAAAAATCGGAATTGATGATGGTATTCTAAAAAAGCCAGGACGTTTGACAGATGAAGAATTTGCTATTATGCAGACGCATGCAGAAAAGAGCGCGGTACTGGTTGAAAGCATTTTAAAGGATGTAGAAGAGGAGCATTTTGTGAGAGTTGCCATAAATATGGCAAGACATCACCATGAGAAGTGGAACGGTTTTGGGTATCCCGACCGTTTGAAGGGTGAGGATATTCCGATAGAAGCCAGAATTATGGCAATAGCAGATGTTTATGATGCTTTGGTAAGTAAACGTTGTTATAAGGAAGCTATGAGCTTTGAAGAGGCTTTCAAGGTTATGGAAGAATCTATGGGCAGTCATTTTGACCCACAAATGGAGCAGGTATTTCTGCTAAGCCGAGAAAAATTGGAAGCATATTACAGGACATAATTGGATTTTTTTTCGTAGAAAGGGGCTTTGCATTGATTAAGCACCTATGTTATACTGTAATGCGTGTGAAATGATAAGAATTTAAGGAGGATTCCCGATGATTAAGTTATATGATGGTGGTGCCTATCTGGTAAATGGTACAGAGATTATTGCTGACGGTGCAGATGCGTTAAATGCAGTTGCAGCAAAGGCTGGTGCCACAACAAAGGAAGAAGCAGCAAAAAATACAATGGCGTACGGCATTTTAAGTGCACACAATACGTCAGGAAACATGAATGAGTTAAAGATTAAGTTTGATAAACTGACATCTCATGATATTACATTTGTTGGAATTATTCAGACTGCGAGAGCATCAGGTCTTGAAAAATTCCCAATTCCATATGTACTTACAAACTGCCACAATTCACTTTGTGCAGTAGGTGGTACCATTAACGAGGATGACCACATGTTTGGTCTTTCTTGTGCTAAGAAATATGGTGGTGTTTATGTTCCACCTCATCAGGCAGTTATTCATCAGTATGCCCGTGAGATGCTTGCTGAGGGTGGTGCCATGATTTTAGGTTCAGATAGTCATACCCGTTATGGTGCACTTGGTACTATGGCAATCGGTGAAGGTGGCGGTGAGCTGGTTAAGCAGTTACTTTCTAAGACCTATGATGTCAAAATGCCAGGTGTGGTTGGTATTTATTTAGATGGTGAGCCGATGAAGGGTGTGGGTCCTCAGGACGTTGCACTTGCTATTATCGGTGCAGTATTTGCAAATGGTTATGTAAAGAATAAAGTTATGGAGTTCGTTGGCCCTGGTATCAGCAAGTTAAGTGCTGATTATCGTATTGGTATCGACGTTATGACAACTGAGACAACCTGTCTTTCTTCTATTTGGAGAACAGATGATGAGGTTAAGGAATTCTACGCATTACATGGTCGTGTAGATGCATATAAGGAATTGAATCCAGGTGCTGTGACATACTATGACGGCATGGTATATGTGGACTTAAGCAAGATTAAGCCTATGATTGCAATGCCATTCCATCCAAGTAATGTATATACAATTGAAGAGTTAAATGCTAATCTTATGGATATTCTTGAAGATTGTGAGAAGAAGGCATTGGTTTCATTAGATGGTCAGGTAGACTTCACATTAAAGAACAAGGTTCGTGATGGTAAGTTATATGTTGATCAGGGTATTATCGCTGGTTGTGCAGGTGGTGGATTTGAGAATATCTGTGCAGCAGCTGATATCTTAAAGGGCAAGAGTATTGGTGCTGATGAATTTACATTAAGTGTATATCCAGCGTCAACACCGATTTATATGGAATTAGCTAAGAATGGCAGATTAGCAGATTTAATGGGTACTGGTGCTATCGTAAAGACAGCATTCTGTGGACCTTGCTTTGGTGCAGGAGACACACCGGCAAACAATGCATTCAGTATTCGTCATTCTACAAGAAACTTCCCAAATAGAGAAGGTTCTAAGATTCAGAATGGTCAGATTTCTTCTGTTGCTTTGATGGATGCTCGTTCTATTGCTGCAACAGCTGCAAATAAGGGATATTTGACTCCTGCAACAGATATGGATGTAGAGTATACATCTCCAAAGTATTTCTTTGATAAGAGCATTTATGAGAATCGTATCTATGACGGTGTTGGTAAGGCTGACCCATCAGTTGAGATTAAGTTTGGACCAAACATTAAGGATTGGCCAGCAATGATTCCTTTAACTGATAATTTAGTATTGAAGATGGCATCAGTTATCCATGATCCTGTTACTACAACAGATGAGTTGATTCCATCTGGAGAGACATCTTCTTTCCGTTCAAATCCTCTTGGATTGGCAGAGTTCACACTTTCTCGTAAGGATCCTCAGTACGTTGGTCGTGCAAAGGAGATTCAGGCAGTTGAGAAAGTGCGTGAAGAAGGAAAGTGCATGGGTGAGTTCTATCCGGAAATGCGCGAGATTATGCATGCTATCAAAGATCAGTTTGAAGGCGTAAGTAAGGAAAATACTGGTGTAGGTTCTACTATCTTTGCTGTAAAGCCAGGTGACGGTTCAGCAAGAGAGCAAGCTGCTTCATGCCAGAAGGTATTAGGTGGTTGGGCAAATGTTGCAAAAGAATATGCAACTAAGAGATACCGTTCTAATTTGATTAACTGGGGTATGCTTCCATTTATCATGCCTGAAGATTATGATTTTGAAGTAGGCGATTATGTATTTATTCCTGGTGTTGCCAAGGCAGTTAAGGAAAAGAATGACGACATTAAGGCTTATGTTGTAAATAAGGGAATGAAGGAATTAACATTCCATCTTGGTGATTTAACAGATGATGAGAGAGCAATTATCTTAGAGGGATGTCTGATTAATTATAATCGTCAGAAATAATATGTAGTGAAACTGCGACAATGCATCAGGGGGGATACAATTATGATTATTAAGAAGATTAAAAGAAATGCAATTCGCTGTAAGAACTGTGGAGAGGAAATTGTATCAAAACAGCGAAATAAAGTAGTGAAATGCTCCTGTGGCCAGTGTTCCATTGATGGAGGCGTATTTTATCTAAAACGTACTGGAGAGTACGAAGAATTAGCCGAGATGGAAGAAATTGAAGTTCCGGATTAAAACTTTGGGATTTTGATGGAGAGGGTTGATTCCATATGAAATTGATGCTTTGTCAGTACCAGATTGCATGGGAAGATAAAGAAACAAATATTGAAAAAATCAATATATATCTAAAGGCTGCTAGGGAAGCAAATGTAGATTTGATTTGCCTTCCAGAGATGAGTTTCACTGGTTTTTCTATGAATGTGGATATAACTGGGGAGTATCAAGCAGAAACAATTACGGCTATGAGAAAACTTGCGAAGGAGTATGGTGTAGCCATAGCCTTTGGATATGTAAGATGCCAAGAAAACCATGTAAAAGCAGAGAATCATTATGCCGTTGTAGATAAGGATGGTGTGGTTTTGGCTGACTATGCTAAGATTCACCCTTTTTCCTATGGTGGTGAGAGTGTGTTTTTTGAGGGTGGAAACGAATTGGTTTCGTTTTCTTTCTGTGATTTCAATATTGGTTTGGCAATCTGTTATGATTTGCGTTTCCCAGAACAATTTCAACTTATGGGCGAGCATTGTGATATGATTTTGCTTCCAGCCAATTGGCCGGCAAGTAGAATTGAACATTTTCAAGTGTTGGGAAAGGCCCGTGCAATTGAGAATCAATGTTATATGGCTATGATAAATTGTATTGGTGAGATGGGCAATATAGAGTACTCTGGTAATAGCTTGTTGGTGAACCCAGAGGGGAAGGTGCTTCTAGAATTATTAGAGGAAGAATATCAAATTATAACAATTGAAAATGATGTGGATGGATACCGAACAAGGTTTCCCGTGAGAAATGATAGAGTGTCTCTACAGTAATACTGTAGGGACATTTTTTTTGCGATGGTGACGAGGCGAGCGCGTCGTGCGTGCAGGAAACGATATCACTTCATCACCATCAAAAAAGTCATGTAGCAAGAAAGAGGAAGAATAAGCTACATGACTTGTAATTGTTAGGTTCAGAGCTGGCACAAGGTTTTCGCAAGTACCAGCTCTATGTACTATATCACTGATATGAGGAGGTGTGATATATAGAGTCAACCTCTGTTTGTCAACTCTATGGTTATACTATACTGTAAATTTGTGTACAATGTTTGTCTTAAACTTAAAGAAATTCTTAATAAAATCTGAAGAAAACTCAAATTTTGTATGAATCTGCAAAGTATTTTAAATAGATGTCGATGAAGGTTAGGTAATCCTGATAAGTAAAGTCAAAGGTTGTTTCTTCCGCCAAGTACTCTGGGGTGGAAGTGGTTGGTGCAGTACCATCATGGATTGCAGTGATACGGGTGGCAGACTGTTCTTTCTCGGCAACCGTTGTATCATTGTTGTTAGTGACAACCTGTTTATCTGGCACATCAACGCCATTTTTATAATAATTCATAACCTTTTTTATGTAATTACGGGTTTCTTCAAATGGCGGAACACCACCATATTTTGCAACATTACCGATGCCAGCATTATAGCCGGCGAGTGCGAGTTTCATGTCGCCGTCATACTTATCTAGTAATTGTGAGATGAGTTTAGCTCCACCCATAATATTTTGTTCCGGGTTAGTGGCATCCTTGACCCCCATGGCTTTGGCTGTGGCAGGCATTAATTGCATAATGCCGGTTGCACCACAATGAGAAACTGCATCTGCCTGAAAGTTAGATTCTTGTTTGGCAATTGCTTTTAGTAAATCCACATCTACATTATATTTTTTGGCAGCTTTTTCGAAAATGCTTTCCAAAGAAGTTTTGTTATTCTGTTGATTTAACTTTAGGGTGTCTTCAAAACTACCGTGGGTGGTAACAGATGTGGTAGCATTCGATTTTGACAATTCTGTATGAAACACACCATTGATGTTATCTACATATATCATAATAATCACTCCAGATATTGTGTTTTTAATTGTATTTTATAGGATTACAAGTAAAAAGACAAGTTCTGATATCATTTTGCAATCATAGACATTACACTAAAATTGGTGTATAATATCATGGATTATGGAGTTTTAAAGGAGTAGGGTTATGCGAGGACTAGAAACGAATGTTAGAAGATTGAGAAAACAGGTTTTTGTTGAGATAGCAAGAGTTGCATACAATTCAAAAAATGTAAAGGATGATATCGAAGCAATTCCATATATTATTACACCAGGTGATACTCCACAGTATACAGATAGTATATATCGTGAGCGTGCCATTTCCAGTGAGCGAGTACGTCTTGCCATGGGTATGTCATTGAGACCGGAGGACAAGCCTGTACATGTTACGCAAGGTATTGAGATGAGTGACATTTCAGAAAAGTACTATGAGCCACCGTTGATGCAGGTAATTCCATCAGCATGTAATGCCTGTGAGGCGAATATGTACGAAGTTAGTAATCAGTGTAAAGGTTGTGTGGCACATCCGTGTAGTGAGGTGTGTCCGATGAATGCCATTTCTTTTGTGAATGGCAAGTCATATATTGACCAGTCAAAATGTATCAAGTGTGGCAAGTGTAAACAACAGTGTCCATATGATGCCATTTCACACAAGACAAGACCATGTGCGGATGCCTGTGGAGTTGGAGCTATTGAAAGTGATGAGCTTGGAAGAGCGAAGATTAATGAGGATAAATGCGTATCCTGTGGTATGTGTATGGTTAATTGTCCATTTGGCGCTATTGCAGATAAGTCTCAAATCTTCCAGTTGATTCGAGCAATGCAGGAGGGCAAAAAGGTTGTTGCAGCCGTTGCACCAGCTATTATAGGACAGTTTGGTGATTATGCAACGCCGGATAAGATTAAGGCTGCATTATTAAAGTTAGGTTTTGCTGATGTATATGAGGTAGCCATGGGTGCAGACGCAGGTTGCGTTGCAGAGGCACATCACTATGTGCACGAAGTGGTAAATGGTGATTTGCCATTCTTGTTAACATCTTGTTGTCCATCTTGGTCGATGCTTGCAAAGAAATGCTTCCCTGAGATGATTGATAAGATTTCTACAGAGTTAACCCCTATGGTGGCAACAGCTAGAATGATTAAAAAGAAAGACCCGGAAGCTTCGGTTGTATTTATCGGACCTTGTGCTGCTAAAAAGTTAGAAGCATCCAGAAGAACTGTCCGTTCTGATGTGGATTTTGTTATTACATTTGAAGAATTGGATGCTATGTTAATTGCAAGGGACATTGAATTTGATGATTTCAGACAGGGTGTTCCTATGGAAGATGCTTCTGGAGCAGGACGTGGTTATGCAGTAGCCGGTGGAGTAGCAAAGGCCGTTACAGCATATATCAAAGAACTCTATCCGGATGTAGAGGTTAAGGTGGAACACGCAGAAGGTCTTGCAGATTGTAGAAAGATGCTGATGCTTGCCAAGGCAGGCAAAAAAGATGGTTGTCTTATCGAAGGCATGGGTTGTCCGGGTGGTTGTGTAGCTGGCGCGGGAACCAATATTCCGATTAATAAGGCAACAGTTGCTGTTAAGAACTTTGCCGGTAGCACGAAAAAACAGTTGCCAGATGAGATGGATTTGGATTTACAGTAATTTCAAGAGGTTATTATGAAAGATAAGAAGAATATTCAGCAAAAACATACGATATGGGCAGCCTTCATTGTGATTGTGTTAATACAGTTATCTTGTATTATATATGATTTTCAAGTAAATAAAGAAGGATTTCATTCTGATGAGTTATGGTCTTATGGTTTTGCTAACAGTTATAATGAACCATATATTTATAAAGATGACAATGACGAAGTAAAGAATGTGAATGAGTGGTTGTCTGGCGATGTTTTGGTTGATTATTTGGTTGTCAATGAAGGTGAAGCCTTTAGATATGATGTGGTATATAATAATCAAAACAAAGATTTGAGTCCACCATTGCATAGTATGCTATTGCATACAATTTGTTCGTTTTTTCCAGAAACATTTTCTGCTTGGTATAGCTTTGCTATTAATATTGTTGCATTTATTATTTTGATGATTTATTTGTTTAAATTAGCAGCGGTATTGGAAAATGACAAATTTGCTTTGTATGTAAGTATACTGTATGGTTTTACTTGGGCTGCTAGAGATACTTTTATTTATTTGCGAGCATATGCATTAAATACAGCGTTATTGATGGTGGTAATTTATCATGTTGTACGATATTTGAAGAGTTTACAGACAGAAACGGTTTCTTACAGACACTTGTTGTATGCTGCAATCGTTGCGTTTCTTGCATTTTATAATCATTTATATATGATTACCAGTGTGGGTATATTCACATTTTTGGTGTGTGTGTATTTATTGTTCCAAAAGAAATGGAAGCATATGTTGATTTATGGATTTAGCATGCTAGGTTCATTAATTGTAATGATAATGACTTATCCAACTATTTTGCAGGTAATTACAAAAAGAACAGGAGAAGTATCTTCAGAAATAGAAGCGTTGATGAATTATAATTTTGAAATGCGCTTCAAGATTATGCTAAACTTTTTATTGTTTAAAATGTTTAACATTCCTGTATCCGTATATACTTCAGGTGTACTAAAAATAGCAATAGGTGTGGCTGTAACTGTTTTGATTGTATGTTTACCATTATTATATCTATTGCGACACAATAAGTGGATTGTGAAGATACGAGAGCGAATGGTAACATGGTTGCAGTCTCCGATTAAACATACTATTTGTTTATTAAAGAAATTACCATGGATTTACATAATTATAATTGTAATGTCTTTAGTGCAATGTATAATCGTACAAGAAACCACTAGTCTTTATGGTATGGCGGAGAACCAAGATCGGTACATTATGTATTTATACCCGTTGTTTTTTATTGCAGTGATTGGTTGCGTGGTTTCCTTGATTAAATGCATATGCAAGAATCAAAGAGTGTTTGTTGGTTTATTGTTCATAATGGCAGGGTATTTGTTAACGATTAATACGTATCATAGGTTGCATTCGCAAAGTTATATGTTTCCTAAGTATACAAAGATGGCAACGTTGTCTGAAGTTGTATCAGATACCGATTGCATAGTAGTGAATTCTGATCCGTGGGAATTGGTTTTGTATGCTGCAGATATGATGCAGGTTAATGAGTTTTTTTATGTTTCAAAGCAAGACGTGAAAGATTATACCGAAGAATATCAAGAAAAAGTAAAGAATGGTAAAGTAATCGTTACCATTGATATGACAGAGTATAATGATGAAGAAGAGATGATTAAAAATAAAGTGGCTGGTTTACATGTGCAATACGAAATAGATGATGAGAAGGATAATATTACATTTGATGAAGTATATGATTATTTTGAAGCCTTAGTACCGGATACAAAGATGGAAAAAGTATCAGAAGATACATTTTTTGGTAGAACAATGTATACGTATGTAATCAATCCATAAAGGAGAATAGAGAATGTTAAATTTACTAAATGCAATATTAACTATCGCCACAGGTGATGATAGCAATCCATGGCTGATTGTAATCTGCCTGATTGTATCATTGGTTATCATGGGATTTTTGTTTTTGCTGGGTGGTAAAAACGATGACAAGAATAATAAGACAAAATAACGAGTGATGACATATGGATAGTTTTATGTTTAGTCTGAATGCAACCATGCCTGTGTTTTTGGTAATGGTGTGTGGATATGTATTCAGAAAAATGAATTTAATTAACGATAATTTTGCTGAGGTAGCAGATAAACTGGTGTTTAAAGTTGCATTGCCGGTATATGTATTTCAGGATATTGCCGGATGTGATTTGAAAGCAGATTTAAGTCCCAAGTTTGCATTGTTTTGTGCTGGAGCAACCTGTGCATTTTTCATTGGTACATGGATTTTATCAGAAGTGTTTATTAAAGATAAGAACGAGATAGGCAGTTTTGTACAGGGAGCCTATAGGGGCAGTGCAGCTGTTTTAGGAATTGCGTTTGCAGAGAACATCTATGGAGACGCAGGTATGGTGCCGGCTATGATAGTGGCATCCATTCCTTTGTTTAACATCTTTGCGGTGATTATTTTAAGCCGTAGCGATAAGAATAACGCTTCCTTAAAACCGGGAAGGCTACTGATTAACATACTGAAGAATCCTATTTTGGTAGGTATCTTTGCTGGTATTCCATTTGCCATATTGCAGGTGGATTTTCCGCCGATTGTGGATAAAACTTTAGGTAGTATTGGTGCATTATCAACCCCTTTGGCATTGATTAGTATCGGTGCAAGTTTTATGGGGTCAGAGGCCATATCAAAAATCAAGTTGACGGTAGTGGCATCTGTGGTGAAACTGGTTGTGATACCTGCCATATTCTTGCCGATTGCCGTGTGGATGGGATTTCGGGATGCGCATTTGTTAGCCATAACCATTTTGCTCGGTGCACCATCTACAGTTAGTGGTTACATTATGGCAAAAAATATGAACAACGATTATGTGTTGTCTTCAAATATTGTAGTGGCAACCACGTTGTTTTCGTCGGTGTCCATTACGGCTATTATTTATATCTTGAGAGCACTAACTCTGATTTAAATATAATGCCTTGCTTTGTTGACAAATGTTTGGGATACATATAAAATGAACAAGGAATTTAGGATAAAGTTTGGGAGGACTTAAGACATGGAAAAGATTAAAATGACAACTCCATTGGTTGAGATGGATGGAGATGAGATGACAAGAATCCTTTGGAAGATGATTAAAGATGAATTGTTACTTCCATTTGTGGATTTAAAGACTGAGTACTATGATTTAGGCTTGGAATATAGAAATGAAACAGATGACCAGGTTACTGTAGATTCTGCAAATGCTACTAAGAAGTATGGCGTAGCTGTTAAGTGTGCGACTATTACTCCAAATGCAGCACGTATGACAGAGTACAACTTAAAGGAAATGTGGAAGAGTCCAAACGGAACCATCCGTGCAATGTTAGATGGTACTGTATTCCGTGCTCCAATCGTAGTAAAGGGCATTGAGCCATGTGTTAAGAACTGGGAAAAACCAATTACCCTTGCAAGACATGCATATGGTGATGTATATAAGAATTCAGAGATTAAGGTTCCAGGTGCAGGTAAGGCTGAGCTTGTATTTACAGGTGAGGATGGCACTGTAATTAAGGAGACAATCCACAACTTTACAGGTGCAGGTATTTTACAGGGTATGCACAACACAGAGGAATCTATCACAAGCTTTGCAAGATGTTGCTTTAATTATGCATTGGATACAAAGCAGGATTTATGGTTTGCTACTAAGGATACGATTTCTAAGAAGTATGATCACACATTTAAGGATATCATGCAGGAAATCTTTGATGCAGAGTATAAGGAAAAATTCGATGCAGCTGGCATTGAGTATTTCTATACATTGATTGATGATGCGGTTGCCCGTGTTATGAAGGCGAAGGGCGGATTTATCTGGGCTTGTAAGAACTACGATGGTGACGTTATGAGTGATATGGTTTCATCTGCATTTGGTTCACTTGCTATGATGACATCTGTATTGGTTTCACCAGATGGCAATTATGAGTACGAGGCTGCACACGGAACTGTACAGAGACATTATTACAAGCATTTAGCTGGTGAGGAGACATCAACAAACTCTGTTGCAACAATCTTTGCTTGGACCGGTGCTCTTAGAAAGCGTGGCGAGTTAGATAACATTCCTGAGCTTATGAAGTTTGCGGATGCTTTAGAGGCTGCCTGCGTAGAGACTATCGAATCTGGTAAGATGACAAAGGATTTAGCTTTGATTACTAGCATTGAGAATCCAACAGCACTTTCTAGTGAAGGTTTCATCAAGGCAATCAGAGAAGTGTTAGAGCAGAAGTTAGCGTAAATATATGTGAAATGAAAAAACAAGCGGTCACAAATCATTGATTGTTATATTTACCATTTAACTTGACTATAACTGAAAAATGAGTATAATGTTCTTTGGGGTATTTTGATATGTATTTTGCGAATTCGCAGGTACATATAAAGTATTAAGGGGGAACAATAGTATAATGGAAATGATGGTAATGGAGGAGTATAGAATTCGGGATTTGTCGGATTACTATGTTACAGCACGAACTGAAATAGGTGGCAAGGAACTTGCTTATGACAGACCAGATTTTATGGGTGGAACCATTGAAGCTGTTCTGCATAATGATACACAAGAAGACTATGTTACTGAATTAATCGTAAAACTTCCTAATAGCAAGCAATGTTTGTTGCGGATTGTACAAAAGAAATAAAAATTATAAATAATAAACCGTTTCATGTTGATATTATCTTGTGATTTGCAAGGTTCAATATGAAACGGTTTTTCTTTATTCTGACAACTGTTCCCACAGCTCATAAAGCTGTTCTAATTCTTCGTTTGTCTCTGCCTGTTTATTTGTAATTTCAGTCAGTTTAGCAACATTGGTGGCATTTTCCGGAGCGGACAGCTGTGCATCTAAGTCTGTAATCAGTGTTTCTAATTCCTCAATGCGGGCTTCTGTTTTCTTGATGTCATTTTGTCGCTTGCGTTCCTGTGCTTGTTGCTGTTTGGCTGCCTTCCAATCCTGTTTGCTTTCTGTTTCCTGCCTTGCAATATTTGCCACAGTGGCTGTGTTGCCAGTAGCAACATTTGTTGTTTCTGTAGGCGTGAATGCAATACCAGCTCTCCAGGCATATGCCTGTTGATAGACTGGGAGCTGTTTCTTTTCCAGGAAATTATCATAATCTCCAGGATATTCTAATAACTGCCAATTGCCGGTTGCCGTGCCGGTATCATTATCCGGGACACCCACCAAATCTAATATGCGGGTAGCCGTTTTATTGATAAAGTAACGGTCGTGTGATACATAGAGTACCGTACCAGTGTAATTTCTAAGGGCTTCTTCCAGGATTTCCTTAGAAGTAATATCCAAATGGTTGGTAGGCTCATCCAAAATCAAAAAGTTAGCTGAGGAAAGCATAAGCTTTGCCAGCGAAACACGTCCACGTTCACCACCAGATAAATCCTCGATTTTCTTAAAAACATCATCTCCTGTAAATAAAAATGCTGCCAAGAGATTACGAATTCGTGTATTGGTAAGATTCGGATAGGCATCAGAGATTTCCTCAAAAATGGTTTTTTGAGAAGAGAGCACCTGATGCTCCTGGTCATAGTAACCGATTTTTACGCGGGAGCCAAGTGCAATTTTACCGGCATCCTTTGGAAGTAAGCGGTTGATGATTTTTAAGATGGTGGTTTTGCCTGTTCCATTGTTACCAATGAGTGCAACCCGTTCACCGCGCTTGATATCCATATTTACATTGGTAAAAAGGGTGTTAGGTCCAAAGGCTTTGGATAATCCTTCTACTAAAAGCACGTCATTGCCGCTTTCTGTTTCCGGTTCTAAGGATAGGCGCATGGCATCCCGAACCTCCTGCGGCTTTTCTAAACGGTCTATCTTATCCAACATTTTTTCGCGGCTTTCTGCACGCTTGATGGACTTTTCCCGGTTAAAGGACTTTAGTTTTTCAATGACTGCTTCCTGATGGGCAATCTCTTTTTGCTGATTCAAATACGCCTTCAGTCGGCTTGCTCGAACCTCTTCGCGACGCTTGGCAAAATAACTGTAGTTTCCGTTATAAACATCTCCAACGCATAGTTCGATAGAAATGATTTTGCTCACAATCTTATCTAAGAAATAACGGTCGTGGGATACAATTAAGACACTACCATTGTAATTGGAGAGATAATTCTCAAGCCATGCAATGGAATCCATATCTAAATGGTTGGTAGGCTCGTCCAGTAAAATGATGTCCGGACTTGTGAGCAGAAGTCTTCCCAGGGCAACTCTGGTACGCTGGCCACCGGATAAATCTCCAACCTTCTTTTCAAAGTCTGCTTCTGTAAAACCAAGGCCTTTTAATACACCAATGATTTCGCTCTTATAGGCATAGCCATTCTTTGCTTCAAATTCATGATTGAGTCGGGAGTAGGTGGAGAGTAGTGCTTCTAAAGCCTCACCTTCTGTCTGTTTCATCTCTAACTCCAATGCACGGATTTTATTTTCTAAATCAATGACATCCTGCTTTGCGGCAACCATTTCCTCGTAAATGGTGTTGGCAAAATCGAAATCCTGATGCTGTGACAAATATCCAACAGTCTTATCTTTGGCAATAATGACCTGTCCCTCATCAGCCTGTTCTAGTCCCATGATGATTTTTAACAGGGTTGATTTTCCTGCACCATTGATACCTACAATGGCAGCTTTTTCTTTTTCCTCTATATGAAAGGTAATGCTTTTTAAAATCGATTTATCGTTGTATGATTTTGAAATGTTTTGACATGCTAAAATCATGATATCTTATGTTCCTTTCCAAAACTCTCTGCCCCTAAGAATACCACAATTCTTTATGCTTTGACAAGGCTTAGCAGGTTTGCATAACGGCGATATTTGTGCTATAACCAAATAGGAAAAGAACATTGTCAGGTGGTGTGAAAATGGAATATGTATGCAGTCAGAGACAAATGCAGGAAATAGATAGAATTACAATTGAGGAGGTCGGCATTTCATCCGAAGTTTTGATGGAACGGGCGGCTTATTCCGTATTGCAGGAGATAAAGGACAAATGTAGTTCTGCATCAGAGGTTTTGGTGCTGGCAGGACATGGCAATAATGGTGGAGATGGTGTTGCCCTTACTAGAATGCTGTTAGAAGCAGATTATGCAGTGACCTTATGTGTCATCGGAAATGGTAATAGTAGTGAAGGTTTCCAAAAACAGATGGATATTTTGATGCAGGAGCAGCCATATGAGGAAGGTCTTACCTTGGTGGAGGTTCGTGAGGAACGTGATTTTTCAGACATTTCTAAGCAGACCTTTGATGTGATTGTGGACAGCATATTTGGCATAGGACTTACCCGTGAATTAAAGTCGCCTTATCGGGAAATCATTGACATGGCAAATGCAATGTCAGGCCTTAAACTTGCGCTGGATATTCCTTCTGGTCTGCATAGCTTAAATGGTGCGGTATTAGGAACAGCCTTTATCGCTGATGTTACGGTAACCTTTGGCTTTTTAAAACAAGGTATGTTGTTGGGAGAAGGTCCCCAATATTGTGGAGATGTGAAAGTAAAACAGGTTGGTTTTTCAAAAAAAGCGATTGCATCGGTAAATCCACAGACCTATACCATGGCAGAAGAGGATTTGAAGAATCTGCCTAAGCGGTATGTGCTTTCTAATAAGGGAAACTATGGCAAAGTGGTTGTGTTTGCAGGTGCGAAGGATATGGCAGGTGCGGCATATTTTGCCTGTGGGGCTGCTTACCGTATGGGAGCTGGTTTGGTGAAACTATATTCTCATCCAGATAATATTCCAGTTGTAAGTACAAAGTTACCGGAGCTACTGACTGCCCCTGTGCCGGATGATGCCTCAAAAGAGGATATCAAATCCATTGTTGCGGAGGCAAATGCCTTTGGCAGTGTGATTGTCATTGGACCAGGACTGGGAAAGAATGATGGAGCAAAAATGTTAGTGGAAACGGTGCTTACAGAGGCAACCGTGCCAGTGGTGATAGATGCAGACGGCTTAAATGTACTTTCTGAACATATGGAATGGCTTGATCAGAAGCAGATGTCTGTTATCATTACGCCGCATGTGAAAGAGATGGAACGTCTTTGTGGTAAGACGGTAGCAGAGATTAAAACCAATACGTTAGAAATAGCCCAAGCATTTGCAAAACAGCATGAGGTGATTTGTGTATTAAAGGATGCCAGAAGTGTTGTGACAGATGGTACAGATTCTGTATATATCAATGAAGTAGGAAATAATGGCATGTCAACCGGTGGAACTGGGGATGTTTTGGCTGGTATTATCGGTGCGTTAGTTGCCAGCGGTATGGCTCCAAAGTGGGCGGCGGATTATGGTGTTCTGTTACATGGAACTGCCGGAAACAGGGCAAGAGATATTCTTGGCGAACGTGCCATGTTAGCCAGTGATTTGCTGGAACAGCTTCCAGAAGTCACAAGAACTTTAGCATAATTGAATATGAAAAATAGAACTGGCAATACTTTTGTTAAGTTGCAATATACTACAATAAGAGTATTGGAGAGTGAAAATGTTGGTTATCAAGCGTGGAGATGTATATTACGCAGATTTGAGACCTGTGGTGGGTTCAGAACAGGGCGGTATCCGTCCGGTTGTCATTGTACAAAATGAAGCAGGCAACCGTCACAGTTCTACCGTAATCTGTGCCGCAATTACCAGCAAGATGAATAAGGCGAAGTTGCCTACCCATGTAGAAATGGATGCGAAGCGTTGTCATATGGTGAAGGATTCTGTAATCCTGTTAGAGCAGGTGAGAACCATAGATAAAAAAAGGCTTCGCGAAAAGGTTTGTCACTTGGATGATGCCATGATAGAAAAAATTGATAAGGCATTAAAGGTGAGTTTAGAGTTAGATACATAAGATAGTAAACAGACATACGAGGAGGCATAATTATGGTTGTATTTGAAGTAATGCTACAGCTATTTATTGTGTTAGTAATTGGATATCTATTAACAAAAAAAGATGTGTTAAATGCCGATACCGGTCGCAGAATATCGGCTTTGGTGGTAAATGTTACCATGCCACTTCTGATTATATCTGCAGTGGCAGAAAATTTGGAAAATGGAAGTCTAAAGGAAGTACTTGGCGTATTCTTCCTGGGAATTGCAAGCTACATAATATTTCCTTTGGTAGCATGGTGTTTGGCAAAGGCGATGAAGGCACCAATGGGAGAACAGGGCACTTATCAGTTTATGCTGATATTTAGTAATTGTACATTTATGGGCTATCCGGTATTAAATGCCATATTTGGAAGTGAGGCGATTTTCTTATCCTCTATCTACAACATGCCATTTAATCTGGTGGCATTTTCTTATGGCATTTATCTGCTTTCTAAGGATGGCGGTGCAAAGGCTTCGTTTGACTGGAAAAAATGCTTAAATCCTGGAGTGATTTCGGCAATCATTGGTTTTATAATATACGCATTGCAAATCGAACTTCCAAGATTTGTGCTAGATACCTGTAGTATGGTAGGAGATATGACCACGCCACTATCCATGATTGTGCTAGGTGTGTCTTTAGCACAGATTCCACTAAAAGAGGTATTTACAGATGTCAGAATTTATGTGATGACGGCATTTCGTTTGCTGGGTATTCCGGTTCTCACTTATCTATTGTTAAAGGGATTTATCCATGATGAAATGATACTAGGAGTTGCAGTTATGACACAGGCGATGCCGGTGGCGTCCATGTCAGTTATGCTCAGCAACCAGTATGGTGGCAATGTAAAACTGGCGTCAGTCGGTGTATTTGTCAGCACACTACTTTCTGTAGTGACCATTCCCGTATTGTCTTTATGGCTATTTCCATAAGGGTTTCGGAAGGTGCTAAGACTTGAAATGTCATAGTCTATATGATAAAATTGTGAGGATATGGTCACCTGTCAGGTGACAAAACACGAAAGAAAACAAGAACAAAAAGGAGGAAATGTCATGTCAGGACATTCAAAATTTGCCAATATTAAGCATAAGAAAGAAAAGAACGATGCAGCAAAGGGAAAGATTTTTACTATTATCGGTAAGGAAATCGTTGTTGCAGTAAAAGAGGGTGGTCCAAACCCTGACAATAATAGAAAACTTCGCGATGTAATCGCAAAGGCAAAGGCGAACAACATGCCAAATGATACAATCAAGAGAGGTATCGATAGAGCAGCTGGTGACGCAAACTCAGTAAACTACGTACAGAATACATACGAGGGTTATGGTCCAAATGGTACAGCAATCATCGTAGATACCTTAACTGATAACAAGAATAGAACCGCTGCAAACGTAAGAAATGCATTTACCAAGGGTGGCGGAAATGTTGGTACAACAGGTTGTGTATCATATATGTTTGATAAGAAGGGTCAGATTATCATTTCTAAGGAAGAGTGCGATAAGGACGCTGACGATTTAATGATGCTTGCCTTAGATGCAGGCGCAGAAGACTTCGCAGAGGAAGAGGATAGCTTCGAGGTAATTACAGACCCAGAAGAATTCTCAACTGTACGCGAGGCATTAGAGGCTGCAGGTATTCCAATGGCATCTGCTGAGGTAACCATGATTCCTCAGAATTACGTAGAACTTACTTCAGATGACGACATCAAGAAAATGAACAAGATTTTAGACTTACTTGATGAGGATGATGACGTACAAAACGTGTACCATAACTGGGACGAATAGGATTTTGCTCAAGCAGCTAGAAAACGGAAAGGATGCTTTGTGTGTAAGTACACAAAGCAACCTTTTTGATTTCTAGCTATTTGAGGGCAAAATCCTAGAGGACGGATAACCTTCTTTCCCTATTTCATGCAGAGCAGGAAAAGGAAAACGTCGCGAAGCGACGGAGGGAAAGAAGGTTATAGGGACGAATAGATGGAGTTATTGTTTCCTTCTTTCTGCGGAGCAGAAGTAAAAGTGCCGCGATAGCGGCGCCTGCAAGTTGGTAAGAGGGACGAATAATACAAATAGAAAAGAGGTATATTATGGCACAGCTTTGGGGCGGACGTTTCACAAAAGAAACAGACCAGTTAGTATATAATTTTAACGCTTCTATCTCCTTTGATCAGAAGTTTTACAAGCAGGATATCAGAGGCAGCATTGCACATGTAACTATGCTTGCGAAGGTTGGCATTTTGACAGAGACAGAGCGAGATCAGATTATTGATGGCTTGAATGGCATTTTAGCAGATGTGGAAAATGGTAGTTTGCAGATTACCTCTGAGTATGAGGATATTCATTCCTTCGTAGAGGCAAACTTAATTGACCGTATAGGTGATGTAGGTAAGAAATTGCATACAGGTCGTAGTAGAAATGACCAGGTTGCATTAGATATGCGTCTTTATACAAGAGATGAGATTATCGAGTTAAAGGATTTGGTTAGAACTTTATTAGAGACATTACATGGTCTGATGAAGGAAAATCAGGATACTTATATGCCGGGCTTTACACATTTGCAAAAGGCTCAGCCGGTAACATTTGCACATCATGTTGGTGCATATATGGAAATGTTTAAGCGGGATTATAGCCGTTTAAATGACATTTTCGAGAGAATGAATTACTGTCCATTGGGCTCTGGTGCTTTGGCGGGAACAACATATCCATTGGATCGCGAATATACAGCAGAACTATTGGATTTTAAGGCTCCTACACTGAATAGTATGGATTCCGTATCAGACAGAGATTATGTAATCGAACTTTTAAGTGCACTTGCTACAATTATGATGCATTTAAGTAGATTTTCCGAGGAGATTATCATCTGGAATTCTAATGAATATCAATTTGTGGAATTGGATGATGCGTATAGTACAGGAAGTTCTATTATGCCACAGAAGAAGAATCCTGACATTGCGGAATTGGTTCGTGGTAAGACTGGTAGAGTATATGGTGCGTTGACTTCTATTTTAACAACTATGAAGGGAATTCCTTTGGCATACAATAAGGATATGCAGGAAGATAAGGAGTTGACCTTTGACGCCATCGATACTGTTAAGGGTTGCCTTGCACTATTTACCGGTATGATTGCAACCATGAAGCTTAACAAGGAAAATATGGCGAAGAGTGCAATGGGTGGATTTACAAATGCAACAGACGCTGCAGACTATTTAGTAAACAAGGGTGTTCCATTTAGAGATGCCCATGGTATTGTAGGACAGCTTGTTTTAGCCTGCATTGAGAAGAACATCGGATTGGATGCGTTGCCATTGGAAGATTACAAAGCAATCAGTCCTGTGTTTGAAGAGGATATCTATGAGGCAATCAGCCTGGAGACTTGCGTTACAAAACGTAATACCATTGGTGCTCCGGGAAAAGAGGCAATTGCGAAAGTAATTGCAATCAATGAAGCGTACATGAATACATTGTAGACGTTGGAAAGGATGACGGGATATGAACAATACAACAAAAGCGAGATATGATGTAGCAAAAAGAATGATTGCCGGACGTATTGATGTAGATGAAGTTGTGATGATGACACAGTTACCAAAAGAAGAAGTTCAGAAGTTAAAGGATGAATTCGATAAGGTGACACAGTCAGAATTAGACGGATTGGATATTGATTTGGGACCGATTTTAATGGACAATTACGTAACTCCGGAAGAAGAGGGCGTATTTGAGCAGATTAAGAAACAGGTGCAGGATTCGGTGAATCGAAAAGGAGAATAAAAACCATTGAATTGCAAGGTTTTTATTGCAATGTAAAAATAATTTGCTATAATATAACTATAAGGCAATCGCCACAGAGTGGTTGACCTTGTGAAAAAAGTTGAATGAAAACCTTCCCTCACTCGCCAAAGTACAGGGAAGGTTTTTCTATGTTACTGACACATTAAGTAAATGAATGTCAATAATGCAATGAGAAATTTTCCGAATGACATTAAATCTTTGAAGTCATAGTCTTTTTTCTTCATATACATCACCTCCATCCTATATAGAATAGAGGTCAACCACCCTGTAACACGATTGCCGACAGAACAAAAACTGTCAGAAATATATTAACATGTAAAAGTTATTATTGCAATATGGATTTATAAAAATACTGTAAAATAAAAAACGGTTTGCAAACTTCTTTTTTGCTTGCAAACCGTTTTATGTTGTTCGAACCGTTTGTGTGGGTCTATTCCTTCTCTGGTACAAAATTTTTAATCCGAATACCATTCAAGGTTACTTCATCTGTAGCCTGAATCATGATATATGGAATACCATCAATTACCTTATTCTCAACCAGATGTGTTTTGTCCGGTTTCACACGGATAGATACGTCAGGCAGTTCAATATCAAAGGAGCGTTTATTAACAACATTTGTTGCTAAAATAGGAGTGTCCTTTGGTGCAGATTCTTCATAAGTAGTCTCTAGCTCCTTAATTGCTTCCTCTTTGACACCGCTGACTTCAAGCAACCGCTTCATGGTTGGCTTATCCAAAGATACAGGTTCTGCAAGTTCCTGTTCCTTTTCTTCATCTACCATTTCCATTAACGTTTCATGAATGCTCTTTACAGCTTCAAAGTCGCATTCAGTTCCTAGAGTTTCTTCCACAAGTGTCTGGAAGGTTTCCTTTTGACTCTTGTAGGTCATTGGAACGTAGCACCCCAATAAATTATCAATAAAATCAATCTGCATCAGCTCAGAATTCTTCGTGTAGTAGAGTAGGCTATGTAAGTCAGTATTTCTGTCATTAAATGCAGGGAATAAGAAACCGTGATTTGGCGAATCAATAATCCAATCCTGCAAGCGGTTTTCTATTGCATTTGTGACCTCGTTGTAGCAAAGAACGGCCTTTGAACGCTTTACAGGACAGATGCTGCATAGAATAAAGTTATATACATAATCAGAGGCATCCTCTAAGTCCTGTCCATCCTCGGTCTTACACGGAATATCATAGGAACCGTGAATCAACACGATATAGTAGTTCTCCAAACTGCCATAGGCACCGATGACCTTGTCATAGAATTCTTCGATTAATGCGTCATCCTTTAATTCACTGTCGCGAAGTTTTAGTAGAAAACTTTGTGTGCCGTCGCTCATTTCCTGTTCTGTAGGAAATTCCATGTTAATCATATTCTTACCCAGCGTACCGGAAAGCGTGCTTTTAAATAAGGCGAAATACTTAAATGCTTCTTCCTCTGGTAAGGAAAGAAATGCTTCCTTCATCTTTGTTCGCTTGGTTTTATCGCCGTCCACATAGCAACCGCATACTCTGGTAATACCACAGTGCTGGGGTGTAAACAGCTTCTTAATCTCGTTGATTTCTTTCTTATTCATCGTATAATTTCCTTCCTAAATATGGTGTCATCAAGTTTTATTATTATACCACATTTTGAAGCAAGATTATAGCGAAAAAAGTTATTGGCGGATGGCTGCTTTGGCTTCAGAACGCTTTACCTTTTGCATTTCCTTGCAATTTGGACAGACAAAGTAATATCTTGCCCATACAGGAAACAGAGGAATGAAAAACAGTGTAAACCACACCCATTCTCTGACAACGGCTGTGCGACCGTCATATTGACAATGCCCGCATACAGTGCTTTCAATGCGATGTCCCAAGAGTTTTGTAAATGTACGAGTTCCCCAGATAATCATGATAAAAATCCTCCCTTTGAAATGTTAATATAATGACATAAAAGCCATAAATAATATGTAAAATAAAATGGATATCAAAAATAGTATTAGTATATTTTTAGGCCAACGTTTTTTAGCCGGAATATCAGCTTCTGTTATATATTGGTCTACAAAACTGTCAACAGCCTGTTCAGGTGCATTGGTGTCAGGATAACGCACCTCATCGCCGTCATCCGGTATCGGTCCCCATCGATTTGGTTTATCGCTTTCCTGTCTGAAAATTATAAACATAGCAACCAATCCTACAAACAGTGGTGCAGTAAGAAGGCATAACCAGAATCTTCCTGTGGTCTTTCCTGCATCGTGGAAACGACGGATTTGCAATGAGATAAATGGAATCAACATCATAAAATCATAAAGCATGAAAATGAGAGAAAACATTCCTCCAATCCATACAGTTTCATGGTTAATGACCACAGATAGTGTCAAGTACTGGATGATAATAATCACAAGATTGACAATGTATGCATATTTAAATTTGTCGGGACCTGTCCGGCCTTTGAAATCAAAGGCTCTTTCCCACATTTCTAAGTAAGCATTCATGTTTGTTCCCCTTTCATAGTTACATGCTAATTACAGTAATTAGATAACATCCGATTACGAAAAGAATACAAAAACTGTTGACTGCGTTTGTATGGGTAATAGCAGTACGGTTGGCAATTCGGGTAATTCTTTTTTTAATCGCATTTTTGTTTAAGTGTGATGCCTGTGTCATCTGGCGTAAGTTACGTGATGTATACCCCGCCGCCATGGCAATCAGGCATTCTCCATACTCGATACATTCTCCGTCATCTGCGTGTTTTAGCACACGGTCGTCACAGGAGAATTCACAATCCTCTTGTGATATCTTAGCTGCATACCAGACTAGAGGGTGGAACCACATGGCTATAATACACATGGTTCTAAGGAGACTATACCAATTGTCTCGTGCCTGATAATGACCTAATTCGTGGGCTACAATCCATTTGCACCAATTGAGATTATCCAGTGCTTTGTGACTGACATAGATTTCAGGATTGGCTATGCCGGAAAGGCAAGAACCTCCTTGATCATCTATGATATAAACCGGTAATTTGTTCTTTAATCCGTAAATGCGCCCGTGTTTCTTCATGTGTTTGTGAAAATGTATATTCTGAACAATGAATATCATCGTGACAATGAATGCTCCACAGAACCATGCAAAAGCTAGTATGCCGGGTAGGGTATAATCAAGAATCAGATTGTGCCAGAAATCATAAAAATGATAGGAGCATTCTGAAAATTTTGCCATCACTGTATCATCCATTCCTTGAATAGAGTATTCCAACCATTGCTTCCATGCCATGCGACATTTGTTGTTGACCCACAACTCAATATGATAATAAAGAGAAGACAGATTGAGTGTAGAAGGTAGTCCTTTCATCAAGGGGATTTGCAGTGGTATAAATATTCGGAGTGCGATAAAAGACCACAGAAATCGGGCACACCATGGAGATAAATGGTTCTGAAATACTTTTCTCAAAAGCAGAATAACCAGAATCAATATAGTAACATCAATGGAGCGCCATAACAGGTCTGTGTATGTTATGAAATTCGATATAGTATCCAAAATATGTACTCCTTTGCTGATAGTGAAATGTTTAAATGGTTACTTTTGTTTCTTCTTAGACAAAATATCCATCAATTCATCGATTTCTTCGTTGCTAAGTTTTTTGTTATCAACTAAATTGGATACCATAACACCCATATTGCCGTGAAATACCTTATCTAAAAAACTGACAGACTCACTGACAATCGTTTCGCTGCGGTCAATGTTGGCTTGGTATAGTTTGGCTCTGCCATCTGTGTCATAACTGACAAGTCCTTTCTTTTCCATTTTGTTTAAAAATGAAATAATGGCGTGCTTACTCCAACCTTTACTTTTCGAGAGCAGTTCGACCATTTGCGTAATGGTAAGTGTTCCATGGGTCCAAAGCAAATCTAACAATACCCATTCTGCATCTGATATTTTTGACATAATTATATCCTTTCTGTTGATAGGTAACATTTTGGTTACCTTTAATGTATATCATAGAGATAAAACCTTGTCAAGATGTGTTGTTTCATTGACATTCGTGGCAATGCAATGTAAAGTAAAAGTATCTCATTTACGAAAGGATGAATCCTATGGAACGAAACGAAAGCGTACAGATTCAAAAAGCAGCTTGGGTTGCCGAGCAGGTGAAGCGTCAGCGTGAGCAGGAAGATGCAGAGCGTGAGAGATTAAAAGAAGAACAGTTGATATTAGAAGAGATGAAACGAAATCTGGATGATGATATACAGCAGTCGAAGGAATTGCAGAGATATAATGAGGCATGTGAAGCCGACATAAAGGAACAGGTATATGGCTTACATGGCATTTCTAATGATAAGCTGTTTGGTATGCAGGCATATAAAAATGCTTATTTTCAAGGGCTAAGCCTTGGTTTGTTTTTATTGTCTGTGGCGTTAACTGCATTTGCTGGCTGGTATTATGGGATTGCCTCCCAAATGTTTATGTATTTGATGATGTGTACTGCAGTGGAAGGTGCACTTTTATCGCAGGAAGGAAGACGTGGTAAGGTATTAGATGGGATTTGCAAGTTTTTGTATTTGCTTGTGTTCCCGACCATGGCTGCTGCATTTATCATGTATGAATTCAAATTTACAGCATTTGTAATGGTGTTGATGATATCAGTGCTTGTTTTGGCTGTGGCATTGGTGCTTGGAACTATGGCATATTTCTTCTATAATCCATATCGCAGTTCTAAAAAATTTGTAAGAAGAGCTAAGAGTGATTTGAAGGAATTACATCAGGACTCTATACAGGCAGTGAAGAAAAACGAAAAGAAGAGAAAACGTGAAGAGGCAAAGGCAGAGAAAGCCGAGCAGAAAGCAGAAGCAAAGCGCATTAGACAGGAAAAAATGCAGGCTTTTACAGCAAAAGTGAAGGAAAAGTTTCATAAGGAAAAACAGGGAGAAACTGAAGTAAAAACGATTGAAAAGATAGAAGAGAAAAATGAAGAAGTTTCTTTAGAAGAGGTAAATGTTACAGGTTGAAATGCCGATATATTTCATATATAATGAACATATGTATAATTATGTCAAATCATAAACACTCTGCGAGTCTGTGGGCATGGCTTGCGTGTGAATCTTGATAAGGAGATGACATATGCATAAATACTACAAGTATCAGTATCGATTTAATGCAAGTCACAGCTTTGCAAACCAAAAAGAGCATATGCATACGTTTACGGTTACTATCTATGTAAGCAAGAATGAACAGGCAGAACAGATTATGTTTTTTGACATTGATAAGGTTGTGCAGACATATTTGCAAAGATTTGAACAAAAGTATCTGAATGATATGCCGGAATTTACGGATTGTTTTCCTAATGTTGAGAATATAGGAGATATCTTTTTTGAGAAGGTTCGTGAATTGTTGGCAGATATTGGTATTATACTGTATCAGTTGGATATATATGAGAACCCGTTAAGTGTGTATCAAGTATCCAGCAGAATTCATATACCAGCTTGTTACGTAAAGGATTAGTCTTATAAGAAACCCCGCATTTGTTATGTAAGAGGAGTGATTGTTATGACTCGAAAGCATTTGAAAAAGTGTATAGCGTGTTTGTTGAGTGTGGCTATTGTTCTACAACTTACTGTGATGCAAGGTGTTGTATTGGCGACATCCGTTGATAACACAACAGAAGAAGTGATAGAGACCACAACAGAGGTTGCTACGGAAGAAGTGACAGAGGTCACAACAGAGGCTGCAACAGAAGAAGTGGCAGAGACCACAACAGAGGCTACAGCGGAAGAAGTGACAGAGACCACAACAGAGGCTACAACAGAAGAAGTGACGGAGACCACAGCTGAGGCTACAACGGAAGAAGTGACGGAGACCACAGCTGAGGCCACAACAGAAGAGCTGGATACGGATGAAGACATTTATGTGGAAGATGACAACAAGGATTCTGAAGATTCACTCATCGTAACATCCAGTTTGGTGGTAGATGGTTATTATGCAGATTGGAAAGGATATCCAATCACTGAGATTACATACACATCTAATAACACAGAAAGTATTCATGTTGGTCAGATATATACAGATGGAGAAAGAGTGTATGTGCATTTTAAGATGAATGATTTGTATGAGAATCAGATTATGATGCAACAGATGACACTTAAGATTAATGGTTCCCGTTATGCCATTGGTCTGTACCCAGTGAATCCGGATAAGTCTATTGATTGGGGCTTTGACGCGTATCATTTGCCAGAAGGAATACATACCAATTACGGTTTGATTGTAAATTATACACAGTATTGTGACAGTAAAGCAGCAATTACCATATATGATGCAACACATCAAACAGATACGCCTGGAGATGAGGTTGAGTTTTCGTTTAGCTTGAAGGATTTTGCCAGAATTACCGGTATTCAGGTGGATGATGTAAGCGAGATTGCTATTTATAATCCGAATATTGGACGGGAAGGTGTCAAGTGGGTTGGAACTTCTACCGGACCATTGTTTGGTGCAATTTCTATGGCAATGATAGCAGGTGCCGGTGTATTGCGACAGAAGAAACGTAAGGAAGATTAATATATGATGAATTGGATAATGGTAGTGGTAATCATTATATGGATTTATATTTTGTCAGTTATGAAACGGGCAAAATTAGATTTTTGGTACTTCACAACAGGAAGTGCCGGATTGTTTACCATTGCCATTATTGCGTTACAGCCAATTTTACTATCACCAATGCAGAGTGCGGTAGCTGCAGTGGCAGGCATGTTTGGAGACTTGACTGGAACTTATGATTCATACTTTGAAAAGGGGCTTTTGTTTGTTGCCAATGGAGCAACACAGATGTCCCTTTATATTGATTTTGAATGTTCTGGTATTATTGAGACATTTGCATTCCTTTCATTGCTTTGGTTCTTTCCAGTTTACCAGGTATATGAAAAGATTGTTGTGAGTGTTATAGGCGTGATTGGCATTTTTGCCTTTAACATTTTGAGAGTGTTTATTATCTGCCAAATGCTTTACTTTGGCGGAGAAGATATGTATTTTATCGGACATTCTTTTGTAGGAAGATTTGTGTTCTATGCATGTACCGTGTTTTTGTATTTCTATGTCTTTACAAAACCACAGGTAGTGAGACAGAAGGTAGGTGCTTTCCGATATGACAACGCTTAGTGAATTATTACAAAGTTCAGTGGTATTCTGGATGGCATGGGTCATCATACCGATTGTGATGGAAATTATACCTACCATATTCAATTTCTTTATTTTGCTGAAGCGTAAGTTGTTCGGCAAAGAAATGAAAGAGTTAGAGTATTGTCCGGAGATTACCCTGATTATACCTGTATACAACTCAGGTGATACGTTGTATGAGTGTATTCGTTCTGTATACGATTCTACATATGACAACAAGTTAATTTATATTATGCTGGTAAATAACCAGAGTAAGGATAATAGCTTTGAAGTATTCTGTCAGTGTCAGAAGGACTTCCCTGAACTAACAATCAATTGGATGAATTCTGAGCAGGGTAAGTCTAAGGCTCTTAATCTTGCGCTGTTTAATAGTTACGGTAAGTATATTATTCATATCGATAGTGATGGTATTTTGCATCCGGATGCACTTTACAATATGGTTCGTCAGTTTGAAGATGATATTATTGTAGATTGTTTGACTGGTACTATTATGACCAATCCACAACTGATTGATGAGACAAAGCCATTCTTTAAGAGACTGTTTAGAAAACTGGAATTTTTTGAATATTGTCAGGCTTTTTTGGCAGGAAGAAATTTTCAGTCAGAGTATAATAGTATATTCACAGTGTCTGGTGCCTTTTCAGCATTTCGCAAGTCATCGATTTTGAAAACACAGTTATACAATACAGACACCGTATGTGAGGATACCCACGTAACCTTCCAGATTCGTGACATGATGCACAATCAGGTGGGACTTTGTCAGAATGCGATTTTCTTCGTTGATCCTATAGAGGATATGAATCGTTTATATATTCAGCGTCAACGTTGGCAACGTGGTGAAATTGAAGTTAT
This sequence comes from Lachnospiraceae bacterium, assembly GCA_045531905.1. Lineage (GTDB taxonomy): Bacteria > Bacillota > Clostridia > Lachnospirales > Lachnospiraceae > RGIG6919. The sequence continues at coordinate 176,570 of JAZSEY010000027.1, forward strand.
GCATATGTTTATGCAAAAACGCATGAAGGCTGGTAGAGGCTTTATTTCAGATTTTGTATTGCGTTTGTTGATGTATGATCATACCTTTGCATTTCCTAGAATGATTTGGTACTTTGCTTTGATTTGTCTGGCATTTATCAATTATCCGATTAAACTAATTATCTTTTCGGTCATTATCATGTATGGATTATATGTCATCGCCACTGCATTGCTGTATTTGTGTATTATTTTGTTCTTGAAGGATGAGAAAAATTTGCGCAAGTACTATGCGAAAAAGTGGTATTTGATATTCCTGTTGCCGGCATACAATTTCCTTGTGTTCTGGTTCCGTTTTGCGGGCATTGTAAATTCTATCAAGGGAGCACAGAGCTGGAGAGTAAAGAATCTGACAGAGGAAAAAAATGCATTTTTGGATATCGTGCGAAAAGATTTTGCAGATGTGGCAGCTGTGATAAGAAAATGGCAGGCGGAGGTAAATTTAGATGAGTAAAAATATAATTGAAAAGATGAATAATAAATTGGGCCGCACTGTATCTATTATGACGGTAGCACTAATCTTTGTAGGAGTGGTACTCTTTTTTCTCGTAATAATTTTAACAGGTATTACAGATGATTATGTCATTGGACATGAGGTAAGTCAAAGAAAGTATTGTAAGCAACTGGCAAACACAGTACGTGTCCTATATGAAAATGGTAGTACAGACGAAGATGTGGTTGCCTATATGCAAGAGTATACTGAGGCTTCTGGTAGTAGTTGGAGTTTTTTATATGATAGTGAAAATGTTATATTTGCTAAAAACACGACTACAACTGCATTATACTTAAAAGACGATGGAACTGGTAAAAGTGATTTTATGGATGAACTTCATAGCCAGGAAGCCATCATTTCTTTGGAGAATTTTGAAGTGGGAGAGCAATATTATACGGTGGGAGTGATTACAGCAAAGGAAGATTTTTTGATTGCAGGAAATACAAAGATTTATACCACGTATCTTGCTATTTTATTTGCTGTGACTGCAATGACGGGGCTTGGTGTCATTGTTCACTTAGCAGATGCATGGGGGAAAAGTGAGAAAAAACTGGATGCAGTTTCCCGTGAATTAAAGGAAAGAAACGAAGATTTTGAAAGAGTACAAAATGACATAGAGAGTTTAGAACACTTTACACCAGCATCCTTGAAGCATGAAATGGAAGAGGAAAATGCAAGATTTAGACAGTATAAGTTTAAATTCTATTTAAATGCTCGTCATGCGATCTATATCAATGGTGTGCTTGGTGCTATGCATCCACATACATGGGAAATCACCATGAATGTTATTAAGATGGACAAGAGCTTTATTGAGTTTAATAAATTGGAGAAGAAGATTGAAACATTTATGAGTAAATATCAGGATGGGGATATGAATGATATTGAACCATTCGATGTGATTAATCCAACTTTGGAGAATTGTTGTGATTATTTCAAAGATGAACTTAGCAAGATATTAAATGCTGAGGGTTGGATTTTATTGATGATGGAAATGAGTGAAACACCATCCCGTTCATATGTAATCAGTATGATTGATGAGGATGATGTAGATCAGGAGGTATTTGGTTGAAAAAGGACAATATAAAAACATTAATAGGCATGGCAGTGCTATTTTTGGCTGCCATCGGCACTACGCTGTTTTTGTATCTGATGAAATGGGAGCCTTCCGGTCTGGATGTTTGGGGACACGTATTCAAAGCAAATGTTATGTATGAAGGCTTGCAGGAAGGTGTGTTTTATCCGCTGTATACACCAAAATGGTATAACGGCATTCAGTTGTATCGTTATTGGCCTCCTTTTTGTTATTACATTATGGCGTTTTTGCAATTTTTAGCAGGTGGCGATCCGATAGTAGGATACTATTTGTTTGCGTTTGTGACCATTTTTGTTGGCGGTGTTCCTTTTGTGTTGTTGGGAAAGCATATGGGTAGACCTATCGTTGGTGTTGCTTGTGCCTTGTTATATTTCTGCTTGCCGGATAATATTCGCGTATATTTTGTAGAAGGCAATATGCCGAGAATAGCAACATCTATTATTATTCCGTATGTTATTTACTTCTTGTGGAAGTACATTCGTGAACATAAGAAAACGGCGTTGATTGGATTGATGCTATCCATGATGTGTATGACCTTTACTCATTTGATGCTGACAGCGATTACAGGTATTGGTACGTTCATTTTTTTATGTTTTGATTGGTTCCAGAACCGTGATTTTAAACGAGACTTTATAGCGTTAGTATCTATGGTAATTGGTATTTTGATGGCAGGTATTTGGTTTATACCAGCTTTACATGGTGGTATGCTGGCCATGGGAGATTCCAGTTCAGATACACAGGATTTGCTGACATTTTCTTTGGCAGAGTCATTGAATGGATTGAACAGAGTATTTTTTGATGTGGAAATCTATTACTTTGGTTTGTCTGTAATATTTGTGGCAGTATTTGGCTTGATTCTTTCCAAAAATCAAAAAGCGGGATTTGTATTTGCAATATTTGTTTTATTGGGAACCACGCCTGCTACAGTATCCATTACAAAGCATTTACCTTTAGGTGAGTTTTTGTGGATGACTAGATTTACCGCTTTGGCTTATGCATTTTTCCTGTTGTCCATACTGGAATGGAAGCGTATACGCAAGAAATATGCGATTCTCTTATTTGCTTTGTTAGCACTGGATTCCAGTGTTGGTATACTGAATTTGAATCGGTATTATTCACCAGCCTTGGAAGAAGCAAAAGTAGATGGTGCACTGCTAAATTCCTATACGACACAAAGAGCCAATGTGATGGACCACAGTCTGTATGGTTGTTATCTTTCGTGGAGTTTAGTGGAGGAAGGTGACGCAGATTACACCTTTGGCTGGGCTTGGCAGGGAGCCGAGACGGCAGAAAATATTATGCTTATGAATGAAGCCTTGGAGCATGAAGCGTACACATACATCTTTGATAGAAGTATTGAACACGGAGATGACACGGTATTGGTGCAGGCGGCGCAGGTATTTAACGAGAAGAAAATGCTTGATGCAGCGAAGTTGCTTGGATATCAGTTGGTGGAAGAGTCAGATACAGGATATGTGTTCAAGTTAGATACGCCGAAGCAATTTGGTGTTAAGACAGAATACTTAGGAATCGCAATCGGTTCCTATGCAAAATCTGTTTGTATATACTATCCGACATTTTCGATTGGGGCTTCCAATGTAATTGAAGATTATACAATCGAAGAATTGTCAAAGTATCAGACGGTATTTTTGAGTGGATTTTCTTATCGCAACCAAAAGGATGCGGAATCATTCTTAAATGAATTGGCAGATAAAGGTGTGAGAGTAGTCATTGATTGTGCACACTTGCCGGAGAATGGTTTGCAGCAAAAGCAGTTTTTAGGAACCATTCAGAATTCCATAACCTTTGAAAATGTATTGCCTAATTTGAAACTAGAAGATAATGAAATTGTTGCAGGAAGAATTCCCATAGAGGATGGAATTTGGCAAACCGGATATGTCAACAACCAGGATAAGGTTTTGGGGTATGTAGATATCGGTAGCAAAGATATTCCTTATCTTAGCTATAACGAAGACCACGAAAATATCTGGTTTTTGGGACTGAATTTGGCATATTACGCGGTGTCTGCTGATAATACTGATGTTATGCAGATATTGGATCAGTGTTTTGGTGTGAATTACAATCAATGTCCAAAAAGAGAAATTGTTCCACTCAATATTGAAGTGACATGGGATAGCATAACCATAGACTGCGAAGAAACTGGAGTTAATACGACACTTGCGTTCCAGGACAACTTTAAGACAGAACAGAAAATATGGGAAGAAAACAATCTCATGTATATTGGTGACAATCACACAGAGATTGACATAGTATACCCATACTTCTGGCAAGGCTTCTTAGTATCCCTACTAGGACTTGCCTCAGCGGGGCTTCTGTTTTGCACAAAATTTAAAAAGTATATTTGAACATGTTTGTATTGAAGGTTAGAATTAAGAAAAGTTTTTTGGAATAAATTATAAAAAAACACTTCCAACATGAGGGGTATCTGTGACCGCTGGTACTTAGATTGCGTATTATGCAATCTTATGTACCATTGCGAGGCACAGTTAAGTGCAAACGTCCCTGAATGTGGAAGTGTTTTTTTCGCCACTGCGTGGCACAGCTAAGTGCGAACGTCCCTGATTGGAGAGGTGTTTTTTAATTACTGAATTATATAAAACTATTTATCCTGTAACTTCATTGCGCGCACCTTAGATGCAAGACCAAATAATGTAATGAAGCCTTCTGCATCATGGTGATCATATAACTCACCTGTTGTGAATGAAGCAAGCTCTTCACTGTAAAGTGAATATGGAGAAGTAGTACCAGCTTTGATAATGTTACCCTTGTAAAGCTTGAACTTAACTTCACCTGTTACGTACTGCTGTGTGCTTTCGATGAATGCCTGAACAGCTTCACGAAGAGGAGTAAACCATTTACCTTCGTATACAATCTGAGCAAACTTGTTTGCCATGTTAATCTTCATCTCTGTTGTCTCACGGTCAAGGATTAATTCCTCTAACTGCTGATGTGCTTCCATTAAGATGGTTCCACCTGGTGTTTCATATACACCACGAGACTTCATACCAACAACACGGTTTTCAACGATATCAACGATACCGATACCATGCTTGCCACCTAAACGGTTTAACTCACGAATGATATCTGAAACCTTCATTTCCTTACCATTTACACTCTTTGGAACACCCTTTTCAAATGTCATTGTTACATATTCGCCTTCTTCAGGTGCCTTTTCAGGAGTAACACCAAGAACTAAAAGATGATCAAAGTTTGGCTCATTTGCAGGATCCTCTAACTCAAGACCTTCATGGCTGATGTGCCATAAGTTACGGTCACGGCTGTATGAGCTGTCTGCTGAGAATGGTAAATCGATACCATGCTGCTTACAATATTCAATCTCATCCTCACGAGACTGTAATGTCCACTTGTCATCTCTCCAAGCTGCAATAATCTTTAAATCTGGAGCAAGAGCCTTAATACCTAATTCGAAACGAATCTGGTCATTACCCTTACCGGTAGCACCATGACAGATAGTAGTAGCGCCTTCCTTACGTGCAATCTCAACCAATCTCTTTGCAATAACAGGTCTAGCCATAGAAGTACCTAATAAATACTTGTTCTCATAGATGGCATTTGCCTGTACACATGGAACTACGTACTCATCGCAGAACTCGTCAACGATGTCTTCGATATATAATTTAGAAGCGCCTGAAAGCTTTGCACGCTCCTCTAATCCATCTAACTCGCTTTCCTGACCAACGTCGATACAGCAGCAGATAACCTCGTAATCAAAATTTTCCTGTAACCAAGGAATTAATGCTGTGGTATCCAATCCGCCGGAATACGCTAAAATAACTTTTTCCTTCATAAATGAAATCCTCCTTAAATAGTAAAAATAATGTCGCTATCCATAAATATACAACTATTATTCACATTATGCAACCATTATTTGAATAATTTTATGCATAAATGTTGCATATTATGCATAAATCATGTATAATTATAAACACTTGTATAAAGAGAGAGAATGTATTATTATGAAGTGATGCATTTTAATAGGAAAGAGGGAAGACATATGATTAAAGTTGGAATTATTGGTTCGACAGGTTATGCAGGACAGGAATTAGTTCGTATTTTATTAGGACATAAGGATGCGGAGGTTGTTTGGTACGGCTCACGCAGTTACATAGATAAGAGATATTCAGATGTATTTGGTAATATGTTCCAGATTGTGGAGAATATTTGCCAGGACGATAATATGGAAGAAATGGTAAAGCAGGTGGATGTCATTTTCACAGCAACACCACAGGGCTTATGTGCATCTTTGGTAAATGAAGATGTATTATCTAAGGTGAAGATTATCGATTTAAGTGCTGATTTCAGAATTAAAGATGTATCTATTTATGAAAAGTGGTATGGCATTGAACATAAGAGTCCACAGTTTATTGAAGAAGCTGTATATGGTCTCTGTGAAGTGAATCGTGAGGATATCAAGAAAGCAAGATTGCTTGCAAACCCTGGTTGTTATACAACCTGTTCCATCCTTTCGTTGTATCCATTGGTAAAGGAAGGAATCATTGATCCACAGAGCATTATTGTGGATGCCAAATCTGGTACTTCCGGTGCAGGACGTGGTGCAAAGGTACAGAACTTATTCTGTGAAGTAAATGAGAATATCAAAGCATATGGAGTTGCAGGACACAGACATACGCCGGAGATTGAAGAACAATTAAGCTATGTAGCCGGTGAGAAAATCACATTGAACTTCACTCCACACCTGATTCCGATG